>JBKPEJ010000068.1:0-14058 GCA_046728335.1 Pseudomonadota bacterium | reverse complement strand
CAAGGCCATCAACGCCATGTCGGAAAACACCGTGTTCGGCGATCCGGTTGCCAACGTCGGCCAGTTCTACCGCTACGATCCGGTGGCCGATCCTGACCAGTTGCATCCGATCAAGGGCAGCACCAATAAGGATTTCCCGCTTGCGTATGTCGCTCTGCCTAAGGTCAACACCGGCAAGTTCTATGCTGCCGGCTGGGACTTCAACCTGAACTTCCGCCAGAAAATGGCTGAATACGGTACCTTCGGCGTGAACCTGGATTCGACCCTGTATGCGCGTCATGGCTACCAGTACGAGGGTTCGCCTGAAGTGAGCGACCTGGGCGAATACAAGGACTTCGGTCCGGTGCCACGTTATCGCCAGGCGCTGACCTTCACGTACGCCATCGGTGGGTGGAATGCTTCGCTGACTCACAACTACACAGACGGCTACCTGGACTTCACCGATCCGCTTGCAGTTGGCCCGACCTATCCGCTGGTGCGCAACGTCGCGTCGTACTCGACGATCGATGCGACGATCGGCTGGAAGGCACCGAAGGGCTGGAGCTATGTGAAGAACCTGAGCGCCACGGTTGGCGTGAAGAACATGCTCGATCAGGATCCACCGTCGTCGCGTACCGGCGCCAACTTCCAGACGGGCTACGACGCGCAGTTCACCAACCCGCTGGGCCGCACGTTCTACTTCCGCGTCAATTACAAGTTCATCTGATTGAGCGGGAAATAGCGTAGCGGTCATCGCCGCAATGCGGTAACTCAATAAAAAAATCCGGCAGATGCGAATCTGCCGGATTTTTTTTCATTGCGCCGCAAACGGCGGCAGGCTTGCTGACGGGATGGGTTTACTTGCCGCCACTCTGCGGCGAACGGATCTGCAAGCTGCGGCGCATTTCTTCCGCCTGCTCGGTCGTCATCGTCGTTACATTCGCGGCGCTATTCTTGCGCCTGGCGATATTCGACCCCGTACCGTACTCATTCTCTTGCACGACAAGCTCTTTCTTCTCGGTTGGGGCCGCTGGAGTGCTGGCGCAGCCGCACAGCGACGCGAATACGGCCAGGACGGCGGAGCAGGCGGTGAAATCTTTCATGGCTTGGCGTGGTCTCAAAATGAATATGGTTGCGGGAATGACGACAAGGAGAGGGGAGGGCCACGCCGTCAGTTGATAGAATAACATGATATCAACGCCATATCAGCCGCGAAACTGCCATTGTTGGCATTGAATACAGACAAAAAAAGGGGCGATGATCGCTCATCGCCCCTTTACGCTTAGCTACCTGTTCAGGCAGCCGGCGTCAGATTAGTACTGGTAACGTGCACCGATCTTGAAGAAACGACCGATCGCGCCGCTCGAGTCCATCGGGTTGTAGCTCATGCCGCCGTAGGTCAGCGGATCGAGCGGAGCAACCTTGTCGAACAGGTTGGTGATCGAACCGAAGATTTGCAGGTTCTTCGACACGTTGTAGCGCGCCGACAGGTCCACGGTGGTGAACGATGCCAGTTTGCAGCCGTTCGGCGCAGGCGTGCCGTTGGCGAACGTCGAAGCGCACAGGTCGCCTTCGAACAGCACGTTCTTGATGTCCGAACGGTAGTTCGCCGTTGCGGTCACGTTCCATGCATCCAAGTCCCAACCTGCTACCAGGCTGATCTTGTCCTTAGGCGTACCAGCGCAGTTCGAGGTATCGCAGTTGCCGTGGGTGCCAGCGTACTGGTACTTGACGGTAGCCGACTCGGCACGCATCCACGATGCGATGTGGGTCCAGGTCAGGCCAGCCGTTGCGCGGCCGTAGTCGCCCAGCTTGATGCGCTGCTTGACGTCCAGGTCGATACCCTTGATCTCGGTGTAGCTCGAGTTGCGGTATGGAGCCTTCGAGATCAGCAGGGTGCCGGTGTTCGGGATAGGCTGGCCGTTCGCGCCGATCAGGTTGTTATCCGAACGCACAGCGGTCGGCAAGGCAGCCGCTTCGTTGTACGGCAGTGGGTTGATCTCGTCCGAACGCTTGATCTTCCACAGGTCGAGCGACATGCTGGTGTTGTTCAGCGGATCCCAGACCATACCCAGGGTCATGCCTTTCGACTTCTCCGGGCTCAGGTTAGGATTGCCGACTTTGACAGCAGCGATCGAAGCGGAGCAGTCGTTGGTGCTGGCGCCAGGCGCTGGCACGCCGCCTGGGCAACGGATCGGATCGCGCGCAGTGGCGGTACCGGTCGATTGCGATTCGATGCCCGATTCAGCTGGGCCTGGAGCGCGGAAACCTTCCGAGTACGTACCGCGCAGGGCGAACGTCTTCAGCGGGGTCCATTTTGCGCCCAGTTTCGGGGTGGTCGACGAGAAGTTGGTGTACTTGTCGTAACGCAGAGCGGCGTTCAGCTCGACGGTCTTGATGACAGGTGCGGCAACTTCGACGAACACGGCCGAAACCTTCTCGTCGCCCTTGGCAGCTACGTAGGACGAGTTGATGCTGCCGTCCAGGGTGCCCGACAACGATGGGTTGTCCAGCTTTTCGCGGCGATGTTCTGCGCCGACCGCCAGGCCCATTGCGCCACCCGGCAGTTCGAACAGCTCGCGCGAAGCCTTGAAGTCGACGATGTCGACCTTGGTGGTCGAGTGCGAAACCGCATTCGTCACCATCGCGGCGTACAGCGAGGCCGGGTTCTTGCCAGCCTGGGTGCCGATGTAGTACGGGAAGTAAGGGCTGGCCGAATTACCCAGCGCGTCCTTGACCACGTTCATGTTCAGCATGTTGCTGTAGTTCAGGTCCAGCTTCGACTCCGAGTGCACGTAGGCGGTATCGAAATCCCAGCCCATCGCCGCGCCCTTGGCGCCGATCACGAAGCGGTTGAACGAGTTGTCGACCGAGCGGGTGCTTGGGCCGATGTCGAACGCGGAGTAGCGTACGCGCACTGGCACGCCGTACGGGTTCTGTGGGTGGTTCGCGGCCAGCACGATGGTGGTGCCGGCGCCGGAGCCGTAGTTGATCACGCCGGTCGGGCTCTTCGCGTTAGGCGGGAACGCAACGGTCGGGGTGATCGACGGTGGGGTCAGGGTGAACGAGGTGTCGCGCTTCGAGTAGCCGGCTTCCGCGTAGATTTGCAGGTCGCTGTTGATGTTCTTCGCGCCGCGGGCGTACAGGTTGGCGCCGTCGATCTGTGGCTGCATCGAGCGGAACTGGTCCTGGTGCCATACGCAGCCGTTGGCTGGCACTGGCTGTACCGAGGCCGAGAACTGGCCGCAGCCTGGCAGGTATTCATAGGCCAGGGTGGTCGGGTTGCGAATCGCACCGGTCGGTGTCGCACCAGCGACGCCGCTGCGGATGTCGCCGGCGGCGAACTGGGTTGCCAGTGGGTAGCCCCATGGGCGGATGTCGCCATGGCCGATCCACGCGCGGCCAGCACGGTCGCTGTTCATCAGCTCGTGGTTCGAATACAGCTCGGCGTTGACCAGCACGTTGTAGCCGTCGGTGTCCAGGTTGCCCTTGCCCCAGGTCAGCGATGCCTTGCCGGTCTCGCCGTCACGGTACTTCGACTCGCCCATGGTCAGTTTCATGACCAGGCCGGTGAAGTCCTTGCGCAGGATGATGTTGACCACGCCGGCGATTGCGTCCGCGCCGTAGGTCGACGAAGCGCCGTCCTTCAGCACTTCGATGCGCTCGACTGCTTCCATCGGGATGGTCGACAGGTCGGTGAAGCTCTTCTGGCCGTCATCGGCGCGCGCGAACGGCGCCATGCGGCGGCCGTTGAGCAGCACCAGGGTCGAGGTCGCGCCCAGGCCGCGCAGCGAAATCGCGGTCGAGCCTGCGGCGAAACCGTTACCGAAACCGGTCGGCAGCGAACCTGCGCCGTCGGCGGTCAGGGTCTGCAGGTATTCGGCGACGGTACCCTTGCCGGACTTGGCCAGGTCTTCGCGGCTGATGACCTGGACCGGCGATGCGGTCTCGGCCGAAGCGCGCTTGATGCTCGAACCGGTAATTTCGACGCGTTGCAGGGGGGCTGCAGGGGCTTCCTGCGCGAACGCCGGCTGCGCCATCGCGATGGCCGCGAGGGCCAGCGAGACAGCTTGAGCGAGGGCTGTTTTCTTGTACATATTGACTCCAGAAGATTGCGTTGTATAGAACACACGTCGATCGGTATGCATATTTGCCATTTAGGCAATCAAAGGTGCATATATGCTGTTTTGTCCGTCAAAAAGCGCGTTGTTCATCGTCTTGTCGAGAAATAGTAGGTGGAACATATTTCAAGCCCCCGCATCTGAACATCCGGCAACGTGAGTGTCAATACCAGCGAGCACATCCGTTTTGTGGCGATACAACACTTTTGGCGCGCACGCGGCGGCGGCGGGCTTGCTATGCTGCATTGCACCATGCGTCCCTGGACGCCGAGCCAGTGCTTGTGGATTGGCAACACCCGTCGCCCGTGGAGTTGTTCATGATGCGGTGCAGCAAAACGTGCATATTAAAAATATAGTTTCGTGTTCACCGCAGCGGCGAGATTCGTGGGAATTGCCGCCCGACAGCGCGAATATGCGCTATCGTTACGCCTTTTTTGGCCCCGCCTGCGGGCGAAGGAAATCCGTCGATGAAAACCCCCTGGGTCACGCTGTTGTTGTGCCTCGGCCTGCTGGCCGGCGCGGCCGCCGGTGCCCCGCCGGCGCACGCCGCCGAACCGGTGAAAACACTGCGCTATATCTTTCCCGCCGCCGAAACCGGTTTCGACCCGGCCACCGCGCGCGACCTCTACTCGAATCACGTCACCCAGGCGATCTTCGAAACCCTGTACACCTACGATTACCTGGCGCGCCCGGCCAGGCTGGCGCCGCTGGCGGCGGCCGCGCTGCCTGAGGTGTCGGCCGACGGCAAGACCTATACCATCCGCCTCAAGCACGGCATCCTGTTCACGCCCAACCCGGCATTCAAGGGGCGCCGGCGCGAACTGACGATGGCCGACTTCGTGTATTCGTGGAAGCGGCTGTTCGACCCGAAACTGGCCTCGGCGCATTCGTGGCTGTTCGAAGGCAAGGTGGTCGGCTTCGACCAGTTGGCCATTGACGCGAAGAAGAGCGGGCGCTTCGATTACGACGCCAGGGTCGAAGGCTTCGAGCTGGTCGATCCCTACACCTTGCGCATCCACCTGACCCAGACCGACTTCAACCTCGGCATGATCCTGGCGCACGACCCGACCTCGGCGGTGGCGCGCGAAGTGGTCGCCGCGTATGGCGACGTGAAGGGCGAAGTGGCGTCCAATCCGGTCGGCACCGGCTATTACACCCTGGGTGAATGGGTGCGCGGCAACCGCATTGTGCTCGAACGTAATCCGAACCACCGGCAAGAGACCTGGGACTTCAAGGGCGACGGCAGCCCGGACGATCAGCGCATCATTTCCCAGATGAAGGGCAAGCAGATCGGCCAGATCGGGCGCATTGAAATTTCGGTGATGGTGGAAGACCAGTCCCGCTGGCTGACGTTCCAGAGCGGCGGCGCCGACCTGTTCTGGCTGGACGGCCCGCTGGCGCCGAAGGCCATGTTGAACGGCAAGCTGCGGCCCGAATTGGCAGCCAGGGGGGTGCAGCTGTCGCGCCAGATGGACCCGGAAGTGACTTACTACTACTGGAACATGCAGGATCCGGTGTTGGGCGGCATGGCGAAGGAAAAGATCGCGCTGCGGCGCGCCATCGCGATTGCCCACAACATCGACGAAGAAATCGCGATCGTTTGGAACGGCCAGGCCGAGCGCATCGACTATCCGATTCCGCCCGGGGTGGTGGGGCACGATCCGGCGTACCGCAGCCTGCTGCAGTACGATCCCGTTCTGGCCAACAGGCTGCTCGACCGCTTCGGCTACAGGAAAGGCAAGGACGGCTGGCGTACGCTGCCCGATGGCAAGCCGCTGGTGATCCACTACGTGTCGCGCAACGAGGCCAGCGGCGTGCTGCAGGCCGAGGTCTGGCGCAAGACTTACACGTCGATCGGGATCCGGATGGAAAGCGACCGGATGATTTTCAGCGACCTGCTCAAGGGCGAGCAGCTGTGCAAGGTACAGAGCCGCAACTACCAGTGGGTGGCCGATTATCCGGACGGCGACAACTTCATGCAGCTGTACTACGGTCCCAACGTGCATCAGAACAACGCCGGCTGTTTCGCCGATCCCGAATTCGACGCGATGTATGCGAAGACCCAGAAGCTGCCGGCCGGCGCCGAGCGCGACGCGCTGTACCACCGGATGGCGCGTCGGATCGAAGTGACCAGCGCCTCGCGCATGGGCTACGCGCGCTACCGCAACATGCTGGCCCAGCCGAAGGTGCTTGGCTACAAGAAGCACCCGATCCTGAAGCAGGAATGGCAGTACATCGACATCGACCCGGCCAAATAAAATGGGGTCAGACCCGTTTTATAAATCAGAGAAATCCCGAATGGCCATATTTCAAACGGGTCTGACCCCATTTTCTGCTAAGGCAGGAGTAGGAGTGCATCGAGAACCAGCCGGCCAAGCGATGGGAATTTGTGCTTGTCCGATCTGGCCAAATTTAAAACGGGTCTGACCCCAATTTAAAACGATTTTAGAAACGGAGTATCCAAGATGTTTGCCTATATCCTGCGTCGCCTGTGGCAGATGCTGCCGACCATGGCTGGCGTGGTCGTGCTGGTGTTCGTGCTGTTCAACTGGGTCGGCGGCGACCCGGCCTATATCCTGGCCGGCAAGATGTCGAACGCCGAGGCGATCGCCAACATCCGCAAGCAGCTCGGGGTCGACCAGCCGTACTACGTCCAGCTCGGCATCTTCGTCAAGCAGATCGTCACCTTTGACTTCGGCAACTCGTGGGCCACCGGCGAATCGGTCGCGCACATCATCACCACTCGTCTCGGCCCGTCGATGACGGTGCTGGTTCCGCTGACCATTCTCGAGACGTTTTTCGGCATCGCACTGGCGCTGGCAATCGCCTTCGTGCGCGGCTCGCTGACCGACCGCGCGGTGATGATCGCCTGCACCGTCGGGATGTCGATCTCGATCTTGGTCTACATCATCGTGTTCCAGTACGGCTTCGCCTACAAGCTGGGACTGTTCCCGGTACAGGGCTGGGGCGAGCACTTCACCGAAAACCTGCTGCGCTATTCGACCCTGCCGATCCTGATCGGCCTGGCGGTATCGATCGCGCCGACACTGCGCCTCTTCCGCAGCTTCGTGCTCGACGAAGCCAACCAGGATTACGTGCGCACCGCGCGCGCAAAAGGCCTCGGCGAACGCCGCATCATGTGGGTGCACGTGCTGCGCAACGCATCGATCCCGATCATCACGCACGTCATGTCGAACCTGCCGGCGCTGCTGATCGGCGCCTTCCTGCTCGAGCGCTTCTTCGGCATTCCCGGCATCGGGCGCGAGGTGATTCTCGCCGTCGAGCGCAGCGACTTCCCGGTGATCAAGGCGATCACCGTGTACGTGGCCGCCGCCACCATGATCTTCAACCTGCTGACCGACCTGATGTACCAGGCCGTCGATCCGCGCGTACAACTCTCCTGATTCGAAGGACCAGCACAGCATGACCAATCAACCAACCTCGCCCGGCTTGTGGGCGCTTGCCTGGCGCCGGCTGCGCGCCGACAAGGTCGCGATGGTGTCGCTGGCCGTGGTGGCAGCCTTCCTCGCGATGCTGCTGCTGTCGTCGTCCGGACTGATCGTGGCGGACTGGGAAGACGAAGTGGGCGTGAACTACGCGCCGCCGTCGTTTGCCGGCCCCGCCGGCGGCCTGGCCGCGAAGGCCGCTGCCGCGCCCGAGGCGGCGGTGCCCGACAACGCCTTCGACCCGCTGGCCGAGGACATCAAAGCGATTCGCGCGCAAGGAGGGCAGGGCGCCCAGCCGGCACTGGAGATGTACGGCGTCGTCGATCCGCTCGCCGCCGATGTCGCCGCACTGCGTGCCGCTGCCGGGCCGGGCGCCGGCGCGGGCGTCCTGGCCGCGCGCCGCGACACGCTGCCGTTCGGCGCCGACAAGTGGGGCCATGACGTCATCAAGAAAACCATCAAGGGCGCCGAGACCTCGATCGTGGTCGGCCTGGTCGCGGCACTGCTTGCGGTGTCGCTGGGCACACTGTTTGGCGCGGTGTCGGGTTACTACGGCGGTCTGGTCGACGATTTCTTCAACTGGTTCTACAGCATCTTCACTTCGATCCCGTCGATCCTGATGATACTGACGGTGGCCGCGGTGCTGCAGCAAAAGGGCGTCACCACCATCGTGCTGATCCTGGGCCTGACCGGCTGGACCGGCCCGTACCGCCTGATCCGCGCCGAGTACATGAAGCACAAGGCGCGCGAATACGTGATGGCGGCCGACGCGATCGGCGCCTCCACCTGGCGCAAGATGTTCTCGCACATTTTTCCGAACGTCAGCCACGTCGCGCTGGTGCAGCTGTCGATCCTGGTGGTCGGCTTCATCAAGGCCGAGGTGATCCTGTCCTTCCTCGGCTTCGGCGTGCCGGTCGGCGTGGTGTCGTGGGGCAGCATGCTGAACGAAGCACAAAACGAACTGATCCTGGGCAAATGGTGGCAGCTGACCGCCGCCGCCGCCGCGATGGCCGTGCTGGTGACCGCGTTCTCGCTGTTCACCGATGCCTTGCGCGACGCGCTCGACCCGAAACTGAAATAAGGAGCCACGATGACTAACGACTCCTCCATGCTGCTGCAGGTGCGCGATCTGCGCGTGACCTTCCGGCTCGACAAGAAGACCAGCTTCGAAGCGGTCAAGGGCATCTCGTTCGACGTGCCGCGCAACGCCACGGTGGCGCTGGTGGGCGAATCGGGCAGTGGCAAATCGGTCAGCTCGCTCGCCGTAATGGGCCTGCTCGCGCCGGAAAACAGCATCGTCGACCCGGCCAGCAGCATCCTGTTCGACGGCCGCGACCTGCTCAAGCTGTCGCTGGCCGAGCGGCGCAAGATGTGCGGCAAGGACATCTCGATGATCTTCCAGGAGCCGATGTCCTCGCTCAATCCGGTGTTCACGGTCGGCTTCCAGATCGGCGAGGTGCTGCGCCTGCACATGGGCATGAACAAGAAGCAGGCGCGCGCGCGCACGCTCGAGCTGCTCGGCGAAGTCGGCATCCCCGACCCGGCGCGCAAGATCGACGCCTACCCGAGCCAGATGTCGGGCGGCCAGCAGCAGCGCGTGATGATCGCGATGGCGATCGCGTGCGAGCCGAAGCTGCTGATCGCCGACGAGCCCACCACCGCGCTCGACGTGACGATCCAGAAGCAGATCATGGCGCTGATCGCCGACCTGCAAAAGAAGCACCAGATGTCGGTGCTGTTCATCACGCACGACCTGGGCCTGGTGGGTGAGATCGCCGACCGCGTGATCGTGATGCGGCATGGCGTGGTGCGCGAAGAAGGCCACGTGCGCCAGATTTTCGAGCATCCGGCCGATGCCTACACACGCGCGCTGCTGCATTGCCGGCCTTCGCTCGACGAGCGGCCAATGCGGCTGCCGGTGATCGACGACTACATGGCCGGCAAGGCCGCACCGGAGATCGCTCTGCCGCAGCGCACCCGCGGCGTGCAGGCAGGCGACACGCCGGTACTGGTGGTCGACAAGCTGTCCAAGAGTTTCTTCCTGCGCGAGGGCCTGTTCGGCAAGCGCGAATTCAAGGCCGTGAAAGACGTCTCGTTCACGCTTGCGCGCGGCAAGACGCTGGGCGTGGTGGGCGAGTCGGGATCGGGCAAGACCACGGTCGGACTGACGCTTCTGCGACTGCACCAGGCCACGGCAGGCACGGCGATGTTCGAGGGGCGCGACCTGATCTCGATGCCGGAGCGCGAATACATGCCGTACAAGAGGCGCATCCAGATCATCTTCCAGAACCCATACGCCTCGCTCAATCCGCGCTTCACGGTTGGGCAGATCCTGCTCGAACCCATGCGGATCCACCGGATCGGCGCCAACGATGGCGAACGCATCGCGATGGCGCAGGCGCTGCTGGAGAAAGTCGGCTTGCCGGCCCAGGCCTTCCACCGCTATCCGCATGAGTTTTCGGGCGGACAGCGCCAGCGCATCGCGATCGCGCGCTGCCTGACCATGAAGCCGGAGATCCTGGTGTGCGACGAATCGGTGTCGGCGCTGGACGTGTCGGTACAGGCGCAGGTGCTGAACCTGCTGCAGGACCTGCAGGACGAGCTGGGCATGAGCTACATCTTCATTTCGCACGACCTGTCGGTGGTGAAGTACATGGCCGACCAGGTGATGGTGATGCACCAGGGCAGTGTGGTGGAGCTGGCCGATTCGGATGAACTGTATCGCAATCCGCAGCATCCGTACACGAAGACGCTGCTGAGCGCGATCCCGAAAGGCGTGTGAGGCCGGCCGCCACCTTATAGGCCGCCGCTCCCCCTGCGCGGGAGCGACGGTCTTAAGGTTAACAATAGCGATTTGGGCTAACATGTCGCGATGTCCAAACTAATCCTCCTGATCCAGACGTACGGCCTGCTGATCGTTTTCGGCACCGTCCTGCTGGAGCAGATCGGCTTGCCGATTCCGGCCATGCCGATCCTGATCGTGGCCGGCGCGCTTGCGGTCGGCGGCGAGATCAGTTGGCCCGCCTGCATTGCGGTCAGCCTGGCCGCGTGCCTGATCAGCGACTACTTCTGGTTTCGCGCCGGCCGCTTCTACGGCAAACGCATCCTGCGGCTGCTGTGCAAGATCTCGCTGTCGCCCGATTACTGCGTCAGCCAGACCGAAGACAAGTTCCGGCGCCACGGCTCAAAATCGCTGATCGTCGCCAAGTTCATACCCGGCTTCAACACGGTGGCGCCGCCGCTGGCGGGCGCGATGGGCACCAGCACGCCGCGTTTCATGGCCTTCAGCGTTGCCGGTGGCCTGCTGTGGAGCAGCGTCGGCGTCGGCGCCGGCGTCTTGTTCCATGCCAGCATCGACAAAGTGCTCGAGACGCTCGAAACCATGGGCGGCATCGCGCTGATGGGGTTGCTCGGCTTGCTGGCGCTGTTCGTATTGTTCAAATACATTGAGCGCCGGCGTTTCCAGCGCAGCCTTCCGGTCGACCGCATCCAGATCGGCGAGCTGAAAGAACTGATCGACGGCGGCCAGGCTCCGCTTATCATCGATGCGCGCAGCCTGACCGCGCAGCAGCTTGAAAGCGCCATTCCCGGCGCGCTGAACTACCAGTCCTGCGAACCAGGCCAGCTGATGGCGTCGCTCGACAAGGACCGCCACATCGTCGTCTATTGCAGCTGTCCGAACGACGTCACCGCGGCGCAGGTCGCCCGCCAATTCCTCTCCAACGGCTTCCACCGGGCCCGTGCGCTGCACGGCGGGCTCGACGCCTGGAACGCCCACCACGACGATTCCGAAAAGCACGCGAGTGCTCACTAACTTTGTGCCTGCGTAGCTTGACTACGGCGGTGCTGTGGCGCTCCGTGCCATAAATTTCCACATTTTGCCGGACGATGTACCTAAACTACAAAGATTGCTTGCATACAGCGCAATAATTCCTTAAGCTTGGTGGTCACTTTTCTTTTTGCCACCATGACCGTTCAGCTTCATCCGGCGCCGCCCCAGTCCGATTCCGCCATCGCGTTTGCCGACGGTCCGCGCCTGCTCGCCGATATCGGCGGCACCAACGCCCGTTTTGCACTCGAAACCGCGCCCGCGCGGATCGAGCTGATCGAGGTGTTCCCATGCGCCGGTTTCGCCACCCTGGCCGATGCGCTGCGCGCCTACCTCGCTTCGCCGGCGCTGGCCGCCGCCGGAGTAAAGCAGATCCGCCACGCGGCGATCGCGATCGCCAACCCCGTCGTCGGCGACCTGGTGCGGATGACCAATCATCACTGGGAATTCTCGATTGCGGCGCTGCAGCAGGAATGCGGCTTCGACACCTTGCTGGTGGAGAACGATTTCAGCGCGCTGGCCCGGGCCTTGCCGCACCTTGCCGTGCAGCAGAAACGCCAGGTCGGCGGCGGCACGGCGCGCGAGGACAGCGCGCTCGGGCTGATCGGCGCCGGCACCGGCCTCGGCGTATCGGGCCTGATCCCGTGCGCCGAAGGCTGGAGCGCGCTGCGCAGCGAAGGCGGGCACGTGACCTTTTCGCCCGCCAACGAAACCGAAATCGCCATCCTGCGCTTCGCCTGGGGCGAGTTCGACCACGTGTCGGCCGAGCGGCTGCTGTCGGGCGTCGGCATCGAACTGATCTACCGAGCGCTGGCGCATCATACGGGCCAGCCCGACCATCAGCTGGGCGCACCGGAAATCGTGCGCCGCGCGCTGGCCGGCGAATGCGCGCTGTGCGACCAGGTGGTCGAAGCCTTCTGCGGCATGCTCGGCACCGTGGCCGGCAACCTGGCCATCACCCTGGGCGCCCAGGGCGGCATCTATATAGGCGGCGGCATCGTGCCGCGCCTCGGCGAGCGCTTTGCCACGTCGTCGTTCCGCAGCCGCTTCGAGCAAAAGGGCCGTTTCGTCAATTACCTGGCGCAGGTGCCGACCTTTGTGATTACCGCCGAATATCCGGCTTTCCTGGGCGTATCGGCCATCCTTGGCGAGAAGCTGGCCGCGCCAAACGCCGCTTCCTAGGGCGCGGTTTGTGCCATTGGCCGTTTTATCAGGTACAATGGCCGCAGTTTGAAGAGACGATGTCGGTCGTTCACGCAGCGCGCGCCCGGAGCCTGGCCTCCTGTCCGCCTCGACGAAGGAAGCGTTTCGCTTGAAAATCAACGGCTTGCGGCCTGCCAGGTGTGCGGGCAGCCGTGTGGCAGAGTACGCATCTCGCCACCAGTACCATCCTGCCCACCGCACATCGGCCCGGGCAACGGATTCCAGTTTCAACGAATGTTCTTTACCAATCGGCCTCATGCGATGACGGTCGCCGCAATTCGTTGGATGGTTTTTGTTTGATATTTTCTTTGCATTGCATGTGCAAGATCCGCTGACGACATCGTTATGAATACTGATGAGGCTAAAAAGGTCCTCGAAACCGCGTTGCTGTGTGCGCGCGAGCCCATGTCGATCCACGGCATGAAGAAGCTGTTCGTCGACGTTGACGACCAGGGCCGCCCGATGGGCGCCGGCGTCGGCGCCGACACCATCAAGCTGATGCTCGAAGAATTGCGCCACGACTGGAAAGAGCGCGGCATCGAGGTGGTCAGCCTGGCTTCCGGCTGGCGCTTCCAGAGCCGGCCCGAAATGAAGCAATACCTCGATCGCCTCAGTCCCGAGAAGCCGCCCAAGTATTCGCGCGCCACGCTCGAGACGCTGGCGATCATCGCGTACCGCCAACCGGTCACCCGCGGCGATATTGAAGAAATCCGCGGCGTCGCGGTGAACTCGCAGACGATCAAGATGCTGGAAGACCGCGGCTGGGTCGATGTGCTGGGCTACCGCGAAGTGATCGGCCGCCCGGCACTGCTGGGCACTACCAAGCAGTTCCTCGACGACCTCGGCCTGGCGTCGCTGTCGCAGCTGCCGCCGCTGCAGGAAGTGGCGGACATGCGCAACAGCGGCCTCGAGATGGAGGCGCTGGAAGCGGCGCTGCAGGAAAATTTTGACAAAGCGGCGGCCCCTGTGGCCGCCAGCGACCAAGGCGCGGGCGGCAACGACGACGCGGCCGGCCCCGACACTTCACCCGTTGAAGTCCCAATTCACGACCCTGCGCCAGAGAATACGGTTGACGCTGCGCCAGGTCAGCACAACCTAGATACGAACGATGAATCCAATTAAACCAACAGAGACAGTTGCCGCCGACTTGGCTGGCAAAGACGAAGCCGCAGCGGCCAAGCCGAAACGCCGCACCAAGGCGCAGATCGAAGCGGACACCGCGGCCGGCATCGCGCCGCCGCGCGCCAAGCGCGTCGCCGCCCCGAAAGCGGACGCTGCGGACGGCGAAGCGCCGGCCAAGGCTGCGCCGAAAGCGCGCGCGAAAGCTGCTTCCGCAGACGCCCCGACCGGCGACGCGGATGCCGCCGCGCCGGCGGTACGCAAGCCACGCGCACCGAAGCCTGAAGCTGCGCCCGCGACTGACGCGACGGCAGTGGCGTCAGCCGCGGCCGAGCAGCCAGCCGGCGACGGTACGCCACGC
>JBKPEJ010000031.1:0-12970 GCA_046728335.1 Pseudomonadota bacterium | reverse complement strand
CCGTTGATCGGCGCGGTGGCGGCGCCCGGCGGCTGGTTCGACAGCGCGCCCGGCACGCCGCCGGCAGGGGATGCCGGCGTCGCCGCTTCGGACGACTGCTGGCTGCGGATCGCCGAAGCGGCCGGCGGCGAATTCGGCTTGTACATTTCGGCAGCGGTGTCGACCTGCGCGAAGTCGACGTCGGCGGTCGCTTCGGCGCGCACGTTGCCCTGGCCGACCAGCGGGATGATCAGCGACTCGACCTGCTTGACGATGCCCTGCTGGAGCTGCATCACATATTTAAGCTGGTTCGGGTCGAGGTTCTTGGCGCCGAGCGGCTTGGAGGTGTCCGACAGCAGGTTGCCGGCCTGGTCGACCACGGTCACGTTCGACGGTGGCAATTCCGGCACGCTGGAGGCGACCAGGTGCACGATCGCGCTGACCTGGGCGGCGTCGATGGTACGGCCGGTCTGCAGGTTGAGCAGCACCGAGGCGGTCGGCTTCTGCGCGTCGCGCACGAACACGGACGGTTTCGGCAAGGCCAGGTGGACGCGTGCGGCGCTGACCGCGGCCAGCGACTGGATCGAGCGCGCCAGTTCGCCTTCGAGCGAGCGCTGGTAATTGACCTGTTCGAGGAACTGGGAGACGCCCAGTTTTTGGTTTTCCATCAGCTCGAAGCCGACGTTGCCGCCTTTCGGCAGGCCCTGCGCGGCCAGTTTCAGGCGGATGTCGTGCACCTGGTTGGCCGGCACCAGGATCGCGGTGCCGCCTTCGGAAAACTTGTACTTGACCGCCATCTGGTCGAGCGAAGCGGTGATGGCGCCGCCATCGCGGTCGGTGAAATTGGAGAACAGCACGCGGTATTCGGGCTGCTGGCTCCACATCCAGACCGCGACCATGACGGCCAGGACGATCGCCGCACCGACGCCGAGCAGGATGTTCCGTCCAAACGAAGTCTGGAGGAACGTTTGCCCGGTGGGGGTGGTGACATCTTCCGCTGCTGCTGCTGCTGCCATGTTGGTTTCCGTGAGCGACGCGCCCAATGTGTGAATTATTCCCACACCTTGAACAAGGAATGGGGCTTAACCACAATTATGGCGGCGCGGGGGCGGAATCAATCGCTGAAACAGAGCCGGGAATGGTGCCCTGATCGGCCGAAAATGGTGCGCCCGCGGTGCTATTGTGACAGCCTGAGTCCGCTTGTACGCACATTGTACCCGCGCGCGGGCCGGCATAACAGGAGCCAATATGAATGTAGGAGCAATAGACAGCAGCCGGATCGAGGCCATGATGGCCCAGCTCAAGGCGGCCGCCACGCGCCAGGCCGGCGAGGTGACGGCCCCGGCGGGGATCGGCGAGGCGCCGGCGACCAAGGTCAACTTCTCGGATGCCCTGAAATCGTCGCTCGAGCAGGTCAGCAGCAGCCAGATCAAGGCCGACGAGATGGGCAAGAGCTTTTCGATGGGCGACGACAAGGTCAACCTGTCGGACGTGATGATCTCGATGCAGAAGGCCAGTATTGGCTTTCAGGCAACGGTGCAAGTACGCAACAAACTAGTGTCCGCGTATCATGAAATCATGAACATGCAGGTGTAAGAACAAATGGGGTCAGACCCGTTTGTTATTTGGCCGGATCGGGTTGCCGCGGGCTCGCATTGCCCGGGACACGGGGCTGTGAGTCGTCAAAATGGGGTCACGTCAAAATGGGGTCAGACCCGTTTGTTATTCGGGCAGACACGTTTTCCGCAGTTCGAAAGCGCGTCGCCCGGTTCGGAAAAATCGCGCTCCCGCGAACGCCTCATGAAGTTGCCATCGCTATTGTCTCGACCAGCAGCTGTTTGATCTCGGGGACGCACGAGCCGCAATTGCCGCCGGCCTTGACGCAGGAAGTCACGGCCGCCACGCTGGTCAGCCCGCCTTCGCGAATCGCATTGCATATGGTATTGCGTCCCACGCCGAAGCAGGAGCACACCGTCGGGCCCGCATCGGCGCCTTGATCGATCGCCTGGCCGCTCAGCAGTCCCACCCGGTCCGCCGGCGACAGTTCCTCCTTGCCGAACAGGCCGGCCAACCATGCGCGCGAGGGCAGGTCGGGCCGCGGCGAGACGAACACGCATTGCTCGATCCGGTCATCCACCAGGTGCACCGCGCGATAGACGGCGCCGCTGCGGTCTTCGTAATCGAGCCAGTCGGCGTCCGCATCGGCAATGCCGAGCAGCGCACGCGCCCAGGCGCCGTGATCGGCGATCGCGCCGCGTCCGGCCACTTCGTAACGGGCGAAGCCCTTGCCCTGGATGCGGGTCCAGTGCGCCACCCCGTCCAGCGCCAGCGCACTGCGGCTCAGGATGAATCCATGCCACGACACGCCGAAGCGTTCCACCTTGACCGGCGTGTGCTTGAATTCAGGCTCGCCCGACACCGGGTCGACCGCCGGGCTAACCACGGCGCCGACCCGCGCGTCGGAGGCGGTCTGGCCGTTCCAGTGGATCGGGATGAACACGCCGCCGCGCGCGATGCCGCCGCCGTGCTGCACGCGCGCGACCATCGCTCCCCACTTGCTCGACACGCGCGCAAGTTCGCCTTCCCGCACGCCGCACAGCAGCGCGTCCTGAGGATGGATGTCGATGAACGATTCGGCCACGTGATCGGCCAGCCGCGCCGCCTTGCCGGTACGCGTCATGGTGTGCCACTGGTCGCGTACGCGCCCGGTGTTGAGCGTCAGCGGAAATTCGGCGTCCGGCATGTGCGCGGGAGCGCGGGGGGCGGTGGCGACAAAGCGCGCCTTGCCGTCCGGATGGGCGAAGCGGCCGTCCGCGAACAGGCGTTGCGTGGCGGCGCCGCCGGCGGCCACTGGCCATTGCACCGGCTCGAGGTCGTCGAACTGGCGTACGTCGAGGCCGGTCAAGCCGGCGAGGCTGAAGGCGCGCGGGATGTCGTCCGGCGCGTTGCGGTAGCAGCTCAGGCGCGCGTGCTCGTCGAAAATTTCGCGCGGGCTGTTGAAATCGAAACCGGCGAATCCCATGCGCTGCGCGACCTGGCAAATCACTCTCCAGTCGGCGCGCGCTTCGCCCGGCGCCCCCAGGAAGGCGCGCTGGCGCGAAATGCAGCGCTCCGAATTGGTCACCGTTCCGTCCTTTTCACCCCAGCCGAGCGCCGGCAACACCACATGCGCGTACGCGTTGGTGTCGGTGCCGGCGACGATATCGCTGGCGATGACCAGCTCGCATTTTTCCAGCGCGCGCTGGACCTGATTCGCGTCCGGCAGGCTGACCAGCGGATTGGTCGCGATGATCCATACCGCCTTGACCGTCCCCTGTTCGATCGCCTGGAACAGGTCGACCGCCTTCAATCCGGGACGGCTGGCGATCGCCGGCGAATTCCAGAACGTCTGCACGGTGTCGCGGTGGGCCGGATTGTCCAGCTCCATGTGCGCGGCCAGCATGTTCGCCATGCCGCCCACTTCGCGCCCACCCATCGCGTTCGGCTGGCCGGTCAGCGAAAACGGGCCCATGCCCGGTTTGCCGATGCGCCCTGTGATCAGGTGGCAGTTGATGATGCTGTTGACTTTGTCGGTGCCGGCTGACGACTGGTTCACCCCCTGCGAAAAGGCGGTGACGACCTTGGTGTTGCTTGCGAATGCGCGGTAGAACTCGAGCAGCTTGTCGGGATCGACGCGGCAGATGCGGGCAACCTCGGCCGGGTCGGAGCAGTCCATTTCCGCGGTATTGAGCGCGGCATCGAGGCCATTGGTATGGGCGGCGACGAAGCCGGCATCGACAGCGCCATGGCGCGCCAGATAGCTGAGCAGGCCGTTGAACAGCCACACATCGGTGCCCGGCTTGACCGGCAGATGCAGGTCGGCCAGCTCGCAGGTGGCAGTGCGGCGCGGATCGATCACGACGACCTTGAAGCTGGGCCGCGCCTCCTTGATGCGGGCAATGCGCTGGAACAGGATCGGATGGCACCACGCGGCATTGGAGCCGACCAGGACCACCATGTCGGCCAGTTCGAAATCATCGTAGCAGCCCGGCACCAGGTCCTCGCCGAACGCGCGCTTGTGGCCTGCCACCGCCGACGACATGCACAGGCGCGAGTTGGTGTCGATGTTGGCGCTGCCGATGTAGCCTTTCATCAGCTTGTTGGCGACGTAGTAGTCTTCGGTCAGCAGCTGGCCGGACACGTACAGCGCCACTGCGTCGGGTCCGTGTTCGGCGATGATGCCGCGCAGGCCGTCGGCGACCTTGTCGAGCGCCGCATCCCACGACACCTGGCGCAGTGCGCCGCCTTCGCGTACGGCCGGATGCAGCAGGCGGCCATCGAGGCCGAGCGTTTCGCCCAGCGCCGAGCCCTTGACGCACAGGCGTCCTTCGTTGGCGGCGTGGTCCGGATCGCCGGCGATGATGACGGCGCCGTCCCCGAGCGGCGTGGCTTTCACGCCGCAGCCTACGCCGCAATAGGGACAAGTGGTGCGGACAGCGAGCGGGATAGCGGAGAGATTCACGATGGTTTCCTCGTCAGGCGGCTTGCGCGCACAGCGCTTCGCCGAATAGCAGGTGGTTGCGCATGGAGGAGATGTCGGTGCGTTTCTGGATCAGGTCGAAATACCACGGGCCGTCCTGCACGTCGCCATACAGCACCGCGCCGGCGATGCGGCTGCCGTTCAATACCAGCCGCTTGTAGACGCCGCGCCGCGGGTCGCGCAGCACCAGGTCTTCGCTGCCTTCGCCGCCGATGAAGTCGCCCACCGAATACAGGTCGACGCCGGTGACCTTGAGCTTGGTCGCGGTGGCGGTCTGCACATAGCGGCGGTGGCCGTTGCGCGCCAGGTGCGCGCCACACACCTTGGCCTGGTCCCAGATCGGCGCCACCAGGCCGAAGGTGGCGCTGCGGTGCTGCACGCATTCGCCCACCGCGTAGATGCGCGGGTCGTAGGTCTGCAAGGTGTCGTCGACCACGATCGCACGCTCGCAGTGCACGCCGGACTCCTGCGCCAGCGCGATGTTCGGCCGTACGCCGGCGGCCATCACGACCAGGTCGGCCGGAATCTCGCTGCCGTCCTTGAAGCGCACGGCGGAAACGCGCTTCTTGCCGACGATTTCGGTGGTGTGCGCGTCGAGCATGAAGCGCAGCCCTTTGAGTTCCAGCGCATGCTTGAGCATCAGCGAGGCCGGCTTGTCGAGCTGCTGGTTCATCAGGCTATCGGTCATGTGCACGACGGTCACGTCCATCCCGCGCCGCAGCAGGCCGTTGGCCGCTTCCAGTCCGAGCAGGCCGCCGCCGATGACGACCGCGCGGCCGCCTTCGCGCGCCGCTTCCAGCATCGTGTCGACGTCCTGGATGTCGCGAAAGCCGATTACGCCCGGCAGCTTGTGGCCGGGCACCGGGACGATGAAGGGCGTCGACCCGGTGGCCAGCAGCAGGCGGTCGTACCAGACTTCGCGGCCCGATTTCGAGCGCACCATGCGCCGGCGGCGGTCGATATGGATCACCGGGTCGCCCGCGTAAAGCGTGATACAGTTTTCGGCATACCACTGCCTGGTATGTATCATGATGTCGGCCATGTCCTTGTCGCCGGCCAGCACCGGCGAGAGCAGGATGCGGTTGTAGTTACCGTGCGGCTCGGCGCCGAACACGGTGATGTCGTACAGCTCGGGTGCGAGTTTGAGCAGCTCCTCGACCGTGCGCATGCCGGCCATGCCGTTGCCGATGACGACCAGCGACTGCCGGGCGGCGAGCGCGTTCATGCTCCGACCCAGACCTTTCCCTCGGCGATGCGGGCGCGGAAGGTGCCGACCGAGTGCTCCGGCGCTTCCAGGCATTCGCCGGTGCGCAGGTCGAAATGGTGTTTGTAGATCGGCGAGGCGACCACGATCCGGTCGCCCAGGCTGCCGACAAGGCCGCGCGAGATGACCGACGCGCCGGAGTTGGCGTCGTAGTTCCCGATCGCGTACACCTGCTGGCCGCCGTCGTCCACATGGAACACGGCTACCTGTTCGCCGTTGAACAGCGCGCACACGCCGGTGTTGGGCACGATCTCGTCGAGCGCGCAGACGGAAGTCCAGTTGTCGAGATGAAGGTCACGGTGCATGGTGGTTCTCCTTGAAGGTCAGGCGGTGCGGGCGGCGATAATCGGGATGGTCTTGCGCTGGCGTTCTTCGATCGTGGCAGGACGGATCTGGCCGCGCTCGGACATGAACACCACGTTCTGGTCGGCCTGGTCGCTGTTGACGAAGGTGCGGAAGCGCTTGCGCGTTTCCGGATCGTTGACGGCGGCTTTCCATTCGCACTCGTAGGTGTCGACCACGCGCTGCATGTCCGCTTCCAGTTCGGCGCCAATCCCCAGTTTGTCCTGTATCACCACCTGTTTGAGGTAATCGAGGCCGCCTTCGAGATTGTCGCGCCACACGCTGGTGCGCTGCAGGCGGTCGGCGGTGCGCACGTAGAACATCAACAGGCGGTCGATGTAGCGAACCGCGGTTGCCTCGTCGAGGTCCGAAGCAAACAGCTCGGCGTGGCGCGGCTTCATGCCGCCGTTGCCGCACACGTACAGGTTCCAGCCTTTTTCAGTGGCGATCAGGCCGACGTCCTTGCCCTGCGCCTCGGCGCACTCGCGGGTGCATCCGGATACGCCGAACTTGATCTTGTGCGGCGCGCGCAGGCCCTTGTAGCGGTTCTCCAGCGCGATGCCGAAGCCCATGCTGTCGCCGACGCCGAAACGGCACCATGTCGAACCTACGCAGGACTTCACGGTGCGCAGCGACTTGCCGTAGGCGTGGCCGGATTCGAAGCCGGCCGCGATCAGCTCTTCCCAGATCAGCGGCAGCTGGTCGACGCGGGCGCCGAACAAGTCGACCCGCGCGCCGCCGGTGATCTTGGTGTACAGGCCGAATTTCTTGGCGACCTGCCCGACCGCGATCAGGCCGTCGGCCGTGACTTCGCCGCCCGGCATGCGCGGCACCACCGAGTAGGTGCCGTCCTTCTGAATGTTGCCGAGGTAGTAGTCGTTGGTGTCCTGCAGCGCCGCATGCACCGGCGTGAGCACGAAATCGTTCCAGGTCGAGGCCAGGATGCTGGCGGCGGCGGGCTTGCAGATATCGCAGCCCAGCCCCTTGCCGTGCTGCGCCAGCAGTTCCGGGAAGGTCTTGATGCCGCCGACCCGCACCAGGTGGTGCATTTCCTGGCGCGTGTAGGCGAAATGTTCGCAGATATGGTTGTTGACGGCCAGGCCCTGTTTCTTCATTTCGGCCTTCATCACCTGCGTGACGAGCGCGACGCAACCGCCGCAGCTGGTGCCGGCCGAGGTGCAGCTTTTCAGTTCGCCGATGGTGACGGCGCCGCCGCAGACAGCCGCGCATATGGCGCCCTTCGAGACGTCGTTGCAGGAGCAGATCTGGGCCGAGTCGGGCAGGGCGTCGACCCCGAGCGCCGGACGGGCGTTGCCGTCGGCCTGCGGCAGGATCAGGAATTCGGGCGATTCCGGCAGCTCGATCCGGTTCAGCATCATCTGCAGCAGCGTGCCGTATTCGGCCGCGTCGCCCACCAACACGCCGCCGAGCAGGTATTTGCCGCAGCTGGAGACGACGATCTTCTTGTAGACCTGTTTGCGCTCGTCGGTGAACTGGTAGGAACGGCTGCCCTCTTCAGACGCGTGCGGGTCGCCGATACTGGCCACGTCCACGCCCATCAGTTTGAGCTTGGTGCTCATGTCGGCGCCGGTGAAAGCCGGTTGCCCGCCGAGCAGGTGGCGCGCGGCGGTGCGCGCCATCTCGTAGCCGGGGGCCACCAGGCCGAAGATCTGGCCGCCCCACAGCGCGCATTCGCCGATCGCGTAGACGTCCGGATCGGAGGTCAGGCAGCTGTTGTCGATGGCAATGCCACCGCGCGCGCCGATGGTCAGGCCGCACTCGCGCGCCAGCTCGTCGCGCGGGCGGATGCCGGCCGAGAACACGATCATGTCGGCGTCGAGGTGGCTGCCGTCGGCGAACTGCATGCGGTGGGTGCCTTCTTCGCCGTCGATGATTTCGACGGTGTTCTTCTGTGTGTGCACGGTGACGCCGAGCTGTTCGATTTTCTTGCGCAGCACGCGCGAGCCGCCGTCGTCGACCTGCACCGCCATCAGGCGCGGTGCGAATTCGACCACGTGGGTGGCCAGGTTCATGTCGCGCAGCGCCTTGGCGCATTCGAGGCCCAGCAGGCCGCCGCCGATCACCACGCCGGTCTTCGAGCGCTGGCCGCATTCGAGCATCGCTTCCAGGTCTTCGATGGTGCGGTAGACGAAGCAGTCCTTGCGGTCCTTGCCCGGCAGCGGCGGCACGAACGGGTAGGAACCGGTGGCGAACACCAGCTTGTCGTAGGCCAGCACTTCGCCGCTGCCGACGGTGACCGTCTTGGCGCCGCGGTCGACCGCGACCACCTTTGCGTTCAGCTTGAGCACCACGTTGCCCTCGTCGAAGAAGCCGGGCGCCACCAGCGACAGGTCCTCGGCCGATTTCCCGGCGAAGAATTCGGACAGGTGCACGCGGTCGTAGGCCGGGCGCGGCTCTTCGCACAGCACCGTCACGTCCAGTTGCGCGTTGTCGGCCGCCAGGGTTTCGAGGAACTTGTGGCCCACCATGCCGTGGCCGATGACGATGATCTTCATTGCTGTTCTCCTTAAGCCGCGGCGGCGGCCGGTGCGGCTTCGGTGCTGTTGATGGTGAAGCGGACGGCGATCGCGCACAGGGCGGAGATCACGACCAGCGCGGAGAGGATGGTAAGGGTCTGCTGGATGCTGCCGGTACTCTTCATCAGGAAGCCGGCCAGTACCGCGCCGACGTTGCCGCCTGCGCCGATGATGCCGGCCACGCCGCCCAGCGCCTTGCTGTCGATGAAGGGCACCAGCGCGTAGGTCGCGCCGCAGGCCATATGGGTGAACATCCCGAAGCACAGCATCGCGATGACCGCGTAGGTCACGGTACCGGCGTTGGCGAACCACAGCAGGCCGAGGCCTTCGCCGATCATCATCACAAACAGCAGGGTGACGCGGCTATTGAGATTGCCGCGCGCGGCGCCCTTGTCGGACAGCCAGCCGCCCAGCGCGCGGGCGAACAGGGCGAGCAGGCCGAAGCTGCCGGCGGCCATGCCGGCCGCGCCCAGCGACAGGCCGAAATGGTCGACGTAGTACACGGCGGCGATGTTGTGGATGAAGATCTCGATGCCGAAGCAGGCGCCGTAGGTGATGAACAGCAGCCAGACGCGGTAATTGGCGCTGGCGGCCTTGAAGCTGGCCCAGCCACCTTTCTTACCGCCGTCGATGGCGATGCCGGCCGCGCGCATTTCGTCGTAGTTCCCTTGCGGGCAGTCCTGGGTGTAGCGGTAGTAGACGAAGGCCATCACCAGCATCATCACGCCCGGCACCAGCAGGGCGACGCGCCAGCCGAGGCCTTCGCTCACGCCGAGCATGATGACGGCGGCCATCAGCAGCGGCATCAGCGCCTGCGCGGCGCCGCCGCCGGAGTTGCCCCAGCCGGCGGCAGCGGCGTTGGCGGTGCCGACCACGTTGGGCGCGAACATCACGGAGGTGTGGTACTGGGTGATCACGAAGGAAGCGCCGACCGCGCCGATCCCGAGGCGGAAGAACAGGAAGCTTTCGTAGCTTTGCGAGAGCGCCACGCCGAGCACCGGGATGGCGCCCAGCAGCAGCAGGCCGGTGTAGGTCTTGCGCGGGCCGAAGCGGTCGCACATCGGGCCGACCACCAGCCGGACCAGGATGGTGATGGCCACGGCGGCGATGTTGATGTTGGCGATCTGCGCGAGGGAGAGGCCGAATTCGCCTTTGATGACGGGCATCAGAGGAGCGCAGGCGAACCAGGCGAAGAAGCACACGAAGAAGGCCATCCACGTCAGGTGGAAGGCGCGCATCGGCGGCGTGGCGAAGGAGAAGAGCTTGATGCTGGTAGCTTTGGTGGCCATTGTGTATCCCGTTAAAAGCAAAAGGCGCCCGCGCAACCCGATGGAGAAACCGGGTTGGGCGGACGCCGTTGTCCGTGAATGTCCGTCGCTGGACTAGCTCTACAATATTCAGTGGATCGCCGTTGATCCGTTACCAGGGTATGAGCAGGAAGCGTGCCAGTCAGTTTGGCCCGTGGCGCGGAGCGTCAATACCTTGGCGCGCATCATGTCGGTGCGTGCATGCCCGAAAATGATGCGCTGCAGCGAAAAATGGGTCCGACATTCGGACATTCCGGACAAAATTGCCAAGTGTCAGTCCTCCCTCGGCAAATTTCCGCTGGAAAATTGTTAAAAATGTCCGAATGTCGGAGCTGACGCCGGAGGTTTCCGGGCGTCAGCCCAGCAGGTCTTCGACGTCGAGGATGCGCTGCGCGATTTCGGCCAGCTTCAGCTTCTTGTTCATGGCCATGCTGCGCAGCTTCTGGTAGGCCTGCTCTTCGCTCAGGTTCTGGTGCGCCATCAGCACGCCCTTGGCGCGCTCGACGATCTTGCGCTCGGCCAGCTTGTGGCGGGTGTCGGCCAGCTCGTCGAGCAGCTTCTGCTCCTGGCGGAAACGCGCCAGCGCCACATTGAGCACCGGCTGGATCCGCTCGGCCTGCAGGCCGGCCACGATATACGCCGACACCCCGGCCGCCATCGCTGCATCCATGCTGGTCGTGGTGGCGTCCTCGGTAAACAGGACGATCGGGCGGCGCTCGTCGCGGCTGGCGATGACGATGTGCTCGAGCACGTCGCGCGCGTCCGATTCGGCGTCGATGATGATCAGGTCCGGCTGCAGCTGGGCGATGCGCTCGGGCAGGTACATGTCGGCTGGCAGCGAGGCGACCAGGTCGTAGCCGGCTTCGAGCAGGCCGATGCGCAGGGCGTTGCCGCGCCTGACCTGGGCGGCCAGCGCGGCGTCGTCCTGCTCGTCAGGGTTGGCGAGGGTGGTGGCGACAACGATGCGAAGCTTGGGGGGAACTGCCTGACGCGATTTCATGCACCCATGGCACGCAAGATTCGTGCCGTGAGTGCTTTAGCTGAGGCCGGCAATGCGGGCGTTGCGCTCGCGTTCGAGTTTGGTGATGTAGCGCTGCACCATCGCCAGGTTGCCGCGCGAGATGTCGATGAACTGGCAGCCGAGCCGGCGGTTGGTCTTGTTGTTGAGCAGGGTGATGTCGAGCGAATTGCACATCCGCAGGTTGGTCGTGACCGCGCCGATTTCCGGCAGGTCGATGCGGCAATTGAGGAAGGTGACGCCAATCGAATTGCCCAGCTCGAGCTTGTTGTCGAGAATGGCGATGCCGCCGCAGCTGATATCGGCCAGCGGAAACGCCGAGGTGCCGCTGCCCAGGTCTTCCGGCAGCGGAATGAGCGCGCGCACCGGGTTGCTGACCGGCGTGGCCATGCGGTAAAACTCGCGCCGCTGCAACCGCACCATGGTGGGGGGAATCGTGATCTTCAGCGCCGGCGCGCTCTGGAAGGTGGTCTCGCTGACGCGCTCGCTGGCGAACAGGATGCGGATCTTGTCGAGCGTGGTTTCGAACGATATCTGCCTGGCTTGCAGGATGCGCTCGTTCTGCTCGCGGTTGATCGAGCAGTCCAGGATGACGGAATGGGTTTCGGGGTCGACGTGCAGGATCGAGGTGACGCAGACGTCGGCCTCGCCGTGGATCAGCATCCGGATCAGCTGGTTCTTCTCGCCGATGCTGCGCAACAGGGACACAATCTCCCGGGATGAGCTCACTTCGAAATCGTGCCAGTTTTCCATACCTACATCATTAAGTGGTTGCATCGTTCCCAGCCGGATTGTTTTATATGTCGATGAGTCGGTCTGCATCCGGAGCGGGCGGGGCCGGCTCGCCTCTCACTTGCGCAGATTCAACATAATATAGCCACGCCAGCAGTTCCGCAATCGCCCGATACAGTGCGGGGGGAATCTGGCGGTCCAGGTCCACTTCCATCAGCAGCGCGACCAGGTCTTTCGACTCGTGCACGAAGACGCCGGCATCGTGCGCGCGGCCGATAATTTGCGCCGCCAGCTCGCCCTTGCCCTTGGCCACAACGCGCGGCGCGCCCTGGCCGTCCTGGTAGGCCAGTGCCACGGCTTGCTGGCGCGGCGAGCCTTTTGCCGCCGTTTTGTCCTGTTCAGCCATCGCTATTCCCGTCCGTCGCGCGCACCGTCAGCGACGCCAGCGGCGCCCCGGCCGCCGCCAGCGCGGTCTCCAGCCTGGCCGCATGCGCGCGCAGCAGGTCGCGCACGTCGCCGGCGCCCGATTCGACCTGGATGTGCAGCTGGTCGCCCGCCAGCACCACGGTCGCGCCGATCTCGCCCAGCAGGGGGAAGCGGAACCGGACGCCGCTGCGCCACGGCGCCTCGGGCGGCTCGCCGTTCTCCTGGCGGGCGCCGTGCTGGGGCAGGTCGCGGCTGATTTCCCAGCGCAGCTCCTGGCCCGGCCACAGCTGGCCCTGCCATGCGATGCGGCCCTGTTCCTGGGTCGACAGCTGCTGGCTGATGAACTGGGCGGTGGCCGGATCGGCGATGATCGCCTCGGTTTGTCCTGAACGGACCGCGGTCGTGGCCAGCGCGCCCTGCATCTGCGGCTCAAGCATCAGGGCGGCCAGCGGACGCGCGCCGGCCGACCATTCGCCCAGGTGGGATTCATAAAACAGGCCGCTGTTGCCGACCGCCTCATGTAACGCGGCCGCCAGTTTTTCGGGCTCGATCGGGCCGTTGCCGGGAGCGGCCAATAGTGGCGTTTTTGCAACGACTGTTGGCGATGGCTGGGGTGCTTGCATCGCGACGCTCAACACGCTGGTGATGGTGCGGGCAGCCTGGCTCAATGCAGCCGGCTGGCTGTCGGCGTCCAGCGCGGGCAGCTGGTCGGACGGTGTCAGCGGCGCCTTGCTGAGCAGGGTGGCGGCATACGAAGAGGGGCGCAGGGCGGGGCCGCCACCGGCCGCGGCTGCGGCGAGCTGGCCGCCGGAACTGGCCAGCGCCGGCGCCTGCGCCGGATCGGGC
>JBKPEJ010000021.1:0-40045 GCA_046728335.1 Pseudomonadota bacterium | reverse complement strand
CGAAACGTGCGGTCATCTCGGCAGTGACGCACAAACTCGTCCATCTTATTTATGGGGTCGTCACCAACAATCAGAAATTCGATCCCAATTACCAGCCGAAAGGGCTTGCAATCCAATACGGTATCTGACCCCAGCCCTTGGACCGCGGCGCGTGCATCGCCGCAAGTCGTCCCACACTTCCCGACCCCTTGCTCGCATCTAGATCCAGTATTCGGTCAAGCGCGCCGCCCATTCCTTGAGGCGGTCGGCCCATGGCCGGTGGCTCCACTCCTCGCGGCTCACCGGTTTCGAGTCGCGCAGGTCTTCGGAGAACGCGTTCTCCATATCCTGGCCGAAGGCGGGATCGAGCACGATCACGTTCAGCTCGTAGTTGTGGATGAAGCTGCGCCGGTCGATATTGGCCGAGCCGATGGTCGACCAGGTGCCGTCGATGACCGCGGTCTTGGCGTGCAGTATCGCCACTTGCAGGTGATAGATCTGGACGCCGGCAGCGAGCAGCTGGTCGTAGAACGCGCGGCCCGCATGCAGGACCAGGCCGTGGTCGGTGACGCCGGGCAGCACCAGGCGCACGTCCACCCCGCGCCTGGCGGCGGCGCACAGGGCGTCGACGATCTGCTGGTCCGGCACGAAGTAGGCGGACGTGATGTGGACGGTCTTCTTCGATTCCTGGATCGACAGCACCAGCGACTTGTAGATCTCGAAACCCTTGTCCGGATCGCTCGCGAGCACCCGCACGATCTTGTCGCCGGCCGGCGCCAGCGGCGGGAAGTAGTTCGCTTCCGGCAGTTCGCCGGATTCCTGGCGCACCCAGTTGTTCACGAACGACCATTGCAGCGCGGCGACCGCCGGGCCTTCGACCTTGATATGGGTGTCGCGCCAGCCGACCTTCTTGCCGTCTTCCTTGTTCGGCGAGCGGCGCGAACCGAAGAAAGAGCTGTTGGCGTAAGTGCTGCTGATGTTGATGCCGCCGGTGAAGGCGATCTTGCCGTCGACCACCATCAGCTTGCGGTGGTCGCGGTTATTCAGTTCCCACTTACCTTTGCGCGCCGCCGGGTTGACCGGGTTGAACGCCACCAGCGTGATGCCGGCCGCCTTCATGCGGTCGAAGAAAGTCTGCGGCGTGCCGAAGGTGCCGACGGCGTCGTACAGCACATTCACGATGACGCCTTGCTTCTGTTTTTCTATCAGCAGGTCGGCGAACTCGATGCCGACCGGATCCTGGTCGAAGATGTAGGTTTCGAGGTTGATCGTCGATTTCGCCGCCTGCGCCGCCGCCATCATTTCCTTCATGGTGGCCGGGCCGTCGAACAGCAAGGTGACCTTGTTGCCGGCAATGAGCGGCACGCCGGTGGCGGCTTCTTCCAGCACGGCGAGCGCCTTCATGTCCGGGGTGGCGCGGGCCCAGCGTTTCGCCAGCAAGGCGCTGGCCTTCTTCGACTGCAGCATGCCGTTGGGCGTGGCGACCACCGGGTTGGCCTTGGCGGCGCCGTTGCTGGCGTCCACCGCCGGCAGGCTGGCGCAGGCCGCGACGGCCGTCACCAGGGAGAGCAGGATGATCCATCTACCGCCGCGCATACTGCTCATGTCGATTCCTTCGTTGTATCAGCGCCAGGCTGGCCGGACGGAATGTCCTTGGGCCCGATAAAAAAGTCGATCGGCGCGGCGATGAAGCGCCGTCCGATTGCCCGCAGCAGGAGGATCCCATGCTCGAAGCGAATATTACGTGCACGCAGCGCGACCCACAGGGCCAGCGAAAAACTGACGACCAGGTTGACGGCGCCGATCGTCAGGAAGCCCGCTATGGATGTGGCCGCTACTTCGAAGCTTACCCGATGATCGAGTCCGACCAGCGCCGTGGAGAAATTGGCCGCCGAAAACGTCACATGGCGGATGTCGAGCGGCAGGCCCAGCAGGTAGCCGACAGTGCCGATGGTGCCGAGCAGGATGCCGAAATAGAAGTTTCCCATCAGCCCGCCCAGGTTGTCTTCCAGATAGGCGGCCAGCCGGCCGAGGCGTTGCTGGCCGAGCAGGCGGCCCAGCCCGCGCAGCTGGCGCACCCGCTGCGCCATCCGGGTGTACAGCGCCTTGTTGTCGTAGTAGCCCGAGATCAGGCCGGCGACGAACAGGCAGACCCCGGCGATCGCCGCGTACAGCAGGGCGGGGCTGTGGATCGGGTCGATCTCGTGCAGCATGTGCAGCGCCTTGTCGGGCGAGACCAGGTGGCTGCCGGTGACCTGGCGCCACGACCAGGCGATACCGTAGGCGAGCGGGATCACGGTGGCCAGGTTGCCCAGCACGGCGACGCACTGGGTGCGGAACACCTTGTTGATCAGCTCGGCCATGTTGTCGAGGTCGATGTGGCGCCCGTCCTTGCTCGACAGCGCCTGCGCGATGCGCGCCGCCGTCATCGCCGGCTGCTTGGTGGCGATGGTCAGGTGCATCACGTGGATCAGCATGAAGCCGAGCGAGTAGTTCATGCTGAACAGGAAGGCCTCGACCAGCGGCGCGCTGCGCAGGTAGGACAGCAGCGTCTTGAACAGCGCCATGAAGCCGACCACCATGCCGGCGCCGGCCGAGGACAGGAACATATAGCGCAGTTCGGCGCGGCTCTCGGCGATGTAGTGCTCGCCGGTGCGGCTGGCGTTCTCGGTGACGTTGCGCGCCAGCAGGTCGATATTGTCTTCGAACAGGCCGCCCACTTCGTACTTGGTGTTGTGCGCTTCGACCAGTTCCTGCGCCAGCGTGATCGCGGCGGCGCGGCGCAGGCTGGTGGGCGGCGCGGCCGGCGGGCTGGCCTCGTTGGCGGCGGCCACCAGGTCGACCGTCGGCGCGCTCGGCAGGTCGCCGCTGACGTCGACCAGGAACAGCAGCTTGCGCAGGCGGTCGATGCTTTGGGCCAGCGCCACCAGCAGGTAGGTCAGCGCCACGCTGGTGCCCTGGCTGGCGGCGTTCTTGCGGATCTTGCCGATCGCCGCATCGCACTGGTCGAGCATGACCAGCAGGTGGCGCGCGTCTTCCGGCGCGCCGGCGCCGTCGGCCATCATCTCCGCGTAGCCGTCCAGGTAGTCGTTGACCTCGATGTTCTGCATCAGGAACGGCGAGTCGAAAGTTTCGATGTCGGGATTGCTGCGGATCAGGCGCGGTTCGAGCCCGAGCGCGCAGACGCGGCAGGACAGCGTGCGGATCGCGTCTAGCATGCCGAGCAAGGTGGTGTGCTGGGCGGCGGCGCGGTGTTCGCGCGGGGTGGCGGCGGCGACCACGTCGAACAGTTCGAGCCAGTCGGCGGTCGGGACCGCATTGACCCAGCGGTAGTCGGTGTCGATGAACAGCACCTGGTCGATGGCGTCGCTGAGGTAGGCGTCGTCCAGCGCCGGCGGCAGGAAACGGTAGGCGATGCGGCGCTTCAGTTCGACCACGAAGCCGTCGTTCGACAGGATGCCGATGTCGGTGTACAGGCTGGCGTGGCGGCGCTGTTCGAGCAAAGCGCAGATCGAGGCGCCGAGCCGCGCGGCCAGGTCGGGATTGCCCTTGAGAAGCTGGGTCAGGGCACGGACCTTGGCCGCGGTGACCTCGCCCTGGCTCGGGTGGCGCGGCCGCAACTTGTCGACCAGCTCGGCCAACAGGTCGATCCGTCCGTTGTCCGGAGCGATGCGCTCTAGTGTGGAAAGCATGAAAATTCTGACTTGCGGGTGCAAAAGTGACAGTGTAAATCGCACGCCCCGTGGAACTTTGTACGGTAGCGTACACATCCATTCCTTTGGCAACACTTCTTGTCGGCGCACATCGGTTAAACTTGGCGGGCGATCACCACCAAGGATTACCATGCATCTGACTTACTTCAACGGACAATGGGCTGAGGGCAATACGCCCCTGTTCGGCGCGATGGACCACAGCGTCTGGCTGGGCTCATCCGTTTTCGACGGCGCGCGTTCGATTCGCGGCCACATGCCCGACCTGCGACTGCACCTGCAACGCGTGATCCATTCGGCCGAGCGGCTCGGCCTGCGCTGCCCGCTGACGGTCGACCAGATGGAAGCGCTGGTGCGTGAAGGCGTGGCGAAATTCCCGGCCGACGCCGAATTGTATGTGCGTCCGCTGGTGTTCGGATCCGAGGGCTTCCTGGTGCCGGTGCCCGAAAAGAGCTGTTTCGCGCTGACCCTGTTCGATGCGCCGATGCCGGAATTCAGCGGTTTCTCGGCCTGCCTGTCGCCGCTGCGCCGTCCCGACGCCAGCATGGCGCCGACCGACGCCAAGGCATCGGCGCTGTACGCCAACTCGAGCCGGGCCATGCGTGAAGCCCAGTCGCGCGGCTTCGACAACGCGGTCATGCTCGACAGCGAAGGCAATGTCACCGAATTTGCCACCGCCAACTTGTTCCTGGTGGCGGCGGATGGCGCCGTGGTCACGCCCGTGGCGAATGGCACTTTCCTTGCCGGGATCACGCGCGCCCGCGTGATCGCCTTGCTGGCGGAGGCTGGCGTGCAGGTCGAGCAGCGCACGGTCAAGCCGGAAGAACTGCTGACCGCAAAGGAGGTCTTCAACACCGGCAACTACGGCAAGGTCACACCGTGCGTACGCTATGAAACGCGCACCTTGGAGGCCGGCCCGATCGCCACCCTGGCGCGCGACCGTTATTTCGCCTACATGGAACAGCAGTAAATTATTGTGGGACCGCACGGCGATGGCGGCAAGCGCTCATTGCGGCGACAAACCCGGGGGTGAAGCAGGGGTTTAGTGAAGCGAAGCTTCGCTCCTGCGAAACGGTCGAGCCTTGCAAGGCTCGACTCCTGTCAGGTCCGCCGGACCTGACCCCAGTCCTTGGGCCGCGGCGCGTGCATGAAGAGGCGGCATGTCGACGCCGCAAGTCGTTCCACACTTTACGGTGATATGGCTTAGCTATTTGGCGGCCGGCAGCGCCATCGGCGCGACCGCGCCGCAATCGGCAGCCAGCCAGCGTCCGGTCGATGCAATGTTGACGGTCTCGCTGGCGCCGGTGGCAGTGGTCGTCATGCGCGTCGTCGAGGTGTAGGAAGTAGGGCTGGTGAAGGTTGCCGTGCCTTCGCCGCTGCCTTGCGGATTGGTGCAAGAGAACGAAAACTGCATGGTGTTGCCGACCATCGGCGCATGCTGGTAGTCGCAGTTGCCGTTGCCTTGCTTCTGCATCGGCAGCTGCTGCTTCGCGGCCATCTCAGGGGTGATGCAGACCTTGGCGACGACGCCGTCGTTGCTGATGACCACGCCCTGGCGCGACATCATCGCTTCGATCTTGGCGCGCTGCTCGGGCGCCATCGTCGCCATCTGCTGCTGCACCATCGTCATTGCTTCCTGCAGCTTGCCGCCGCTCGGTCCGCCGACCTTGTTGTTGGTCTCCCACAAGCCTGGCTTGATGGCGTTGGCCGTCACTGGCTGGGCGGCGATGGCGGTGGCGCCGGCTGAGGCGAGGGCGGCGAAGGCCAGGGCGTGAAGGCTGAATGTCATGTTTGCTCCGAAGTCGGATGTTCTGGAGCTCAAGGATAAACCAAAACCGCCGGCGCACGCGATCCGCGCCGAATCGGCGCCACCTTGGTTTTTCATATGAACCGTATATAAATCGTCCATGATCTCCAGGCCCGATCGGCCAGCAAGGGCCAATGTGACGGCTCGAAGACATCGGCTGGGCGATCGAACGCCATGCCAAGCGATTCCCGCGGCACGGCGAAGTGACATTTGTCACCTGATGTGATTGGCAATTGCGTCTGGCGGCCGGGCGGCCGGCGTGATAGCGTTCGAGGCAACGGCGCACAGGGCGGCCACCACCAGGAAAGCGATCAGGACATGAAGCACATCGAGAAGCTGCGGCAGCTGGCGCGACAGCCGTGGGTGCCCCCACGTTTCGGCAAGGCGCCCTATGTCTGGACGCTGATGCTGTTTTTCCTGGCATGGAAATACCTGCACGTGGCGCCATCGGGAGTTGAGCTGGCACTGCTGGCGGCGACGCTGGCGCTGTTCCTGCCGCTGTATTTCGCGAGCTTCTGGTGCGCCGGGCGGGCGCGCTTGCTGGTGATCCTGCTGACCTGCGTGTTCGGAACGCTGTGGAGCCGCTACAACTTCGGCGCCAGCACCTTCTTCATCTTTGCCTGCGCGATGTGCTGCGGGCTGCGCACGCCGCGGCAGGCCTACGCGGCGCTGGCGGGCGTACTGGCGCTGGGCGTGCTGTCGGCGCTGCAGCTGCCTGGCTTCGCGCCGGACTTCCTGGTGCCGGTGCTGCTGGTCGGCACCCTGGTCGGCCTCGGCAACATCATGGATGTCCAGCTGGAGCGTTCGCGGACGCAATTGCTGCACAAGCAGGAGGAAGTCGAGCAGATGGCCACCATCGCCGAGCGCGAGCGCATTTCGCGCGACCTGCACGACTTGCTCGGCCACACGCTGTCGCTGATCACGCTCAAGGCCGAACTGGCGGGCAAGCTATTCGAGCGCGACCCGGCTGCCTGCAGGCGCGAGATCGGCGATATCGAGCGCAGCGCGCGCGAAGCCCTGTCCGAGGTGCGCAGCGCGGTCAGCGGCTACCGCCAGACCGGCTTCGCGCACGAACTGGCCGGCGCCCGCGCCAGCCTGGCCGCTGCCAGCATCGAACTGCATGCCGACGTGCAGGCCTTCGCCTTGCCGTCCGCGGCTGAAAACGTCATGTCGCTGGCGCTGCGCGAGGCGGTCACCAACATCGTGCGCCATGCCGGCGCCACCGAGTGCCGGCTGACGCTGGCGCTGGAGGGCGGCGTGATCGCGCTGCGGATCGCCGACAACGGCGCCCGGCTGGCCAGCGGCGCGCCCATCCGGCATGGCAATGGCCTGACCGGGATGCAGGAGCGCATCGCCGGGTTGGGCGGCAAGCTGGCGCTGCGCGTCGAGCGCGGGCTGGCGCTGGAACTGACCTTGCCGGCCGGCGCCGCAGCGTGATCCGCGTGCTGATCGCCGAAGACCAGGCGCTGGTGCTGGGCGCGCTGGCGGCGCTGCTCAAGCTGGAGCCGGACCTCGATGTCGTCGGCTGCGCGCGCAATGGGCGCGAAGCGCTGGAACTGTGCGAAAAACTGGGGCCCGACATCGTGCTGACCGATATCGAAATGCCGCTGATGACAGGACTCGAGCTGGCCGGCGCGCTGGCGGCGCAAAAGCTGGCGGCCAAGGTGATCATCGTGACCACCTTTGCGCGCGCGGGCTACCTGCGGCGCGCGCTGGCGGCCGGAGTGCGCGGCTACTTGCTGAAGGATGCGCCCGCCGATGCGCTGGCGGCGGCGATCCGCACCGTGCATGCTGGCGGCCGGGCAGTGGCGCCCGAGCTGGCGCTGGAAGGCTGGCGCGGGCGCGACGATCCGCTGACGGAGCGCGAACGCCAGGTGCTGCGGCTGGCGGGCGAGGGCAGGAGTTCGGCGGAGATCGCCAAGCTGATTCACCTGTCCGAGGGCACCGTGCGCAACTACTTGTCGGAAGCGATCAGCAAGCTCGATGCGGTCAACCGGATCGACGCATTCAGGCTGGCGCGCGATGCGGGGTGGCTGTAGGCGATACGCGTTGCTGCACCGGGGAAGCGAGGGGGCGGACCCCGGTGTTTCTGTTTAGGGGGCGACGGGGACGCCGAGTCCCCGGTTTCGGAGGCGCCAACTCAACCGGGGACTGTGCATCCCCGGCTGCCCCCTAGCCGCGCGGTTGCTGCTCCGCGACGTAAATTTCGACGCGCCGATTGCGCGCACGTCCGGCCGGATCGTCGTTCGATGCGATCGGCTCGCGGTCGGCGCGGCCGTCGACGACGATGCGGTTCGGCGACACACCGCGCGTCGTCAGGTAGTCGCGCGTGTGCGCCGCCCGGTCGATCGACAGCGGCTGGTTGAGCGCCAGGCTGCCGGTGCTGTCGGTGTGGCCGATGATGGTCACCGTGGTGGCGGGATTCTCGTTCAGCGTGCCGGCAAAGCGCTCCAGTATCGGACGGAAGTTCGGCTTGATGTCCGAGTGCCCCGTATCGAACGACACGTCGCTGGGGATCTCGAGCTTGAGCCGGTTGTCCGCCGTCTGGCTGACCTGGACCCCGGTGCCGCGGGTGGCCTGTTCCATATCTTGCTTCTGCTTCTGCATGTGTTTCGACCAGACGTTGCCGGCCACGGCGCCGACAGCGGCGCCGACCAATGCACCCTTGCCGGCGCCGGCCCCGGTGCCGCTGCCAATCAGCGCGCCGAGGCCGGCGCCGACTCCGGCCCCGGTCGCGGTGCCGCGCTGGGTCTCGGTCATGTCGGCGCAGCCGGTGGCCGCCAGCGCCAGTACGGCGGCGCCGGCCATTGTCCTGGTGAGCTTGCTGATATTGTTCATCTTATCCCCCCTGAATGAAAAAATCCGTTTCGTAGTCGCGTCCGTTCAAAAAACGGGGCGCGACCGCGAAACGGATCGGGCATCGATGCCGACGTCCGCAGACGGTTATGCGCTAAATGCCTCGGCCGCTGATCAGGCGCACCAGGATCATGATGACTGCGACCACCAGCAGGATATGGATGAAGCCGCCGACGGTGTAGGAAGTAACCAGGCCAAGCACCCACAGGATCAGGAGAATGATTGCGATTGTATAAAGCATGATGAAGTCCTCGTTAGTTGTAATAACGACTTTTTTGTCGTGAAATCAGTATCGCCAATTGTCTTCGGGCATTCCGTACGGTGGCGTACATTAAGAATAACTTTTTTGCTCAGTTCGCAATCCCGGGATCCAGCCGATGAAACCGACCAGGCCGATCACGCCGATCAGGCAGGTCACCATGCCGCCGGCGATCAGGAACATCACATCCTGCGGCTGGGGCACATCGCTCCCTCCCGAGCTGGCTCCCACGCCAGTTAGACCAAATCCGGTGAGGAAAAGTCCCCAGGCGATAATGCCGATCCAGGTCAGGCTGTTCATGTGATGTCCTTTTTTATGAGGTTTTCAAAAAAGGCCCTGCAAAGGGCATGAATCGATACTGTTCCTCGCTCAGCAGTAATTCCGTTCGATAGCGCACGTTGCTAAAAAGAAAAACGCCATGCGCAACATTGCCGCATGGCGTTTTTTTTACAGCGGGCGAAAACCCGCCGCAGGATTAGTGTACCGAGTGCAGCACGCCCTTGACGACGCGGACGCGGTCGCCCGTATGCCAGCCTGGTGCGTTTTGCTGGTGGAAGGTGCGCGAGCTGCCGTCATCGAGGCGAACCCGGATCTCGTAGCTGTGGCTGGCCTTCATATTGCCTTCGACCTGGTTGCCGACCACCGCGCCGCCGACGGCGCCGGCGACGGTGGCGAGCTGGCGGCCATGGCCGCTGCCGACCTGATTGCCGAGCAGGCCGCCGAGAATCGCGCCGCCGGCCGCGCCGACGCCGCTACCCTGGGCGCGCTGGGTGATTTCGCGGACCGATTCGACGTTGCCGCAGTTCGAACACCAGTTCTTGGCCGGCGCCGCGGCAGCGACCTGCACTGGCTCAGGCGCTGGCGCGCGCTGGACCGGCTGTGGCGCCGGCGCGTATTGCTCGACCGGCTGCGGTGCTTGCTGCGCGAGCAGCTGCGGCGCCGGCGCCGGCGTTTCCATCTTGGAGGCGAGGGCGAGGCGGTCAGATTCGTTCAGTTCGCCTTTGCCGGTCGTGTTGCCGCCGACCGATGACGGAATCCAGCCCATGATGGCGGCGGTGCCGACCAGGCAGAACAGGATGACGGCGATCGCCGCGATGATCATCATCGGGTGATGCGTGGTGGCCTTGTGGGTGAGCGGTGTGTTCATGATAGTTCCTTTTGGTTGTGTTTATTCTCGTCGCCAGGTGTTCCGGCGCGCAGACGGCTGTGCACGGGGCCCGTTCTGTAGCGCCATTGTCCCTGCGAACAAGACCGGCTTCCGTGCGTCACCGTACATACTTTCACGTTTAGAGCCGTTACGCTGGCTCAAATTGTTTGTAAATGTAATAGCGCTCCATTTAACAAATGGTTCCTCATAATGAACGCTACGCGACGAGAAAAATGTTTCAACACACGCAACCGAGCCGCGAGGGACAGGTGAATTTCGCAGCGGCCAATGCTGCGAAGAAAAACCAGAACCTGTTGCTGGCCGCATTGCCGGACGTCGATTTCGCTCGCCTCGCACCGATGCTCGAACCGGTGCAAGTGGAAGTCGGGGAAGTGTTGTGCGAGCCGGGCGATCCGATCCGCCATATCTATTTCCCGCACGACAGCCTGGTGTCGCTGCTCGGCGTGGCCGAGGGGCGCATGACGCTCGAGGTCGGGCTGGTGGGGCGCGAAGGCATGCTGGGCGCGACCGTCGCGCTCGGGCATGAGGTGGCGCAGGTGCGCGCAGTGGTGCAGCGCGCCGGCAGCGCCAGCCGGATGGAGAGCGCCAAGTTTCGCGCGGAATTCGCCGGCAATCCGTCGCTGCAGCGGGTGCTGTACCGTTACACCGACACCTTGCTGGCGCAGGCGATCCAGATTGCCGTGTGCAGCCGCTTCCACGTGCTCGAGGCACGCCTGGCGCGTTCGCTGCTGATCACGCGCGACCGCCTGCAGTCGGACAAATTCCACCTGACCCACGAATTCCTGGCGCACGCGCTGGGGGTGCGGCGGGTCGGCGTCACCAAGGCGGCCAGCGCGCTGCAACAGCAGGGGCTGATCATCTACAGCCGCGGCAATATCGAGATCCTCGACCTGGCCGGACTGGCCGCTGCCTCCTGCAAATGCTACGAGATCGTCAAGGAAGCGGGCGAAGTCGCCCTGTCCACAGCGTTCGTCTGAATTTCCGGCAAGGCCGCCAGTCGCGGACGGCATCTTCTGCCCGGTAACAGCCTGGAATCCGATTCGGCTTCACCTGCCCCCCAATGCACGGGGACCAGCTTCGCGCCCATCGTGATCGCTTTGGAGGGCGGGTGACGAGCAATTTTCGTGCGGCCGGCGCAACGACCGGCCACTGGCTTATGCGAGCTTCGGTTGCCCGGTGAGGATACCCTGATACTGCTCCAGACTGTCGCCAATCTGGATGCCGCCGGCGGCAATGTCGTAGAGGCGCATCTCGTCGCTGTGCGCACTTCCCCGAATCTTGACCACCGACAGTACGCGCCGCAGCTTGCCCTGCAATTCGATGTAGCGTTGCATCAGGATCGCATCGGCCAGGAAGGCGTTGCCGTAGGAACTGAAACGCAGCTCCGTGTAGCGGTCCTCGATTTCCGCAGTCATCAGCACGGTCACTCCCATCTGGGTCAGCGTCGCCACCAGGCGGTACAAGGACTCGCGGAAATCTTCCCGGAACATCGACGCCAATGCCATTTCGAAGCCGGACACGGAGTCGATCACGACCCGTTTGGCCTTCATGCGCACAATCATCTCCACCATGTCATGCAGGATCTCGTCGAGCGACAGGTCGAGGGTACGGGTGTTGATGACGCCCACGTTACCGCTGTCGATCAGCGTATCGAGTTGCTGGCTCATCAGCTGGTTCGGACTTTTTTCAAATGCGGCGATCACGCCCGGTTCGCCCATGCGTACGCCCTCGGCCAGGAACTGCGTCGCCAGCACTGTCTTGCCTGAGCCGGAAGGCCCCACCACCAGCAGCGAATAGCCGACGGGCAAGCCGCCGCCCATCATCTGGTCCAGTTGCGGAATGCCCAGCGACAGGCGCTGGTCGGCGGCGAATCGGACGCGCTTTGCGTCGGGCGCTTTCAGGACTGCGCGCGGGAAAATTTCCAGGCCATGGTCGCCGATGCGGAAGGTATGCACACCCAGGCTTTGCGCTTGTCCGCGCATCTTCACCACCTGGATCTTGCGCACCAGCGCGTCCCGGTGAATCAGTTGCGACAGCCACACGATGCCGTCGGCGACCGTGAACACCGGGCTCGATTCGGCTTCCGGCGCGAGGTATTCGCCGATCAGGAAAGTGGTGGCGAGCCAGCTGGTCATTTGCATGCCGAGCTGCTGAACGAAATGCTGCAGGCCGCCCGCGCCGGCGTCCATCGCCTTGGCCGACTGCACCACCGAGCGGAACGAGTCGACGAACACCAGGCTGGGGGCGAACGCCTGCACTTCGGCGTCGATGCGCGCCAGCACCTGGGTGAAGTCGCCTTCGAGCAGGTCGGCGGCAAGATTGACGAACTTGATCGAATCGTTGATTTTGCTGATATCGAAGAAGGGAAATTGCTGCTGGTAACGCAGCATCTTCAGCGGCGGCTCGCCGAGCACGGTGAAGAACAGCGCGCGCCGGTCCGGGTTAGCCAACGAGAACATGATCTGGTGCGCCATGGTGGTCTTGCCGCTGCCGGGAGTGCCGGCCAGCAGGTTGAACGAAAACTCGGGCACGCCGCCGCCGAGCAGTTCGTCCAGTCCCGGTACGCCGGTGGCCAAACGTCGGATACTTACTTTGTTCATGGTCGGTGCTCCGTTCCAGCGTCATTCACGACGGCATCGCCCCATGCTTTGCGCAGGAGGCTGTTCGTCAGGAGTTCGCCAATTAATAAGATCAGGGTGTCGGTGAAGACGTTCAGGAAGGCTGCGCTCGCTGCCAGCGCCTCGGCCGGCGCACGCGCATTCAGGCTGGCGGCCAGCGCGCTGAAGGCCTCGCGCGGCGCCCGTGGCGGGGCGCTCGCGAGCCACGGAAACCCGGTGCTGGCGCGGTGCAGGCTGCGCGCATACAGCGAGTCGAAGCCACGCTCGCCAATGATGAGCATCAGCTCGGCGGCGAGACTCTCCCACAGCAAGACGCTGGTTTCGGCCGGCGTGTTTGACCGGCGCAGCACGGCGCGTTCGATCATGCGGTGGCGCTGTTGTTGCTCGCTGAGCACCATGGTCAGAATTTCTCTGGCTCAGCGGCGCCGACCTGGGGCGCGCGGCCCCGGGTCCCCGCCGCGCGCAATGGTGTCCAATGGGCGGCGATGATGCCGGTGAGCGCCGCCATGCTGATCGGTTTGACCAGGTAATGATCGAAACCGGCCTCGCTGGCCCGTTCCGGCTGGTCCGCCAGGCTATACCCGGTGGTGGCGATGAAGCAGGGCAGCGGTTCGGGCAGCGCCGCACGCAGCGCGCTGACGAGCTGGTAGCCGTCCATGCCGGGTAGGCCGATGTCGCACACCACGATGTCGAACGGCTGATTCAGCCCGGCGCGCAAGCCGCTCGGACCGTCGAAGCAACTGGTCACCAGATGGCCCTCGTGCTCGAGCAGCATGGTGAGGACATCGTTGGCGTCATGGTTGTCCTCGACTACCAGGATCCGGCATGGCGCCACCTCCGCGGCCGTCCCCGATGCGGCATCGTCGGCCAGGGCCAGGCCCGAGAGAGGCAAGGTGATGGTGAACTTGCTGCCTTTGCCGCTGCCTTCACTGACGATCGCGACACTGCCGCCGTGCAACTGCGTGAGGGTGCGAACCAGCGACAAGCCGATCCCGAGCCCGCCCTGGGCCCGTTCGAGCGAGCGGAATCCCTGGGTGAACAGGTCGAAAATGAAGGGTTGCAGTTCGGTCGGTATGCCGGCGCCGTCGTCGCTGACCGAAATCTCCACGCGTTGGCCAATGCGGTGCGCGACGACCTGGATATGGCCGTATTCCTGGGTGAACTTGCTGGCATTGATGAGCAGATTGGAAAATACCTGCGCCAGCCTGACCAGGTCGCCTTCAATGACCAGCGGCGCCGCCGGCAGCCGGACGTCAAGCTGCTGATTGCGCCGGATAATGCCGGGCTGGCTGGTTTCGACCGCATCGTCGATGATGTCGCTCAGCAGCACAGGGGCCAGCTGCAGCCTGATCTTGCCGGAACTGACGCGCGAGGCGTCGAGCAGGTCGTCCACCAGCCGCACCATATGGGTGATCTGGCGGCCGTTGACACCGTGCACCTGGGCGATGTTGGGATGCAGGTCGGTGATTCCGGCCAGCAGGTCGTTGGCCATCGCCATCGGCTGCAGGGGATTGCGCAATTCATGCGCGAGCATCGACAGGAACTCGGTCTGGCGCATGCTCGCCGCTTCCGCGTTCGCTTGCTGGTCCTGGGCGCCGAAAGTGGCGAGGACCAAGTGCTGGTTGGCCTCTTGCAGCTGCTGAATCAGGAGGGCGAACGCGTCCGAACGCTGCCTTTCGCCCGCATGGGTGCTGATCGTGGCCATCAGGTCGCTGATGGTGGCGCGCAGCAGCGCCACTTCCTGCTCGTGCAGGGTGTGCAGTGCGGCTTGCTCCGTGACGATCTGGTCGGCGACCAATGGGGCGGGGGCGAGCTCTTTGGGGGGATTCCGCATGAGGCGCTCGGCTGGAACAGCCGATCCGTGAGATTACGTTACGCCTGTTGACGCTAATGGCAGCGCCGCACATGTACGCCAGCTTATCTGCTGCCTACAGAGAGATCGTTTCTTTGCGACACAATAACCCAAATCGGCGCGCAACGTCGCGCTATTTGCCGCTGCGCTCGCCGCGACGGCAGCGCGCAATCGGAAACGCCCCGGTGACCGGGGCGCTTCGTGTTGCGTGCTGCCAGCGATTACTTGGTGGTCTTGACCTGGTTGCCGATCACGCCGCCAACTGCTGCGCCGCCAACCGCGCCGACCGGGCTGCCGCCGGTCAGGACGCTGCCGGCCACTGCGCCGATGCCCGCACCAACCGCGGTGTTCTTGTCCTGGTTCGACATGCCGGCACAGCCAGTCAGGCCGAGGGCGATGGTGACCAGCGATGCGCTGACGACGATTTGTTTGATGGATTTCATGTGGTGCTCCTTAATGGATTGGGTGAGTAGTTCCGGCGCGGGTCGAGGTCGACCAGTGTCACGCCACCGCAGGGTTCGTACCGAATGGCGGCACCGGCCCCGGCGGTTTTTGCTCGCATAAAAAAACGCCCCGCCGGGCGGGGCGTCTTTTCATGCGAACAGCCAGCGATTACTTGGTGGTCTTGACCTGGTTGCCGATGACGCCGCCAACCGCGGCGCCGCCAACGGTGCCAACGGTGCTGCCGCCGGTCAGCACGCTGCCGGCCACTGCGCCGACGCCCGCGCCAACTGCGGTGTTCTTGTCCTGGTTCGACATGCCGGCACAGCCAGCCAGGCCGAGCGCCACGGTGACCAGCGACGCACTGACGATGAGTTGTTTGATGGTTTTCATGGGAAACCTCCTGTGGTGGGTTAGGTGATTACTTCAGGCGCAGGTCATTCTTGACCGATTTCACGCCGTTCACGGAACGCGCTACCGACGATGCGGTGGCGATATTTTCTGCCGAGCTGACAAAGCCGCTCAGCTGCACAACGCCTTTGTAGGTCTCGACGTTGATTTCCGAAACTTTCAGAGTCGGTGCATTCAGGATGGCGGCCTTGACGCCAGTGGTGATGGCGGCGTCGTCGACGTACTGGCCTGGGCTCTCATGCTTGGCGGTCGAAGTCGACGCGCAGCCGACGACGGCGGCGGACATGATCAGGGCGCTCAGCAGGGTTGCGGCAATTTTCAGGTTTTTCATATTGTTTTCCTCAGTGGTGGTGGGGTATTTTTTTACCCGGCGGGACGTGGATTCGCCTGTGCCGATAGACCACAGAGTAGAGGCTGCAAACAGGCTGGTCTGTTCGGCAACGCACACAGTGTTGCGAACCGGACATCCTCGTCGGCAATGTCCGCTCAGCGCCTGGCGTGCGGGGGCGGGGGCGGCGCCACCGGCTTGACCTGGGCCTCGGCCAGCAGCTTGCCGCAGGCGCTGTCCCGGCCCGGACCGGTGTTGATCAGCGGGAGCAGGGCGGCGATCGGCGCCGCCACGGTCGCCAGCACCGCCGCGCCGCCCGCTTTCATCGCCAGCACGCCCTTGTCGACGCTGACCTTGGGATTGCTGAACGTGCCGTTCAGATGCAGCGGCGCGCGCAGCGAGAAGATGCGCAGGCTCTTGGTCTGGGGACGCAAGGTCAGGTTCAGCTGTTCGTTCGACAGGTTGACGGTGCCGTCGGCGGTGATCACCGCCTCGTCGGTATCGACCACGAAAGTGCGCGTCTGCATCAGCCCGTTGGTGACGGCGAAGTCGGAGGCCATGCAATTGAGCTCGACGGGTTTGTCGCCGAACAGCTTGGTGAGCACGATGTTGCCGATATTCAGGCCCATCTCTTCGAGCAGCAGCTTGCTGACCGAGCCTTGGTTGATCAGCGTCTTGAGTTCGCCGTTGGCGCCGGCCAGCAGGGTCGCGATCGAATTGCCGGTGGCCGACAGGCTGGCGTCGCCATTGACTTCGCCCACCGTCGCCTGCATCTTTTCTATGGTCGGGAACAGCTGCTTGATCTGCAGGTGGCGCGCGGTCACCTTGGCGGTGGCCTTGATCGCATCCTTGCCCTCGCGGCCGCTGCCGTCGAGCTTAATGTTGGACACCATATTGCCGCCGGCCATGGTGAAATTCAGGGGGTCGAGCGTCATGACGCCGGCCTTCAGCACCAGGTGGGTGTTCAGTTTGCTGATCGGCAGCTGCTTCTCGCGCACGATGCGGTCGGCCGAATACTTGACGTCGACGTCGACCGTCTTCCAGCGCTCGGTGCGGAAGGTTTCGACCGGCAGCACCTTGCCGGCCGGCTGCACCGGCGCCGCGCCGCGCGCCTCCTTGCTGGCGTTCGAATCGGCGCCGATCATCGGCGCCAGGTCGGAAAAATTGAGCAGGTGCGACACCACGCCGCCCGTCAGCATGCCGCGCGGCTTTCCGGTTTGGAATTCGAGCCGGCCGCCGATGTCGCTGTTGCCGACCTTGCCCTTGAATTTGTCGTAGGTCCAGCGGCTGCTCTTCTCGTCGAGCGTGCCGATCAGCCGGCCCTCGGTGCTGTATGCCGGCGTTTCCGGCAGCAACACGCCGGTCACGTTGTACAGGCGCGCCAGGCTGCGCCCGGCCAGTTTGAGCTTCAGGTCGACTGCCGCCAGCCTGGCGGGGCGGGTGATGGTGCCTTCGACGCTGACATGGCTGGCGCCCTGGCGGAACTCGGCCTGCACCGGAAACGGCACGCTTTGGTCCTTGAGCGACAGCACGGCGCCGGCCTTGCCGCCGCCGGCTACCGGTGCGCCGTTATAGCTGCCGCGCAGTTTCCAGCCGATGCCGTAGGTGGGATCGGCATTGATGGTGTCGACGTCGGCCGTGACATCGGCTTTCAGGACGGCGTCGGCCAGGTGCACCACGCCCTTGGTGAACACCACGCGTTCCAGGTCGAGCGTCCAGGGCGATTTTTTCTCTTCCTGCTGGAAGGTCCAGTTGTTGGCGCCGTCGGCCTTGCGCAGCAGGTCGACTTGGGGCGCCTCGAAGCGCAGCACCGGGATCGCGATCTGCTTGTGCAGCAGCGAGAAGGGATTGAGCGAGAACGACAGCTGGCGGACACTGGCCGTATCGCGCGCCGGCATGCCGGCGGGATTGCTGACATGAACGTCGTTGGCGATCAGGTGTGGCCATGGAATGTGGTCGCGCCAGGTGGCGCCGCTGCCGCCGATCACGCTGGCCGGCTTTTCCCATTGCAGCGCCAGGTCGCCGTTGATTGCGAACGGCCGCCCGATCGCTTCGCTGGTCTTGGCGTTGAGCCATGGGCGCGCCTTGTTCCAGTCGTAATTGAGCAGGATGACGAGGGCGATCGCGGGGATCGCCACCAGCGCGCCGATCACCCACAGCACGATTTTTGTCGTGCGCGACGTGGCATTGCGCTGGATGGGTGGAACGCTGCTGTGCTCCTCGCTGTCAGGCATGGCGATTCTTCTTATGTAGGGGGATGAGTCCGGCCAGAGTAGCGCAAAAGGCAAACTGAGGATGTGCGCTGACGCACCAAGCGCCGAGCTGACTGTTGATGCCTTGACTATGTGCGTCAGCGAACTGAGCTTGCCAAAGAATCAGCATATAACGTTACCACTACATATTTTATTACCCAGGAGAGAACAAATGACCAAGGATACGAACACCAATCAGTTGCTCAACGCGCTGTGCGCAGCCGCGCTGCTGTCGCTGGCCGCCTGCGGCACCTCGCAAAAAGCGCCGGCCACTGCCGACGTCGCCGTCTCCAAGAATGCTGTCGAGAATGCCGTCAGCGCCGGCGCCGCCGATCTCGCGCCTGCTGAAATCACTTCGGCGCGCGCGAAAATGGTTGCCGCCAACCAGGCGCTGGCCGCCAAGAACTATCCGCTGGCGCGCGACCTGGCGACCCAGGCCCAGGCCGATGCCAAGCTGGCCCAGAGCAAAGCCAACAGCGCCAAGGCAAATGCGGCCGCGAACGCGCTCGACGCCGACCTGCGCGTGCTGCGCCAGGAAGTCGACCGCGCCAACCAGCAGTAAGCAGGGCAGCCGTTCGCCGGCTCGCCAACAACAACTCGAAATCGACCCTGCGCGAACTCGCGCCATACAAAAGGACATGAACATGAACGCGAAATTTTTCAAAGCCACCATCCTCGCCAGCGCCGTGATGCTGGCAGCCTGCAGCAGCATGCCGACCACCACCTCGACGCTGGACCAGGCGCGCGGCGACTTCATCGCCGCCAATAACAATCCCCAGGTGCCGTCCTACGCCCCGCTCGAATTCAAGCAGGCCAGCGATGCGCTCGACGCCGCGAACGCGGCCGCCGCGCGCCGCGAGAGCCTCGACAAGATCGACCAGCTGGCCTACATCGCCAAGCAGAAGATCGCCACCGCGCAGCAGGTCGCCAGCCAGAAGGCAGCCGAGGCGGACATCGCCAACTCCGGCCGCCAGCGCGACCGCCTGCAGCTGCAGGCCCGCACCGCCGAGGCCGACCGCGCCAGGATGGATGCGGACCGCGCCAAGATGGACGCCCAGTCGGCCCAGGCCCAGGCTGAGGCAGCCCAGCGCAACGCCATGAACGCCGAAGCGCAGACCCGCGAAGCGCAGGCCCGGGCCGCCCAGCTGGAAGCCCAGATGGCCGACCTGCAGGCGAAGAAAACCGAGCGCGGCATGATCATCACGATCGGCGACGTGCTGTTCGACACCGACCAGGCGCGCCTGAAGGCCGATGGCATGAACACCGCGCGCAAGCTTGCCGACGTGCTCAACCAGAACCCGAACCGTACCGTGCTGGTCGAAGGGTTTACAGACAGTACCGGCGGCTCCGCCCACAACCAGGATCTGTCCGAGCGGCGCGCCGGTTCGGTCGCGGCGGCACTGACGGGGATGGGCATCCCCCGCGAACGCGTTGCAATGCGCGGCTACGGCGAGGCCTATCCGGTCGCCGGAAACGACTCGGCCAGCAACCGCCAGCTGAATCGCCGCGTGGAAATTGTCCTGTCGAATGAAGGCGTGGCAATTCCGCCGCGCCGCTAACCACGTTTTTTGACAAGGAAATCATCATGGAAGAAAAGAAAACGTCCCTGGCCCATGGCTTCGACGTCGCCGCCATCCGCGCCGCCGCTGCCAACCTGGACGACGGCGCAGTGACCGAAGGCTACCAGGCCGACCGCCAGGCCGTGATTCAAATGCTGAACGACGCGCTGGCCACCGAGCTGGTGTGCGTACTGCGTTACAAGCGCCACTATTACACCGTCAGCGGTCCGGGCAACGGCCAGGTCAAGGCCGAGTTCCTCGAACACGCGACGCAGGAGCAGGAGCACGCCGACTGGCTGGCCGAGCGCATCGTGCAGCTGAACGGTTCGCCCAATTTCAATCCGGCCACGCTGACCGCGCGCAGCCACGCCGAGTACGACGATTCGAACGATGTCAACGCGATGATCCGCGCCAACCTGATCGCCGAGCGGGTGGCGATCGAGTCGTACCGCCAGATGATCGCGGCGATCGGCGACAAGGATCCGACCACCCGCAACCTGCTGATCGAAATCATGGCAGTGGAAGAAGAGCACGCGGACGACATGCGCGACCTGCTTCCGAAATAACCCCTTTTTTACCCACCAACAGGAGTTCATCATGCTAGACAACACTAATCGTACGACGGGCAACGGCGCCGCCGTCAATAGCGCCATGAGCAACACCCAGACCGACGTCAAGACCCTGGTCAAGGACGCGCAAACGCTGCTGACCGCAGCGGCCGCGCTGACCGGCGAAAAGGCCGAGGAATTGCGCGGCAAGGGCATGCAGTTGCTGGACGCGGCAATGGGCAAGGCCAGCCAGGTGCAGGGTCAAGCTATGGTCAAGGGCAAGGAACTGGCCCAGACGGCCGATGTCTATGTCAAGGACAACCCTTGGCGCACGATCGCGGCGGCAGCGGGCGTCGGCCTGCTGGTCGGTGTGATCCTGGGCCGCAAATAAGCCAGGCCGGGGACACGCCATGGAAAAAGTTGACACGATCATTCATGGCCCCGGCCTGGTGGGTGGCCTGACCGGCCTGGCAAAGAACCTGTTCGGGCTGCTGGTGTCACGCGTCGAGCTGGCGGCCCTGGAGCTGTCGGAAGTGCGCAACCACGTGCTCGAGCTGGTGGCGATCTTTGCCGGCGCCGTGCTCGCCATCTGGTTCGCGCTCGCCTACGGCACCGCCACCATCGTGGCGCTGGCCTGGGAATCGATGGGATGGAAAATCCTGTTGCTGATGTTTGTCGTTTTTGTCGTCATCACGGCGATCCTGGTGTTCAAGGGCCTGGCCATGCTCAAGCAGGGCAAGCTGGCGTTCCCGGAGACGATGCAGGAGCTCAAGAACGACCGCGACATGCTGCTGTAAGCGGCAAAGACACTGGGAGGGTGCATGGATCCACAAATCGTAGAAGTGAAAGACAAGCCCGGCGACGTGGCGGAGCGCAAGGCGGCACTGATCCGCCAGGGCGAGTTCTACCGCGTCGGCGTGGTGCATTCGAAGGCGCAAGTGAAATACGCCGCGCGGCCGGAAGCGCTGTTCCATGCGGCCGTCGATCACGCGACCTGGGCGGTGCGCTCGCGGGTCGACAGCCTGCTCCATCCGACCGGCGCGAGCGTGGCGATGATCATGCCGTACGCGACAGCCATCATCGGCTTCATCCGCAAACGCAAGATGGGCAAGGCCTCGCTCGGCGTGGCGCTGGCCTTGGCCGGCGTCGGCTGGTACCTGCAGCAGCGCCGCATGCGGCAGGCGACATACTGAAGGCAGGCGCCGGCGCCGGCCGGACCTGCAGGATATGGTGGGGCTTGAGCGGCGTCGCAATCGCAGATTCGGCGCCGCTTTTTTTATTTGGAGGCCCCATACTGTCCGCTTTGAGCTGTTAATCGACGGGATGGTATGAAAGCAGTCAATCCACTCAATCCGAACAAGCTGCGCATCGTGCTGGTGCTGCAGGGCGGCGGCGCGCTGGGCGCCTACCAGGCCGGGGTCTACCAGGCCTTGCATGAGCATGACCTGGTGCCGGACTGGATCGTCGGCACCTCGATCGGCGCCATCAACGCGGCCCTGATCGCCGGCAACCACAAGGCCAACCGCCTGCACCGGGTCAAGGCATTCTGGGACCGGGTCGCCCATCCGGACGGGGTCGACATGGCGAACGTCAGCGACGACCAGCGCCGCAACAACATCATGCTGGGCACCATCGACACGGTGATGCGCGGCGCGCCGGGCTTCTTCACGCCGCGCTATTTCAGCGGCTTCCCGATGGGCATGGCGGTGCCGCCGGAAGACGCCTCCTACTACGACACCCGGCCCCTGCGCACGACGCTCGAGGAGCTGGTCGACTTCGACTACCTGAACGAGCCGGGCGGGATCCGCCTGACCGTCAATGCGATCAAGGTGACCACCGGCGAGCTGGTGCCGTTCGACAGCATCAACGGCGATCTGTGTGCCGACCATGTGCGCGCCAGCGGCAGCCTGCCGCCGGCGTTCCCGCCGGTGCGCATCGACGGCGAGCTGTACTGGGACGGCGGCCTGTACTCGAATACCCCGCTCGAATCGGTGCTGGGCGAGCTGCCCGAAGGCGACACCTTGTGCTTCATGGTCGATTTGTGGAGCGCCGAGGGCGCCGAGCCGGTGACGATGGACCAGGTGAACATGCGCCAGAAGGACGTCACCTACGCCTCGCGTTCGAAGCGCCACATCGCCGACTACACCAGCACCTACCAGATGCAGCAGAAGCTGCGCGACCTGTACAGCCGGGTGCCGGAAGAGGCGCGCAGCGCGCAGGACCGGAAGGAGCTGGCCGCGCTCGGCTGCGACTCCACCTTGCACATCGTGCGCCTGCCATACGCCGGGCACGACTGGCACATGGCGGCCAAGGACGTCAATTTTTCAAAAGGATCGATCGAGTGGCGCTGGGACCAGGGCTATCGCGACGCGATGCGCGCGCTCAAGCACGCCGCCTGGCTGCAGTTCGTCGCCGAGGACGCCGTCGTGGTCGTGCATGAATTGCCGAGCCACGACGAAGGCAGCCGCCAGGCCGACTAGCGCCCGCCCGACATGGACTGGGTGCGCGCGCCGGCCATTTCTTTCTGATAGGTCGCGCGCGCCTCGCTCATGCAGGCGCTGCGTTCGGCGGCCGGCATCTTGCGGCAGGCGCCCTGGGCTTCCTGCAGGCCGGCGCCGATTTCCTTTTGCAGCCGGCGCAGGCGCGCCGCCATGCTGGTGTCTTCGTGGAACCAGCGCGACGGTTCGCCGCGGGCGATTTCGCGCGCCTGTTTGGCGGCAGTGGCCGGCGGCACGTTGGCGTCGGTCGAGACAGGTTCGGGGGTAGATTGCGCATGGGCCACGCCGACGGCGGCGAGCAGGGCGCAGGCGCCGACGAGGGCGCGCAAGGAAAACTGGTCAGGCTGTGTCATGTCAGCTCCGTGTTTTTCTGGATAAAAAAAGGGCCGGCTCGAGGCCGGCCTTGCATTACAGGCGCCCGGTCAACAGCATGATCAGCAGGACCACGACGATGATGCCGGTGATGCCGGTCGGGCCGTAGCCCCAGCTGCGGCTGTGGTTCCAGGTCGGCAGCACGCCGATCAGGACGAGTACGAGTACAACAAGCAGAATGGTTCCCATGGGGAGCTCCTAAATTAAATAATCCGTCGGGAACTGGCGCGCCCCGCCGGGGCGCGCCCGTTAATCAATAGCGATAGACGCGGCCGTCGACCATGCGTACGCGGTTGCCCACGCGCAGGTCATACACGCTGTCCTGGGTGATGCTGCGGTGCTCGCCATTGTCCATACGGATATTGATCTGGTACATGTCCGCACCGGCGTTTGCGTTGCGGTTCTCTTCGACCTTGTTGCCGACCACGGCGCCGCCGACTGCGCCGGCAACGGTCGCTGCGGTGCGGCCGGAACCGCTGCCGACCTGGTTACCCACCAGCGCGCCGACCAGGCCGCCGACCACGGCGCCACCGCCGCTGGTGCCGCCCGAGCCGCGCACCACCTGGATCGAATCGATCGTGCCGTAGCCCGACGAGACGTTGGTGTTGTAACCGGTGTTGTAGCCATTGTTGTATGGCGTCGAAGTGGTGCTGGCGCAACCGCTCAGAACGGCGGTGCCGGCGAGGATCAGTGCGGCGATGGTCTTGGTTGATTTCATGTTGTTCTCCTGGCAAATGTGTAGGTTCAGAATAATTGCCAGGAATAAGCTGGTCTGTGCGGTGCCGCACCCATGACGTGTTGATTTGACATTTGTTTGCATTGCCCGGTTTTGTTGTAAAAGCGGCAGCATCGCGCGAATAAATATTGCTGTGTTCGCCAGCGTACAGAAGCGCCCCCGCAACTCACGTAAAACGGTAATCAATGTATCGACCTACCGGAGCCCCATCATGAAATCACGCCTGACCATCATCGCCACGCTGGCCGCCGCGCTGTGCTGCGGCGCCGCCGCCAGCGCCGCCACCCCGGAGGCCAAGGCCGCCTACAAGCAGGCCACCGACAACGCCGCCGCCAGCTACAAGGCGGCGCGCGCCCAGTGCGATGCGATCACCGGCAATCCGAAAGACGTCTGCGTCGAGGACGCGAAGGCGGCGCGCGTGCGTGCCGAGGAAGAGGCCGGCGCCTATTACAAGAACACGCTGAAGGCCTACACCGCATCGCGCCTGAAGATCGCCTCGGCCAACTATGACCTCGACAAGGCCAAGTGCGGCGCGCTGGCGGGCAACGACAAGGATGTCTGCATCAGCCAGGCCAAGGCCACGCTGGTCGCGGCCCAGGCCGACGCCAAGGCCGACAAGAAAGCGATCGAAGCGCGCAGCGATGCGCGCGACGACAAACGTACGGCGCAATACAAGGTCGCATTGGAAAAATGCGATGCCTTTGCCGGTGCGGCGAAAGACAGCTGCGTCTCGACCGCAAAAGTCCAGTTCGGCAAATAAGCGCCTGCTGGCACGCTCATCCCGAGCATAGCCCCATCTTTTTTTTGACCACAACCAAGGAGTCCATCATGAACATCACCCGCCGCTTCGCCACCATGCTGTTTGCCGCTTCGCTCGTCGCCACCCTGGCCGGCTGCGCCTCGACCACGACCAAGGAAGGCACTGGCGAATATATCGACGACAGCGTCATCACCGCCAAGGTGAAGGCGTCGATCTTCAACGAGCCAACCCTGAAGTCGACCGAAATCAACGTCGAAACCTTCAAGGGCGACGTACAGCTGTCCGGCTTCGTGGCCCAGCCACAGGACGCGCAGAAAGCTGCTGAAATTGCCCGTGGCGTCAAGGGTGTAGTATCGGTGAAGAACGACGTACGCGTTAAGTAAGCCAGGCTGCCCGCGCCGGTCCCGGCAAAGGACCGGCGATGCGGGCGGCCAATTCCAGTAAAGTCTCCCATGAAGCTCGCAGATTCCGCCACGCCGCCCAGCACCGAAGAGACCGCAGTCGCCGCCGCCGCCCATGGCCAGGACGCCGAACTGCCTCCGCCAGGCCACTCCCTCAAATTCCCCCTGCACGTCAACGCCCGCGGCATGTCGATCGGCATCCTCGCGACAGTCGCGTTCGTGTGGGCGCTGCAGTGGTCGCAAAAATTCCTCGTGCCCTTGCTGCTGGGCGTGTTCATCGCCTATACGCTCAGTCCGGTCGTCGCCTGGCTGGAACGCTGGCATATCAAGCGCGCCATCGGCGCCACGCTCGTCACCGTCGCGATCCTGGTGGCGCTGGCGGCCGTGGGCTTGCGGGTGCAGGGCGAATTCGTCAACATCATCGACGAGCTGCCGGCGATTACCCACAAGATCACCAAGGTGCTCACCGACACCAATGGCGGCCAGCCCAGCACGATCCAGCAGATGCAGGCGGCAGCCACCGAAATCGAACGGGCGACCTCGAATGTCGGCGCCGACGCGGCGCGCGTTGCCGCGGCCCGGCGCGCCGCGCCGGCGGCCGCTGCCACCGGCGGCGGCATCAAGGTGATGGACTGGGTGCTGGCCGGTTCGATGGGCCTGGTCACTTTCATCAGCCAGGCCACGATGGTGGTGTTCCTGGTGTTCTTCCTGCTGCTGGCCGGCGACACCTTCAAGCGCAAGCTGGTCAAGCTGACCGGCCCTTCGCTGACGCGGAAGAAGGTCACCGTCCACATCCTCGACGACATCAATACCTCGATCCAGGCCTATATGTTCATGCTGCTGGTCACCAACGGGCTGCTGGCCTTGCTGATGTGGCTGGCGCTGTCGGCGATCGGTCTCGAGAACGCCGGGGCCTGGGCCATCGCCGCCGGCCTGATGCACATCATGCCGTACTTCGGGCCGTTGCTGATCACCACCGCGACCGGCGCGGTCGCCTTCATGCAGTTCGAATCGCTGCGCATGGTGGTGCTGGTGGCCGGCGCCTCGCTGGCGATCGCCACCCTGGTCGGCACCGTGGTGGCGACCTGGATGACCGGCCGCATCGCGCGCATGAACCCGGCGGCGGTGTTCGTCAGCCTGCTGTTCTGGGGCTGGCTGTGGGGCGTGTGGGGCTTGCTGCTCGGCGTGCCGGTGGTGGTGATCGTCAAGGTGGTGGCCGAACGGATCGAAGGCATGGAAGTGATCGCGGAGCTGCTGGGGGAGTAAAGATTCGGTTTACTTCCCGATCGGATACGCGGTATGTGCCGCGTGCCCGCCGCCGGTTTTGTGTTTCGACGTGTCGACCCCGGTTTCCGCATCCGTCTTGTGACGCAGGCTGCCCATCTGCACCGCGTACTGGCGCGCGAACTCGGCGCCGAGGAAGAAGATCTGCGCCGAGTAGTACACCCACAGCAGGATCGCGATGGTCGAACCGGCCGCGCCGAAGCTGTCAACCACACCGCTGTTGCCGATGTATAGACCGATGACGAATTTGCCCAGCTCAAACATGGCCGCCGTGCCGAGCGCGCCGACGACGACGTCGCGCCAGGCCAGCTTGATGCGCGGCAGCAGCTTGTAGATCACGCCAAACAGCACCGCGATGACGCCGAAGCTGATGGCCTTGGCGATCCAGCCCAGCACCACGGTGGCTTCCTTCCACAGGCCGCCGACGTAATTTTCCAGCACCGCGAGCGCGGCACTGACCACCAGCGAGACGATCAGCAGGAAGGCCAGCACCAGAATCAAGCCGAAGGAGAACAGACGGGTGCGGATCAGGTCCCGCCAGGTCGAGCCGGTGGCCTTGGGCGCACCCCAGATCTCGTCGAGGCTGTCCTTGAGCTCGGCGAACACCGAGGTGGCGCCCACGAGCAGCAGCGCGGAGGCGATCAAGGTTGCCTTCAGGCCGCTGTCGTGACTGCGCGCGCCTGCCAGCAACAGCTGGATTGCGGCCGCGCCTTTTTCGCCCAGCAAGCCCTTGAGCTGGCCGAACAACTGTCCCTGGGCCGCCTCGGCGCCGTAGAAAAATCCGGCCACCGCCAGCACCAGCACCAGGATAGGCGCCATCGAAAACAAGGTGTAGAACGCCAGCGCCGCGCCCTTGCTGCTGCAGCGGTGCTCGAACCATTCGGTGACCGCGCAGCGCAGCACCTGCAGCATGCGGCCCGGGTAAGGCAGCCATTGTTTGACGTGGATCATACTTTCTCCAAAATGAAGAATGGGCCCCGCAGGGCCCATTCCAGGTCGGTGCGTGCACCGACGGGTACGGATTACTCGACGCGGCGTTCGACGGTGATCTGTTCGACTTCGACGCGGCGGTTAGGCTCGAGGCACTTGATCAGGTCCGCACGTTTCTTGTTGGTGCAAGTTACGATAGGATTCGCTTTTCCCTTGCCGACGGCTTTCAGGCGCTTGCCGTCGATCCCTTTCGAGATCAGGTAGTCGCGCACCGCGTTGGCGCGGCGTTCGGACAGCTTCAGGTTGTACTTCGCCGAACCGAGGCGGTCGGTGTAGCCGTCGATCTCGACGTCGGTGATGCTCGGATCGGCCGTCAGCGCGGCGGCGATGTCGTCCAGCTTAGGCTGCGGCATGCTCAGCTTGGCGCTGTCGAATCCGAACAGCTCGGTGGCCGACATCGTCACCTTCTCGAAGCGCGCTGGTGGCGGCGGCGGTGGCGGCGGCGCTTCCACCACCGGGGCCGGCTCAGGCGCTGGCGGCGGCGGAGGAGGAGGCGGCGGAACCGGCTTCTGGAAGGCGTAGTTGAAGCCCACCATCAGGTATTTGTTGTTGTTGCGGCTGAAGCCCCAGGTGCCATCGTCGAGGCTGCCACGTACTGTGCGCAGGTCGGCCTGCATGTTCCACTGGTCGGTCAGGCCGAGCTGGAATCCCAGGCCGGCAGACCAGTTCCAGGCGTTTTTGCTGACCTTGCCTTCCGGTCTTTCGACCTTGTCGTGCTGTCCACCGATGCCGAACACCACGTAGGGACGGAAGTTTTTACGCGACAGCATCAGCAGCGCGTCGAGGCTAAGCAGGCCCTGACGATAGTTGTCGTTGCTCGACCCGACGCCCGCATAGCTGCCGCCGAACTGGATGTCCCATAGGGGGTGGATCGGCTTGCCGAATTTGAGGCCGAGGCCCCAGTTTGATTCGTCGCTTCGAAAATCGTGGTCGACCTTGACGCCGACGACATTCGGCTGGACATACCAGGAGGGATTGATTTCTTGTGCCAGGGCAGTCCCGGCGCAGCAAAGCATTGCGACAGCCAAGGCCATCTTTTTCGAATTATTCACAGAAAACTCCCTAACGTTAATGAGGAAATTGTGCTCGTCCATCCGAGATATTGGACGAAGATTAAGGTCAGGAGTTCCTTGGGTCCGTGCGATGGCGCACAGTGTGGACGCGTGTCGTTTTTATACGACAGCAGGCGGGCGCGGCTGTGCCAGCACTACATTTTGGTCTCCATGTAACCGTAGAAATAATTCGAACCGCCGTTGATATTGCCGAGGATTTGCGAGGCGCCGAAGATGCCGGAGCGGTGCGAGATGCCGATCCCGAGGTAGGTCTCTTTCAGGCGCTTCGAGCCGACCAGGTCGCCGACGCTGAAGTCGAGCGAGGGGTCGAGATAGTTGAGGAAGCGCGAGGTGGCGCGGCCGCGCCGGGCCTGGTCCTCCAGCTCGACGAGAGGAACCCGGTGGGCCAGCGAAAAGCCGGCGCCGAAGCCGGCCCGGGTGCGCACCCGGTTGCTCCACGGGAAGCCGTAATAGTAGGCCTTGATCTGCGCGTTGACCTGCCAGCCGTCCGGCGCGCGGCCGCGTTCGTCGTGTCCCAGCATGCCGATGTAGCCGACGAAATCGAGCGGCCAGCCGTTGACCCGCTCGACCAGCGGACGGCCGACGTCGACGCCCCAGATGCGGGTGTCGTCCGGGGTGTCGGTGGAGCCGCAGCGCAAGGCGATTGCCGGCAGGAAGTTGCACTCGGTGGCGAGCCCGCCGTAAAGCTTCACGTGCAGCGGCAGCCCCGGCTCGGAATAGGGCTTGTGGCTGCCGAAATCGTAGGCGATGCCAACCGTCGCGTTCGGCTGCAGCTTGTTGTCGACGATCGGGCTTTGGCGCACGCCGGCGGCCTGCCAGGTCGCGCCGATTCCGCCCAGCAGGCGCCAGCGCTGGGTCAGCTCGTAGTAGCCGTACACTCCCATGGTCCAGTCGACACCGCTGCCGGGCAGGTAGGCCGGCCGGTCCGGGCGCGCCTCGCCGGTCGTCACGCCGTAATAGTAATTGTTCAGATTGGCATTGCGGCGCGCTACCGTCACGCTCGGGCGCAGGTGCCAGGGGCCGCTTTGCAGGTCGACGCTGAAACCGACCCGCAGCTCGGTGCCATGGCTGACATTGTTGGCGTCGTGCAGGATTTCGACGTCCAGGTTGCCCCACGGCTGGCGCCGGCGATAGGCCACGCCGAAATCGATGCCCGGATTGCGCCTGGCCATGCCTTCCAGGCTGGGCGGCAGCTTCGGTTCGGCGGGGAAACCTTCGAAGCGGTAATCGAGGAACATCTCAAGGTCGTGGTCGCGCTGTTCGGTCAGCTTCACGCCGGCGCGGGTGGCGTGCAGGTAAAACCGCTCGCCTTCGTACATGTAGAGCGGCACCAGGTCCTGGCTCAGGGCGGCGCCGCGGTAAGGAGTGTAGTCGAGGCGCTGGATCAGGCCCAGCCCGGCGCTGCCGGGGATGGCGAGGAAGTCGACCAGCACGTCGAAGCCGGCCGGGCCGGCCGTCGCGGTCACGGGCAGCAGCAGGGCAATCAGGGAAAGGCGATGGCGCATTGAAATGGGTCGGACATTTGTTCAAGAATGGAAGTCTATCCTTCTTGCAGTATTGCGTAAAAACAAACGCGCTGCAGCGGACCCAGCGGTCCGGTGCAGCGCGATATGTCGCAACGGTGTGTAAGACGGTGCTTAGTGCTTTTCTGGCACGACGATTACGGTGTCGCCAGGCTTGCCAGGCTCGCCCGGCTTGCCGGCATCGCCTTTTTCGCCAGGAGCGCCGGCAGGGCCTGGAACGGCCACCGGGACCGCCGGGCCAGGAACGGCAACCTGCTTCTCAACGGTCGGGTTGACGACGGTGGTCGCCGGCGGATTGACGGTGGTTTTTTCGCATGCGGTCAGACCGATGACGGCAAGCATTGCTACGAGCAAAGTAGTTTTCATGGTGGTTTCCTTTTGAGTTATTACATCTTTATCGATGCGCACGCAGTTTCACGCGAACGGACCCAGCATAAAGAAGTACTTACGCCTGATCTGTACGCCAACGCACAGAGTAACAAGTCCTTTCAAACACCCCGTTTAAATGTTTCTTGAGAAATGTTCGATGGCGCACAGACCACTGTCCATGACACAGGCAATCTGGAGTCAAGCTACTGGGAACCGCCATGTTGTTGTGCTGGTCAAACAACACAAAGGCGATCCGGACCACTGAACTCTCTTTATGGAGTACTCGAAAATGCATGCACCGACACACCACAAAGCAGCGCAAGGCGACTTGGGCGCAATGCACAATTCCGGCAATTCGACCCTGATCGAGCGCGTTGCGCCGCAGCCGGCTGAACGCGCCCCGATCTCGATGGCCCCGATCGAGCGCGTGCGCTCGACCTCGGCCACCCAGCGCCGGATCGAAAACATGCAAAAGCTCATCGGCGAGCTGTCCACGCACGAAATGCTGGCCGACGAAATCGCATGGTTCCTCAAATTCTCGCCGTCCGGCGCGCGCAAATACATCCGCGACCTGCGCGAGGCCGGCGTGATCGAGCTGGCGCGCTACATCGAAGGCACTGCCACCTACCTGGGCAAGGCGGTGTACCAGATTTCGCCGGATCCGGACCGGGTCAAGGCTTTCCTGGCGGCCATCGTGCAGCCGAAGCGCGAAGGCGCCGCCCCGCGCAAGGAACGCCCGGGCCTGCGCGAGCAGAGCATGGCAGGCACCGGCCGCCATTTCCATATCCTGGCCGACGACACCCATTATGCAATCCGGGTCAACCGCAGCCCGGTCGCGCGCGATCCGCTGGTGGCGGCACTGTTCGGCGCCGCTCCGTCGGCCAACAAGGACCACGCTTAAGGCTGTCGCGGGGCCGGCAGGTCCGGCCCCGCAGTTTGTTGCAAGCAAACGCAAGTAATTCCCGGCGCCGTCATTGGCGCTGTTTGTGTTGGCGAATCCAATTGAAAAGCGAATAAGGATCCCCATTTGCTGCGGGTGTGGGTAGCCGCGCAATCGTTGTCGTATCGCTAGCGAAGGGAATCATGCAAGCACTGATCTGGAGTACCGCCATCGCCATGGCGATCGCACTGGCGATGCTGGCGCCGGGGTGGCGCCTGAAGCACGCGCTGAGGCAGCCGATGCCGGCCGGCTTCGTCGCCATCTTGCGGCGCAACATTCCGATTTACCAGCACATGGCGCCGGCCTTGCAGCAGCAGCTGCACCGGCTGGTGCAGCAATTTTTGCACCAGAAGAAATTCGTCGGCTGCGAGGGCCTCGAGATCGACGACGAGATGCGCGTGACGATCGCCGGCCAGGCCTGCCTGCTGCTGCTGAACCGTCCCAGCCGCGTCTATCCGGGCCTGCACACGGTGCTGGTGTACCCGACCGCCTTCCTGGTGCCGCGCAACCATGTCGACGAAGCAGGCGTGGTCACCGAGATGCGCCAGGACCTGCTGGGCGAATCCTGGGGCGACGGCCGGGTAGTATTGTCCTGGGACCACGTGCGGCGCGGCGCGCACGACTGGACCGACGGCCAGAACGTGGTGTTGCACGAGTTCGCCCACCAGCTCGACAGCGAATCGGGCAGCAACAATGGCGCGCCCTACCTGGGCAGCCAGTCGAGCTACCGCAGCTGGGCGGCGGTGCTGTCGCGCGATTTCGCCAACCTGCGCACCGACGCGATGTACCAGCAGCACAGCGTGCTCGACCACTACGGCGCGACCAGCCCGGCCGAGTTTTTCGCCGTCGCCACCGAAACATTTTTCGAGAAACCGTGGCAAATGGCGGAGCGCCATCCGGCGCTGTTTTCGGAGTTCGAAAAGTATTACCGGGTCGACCCGCGGGCGTGGCAGGGGGCGCCGCAACCGGCCGCAGAGGCCGGCTACGGCCAGTGGCACTAACAAGCAGGTCCGATCGGTCCGGATAGGTGCGCTGGCGTACAGAGCTCTGCCGCTTGCCGGCGCATGCTGGTAACACCACTCAAGGAGGAGCACAGCATGTCCACGATTATTGCGGGTCATTTTCAATTGCAGGAAGAGGTCGACCGGGCGCGTAGCGAACTGATCAGCGCCGGCTTTGCGGACGAGCACATCTGCGGCTTCTTCGTCAACCAGCCGGGCCAGCACGACATGACCCTGATCGGCGGCGACCACATGCAGTCGGCGGGCGCCAAGGAAACGCCGATCGGCGTGCTCGAAGGCACGGCGGCGGGCGGCGCGGTCGGGCTCGCGCTGGGCGCCGTCACCGCGCCGGTGACCGGCCCGGTCGGGCCCATCGTGGGCGGCCTGGTCGGCGCCCACGTCGGTTCCCTGTTCAGCTTCCACAAGATGAAGGAAGGCGGCGAAGACGAGCAGGGCCACGAGAACCTGATCGAGCCGCGCAAGCCGGGCATGCTGGTGGCGGTCGCGCTGGACGACCCGGCGCAGGAGAGCCGCGCGCTGGAAGTGCTGCGCGAGCTGGGCGCCCACCATATCGAACGGGCCGACGGCGCCATCGTCGATGGCGACTGGGTCGACTTCGATCCGCTCAGCGCGCCGGCGATCATTCCCTGATCGAGCGCTGCCGGGGCGCACGCGGGCGTTCTTGCGTGCGCGCCTTTCCCGGCGCCCGAATGTGCGTATGATGCAGACACCCCTTGCCGCTCGCACTGGCGGTCCAGCCATGGCCGCGGGCGGCGGGCGTGCGGGGAGGGCGCGTCGATGGCACATGCATGGGTTGTACTTACCAGCCTGGAAGGCCGCGAGACGGCCGCTCCCACCGACGCGCAGCTGAGCGCCGAACTGGCGCGCGTGTACGCGCCGCGCGCCGGGCTCGAACCGGCCAGCGCCGTGCTGCGCTTCGGCTACGACGACGGCCTGATGTACGTAGCCGAGGTCAGCACCGCCGGCGACATCAAATTCGAGGAATGGTCCGACCGCGATTGCGAAATGGCGCTGGCGGCGCCGCGCCGCATGCGCGCCACCAAGGCCGAAGCGCTGCAGCTATGGCGCTGGCTGGCGCACCGCGAGGTCGCGCGCATTCGGGAGCTGGCCTGGCCGTTCGAAAAATGAACCATGTTGCTGGCCACCTTGCCTTGATGCATCTCTTGTTGATCATCTACTTCTGGCCCTCGGCTTTGATATTTCTCAATATTGCCCCTTGTAAGCGCTCCTAGACTTGATCCTTCGTGCCGCGGCCGCGGTGTGAATCGGACAACCAAATCGAAGGCGGGGCAAGGCATGGAAAAGGAACAGCTCAGGGTAGCGCTGGTGACGGGTGGCATGGGCGGGCTGGGAACGGCCATTTGCAGGCGGCTCGCCGCGGCCGGCTTCAGGGTGGCGACGACGTATTCGCCGGGCAACCAGAGCCCGGAAGGCTGGCTCGCCGCGCAGCGCGACGAGGGCTGCCGCTTCAATGCCTACAAGGTCGACGTGGGCAGCTATGCCGACACCGAGTGGATGATGCAAAAGCTGCTGGCGGAGATGGGGCGGCTCGACCTGCTGGTCAACAACGCCGGCATCACGCGCGACCGCAGCCTGCGCAAGATGTCGCACGAGGACTGGACCAGCGTGATGCACACCAACCTCGACAGCGTATTCAACATGAGCAAGCAGGCGCTCGAGCCGATGGCGGCGCAGCGCTGGGGCCGCATTATCAACATCTCGTCGGTCAATGCGCAGCAGGGCGCCTTCGGGCAAGCCAACTATGCCGCCGCCAAGGCCGGCATGCACGGCTTTACCAAGGCGCTGGCGCTGGAAGTCGCGCGGCACGGGATCACCGTGAACACGGTATCGCCGGGCTACCTGCGCACCAGGATGACGATGCAGGTGCCGCAAGATATCCTGGAGTCGAAGATCCTGCCGCGCATTCCGGCGGGCAGGCTGGGCGAGCCGGCCGAGGTGGCCGGCCTGGTGGCCTACCTGGCATCGGAACAGGCCGGATTCGTCACCGGGGCCAACATCGCCATCAACGGCGGGCAGCACATGAGCTAGCGTTTTTCGGCGCGGGTCTGGCAGGTGATGCACAGGCGCGCTTCCGGGCGTGCCTGCAGGCGCGAGAAACCGATCGGGTTGCCGCATTCCTCGCATTCGCCGTAGCTGCCGTCGTCGAACTTGGCGAGCGCGTGTTTCAGGGTCAGCAGCTGGGCGACGTTGTGGCCGGCCGCTTCCAGCGCCAGGTCGTTGAGCAGGCGCACGGTGGCCTTGTCGGCGGGGGAGGTTTCGACTTCCTCCACAGCGAGGTCGCGCGCGCCGGGATGGTCGGCATCGCCTTCTTGCCCGGCGAGCGCGTCGCGGCGCTGCTCGAGCATCGATTTCAGGAGCGCAAGCTGCTCCAGCTCAAGGCCGTTCATCGGGGAAACCTTTCAGGACCGATAGTGATGGCACGCCAAGCCGGTGACCGGGCTGTCACAAGTGTAGCGCGAACGGGGCGGGATGAACATGGGCGCACGCCACGGGCGGGAAGGCCGATAGCGAGCCAGGGAATATTTCTCACGTCGTCCCCGCTCTGCGCGGACAAGGTAAATTTTGGCTATGGCACCGTTAAGTGCCGGACCGCGCGGCGATGGCGGCAAGCGCCCGGCTGCGAGAACCCCGGGGTCAGGTCCGCCGGACCTGACCCCAGTCGCGGCGCGTGCATGAAGAGGCGGCACGTCGGCACCGCACGTTTTTTCAGGCGGGTTTGACGGGCGGGGGCTTCGGCATATCGGCCTGGACGGCCTTGATCTGGGTGCGGATATTGTCGAGCGCCGACAGGATCGGGGCGGCCTGGCCGGTCGCTGCCGCCCCCGCCAGCGACAGCAGGCCGCCGACCAGGCCGGCCACGTCGCCGATCGTCGTGATCTGGCGGATCTTTTTCGCCGCCGCGGCGGTCAGCTCGATCACGTGCGCCTGCGGCTTGCCGAGCGTCTTGACCACGTAGGTCGCGGCATCCGCATACAGGCTGTTGGCGCGCTGGCGCAGCAGCACCTCGTCGTCCAGCAGCGCGCGCGCGGTGGCCTGCTCGGCATCGCTGAACGGCCCGCCGTTGTGCGACTTGATGTCTTTCATGACGCGCGCGTGGATCTGGTCGGCGCAGGCCGACAACTGGTCCGCCAGCGCTTCGACCTCGGCCACGCTGGCCAGGCCGTTTTGGTCGGCAATGATGCTCATCGCCCCCCTCCGTTCAGTGTGAAGTGCCAAGACCGCTGCGGATCGCCTGCAGGTCGCGCACGTAGCTGGCCAAAATGTTCCTGATTTCCCCGCCGCGCAGGTCGTCCATGTGTTCGCGCAGCTTCTGGTGCCCGAGCGCTACCTTGGTCAGACCCTGCACCGCCAGTTCATAGCGCTTGTCGAGGATCTTGTACTCGGCCGATTTGTTCAGGTAATGCACCTTGGCCAGGGTGACCAGCATCCGGTCCTGCGGCCTGTTGGCGAACGGGATCTCGACGTCGAAGATGCCGAGGATGGTCTTCTTTTCGTTGTCGTTGGTCTTGGCGTAGAAGCGGGTCAGCGTGAGCATCGCGTCGAGCAAGGTCTGCAGGTCGCGGTCGCCGTCGCGCACCATGGTTTCCACGCTGCGGCCCTGGTAGCCCGACGCGATAACCCGGGTCAGCAGGCGCGTCATGCCAATGTAGGCCACCGCATGCCGCTGCTGCAGGCCGGTCTCGGCGTTGGCCTTGATGCCGTTGCCGAGGTCGTCGAGCTGGTCGCTGAGGTCGTAGCGCGCATCGCCGGCCAGCAGGCTCAGGGTTTGCATGTACAGCACCACGGCTTTCTGGGCGCTGGTGAAATCGTCGTGCACCGCGCGCCGCCTGGCGTCGGTCGCCTTGCCGATTTTTTCGGCGGCGGGGGACAGGTACAGCTGCTCGCGCGCGTAGGTGTCGCGGAAACGGGTCGACAGCTCGTTGTAGGCGCCGAGCTTGGCCGACTGGTCGGCAAACTCGCGCACTTCCTGCAGGCTGACATTGGTCGTGGCGCAGCCGCCGAGCAACAGGCCGGCGCACAAGACGAACAGGCGGGAAAGATGACGTCGGGCGGTCATGGGTCCTTTCAGGCGGCGCGGGAGGGCGAGCCGGAAGGAGACATTCTTTCCCTTCTATCCCATCTGCATATTGCTCGAAGTCAAGTTCAGCGGACCTTGGCCAGGTCGAAGTGCGGATTCTCGATCACGCCGAACAGGTTGCCGTACGGGTCTTTGAGTGTGGCGACGCTGATGCCGCCGCCCACCTCGGTGACCGGCGAGTCGATCGCGGCGCCGAGCGCGACGATGCGGTTGACCTCGGCCACGATGTCGGCCGCGCCCCAGTAGGCGGTGGCGCCAGTGGCGCCGGGCGTGCCGTCCGGGATCAGGCCGAGCTCGAAGCCGCCCACCTCGAAGCCGACGTAGTACGGTTCTTCGAAATACGGATCGCGTTCGAGCACGCGGCGATACCATGCGGTGGCGTCGGCGATATCGTCGACGGGGTACACCACGGTGCGCAGGCCTTGAATCATTGTTGTTCCTTTTGTTGTTGTGATTGTTGAGCGGCCCGCCATGGCTCGCGCCACGCCAGGCCGGCCGTCGTTTCGCCGCTGGGAATGTATTCGCAGCCGATCCAGCCCTGGTAGCCGATCTCGTCGAGCAGCCTGAACAGGAAAGCATAATTGATTTCGCCGGTGCCGGGTTCATGCCGGCCCGGATTGTCGGCCAGCTGGATGTGGGCGATGCGCGCCAGGTTGGCGCGGATGGTGTTGGCCAGCTCGCCTTCCATGCGCTGCATGTGATAGATGTCGTACTGCAGGAACAGGTTGTCGGCGCCGCACTGGTCGATGATATCCAGCGCCTGCCTGGTCCCGGTCAGGAAGTAGCCGGGAATGTCGAAGGTATTGATCGGTTCGATCAGCAGGCGCAGGCCCCGTGCGCGGCAGGCTTCGGCGGCGAACTTCAGGTTGCCGACGTAGATCTCGTGGGCGCGTTCGCGCGGCACATTGGGCGGCAATTTTCCGGCCAGGCAGTGCAGCTGCTTCACGCTCAGTTCGTCGGCGTAATCGAGCGCGAGCTCCACGCTGTCCTGGAATTCGCCGACCCGGCGCGGATCGCAGGCGATGCCGCGCTCGCCGGCGGTCCAGTCGCCAGCGGGCAGGTTGAACAGCACCAGCTGCAACTGGTAGCGCTCCAGGCGCTTGCAGATCTGCTCGGCCTCGAAGGCATACGGAAACAGGAACTCGACCGCGTCGAAGCTGGCCGCGCGGGCCGCGGCGAAGCGATCGAGGAAGGTCGTTTCACCAAACATCATGCTCAGGTTGGCGGCAAATTTCGGCATGGGTGTCCGGTCAGGTGGTGGGTGTCGGTCCCGGTATCGTAGCCGATTTCGCGTCGTTCATCACGCGCATGGGTGTGAGCAAGAATGCCAGCAGCGCGCCGGCCAGCAGGAACAAGCCGGCGCCGACGAACAGCTGAGGCAGGCTCACGTGCTGCATCACCAGGCCGGTCACCGAGGCAGCCAGCGGCGCCAGTCCCATCATGATGAACATGAAGATGCTCATCGTGCGCCCCATCATTTCGCGCGGCACGCGGCGCTGGATCCAGGTGAACACGGCGACCTGGATGAAGCCGCCCATTGCGCCCAGCGCCAGCATGATCGCCGCGCCTTGCCAGGCAGCGCCGATCTCGCCCAGCAGCATCAGCAGCACGCCGGCGATCGCGTCGACGGTCAGCAGGGTGGTGCCCAGCGTGCCGATGCGGAAGTTCCCCTTCAGTGCGGACAGGCCCATGCCGGCCAGGCTGCCGGCCCCATGCGCGCCCATGATCAGGCCGAATGCGGCGGCGCCGCCGAGCCGGGTGTTGACCAGCACCGGCATCGCCACTTGCATGGTGCCGCCGATGACCAGGGAAATGACGCCCCAGTAGAGGAAGGCGCTGCGCATCTCGGCGTCGCGCCAGACCATGGCGAGGCCGCTGCCGACCGCCTGCAGGACCGGCTGCGCGGCAGCGCGCTGCGCGCTGGCATGCATCTGGACCCGGTGCAGCGTCCAGGCGCTCACGGCGAAGGACAGCGCATCGAGCGCGAACGCAATCCCGAGGCCGCGGGTGTCGGCGACCGCCGCGGTGGCGCTCGGATCATGGCCGGAAAAGGCGATCAGCACGCCGGCCAGCAAGGGGCCGGCGAGCGCGGTGAGCACGCGCATGCCCATCATCATGCCGTTCGCCAGCTGCAGGTGATCGGGCCCAACCACGTTCGGCAGCATCGACGAGCCGGACGGGATGCTGAAGGCGGACGCCAGGCCGATGCCGAGCGCTAGCGCGTACACGATCGGCATCGTGACCTGGTGGGTCAGCACCAGCGCCGAGAGCAGGCCAAGCAGGATCGCGTTGACGTACTTGGTCAGCATCAGCACGCGCTTGGGCGAGTAGCGGTCGACCAGCGCGCCGCCGATCAGGATGAAGACCGCGCGCGGGATGCCCATCACGGCGATGACCAGGCCCAGGGTGAGCGGGTCGTGGGTCATCTGCAGGACCAGCCACGGCAACGCGATCATGGTGAACTGGTCGCCCAGCATCGAGATGGCGCCGCCGGACATCATCCAGCGGAAGTTGGAATCTTTCAGCAGTTCAGCACGAGGGTCGGACATGACATTTCCTTGTCGTTAATTATTCGGGTTGGGTGAGGGCGCGGCGCATGAAGTCGCGCATGCCGGCGTCGATACCGGTATGGGCCTCAAGGCCGCCTTCGCGGTCGTACATCGTGGCCAGCTTCTGGTTCAGCGCCGGATCGCCGCCGGTGAACACATGGACCAGTTCCTGCCAGCGGCGCGCCAGCTCGCGCGCATTGGCGCTGGCCGGGTCGGCGCCCTGGTCCATCTGCGCGCGCACCTCGGCGATCAGCTTGCGCCATTCGGCGGCGTAGTCGCGGGCGTCCGGCACAGGCGGCTTACGTTCGGCGATGGCATCGACTTCTTCCGGTGAAAAATACTGGCCGACCACGCTCATGAACTCGAGCGTTTGCAGGCAATCGTCGAGCGCCTGGTCGTCGTTGCAGTCGAACTGGATGTGCAGGCGTTCGAGGCGCTCGCGCAGCCGGGTGGCGTGGGCGATTTGCGCGTCGAGCGCGTCGCGCTGACGGGCGATCACTGCGTGCAGCCCGGCGCCGCCGGCGTCCAGCGCCGCGCCGACTTCGGCCAGTGGAATGCCGAGCCGCGCCAGCGCCGTGATCTGGTACAGGCGCATGATGTCGGCGTTGCCGTACAGGCGATGGCCGCTGTCGGAGCGCTCGGTGGCGGCCAGCAGGCCGATCTCGTCATAGTGATGCAGGGTGCGCACCGTCAATCCCGCGCGGCTGGCCAGTTCGCCGATTTTCAACTTCATCCGAAGCGCTCCTTGAGGTCATTTGTGCCAAGCATAAAACCTGACGCAGCGTCAGGTGCAAGCGATTTTTTCAGGCGTTGGCCGGATGGATGCCGGCGACCTGGCCCAGCAAGGCGGACAGTGCGGCCAGCTGATCGGCGTCGGCGCCGCGCAGCGCATCGCGGCTAACCAGGTCGACGACATCGGTCGCGTTGGTCATCAGCTCGCGGCCGGTCGCTGTGACCGCTGCGTAGCCGACGCGGGCGTCGCGCGGATCGGGCTCGCGCGTGACGAGGCCGATCTTTTCGAGCGGCAGCAGGGTGCGGGTCACGCCGGAAGCGGTCAGGCCGAGACGTTCGGCCAGGTCGACGCGGCGCAGGCGCCCACCTGGTGCGCGGCTCAGGTGGTCGAGCACCTGGTAGTCGCCGAAGCTGATGCCGTGGTGGCTGCCGAGGGCGCTGTCGAAGCGGCGCATCAGCACGGCGTAGGCGCGCGCCAGGCGCAGGCAGAAATCGGTGGGGCCGGTGGCTTGGGGGGCATTCATGATGAGTTCCTTTCGGGATACAGAATAGATACTTGATTGCGCAAGTATATGCCAATTACTTGCGTAGTCAAGTATTTTTTTGAGACCCCGGAGGTAGCGGCGCATGGTGATCGCGGCAAGCGCCCGGCGACAAACCCGGGGTGAAGCAGGGGTTTAGTGAAGCGAAGCTTCGCGCCTGCGAAACGGTCGAGCCTTGCAAGGCTCGACTCCTTTCAGGTCCGTCGGTATCTGACCCCAGCCCCTGGAGCGCGGCGCGTGCATGAACAGGCGGCACGTCAACGCCGCAAGTCATCCCGCACTTTACGGTGAAACAGGCCAAAAAAAACCGGGGAGATCCCCGGTTTCAGTGTGCTTAGCGGCCGCGGCCGCCCGAGCGGTGCGGGGG
>JBKPEJ010000043.1:0-15709 GCA_046728335.1 Pseudomonadota bacterium | reverse complement strand
CAGCATGGGTTCCCGCCTCCGCGGGAACGACGTCGTAAATTGTCGTTCCCGCGGAGGCGGGAACCCATACCACGCGTGATCAGTGATGACAGACCGCTAAGATAAGGGTGCCGCCCGGAAAATTCAAGTAGGAGGCGGCTGAAAGGCGGCTTAAAACCAGTCGTGCCAAACGGGCGTTACATTGGCCGGCAACGGCGGCAGCAGGGCAAAATCGGCGCGCGATTCGCCAGGCGCGTGGAAATCGGTCCCGCGCGAAGCGAGGAAACCGTAGCGGCGCGCCAGTTCCGCGTACACCGGGTACTGGTCCGGCGTGTGGCTGCCCGTCACCACTTCGATCGCGGCGCCGCCGAGCTGCTTGAATTCGTCGAACAGCGCGCCCTCGGCCACCGGGCTGAACTTGTAACGGCCCGGATGCGCGATCACGGCGATGCCGCCGGCGGTCCTGATCCAGCCGACCGCGTCCGTCAGCGATGCCCAGCGGTGCGGCACGTAGCCCGGCTTGCCTTCGGTCAGATACTTGCGGAAGACTTCAGGGATGTTGGCGCAGGCGCCGCACTCGACCAGGTAACGCGCGAAATGGGTGCGCGACATCAGGTCCGGGTTGCCGACGTATTTGAGCGCCCCCTCGTAGGCGTCGGGAATGCCAGCCTGCGCCAGTTGCGCTGCCATCTCGCGCCCGCGCGCGTCGCGCCCGCAACGGGTGTCGGCCAGGCCCTTGAGCAGCACGGGATTGGTTTCGTCGATGCGCAGGCCGACGATGTGCACCGTCTGGCTGGCCCAGGTGATCGAGATTTCCACGCCGGGAATGAACTGCATGCCGACACTGGCGGCCGCGGCGCGTCCGGCGGCGATGCCGCCCACTTCGTCGTGGTCGGTCAGGCCCCAGACATCGACGCCGGCCTTGCGCGCATACTGCGCCACGGCAGAGGGCGACAGGACACCGTCGGACACATTGGAATGGCAGTGTAAATCTACATTCAGCATAAAGGTGGAACGCTTCGAATCAGCAGCTCAGTAACGAAGTGTCCATTGTACGCTGCCTGGCGGTGAGCTGGTCCGTGCGAGCCGCCGAAAGGCCATGTCACCGTTAGGCGGGCGACGGCGGCATGCGCTCGGTGCGGCGACAACCGCGGGGTCAGGTCCGCCGGACCTGACCCCAGTCCTTGGACCGCGACGCGTGCATGGAGAGGCGGCACCTCAACACCGCAAATCGTCCTACACTTAACGGCAACATCACTTTTTTTTAAAATGTCCGAAAGTCTGAACTTTTCACCCGCCGGCGAGGAAGGTTTCGATCATGCGCGCCAGCTGTTCCGGCTGGTCGTGGTGCAGCATGTGGCCGGCGCCGGCCATCATGTTGGTCTGCACGTTCTTCAGGTGCGCCAGGCGGCGGTCGATCTCGATGCGCGCCTGCGGTTTCGGCCCCATCCATTGCCACATATTGGTGTCCTCGGCCTCGACCCACATTACCGGCGCCGTAATCGCGCTCCAGCAGGCCATGACCTCTTCCACCCGGTACAGGATCGGGCTCGGCTTCTTGTGCGCCGGGTCGCCCAGGATCTCCCATTCGCCGGCGTCATTTTGCGCCGACCAGTGCGGCGCCAGGAAAGCGGCGCGCTCGTCCGACAGGCGGGGATTGGTTTTCTGCAAGCGCGCGGCGACCGCGGCCACGTTCGGGTAGGTGCGCATCTCAGCCGGTTCGCGCAAAGCGTCTAGCCATTTGGCGTAGTGGCGCGGCGCCTGCTCCGGCCTGGTGGCCGGCATGCCGAAGCCTTCCAGGTTGATCAGCCGGCGCACCCGCTCCGGACGCACGCCGGCGTAAATGCCGACCACGTTGCCGCCCATGCTGTGCCCCAGCAGGTTCACCGGCTGGCCCGGCGAATAATGGTCGAGCATCGCGTCGAGGTCGGCAATGTAGTCCGGGAACCAGTAGGTGTCGACCCTGGCGCGTTCGGTCAGGCCGAAGCCGCGCCAGTCCGGGGCGATCACATGCCAGTCGCCGGCCAGGTTGTCGGCCACGAACTGGAACGAGGCGCCGACGTCCATCCAGCCGTGCACCATGAAAATGATGGGCGCGCCTTCCCTGCCCCAGTGATGGACGTGGGTGCGCAAGCCGCGCACGGTGATGAATTCGGAACGGGACGGTTTCATGGGCTGACCTGGCAAATAAAAGTACGACCGTTCGAATTATACGCGGCTGTTGATTTTTTGCGGGACAGTCCCATTTGGGCTGGATCGGCCGGCCACAGGCCGACGGCGTAAAATAGCGCCATTCCCAACCATCCCTTCCGCTCCCACTATGGCTATCTATCAACTCGGCGAAGACGCGCCCCAGATCGACCCGACCGCCTGGGTGGCCGAATCGGCCAACCTGATCGGCAAGGTGACGCTCGGCGCCAACGCGACCGTCTGGTACGGCGTGACCATCCGCGGCGATAACGAGCGTATCACCATTGGCGACGACAGCAACGTCCAGGAAGGCACCGTGATGCATACCGACATGGGCTATCCGCTGACGCTGGGTACCGGCGTGTCGATCGGCCACATGGCCATGCTGCACGGCTGCAGCGTCGGCGACGGCTCGCTGATCGGCATCCAGGCGGTGATCATGAACGGCGCGAAGATCGGCAAGGGTTGCCTGGTCGGCGCCGGCGCGCTGGTCACGGAAGGCAAAGAATTCCCGGACAACACATTAATCCTCGGCAGCCCCGCCAAGGCCGTGCGCACGCTGGCGGAGGCGGACATTGCCCGCCTGCGCGAGATCGCCGACGGCTACGTCAAGCGCGGCAAGCTGTACCAGGCGGACCTGAAAAAAATCGGATAAGACATGACCATAGATACCACTAAAGATACCCTGCAAAAATTCATCTTCGACAACGCCGCGGTCAAAGGCGAGTTCGTCGAAATTTCCGACACCTGGCGCGAGATCCAGGCGCGCCACAACTATCCGCCGCCGGTCAAGACGGTGCTCGGCGAGATGGTGGCCGCGGCCGCTTTGCTGTCGGCCAACCTGAAGTTCAACGGCGCGATTATCATGCAGATCCACGGTGACGGTCCGGTGCGCCTGCTCGTGGTCGAGTGCGACTCCGACCTGCGCCTGCGCGCCACCGCCAAGCTGTCGGAGAATGCGGTCGTGGCCGACGACGCCGACCTGACAACGCTGCTCAACCAGCACGGCAAGGGCCGCTTCGTGATCACGCTCGACCCGATCGACAAGATGCCGGGCCAGCAGCCGTACCAGGGCATCGTGCCGCTGGACGGGGACGACATGGCGACCGTCATCGAAAATTACATGCTGCGCTCGGAGCAGCTCGATACGCGCCTGTGGCTGGGCGCTAACGACTCGGTGTCGCGCGGGCTGCTGCTGCAAAAGCTGCCGCGCCACAGCGGCAAGGACGACCAGGTCAAGCAGGCCAGCGAAGCGGACGACCTTGAAACCTGGAACCGCGCGGTGATGCTGGCGTCGACCTTGAAGCAGGAAGAACTGCTGTCGACCGATATCCAGACCCTGATGAACCGGCTGTTCTGGGAAGAGACGGTGCGCGTGTTCGAGCCGGCGCATCCGCAATTTCATTGCAGCTGCACGCGCGAAAAAGTCGGCAATATGCTGAAGATGCTGGGCCAGGCCGAAGTCGACGATGCGCTAAGCGACTTGGGCAAGCTGGGCATCAACTGCGATTTCTGCGGCAAGCACTACGAGTTCGACAAGGTCGATTGCGCACAGCTGTTCGCCACCGACACGCCGGTCGAGACTTTGATTCCTGCCAGCGAAGTAAAGCACTGAGCATGCGCGACGCGCCCCGCTCGTCGTTTCCGCATTTCCTCGCGATTCCGACGAGGTGGATGGACAACGACGTGTATGGGCATGTGAATAACGTCGTTTACTACTCGTATTTTGATACGGCGGTGAACCAGTTCCTGATCGAGCGCGGCGTATTGGACATCCACGAGGGCGAGGTGGTCGGCTTCGTGGTCGACAGCGGCTGCGCCTATTTCAGCTCAATCAGCTTCCCGGACACGATCCACGCCGGCATCCGCGTGGCCAAGCTGGGCAACTCCAGCGTGCGCTACGAGATTGCCTTATATCGCAATGACGATCCCCTGCCCTGCGCAGCCGGCCACTTCGTGCACGTGTACGTTGACCGTCGCAGCAGTTGCTCGACTGCCATCCCAGCGAATGTGCGCAATGTATTGGAAACGATTCGCGGTGCAATGCCAACAAATTGATCGGCTGGCGGCGCGCCAATTGATCGGCGTTTGAGATCAAGGAGCCACGATCTGCACGACAACCTTGCCCTTGGCTCGGCCCTCCTCGAGATATGCAAGCGCCTCCTTGGCTTGAAAAAAGGGGAACACCTTGTCGATCACAGGACGGATGTGCGATGCCTCGATCAGCTCACCGATTTTTGCCAGCTGGCTGCCATCAGAATGCACAAACAGGAATGAATAGTTGGCGTCACGCAGTTTCGCTCGGGCGATGATCTTGCGGCTCAACAGGCCGAACACAAATTTCATGAGGAAGTTCATACCCCGATTCCGCGCGAATGCGGCATCTGGTGGGCCGACGAGCGAGATGACGATACTTCCAGGTTTGACAATCCGCAGTGCTTTCTCAAGCGCATCTCCCCGAATCGTGCCCAGTACCACGTCATAGCCGTCCAGCACTTTTTCAAATTCCTGTTTCTTGTAGTCGATTACCTCATCAGCGCCAAGGCTGCGCACAAGAGCAACATTGGCCGTGCTGGTCGTAGTCCCTACTGTTGCGCCAAGGTGTTTTGCCAATTGGATTGCAAAGGTCCCTATGCCACCGGAACCGGCAGGAATGAAGACCTTTTGCCCAGGCTTAAGCTGCGCTCGTTCCTTGAGTGCTTGCCATGCGGTCAGGCCAACCATTGGAATGGATGCCGCTTGTACAAAGTCCAGATTTGCTGGTTTATGCGCAGCGGCATGGCCGGGCACCGCAACAAACTCGGCAAGCGTGCCCGTGCCCAGATCAAAGGTACTGGCGAATACGGCATCGCCCACCTTGAATCGGCTCACCTCGCTGCCGACTTCCTCTACCAAGCCGGCCACGTCACTGCCCAAGGTGGCTGGCATTCGCAACTTCAGGATAGGCTTGAAGTCTCCCCTTGGAATCATGTAATCAATCGGATTGAGGCCGACGGCATGAACCTGGACCAGAATTTCATCTGGCTTGATCGTTGGCCGGGGAAGTTCAACAAATTCGATTTGGGCGGCTTTGCCATAGCTCTTCAGGACAAGTGCTTTCATTTTTACCTTCTTGTATGTTGATTCAATTCATATATTGTTCGCGCTGCAGCGGGGCTTATACAAGTCGTAAATCCTTGCGCATGCCGGCGTCCAAGATGCCGGCCGGCGCAAAGGAGCGCAGCAGCCACAGGCGCGTGGCAAGTCCGTTGGTGGTATACCGAAGCTTCGGCTTTTTTGCCTGCGCAGCTTTCAGCACTGCCGCTGCGGCCATTTGTGGCCCCTCTGCTGCCGCCATCACTTCCTGAACGCGCTGTGTCACCGCGGCGCGCACGTCACGGTAGGCATCGAGCTTGGCGTCGGGCTGCAGCATATTGGTGTCGAATGGCGTGTTGGTGTAGGCAGGCTCAATGACGACTGCGCGGATGCCCCAGTTGCGCAGCTCATGGTCCAAGGATTCCGTATAGCCTTCCACCGCGTGTTTGGTGGCGGCGTATAGCGCGCCATAGGGCATTGGCAAGAAGCCCAGCACCGAACCAATGTTGATGATGCGGCCCTCGCGCTGCGCACGCATGTGCGGCAACACGGCACGCGTCATCCGTACCATGCCGAAGAAGTTTGTATCGAAGATGGACTGCGCCTGCTCGATCGAGCTCTCCTCGGCGCCAGCCGGGGCGACGCCGAAGCCCGCGTTATTGATGAGCAAGTCGATGCGCCCTTCCTTTTGTATGACGGCCTCGACAGCCGCCTGGACCGAAGCGTCGCTGGTCACATCCAGCGAGACCATTTCGTATTCGCGTCGGCCCGCTTTCGCGCCCCGGCGACTCGTGCCGTACACCTTGAAGCCAGCCTGTGTCAGCCGCCTGGCCGTGGCTTCGCCTATGCCGGACGAAGCGCCGGTAACCAATGCAATTTTCTTGTTCATGGCATTTCCTTTCTAGTGGCAGGCGTAACCATACGCCGGGGATAAAATATGATGATCATCATATTTTATAGCAAAAAAAACACACCCATGGCCAGCCTCAGGCCGCAGCCGGAGTGAGTTGCTTTAGCGTGGCTGCGCACAGCGCCTGAGACAGTTTTGCGTCGTCAACCGCACGCGCCAGCATGGTGGTGCCAATCATCGCGCAAACCAGCGCCATTGCCTGTTCGTGCGCCTGAGGTTTGCCCCAATCGGGTAGTTGGCGAGCGAACAGGTCTATCATTTCCTTGATGTGGACGGTAGCCGCACGCCGTACTTCGGGCGCCTGGCGCGGCATTTCCGAGCCCAGCGCTGAGACCGGACAGCCAGTCTCGATGGCGGAGATGTGCTCTTGAGACAGATAAGCCCGCATCATCGCCTGCAAGGCTTGCCCCCGCGGCGCGGCGGCCGCCACCCGTGCGGCCAGCGCCACCGATTCGGCGCCCGCACGGTCGCCGGCTTCGGCCAGCAAGGCGTCTCGCGATTCAAAATGGGCATAGAAGCCGCCATGCGTCAGCCCGGCTTCTTTCATGATGTCAGCAACGCCAGTGCCGCCATAGCCACTGCGACGGATTGCACGCGCCGCCACCTCCACGATACGTTCGTGCGTGGCCTCTTTGCGGCTCATGGTTGCAACTTTGCCAGATTTCGATTTCATGATGGTCATCATATACTATCTGAAATGAATGTGCACCGGAAGCCTCAAATTGTTCAACGCAATGTCAAGCCGGACACGTTAGCAACGTCGTCTACTACTCGTATTTCGATACGGCAGTGAACCAGTTCGTGATCGAGCGTGGCGTGCTCGATATTCGCCACGACGACGTAGTGGGTTTCGTGGTGGACTCAGGCTGTTCTTACTTCAGCTCGATCAGTTTTCCGGATAAGATCCATGCCGGCATCCGCGTGGCCAAGCTCGGTAATTCCAGCGTGCGCTATGAGGTTGCCCCGTACCGCAATGACGATACCCTGCCCTGTGCATAAGGACATTTCGTGCATGTGTACGTTGACCGCCGTGCCAATCGGCCTGTGCCGATTCCCGATGCGGTCAAGCTGGTGCTGGGAATAATCGCCATCACGCCATCGAAGTAGCGCGCCGTTGCCGTCGACCGGGGGCTGACATAGGTAACGACGCGACTTCGACGCCAGAGAAGTACCTGGCCGTGATTGTGCTTAACGCGTCGGCACAACGATCACAGTGTCACCTGTCGTTCCCTTGACGCCGGTATTTCCCTTGGCGCCAGTGTTGCCGGTTGCGCCGGTATCCCCGGTCGCACCGGTGGCGCCAGTGGCCCCTGTGTATCCAGGCGCACCGGTATCACCCGTTGCGCCGGTGCCGCCACTGGCGCCGGTGTAACCCGTGGCGCCGGTACGCCCTGTTGCGCCATTGTTCCCGGGTGCGCCCGTATAGCCGGTTGCGCCGGTGTCACCGGTTGCACCTTGAGGACCTGCTGGACCGGCCGGAAGTGAAATACAACCACCCAGTGCGAGTGCTGCCAATACCGGAACAATCCGTGTCAAATAGTTCATGATGATCTCCCTGTTTTTTGCTGACGAAAACTACACACGATATTGTGGGTAGCCGTCCAGTGCTGATCGTTTTCTGAACCGCTTCTTCCAGGGATGTAAGTCCTGCCGGCGAGCTACGATTGCATTGAAGCATACGGTGATAGTTTGGATGGGTCAGTTCGCTACCGCGCATAGCGACAACCTGCAGGCCATGAATGAGTTTGTCGATCGAGTGGGTCGCTTGTGGCGACATTAGGCGGCCCCAACATGTAGTTCAGCAATGCGTTTCAATCTTGAGACCGGGCCAAAGGGTGTACCAGTTCTTGGTGCGTATCCGCTCTAAATAAATTGGGTGCTTCTCTGTTACGAAACGCTGGGTTGGCCGGACAATCAACTCAAAAAGGTCGTCGAGGCCGAAGGGGGCGGCAACCTCGATGCTCCCTAAATTACCAAGCCGGACTCCTACAGCAGTGGCTGTCTCGGGCCAGTGTCTCATGGCATCCGAGGCAGACCGATAAGGTCGATCACCGTTACGCTGATGCATTCGCGCCTGGTTTTTGACAGACCACATGAGAGTGTTGTCTCGACCGAGCAAAACCATCTCCAGAGCCGCGTCATGTTCTGAAGCAGACTTCTTCGGATCGTACCAAATCACATCAACGTCTTGAGGCAGTGACGATGTCGAACGCTGATGCATGTAATCCCACACACAGTTGCGAACGAATCCTGCTGCGACCCAGCAATCGGGCAATCCAAGGTCCCTCACCAATTCAAGCACGCGCATACGGCGGTGATCAGACGCAATCAAGGCTTGGAGTTCAGTAAATCGTTCTAATTGCATGTTTTAATTGGTTCGGCCGAAAAAATATAATAGAAATCGCATCTCATCAAGGGTCGCTCTAGCGACCTAAGTGAGTACAGGCGGCGCCTGAATTGCACCGCACCTGCGCGGCTTTTCGCGCAGACGCCAATTCTTTAGTTCTCAACTTCCTATGGGATTCTCTCGGGACGTCTGCTGCCCGAGTTGTTCGGCGAGCCCGATGAGAATTCCTTCGGGACCACGGATATAGCAGAGCCGATACATGTTTTCATACTGGACTACTTCGCCGACAAGCTTTGCACCGCGTTTGCCGAGCCGGACGAGCGTATCGTCGATATCCTCAACGGTGAACATGACACGTAGGTAACCGAGAGCGTTCACTGGGGTGATGCGGTGATCGGCGACCACGGGCGGCGCGAGGAAACTGGATAACTCGAGACGACTGTGACCGTCCGGCGTACGCATCATGGCAATCTCGACGCGCATGCCGTGCAATCCGGTGACGCCATCTGCCCAGTCTCCTTCAACTGGGACACGCCCTTCGAGATCGAGACCAAGTTCGGTGAAGAACTCAATGGCGGCATCGATGTCTTCCACCACGATGCCGATGTTGTCCATACGCTTAACTGTCATGTTGTCACCTTGGCGTCTAATGTAAACTGGACGTCAAATTGGCGCCTCAACGCATTCAGCATAAGGTCTAAATTCAACCAGGGAAATCGTTGACCCTTGGCGGTCGCCACTGTTCGTCATAGAACCGCCGAAATCCGCGCGGAAGCCGTCATCAAGCAAGAAACGTCAATCCCATCCACGACCAGTTAACTAGCTGATCTAACCGCATCAATTTTTCGCATGGTGAATGACGGCTCCTGGCTGCGGATTCGACTGATCGACCCAAAGCGACTTACCCGCAGGCGTCAACATTCGTAAATTTGTCGGATGCGGTCCAACCGCTCTTGCCCGACTTATTCTTTACCAGCTTCCACCAAGTCATCTTAGCCTCTCGGCCATCGACGCCAGGCATGCCAGCAAGGTCGCTTCCGCTTTGATAGATCTTCCCCTGATACCAGAAGAGGTATGAGCCTTCGCCCAAAGGGGAGACCATGTACACCACATCACCCGCACTTAGCGATAGCTGTGGCTGGTCGTTTCCTTTGATATAACCATCGTGTACCGCTCTGTCAATTTCGACCGTCCCGGCCTTTTCTGCCACCACCACGCCGGTGACGCCATCGACAACTTGTCCACGGTGCAACCGAAAAACCACCGCCGATTTGTCGTTGCGGTCCTTATGTACCGGTATCTCGCCGTCCGCTGTCCACTCGCGATAAGTGCAGCATTCAAAAGGGCAAACGCCCCAACTTTCATACCCACGCGGCGGCATTTTTTGGGCGATCGCTAACGTGTTAGTTAGTAGAAGAATGGCTAATGCGAGGAGTCGATTCATAATCTCTTCATTGAATTATATTCACGCCGCCTTCGATTAACGTTACACCGAACGGCCGCTAATGGCCGGCAGCGGCCTCCCAGGAGTCGCCTCTGATCGACTGCTTGCGCCGCCAAGCGGCCATCAGTTGGCGACCTCACTTAGCGTTGCGCTGTTCAGCGGCGGACTGCGCAGCGGACCGTCCGCTGAAACCGGTTGTTAGGCCGTTCCTACTCACGCACATAGCGCAAGTGTGTAGCAGTTGGACCAGGAAGCACATTGTCAATTCGGAACTGCGACACTGACTCGTGCAGGTTCTCGAAGAGACGCCTTCCACCGCTGAACAGGACCGGCGCTAAGGCAATCTCGAGCTCGTCGATGACCGCCATGTTCAAGTACTGTTGGATCACGTCCGCGCCGCCTGCGATCCGAATATCGCGACCGCTCGCAGACTCTCGAGCCTGCCTGAGGGCGCTTTCCACGCCGTCGTTGACGAAGTAGAAGGTCGTACCGCCCGGGCGGACCCAAGGTTCACGCTTCTCGTGAGTTAGAACGTACACCGGTGTGTGGAACGGCGCCTCCTCTGGCCAAGCGCGCTCGCCCTGTTCGAACATTCGCTTCCCCATGATGTTGGCGCCGATGCGCTCCGTGGTTTTCCGGAGCATGTCATTTTCGGGGCCGGTCTCTCCCCCGGGACCCAGCTTGAGGTTCTCACGGAAGAACTGCTGGTTAAATATCCAGCGCATCAGCGCACCCCACTTTGCGCCCCAGTTCTTGTACTCGGGATTATCCCAATTCTCCATGGTCATTCCTTCTGGTGCCATGTAGCCGTCAAGGCTTAACCCGATGTTTACGAATACCTTGCTCATCATCTTCCTCCCATCGCTCTGGATGCCGCCAAACTGGGTGTTTAACAGGACAACTCGCGGCGTTATGCAAGGCAGCGAGCCGTTATGCAAGTTTGTTGAATTGTCCGAAACCGGCGCCAGTGCTGACCTTTGTAGATTCGTCCGATCTATCAGGACAGATAAAAAATCTAGGAAAGACGGACAGGCGGAGAGTCGTCAAGGACCGGAGCTAGTGTAGAGAAAAATTGCCTGACATGCCACGAAATACGCAGACTAAACGCTTCGTGCGGCTAATTTCCGGCGTACATACCAGCGGTCCGCGAGGCTGCGCATGACTACTTGTGGCTCCAACGCTGCCCCCTCCTCCAGCGAGGCTGACCATCGAAGTAAAACGAGTCAACGATACCAAGCGCTAAGAAAGTAGCGAAGCAACGTGGAGAGAATTACCGCAGGCTATATGCGGATAGCAAAGCGAAAATTGGAGTTGTAATATTCTGTAACCAGATGCCCATTCCGAAGCCTTTTTCGCCGCGCGCGCGGCACAGAGACGTTCTTCCGGACAAATTTTTTGTTCATGTATGCATGTCCCAATTTCGAACAATATTCAGTCATCAAGAAGATCACATCCGTTTTCCGCACTCGGCCCGATTTTTTTCAATCAGCCGCTGGCACTTTATTCGGCCCAAAGTCGTCAGCTTCACCGCTTCCCCGCGCCGTTGACATGCTGACCACCGGTGGTTTGTAATACGGCCCGGCCATGCAAAGCGCAAAGCGTCGCATGGCCAAACCTGAAAACAACCAGGTTGGCATTACAAAGAAAGCGAAGTTCTGGTTCGATATGTGGCAGCCCGCAAGGGGCTGTGATGTTCTGAAGCACACGTAGCAATTCCCGAGTAGCCAACGTTTTCGCCGCGCCGCGTTCATCGCAGCGTGGCCCTGACACCTTCATCCAATCGGGACATTAAATGACTCAAGAAAAAATTATCGTGCGCTCGCTGCGCCTGACCTTCGCCGGCAGCGTCGTGCTGGGACTGGGCGCGTTCTCCGCGGCCCACGCACAGACCGCCACCGAGGCGCCGCTGGCGCGCGTCGAAATCACCGGCTCGTCGATCAAGCGCGCGCAAGCCGAAGGCGCACTGCCAGTGCAGATGGTCACCCGCGAAGACATCCAGAAGCTGGGCGTCACGTCGACCGAGCAACTGCTCACCTCGATCAGCTCGAACGCCAGCGTCGGCGCCGTCAACGCGGCCCAGGGCGCGGGCTCGTCGACCTACGGCGAATCGACCGCCAGCCTGCGCGGCATCGGCGCGAGCAAGACGCTGGTCCTGGTTAACGGCCGCCGCCTGGCGAATTACGCCACCGACGGCACCGCGGTCGACGTCAACTCGATCCCGCTGGCATCGGTCGATCACGTCGAGATCCTGAAAGATGGCGCGTCCGGCGTGTACGGCTCCGACGCCATCGGGGGCGTGATCAACTTCATCCTGCGCAATAACTTCCGCGGCGTGGAAGTCAACGGCTACGCCAGCGGTACCAAGGATGGCGGCGGCGCCACCAACAAGGCGAGTATCATCGCCGGCTTCGGCGACTTCGACGAAGACCGCTACAACATCACCTTGTCGGCCGACGTCGGCAAGGACGGCGCGCTGTATGGCCGCCAGCGCAAGTACGCGCAGAACAGCTGGTCCAACGACGGCCGCTACGACAACAGCGCCACGCCGAGCGGAAACCTGGTCACCTTCGTGCCGAACATGCTGAAGAACAACCTGGGCATCGTGCCGAACACGCTGACCACCCTGGGCAGCACGATCGGCAATCCTCTTTCGCCGAACAATTGCGCCACCAACGGCAGCGGCTTCGACGCCAACTTCGGCTCGACCACGGCGTGCCGCTACAACTCCGCGCCGCTGGTGCCGCTGGCGCCGCAAGTCGAGCGCCAGAATCTGGCCGGCAGCTTCCGCTTCAAGCTCGACGAGAGCAACGAAGTGTTCATGGAAGGCTTCCACTCGCACCAGAAGACCACCACCATCGAGCAGGCTTCGCCGTACAGCAACGGCTTCCTCGAAACCAACACCGAGTTCGCCAAGCAGAACATCTACCCGGCGATCATCATCTCGCCGAGCAGCCCGTACTATCCGGCAGCCTTCATCGCCGCGCAGAAGCCAGGCGTGGCCGGCCAGCCGGTCACCGTGACCTACCGCGCGGTGGATGCCGGCGGCCGTTCGCACGAAGACGTCAGCAACCAGACCCACCTGGTGATCGGCGCACGCGGCACCGTCAAGGGTTACGATTACGATGTGGCCTACACCCACAACACCAGCGATGTGACCGAGACCACCACCGGCGGCTATCAGAGCCAGGTGGCATTGGTGAAACTGCTGAGCAACAATCCGGCATTCAACCCGTGGGCAGAATTCCAGAATCCTGCGCTGACCTCGCAGATTCGCGCGACCAATTACAACGGCGTGATGGTCAATTCGACGCTGACCAACGATGCGATCAATGCGCGCATCTCGGGCGACCTGTATCAGCTGCCGGCCGGCATGGCGAAGTTCGCCGTCGGCGCGTCGCTGGCCGATGAAAGCCTCAAGTTCAACCCGAGCGTGGCTTACCAGTCGGGCGACATTTCCGGTTACGGCGGCCAGGCCTTGCCCTTGTCGGCATCGCGCAATTCGTCGGCCGTATTCGGCGAAGTCATCGTGCCGGTGCTGAAGGACCTGGAAGCGGACCTGGCGGTGCGTACCGACCGCTACCCGGACGCCAAGGCGACCAATCCGAAGCTGAGCCTGCGCTACCAGCCGATGCAGCAGCTGCTGGTGCGCGCATCGTACGGCAAGGGCTTCCGCGTCGCGGCGCTGCCTGAGCTGAACACCCCGATCTCGCTCGGCACCACGGCGACTTTCGTCGATCCAGCCACCGGCGACCGCGGCCAGTTCACGCAAATCACCGGCGGCAACCCGAACCTGAAGCCGGAGAAGTCCGAGCAGTCCTCGATTGGTTTCGTGGTCGATCCGGTCAAGGGCCTGTCGATCGCGCTGGACTACTGGAAGATCAACGTCAACAACCTGGTCACCACCTACGATCCGGAATTCCTGGTCGACCAGGCGGCGGCAGGCGTGCCGGCGTATCAGGGCTTCGTCAAGCGTGACGCTGCCGGTAACATCTCGTCGATCACCAACACGAACATCAACGCCAACTCGCTCAAGACCGCGGGCGTCGACGTCGACGTGCGCTGGACCATCGCGAAGAGCCCGACCTTCGGCAACTTCAGCACGCGCCTGAACGGAACCTACGTCAGCAAGTACGACGAGGCGCTGATCGACGGCACCGTGCAGGAAAGCGTGGGCGCCACGCTGACGCCGGACGGCCAGAAACTCAATGCAGTGGCCAACGGCGGCATCATCTTCCGCTGGAAGCACCAGCTGACGTTCGACTGGAAGTACAAGGAGTTCGGTCTCGGCCTGGCGCAGAATTTCCAGTCGGGCTATTCCGACAACGTGCGTGCCGATTCCATCACCGGCACCGATGCCCAGCACGTGGGCGCGTTCTCGACCTGGGACCTGCAAGGCTCCTACTCGGGCGTGAAGCAGCTGGTGCTGCGCGCCGGCGTGAAGAACCTGTTCAACCGTGCGCCGCCGGCGGCGATCACGGCTGGCCAGTACTTCCAGGCCGGGTACGATCCTAGCTACTACGATGCGCACGGCGCTACCGGCTATGTCAGCGCGACCTATCGCTTCTGATTGTTCTGATTGAAGTAACGCTGTAAATGCAAAGGCCCCGAAAATCCTCGGGGCCTTTTTTTCGTCCATGCATACGCAAAAAAAGTCTCTGCGCGCGGATTTCCAAATTAGAATTGCGTTTTTAGCCAGGGCAAAGGATATATGCACACTCTCGGTTTTAAACTGCTAGGCGCGTCGCTATGCGCTGCCATTTCGCTCAACGCCCACGCGGCGATTTTCAATGTCGATGTAGGCGCCCCGCTGCCGCGCTTCGCGCTGATCCACGAAGGCGCGCATCACTATCTTCGCTACATGAAATCGGGCGACACCAATGCCCCGATCGATATCTGGACCCGCGAGGTGCATTTCGAAAAAAGCGGCTCTCAGCAGCTCATGCGCATCAAGCAGCGCTGGGACGGCGTCAATCCGCCGTCGACGCGCACACTCGATTCGTGGTTCGACGCCGGCACTTTCCGTCCGCGCACGCACGAGGCGATTGCCGAGCGCGATGGCAAGCGCAAGGTTGAAGGATTCGCGTTCGCGCCGGACAAGATCACTGGCATCAAGGAGCTGGCCGACAATGCGCAGAAGGACCTGTCGGTCGATTCCCCCGAGTTTACATTCAACTTCGAGACCGACATCGAGTTCCTCCAGGCGCTGCCGCTGGCCGCAGGCTACGAGGCGAGCATCAACTTCTACCATCCGGGCGGACGCACGCCGCCGCAGCGCTATCTGTTCAAAGTGACGGGAGCCGCATCGATTGCTGGGCCGGCTGGACCGGTCGATTGCTGGGTGGTGACGACCGACTACAACCGGCCGGGATCGATCTCCACGTTCTGGTTTGCGAAGGGTACGCAGTTGATGGTGCGGCAGGAAAGTCCGATTGGCGATGGCAGGGTCATGGTTAAGACACTGATCGACTAGTGCCACGCAGTGCCACGCCGACGTGGAGTCCGAAATAATCCTTGTTGACTGCGAAACCGTCGCCCACGCGGAGCCGTATTTCAAAGCCATGTCATCGTAAAGTGGGACGACCTGCTGCGTCGACGTGCCACCTCTTCATGCACGCGCCGCGGCCCAAGGGCTGGGGTCAGATACCGTATTGGATTGCAAGCCCTTTCGGCTGGTAATTGGGATCGAATTTCTGATTGTTGGTGACGACCCCATAAATAAGATGGACGAGTTTGTGCGTCACTGCCGAGATGACCGCACGTTTCG
>JBKPEJ010000038.1:0-133976 GCA_046728335.1 Pseudomonadota bacterium | reverse complement strand
CCCCCCCCCACCCACCACGTTGCAGTTGTCGTCGGCAGCGTCAGATGTGTATAAGAGACAGGCCGTGCTGCGCCCGCCGCCGCCAACCTTGACCACCTGGCCGCCGGAACGGCCGCCGCGGCCGCCATGGCCCGGCGCGCCGCTGCGCAGCTGGATCGCCTGCGCACGCGCATTCGGATCCGGCTCGAAGCCCGGGATGACCTGGCGCGGCAGGGTCTGCTTGATCAGCTTCTCGATGTCTTTCAGCATCTCGTGCTCGTCCACGCACACCAGCGATACCGCTTCACCGGTGGCGCCGGCGCGGCCGGTACGGCCGATCCGGTGCACATAGTCTTCCGGAATGTTCGGCAGGTCGTAGTTGACCACGTGCGGCAACTGGTCGATGTCGATACCGCGCGCGGCGATGTCGGTCGCGACCAGCACCTGCAGCGCGCCGTCCTTGAACTCGGACAGCGCCTTGGTGCGCGCCGACTGGCTCTTGTTGCCGTGGATCGCCATCGCGCCGATGCCGTCGCCGTTCAACTGCTCAACGAGCTTGTTGGCACCGTGCTTGGTGCGCATGAACACCAGCACCTGGGTCCAGTTGTTGGTCTTGATCAGGTGCGTCAGCATCGGATGCTTCTTGTCGCGGTCGACCGGGTGGATCTTCTGGGCGATCACTTCGACCGTCGAATTGCGGCGCGCCACTTCGATCATCGCCGGCTTGTTCAGCAGGCCATCGGCCAGCGCCTTGATCTCTTCGGAGAAGGTGGCCGAGAACAGCAGGTTCTGGCGCTTCGGCGGCAATACCGCCAGCACTTTCTTGATGTCGCGGATGAAACCCATGTCGAGCATGCGGTCGGCTTCGTCCAGGATCAGGATTTCGACCTTCGACAGGTCGACCGTGCGCTGTTCCATGTGGTCGAGCAAACGGCCCGGCGTGGCGACCAGGATGTCGACGCCATGCTTGAGCTGCTTGATCTGCGGGTTGATGCCGACGCCGCCGAAAATGACGGCCGAATTCAGGTTGGTGTACTTGCCGTACACGCGCACGCTCTCCTCGACCTGGGCCGCCAGTTCGCGGGTCGGGGTCAGGATCAGGCAGCGCACGGAGCGGGTCGAGGTCTTGCCGGTCAGCGCCGCGCCGACCTTGTCGGTCGACAGGCGGTTCAGGATCGGCAGGGTGAAGCCGGCGGTCTTGCCGGTGCCGGTCTGGGCGCCAGCGAGCAGGTCGCCGCCGGCCAGCACCGCAGGAATCGCCTGGGTCTGGATCGGGGTAGGAAGGGTGTAGCCATGTTCGGTAACCGCACGAACGATGGCATCGGACAAGCCGAGTTGGGAAAATGACATGATAACTTTATGGTGAGGATCGACCCGTCGCCACAATGTTGAGGCGCCAGTGGCAGGCAATCGGATTAGAAAATCAAGGCGGCAAACACACTGGATAAGGTGCCGGTTGATGTTGCAGTATAAACACAGCTCAAGCGCTTGGGAAGATTTTGTTCCACTAGGGCAATTTCCTGCCGACGCGACGCGCCGGGCGGAGGAGAGCGTGCGGGGCGCGTGGTGCGCCCCGTTTTTGAACTGCTGGCGGTATTCTACGCGATTACGCGAAAGGGGACAGCAAGGTCACCATCTGGCCGAACACCTTCGGGCTGGCGGCAATGATGTCGCCCTTGTTCAGGTAGGACGATTCGCCGCTGAACTCGCCGCAAATGCCGCCCGCTTCCGTCACCAGGAGCGATCCGGCGGCGATGTCCCACGGCTTCAGGCCTTTTTCGTAGAAACCGTCGCAGCGGCCGGCAGCCACGTTGGCCAGGTCCAGCGCGGCCGAGCCGCCGTTGCGCACTGCCTGGCAGCGCTCGCTCATGATCTGGTACATGCGCATGTAGTCGTCCAGCGCGCGCGGGCCGGCGCCGTGGCCGGAGGCGAGCATGGTGTTGGCGATGCGGTCGTGCTTGGTGACGCGGATGCGCTTGTCGTTGAGGAAGGCGCCGGCGCCCTTCGAGGCGGTGAACAAATCGTTGCGCACCGGGTCATAAATGACCGCCTGGGTGATGATGCCGCGCTGCTGCAGCGCGATCGAGACGCAATAGTTCGGGTAGCCGTGCATGAAATTGGTGGTGCCATCGATCGGGTCGATGATCCACGCGAATTCACTCTCGTCGTTCATGTTGGCGGAAGCGCCGGACTCTTCAGCCAGGATCGCATGGTCGGGGTAGGCCTTGAGCAAGGTCTCGACGATCGCCTGTTCCGCTGCCTGGTCGACGTCGGTGACGAAGTCGTTGTGTTGTTTTTCCGTTACAGCGATGCGATCGACGTCGAAGGAGGCGCGATTGATCACGGTGGCGGCGCGGCGGGCAGCCTTGATCGCCGTATTGAGCATTGGATGCATGGTGGTTTCCGTTGTAAGAACGCTAACGCCACCGCGCCGTCAGCGCCGTGAACGATAATGAACAAGAGTGAATTAAAGAGCGGTGCGGCGGCGAAATGGTTAGAATCGCGGGCCTGAGTGCCCTTGAAATTTTCCTGATCGAACTGCGCGGTAGCGCTATTTTAAATGAACCAGCCCGAAATCAACACGTCTGTTTTCAATCGGCTCCGCTTTGTGCTGGTCGAAACTAGCCGCGCCGGCAACATCGGCGCGGTTGCGCGTGCCATGAAGACCATGGGTTTTTCCGACCTGGTGCTGGTCAATCCGCGCTTTCCCGACGCGCTGGCAGACCCGGAAGCGATCGCCTTCGCCAGCGGCGCGCAGGATGTGCTGGCGGGCGCGCGCATCGTCGGCGACATCGGCCAGGCGCTCGAAGGCTGCAACTTCGCCGCCGCGGTGTCGGCCCGGCTGCGCGAGTTTTCGCCGCCGGTGTGGAGCCCGCGCACCTTCGCCGGCCACGTCGCCGGCCACGCCCCAGGCCAGCCCGAACTGGTCACCGCTCTCATCTTCGGCAACGAGCGCTTCGGCCTGCCGAACCAGATCGTCGAACAGTGCAATGTGCTGATCAATATTCCCGCGAACCCGAACTACTCTTCGCTGAACCTGGCGCAGGCGGCGCAAGTGCTGGCCTACGAGTGCCGCATGGCGACCGAGCCGGACGTGGCCGCGCCCAGCGTGATCGGCTTCCATGGCGACGCGGCCAGCCTGGCGCAGGTCGACGGCATGTACGCGCACCTGGAACAGGCGCTGGTGGCGATCGATTTCCTCGACGCCGACAACCCCAAGAAGCTGATGCCGCGCCTGAAGCGGCTGTTCGCCCGGACCCAGCTCGAAACCGAGGAAGTCAATATCCTGCGCGGTATCGCGCGCCAGATCCTGAAACTGGCCAAGCGGTAGACGGCAGCCTCTATTTTTGCGCCGCCGCGGGCAGGATGCTTTCGCGTACACTGGCAAAAAAACATCAGTTATGTCAGCGTAAAGTGTGGGACGATTTGCGGCGTCGAGGCGCCACCTCTTCATGCAGGCGCCGCGGCCCATGGACTGGGGTCAGGTCCGCCGGACCTGACCCCGGGGTTGTCGCCGGCGCCCGCGCGGTCCCACACTTCACGCGGCGACCTAGCCAAAAAATTATCAGGGGGACGATCCATGGCCTTATCGCGCAGGGCATTCCTGGCTACCGGCGTGCTGGCATCGCTGGCGCTTGCGGCCGGCGGCGGCATCTACCGCTTCACCCACGCGTCGCCGCAAGCGGGGCGCTTCGTGCTCGATGGCGAAGCGCGTGCCGTGATCGACGCCATCGTTCCCGCCATGCTCGACGGCGCGCTGCCGCCGGCCGGCGCCGCGCGCCAGGCCGCGATTGCGGCCGCTACCGACCGCACCCACCAGGCCATCCTCGGACTGCCGATCGCCACCCAGAAGGAAATCCAGGACCTTTTCGGCCTGCTCGCACTGGCGCCGGCGCGCCGTTTCCTGGCGGGCGTGACGACCGACTGGCCGGGCGCCACCACCCCGCAGGTGGGCGCCTTCCTGCAGGACTGGCGCACGCACCGCTACGCCACGCTGCAAGTGGCTTACCACGCACTGCATGACCTGGTGATGGGCGGCTGGTATGCCGATCCCTCGGCCTGGGCGGCGATCGGCTACCCTGGCCCGAACCGGGACCTGAGCGCATGAGCGCGATTCCCGACCCGATCCAGGCCGGTATCGCGCGCGGCTGGGACGTCATCGATGCGGCCGCGCTGCAGTCGAACCGCACCATCGAAGCCGACGTCGTGATCGTCGGCAGCGGCGCCGGCGGCGGCGTCACGGCCGAGATCCTGGCGCTGGCCGGGCTGAAAGTGGTGATCGTGGAAGAGGGCACGCTGAAGTCGTCGAAGGACTTCAAGATGCGCGAGGCCGACGCCTATCCCGCGCTGTACCAGGAGTCGGCCGCGCGCAAGACGCGCGACAAGGCCATCAACATCCTGCAGGGGCGCACCGTGGGCGGCTCGACCACCGTCAACTGGACCTCGAGCTTCCGCACCCCGGACGGCACGCTCGCCTACTGGCAAAAGAATTTCGGCCTGGCCGACTACACGCCGCTGGCGATGGCGCCCTGGTTCGAGATGATGGAGCGGCGCCTCGCCATCAGCGCCTGGCTGACGGCGCCCAACGAGAACAACGACCTGCTGCGGCGCGGCGCGCAAAAGCTCGGGATTCCGACCGGCGTCATCAGCCGCAATGTGAAGGGCTGCTGGAACCTCGGTTACTGCGGCATGGGCTGCCCGACCAACGCCAAGCAGTCGATGCTGGTGACGACTATCCCGTCGGCGCTGGACCACAAGGCCATGCTGGTGACCCGTGCGCGCGCCGACAAGCTGGTGTTCAAAGGCGACGCGGTCGATCATGTGCTGTGCAGCGCGCTGGGCGCCGATGGCCTGGCCGCGACCGGGCGCACCGTGACGCTGCGCGCCAGGCATTTCGTCGTCGCCTGCGGCGCCATCAACACGCCCGCCTTGCTGCTGCGCTCGAACGCGCCGAACCCGCGCGGATTGCTCGGCACCCGCACCTTCCTGCATCCGACCGTGGTCTCGTCGGGCCTGTTCGCGCAGCGCGTCGACGGCTGGGACGGCGCTCCGCAGTCGATCTATTCGGACCACTTCCTGGAAACCCAGCCGATCGACGGCCCGCTCGGCTACAAGCTGGAGGCGCCGCCCATGCATCCGCTGCTCATGGCGACCACGCTGGCCGGCTTCGGCCAGCCGCATGCCGACACGGTGCACCAGTTCCCGCACCAGCATGTGTTGCTGGCGCTGCTGCGCGATGGCTTCCACCCGGATGCGCGCGGCGGCAGCGTGGCCCTGCAGGCCGACGGCGCGCCGGTGCTCGATTACCCCCTCACGCCGTTTATCTGGGACGGCGTCCGGCGCGCGCTGCTGTCGATGGCGGAGATCCAGTTCGCCGCCGGCGCCAAATCGGTGCTGCCGGTCCACGAGATGGCGCAGCACTACACCAGCTGGGCCGCGGCGAAGCAGGCCATTGCGGCGCTGCCAATGAAGCCCCACCTGACGCGGGTGGTGTCGGCCCACGTGATGGGCGGCTGCGCGATGGCGTCCGACGACCGCCTTGGACTGGTCGGCCCGGATGGCCGCTATCGGGGCGTGAGCAACCTGTCTGTGCACGACGGCTCGCTGTTCCCGACCTCGATCGGCGCCAATCCCCAGCTATCGATCTATGCGGTCAGCGCTCGCCTGGCGAGCGGCCTGGCGCGTTCGCTGACCGGCAAGCCGGCGCCGCGCCTGGAGGCGTAAGCATGAGCGCGCGGCTGCTGCTGCGGCTCCTGTTGCTGGTGCAGGCGGCCAGTGCGCTCGCCATCGCCGCCGCCGCGTCGAGCGCTCTGGGGATGAACCGCTGGGCCGCGCTGGCGCTCGGCATCGGTGCGGTCGTGCTGGTGCGCCTGGCGATCTTTTCCAACAACTTCGTCATGAGCGCGCGTTCCGCCAGCGCGACGCCGGCCGAATTCCGCCTCGGCGCCGCGGGCTGGCTGCGCGTGTTCGGCGAGGAGTTCGCCGCATCGATGCTGCAATCGTCGTGGAGCATGCCGCGCGCGGCGCCGCGCCAGGTGATCCATCCCGGTTCGGCCAGGCCGCCGGTACTTCTGCTGCACGGATACGGCTGCAACAGCGGCTACTGGGATCACCTGACCCCGCTGCTCGACGCCGCAGCCATCAGCCACGCCACGCTCGACCTGGAACCGATCACCTGCGGCATCGACGACTACGCCGGTCCGGTGGAGCGCGCCGTCGAATCGCTGTGCGCGGCGACGGGCGCGCCGAAGCTGGTGATCGTCGCCCACAGCATGGGCGGACTGGTCGCGCGCGCATGGCTGCGCAAACACGGCGCCGCGCGCGTGGCGCGTGTGATCACCCTCGGCACGCCGCACCATGGCACCTGCCTGGCCAGCTTCGGCGTCGGCCGCAATGCGGCGCAGATGCGCCGCGCCGGCTGCCCGGAGGGCCAGGAAAGCGAATGGCTGCGCGATCTCGCGGCCGGCGAAAGCGCCGCAACGCGCGCGCTGCTCACCTCGATCTACACCCACCACGACAACATCATCTCGCCGCAAACCTCGAGCTTCCTGGCGGGCGCGCAGAATATTCCGATGGGCGGCGTCGGCCATGTCGCCATGGGGCGCAACCGGCGCGTGCTGGCGCAGGTAATGCGCGAGATCGCGTCCGCCGGCTGAAGCGAAGCGGCCGCACGCCTGCCGTACCGGCGTGGACAAGACCGGCGGCTTGGGGGTAAGCTGGGGTCTTCTTTTTTCCTCAGGGTTCCACGTGGCGGCGCGCATTCTCATCATCGAAGACAATCCAACCAACATGGAGCTGATGGCATATTTGCTGACGGCCTTCGGCCATACTCCGTTGATGGCGTTCGACGGCGAGAGCGGGGTGCGGATGGCGCGCGAGGAGCTTCCCGACCTGATCCTGTGCGACGTCCACCTGCCCAAGCTCGATGGCTACGGCGTGGTGGGCGCTCTCAAGGGCGACCCGCAAGTGCGCGCTATCCCGGTGCTGGCCGTGACCGCGCTGGCGATGGTGGGCGACCGCGAGCGCCTGATCGAAGCGGGCTTCAACGGCTACATCGCCAAGCCGATCGAGCCGGAGCAGTTCGTCGCGCAGCTCGAATCCTTCCTTCCGGCGCCGAAGGAAGCGCAGATACTGCTGATCGTCGACGACGACGCCTTCATGCTCGACATCCTGGCCGACTTCCTCGGCGGGGAGGGCTATACCATCCTGACGGCGCAGGCGCCGGACCAGGGGCTCGCGCTGCTGGCGCAACACCATGTGCGGGTGATCCTGTGCGACCAGTGCATGCCGCTGATGAACGGCACCGAATTTTTGGAACGCACGCGCCGGCTGCGCCCCGACTGCTACCGGATCATGCTGACCGCGATCACCGATTCTGCAATGATCGTCAAGGCGCTCGCGCGCGGCGACATCGACCGCCATTTCACCAAGCCGTGGGATGGCGCCGAGCTGTGCGCCGGCCTGCGCGAAGGATTCCGGACGCAGGCCGCGCGCGCAGCCGCTTTAGAACCCGATCTCTAGTTTTGCTAACTAAAATGGCCTGATCGACAAGCGCCGGCACGACAAACGACAGGAGATCAGCATGGCCAGGAAACTCAAGGATCTGGTGACGGACGAAGACAAGCAGCTGGCCGACGCCGTGCGCGCGTCCGCCCACCAGATATGGCAGGCCGGCCTGGGCGCATTCGCCAAGGCACAGGAAGAGGGCGGCCGGGTGTTCAACAAGCTGGTCCGGGAAGGCAGCGCGCTGCAAAAGCGTACCCGCTCGATGACCGGGGACCGGGTGTCCGACATGACCGATACGGTCACCAAGGTGGCCGAGGGAGTCGGCAAGCAGGCATCGGGCTCGTGGGATAAGCTCGAGCAGGTGTTCGAAGACCGCGTGATGCGCGCGCTGGGCGCCATCGGGGTGCCGACCCGCAAGGACATCGACGCGCTGACCCGGCAGGTCGAGCAGCTCGCCAGGGCCGTGGCCGCGCTGTCCGGCGAGGCGGAGCGCAAGCCGCGCGTCAAGACAGCGGCGCGCAAGCCGGCCGTGAAGGCGGCTCCCGCCGCCAAGAGCTCAGCCAGGAAGGCGGCGCCCCGCAAATCCGCCGCCAAAAAGGCTACCCCGAGTTCCGGTGGCGGTTGAGCGCCATTAGCGCCAGCAATATCGCTAACCGTTAAACCGTCGTTCCCGGGCTCGGTGCCCCCCTTGGCGGGAACGACGGGCGTTAATTCACGCGTCGGTGGGCAGGGCCGATATCCGTCATCAGTGGTATGCTTGTCAGAGAAAAACCCATTCCCTCAGCTATGCTCCAAAAAGCTCCACGCCGAACCCGCGAACGCATACTCGAATTGTCTTTGCGGCTGTTCAACGAGTTTGGCGAGCCGAACATCACGACCACCGTGATCGCCGAAGAGATGAATATTTCCCCGGGTAACCTGTACTACCACTTCCGCAACAAGGACGATATCGTCAACTCGATTTTCGTCCAGTTCGAGGCGGAGATCGAGCGCATCCTGACGGTGCCCGAGGGGCGCCGCTCCAACATCGAGGATGTCTGGCTTTACCTGCACCTGATGTTCGAGCTGATCTGGCGCTACCGCTTCTTCTACCGCGACCTCAACGACCTTCTGTCGCGCAATCGCAAGCTCGAACTGCATTTCAAGCTGATCCTCGCGCACAAGATCAAGGTCGCGCGCCAGTTGTGCCTCGACCTGCGTAGCGAGCAGTCGCTGGAAGCGTCGGACGCACAGATCGACGCAATGGCGACCAATATGGTGGTGGTGGCGACCTACTGGCTGTCGTACGAGTATGTACGCAATCCGCGCAACTACACGGAACAGAAGGCGATGTCGGATGCGCTCGCGCGCGGCTGCTACCAGGTGCTGTCGATGCTCGGCCCGTACCTGCGCGGCGACACCCACCTGCTGTTCCAGAAGCTGTCGCAGGAATACCTGAAAAAACTGAACTGACTTACGCAAGGAGACTCGCATGGCATGGACCGCGTTCCCTTATCCCGACCAGGCCTACGTTTTCGACGCGGCCGGACTGGCGTGCGCCTGGGAGCAGCTGCACCTGGGCGACGCTGAGCCGTTCCCGAAAAAGCCGGCGCTGGTCGACGCGTGGATCGCTTTCCACGCCGGCGATTTTGAGCGGGCTCGGAAGCTCGGGTGCGCGGTCGGCGTCGACGGCTATTCGGTCGCGCACAAGGCAAGCTGCATCTACGCCACCTACCTCGAACCGAACGAAGCGAAGCGCCTGGCGCTGTTCGAGGAAGTCGCCGAACGCTGTGAACGGCAGCAGGTCGAGCAGCCCGACAATCCGGCCGGATTTTTCTGGCAGGCCTACGCGATCGGGCGCTACGCGCAGCGCATCTCGATCGTCAAGGCGCTGGCGCACGGCTTGGCGCCCAAAGTGCGCGCCGGACTGGAAAAGGCCATCAGGCTGGCGCCGATGCATGCCGATGCCCACATCGCGCTCGGCGCCTACCACGCCGAAATCATTGGCAGCGTCGGTGCGCTGATCGCCAGCCTGACCTACGGCGCGCGCAAGGACGACTGCTACAAGTGCTTTCTGCAGGGACTCCAGCTCGATCCCGGTTCGGCCATCGGGCGGGTCGAATACGCCAATGCGCTTGTCATGGTGGAAGGGAAGAAGAAAATCGACGAGGCGCGCGGGCTGTACCGGGAGGCGGCGGCGCTTACGCCGCAGGACGCCACCGAGCGCCTCGACATCGAGGCGGCAAAAGCAAAATTAGGAAACGGATGAAATCAATTGCGGTCTACTGCGGCGCCTCGTTCGGCGTCAATCCCCTGTACGCGGACGCCGCGCGCGCGCTGGCGCAGGTGCTGGTCGGGCATAACATCGGCCTGGTGTACGGCGGCGGCAACGTCGGCCTGATGGGAGTGATCGCCGACGAAGTGCTGCGCCTCGGCGGCGAAGCGACCGGGGTGATCCCGCGCGCGCTGATCGAGCGCGAAGTCGGCCACACCGGCCTGACCCGCAGCTTTGTGGTGAAGGACATGCACGAGCGCAAAGCCATGATGGCGGAACTGTCGGACGGTTTCATCGCCATGCCGGGCGGGATGGGGACGCTGGAAGAACTGTTTGAAATGCTGACCTGGTCGCAGCTTGGCATCCACGCCAAGCCGGTGGCACTGCTCAACGTTGGCGGTTTCTACGATGGGCTGGTCAGCTTCGTCGGCCACCAGCGGGCCGAGGGCTTCGTGCGCGCCGAGCACGCGGGGCTGATGATGGTCGAGACCACCCCGGAAGCGGTGGTGCGGCGCCTGCAGGCGGCCCGCGCGCAGGGCTAGGGCGCCGGCGGCACGGCGACCGGGACCACCTGGTTGCGGCCGGACGATTTGGCGATGTACATGGCGCGGTCGGCGCGTGAAATGGTGTCGGCGAACGGCTCGGCGCCGGTGCGCTCGACCAGGCCGGCCGAGAAGGTGACGGTCAGGTCCAGCCCGATTTCGGAAACATGCATCTCGCCGACCCGGTCCGCCATTCGCTGCAGCACCAGGGTCGCTTCCGCCAGCCCGGTGTCGGGCAGCATCAGCAGGAATTCCTCGCCGCCCCAGCGCGCCAGCACGTCGCCGGCGCGCAGTTCGGCGCGCGCCGCGCTGGCGAAGGTACGCAGCACGGCGTCGCCTGCGGCGTGGCCGTAGCGATCGTTGACGCTCTTGAAGAAGTCGATGTCGAGCAGGGCGATGCAGACCCGCTGCCCGGGCAGCGCCTCGCGCCGCTCCTCGGCGCCGAGCACTTCGTTCATGTGGCGCCGGTTGGCCAGCGAGGTCAGTTCATCGATGGTGGCGAGGGTCCGGATCGTCGCCACCGCCGCCAGCAGTTCTTCCTTCTGCCGCTTCAGGCGTACGCGCAGCTTGCTCATTTCACCGGTCAGCAGGGCCACCGCGAACAGCGACACGGTGGCCAGGCCGAAATGCACGCCCTCGACGTGCAGGGGATAGCGCAGCGGATCGTCAATCACCATCCAGGCGATCGTTGCGCCCAGCAGGCAGATGGCGAGGGCGCATAACGCCAGGGTCTCGCGCGGGCGCAGCGAGAAGGTGCAGAACACGATCACGACCAGCAGCACCATCAGCGAGGCGCCGCGCAACGGCCCGCTCAGGGCATAGATCGCCACGTTGCAGCCGATCGCGACCAGGGCCTGCAGCACCGCAAGCTGCCAGGGCGGGATGCCCAGCACTTTGCTGGCGCGGATCAGCGCATAGCAGCCCAGCAGGCATGACATGCCAAACACGATCAGGGTGGTGCCGGCTTCGCGCTCGACGGTGCCGCTCTCGATCAGCACGAGCATCAGCAACATGCACACGGTGTAGAACACGCCGGTGGCGGCCCAATAGCCGAGCAGGCGGCGCAGTTTGGGGTCGGATCCGACGAACAGCCGGGATAGCTTAGACTGCGGCGACATCGTGGTCCTCGGTTTCGGTCCGGGCGGCGAGCAGTCGGGCGCCCTGGGCGCGCAGCATTGCGGCTACCTCGTCGGGCGGCAGCGGGCGGCTGAACAGGTAGCCCTGCATCTCGTCGCAGTCGTTTTCGCGCAGGAAGCTGCACTGCTGCTCGGTCTCGACGCCTTCGGCGATCACCCGCAGGTTCAGCTTGTGGCCGAGCGAGATGACGGCCAGCGCGATGGCCTGGTCGTCCGGGTTGTCGGCCAGTTCGCGGACGAAAGACTTGTCGATCTTCAGGCTGCTGATCGGGAAGGACTTGAGCGCGGACAGGCTCGAATAGCCGGTGCCGAAATCGTCGATCGACAGCGACACGCCCATCTCCTTGAGGACGCGCATCTTGCCGATCGACTGGGTCAGGTCGCGCATGATCAGGCTTTCGGTCACTTCCAGTTCCAGCGAATCTGCGGGCAGGCCGCTTTCTTCGAGCGCCTGGGCGACCCGTTCGACCAGCCGCTTCTCTTCGAACTGGCGCGGCGACACGTTGACCGACATCGAGATCGGCTCCAGCCCGGCGGCGCGCCACGCCATGTTCTGGCGGCAGGCGGTGTGCAGCACCCATTCGCCGATCGCGATAATCAGGCCGCTTTCCTCGGCCAGGCCGATGAAGCGCAGCGGCGACACCACGCCGTGTTCCGGGTGACGCCAGCGGATCAGCGCCTCGACGCCGAAAACGAGGCCGCTGCGCAGGTCTACTTTTGGCTGGTACAGCAGGCTGAATTGCTTTTCGTCGAGTGCGTTGCGCAGGCCTTCGAGCAGCACCAGCTTTTCTTCCACGCTGGCGTTCATTTCGCGCGTGTAGAACTGGAAGATGTTCTTGCCGGACTCCTTGGCGCGGTACATGGCGGCGTCGGCGTTCATCATCAGCGTGTTCGGGTCGTCGCCGTCGCGTGGGTACATCACCACGCCCATGCTGCAGCTGACCTGGACTTCCTGGCCTTCGAGCAGCACCGGCTCCGTCACCGCCTGGCGGATCTTCTCGAGCAGCGGGGTGATATCGATCGCGTTGTCGGACAGGTCGCCCAGGATGATGACGAATTCGTCGCCGCCGAAGCGGCCCAGGGTGTCGTCGCGGCGCACGCAGTTCTTCATGCGCTGGCCGACCACCTTCAGCAGTTCGTCGCCGGCATTGTGTCCGAGGCCATCGTTGACCAGCTTGAAGCTGTCGAGGTCGATGAACGCGACCGCGATGCACCGTCCGGTGCGCTGGGCATGCGCGATGGCCTGGTCGAGGCGGTCGCGGATCAGGCTGCGGTTGGGCAGGCCGGTCAGGTCGTCGTGATGGGCCATGTGGTAGATGCGTTCCTCGGCCATCTTGCGCTCCGTGATGTCGCGCACGATCGCCACCACGCCGTCTTCCACCGCCACCACCTGGCGGTGCATCCAGGTGTCGCGGGTCAGCTCGGTGGCGCCGCGCCATTCGGCTTCGCGCATGCCGCCCGACAGCGCGGCTTGGACCATGTCGTCGAAGATGCCGTTGGCGCGGTAGTTCGGCAGAATGGTCAGGATGGTGGTGCCGACCAGCTCACTGCGATCCATCCCCGTCAGCTGCTGGGCGCGGCCATTGATCGCCTCGATCCTGAAATCGACGATGATGCCGCGCGCGTCGAACACGCTGCGCAGCACGAAGAACGCGTCCAGGCTCGCTTCCGATGCGGCGGCGAAGGTCTCCTGGGCGCGCAGGATGCCGCGCTGGGTGCGCGAGAGCTGCCACGACCAGGCGCATACCAGGGTGACGATCAGTACCAGCAGGACGCTGACGCTCGCGGCGACCCACAGGTAGTTGCGGCAGTGCCTGGCGAATGGCGCCATCTGTTCGTCGCGGTCGAGTGCGACCATCGCCATCAGCGGGAAGCCGTGCAGGCGCCGCACGCTGGCGTAGCGCACCACGCCGTCCCATGGGCTGGCGGCCGGTTCGACCGGGCCGTCGACCGGCGACATCCCGGCTTGCCTTCCGAAGCTCACCTTGTCGCCGGTGCGCATCGCGCGGAACATACCGTCGCTGCCGATCAGGCCGAGCACGCCGCGCTCGCCCTGGCGCGAGCGCTCGTAGCCGGCGGTGAAGTAGGCCGGGTCGGCTTCGACAATGGCGATGCCGGCGAAGGCGCCGTCGGCGTCGTTGATGCGGCGGGTGAAATGCAGGTGCCAGTCCGGGTTGGCGGCGTCGCGCAGCGTCTCGCTGACGAATGGCGTATCGGTGTCGCGGTTGCGGTGGAATTGGAAATAGCTTTGGCCGGAGACGTCGATCGGGCGCGCCGGCGGATTGCTGGCGACGATCATGCCGTGGCGGTCGGCGATGCTGACCACGAACACCAGGCCGGAAGGCAGCAGGCCTTTCTGGCTCAGGATGGGCAGTGCCGCGGCGGCGCCTTTCAGCTCGGCCGCGTACTTGAGCACCTTCAGCGTCTGGTCGATGCCGCCCAGGTTGCGCGCCAGTTGCGCCTCGTAGGTGTCGATCAGTTCGTGCAGCGAATCGCGTGTGGAGACCTGCGCTGCCGCGCGTTCGATCCGCACGAAGTGGTTCGTGACCATCCAGATCGCCACCAGCAGCAGCAGCGCGAACAGCGGCAGTGAAATGTGCGTTTCCATCCCGAGACGAAGCCAGCGGCGCAGCATCGCTTTCTTGTCGCGGGCGCCGTTCGCGCGCGCCGGCGCTCCTTGTCGTTGGGCCTGTGTTGGCATGGCTGCTTAATGCACCGTCAGGACCGGCTTGACCGAAGAGTCGAGCGCCGACTTTTCGATGTAGCCGATCAGGGCAGGGTTGTCGGCCACCAGCTTGCGGATCGCCCAGCTGTTGGGTGCTTCCTTGGGCGGCTGGCCGCGGCCGGTGAAGATCATCTTGGTCCAGTAGGCCTTGACCAGCGCCGGCGTCTTGGCCGTGACCTTGGTGTAGAACTCATTGCGCAGCGGCGAGCCGACGCTCTGGTCGAGCGCAATGGCTTCGCCGCCATCGGGAAAGCGGCCCACCTGGCCGAGGAAGATATCGGCAACCTGGTCGGCGCGCAGCGCGCCGACGGCGCTCCTGGCGGAGACGATCACCACCAGTTCGGATGCGGCGGCGAATGGCTGGAGCAGGGCCAGCAGGCAGGCGGCGAGCAGCGGGCGCGGGATAGGAATGTGCATGCGCGCTCCCTCAGAACACGAAGTCGAGCACGATGCTCGCGACGTTGACGGAGCGCCCCGAGCCGAAGCCCGGTTGCACGTTGATGAAGGCGCCGCGCGATCCTGCGAGCGGCGTCACCCGGTCGACCTGTAGCTTGAGCGCGACGTCGGTCGTGCAATCCCAGCGCACGCCGGCGCTCGCCGTGCGCTGCACTGGAATGGTGGTCAGCAGCCAGGCCAGGTAATTGTTCAGGGCGGCCCCGGTTTCGGCCGCGCTTGCCGTCACGCGCGCAAGGTCCAGTCCGGGCTCGGTAGTGGCGCTGTTCGACCGGATCCGCGCGTACGCCAGGTAGGGCGTGAAGTCGCCGAAACGGTAGCCGGCGCTGGTGTACACGCCGGTGGTATCGCCCAGGAAGGAAGTGGATTTCAAGCGGCCCACTTCACCCATCGCAAACCAGTTGCCCGGGTCGTAGCTGGCGCCGATACTGTAGGCGAACACTTGTTTGTGATCCACCGCGTAGCGCTGGGCCAGCGTGGCGCCTTGCGTGCCGAATTCGCGCAGGCCGTCGAACAGCCGGCGCTCGCTGTCGAGCGTCAGCTCGGTGGTGAGGACGCTGGCGCGCGCGCTGAACGCGCCGTATTCGATGGTGTTGGAAATGCCGGCCAGCCGGCGTGCCTTGATGTGCCAGTCCGCCGTCAGCTTCAGGTCGGTGTGGCCGACGAAGGCCTGGGTAACGTTTTTCAGGCCGCCGCGGTTCCAGCGGTAGGTCGCGTCGATGCCGTCGCTATTGGTGAACGGGATCGCGCCATACACTTCGACCGGCGTGCGCGCCCACGGATAGGCATAGCCGACCTTGCGGTAATCGGCCGCGAGGAACATCGGCAGCGCAATGCGCCCGAAGCGCAGAGCGAAGTCGGGAGTGGCCTGGTATTTGACGTTGGCCCATTCGACGATCGGCCGGTAGGTATTGTCGAGGCGCTGCTCGCTGATCACTTGCAGCACCGCGGACCATCGCGCATCGAGCTTCAGGCCGAGCTGGGCCCCGAGCCGGCTGTCGACGTCCGCGCTCCAGTGGGAGCTGTAGCCGGCGCCGCTCGCCTTCAGCACCGACGAGGTGTAGTCGGCGCCGTCATGGTTCGAATAGGCCGCGCCGGCGCTGCCGAAGCCGCGCAGCGACCAGCTTGGCCGCGAAACGACGTCGTCGGCCTGCGCCGGCGCCGCGCACGCCATACCAATCAGCATTGCCGCGCAGCGCAAGCCGGGCGCGGGACAACGCTTTGTTCGGTGATGCAAATGCATTCAATACTTTCTCGTTTGGCGCGACCGTCTGCTGGTCGGGCCCGTGCGCTTATGGCGCGCATTTCGAATTCGGGGCGTCTCGTGGTTTTGCCTGCAAAGCATCATGCGGGTGCCGCAAATGATTGCATCTAGTTATCAACTGTAACCGGCGCGGAAGTAATTGTCGATTTAATTCCGGACAAGTTATTGCCTAGATGGCATGTATGGTGCGTGGGTGCAACAATTGAAAGGGCGCCGCGCGGACGCGCGGGCGCTCAGGACCAGAGCGGCTGGCCGGAGATGTCGAGCTGGGTAAGCACCAGGCGCAGGTCGAATTCGTATTGGTGGTAGTTCGGTTCCATATGGCAGCACAGCTTGTAGAAGGCCTTGTCGTGTTGCTTTTCCTTCACGTGGGCAAGTTCGTGCACCGCGATCATGCGCAGCAGCTCGAGCGGCACCGCCTTGAACACGGTGGCGATGCGGATCTCGTGCTTGGCCTTGAGCTTGTTGCCCTGGACCCGTGAGATGGACGTGTGCAGCCCCAACGCGTGCTGGATGACCTGGATCTTGCTGTCGAACGCCACCTTGCTGATCGGTTCCGCATTGCGCAGGAACTCGGTCTTCAGGTCCTGCACGTAATCGTACAGCGCCTTGTCGGTGCGGATGCCGTGCACGGACGAATAGCGCTGGCGCAGGTGGGCGGCGAGCTTGTCCTGCCCGATCAGCTGGGCCACCTGGGCACGCATCTGGTCGGAGTAGGCGCTGAGATATTTCAGGGAATTCATAGGCCCGGGAATGTATCACATCGGCGCGCGGCGCGCGCGCGGCAAAAAAAGACCGGGCGGGGACACGCTGCCGATCCCGACCCGGCTCAGCACAAGAGAATCCCCCAAGCAGGCGCGGCGGATGGCGCCGGTACTTGCCTTAAGCCATGCTGGAGCAAGCCATGCTGGCATAAGCCATGCTGGCGTAAGCCAATTGGCTTACTCCTCCTTGCCGCCCTGGCGGCTGCCCTTCGATGCGGCAGCTGCTGCTGCGGCAGCTGCGGCGGCGCGGTTTGCCGACTGCCGGCTTTCTCCGCCCTTGCGGCCAATGTCGGCCATGTGCGCGCGGTCGCGGCTGACCGCCTCGCCGCCTTTTTGTCCGGCGCGCCGCGCTTCTTCGGAGTCGAATTCGTGCGCCGTGCCTTTCTGGTGTGCGGCCTGGCCGCCCTTGCTGGCGATTTCACGCTGCTGGTTCTGATCCATCGCGGCGAAACCGCGCTTGGCCGGGGCGCCGCTGCCGCTGCCGCTTTTCTGGGCGTTGCCGCCCGATGTGGAGCTCTTGCCGCCGCTCGTATCCTTGCTTGTCGCCATGTCAGTCTCCTTGTGAGCCTGCGTTCTGAAAACCGGACGGATGATCCGTACCGGGCGGGCGCATTGATGCGCTCGTAAATTTAGAGGGAAGCGGCAGACCAATAGTTCCGTTCTAGTTGGGTGCCCGCGGCTGGCGGCGCGCGCCTTCGTGCGGCTCCATGCCGTCGATGTGCGAGGGTGGCGAGGACAGGTCTTCTTCGAGTTCCTCCTTGCGGGCGGCCAGCTGCTCGCCGAGGTCGTCGAGATCGATGCCGGCGGCGCGCGCGGCTTCGAACAATTCGCCTTCTTCTTTCGCGATGTGGTGTTCGATTTCTTCGCCCAGCACGGTGACGGTGGCATCGAAATGATCGTCGCCGGGCACCATGATTTCGAGCTGACCGATCAGCTCACGCGCGCCGGCGTGCTCGATGTCGGCTTCGTCGAGCAGGTCGTCGTCATCGACTGCAGAACGCAACACCGGATAGAAAATTTCCTCCTCGAGCATGCTGTGCAGCGTGAGTTCGTAACAGATTTCGTCCACCAGTTCCGTCTTGCGGCGGTCCTCGTCGTCCCGGCCTTTGAGGGTGTGGAATTCGCGGAACAGGGCCTTGACCTTGTCATGGTCGGCCTGGAGCAGGCCGAGTGCATCGTTCGCGCCGCCGTTTTTGTGTTTACCTGATTTCATCGTGAGCTCCGGGTTTGCGGAAAAGTGGAGGGTCAGTGTGGTTTGCCGGCGGCAGCGCCGCCGTTGGCGGCCGCGCGCGCATGGCGCACCATTTCGTCGGCGACCGCGCCGGCGCTGCGGCTTGCTTCCGGCAGCCGCTCGGCGGCGTGGGTGAGCTCGGCCTGGGCGCCGGCCAGCAGGGCCAGCAGTTGTTGCTGGTAGGCGCGCTGCCGTTCGGTGGACGCCTGCAGCTGCTTCATCGCCACTTGCGACAGCTGGGCCGCGTCGGTGCAGCCGATCATTTCGCGGCTGGCGTGGAGCGAGCCTTCGATGACCTGGCGCGACAGTTTGAGGTTCAGTTCGCTCACCTGGCGAAGCGTGTCGTACATTTTCTGGATGAACTGGTTGGTGAAATCGACCTGCGACTCCAGATGCGCGCGCAGGGCGGGGTTATCGCTTAATGATTGCATGATGTCCTCAGCCTGAAACAATGAGAAATAGCGCCCCCCGTTGCGGGTAAAGCGCGCCCAAGAATGGACTTCAGGTAGACGTTATTTCAAGCGGCAAGTTCAGCCAATTTGCGCCGGAGGCGGAATTGGTCAAATGGGGGAGGGAAGAGGAAAGCAGGAAGGCAGAATATGAATAAATCTGTCGTGCCCGCAAAAAGGGAAACGCATGCGTTTCCCTCTTCGCTGGAACGATGTTGTAAAAGTTAACTAAGCGGTCAAGCGTCCGCGACTTTCAGGACCAGCTTGCCGAAGTTTTTGCCTTCGAACAGCATCAGCAGCGCTTCCGGGAATTTCTCAAGGCCGTCGACGACGTCTTCGCGGCTCTTGAACGTGCCTTCCTTGATCCACTTGGCGATCGCCGCCACGCCTTCCGGATAGCGCGGTGCGTAGTCGAACACGACGATGCCTTCCATCCGCGCGCGGTTGACCAGCAGCGACAGGTAGTTGGACGGCCCCTTGACCGGCGCGGTGTTGTTGTACTGCGAGATGGCGCCGCAGATCACGATGCGCGCCTTCATGTTGATGCGGGTAAGGACGGTGTCGAGGATCTCGCCGCCGACGTTATCGAAATACACGTCCACGCCGTTCGGGCAATGCTCCTTGAGTCCGGCGCGCACGTCGCCGTTCTTGTAGTCGATGCAGGCGTCGTAGCCCAGCTCGTTGACCACGAAATCGCACTTGTCCTTGCCGCCCGCAATGCCGACCACGCGGCAGCCCAGGTGCTTGGCGACCTGGCCGACGGTCTGCCCGACCGCGCCGGCCGCGCCCGACACCACCACCGTTTCGCCCGCTTTCGGCTGGCCCACTTCGAGCAGGCCGAAGTAACCGGTCATGCCCGGCATGCCGAGCGTGTTGAGCCAGGTGGTCAGCGGCGCCATGCGCGGGTCGATCTTGAAGAAGCCGCCGAACTTGTCGCCGGCCGCGCCGACCCAGTAGTTCTGCACGCCGATACTGCCCGACACGTAGTCGCCGACCGCGAATTTGGGCGACTTCGACGCCACCACCACGCCAACGCCGCCGGCGCGCATCACTTCGCCGATGCCGACCGGCTTGATATACGACTTGCCTTCGTTCATCCAGCCGCGCATGGCCGGGTCGAGCGACAGGTAGAGCGCCTTGACCACGATCTCGCCATCGGCAATCTCGCGCACCGGCTCGCTCAGCACCTGCCAGTCGGTGGGTTTCGGCAGGCCGACCGGGCGCGCGGCGAGACGGAACTGCTGGTTGAGCATGGTGGTGGCGGTCATGGCGTTTCCTTCGAGTAGGGTGGAGCGGACAACTATACCGCAAATTGCACGGTCGTGCTATTTTGTGAATGATTGATAATTGCGCGGCGCATGCGACAATAGCGGGCTCACCCGAGCTCCCATTTTTGACGCCGCCATGACGCCGACCGAATACATCCTGACCCTGTCCTGCCTCGACCAGCGCGGCATCGTGCATCGCGTTTCCGGGTTCTTGGCCGATCACGGCTGCAACATCATCGATTCGGCGCAGTTCGGCGATGCCGAATCGAAGCTGTTTTTCATGCGCGTGCATTTCGCGCTGGAAGACCGGGCGATCGGCGACGCCGACTTGCGTGCCGGCTTCGCGCAGCTGGGCGCATCGATGCAGATGACCTGGCAGCTCCACGACGCGCACGCCAAGCCGCGTGTCATGCTGATGGTGTCGAAGATCGGCCATTGCCTGAACGACCTACTGTTTCGCTACAAGAGCGGCCTGCTGCCGGTCGAAATTCCGGCGATCGTGTCGAACCACATGGACTTCTACCAGCTCGCGGCCAGCTACAACATCCCGTTCCATCACCTGCCGCTGGCGGCTGGGGCGGATGAGGGCGCCAAGCTGGCGCAGGAAGCCAAGGTGCTCGAATTGATGGCGATGCACAAGATTGACCTGGTGGTGCTGGCGCGCTACATGCAGATCCTGTCGCCGGGGCTGTGCGAAGCGATGCGCGGACGCGCGATCAACATCCACCATTCCTTCCTGCCCAGCTTCAAGGGCGCCAAGCCGTACGCGCAGGCGCACCTGCGCGGCGTCAAGCTGATCGGCGCGACCGCGCACTTCGTCACCGGCGACCTGGACGAAGGGCCGATCATCGAGCAGGATGTCGAGCGGGTCGACCACGCGATGGATGCCGAGACCTTGTCGGCGATCGGGCGTGACGTCGAGTGCGTGGTGCTGGCGCGCGCGGTCAAATGGTTCGTCGAACACCGGATTTTGCAAAATGGCGACAAGACAGTCGTCTTCAAATAACTTTTACTTCAGGCATACGCATCAATGGCTCTTAAAGCTACCATTTACAAAGCAGAACTGCAGATCGCGGACATGGACCGCAATTACTACCAGCAGCATTTGCTGACGCTGGCGCGCCATCCCTCCGAGACCGACGAACGGATGATGATCCGGTTGCTGGCGTTCGCGATCCATGCGAGCGATTCACTGACTTTCACCAAGGGCCTGTTCGATACCGAGGAGCCTGACCTTTGGCAGAAAGACCTGACCGGCGCAATCCAATTGTGGATCGAAGTCGGGCAGCCGGACGACAAGCGCCTGATGAAGGCCTGCGGCCGTTCGGAAAAGGTGGTCGTGTACAGCTACGGCGCCACCAGCCATATCTGGTTCAAGCAGATTGCCAACAAGCTCGAGCGCGCCAAGAACCTGTCCGTGATTAACATTCCGTCCGATGCCGCGGTGCAGCTGCAGAAAATGGCCAATCGCAACATGCAGCTGCAATGCACGATCCAGGACGGCCAGATCTGGCTGACCGACAGCGTCGACACGGTGCTGATCGAGCGCGAGCCGTTCAAGGAAGAGCGCTAGTATTTCGAATTAAGACGCTCGCCAAGTCGAGGCAGTCCGCCTCCCCATCCACGTTGTCCTTGCGCAGCGGGGGGCCATACTGAGCGTGCGGAATTGGCACGGTATGCGCAGCATGGATCCCCGCTGCGCGAGGACGACGTCGAAAGGTGGGCGACGCGCGGTGGTGGGCGACGAGACGGTGCGATATAATGCGGGCAATGCAAAGCAAATCGACAAGTTGGCGCTGGACAATCTGGATCGCGTGTTTCGCGGTGCTGATGAACGCGCTCGCCCCGTCGATCTCGCACGCGATGGCCGCCGCCGGCGCAGTCCCAGCCACCTGGGAAATCTGCCGCACCGACGGCAACGCGCTTGCAGCGCCTGGCCAGCCTGACCTGGTCGTGGTCGGTGCGCTGGCCAAGAAAATCACCCAGACCAAGATCGCAGCGATGGAAGATTGCGGCTACTGCCTGCCGCACGGCGGCAGCGTCGCGCTGATGCCGTCGACCATCACCGGCCTTGGCCTGATGGGCGGACACGCACTGCGTCCGTTCCTGTTTTACCGTGCGCCGCAGCCCCTGCTCGCGCTCACCGCCGCCCCGCCGCGCGGACCTCCCGCCTTCGCTTGATTCCATTGGCAGCGTCCATGCTGCCTGCCTTTAGTTAGCTCGTCGTGCCCGCCATTGGCGAACCCGACTTCCCCGTAGGCGGGGATCCATGCTGAACATGATTTTGCTCTGAACACGCTCAGCATAGGTTCCCGCCAAGGGGCGCCGAGCCCGGGAACGACCGTCTCCAAGTCAATTATTTCGTCTGGATCCATCATGAAAAAGCACCTCTTCGCGCTGATTGCCTCGATCGCGCTCGCCTCGACCGCGTTCGCCCAAACCACCGTCACCCAGCCATGGGTGCGCGCCACCGTACCCCAACAAACAGCCAGCGGCGCCTTCATGCAGCTGCGCTCGGCCGACAGCGCGAAACTGGTTTCGGCCACTTCCCCAATCGCCGCGTCCGTCCAGATCCACAAGATGGAAATGACCGGCCAGATGATGAAAATGCGCGAAGTCGAGGCCATCGACCTGCCGGCCGGCGAGACCGTGAACCTGGCTTCCGGCGGCTTCCACATCATGCTGGTTGGCCTGAAACGCCAGCTCAAGGAAGGCGACACCGTGCCGCTGTCGCTGGTCATCGAACGCAAGAACGGCAAGCGCGAGACCGTCGCCATCGACGCGCCCGTCAAGCCGCTGACCTACTCCGCACCGCAGGGCGCCGCCCAGATGCACCATTAAGCCTGGCCCAAACAAGAATAAGGAACCGATCATGAAAACCGCAACATTGCTGTTGGCCGCCAGCCTGGCCGCGCCGTTCGCACAAGCACACATCAACCTCGAACAAACCAGCGCCACGGCCGGCGCCTACCAAAAGCTCACGTTCCGCGTCGGCCATGGCTGCGAGGGCAGCGCCACCAACAGCATTACCGTCGTGCTGCCGGAAGGCGTCACCGGCGCCAAGCCAATGCCGAAAGCCGGCTGGACCATCGGCACCGTCGAGGGCAAGCTGAATGCGCCGGTCATGTCGCACGGCGTTGCCATCACCACGGCGGTGCGCGAAGTGAGCTGGAAGGGCGGCCCGCTGCCTGACTCCCAGTACGACGAATTCAACATGCAGGTGAAATTGCCGGATGCCGCCGGCAAGTACTACTTCAAGGTGATCCAGGTGTGCGACAAGGGCCGCGCCGAATGGAGCGAGGCGCCGGGCGCGCCAGGCGCGAAGATGAAATTCCCTGCGCCCGTGCTCGACGTGCTGCCGGCCGCCGCCCCCGTTCACCAGCACTGAGTCAACAATGACATCAAAGATCATACGCCGCGTGCAAGCGGCGGGGCTGCTGCTGGCCAGCGCCTTGCCGGCCTGCGCGCTGGCTGACCACGCGCCGCCGAAAAAGCTCGACACCGTCATCATTCCGGGTGGCCGCCCGACGTCCCTTCCGACGCAGATTCCGACCACAATCGACGGCATCACCGGCGAGCAGGTGGAAGACCGGATCAACGCCACCGACAGCGAAGACGCGCTTAAATATTTCCCCAGCCTGAATGTGCGCAAGCGCTACATCGGCGACTACGACCACGCCGTGCTGGCGAGCCGCGCATCGGGTACCGGCAACAGCGCGCGTTCGCTGGTGTATGCGGACGGGATCTTGCTATCTAACCTGCTCGGCAACGGCGCCACTTTCACGCCGCGCTGGGGCCTGGTGTCGCCCGAAGAAATCGAGCGGGTCGATGTGCTGTATGGCCCGTTCTCGGCCGCTTATCCGGGCAACTCGGTCGGCGCGGTAGTCGATTTCCAGACCCGCATGCCGGAAAAGCTCGAGGCGCACCTGAAGGTGTCTGCGTTCAGCCAGCAGTTCAAGCTGTATGGCAGCGACGACCGCTTCTCCGGCCGCCAGGGCAGCGCGTCGATCGGCAACCGCCAAGGCGCGTGGTCGTGGTGGGTCGATGTCTCGCGGCTCGACAACGCCGGCCAGCCGATCACTTTCGCCAACAAGCTGGTGTCATCCGGTGTCGCGAGCAGCGCGGGGTTGCCGGTCACCGGCGCCATCGCGGACCGTAATCCGGCCAACAAGGACTGGCTGATCATCGGCGCCGGCGGCCAGTCGAACACGGTGCAGGACCACGCCAAGCTGAAGCTGGCTTACGATTTCTCGCCGACGCTGCGCGCCAGCTACACGCTGGGCTGGTGGGGCAACGACTCGGTGCGCACCACCGAATCTTACCTGCGCGATGTCTCCGGTGCGCCGGTGTACCGCGGCGACGCCAACAATTTCATCAACATTGCCGGGCGGCGCTACGAATTGCGCGCGTCCGATTTTGCGCCGACCACGGCCACGCTCGATCACCTGATGCAGGGCGTATCGCTCAAGCGTCATACGCGCGCCGAGTGGGACTGGGAAATCGCCGCCAGCAAATACGACTATCGCGAGGACCTGGTGCGCACGCCGACCGTGCCGGTGCCGAATGAGCGCACCAGCGGGCAGGGCACGCTGGCCGATCTCGCCGGCAGCGGCTGGAATACGCTGGCGCTGAAAGGCATCTGGCGCCCGGCCGCGCCGCACATCGTCGAAGTGGGCGCGCAATCGGACAGCGCGCAGCTGCGCAACCGCGTGTCGGGCAGCGCGGACTGGATCGGCGGGGCGCCGGCTTCGGCCATCTCCACCTTCAACGGCAACACCCGGCTGCAAAGCCTGTATGCGCAGGACACCTGGCGCGCGGCGCCGCAGTGGCGTGCGACACTCGGCGCGCGCGTCGAGCGCTGGCACGCGTTCGGCGGCGAGTTGTCGAATGCGCTGAGCACGACGCCGGTGAAGTACGGCGAGCGCGTCGAGACCAGCATTTCGCCGAAACTGGCGCTGGCTTACCTGGCCACGCATGACTGGACGATGAAGGCTTCGCTCGGTCGCGCGGTGCGCAATCCGACCGCGTCGGAACTGTTCCAGGGCTCGATCGTCGACAACGCGATCGTCAACAGCGATCCGCTGCTGCGTGCGGAAAAGTCATGGACCGGAGAGCTGAGCGCCGAGCGGATGAATGAAGATGGCGTGCTGCGCGCCACGATGTTCTTCGAGCGCACGCGCGACGCGCTGTATTCGCAGCCGCTGACCGCAACCGTGAACACGGTGCAGAACATCGGACGGATCCGCACCAACGGTCTGGAAGTGGCGTACCAGGCGGACGATGTGCTGGTGCGCGGGCTGTCGATTACGAGCAGCCTGACCTACGCCGATTCGATCATCACCGAGAACGGCGCGCTGCCGGCCAGCGTCGGCAAGCGGCAGCCGCGGGTGCCGGCGTGGCGGGCGAACCTGCTGGCGTCGTGGCATACGGGGCAGCACTGGACCACCAGCTTCGGCGCGCGTTACAGCGGCAAGCAGTATGGAACGCTGGATAACAGCGATCCGCATGGCGATACGTATACGGGGGTGTCGGATTACCTGGTCACCGATGTGCGGGTGCGGTACCGGATCGAACAGCACGCCAGCGTCTCGGTCGGAATCGATAACCTGGGCAATGCGAAGTATTGGGCGTTTCACCCGTATCCGCAGCGGACCATGCTGGCGGAGGTGCGGTTCGATTACTAGCCGCCGGGGCGTCTATTGTTGACACGTCGTCCTCGCTAGTGCGAGGACGATTTTTTTAGGGTTGGCGGGACGACGTCGTTGACATTAGCGGTTGGCAGCGAGCGGCGAAGCGCCGATGCGGTTGGTGCTGCCCGAGCCCACCACCGTCTTGCTGACCTTCGGATCACCGTAGTAATTGACGTCGCCCGAACCTGCGATCGTCACACTCAACCGGTCGCGCACCGCAATCTTCGCTTCGCCGGAACCGGCGATGTTGACGCTGGCGTCGATGCTTTGCAGACGGCCCATGTCCACGTCGCCCGAGCCGGCCACCGACACGCTCAGCTTCTGCGAAGCGCCGCCGCCGATCTTCAGGTCGCCGCTGCCTCCGACAGTGACCGACAGCGATTCGCTCTCGATTCCCTTGACGTTGATCGAGCCCGAACCGCCCAGGTCGATGTGCATCTTCGCGCCGCGCAGCGGATCGGCATCGATCGAGCCCGAACCGCCCAGCGAGAGGTTGTCGACGGCCCTGGCTTGCACCACGATCTTCAGGCGCCGCGTCTCGAGGTTCAGGTTGCGCTTGGAGGTGCGGATCTTCAGCGTGCCGTTTTCGATCACGGTCTCGATCAGCGGCATCAGGTTGTCGTCGGTTTCGATGGTCACGCCTTCGGTATTGCCGATCCGCAGTTCCATGCTGCCGGGAAGGCCCATCGCCACGCCGTTGAAATGGCCCAGCGCGCGCGTTTCGGTCTTGATGTTGCCGCTGCCTTGCACCCGCTCCGAGTTCCAGCCCCACGACCCGGCCTGCGCGGGCGCTGCCGGCACCATGATCGCAAAGGCGGATAGGGCGAGCGTCAAGCTGCCGAGGAGGCGGCCGGTCAGGCGTGGTGAGGTCATGATGGTTTCCTTTTTGTCAAGTTTGGCAGGCCGAAACGGCATGTGTTGACCGTATAGTAGGAAAACCGGGCGCGCCGCGGCTGGCGTTTGCGACAGATTGCACGCTGAGCCGTCCAGAATGCAATTTTGCGGCTCCGAGGCGGTATCATGGCGGGCCGGGCACGCGCCCGGACTGCAAATTCACTGGAAACTCATGCTTATCATTACCATCAAACAGGGCAAGGAAAAGAGCCTCCTGGCCGGCGAACCCTGGATTTACGCCTCGGCGATCGAAAAAGTCGACGGCAAACCGAACGAGAAGATGAAGGCGGGCGGCACCGCCATCGTCCAGTCGTCCTCGACCAAATTCCTGGCGCGCGCCGCTTACAACTCGAAATCGCAGATCCGGGCCCGGGTCTGGACCTTCGACGAGGCGCAGCCGGTCGACCATGCGTTGATCAAGGGGCGGGTGCAAGCCGCGCTGGCCAAGAGCGCCCCGGCCGCCAGGAAAGCCAGGCCGGACCAGGTGGTCAAGCTGGTGAACGCCGAAGCGGACGGCTTGCCTGGACTGGTGGTGGAATCATTCGGCGGCAAGGATGGCTACCTGATCTGCGAATTCCAGGCTGCCGGCGTGGACGCGTGGAAGGTGCCGATCGTGCAGGCGCTGATCGCCGGCACCGGCTGCAAGAATGTGTACGAGCGCTGCGACGAACTGGTGCGCAAGGGCGAGGGACTGCCGCTGGTCGATGGCGCGCTGGCCGGTGACGAGCCGCCCGACGAGGTGATCGTGACCGATAACGGCGTCAAGTTCTCGCTCGACCTGAAGACCGGCCACCGCAACCGCTTCCGCTAAACCTGGTCAGGGCGCCTAGAAACTGCTGCCCATCAGGAAGGCGATCTCGCCCTGGCACATGTGCGATAGCCGTTCGACCTCGTCGCGGCTGTCCAGCGCCATCTGCTGCTGCTCCACCTTCGCCAGTTCCGCCTTAATCAACGGCCGCAGCCAGGTGTCGATCTGGCCTTGCAAAATTGGCAATCCCTCGTCGCGGGCCGCATACAGCGGACGACCGCCATACCGGCGCTCCAGTTCGCCGAGGATGACTTGTTCGATGCGTGGCAGGTTATCGGCGTAGATTTTCACATGCTGCAGTTCGTGCGCAAAGATTTCCCGGTACGAGCAAGAGGCAGGATGCAATTCGCGCGCGACATACACGTCCAGCGGCTGGTAGCTGAGCTCGACCCTGATGCGCGGGGCGATGCACTCGCGTGCGCCGGCCACGTCCACCAGGCCGGGACCGTCGATCTGGATTTCCGCCCGGGTACTGCTGGAGGTCATCCCCATCAGTGCCTGGCCGGAGCCGCTGTAGGCGCTGCGGGTATTGAGCACCCGGCCCGATATGGTGTTGTGCACCACGAAGCCCGAAGGGTTCGCCCGAACCTCAAAGCTTGGCTTCATTTCGCGCTCGCAGCGTTGCTCGAAAAACTTCGCCGCCGGCGCTGCGCCGGCCGGACGCGGTAGGATAAGTAGAACCAGCAGGAGCAGGATCGCCAGCAACAGTGGCTTGACATGGTGGGTGTTCACGGCAGCCTCCAGGAGATGACCGACAGGTCTATCCTGCGCCGGACGCATGGGTTTGCCAAGCGATATTCGCATCGAAAATTATTATTTCGATTATGCAATATTTTTGGTGTTGGTGGTCTTATAATTGGCGGCATTCACCACCCTGACCTTGCCGAGACCGCCAGATGGAAAACCACCAGTCCTCCCAGATTCGCACCCTGTCGTACGTCGAAAATGAAGACCATCCGGTGTTCGGCACCCTGGTCGAACAGATCCTGCACCTGCTCAACTCGCGCCTGATCTTTTCCGACATCATCATCCACCAGAACAGCCCGCTGATGCTGCGCCAGCCGAAAGGGCTGGTGGCGGTGACCGATTCGCCGATCACCAAGGAAGAGCTGGAAGAATTCTTCGAAGTCATCGAGCCGAACTGGTCCGAGCGGATCGCCGACCGCGCGTTCGACCGCTCGATCGACCTGCACACCGCGCGCATCCGCGCCAACTGCTTCACCTTCCAGGGCAAGAAGCGGCTCGGCTGCGTGATCCGGCGCTTCCCGAAGGAGCCGATCGCGCTGGCCGACCTGGGCCTGCACCGCGACGAACAGGAATTCGCCAAGCTCACCAGCGGGCTGGTGCTGATCATCGGCGACACCTGCCAGGGCAAGTCGACCACGATCGCGTCGATGCTCGATGAAATCAACAAGCAGCGATCGGGCCACATCATTACCATCGAAGACCCGGTCGAGACCCTGATCCCGCAGCGCAAGTGCATCATCACCCAGCGCGAAGTGGGGCTCGATGGCGATGTCGAGAGCTACTACCTGGGTGCGCTCGACGCGCTGCGCGAGCGGCCGGACGTGATCGTGATCGGCGAAATCCGCGACGCCCAGACCGCGCAGGAAGCGCTGGCGCTGGCCGAATCGGGCCCGCTGGTGCTCGCCTCGCTGCATGCGCGCTCGACCGAACTGGGACTGCAGAAAATGATTCGGCTGCTGGGCAATTCGGAAGCGCAGTCGCAGGCATTGGCGCATGCGCTGCGCGGCGTGCTGTGCCAGGCGCTGCTGCCGTCCTCGGAAGGCAACCGCTACCACCTGGCCACCGAATGCCTGACGCCGGGGCCGGCCATGACGCGCATCCTGGAAACGGGGAACATCTCGGGCATCCGCGCGCACATGAACGCCACGTCGGAGGCCGGCTGCCACACGATGAACTCTTCGCTAGAGCAGCTGCTGTCGGGCCACAAGATCAGCGTCGATGACGCGCGCAACGCCACGACCGACCGCATCGGCTTCGCCGACATGGTGTAGGGAAGAGGGGCCTGTGCCGCGGACCAAGGGCCGGGGTCAGGTCCGCCGGACCTGACCCCGGGCTTGTCGCGGCAACGGGCGCTTGCCGCCATCGGGTTCCACACCTGGCAGTGATATAGCCGGGATCTGGTCCCTGGTCCGCGCGCTGCGCTCCTAATCGAGCGGCGTGCTGCGGTAGCGGTTCACCTCGCTCGCGGTCACCGGCGGCGCGGCGTTGCCCCAGCTGGTGCGCAGGTAGCTGACCACCGCCGCCACTTCGTAGTCGTCCATCACATGGCTGTACGGCGGCATGCCGTACGGGCGCGGATTGGCTGCGGTACCGGGCGCGAAGCCGCCATTGAGCACGATGCGCACCGCATTCACCGAGCTGTCCATCGTCAGCGCGCGGTTGCCGGCCAGCGGCGGATACGCCGGCGCCAGGCCCTTGCCGTCGGCGCCGTGGCAATCGGCGCAATGCGTTTCATACAGCTTCTTCCCCTGCGCGACGACCTGGTCAACCTTCGGTCCCTTGAGCGGCTCGCGGACTTCCGCCTTCGTGGCCGGCAGCGATTTCAGGTAGGTCGCCATCGCCGCCACGTCGGGCTCGCTGACATGCTGCAGGCTGCGCTCGACCACCTCGGCCATCGGTCCGAACACGGTGGCGCGCGCCGATACGCCGGTCTTGAGCAACTGCACGATGTGCGGAATTTCCCAGCTTCCCAGGCCGGCTTCGGCATCCGACGTCAGCGACGGCGCGTACCAGCCGATAGTCGGAATCAGTCCGCCGCCGAGGCTGCCCTCGACGGCCCCGGCCGCGTTGCGGCTGCTGTGGCAGGCGCTGCAATGTCCCAGGCCTTCAACCAGGTAGGCGCCGCGGTTCCAGCTCGGCGATTCGGCCGGCGCCGGCTGGTAGACGCCCGGCTTGAAGAACAGCAGGCGCCAGCCGGCGACCGCGAATTGCTGGTTGAACGGGAAGCGCAAGGTGTGCGGGGTGTTCGCGCGTGTCACCGCGGGCAGGCTGTGCAGGAAAGCGTACAGCGCGTCGGCATCGGTGCGCGTGACCTTGGTGTAATTGGTGTAGGGGAAGGCGGGATACAGCAGGCGGCCGTCGCGTGATTTGCCATTGTGCAGCGCGCGCCAGAAATCATCCGCGCTCCAGGCGCCGATGCCGGTCCCCGGGTCCGGCGTGATGTTGGGCGCGAACACGGCGCCGAACGGCGTGTCGAGCGCGCGTCCGCCGGCATAGGCCGCGCCGCCGCGCACGGTGTGGCAGGCCATGCAATCGCCGGCGCGCGCCAGGTAGGCGCCGCGGGCGATATTCTCGGGCGTCGCGGCGGCGGCCTGCGGCGAAATGGACGGTACGAATTGTTCGCGCGGCCAGGCAACGATGAGCGCGAGCAGTGCGACGGCAGCCAGTGCGGCCACGATGCGTAAGATTTTCTTAGTCATGGCGAATTCAGTCCGGGGAGCTGCCGCAAGCGATCGGCAGCGGGCGTGCAACCGACGTGGCGGGCGTGGGATCGAGCGGAAGCGGGCGTGCGCCAAGCCAGCTCGAAATCGCCGCCACGTCGTCGACACTGAGGCGATTGGCGATGTCGGCCATGCAGTCGGGCGTGTGGGCGCGGCGGGTCTTGTTTTTCCATGCGCCGAATTGGGCGTTGACGTAGTCGCGCGGCAGGCCGGCCAGTCCAGGAATCGCGGGCGCCACGCCGGTCAGCTTTTCGCCATGGCAGGCGATGCACGCGGGCACCTTGATGGTCTTGTCGCCCAGCGTCACCAGTTGCTTGCCGCGTTCGAGCACGACCTGCGACACATCGGTCGGCTGCACCGGCGGCGGTTTCAGGTGCTGGGCTGAAAAGTATTCGGCAATCTCGCGCAGGTAGGCGTCGGGCAGGTGATCGACCATATAGGTCATCAGCGGATACTGGCGGCGGCCTTCGCGGAAGTTGACCAGCTGATTGTACAAATATCCGGCGGGTTTGCCGGAGATGCGCGGGAAGAAGCTGTCCTTGCCCTGGTCCTTCGCGTGGCAGGAAGTACAGGCTATGACGCGCTGTTCCATGGTGTCGGGCAACACTGCAGGGCGGTCCGCGGCGAACGCGGGCAGGGCGGCGCAGCTGAACAACAGCGCGGCGAGGCGGGCGTGGCTGGCGGAACGGGGCATTGTTGATTTACTTGAAAATCGCGCTGGCTTGGGCATGCGACAGCATAGCGCGTTTGGCAAGATTACGTCGGGCAAGAGAAGCGTGCGGGGCGGCTGCGCGCGCACGATTGGAACCGCCTTCCACCGCCAAATTTGATATGCTTTGATTTCTCAGGCGTTCAAGCACGTGGCCTGCGTCGATCCGCTCATTCCTGTATTTCGCCAGTGTAATGTGAAGGAATCCGTGCATGAAATACGGCCGTGCCCGTTACCTAGTGCTGCTTGCCGCAACGGCGGGCGCGCAGGTGCTGGGGCAGACGGTTTCAAGCCCACCCGACACCGTTCCGGACACCATGGAAGCGCGGGTCCAGGCGTGCATCGGATGCCACGGTGCGCAAGGGCGGGGCGTGGAAAACGTCTACTTCCCACGGCTCGCCGGCAAGCCCGCCGGTTACCTCTACAACCAGCTGGTGGCATTCCGTGACGGGCGGCGCAAGTACGTGCCGATGAATTACCTGCTGGCCTACCTGCCGGATCCTTACCTCGCGCGCATCGCCGATTATTTCGCCGAACAGAATCCGCCATTCAACGTCCAGCCGAAGCCGGCCGCGACGACACAGGCGCAGCAACTGCTCAAGGAGGGCGAACGCATCGCGAAAGCCGGCGTTCCCGCCAAGAAGGTTCCGGCCTGCGTGGTCTGCCATGGCGCCGAGCTCAATGGACGGGAGCCCGGCATTCCAGGATTGCTCGGCCTGCGCGCCGACTACATCACCGCGCAGCTTGGGGCGTGGCGCTACGGCATCCGCACCGCGCTTGTGCCGGACTGCATGCAACTGGTCGCCTCCAGCCTGACCGAACACGAAGTCGGCGCCGTCGCGGCCTGGCTTGCGTCGCTGCCGGTTCCCCCCAACCTGCGGCCCGCCAAAGCCGAGCAGGTCCAGCTGCCGCTGGCCTGCGGCAGCCAGAACAAACATTAGGAGGACAAGTGCCGACCCCGCGCTCTTATCCGCTGCGCCTGCTGGCCTCGATGGGCGCGCTGCTGCTGTGCGCGCACGCATCGCCGGCGCTTGCACAGGGCAAGCCGGCCGCCGGGATCATCGAGCGGGGACGCTACCTGGCCCAGGCCGGCGACTGCATCGCCTGCCACACCATCCCCGGCGAAAAAATATTCTCCGGTAACCGTCCGATGCCGACTCCGTTCGGCACGCTTTATTCGCCGAACATCACGCCGGACCACGCGACCGGCATCGGCAAGTGGACGGCGGACGAGTTCTACAAGATGATGCATACCGGCCGCTCGCGCGACGGCGCGCTGCTGTATCCGGCCATGCCGTTCGCCTCGTACACCAAAGTCACGCGCGCCGATTGCGACGCCATCTTTGCCTACCTGCGCTCGGTGCCGGCGGTGCGCCAGCCATCGCGGCCGCACGACTTGCGCTTCCCGTACAACAACCGCGCGCTGCTGATCGGCTGGCGCACGCTGTATTTCCAGGAAGGCGAATACACGCCCGACAAAGCCAAATCGGCCGAATGGAACCGCGGCGCCTACCTGGTGCAGGGCCTCGGCCATTGCGCGATGTGCCATACCCCGATCAATGTCCTGGGCGGTTCCTCGGCGGCGAACGCGTTCGAAGGCGGCCTGATCCCCATGCAGAACTGGTACGCGCCGGCACTCACCTCCAACCGCGAGGCGGGACTGGGCAACTGGCAGATCCAGGACATCGTGGATCTGCTGCAGACCGGCGTGTCGCGCCGCGGCACGGTGTACGGACCGATGGCGGAAGTGACTTACAACAGCTTGCAATACCTGTCGGACGCCGACGTCCGGGCCATGGCGCAGTACCTGAAATCGCTGCCCGAAAAAGACACGCCCGAGCCCGAGGCCGAGAGGGCGCCGCTGCGCGCCGACGTCAACCAGATGTATTCGGAGGGCAAGCGCGTCTACGCGGCGCATTGCGCCGAATGCCATGGCGCCGAAGGCCGCGGCAAGCTGCCGCACTATCCGCCGCTGGCCGCCAACCAGTCGATCGGCATGGCCTCGGCGGTCAACCCGATCCGCATGGTGCTCAATGGTGGCTACCCGCCCGGTACCCGCAAGAATCCGATGCCGTACGGGATGCCGCCGTTCGCGCAGTCGTTGTCGGACGGCGATATCGCCGCAGTAGTGACCTATATCCGCACCGCCTGGGGCAATCGCGGCGGTCCCATCACGCAACGCGAAGTGAACGTCCTGCGCGCGGCGACTGTCGAATAGAAGAGAAAGGGAGGGCCCGATGTTCCAGGAACATCCAACCGACGACGCCACGCCCGAACAGCAGCAGCGCCGCGTCGACATTGTCGTGGCCCGCGGGCCGGTCGGCGCGTTCGCGCTGGCGGGCAGCGCGCTGGCGATCGTCATGGCGATCTGGCTGGCGTTCTATGTGTTCGTCTTCCTCGCACGGGAAGGCGGTTGAACCATGCAGGCACAAGACACCGAAGGAGGGCGTTCAGCCCGCGTGGCGGCGCGAGCGGAGTATCGCTGGGCGCTGGTGGCCGGCGCGGTGATCGTCTTCATCCTGGGAATGATCGGATACATGAGCTTGCACTGGATCATGATGCCGGCCACCCGCATGGAAACGATCGACCCGAGCACGCTGCACCTGGCGGGTGACTTTACCGAAGACCGGCTCGGCTCCTCGCTCGAGCCGGACGGATCGGTCACGGTGCGCGTATTGGCCAACCAGTACTCGTTCATGCCGGCCTGCGTGCTGGTGCCGGTCGGCACGCCGGTGCGTTTCCGCGGCACCAGCGCCGACGTGGTGCACGGCTTCAGCATCGCCCAGACCAACGTCAACGTGATGCTTATCCCGGGCTACATTTCGAATTTCCACACGCGCTTCCACAAGACCGGCGACATGCTGATGCCGTGCCACGAATTCTGCGGCGTCGGCCACGCAGCGATGTGGGCGCACGTGAAGGTGATCGAACGCGCCGATTTCATCAAGCGCGCGCAGCAGGGCGGGAGGCTCACGTGTTGAGCGACAACTCGCGGCGCTTGGTACTTGCGCACTTCTGGATCGCCTTCGCGGCCTTCTTCGTCGCGCTGTTGCTGGGCGAATGGCAGATGTACATCCGCAGTCCCTTGCATGCCTGGATCGGCAATCCGGAGCTGTATTACCGTTCGGTCACCGCGCACGGTTCGGCCATGGGCTATGTGTTCCCGACCCTGGTGGCAATGGGATTCGGCTACGCGATCGTCGAACTGTCGCTGAAGCAGGCGCTGGTCGGCATGCGCTGGGCGTGGTGGGGACTCGCCCTGGTCGTGCTGGGAACCGTGGTCGCGATGGCGCCGGTGTCGATGGGGCTGGCGTCGGTGCTGTACAGCTTTTATCCGCCCTTGATCGGCAATGCCTTCTACTACATCGGCGTGGTGCTGGTGGTGGTCGGCTCGTGGATCTGGGTGGCGCTGATGACGGTCAACCTGAACGCCTGGCGGCGCGCCCATCCCGGCGGCACCGTCCCGCTGCCGATGTTCGCCAACGTGGCCGGCGCCTACCTGTGGGCCTGGACGTCGCTCGGCGCCGCAATCGAAATCCTGTTCCTGATCCTGCCGGTTGCGCTGGGCCTCAAATCCACCATCGACGCCGGCCTGGCGCGCGTTTTCTTTTCGTGGACCTTGCACGCCATCGTGTACTTCTGGCTGATGCCGGCCTACATCGCGTTCTACACGCTGGTGCCGCGCGCGATCGGCGGGCGCCTGTACAGCGATGCGATGGCACGCATCTCGTTCGTGTTGTTCCTGGTGTTTTCGATGCCGATCGGCGTGCACCACCTGTTCCAGGATCCGCAAGTGGGCACCGGCGTCAAGTTCCTGCACGCCGTGTTCACCGGCATGGTGTCGGTCCCGACACTGCTGACGGTATTCACCATCTGCGCCTCGGTCGAGATCGCGGGGAGGCTGCGCGGCGGCGCCGGGATGCTGGGCTGGATCGCCAAGCTGCCGTGGCACAACCCGATGATGCTGGCGGTGGCGTTCTCGTTCATCCTGCTCGGATTCGGCGGGGCGGGCGGCCTGATCAACATGAGCTACCAGCTCGATTTCGCCGTCCACAATACGCAATGGATCACTGGCCACTTCCACCTGATCTTCGCCGGCGCGATCGTCATCATGTATTTCGCGCTGGCCTACGATCTGTGGCCGCACCTGACCGAGCGCCAGCTGCACGCCGGTCGCATGATGCGGCTCCAGCTGTGGCTCTGGTTCCTCGGCATGATCGTAATGACCTTTCCCTGGCATCTGGTCGGCATCCAGGGAATGCCGCGCCGGATGGCGTATTACGACTATACCGATCCGGAAATCGCGCCGCTGGCGCTGTCGGTCATTTTCTCGTTTGCCGGCGGCTTGATGCTGGTCGTCTCCGGCTTGCTGTTCCTCGTCATCCTGGCGCGTGGCCATCGCGCCGGCAGGGCGACGTTGCCGTCATTTACGTTCAGCGAGCCGGTGCACCCGCCGGGCCGCATGCCCGCCGCCCTCAACGGCCACGGGCTGTGGGTGGCGCTGATGATCGCGCTGACCGTCGTCAATTACGGGCTGCCCGTCAGCCAGCTGATGTTCCTGAAGCAGACCTCGGTGCCTGCGGTGCCGATCGGAGGGCCGCCGTGAGCGAGCCGCTGTTCTCGCTGAAGAACCGCTGGTTCACCGGCAGCGTGGCGGCGGTGCTGGCGATCGCCGCGATCTCGGCGGCGGTCGGCTTCGTGTGGGTGCCGCGCAGCCAGGGCGCCGGCGCGATCGCGAGCCTGTGGGAATCGATCTGCAGCGCGGCCGGGGCCCCGAGCGCGTTCCGCCGCGAGCGGATTCCCGTCGAGCCGGTCGGCCGGTCCAGCAACGTGATCGTCTTCGACCTCATGATGGGGCCGGCCGACAGCACCTCGATCGGGCGCGGCGCCACGCTGGCGCTGCAGTGCACGATGTGCCACGGTGTGCGCGGCATTAACCAGCCGGGCGCGCCGCAGCTGACCGGGCAGCCGGCGTCGGCGATGTACAAGCAGCTGCGCGACTTCAAGTCCGGGCATCGGCGCAGCGTCGTGATGCAGCCGCTGGTGGCCGGCCTGAGCGACGCCGACATGCGCGACCTGGCGTCCTACTACAACTCCCTTCCGCGCGAACGTTCGCCGGTGGCGCCAGGCATGGCTGCGCCTGCGCTCGTGACCAACGGCGCCCCGGTGCGCAGTATCGGCGCTTGCTCCGCCTGCCACGCCGGCGCGGTTGGCAAGGCCGCCACGCCGCTGCTCGACGGGCAGCCAGCCTCCTACCTGAAGGCGCAACTGCACGCGTTCATTCGCGGCGAGCGGCGCAACGACATCAACGGGCAGATGCGCAATGCCGTGCGCCGCATGACGCCCGACGAGGTCGACGCCGTGGCCGCGTACTACCAAAGCCGCTGACCGCATCCTCGCCACTCGCGCCGGCGCTATTTCACGCCGCCTCTTCATCCACGCGCCGCGGTCCAAGGGCTGGGGTCAGGTCCGGCGGACCTGACCCCGCAGTTGTCGCCGCATCGGGCGCTTGCCGCCATCGCCGTGCGGTCCCACACTTAACGGGGGCGTTGCGCAAAAGGTATGCACAAAAAATCGCTGGCGTTTTCATCCAGGAAGATGCAATATTTACATCACTCAATCTTTCTAGCGAGGTGCGTATGTTCCGTCCTGTTCTGGCCATCCTGTTGTTGGGAAGTTTCGCGAGCGGTGCCTGGGCGCAGGCCCAAAGTGCGCCGCCGGCCGCGGTTCCTCTGATCGAGCGCGCGAAGATTTTCGGCAATCCTACCAAGGCGAACGGCCAGATCAGCCCGGACGGCAAATGGCTGTCGTGGATCGCGCCGCGCGATGGCGTCCTCAACGTGTGGGCGGCTCCGGTCAGCAACCCGGCCCAGGCCAAGCCGCTGACCAGCGAGAAGCTGCGGCCGATCCGCACCACCTTCTGGTCGCCCGATTCGAGGTCGATCCTGTTCATCAACGACAAGGGCGGCGACGAGAACTTCCTGCTGTACGGCGTGAATGTCGCCAGCGGCGAGCTGAAGAACTACACCCCGTTCGAGAAGACCCGCGTGCAGATCGTCGGCATCAGCCGCAAGGCGATGGACCGCATCCTCATCGGCGTCAACAACCGCGATCCGAAGTGGCACGATGTGCACAGCCTCGACCTGGCCAGTGGCAAGCTGACCCTGGTCCAGCAGAACGACGGCTACGCCGGCTTCCTCGCCGACGAAGACCTGAAGCTGCGCCTCGCGCAAAAGTCGCGGCCCGACGGCGGCACCGATTATTTCCGCATGAATGGCGGCAAGATCGAAGCCGATCCCATCGCGCAAGTGGGCCTCGACGATTCGCTGACCACGGCGCCGCTCGGCTTCACCGCGGACGGCAAGACGCTGTACTGGACCGAGTCGCGCGGACGCGACACCGCGGCGCTGGTGGCGCAGGATGTCGCGTCGGGCAAGACCCGTGTCATCGCCGAGGATCCGCGCGCCGACATCAGCAACGGGCTGTTCCATCCGGTCACGGGGCAGGCGCAAGCGTATGCGGTCGAATACCTGAAGCAGGAATACGTGCCGCTGACGCAGTCGATCAAGCCCGATCTTGAATTCCTGAAGAAGCAGGCGCAAGGGGAATTCCGCGTCGTGTCGCGCAACGACGCGGACGACAAATGGGTCGTGAACATGGACCGCATCACCGCGCCGGGCTCGACCTGGCTGTACGAACGCAAAGGCAAGCGCCTGACCAAGCTGTATGTGGCGCGGCCGGAGCTCGAAGGCGCGCCGCTGGTGCAGATGTACCCGCAGGAGATCAAGGCGCGCGACGGGCTGACCCTGGTGTCGTACCTGACCTTGCCGAAAAGCGCAGATGCGAACGGCGACGGCAAAGCCGACCAGCCGGTGCCGATGGTGCTGTTCGTGCACGGCGGGCCGTGGGCGCGCGACCGCTACGGCTACAACGGTTACCATCAGTGGATGGCGAACCGCGGCTATGCAGTCTTGTCGGTGAACTACCGTGGCTCGACCGGCTTCGGCAAGAAATTCATCAGCGCCGGCGACCTGGAGTGGGGCCGCAAGATGCATGACGACCTGCTCGATGCGGTCGACTGGGCAGTGAAGAACGGCGTGACCACACGCGACAAGGTGGCCATCATGGGCGGCTCCTACGGCGGCTATGCAACCTTGGCCGGCATGGCGTTCACGCCGACGACGTTCGCCTGCGGCGTCGATATCGTCGGCCCGTCGAACCTGTTCACGCTGTTGAAGACGATCCCTCCGTACTGGGAGGCTGGCAAGCAGCAGTTCTACAAGCGCATGGGCGACCCGACCACGGAAGCCGGCCAGGCCTTGTTGAAAGAGCGTTCGCCGCTGCACTTCGCCGACAAGATCTCGCGGCCGCTGTTGATCGGGCAGGGCGCCAACGATCCACGCGTGAATGTGGCCGAGTCCGATCAGATCGTCGCCGCGATGAACGCGAAAAACATCCCGGTGACGTATGTGGTGTTTCCGGATGAAGGTCATGGCTTTGCGCGGCCGGCGAACAACATCGCGTTTAATTCGGTGACGGAGGGTTTCCTCGCCCAGTGCCTGGGCGGGCGGGCCGAGCCAATCGGCGCGACGCTGAAGGCATCGACGGCGCAGATCAAGCATGGCGCGGAGTTCGCGCCAGGGCTGGTGCAGGCGATGGAACTCAAATAAGAGGAGGGGCGATTTTGATAGCTATGTCCCGGTAAAGTGTGGGACGACTTGCGGCGTCGACGTGCCACCTCTTCATGCACGCGCCGCAGCCCAAGGGCCGGGGTCAGGTCCGGCGGACCTGAAAGGAGTCGAGCCTTGCAAGGCTCGACCGTTTCGCAGGAGCGAAGCTTCGCTTCACTAAACCCCTGCTTCACCTCCGAGTTTGTCGCCGCACTGGGCGCTTGCCGCCATCGCCGCGCGGTCCCACACTTAACGATGACATAGCCACAAAGTGTGGGACGACTTGCGGCGTCGACGTGCCACCTCTTCATGCACGCGCCGCGGCCCACCGGCTGGGGTCAGGTCCGGCGGACCTGACCCCGAATTTTTCGCCGCACTGGGCGCTTGCCGCCATCGCCGCGCGGGCCCACACTTAACGATGACATCATCGCCCACCGCTGTTTTGCGAACGGAAAATTGATGTTTGGCGCCGGCGGCACCATGCTGTGAATCGGCCGCACGGTAAAGACGGGAAAGACCACGGAATTCGAGTTCATGCGCATTCATGAAGCGCACGATGGAAAGCTCTTGTTTACCGCAATTCCATCAGGGCAAGCGGAAGCCACTTTTATGCAGCTTCGAATCAGTGACTCAGAAATTGTGTTCGAAAATGCGGCGCACGATTTTCCGCAGCGCGTTATCCATCGGCGCGATAGGGACGCACGCCTAGTAGCGAGTATCGAAGGCACCCGAAACGGCCTGGCGCGTAGAATCGAATTCCCGATGCGGCGCGGCCAGTGCGATCGGTAATCTCCCTTGGCCGTCAAAATCTGATGCCAACGCCGCCATAGAATCCGCCGAGTTTCGCGTTGTGCAGAAAATCCTGTTCGTCGAAGTCATTGTTCAAAATACGGTAGCCAAATTTCGCACTTATTGTGTCGGAGAACCTGTAGTTCACGCCGGCGAGAAGCTGCCACGATTTTTCGGTACCGCCGCCTCCGATATCCGCATAGCCGACCACGCTCCATTTGTCGGATAGCTTGTGCCCGATGCGCACGCCGACAAAGCCATCGGTCCAGCTTTTCTTCCCGCTGCGCGAGGCACCGCCAGGTATCAGCTGGCTTGGTGAAAATGACAGATCGAGGTCCGAGGTTGGATACCGCACGCCGAGCAGAACATCGACTGCCGTGGCGGGATCTTCCGATACTCGGTACGTACCAGCAAGCTGATAGATGGTCTCATCAAATTCCGCGCGCGCGGTGCCCAGTCGCCCGTCGAGCAGCGGCCGCGAGTCCTTTGAAAACTGGATGTAGAACACGTCGAACAGCGCGCCCCAGCGGTCCTTGCGTGCTTCGAACGTTCCCATGAATCCGCCGCTCAGCGAAGCCGTGGTGTCGGAAAAGCGGGCGTCGTCGTTGATGGGGGTCCGTGGGCCGATACGTGTGGTTCCACTGACACCGGCTACCCACACGTAAGGGGATATTTCGAATTGAATGCCAATGCCGCTGGTTTGGGCGGACGCCGGCGGCGTCAAGCTTGCTGCAAGCGCCGCCGCCAGCACGAGAATCGCTGACACGACAGCGTTATTCGTTCGATCGTTCACGGGACACCCTCCTGAAAAAAACGGCGCTGGCGCAACGAGTTGACTGGCTTTGCAAGTGCTGAGGAATCAGCGTCTCAGGCGCAACAAACGCGCGAGTTGGCAGCGCCTTGCCGAGTGATCCCCCTTCATAACGCGAGACTAGCGGTTAGCAGAACACAGGGCTAGTGGCCCTTGGTCCAATATCTGACCGATGTTAGCGTTCGGATCGCCATTCCGTTGCATGTCGCCTGGCAGTAAGTGCGCATGCCGATCAACTGCTTCGCCAGATCGAACGACGCTCGTCAGTAGCGCAGATGTCGTGGCCGTGCCAACATTCGGCCCCTATCGCAGCACTAGATTGTTGTCACTTACGCCACAGCGCGTATGATGTCTTATCCACGGAAATGCCGTCGCCCGGGCGGTCCGCCAATGATCAGCATTCTCGAAGCGCAACGCGCCGGATTGTTTCGGCGCGCGCACATCCTGCACAACATCGTCGCCGGCATCGTCGTTGGCGTCGTGGCGCTGCCGCTTTCCATGGCTTTTGCGATCGCTTCCGGCGCGCGCCCCGAGCAAGGGCTGTACACCGCCATCGTGGCCGGCTTCGTCGTCGCGGTATTCGGCGGCACGCGCCTGCAGATTGCCGGTCCAACCGGCGCCTTCGTCGCCATCCTCGCCGGCATCACCGCCAAATACGGCGTGGACGGCCTGCAGATCGCGTCCTTCATGGCAGGATTGATGCTTATCATGATGGGTCTGGCCAAAATGGGCGCGGTAATTAAGTTCATTCCCGATCCGGTCATCGCCGGTTTCACGGCCGGCATCGGCGTCATCATCTTCATCGGGCAGTGGACTTACTTTTTTGGTCTGCCGATCGTCCCGGCGCAGCATTTCCATGAGCGCTTCTGGCGCCTCGCGATGGCATTGCCGCATTTCCACCCAACGACGACGGTGATTGCCGTGCTGAGCCTGCTGCTGGCGCTGCTGTCCAACCGCCTCCCGGGCTTGCGCCGCCTCCCGGGGCCGCTGGTGGCGATGGTGGCGGCAACCGTGGCGCAGACAATCTTCCAATTCGACGGGGTGGCGACCATCGCCAGCACGTTCGGCGCCATCCCGCAGCAGCTGCCGTCGTTCGCGCTGCCGGCGATCAGCGCCGCGCGCGTGTTCGAACTGGTCGGCCCCGCGTTCGCCATTGCGATGCTAGGGGCGATCGAATCGCTGCTGTCGGCCGTCGTCGCGGACGGCATGGCTGGCACCCGGCACGACTCGAACCAGGAATTGATCGGGCAGGGCCTGGCGAACCTGGCGGCGCCGCTGTTCGGCGGCTTCGCCGCGACCGGCGCCATTGCCCGCACGGCCACCAATTTCCGCAATGGCGGCACCAGTCCACTGGCCGGCATGGTGCACGTCGTCACGCTGGTGCTGATCGTGCTGTTGCTGGCGCCCCTGGTGTCGAATGTGCCGCTCGCGGCGCTGGCGGCGATCCTGTTTATCGTCGCTTATAACATGGCAGAGATCCGGCACTTCGTGCGCCTGGTGCGCAAGGCGCCGCGCGCCGATGCCGCGATCTTGCTGATCACGTTCCTCCTCACCGTGTTCGTGGACCTGATCGTGGCGGTGAACATTGGCGTGATCCTGGCGACCTTGCAATTCGTGCGCCGTATGTCCAGTTCGGTCGAAGTGCTGCAGCAAACCGATACGCACCTGGCGCACGAGCTGAACGGGCAGGGGATGGAAAAGCTGCCGCCGGGCGTGTTGGTGTACGCGATCGAGGGGCCATTCTTCTTTGGCGCGGTGGAAAACTTCGAGCGTGTCCTGCTCGCCACCCACACCGAACCGCGCGTGCTTGTATTGCGTTTGCTCCGGGTGCCGTTCATGGACATCACCGGCCTGCTGGCGCTGGAGGAAGTAATCCGGGAAATGATGCGGCGCGGCGTGCGCGTCATCCTGTGCGAGGCGAACCAGCGCGTGCGCAGCAAGCTCGACGTGGCGGGCGTGGTGAGTGTTGCCGGCTCAGGAAACTACTTCGACACCTTGGGCGAGGCGCTCGCAAGCTGCTGAATCTGCCAGGGCCGCGCCCGGTTACCCGATGCGGTCGGTCCGTTTTCTCTTTTTCACGGGGACAGATTCCTCCTGCACCGGCTTGGTCGCAGGTGGCGGGGCCATGGGAAGGGGGAAGCCAAGAAAGATCATCACCAGGAAAATCGGCAAGAGACAAAAGAAAAGTGGCGTCTTCCAATTCAGTTTTTGTTTCATCATCGACAACAAATGGCGGCGAACCGGGCATTTACAAGGAGGCGGCAGAATTATTGCGTTTGACGTTCGGACGATTCGTCGTGATATCCTGCGCGGCCTCGCTTCGAGGGTAGTATCGAGAAGATGGTGCGGATTTATGTCAAGAGAGAAGAATTCGGTGGCTAGCAATCAACAACCGCCGCGGGCGCGCATATCGCGTCGCGCGCCGCCGCCGTTATCGGCATCGAGATCAACCTCGCCCGAGGACGCGGCCGCCAAAAAGCAGGATCGCGAGCGCAAGGACGCGCTGGTGCGCGGAGTCACTTCAATACAAGAAATGCGCGAAGCGATCAGGCGCGTCGGACGCGGCCTCCCGGCTATTACCGAAGTGCCGCGCATCGGCAAGCTGGACGCGGAAGGGTTTCGCACACGTGCAGCTGAGGGCCTGCCATTCCTGATCACCGGGCTTGTCGACCGGTGGCCGCTGTCCGCCCTCACACCGCAAACGCTGCGCGATCGGTTCAGTGACCTGCAAGTGCGGGCGAGGGTGGGCGACTATATCAACACGGCATTCGCGCCTGATCGGGCCATGCAGGACATGTCGATGCTGGAATATCTCGAACTGGTCGCTACTGGCACCCACGAACTGCCGCCCTATCTGGGCAATCTGGAATTGCGCGACTTGAACAGGTTTTGCTACTGGCCCGCGTATTTCAGCAAAATGGGCCCACCGCGCTTTTGGCTCGGCCCCGCAGGAACGTTGACCCCGCTGCATTGCGACTATGACGATAATATTTTTGCGCAGATCTGGGGCACCAAGCGTATTTTCCTGGCGCCGCCTCACCACGACGAATTCCTGTATCCCAGCGAGGCGAACGCGATCCTGTTTGGCTCTCCGTTTAACCCCGAGGCGCCGGATTTCGAGAAATTTCCGCTTGCGCGCCAGGCATCGATGATCGAATGCATCGTCAATCCCGGTGACCTGCTTTACGTACCTGCCGGGTGGTATCACCAGGTTCACGCGCTGACGTTTTCGCTTTCCGCCAATCGGTGGGCCCGGGCGCTGCCGTTCGCGCTGAACGGCGAATCATCCCTGAAGCGCCCGGCCGAATAACAAAAGGCCGGCAGCGCAGCCGGCGTTTTCATTGGTTATGTCGCCGTTAAGCGCGGCGATGACGGCAAGCGCCCAGCGCGGCGACAAACCCAGGGGTGAAGCAGGGGTTTAGTGAAGCGAAGCTTCGCTCCTGCGAAACGGTCGAGCCTTGCAAGGCTCGACTCCTTTCAGGTCCGCCGGACCTGACCCCGGCCCGGGGGCCGCGGCGCGTGCATGAAGAGGTGGCACGTCGATGCCGCAAGTCGTCTTAGCGGTGACATAACCTTTTTATTCGGAAGCCTGATCCAGCTGCCAGCGCCGATAAATCTTCAGCGCCACGTGCGCATCGTCAGCCGCGTACAGGATCTGCTTTTCGGTCAGCCGCGGCAAGGCCCAATTGGTGGTGGTGATTTTCTTTGACTTGGCCAGCTTTTGCCCGAAGAACCGCGCCACGGCGGTCTTGGCGCCGAGTGAATTGCGCTCGTTTTTCTTGCGCAGCGCCGTCGATAGGTCGAGTACGTTGCCAGCCTCGATGCCGAGCTTGGCGCGCAGCCGCTTGACGTCATCGGCCAGGCCGAAGCCGACTTTCAGGATCGTCGGCGACTCCAGCACGGCCTTGAGCACTTCGACCGCCGGCATGGCGCCGATCTGGAACAAGTAGGCGGCGTCATCCGTGGCCAGCTGCACCAGGTGCGGGCCGGTCGATACTTCGCCTTTCAGGAAAGTCGGCTTCGATTCGGTATCGAAACCGAGCACGTCCATGGCCAGCAGCGCGGTCATCGCCTCGGCCGCGTCCTTGTCGGACTTGACCATGCGCACGTCTGCCAGCTTGATGCCGTCATAAGGCGGCAGCAATTCTTCCTGGTCGGTCGGCATGTAAACGGCTTAGCCGTTGCGGGAGAACTTGGAAGCCAGCTGGAGCAGCTTTTCCTGGCGCAGGCGCGTCGCTTCCTCGGCCTGGGCGGCGTCGCGCTCGGCTTTCTTGCGCTCGGCTTCTTTCTTGAAGCGTTGCTGCAAGGTTTCCTTGGCGTGCAGGCGGTGGGTATCGGTCACTTCCGCGCCGGCAGTGCCGTCGAGGTCGTAACGGACGGTCGCCTTTTCCATCGCGCGCAGGTAGCGCAGCGAGCCGGTGTGGATGCCGAGCGCGGCGCGCATGGTCTTGCGGTCAAGTTCGGGCATGCGCGCCAGGATCTGCTTGTCGATGCCAATGGCGAGCGGCAGGCAGTTGCGGAAGGCGGGGAACTCGTGCTGCAGTTGCTTGAGCAGGGAACGCGCGCTCAGGGGGGCGGGTGCAGCGGCTGCGGTGGCCGGGGTGTCGACCGCTTCGTCGACAGGGCTAGTTGTATTCATTGACTTCATTGTAAGAGCTGGAACCGGAAGGATAGCATGGGTACTTTCTTAAGTGCTGCGCCAATTCGAGGACGTGTTGTTTTGCCACGGTGGGGGCCGGGCCGGTTCACGCCGTCGTCGAGCGCGGCAGGGCGAAATCGTGTATGATCCGCCCCTTGCTCTGCGCACGGCTTGAGGCAGCGCAGAGGTGCCGGGTAGGCTAAAGGAAACTGGTGTTGCCGATAAGTATTCGATTTCGTGATAACGGACATTGGAACTATCAATTATCGCAGAAGCTTGCAGTACGGCATAATTACACTTGTCTCCTCTATTCTCCTCGGAAAATAGATTCAAGCCCGGTTCCTGATCGGGCTTTTTTTCTTTCTGCATTGCAAAAAAGCCATTTTGATCACAGCACACCCGATATCGCCAGCCCGGTCCGGCCTCCGACGCGTCCCGTCGTGCTTGATTTTCGGCCACATCGCCCGCAGCTAGGGGCTATCCCGAACACCTTACCATCGGGCCCGGCATGCCGGGCCCTGGTGGATCATTGACTTCGCAGGCGCGCACCGCCCGCGACTGGAGAGTTTGAATGACGAAGAACACCGCCAAGACCCTGACCCTGACCGCCAAGAAGGCGCCGCGCAAAGCTGCCGCGCCGCTGGTGGTGCCGAAAACCGCGACTTCCTACGTCCTCGAAGACGACGCTGCGGCCACGGTCACGGTGGTCAAGACCCGTTCGCGTCTGGCGCTGGTCGCCTCGGCCGAGGCTGAAGTTGCGCCCGCCGAGTTCGACGCGGCGCCGGTCACGACCGTGGTGCGCAAGCGCGTCTCGAAGCTGGCGGCGGTGAAGGCGGCGGAGACCGAGGTCGCCGAAGCGTCGATGGCGGTGGCGCCGAAAGTGAGCAAGCCGCGCGCCGCGCGCAAGCTCGCCGAAGCGGAGCCAACCGTGATCCAGACCGCCGGCCAGGCCGTCAGCCAGACCACCGACGCGGCCACCCTGGCGGCCATCGATACCTCCGGCTACCTGCTGCCGTCGGTCAAGGTGCCGGGCCGCCGCGGCCGCAAGCCGAGCGAATTCACGCCCGAGAACGACGAAGTCGCGGCGTTGAACGCGGTCGAGCGCGCCGAGCTGAAGGCAGTGTCGAAAGCGAAAGAGCGCAAGGCCAAGGGTCACCTGGCCGGCGCGCTGGCGGCCGATCCGAAGACCTCGGAAGCGGACCTCGAGCGTCGCCGCAACCAGATCAAGAACCTGATCAACATGGGCAAGGACCGCGGCTACCTGACCCACGCCGAGATCAACGACCAGCTGCCTGAGAATATCATCGATCCGGAAGCGATCGAAGGCATCATCGCGACCTTCAACGACATGGGCATTGCGGTCTACGAGCGCGCGCCGGACGCAGATACGCTGATGCTGAGCGACAACGTGCCGACCGCAACCAGCGACGACGAAGTCGAAGCTGCCGCCGCGACCGCGCTGTCGACCGTCGATTCGGACTTCGGCCGCACCACCGACCCGGTGCGCATGTACATGCGCGAAATGGGCGCTGTCGCGCTGCTGACGCGCGAAGGCGAGATCGAAATCGCCAAGCGTATCGAAGGCGGTCTGAAAGACATGGTGCAAGCCATTTCCGCCTGCCCGACGACGATCGCCGAAATCATCGCGCTGTCGCACAAGATCGAGCGCGACGAGCTCAAGGTCGACGAAGTGGTCGACGGTTTTGTCGACCTGAACGAATCGGCGACCCCGCAGACGCCGGCGCCGCACGTCGCCGCCTCGGACGACGATGAGGACGACGAAGAAGAGCACGAGGAAGAAGACGGCGACGCCAACGGCGGCGCGGCTGGTTTCTCGGCCGAGCAGCTGGCCCAGCTCAAGCGCGGCGCGCTGGAGAAATTCCACCTGATCGAAGCGCAATTCGAAAAGATGGCCAAGGCGTTCGAAAAGGAAGGCTACGGTTCGAAGCCTTACGTCAAGGCGCAGGAAGTCATCTCGAACGAGCTGCTGGGCATCCGCTTCACCGCGAAAGTGGTCGAAAAGCTGTGCGACACCCTGCGCCACCAGATGGACGAAGTGCGCAACATCGAAAAAGCGGTGCTGGCGATCTGCGTGGACCGCTGCGGCATGCCACGCGCCCACTTTATCAAGGTCTTCCCGGGCAGCGAAACGGACCTCGACTGGGTCGATGGCGAAGTCAACGCCAGCTATCCGTACAGCGCCGTGCTGGGCCGTAACGTACCGGCGATCAAGGAACACCAGAAGCGCATGATCGCGCTGCAGGCGCGCGTGGCGCTGCCGCTGGCCGACCTGCGCAAGATTAACAAGCAGATGGCCGCCGGCGAAAAGCGTGCGCGCCACGCCAAGCGCGAAATGACGGTTGCCAACTTGCGCCTGGTGATTTCGATCGCCAAGAAATACATCAACCGCGGCCTGCAGTTCCTCGACCTGATCCAGGAAGGCAATATCGGCCTGCTGAAGGCGGTCGACAAGTTCGAATATCGCCGCGGCTACAAGTTCTCGACCTATGCGACCTGGTGGATCCGCCAGGCCATCACGCGTTCGATCGCCGACATGGCGCGCACGATCCGCGTGCCGGTGCACATGATCGAGACGATCAACAAGATGAACCGCATCTCGCGCCAGATCATGCAGGAAACCGGCAGCGAGCCGGACCTGGCGACCCTGGCGCTGAAGATGGAAATGCCGGAAAACAAAGTCCGCGAAATCATGAAGATCGCCAAAGAGCCGATCTCCATGGAAACGCCGATGGGCGAGGACGGCGATTCGCAGCTGGGCGACTTCATCGAAGACAACGCGACCTTGGCGCCGCTGGACGCCGCGCTGCATGCGTCGATGCGCAACGTGATCAAGGAAGTGCTGGACTCGCTGACCCCGCGCGAAGCGAAGGTGCTGCGCATGCGCTACGGCGTCGAAATGTCGAACGACCACACGCTGGAAGAAGTGGGCAAGCAGTTCGACGTGACGCGCGAGCGGATCCGCCAGATCGAAGCGAAGGCGATGAGCAAGCTGCGCCAGCCGTCGCGCTCGGACAAGCTGAAGAGCTTCTTGCACAACCACTAAATCGTTGTGGGCGCGAGGCGCCGGCGAGCAGGACCACGAAACCGTGCCCCCGAAAGTGGGCGCGGTTTTTTTATGGGCGTGCGGCGATGGGCAAGTACCCGCCGCGGCGACAAAGTCGGGGTCAGGTCCGACGGACCTGACCCCAGATATGGGGCTGCGGCGCGTGCATAAAGTGGTGGCGTCACTGCGCAACTGATATGCTGCGCCTTCCCGTTTTCGGAGGACCCATGGCCATTAAACTCAACAACGAAATCGAAGAACGCTTGCTCGCATCGCTGCAACGATACTGCGCGCAGAATTTCGACGAAGATATCGGGAGCCTGAAGGCGCGCCTGCTGCTTGATTTCTGCCTGCGCGAAATCGGCCCCTCGATCTACAACCAGGCCGTCCAGGATGCGCAGGCGGTCATGCAGGAAAAAATCGCCGAGGTCGAGACCAACTGCTACGAAACCGAATTCGCGTACTGGCATAAAAAGTGACTATCCGCTCCGGCGCCCGCCCATGCATGCAGCCCCATTCGGTCAGCACCGAAAGGCCGGCGCAGTTTTTTCGTCAAGGCGAGCTAGAACTCCGAAAAAGCTTCGCCGGTTCGGTTCGGGCTCGGCGGCATAGCGTGGTTTAGTTCGGCGACGATCAGCCGCGCTTCCGCTTCGTCCAGAGCCGGCGCCATCCGGACCGAGCGGGCGCCATAGTCGAATGCGACCGGCCCGGCGGCGTTGCCGAATAAAGGCGGCCTCCACGATGCTTGATTCGACAAGGTGGCCGGCGGCTGATCGACGCAGCGCAGGTGCGTGACCAGGTCGGTGGCGTAGGACCAATTCCGGCCGATGCCGAATATTTCGACCCGCCTGCGCAAGCCGCTTGCATCGAGCACGATCAATTCCTGGCCGAAAAGCTGCCACAGCACCGTGGTCACAGCGAAGATGCCGCCACAGGTCCAGCCGGCCAGCCAGGCAATCATGAAGAGATCGCTGGTCGGTTTTTGGTGATTCAGGAGTTGCCGGACCGCCGTCGATTCCCCGAACCACCAGCCGATCATCCATGCCGAAAAGAACAGGATGATGAACCAGTTCCGGCGCGCCGGGATCGCGATCTTCAATGCGCCGGGGAGCCGTTCGAGGCTGAATCGAGGCAAGGCCGGCTCGATATGCATGCGGAACTTTCGAATTGTTGGTTTGGCCGGCCAGCATACTGATGCCGGCAGCCCCTGTCCAGCATGCCTGACGCCCGTGACAATGCGCGTATTTTGGGGCCGTCCGGCCGTGATATCGTGGGAGTTCGAATCTTTCCGCGCCATCAATATTGGCCCTTGGTGCACCGGGGCGGATGTGTTGATCCGGCTGCCGCGGGTCGAGGACTTCAGCCACCGCATGCGGCATTGCCGGCCATGTCCGGCGCGTTCATGAATTGCTTGATCACTGCCTCGCCGCTGCGAAGTCGTATCCAAAGGGGATAAATGAAGACCTACCAGGGAAGCTGCCATTGCGGCGCCGTACGCTTCGAGGCCGCCATCGATCTCAGCCAGGGGACGATCCGGTGCAATTGCTCGATTTGCACGAAGATCCGATTTTGGCCTGCCATCGTGAAGCCGGAAGCATTCCGTCTTTTGGCCGGCCGGGACGAACTGACCAACTACCAATTCAATACAAAAACGGACCAACACCCGTTTTGCAGAAATTGCGGGGTGCACTCGTTCGGGATTGGCAATTCTCCGCGCTGGGGTGAGTTTTATGCGGTCAATGTGACTTCCCTCGACGACGTTTCAACCGAAGAACTGGTCAGTGCGCCCATCACGTACCTGGACGGGCGGAACGACAACTGGCATACGCCGCCGGCCGAAGTTCGCCATCTCTGAGCAGTAGCGCGACGCTAGATATGGACGTCGCCCGTCATTTCGCCAAGGGCACGCTGTTTCTTTGCGGCGTACATCGATGCGTCGGCATGTTTCAGCAGCTGCGCCGCAGTCGTGCCGTGCTCTGGATACTCGGCGATCCCGATGCTGAGGGTGGCGTGCAGGCGCAGGTTGCCGAAGCTGACCGGCGGCTCGAGCGCGGCCCTGATCTGTTCGGCGACCCGGGTCGCATCGCCAGGATGCGCCACGCTTTCGAGCAGCACGACAAATTCGTCGCCGCCGATGCGGGCCACTGTGTCCGCCTCGCGCACGCAGCCCTTGATCCGGAGCGCAACGTCATGCAGCAGTAAATCGCCCGCTGCATGTCCATACAGATCGTTGACCTGTTTGAACTTGTCGAGGTCGAGGAAGAGCAGGGACACGCCACCGCAATTGCGGCCGGCCCGCACCAGCGCTGATTCAAGCCGGTCGTGAAACAGCTGGCGATTCGGCAGCTTGGTAAGGGCATCGTACTGGGCCATGTAGCGCAACTGCTCGTGCAGCTGCATGCGTTCGATTGCAGTGGCGACCTGCGCCGATACGAATTGCAGTAGGTCCTGGTCCTGTTCGGTGTAAGGTGCCGACTCGGGCGAGCCCCTGACCACCAGCGCGCCGATCGCGGCGCCTGTCGCGTTCAGCGGCACGCCCAGCCAGTACGGCGCCGCGCAGGCGGCCGCATCGCGCAGGTCTTCGGGGAGCGACGGCATGGTCTCCGGGGTCAGCAGCAGCGGACGCCCGCACCGCGCCACGTGGGCGCACAGCGAACTGGCGCCGGGCATGCTCGACGCCGAAGGCTGGCCGTGCTCGTCGACGTTGTAAGGAAAGCTCAGCTGGTCCGTCGCGGCGTCGTATAGCGCGATTGCAAAGCCTGGCGCCGGCAGCAGTTCATTGACGATGCGGTGAACTTGCCGCGACAGGGCCAGCAGGTCCTTGGCCGCATGGGCCGATTCCGAGATGGCATACATCGCCGCGCGCATCGATTCGCCGCGCTTGCGCTCGCTGACGTCGCGCGCCACGGCAATGCGCAACCTGTCGCTCTCCGACCACCTGGCCGACCACATGATGTGGACCCGGCTACCGTCCTTGCGCAGGTAGCAGTTCTCGAAATTCGGCCGGGCGGAACCGTTCATCACGTCGGCCGCTGCCGCCAGGGTACGTGCGCGGTCCTCCGGCGCCACCATGTCGATCATCGCGGTGCCGACCATTTCGTCGCGCGTGTAACCGAAAATCCGCTCGCACGCGGCGCTGACATACACGAAACGTCCGGCCGCGTCGACTGCGCATACGGCGTCGTTCAGCAGATCGATCAGGTTCGCGGACGGCGTAAAAAGTGGTGTTCCCATGTCGCAAGAAGTTTATCCCGATTCCATCAAATCTGCTCGCAATGCGGTTCCAATCGCGCATGCAATTTATCGTGCGGTTTTCACAATCATCGATAGAATGAAATCTTGGCGCTGCAGTCATATTGCCAAAAAGATTCGAGCTGGAAACTGTGAACGAGGAAGGTCCATGTCGAACACGCTCAAGTATCTCCGCCTGTATTCCGACGACGCCGGGATTTCCCATTTTGCACCGATCGAAATCGAGCTTGCTCCGCGCGAGTTCGCGCCTCCCGCAGCGCCGTTCAGCGTGTCGGCGCTGGAGCCGGCTTCGCGCCATGGCTTCCTGCATCTGCCGGCCGGGTGGATTGGAGAACTCCATCCTTCGCCGATCCGCATGTGGATCGCCGTGCTTTCGGGGGAAATGGAGTTCGAAGCGGGCGACGGGGCCAAGCATCGCATCGTGCCCGGAGACTGCCTGCTGCTCGAAGACACGACAGGAATGGGGCACGGCAGCCGCGTGCTGGGCGCCGACGCCGCGGTGCTTTCGGTCGTGCACGTCTAGCGCCGTCAAAAAAAAGCTATGTCACCGTAGAGTGTGGGACGACTGCGGCGTCGACGTGCCACCTCTTCATGCACGCGCCGCGGCCCAAGTGCCGGGGTCAGGTCCGGCGGACCTGACCCCGGGTTTGTCGCCGCACTGGGCGCTTGCCGCCATCGCCGCGCGGTCCCACACTTAACGGTGACTTAGCCAAAAAAAAATGACGATCCACCGTGGAGCGCAGGCGAAAACGCCATTTGCGTACACCTCGCTCAGCCAGTGTTGCGCAAGCCTGCCGCGACGCCGTTGATCGACAGGTGGATGCCGCGATGGACCCGGTTATCCGGCTCTCCCGGCTCCGGTTGTCCGGCCAGGCTGCGGTGCCGCTGGATCAGCTCGACCTGCAAGTGATTGAGCGGATCGAGGTAGGCGAAGCGGTTCTGGATCGAGCGCGCCAGCAGCGGGTTGCCGGCCAGCCGTTCGTGCGTGCCGGTGATCGACTCGAGGCAGCGCAGCGTGTTGCCATGCTCGCCGGCGATGCGCTTGAAGATCCGCTCGCGCAGCTCGACGTCGGCCACCAGCTCGGCGTAACGCGAGGCGATCGCCAGGTCGGTCTTGGCCAGCACCATGTCCATGTTCGACAGCAGCGTGGCGAAGAACGGCCATTCCGTGTACATCGCCTGCAGCGTGGCGATGCGTTCTTCGCGCGGGCCGTCGTCGATCCAGCTGCCGATGGCCGAGCCGAAACCGTACCAGCCCGGCAGCAGCAGCCGGCACTGGCCCCACGAGAAGCCCCAGGGAATTGCGCGCAGGTCCTCGATGCGGCGCGTCGACTTGCGCGAAGCAGGGCGCGATCCGAGATTGAGTTCGGCGATTTCGGCGATCGGCGTGGCCGAGAAAAAGTAGTCGGTGAAGCCGGGCGTCTCATACACCAGGTCGCGGTAGGCGTGGTAGGCGCGGTTGGACAGGTCGGCCATGACGGCCTCGAAGCCGGCCAGCTTGTCGCTCGCCGCGCCGGTCGCCGGGTGCGGCATCAGGCTCGCTTCGAGCGTGGCGGCGACCAGCAGCTCGAGGTTGCGCCGCCCGATCTCTGCGTTTGAAAACTTGGACGCGATGATCTCGCCCTGTTCGGTCAGGCGGATCTGGCCGTTGACGGTGCCCGGCGGCTGCGCCAGGATCGCCTCGTAGCTTGGGCCGCCGCCGCGTCCCACCGTGCCGCCGCGGCCGTGGAACAGGCGCAGCTTGACCTTGGCATCGGCGAATATCTTCACCAGGTCGATCTCGGCCTTGTACAGCTCCCAATTGGACGTGAGGAAGCCGCCGTCCTTGTTGGAATCGGAGTAACCGAGCATGACTTCCTGCAGCTGGCCCTGGCGCGCGATCAGTCCATTCACCAGCGGCAGCGCCATCCATTCGTGCATGATGCCGGCCGCACGCTGCAGGTCGGGGATGGTCTCGAACAGCGGAATCACCATCGTATCGAGTTCGCCGGCGGCCGGGCGCAGCAGGCCGGTCTCCTTTTGCAGCAGCAGTACTTCGAGCAGGTCGGACACGGTCTCGGTGTGCGAGATGATGTAGTTGCGGATCGCGCGCACGCCGTAGCGCTCGCGGATTTCCTTGGCCGCGCGCAGGATCGCCAGTTCGCCGTTGGTCTCGTCCGAATAGGCGATGTACGGCGAATACAGCAGGCGTGGCTGGCCCAGTTCGGCCAGCAGCAGCGCGACCTTGCGCTCTTCCGGCAGCTCGGCGTAGTTTGGCTCGACCGCGGCGCTGGCGAACAGCTCGGCCAACACGCGCTGATGGACGTCGGAGGTCTGCCGCATGTCGAGCGAGGCGAGGTGGAAGCCGAAGATGGCGGCCGCGCGCTTCAGGTGCGACAGGCGCGGACGCGCCAGCATCGCGCCGTGGTTGAGCGACAGCGAATCGGTCAGTACCTGCAGGTCGGCGCCGAAGGCTTCGGCGTCGCGGTAGGGTGCGGCCGGGCCGACTTCCTTGCGCAGGATATTGGTCGCACCCAGCACGCGCGCGGTCGCCGCCAGCCGAGCGTAGATGCCGATCAGCGCCCTGCGGTATGGCTCATCGCTGCGGTGTGGCGATGCGTCGGGCGAGGCGTCGGCGAGGTCCTGCAGGTCGTGCGTGACGCCGACCATCAGCGTCGAGATCGACAGTTCGGCGCCCAGCGCGTGCACTTCGTCGAGGTAGAAGTCGAGGATGGTGGTGGCGTGGCGCACCAGCGCCTGCTGCATGGTGCCGGCGTTGACGTTCGGATTGCCGTCGCGGTCGCCGCCGATCCAGCTGCCCATCTGAACGTACGAAGCGTCGCGCAGCGCGGCCGGATCGGCGTCGTAGTGCGTGGCCAGTTCTTCGTCGATGTCGTCGTACAGCCCTGGCAGTTCGCGCAGGAAGGTGATGCGGTAGTAGGACAGGGCGTTTTCGATTTCGTCGGCCACCGTCAGCTTCGAGTAGCGCAGCATGCGGGTTTGCCACAAGGTGGCGATGCGCGAGTGCAGAAGCTGCATGTTGGCGCTGCGTTCCTTCGGCGTCAGCGGCAGGTCGCGCTCGGCCAGCAGGCGCGCGATGTCGTGTTCGGCGTCAAGGGTGCTCTTGCGCTGCACTTCGGTCGGGTGGGCGGTCAGCACCGGCGAGATCAGCGCGTCGCGGAAGAAGGTCTGCACGGTGTCCTTGCCGACGCCGGCGGACTTGAGCTTGTCGAGCGCGAAACCGACGCTGCCCTGTTGCGGAGCGGAGCCGGCCAGCAGGTGGGCGCGGCGGCGCCGGATGTGGTGCTGGTCTTCGGCGATGTTGGCCAGGTGCGAAAAATACGAGAACGCGCGCACCACCGAAATGGTCTGCTCGCGCGTCAGCTTCTTGAGCAGAGTGGTCAGTTCCTTGCCGGCTTCGGCATCGTCTTCGCGCCGGAACCGCACCGCGGTCTGGCGGATCGTTTCGATCACGTCGAAGACCGCTTCGCCTTCCTGTTCGCGCAGCACGTCGCCGAGCAGGCGTCCGAGCAGGCGGATGTCTTCCTTGAGCGGCGCGTCCTTGTCGGCGCCTTGCGGGCTTACTTGTGCAGCAGCTGAATTTACCATGTCGACCATCGAGAGAATTGTTGGTGCAAAGGCTTATGGCCAAGGTCTGCAAAGAGGCCGCATGATAAAATTTGTGATCTTATACATGGGCCGATAACTGGCATGCGCCGATTAGGGCTTACGACAGCGAAAGAAACCGTTTTGAAAGCAACTGAATTGAACATGCCTGCGACCCTGATTATCGCATCGCGCGAGAGCCGGCTGGCCATGTGGCAGGCCGAGCACGTGCGCGCCCAATTGTCTTTATTATATCCGCAGTGCAGCATTCAGATTCTGGGCATGACCACGCGCGGCGACCAGATCCTCGACCGCGCCCTGTCCAAGGTCGGCGGCAAGGGCTTGTTCGTCAAGGAACTCGAGGTCGCGATGGCCGAAGGGCGCGCCGACCTGGCCGTCCATTCGCTCAAGGACGTGCCGATGGATTTGCCGGAAGGCTTCGAACTGGCCGCCGTGCTCGAGCGCGAAGATCCGCGCGACGCCTTCGTCTCCAACGATTACGCCAGCCTTGACGCGCTGCCGGCCGGCGCCGTGGTCGGCACCAGCAGCCTGCGCCGCCAGGCGCTGATCGCGGCGCGCTACCCGCAGCTGGTAATCAAGCCGCTGCGCGGCAACCTCGACACCCGGCTCGGCAAGCTCGACCGGGGCGACTACGCCGCCATTATCCTCGCCGCGGCCGGCCTCAAGCGGCTCGGCTTGCCTGAGCGCATCCGCGCGCTGCTCGATCCCGAGCACAGCCTGCCGGCGGCCGGGCAGGGCGCGATGGCGATCGAGATCGTGTCGGGCCGCACCGACATCGACATGCGCGCCGTGCTGGCGCCGCTGAACCACACGGCCACCGCGCAGGCGGTGGCGGCCGAGCGCAAGGTGTCGAAAGTCTTCGGCGGCAGCTGCCAGATCCCGCTGGCGGCGTTCGCCACGGTCGACGGCGGCCAGATGAGCTTGCGCGCGATGGTCGCCACGCCGGACGGCAAGCGCAAGGCCTTCGCACAGGGCAGCGGCCCGGCCGATGCGCCCGAGCTGCTGGGCCAGCAGGTTGCCGACCTGCTGCAGAAACAGGATGCCCATGCGATCCTCGCCGAATGCAAGGCCCAGGCGGACGCTGCCGATGCCTGATCCGGTGGTGATCACCCGCCCGCGCGCCCAGGCCCAGGCGCTGGCGGACAGCGTGGCCGCGCTCGGGCGCGAAGCGGTGCTGCTGCCGCTGCTCGAGATTTTCCCGCTGGCGGACCAGACGGGGCTGCAGCGCGTGCTGGCCGGCCTGGCCGACTACGCGCTGGTCGCGTTCGTCTCGCCGAACGCGATCGACGCCGCCTTCGCCCATGTCCAACGCTGGCCCGACGGGGTGGCGCTGGCGGTGCTCGGCGATACCAGCCGGGCCTGCCTGGCGCGGCACGGCGTCCATGACGGCAATGCCACAATCTTCAGCCCGCTCGATCCCACCCGCAGCGATTCCGAACACCTGCTGCGCGCGCTGGCGCTCGACTCCCTCGACGGCAAGCGCGTGCTGATCGTGCGCGGCGAAACCGGGCGCGAACTGATGGCCGACGGCCTGCGCCAGGCCGGTGCGCTGGTCGACACAGTGGCGGCCTACCGGCGCCAGGTGCCTGCCATGACGCCGCAGCTGGCCGACACCTTGCGCGAACTGCTCGCGCGCCAGAACGACTGGATCATCACCAGTTCCGAGGCCCTGCGTGGATTGCTGGGGCTGGTGGCGCAACTCGACGGCGGCGCCGCTGTGGCAAAAATGCAACAACAGCACCTGATCGTGCCGCACGCCCGAATTGCTGAAACAGCAAGCTCCCTTGGCCTTACCCGGCTCACCCTCGCAGGATCAGGCGACGCCTCCCTGCTTGCCGCGTTACAATCACGAGCATGAACGAATTGCCTACACCACCAGAACAACATCCTGCGGCCGCCAGTGCGGCGCCGACCGCGCCACCTCCCGCCGCGCCGCCCGCGCCACCTGCCGCGGCCCCCGCCGTCCGGGCTGAAGAGAGCTACGCCGACCTGCTGCAGCGCCCGCTGTCGAAGGTCGTGATCGTATTCCTGCTGCTGCTTGCGGCGCTGGCCTGGTCGACCCACAACCGGTTCGGCCACCTGCGCCAGGAGATGGCGCGCAGCCTGCAAAAGGGCGACGCGACCAACAACGAGACGATCGCGCTGGCACGCCAGGTGCAGGAACAGACCAAGGAACTGCAGGCCAAGGTGGGCGCGCTGGAAAGCCGCCAGTCGGAAGCGCAGAGCCAGCAGCTCGCGCTCGAACAGCTGTACCAGGATCTGTCGAAGAACCGCGACGAATGGGCGCTGGCCGAAATCGAGCAGGTGCTGTCGACCGCGAGCCAGCAGCTGCAACTGGCCGGCAACGTGCAGGGCGCGCTGATCGCGCTGCAGAACGCCGACCGCTCGCTGTCGCGCGCCGACAAGCCGCAATTCATCACGATCCGCCGCGCCATCGCCAAGGACACCGAAAAGCTCAAGGGCCTGCCGGGCATCGACATGGCCGGCGTCGCGCTGCGCATCGATAACGTGATCGCCCAGGTCGATACGCTGCCGATGCTGTCTGACTACAAGCCGGTCGCGCCTTCGGACATCGCCAAGCCTTCGCGCGTCAAGCCTGGCGCTCCGGCGCCGGCGCCGAACGCCTTCACCACCCGAGTCCAGCAGCTGTGGACCGGCTGGACCGGCGAGATGTGGGACGAGATCCGCCAGCTGATCCGGGTGCGCAGCGTCGACACGCCGGAAGCGCTGATGCTGTCGCCGAGCGAATCCTACTTCATGCGTGAGAACCTCAAGCTGCGCCTGCTGAACGCGCGCCTGGCGCTGCTGTCGCGAAACGAGGCGGCATTTCGCACCGACCTGATTACCGCGCAGGACACGCTGGCCAAGTACTTCGACACCCGCGCCCGTTCGACCCAGACCGCCCAGGCCACCTTGCGCCAGGTGCAGGCCAACAACGTGGCGATCGACATGCCGACGCTGGCCGACAGCCTGAACGCGGTACGTACCTATAAAGCGAAGCCTTAAGCCATGCGCCTCCTCCTTTGGTTAGTTGCGCTGATGGCCCTGGCGATCGGCATCGCCGTTACGGCGCGTTTCAATCCGGGCAACGTGGTGCTGTTCTACCCGCCGCATCGGATCGACCTGTCGCTCAATTTCTTCGTCGTGCTCGAAGTGCTGCTGTTCCTGCTGTTGTACGCATTGCTGCGCGCGTTCAGGGCGACCACGAGCATGCCGGCGCGGGTTGCCGCCTACCGCCAGCGCAAGCGCGAACGCGACGGCAACAAGGGCTTGCGCGATGCGCTCAAGGCGCTGTTCGAAGGCCGCTTCGGACATGCCGAAAAAGCCGCCGCGAAAGCTTCCGAGCTGCCCGAAAACGCCGGCCTGGCGGCGCTGATCGGCGCCCGCGCCGCGCACCGCATGCGCGAACCGGCGCGGCGCGACAGCTGGCTGGCCGGCACGGTCCACGACAACAGCCTGAAGACCGCTCGCCTGATGACCGTCACCGAACTGCTGGTCGACGACCACCAGCCGGAAGCGGCGCTCGAGGCGGTGGCCGAACTCAATGCCAGCGGCACGCGCCACATCCATGCGCTGCAGTGGTCGATGAAGGCCAACCAGCAGGCCAAGAACTGGCCGGAAGTGCTGCGCCTGGTGCGCTCGCTCGACAAGCACAAGGCGCTGCATCCAGCCTTGTCGGCACGCCTGCGCGAGCTGGCCTACGACGCGCTGCTGTCCGATAATTCGCACGACGCCGAATCGATCCAGCGGGTGTGGTCGACCGTGCCGTCGGCCGACCGCATCAAGCCTTACATTGCGGCGCACGCGGCCACCGCGCTCAATGCACGCGGGCTGCACGACGAGGCGCGCGCCACGGTCGAAGAGGCCTTGCGCGCCGAGTGGGACGACCGCGTGGTGCGGGCCTACCGCGACGCGGCGGCGCCGGCCGGCACGCCGGCGTTGCTGGCCCAGATCGAAAATTGCGAGCAGTGGCTCAAGCAGCGTCCGAACGACGCCGAACTGGCGCTCACCCTCGGTTCGCTGTGCCTGAAGCAGAAGCTATGGGGCAAGGCCCAGCGCTACCTGGAGCAGGCCTTGTCGGACGCGAACGAGCCGCGCATGGTGCGCGAATCGCACCTGAAGCTGGCGCAGATGCACGAAGCGCTGGGGCAGCACGAAGAAGCGGCCGCCCATTTCAGGCAGTGCGCGCTGGCCATCATTCTCTGATAGAACCCGGCGGCGGGCCGCGCGCCCGCCTGCTGCGCTGCACAAGAAACAACCATCTTCCGCTATAATCACCCCATCGAACAATCAGTACAACGAAGGAAATTCCCATGAGTTTGAATAAAGTCTCCTCCGGCCGCGACGTGCCGAACGATTTCAATGTGATCATCGAAATCCCGATGAATGCCGATCCGATCAAGTACGAAGTGGACAAGGAATCGGGCGCCATTTTCGTGGACCGCTTCATGGGGACCGCGATGCACTACCCGTGCAACTACGGCTACGTGCCGAACACCGTCGCCGACGACGGCGATCCGTGCGACGTGCTGGTGATCACGCCGTTCGCACTGATCCCGGGTGTGGTCGTGCGCTGCCGCGCGATCGGCGTACTGAAGATGACCGACGAAGCCGGCGGCGACGCCAAGATCCTGGCCGTCCCGGTCGACAAGATCCTGCCGATCTACAGCCACTGGCAGAAGCCGGAAGACATGCAGGACCTGCGCCTGCAGCAGATCCAGCACTTCTTCGAGCACTACAAGGATCTCGAGCCGGGCAAATGGGTCAAGATCGAAGGCTGGTTCGGTCCGGACGATGCCAAGGCAGAAATCATGAATGGCGTCGCTGCGTTCAAGGCCGCTGCGAAGTAATTAGCAGCATAGGGAACGCACGCTCAGTATAGGTACCCGCCTCCGCGGGTACGACGGTGTTGCAGTTGTGGGGTGGCGCGAGCGATTCGTGAACGCCGGCATTCTGCAGGGAACCCATACTGAATTTGCTTAGCCGATCAAAAAAAGGGCCGGACGCTTGCGTGTCCGGCCCTTTTTGTTCAAGCGCCCATCACCACCCGATATCCTTCAGCAGCGAATACGTCAGGTCGATCGGCGGCGTCCCAATTCGATCATGTCGTTCAGTCCTGGCACGGTCTGGCTGCTCGTGCAGAACGACAGGTTGGCGGCGCCGCCGAACGCCAGCACGGGCGTAATCAACCAGTTGTCGACCGTGCCGGCACCCAGCGCAGCTCAGTCTTGGAACCGGCAGCGACCCGGCGACTAAGTGTGCGGCGCGAGGTGGCCGCGGAGTTTGCCGACGATGCCGGCTGGGAAGAAGTAGATCGACAGCACGAACAGCACGCCCAGCCACAGCATCCAGCGGTCCGGATGCAGCGCTTCGGCGAGGAAGGGGATTCCGGACAGCGCCGATGCGCTGTCGGCCATCACCGTCTTGAGGTAGTTCTGCGCCAGGATGAACAGGGTGGCGCCGATCACCGCGCCGTACATCGTGCCCATGCCGCCGATGACGACGATCAGCAGGATGTCGGTCATGACCTCGAATCCGAGCATGGTCTTCGGCCCCACGTAGCGCAGCCACAGCGCCATCAGCGCGCCGGCCAGCGCCGCCACCAGCGCGGCCAGGCAGTTGGCCCAGATCCGGTACAGCATGGTGCGGTAGCCGAGCGCCTCGGCGCGGAATTCGTTTTCCCGGATCGCCTGCAGCACCCTGCCGAACGGCGAATTCACCAGCCGCAGCAGGAACAGGAACAGCACCAGGCAGCCGAAGAACACGATGTAGTAGGTCACCAGCTTGCCGTCGATGGCGCGTCCGGCGATCTCGTTTTCGATCAGCCGAAAGCCTGGCGACAGCAGCTCCGGCACGCTGAAGGTCTTGCCGTCTTCGCCTCCGGTAAAGTCCGACAGCTGCGAGGCCAGCACCGCAAACGAGGACGCCACCGCCAGCGTGATCATGGCGTAGAAGATGGCGCGCACGCGCAGCGCGAACAGGCCGACCACCAGCGCGAGCGCAATCGTCAGCAGCAGCGCGAGCACCAGGCCGCCCAGCGCGCCGCTCCACTCGGGCCCCCCGCTCGACAAGCCAAGTCCGACGCCGTATGCGCCGATCCCGAAGAACATGGTGTGGGCGAACGAGACGATGCCGGTGTACCCGAGCAGCAGGTCGTACGAAGCGACCAGCACGATGTAGACACAGATGGTGGCGGCAGTATTGAGCGGACGTGCGCCGGATGTCAGGAACGGCGCCAGCGCCAGTCCCAGAAACACGGCCACCAGCGCGGCGGCGAGCAGCCGGCTGCGCGGCAGGTCGCCGGAGAAAACGCGGTTCATGAAAAAATTGGTCATTACGGAATCCTAGCGCCTTGCGTTTGAAAACAGGCCGGCCGGGCGCCACAGCAGCACGGCGATCATCAGGACGATGTTCGACACCAGTGCGAGCTTCGGCGCCAGGAAGCCGGCGTAGTTGGCCACCAGCGCCATCAGCAGGGCGCTGATGAAGCAGCCGCCGACCGATCCCAGGCCGCCTATGATGACGACGATGAAGATCGTCACCATGATCTCGCCGCCCATCGCCGCCGATAGCGTTTCCTTGTACAGCGCCCACATCACGCCGCCCAGGCCCGCCAGCGCGGAGCCGGCCGCGAATACCGCGACGAACAGGCGGCGGATCCGGTAGCCGAGCGCTTCGACCATTTCGCGGTTCTCGACGCCGGCGCGGATCAGCAGGCCGATCCTGGTGCGGTTCAGGACCAGGGCCATGGTGACGAACACCAGCAGCCCGACCACCACCGCCACCAGCCGGTACTTTTCGATCGCCGCGTCGCCCAGCACGATGGCGCCGCGCAGGCTGGCCGGCAGCGGCAGCGCGATCTGGTCGGCGCCCCAGACCACGTTGATCAGCTGTTCGGCCACGATCATGCCGCCCATCGTGATCAGGATCTGCTTCAGGTGCTGGCCATACACCGGTTTGATGATGATCCGCTCGAAGGCCCAGCCCAGTAGCGCGGTGGCCAGCATCGCCACCAGCATCGCCAGGCCAAGCACGCCGAGGTTGAGCAGCAGGGAGTCGACTTCGAGCCAGCCGTGCATCGGCAGCAGCACCATCGTTGCAGCGTAGGCGCCGACCGATACGAAGGCGCCGTGGCCGAAATTGAGTACGTCCATCAGGCCGAACACCAGCGTCAGGCCGCTCGACATGATGAAGATCATCATGCCCATCGCGAGACCGGCGACGGTGAGGGTGATCCAGGTCGGGAAGCTGCCGACCAGCGGCAGCATCGCCAGCATCAGCGCGGGCACCAGCAGCAGCGGCGCAATGTCGCGTTTGGCTGCCGGCAGCACCGCGTCGGGCGGCGCGGGCAGCAGCACTTCGGGCGCGGCAGGGGGAACGAGGGAAGTCATGATGCTTGTCCTATTGATGTGACGCGAGCGAGAGCCCGAGCAGGCGTTGTTGCAGCTCGTCGTCCTCGACCAGGTCGCGCATGGCGCCGGCGTGCACGATGCGGCCGTCGTCCATCACCGCGACGCTGTCGCCGAGCGACTTGACGAAGCTGAAATTCTGCTCGACCAGCAGGATGGTGGTGTCGGTGGTTTCCTTCAGTTCGCGGAAGGCGGCGATGAGGCTCTGGATGATGGCCGGGGCGAGGCCCTTGGTCGGCTCGTCGACCAGCAGCAGCTTGCGCGGCTCGACGATGGCGCGCGCGATTGCCACCATCTGCTTCTGGCCGCCGGACAGGTTCCCGGCCGGATAATGCCAGAATTTTTTCAGCGCGGGGAAGAAGCCGAAGATCCATTCGACGCGGGCATCATCGAGCGGGCCGTTGCGCGCGGCCAGCAGCATGTTCTCGCGCACGGTCAGTTCGGAGAACACGGCCATGCTTTCGGGGACGTAGGCGATACCCGACTGCGCGATATCGGGAGTGGCCATCTTGCCGATCTCGCGGCCGTCGAATTTCACGCTGCCGGCGCTGGCCTGCCACAGTCCCATGATGGTGCGCAGGGTCGTGGTCTTGCCGGCGCCGTTGCGGCCCAGCAGGACCGACAGGCCGCCGCGCGGCACTACCAGGTCGACGCCCTGCAGGATGTGGTACTCGCCGATGTGGGTGTGCACGCCGGACAGCGTCAATAGGGGATCAGACATGTTCGGGTGTTCCAAGGTATGCTTCCTGTACGATCTTCGAGGCCATCACTTCGGCCGGATTGCCGTCGGCGACCAGGGTCCCGTTGTGCAGCACGATGATCCGGTCGGCCAGCGAGCGCACCACGTCCATCTTGTGCTCGACCAGCAGGATGGTCTTGTTGCCTTCGGCCTTGACCTGGTGGATCAGGTCGAGCACCACGGGCACTTCGTCCACGCTCATGCCGGCGGTCGGCTCGTCGAACATCATCACTTCCGGTTCGAGCGCGAGCAGGATCGCCACTTCGAGCTTGCGCTTGTCGCCGTGCGACAGGGCGGCCACGCGCGCGTTGCGGCGCGCATCGAGCGCCACCCGTTCCAGGTAATGTCCGGCGCGCTCGATCAGTTCCTTGTGGCCGAACCAGACCGAAAACATGTTCATGCCGATGCGCGCGCGGCTCTGCACCGCCAGCCGCACATTTTCGTGCACGGTCAGGTGCGGGAACAGGTTGGTCAGCTGGAAGGCGCGGCCGATGCCAAGCTGGGTGCGGCGCGCCGCCCCGTGGCCGGTGATGTCCACGCCGTTCAGGTGCACGCTGCCCGCGGTAGCCGGCAGCTGGCCCGACATCAGGTTGAAGTAGGTGGTCTTGCCGGCGCCGTTGGGACCGACGATGACCGTCAGCGTGCCGGGGTAAAAATCGGCCGTGACCTGGTTCACCGCGACGTGGCCGCCGAAGCGGATGGTCAGGTCGCGGGTCGACAGGGACGGCGCGGGCATGCTGCTGCCTGCCATATCAGCGCTTGTTACGCACTGGCAGCGGCATTTCGCTGGCCGGGATTTCGCGCACCAGTTCGAGCAGGTCCCACTCGTTCTTCTGGTCCTTCTTGATGCGGAAGTGGTACATCGACTGCAAGGCCTGGTGGTCTTCCTTGCGGAAGCTCATTTTTCCCTTCGGGGTCTCGAACTCCATGCCTTCCATCGCCGCGACAAGCTTCTCGCTGTCGCCGGAACCCGCCTTGGTCAGCGCCGCGACCACGGCACTGGCTGCGGTGAACCCGCCGGCGGTGAACATGTCGGGCGGCGCCTTGAAGCGCTTGTTGTGTTCGGCCACCAGCCAGTCGTTCATCTTGTTCTTCGGGAAGGCGTAGTAATAGTAGACCGTACCCTCGGTGCCGGCGAAGTTCTTCCAGGTCTTCATGACCGGCAGGATGTTCCCGTTTGGCGCCAGCGCGATGCCATAGCGTTCGGGCTTCATCGCGGCGATCTTGTTCATCGGGTGCGGGCCGGCCCAGACGATGGACAGCACGCGCGGCTGCGGCTTGTCCTTGAGCGCGTCGAAACTGCGCTGGGCCGCGGCGGTAAAGTCGGTCGCGGCGGCCGGCGCGTATTCCTCGTGCACCACCTTGGCTTTGCTGCCGGTCGCGGTCAGCGCTTCCTTGAAAGTCTTCACGCCGTCGCGCCCGAACGCATAGTCTTGCGCCAGGAAGGCGAAGCTGCCGTTCGGGGAGACGATGGCGGCGGCCATCGCCTCCTGCATCGAGCTGCGCGCGGTGCGGAAGATGTAGCGGTTCCACTTGTCGCCGGTGATCGCGTCGGCCACCGCCGGCTCGACGATCAGCACCTTCTTGTACTCGAGCGCCACCGGCAGCATCGCGATCGCCGAACCGGACGAACTGGTGCCCACTGCGATGTCGACCTTGTCGTCGCCATACGCTTCGGCAAGCAGGGTGCGTCCCAGGTCAGGCTTGCTCTGGTCGTCCTTGACGATGACCTTGATCTTGCGGCCGTTGATTTCCATTTTCCCGCCGGTCAGGTATTCGAGGCCCATCATGAAGCCGGTCTCGGTCTCCTTGGCGTAGGGCTCGAGCATGCCGGTCCTGCCGGTGATCAGCGCGACCTTGAGGTCGGCGGCGCACGCCAGGGCCGGCGCGAATGCGGCGGCGACCAGCAGGGGAATCAGTAGTTTTTTCATGTTTTTGTCTCCGTCAGAGTGTTAGACCGCCCGTTACTTCGAGCGTTGCACCGTTAATGTAGCTTGCTTCGGCCGACAGCAGGAAAACGGCTGCGGCGGCGATTTCGCGCGGTTGTCCGATGCGCTTTTGCGGAATCTGCGCGACCATGTCGTCGATCAGCCGCACCGGCATCGTCGCCAGGATCGGCGTTTCGATAAAGCCCGGGCAGATGGCGTTGCTGCGCACGCCCTTGCGTCCCAGTTCGCGCGCCCAGGTCTTGCTCATGCCGAGCACCCCGGCCTTGGCCGCGGCGTAGTTGGTCTGGCCGTAATTACCCGACAGGCCGACGATCGACGAGATGTTGACGATCGAGCCGGTGCTGGCGAGCAGGGCGTCGACGCTGGCGCGGGTGCAGTTGAATACGCCCTTGAGGTTGATGTCGATGACGCGGTCCCACTGGGCCTCGCTCATCTTGGTCAGCTGCGCGTCGGCTACCACGCCGGCGTTGTTGACCAGTCCATCGATGCGGCCGAAGCGCGACAGCGTCGCCTTGACCGCATCGTGCACCGCAGCCAGGTCGGACACGTCGACGATGAAGCCGGCCGCCTGCGCGCGCGGGGCACGGTCGGCGATGCGTTCGAGCGCGCCGGCGATCGCGTCTTCCTGATAGTCCCACACCGCGACGCTGGCGCCGCTTTCGGCGCAGCGTTCGGCGATAGCCAGGCCGATGCCTTGCGCGCCGCCAGTGACGATGATGACTTTGCCGGCCAGGTTCATGGCGCTCTCCCGTGCATGGCGTTCAATCGACCCGGGCGAGAAATTCGCGCAGCGCGGCCTGGGCTTCGGACTCCATCAGCATCGGCGCGTGGCCGACGGCCGGCACTTCGGCATAGGCCATGGCTGGTGCGGCGGCGCGCATTATCGCGGCCTGCTCGGGCTCGATCAGGTCGGACAGGGCGCCGCGGATCAGCAGGGTAGGGCGGCGGCGCGCCAGGCGGCGGAAGGCGAAACGCGCGAGCATCGAGCTGGGCTTGATGTTCCCTTCACGGATGGCGATGCCGATGTTCGGGTCGTAGCGCATCGCCAGCTGGCCTGGCGCCGTCTCGGTGAATGCGCGGCGCGCCCACTTGTGCCAGTCCTGGTCGGTATTGTCCGGGAAGGCGCTCTCGTTGATGCCGCGCAGGTAGGCCGCGGCGTCGCTCCAGGACGCGAGCACTTCGCCCTTGCCGGCATAGCTCGCGATGCGCTGCAGGCCGCGCGTCGACAAGGCCGGTCCGATATCGTTGAGGACAGCGGCGCCGATCAGGTGCAGGTGGCGCATCGCCAGCGTCATCGTGATCAGGCCGCCCATCGAAGTGCCGATGAAGACCGCGCGTTCGATGCCCAGGTCGTGCGTCAGCTTGACGACGTCGCCGGCGTAGACCATCAGGTTGTAGTGGCTAGGGTCGGGATCGTAAGCCGAATTGCCGCGGCCGCGCACATCGACCGCCAGCACGCGCCGGCCTTGGGCAGCGATCCATGGGGCCAGTTCGTCGAAGTCGGCGGAGTTGCGGGTCAGGCCATGGATGCAGATCACCGGCAGGCGCGCCGGGCCGCTGTGGGGAGCGTAGTCGCGCGCGAACAGGCGCAAGCCATCGTCGCTGGTAAAGCTCGTTTCGGTGTAGGTCGACACATTCGCCCCGTTGAAATGGGTGTTGGATTGCCGTGCAGTGTGCGCCAAAAGGCACTTGTTCGGAAGGCAAGGCAACGCCCACCCTTTGTGCATTAATGCACACCCGCGAAAAGCCGCCGCGTCAGGGGCGATTCGCCGGGCTGCAGCAGGTTCGCTGCTGCTGGATCGGGGGGCATTTGATGGTGCCGAAAGAACAGAATACGCAGCAGTCGCCCGCTTTCGGGCGCAGCAAAGCGGCGCAGTTCCGGCACTCGTAATAGAACTGGCAGGCGTCGGTCGGCATGATTTCCCGGCTGGCGTGACCGCACAGCGGACAGGTCAGCAGGGATTCGAGGATAGGCTCGTCCATCGGATTGTTCCAGGTTGAATGGTGGAGCGATTTTAGACCCGCGCAAGGCGGGTGAGGAAAAAATTGCCATCCCGGCTTGCACGATGCACAATAGCCCGCATGAAAACCTTGCCTGAATGGACGGACCTGCGCTATTTCCTCGAGCTTGCCCGGGCCGGCACCTTGTCCGGCGCCTCGCGCGGGCTCGAGGTCGAGCACACCACGGTGGCGCGCCGCATCGACCGCCTCGAGGTGCAGCTCGGCTCAACCCTGTTCGACCGTTCGCGCGAGGGCTACGAGCTGACCGAGATGGGCCTGGCGTTGCTGCCGCATGCCGAAGTGATGGAGAGCGCGGCGCTGGCGGCGCAGGACCAGTTGAGCGGCAACCAGGTGGAAGTGCGCGGCGTGGTGCGCCTTGGCGTGCCCGAGGTGCTGGGCGTGCGCGTCATCACGCCGCTGCTGGCGCGATTCCTCGGCGAGCATCCCGACCTGTCGATCGACCTGCTGGTGCAGCCGCGCTTCGCCAACCTGGCCAACCGCGAGGCGGACCTGGGTGTGACGCTGGATGCGCCCAACACGGGGCGCTACATGGTCACCCGGCTGGCGTCGTTCCGCCTGTACCTGTATGGCTCGCCCGACTACCTCGCGCGCCATCCGCCGATCGTGCGCCAGTCCGACCTGGCCGAGCATGACTTCGTCGACTACGTGCAGGACCGGCTGGCCAGCAATGAGCTCAATTTCCTCGACGCGCTCGGCTTCACGCCGCGTCGGCGCCTGTGCTGCACCGGCATGATGGCGCAGGCCGAGGCGGCAGCGGCCGGGCTGGGCCTGATGATGGCGCCGCCTTACGTGATCCCGGACGACGGCCGGCTGGTGCCGATCCTCCAGAACGAAGTGTTCGCCGAACGCGCATACTGGATGGTGGCGCCGGTCGACCTGTACCGCTTGCCGCGCGTGCGCGCCGTGTGGAACCTGCTGCGCGAGTATGCCGATGCGCAGCCAGGGTTGTTCGTACATGGCGGGGCGGCCGTCCAACTGCCGCGGATGCGCAAGGCCTGAACCAAATGGTCTGACCCGGCGTCGACGTGTTGCCTCTTCTTACCCAGGGCGCGGCCCAAGGGCCGGGGTCAGGTCCGGTGGACCTGACCCCGGGGTTGTTGCCGCACCGGGCGCTTGCCGCGTGAAGAATCAAAAAAAAGGCGCCACGTGGGCGCCTTTTTTTGTTTGTGCTGCGTCGCTTAGAACTTGTAACCCAAGGTCAGGCGCACCGTGCGCGGGTCGCCGTAGAAGGTAGTGATCGAGTTGCCGGAGGTGACGAAATTGTAGCCAGCTACCTTGTAGTGCTTGTCGGTCAGATTGCGACCGTGCAGGCCAACTTGCAGCCGGCGGTCGCTGCTGGTCCAGACCACGCCCGCATCCCACAGTGTGTAAGCGTCCTGCGCCAGCATCAGATTTCCCGGTATGAGGGGATCATATGCGGGGACGCCGGTGCGGGCAAATTCGGTCTGGTACACCTTGCTCTTGTACGAGGCGGACGTCATCAAGGACAGCGAACCAGGGCGGCCCATCAAGGGCATCGCCAGGTCGTAGCTTGCGGACAGGTTAGCCGTATGCTTTGGCGTGTTCTGGAACTCGGCAATGCCGGCGATGTTGATCAGGCTGGTTCCGCTGGCGACCATCCACTCGTCGTACTTGGCGTCGATGTAGCTATACATGGCGCTGAGGTTGAGGGCAGCTGTGACGTGGGCTACCGCCTCGAGTTCGAGGCCCTTGATCTTGGCCTTGCCGGCGTTGGTCAGCGTACCGGCAAAGCCGGTCACGTTGCCCGATGCGTCGGTAGTCAGGATCGATCCAGGGATCTGTACGTTCTTGTAGTTCGTGTAGAACACGGCAGCGTTGGTCTGGAAGGTGCCGCCGTTCATGTTTGATTTCACGCCCAGTTCGAATGAGGTGACTTCTTCAGGATTGACGCCCTTGCGCTTCAACAGCGAAAGGGGGGTGTTCGGGCCGCCGGTAGCGGTCAGGTCCATGCGCGGATCAAACATGCCGCCCTTGAAGCCTTGCGCCGCGGTGCCGTACAAATTGTGTTCCGGCGTAAGCTTCAAGCCGAAGCCAAGTTTTGGCGTGAACTTGGTATCGGTACGGTTGAGATCGCTTTTTCCGAGGTCGGTGTTGGCCGGCGTGAAGGGAACGGCAGCCGGATTGCCCAGCGTTGGCGATTGGTAGCCCAAATAAGTGCGCTTGAAGATCGCCGCGCTGCGCTCGTCGTTGGTGAAGCGGCCGCCCAAGGCGATGTTGAAGGTATCGGTCAGATTGTAGCTGGCGTCGGCGTATGCGGCCCAGGTCTTGGTATCGACGTCGTCGCGGGTGTACGCGGACAGGCCGCCTAATGCGGGGAGCTGCACGTCGAATTCGTTGAAGGCGTTGGACTTCATCCAGAATACGCCGGCCACGCCTTGCAGCTTGGCGCCGGTGTAAGTGAGCTGGAATTCCTGGCTGGTCTGCTTGTCCGAATAGATCGTTGGCGCTTGGATCACCGGCGTATTGAGCGAATCGAAGTCGATCGGCGCGTAGGACTTCGATTTGCGGTAGGCGCTCACCGACTTGATCGACAGGCTCGTATCGAGCTGGTACTCGGCCATCAGCGTGGTGCCCTGATTGACGACCTGCTGCTTATGGCCATTGACGGCGTACAAGTCGGCGCGGGTGTCGTAATCGCCGGCCAGGACCGGCAGGTTGGCCGGCGCCGTTCCGGTCGTGAGGCGGTAGCCTTGCTTCGGATTCGAATCGTCGACCGTGCGGTCGGTCGCCAGGCGGATGAACAGGTCGCTGCTTGGCACGAGTTCGATGCTGAGGCGGCCGGCCAGCATTTTCTTGTTGTAGTTTTCGGCGCCGGTGATGACGTTGTGGCCGAAACCGTCGCGGTTGAAGGTGGCGATGGTGCCGCCGACGCGCAGCATGTCGGAGACCGGCGTGCTGGCTTTGAGCACCAGGTCTTTTTCATTGTAGCTGCCGAAGGTGGCCTTGGCGTCGAAGGTGGTCATCGGCGCCAGCTTGCGGGTGACGTACTTGACCGCGCCACCGATGGTGTTGCGGCCGTACAGTGTACCTTGCGGGCCGCGCAGCACTTCGATGCGTTCGAGGTCGTAGATGTCGGTCAGCGCGCCTTGCGGGCGAACCAGGTAGATGTCGTCGAGGTAGATGCCGACACCTTGCTCATAGCCGGCGACCGGGTCCTGCTGGCCGACGCCGCGCATGAAGGCGGTCAGCGTGGTGTTGGTGCCGCGCGAGCTTTTCAGCGTGGTGCTCGGCGTCATGTCGGCGATCGCGGTGAGGTCGGGGATCGCCTGCTTTTCCAGTTGCGCGCCGGAGAACGAGGTGACCGCGCCCGGCACGTCCTGAATCAGCTCAGGGCGGCGGCGTGCGGTGACCATCACTTTTTCGATCGGGGCGACGGTTTCCGTGTCGGCGGGAGCCGTTTGCGCGTATGCCGTACTCCACGACACGGCGGGAATGGCCATGATGACCGCGACGGAACGACGCAAGACCATCTTCTGTTTGTTCGACATACGCATTACAGTCTCCTTCAGGTTGTTATCTTTTTTTATGGGGGTTATACACAATGCAACGGAGTGTGCCCGCTTTGCCTGTTGAATAATAGATAGAGGCTTGCACGGCCTGTGTGCAAAATTGCACAACAAGCAGGCCGGACAGGCGCTTTCGCAGGGGAAGAAGGGCTCGCCAAGCGCGCCGGGCGGCCACCGATACGTTGTGCCAGCTCACAGGCCGCCGTAGCGAACCTGCAACGGATTGCTTTGATGAAAGTTTGCATGTATGCTAACTTTCATTGCCGCCACCAGGCGTAAACCGGAAAAAGGAAGCCCATGCTTTCACGCAGTTCGCTCGCTGGCGCCGCCTTGCTGCTGGCCTCACTGGCTCCGCTCGCCCGGGCCGACGCGCCGCAGCCGCCGTTGCCGGAATCGGTCCAGCAAATCATCAAGGCGATGAAGCTCGAGCAGGTCAGCGACATCAGTTACCGCGACGCCGCCGGCAAGGAAATCTCGGCGCAGCAATTCGCCGACCTGCGCAAGGAAGGGCAGCCATTCATCGTGACAAAGAAGCGGGGGCCGGGTCAGGACATGGCCGCGATACTCGGCATCACGACCAAGGAAGCGCTCAAGGCCATGGCGCCACCGCCTCCAGCGCTCAAGGCCGGCGAGCCGTTTCCGAAATTTCAGTTGGCCAGGCTGGACGGCGCCGCGGTCGACAACGCCAGCCTGCGCGGGCGCTATTCGCTGATCAATTTCTACTTCGCGCAGTGCGCGCCCTGCATCAAGGAAGTGCCTGAGTTGAATGCGCTGGCGAAGCAGCGCGCGGACATGAATTTCGTCGGCGTGACTTTCGATACCCAGGACGAAACGCGCAAGTTCGCCGCGGACACGAGGTTCGAGTGGATGCTGGTGCCGGAATCGAAAAAGCTGATCGACGAGCTGCGCATTAGGAGCTACCCGAGTTTCGTGCTGCTCGACCCGCAAGGCGCGGTGGTCGCCATCGACCGGCACGACGCCATTCTGCGCGAACACAAGTCGATATCGGCCTGGGGCGCGCAGCTCACGCCAAAATAATCATTCGCGCGTGCGGAACGGGTTGCGGTCGTTCAGTTCGTCGATGTAGTCGTCGATGCCACCGGCCTCGCGCTCCAGGAAGCGTTCGATCGCGTCGGCGAAGGCGGGATGCGCCAGCCAGTGCGCCGACCAGGTCTTGGTCGGCAGGAAGCCGCGCGCCATCTTGTGTTCTCCCTGCGCGCCGCCCTCGAACACGGCGATCTTCTGCTCGATGCAGAACTCCAGCGGCTGGTAGTAGGCGGTCTCGAAGTGCAGGCAGGGCACGTGTTCCAGCTCGCCCCAGTAGCGGCCGAACAGGGTGTCCTCGGAATGGATCACCAGCGACGAGGCCACCGGCTTGCCGTCACGTTCGGCGATCACCAGCAGGATATTGTGCGGCATGCTGCGCCCGATGCGCTGGAAGAAATCGAGGTTCAGGTAGGGCGTCGAATGATGCGCCGCATAGGTGTGCTTGTAGCAGCGGTTGAACAGGCGCCAGTCGGCGTCCGTCGCATCGATGCCGCGCACCCGGCGCAAGGTGACGCCCGCTTCGCGCACCTTGCGCCGCTCGGCGCGGATGTTCTTGCGCTTCTTCTGTTCCAGGGTCGCCAGGAACTCCTCGAAATCGGCGTAGCCCGCGTTGAGCCAATGGAACTGCACACCGCTGCGCAGCATGTAGCCCGCTTCGCCCAGCTGTTTGGCCTGGTCTTCGGGCGGGTACAAGATGTGCGTGGAAGAAACTCCGGACGCCTTCTGCGTCGCGCGCAGCACCTTGATCAGCGCGGCGCGCGCCGGCGCGTCGACCGCCATCAGCCGCGGGCCGGTCACGGGCGTGAACGGGATCGCCGACAGCAGCTTCGGGTAGTACTCGAGCCCGTTGCGATGGTAGGCGTCGGCCCAGGCCCAGTCGAACACATATTCCCCGTACGAGTGCGCCTTGACGTACAGCGGCATGGCCGCGGCCAGGGTGTCGCCGTCATACAGCGCGATGAATTGCGGCTGCCAGCCCGATTCGGCGCTGGCGCTGCCCGACTCGTGCAGCGCATTCAAGAACGCGTAGGACAGGAAAGGGTTGCTGCGCTCCTGCGCGAGGGCGAGGCCGTCCCAGGCGGACTGGCCGATCTCGGATAGGGAAGAAACGATATGCGTGCGATAATTCATTTTCCAAATTCTGGTGCTATCAGGTATTACCGTTATGACAGTCAAAGTCGCTATCGTTCAGATGAACAGCACCGTCGGGGATCTTGCCGGCAACCGCGCCATCATCCTTGAGGCGGCGCGCCGCGCGGCCGCCGCCGGCGCCGACGTGGTGCTCACGCCCGAGTTGTCGCTGGTCGGCTATCCGCCCGAAGATCTGCTGTTGCGCAATGCATTCTACGCAAAAACCCGCGAGACGTTGGCCGGCCTTGCCGCCGACCTCGCCGCCTTCCCGGGTTTGCACGTGGTGGTGGGCCATCCCGACACCGACGGGCGCGCGCGCTACAACGCCGCCTCGGTGCTGGTGGACGGCGCCGCGCTCGGTACTTATCGCAAGCACGACCTGCCGAATACCACCGTGTTCGACGAAAAGCGCTATTTCGAGTCGAGCGACGAGCCGCTGGTATTCGCTGTGCGCGGGGTGCGCTTCGGCGTCAACATCTGCGAAGACACCTGGTTCCCGCATGCGCCCGCGCGCGCCCGCGCGGCCGGCGCCGAAGTGCTGCTGGTGCCGAACGGCTCGCCGTACCACATGAACAAGCAGCACCTGCGCTACGAGACGATGCGCCAGAACGTGGTGGCGCAGGGCATGTCGCTGGTGTACGCCAACCTGGTGGGCGGTCAGGACGAGCTGATCTTCGATGGCGACTCGTTCGTGATGGACCAGCAGGGCGCGCTGTGCGTGCAGCTGAAGCATTTCGAGGAAGACTTCCAGATCGTCGAATTCGACGGCGCGCGGCCGGTGCCGCAAACGTTGCCGCCGGCGCTCAAGCTTGAGGCGCAGGTGTACCAGGCGCTGGTGCTGGGCGTGCGCGACTACATCGGCAAGAACGGCTTTCCTGGTGTGCTGATCGGCATGTCGGGCGGGGTCGACTCGGCGCTGACTTTGGCGATCGCGGTCGATGCGCTGGGCGCCGACAAGGTACGCGCCATCATGATGCCGTCGCAGTACACCGCCGACATCTCATGGATCGACTCGCGTGAAATGGTGGCGCGGCTCGGCGTGCGTTACGACGAAATCCCGATCAAGGCTTGCTTCGACGCCTTTCGCTCGACCCTGGCCGAAGAATTTGCCGGCCTGAAGGAAGACGCGACCGAGGAAAACATCCAGGCGCGGATCCGCGGCACCTTGCTGATGGCGCTGTCGAACAAGCATGGCAGCATCGTTCTCACCACTGGCAACAAGAGCGAGATGGCGGTCGGATACTGTACGCTATATGGCGACATGGCGGGCGGCTTCGCCGTCATCAAGGACATCGCCAAGACGCTGGTGTACCGGCTGTGCGCCTGGCGCAACAGCGTGGCCGACGTGATCCCGAGCCGGATCCTGACGCGCGGGCCGTCGGCCGAGCTGCGTGAGAATCAGCTTGACCAGGACTCGCTGCCGCCGTACGAAGTGCTCGACGCGATCATGCGCATGTACATGGAGGAGAACCATTCGATCGCCGAGATTGTCGAAGCGGGCTATCCGGCGGCCGATGTGGCGCGCGTGACGCGGCTCATCAAGATCAACGAATACAAGCGGCGCCAGTCGCCGGTCGGCATCCGCGTCACGCACCGCGGCTTTGGGCGCGACTGGCGCTACCCGATCACATCCCGATTTTACGAGTAAATAAAAGGAGTCACCATGAAGCAGATTACCTGTGTCATCAAACCGTTCAAGCTCGATGAAGTGCGCGAGGCGCTGGCCGACGTCAACGTGACCGGGCTGACCGTGACCGAAGTGAAGGGTTTCGGGCGCCAGAAGGGCCACACCGAGCTGTATCGCGGCGCCGAGTACGTGGTCGACTTCCTGCCGAAGGTGAAGATTGAAGTGGTGGTCGACGACGCGATGACCGAGCAGGTAGTCGATGCCATCATCAAGGCCGCGCGTACCGGCAAGATCGGCGACGGCAAGATTTTCGTGCAGGATGTCGAGCAGGTGATCCGGATCCGCACCGGCGAGACCGGGCCCGACGCGGTGTAATCAACCTCTGGGGTCAGGTCCGAATGTCGGACCTGCCCCCAGAGCTTAGCGGCCCAGCCGCATGTCGAATCGCCAGCTGAGAAGGCGCAGCGTCATGATGACGGTGGCGCTCGACCACAGCGCAAAGTCGTGCGGCAACTCCAGCTTGCGCATGATCAGGAACATCCAGCTGCCGAGGAAGGCGCAGATCGCGTAAGGTTTGCCGTCCCGGAATACCATCGGCACTTCGTTGCAGACGATGTCGCGCAGCACGCCGCCGAAAATCCCCGTGATCACACCCATCATCGATGCGATGAACAGCGGCATGTTGGCGTCCAGCGCCGCCGCGACGCCGGCGATCGAGAACAGGCCGAGGCCGATGGCATCGGCGATAACGATCAGGCGCTCCGAGACCATCTGGCGCAAGGTGCGGATGAGCGGGGAGGCGACCAGGGCCAGCACGAAAATCAGAATCGCATATTCCTGATGGGTGACCCAGAACAGCGGGCGGCGGTCGAGCAGGATGTCGCGCAGAGTGCCGCCGCCGAATGCGGTGATGAAGGCGACCGTGAAGACGCCGACCAGGTCCATGCGCTTGCGGCGCGCTTCGATAAAGCCAGAAAACGCACCGACCAGGATCGCCAGAATTTCAATAAACGTGATAAGGGTCATGCAGGGCGATTTGCTGGTGGAGAATATTGACAGCCTAACATGCCGCTAAGAAAGCGGCAAAACACCAGAGCCAGGGTATTTCAAAACCGGGGTCAGACCCCGGTTTTGAAATATTTCATCGAACTTGAATAGCGCAGCTAGACCCGGGTCTGACCCCGGTTTTGAAATATCAGAGCTCGAGCGCGGGTTTCAGCAGCACGATCAGCGCGCCGTGCCCGCCGTCGCCTTTGTTGGCCACGCAGAAGGCGACCACTTCGTCTTTTTGCACCAGCCAGCTATGCACGATCGAACGCAGCACCGGTTCGCCGCCGGCCGATCCATAGCCCTTGCCGTGGATGATGCGCACGCAGCGCAGACCGCGCTTCATCGCGCGCCGCAGGAAGTCGCCTACCTGGTCGCGCGCGATCTCGCGGTTCATGCCGTGCAGGTCCAGTTCGTCCTGCACCGGCCAGTGCCGCTTGCGCAGCTTGCGCACCACGTCCGGCCCGACGCCATCGCGCGAATAGCTCAGCGTCGGATCGTCTTCCAGCAGGCCCTCGACGTCGAACTGGTCCGACAGCGATTCGCGCAGCACCGCCGCATTGTCCTCTTCCAGCGAGCGCGGTTTGGCGGGGCCAGCTCCACGCACCGGAATCGGCGCCATCGGCGGCACATAGCGGCCCGACTCGGGGATCTTCTTGACGTCCTTGATGGCGCCGCGGAACACGTTCGCTTCCTCACGCGCCTGTTGCTCTCGCTTTTCACGTGCGGCTTTCTCCACCGCGCGCGCTTGCTCCTGTTCCTTGAGCGTTTCGCGCAGGGCCTTGAGGTCCGCGAAGTCTTTCAAACCGGCCATCGGGTCGCTCAGTCTTCCAGGCTTTCCAGGTAGCGCTGGGCATCCAGCGCGGCCATGCAGCCGGTGCCGGCGCTGGTGATCGCCTGGCGGTAGATGTGATCCTGCACGTCGCCGGCGGCAAACACGCCCGGCACGTTGGTGGCGGTGGCCATGCCTTCGAGACCGGTCTTGGTCTTGATGTAGCCGTTGTGCATATCGAGCTGGCCTTCGAAGATGCCGGTGTTCGGCTTGTGGCCGATCGCCACGAACAGGCCGTGCACCTTCAGCGGGGTGATCGCGCCATTCTCGGTCGACTTGATGTTGATGCCGGTGACGCCGCTGGTGTCGCCCGTCACTTCGTCGAGCGTGTGGTTGTACTTGATGACGATCTTGCCCTCGGCCGCCTTGGCGTTGAGGCGGTCGATCAGGATCGGCTCGGCGCGGAACTTGTTACGGCGGTGGATGATGGTGACCTTGGTGGCGATGTTCGACAGGTACAGCGCTTCCTCGACCGCGGTATTGCCGCCGCCGACGACCGCGACTTCCTGGCCGCGGTAGAAGAAGCCGTCGCAGGTTGCGCAAGCCGACACGCCCTTGCCCATGAAGGCTTCTTCGGACGGCAGGCCAAGGTACTGGGCCGAGGCGCCGGTCGCGATGATCAGCGAGTCGCAGGTGAATTCATGGCTGTCGCCGAGCAGCCGGATCGGCGTCTCGTTGAGGAAGGTGGTGTGGACATGGTCGAAGATCACTTCGGTGTTGAAACGCTCCGCATGCTGCAGCAGGCGCTGCATCAGCTCCGGTCCTTGCACGCCCATCGGATCGCCCGGCCAGTTTTCGACGTCGGTCGTGGTCATCAGCTGGCCGCCTTGCTCGACGCCGGTCACCAGCATCGGGTTCAGGTTGGCGCGCGCGGCGTAGACGGCAGCGGCGTAGCCGGCAGGCCCGGAACCCAGAATCAGGACTTTGGCGTGTTTGGTAGTGGTCATGGAGAGCTTTTGGTCGTGTGTATGGAAAGAAATTGGGGCCATTCCCGGCCAGATCAAGGCCGGCGGCAACCCCGCGATTATAGACGATGATGCGGCCAAGCATGAATGATGGGCCCGCCGAACAATATATGGCTTAGAATGGGCGCATCGCATTTCTGGCATCAATTTCGCAACAAGTATGACAAAGACAAGCCAACCTACCAGCAATAGCTACACGCGCAATCCCACACTCCGGCAACCGCTGCCGAACCGTCTGGTACGCCTGTTGTCCGAGGCGCGCTGGATCGCGCTGGCGGTGCTGTTCCTGTATTTCGTGATCATTCTGCTTACGTACCACAAGGGCGATCCGGGCTGGTCGCACGACGTCGTGGTGGCCAAGGTGGCGAACATGGGCGGCCGTGCCGGCGCCTGGTTGGCCGACCTGATGCTGTTCATCTTCGGCTTTTCCGCGTGGTGGTGGTGCGTCTGTTTCGCGCGCCTGCTCTGGAAGGACTATCGCCAGATGACCCAGAAATTCGTCATGGAAGCGCAGAGCGACCCGGAACACCAGCAGGAAGCGGTGATCCGCTGGATTGGCTTCGTGCTGCTGTTCGGCGGCAGCCTTGGCCTCGAATACCTGCGCCTGTACTCCTTGCAGGTGCAATTGCCGCGCGCCCCGGGCGGCGTGCTGGGTCAGCTGATCGGCCAGGGAGCGATGGCGTTCGGCTTCACCGGCGCCACCTTGCTGCTGCTGCTGCTGTTTTTCATCGGCCTGTCGCTGTTCTTCCACATCTCCTGGCTGGCCGTGGCCGAGCGCATTGGCGAGGCGCTCGAAGTGTCGATCGACTGGTTCCGCCTGCGCTACCAGGACCGCGAAGACCGCAAGCAGGGCGAAGTGGCGGCCGTCAAGCGCGACGAGGTGCTGGTGCACGAACGCGCCAAGCACGTCGAAAAGCACGTCGCCGCGCCGCCGGTCAAGATCGAGCCGCAGGTCGCCCCTGTCATCGTCAAGTCCGAGCGCGTCGAGAAGGAGAAGCAGGCGACCCTGTTCCGCGACCTGCCGGGCGATTCGCCGCTGCCGCCGCTGTCCTTGCTCGACGAAGCGGCCGAATACCAGGAAACCGTGTCGGTCGAGACGCTCGAATTCACCAGCCGCCTGATCGAAAAGAAGCTGTCGGATTTCGGCGTCGACGCCAAGGTCGTGGCGGCCTATCCTGGCCCGGTCGTGACCCGTTACGAAATCGAGCCGGCCACCGGCGTCAAGGGCAGCCAGATCGTCGGCCTGGCGCGCGACCTGGCCCGTTCGCTGTCGCTGACTTCGATCCGGGTGGTCGAGACCATCCCGGGCAAGAACTACATGGCGCTCGAGCTGCCGAATCCGAAGCGCCAGATCGTGCGCCTGACCGAAATCGTCGGCTCGAAGCTCTACAACGACAGCGCCTCGCCACTGACCATCGCGCTGGGCAAGGACATCGCCGGCAAGCCGGTGATCGCCGACCTGGCCAAGATGCCGCACTTGCTGGTGGCCGGCACCACCGGCTCGGGTAAATCGGTCGGCATCAACGCGACCATCCTGTCGCTGCTGTATAAATCCGATCCGGCCGACGTGCGCCTGATCCTGATCGATCCGAAAATGCTCGAGATGTCGGTCTACGAAGGCATCCCGCACCTGCTGGCGCCGGTGGTGACCGACATGCGCCAGGCCGGCCACGCGCTGAACTGGGCGGTCAACGAGATGGAGCGCCGCTACAAGCTGATGAGCAAGCTCGGCGTGCGTAACCTGGCCGGCTACAACGCCAAGATCGCCGAGGCGGCCAAGCGCGAGGAGCACATCCCGAATCCGTTCAGCCTGACCCCGGATTCGCCGGAGCCGCTCGAGAAGCTGCCGACCATCGTCATCATCATCGACGAGTTGGCCGACCTGATGATGGTCGTCGGTAAGAAGGTCGAGGAACTGATCGCCCGTATCGCGCAGAAGGCCCGTGCGGCCGGCCTGCACCTGATCCTGGCGACCCAGCGTCCGTCGGTCGACGTGATTACGGGCCTGATCAAGGCGAACATCCCGACCCGCATCGCGTTCCAGGTCTCGTCGAAGATCGACTCGCGCACCATTCTCGACCAGATGGGCGCCGAAGCGCTGCTCGGCATGGGCGACATGCTGTACATGCCGCCGGGGACCGGGCTGCCGGTGCGCGTGCACGGCGCCTTCGTCTCGGACGAAGAAGTGCATCGAGTTGTAAAACATTTACAAGCGACAGGCGAACCGAATTACATTGAAGGCATTCTCGAAGGCGGCACGCTCGAGGGTGAAGGCGGCGCCGATGGCGCGCCGGCGGGCGAGGGTGGCGGCGAGGCCGATGCCCTCTACGACCAGGCGGTGCAGGTCGTGCTGAAGAACCGGCGCGCGTCGATTTCGCTGGTGCAGCGGCACCTGCGGATCGGCTACAACCGGGCCGCGCGCCTGCTCGAGCAAATGGAAAACAGCGGCGTGGTGTCGGCCATGCAGTCGAATGGCAACCGGGACATCCTGGTGCCGGCCGCCAGCGCCGACTAAAAACAAGGAAATCGATGAGTATCAAGAAGACTATGACGTTGGGTTCGCTGCTGTTCGCGGGCGCGCTGGCCATCACCGGTGCGGCGCACGCGAGCGCGCTGGAGCAATTCAAGACTTTCGTCGCCGGCACCAAGGCGGCGCGCGGCGAATTCACGCAGCAGCAGATCAAGAAGTCCGAGACGGGCAAAGCGGCGCCCGTGTCGACCGGCACTTTCCTGTTCGCGCGTCCGGGCAAGTTCATCTGGACGTACGTGAAGCCGTACGAGCAGCTGCTGCAGGCGGACGGCGAGCAGCTGTACATCTACGACAAAGACCTGAACCAGGTCACCGTCAAGAAGCTGGGCAATGCGCTTGGCTCGTCGCCGGCTGCGATCCTGTTCGGCAGCAACGACCTGGAGAAGAACTTCACTTTGAGCGAGGCGCCTGCACGCGGGGGCCTGGAATGGCTCGATGCGAAGCCGAAGGCCAAGGATTCGACCTTCGACCAGATCAGCATCGGCCTGCGCAACGGGACGCCGGAGACGATGGAGCTGCACGATGCGTTCGGTTCGACCTCGATTATCTCGTTCAAGAAATTCGAGAAGAATCCTGCGCTGACGGCGCAGCAGTTCAAGTTCGTGATGCCGAAGGGCGCCGACGTTTTCAACAACTGACATGCGCGTGAAATGCGGGTTCCTGGCGCTGCTGGCGCTGTCGGCTGGTGCGTTGCACGCCGCTGATTCCGGCCAGGTGGTCAAACCTTACGATTGCCCGGTGCCGGTTCTGTCGACCGCCGCGGTGCGCGAGAACATGTCCGGTGACGTGATGCTGCAGTACCTGGCCAACGCGCAAGGAAAGGTCGCCGACGTCAGGATCCTCAAGAGCAGTGGGTTCAGAGATTTGGACAAGGCTGCGATTATCGCGCTGTCGCGCTGCAAGCTTCCGGTTCCAGCGGCCGGCGAGACGCCACCGCCGGGCACGATGGAGTTCAAGTTCGGCAAGCAGTTGCGGGTCGACAGCGCCGCGGCGCCGGCTCTGATTCCCGACAGCTGCGCAGCGTCCGAACGGTTCTCGACCTATGTCGCATCGACGTACGACCGGGTTGAGGCGCCAGGCGTGTCGATCCGTTTCGGCGTCAATGAAGCGGGCGAGCCGATCTGGGCCTCGTCTTACGAACACGACAAGGCGCTCAATGCCGAAGCAGTCGCGTTCATCAAGTCATGCCGGTTCAAGCCGAGCACGATGAACGGCGCGGCGGCGGTTGGCCAAAGCGATGGCTTCATCCGCCTCAAGACGTCGCCCCCGAAGTAACGCGGCGCGCAGGCAAACAACGCACACCGCCGGCCAATTTACATTGTTAGACTTGAAGCCGACGGTCTTTGGGTTAGCGGAAAAGTAGAACAGCCGCAAAACATAGCGCTGCTCGACGGAACCGCCCCGTACGATTGCCAGTCTTATATTCAGAACGTACCTTTCGTCGTTCCGTTAAACTAGCGGTATCGGTTAACCGGCACTCTGCCCCGTTCATGCGCCCAACTTCAAACCCATCTCGCTTCGCCACTTCCAGCCCATGCCCTCCGCGGAGCAGTGCGAATGGATGACCTGTTCAAGAACGAACCAGCTGCCCCGCTGGCCGAGGCGCTGCGTCCGCGCACCATCGAAGAAGTCATCGGCCAGAGTCACCTGCTCGGTCCCGGCAAGCCGCTGAACCTGGTCTTCAAGTCCGGCAAGCCACACTCGATGATCCTGTGGGGCCCGCCCGGCGTCGGTAAGACTACGCTGGCGCGCCTGACCGCACATGCCTTCGACTGCGAATTCATCGCGCTGTCCGCGGTGCTGTCCGGCGTCAAGGACATCCGCGCCTCGATTGAACAGGCGGAGCACTACCTGGCTGGCGGCAAGCACACCATTCTGTTCATCGACGAGATCCACCGCTTCAACAAGTCGCAACAGGATGCCTTGCTGCCGTTCGTCGAATCGGGCCTGGTCACGCTGATCGGCGCCACCACCGAGAATCCTTCGTTCGAGGTCAACTCGGCGCTGCTGTCGCGCTCGCAGGTGTACGTGCTCAAGGCGCTGACCGATGCGGAGCTGCTGCAGCTGCTGGCGCGCGCGCAGGAGAGGGTGCTCAAGCATCTCGAGTTCGACGATGTCGCCATCGCCACGCTGATCGGCTACGCGGACGGCGATGCGCGCCGCTTCCTCAACTTGCTCGAGCAGACCAAGACGTCGGCCGAGACGTCCAACATCACGCACATCACCGGCGAATTCGTCGACAATGCGCTGACCTTGAATTCGCGCCGCTTCGACAAGGGCGGCGACAATTTCTACGACCAGATTTCGGCGCTGCACAAGTCGGTGCGCGGTTCGCATCCGGACGCCGCGCTGTACTGGCTGTGCCGCATGCTCGACGGCGGCGCCGATCCGCAGTACCTGTTGCGCCGTATCGTGCGCATGGCGTGGGAAGACATCGGCATCGCCGATCCGCGCGCGATCCAGATCGCCAACGACGCCGCCGCCACGTACGAGCGGCTGGGGTCCCCGGAAGGCGAGCTGGCGCTGGGGCAGGCGGTGATCTACCTGGCCATCGCGGCCAAGAGCAACGCCGGCTACAACGCCTACAACCGGGCGGTGGCGTTCGTCAAAAAGGACAAGTCGCGCGAAGTGCCGGTCCATTTGCGCAATGCGCCGACCAAGCTGATGAAAGAGCTGGGCTACGGCCACGAATACCGTTACGCGCACGACGAGCCGAATGCCTATGCCGCGGGCGAAACGTACCTGCCGGAAGGCATGGCGGAACCGGGCTGGTACGAGCCGGTGCCGCGCGGGATCGAAGCCAAGATCGCCGAGAAGCTGGCGTGGCTACGCAGCCTGGACGAAGACGCGCGCGGTTAGTTGTGATGCGCCGGACGTAAAAAAACCCGCACCTGGCGGGTTTTTTCATTGCGGCCGCGCGATTACTTCACGAGCTTGCGGCGCGATGCTGCGAATCCGACCAGGCCGAGACCGAACAGGGCCAGCGACGCCGGCTCAGGCACAACAGCGGAAGTGACGCTGAACGAACCGTTGCTGGTGGTGAGGTTCCAGCCTTGATAGCCGATCGGGCTAGCGACCATGCGCATCGTGACGGTCGGGTTGGTGGACCAGTCGAGGTCCTTCATTGCCGCGTTGAGGACGGTCAGCGATGTCAGGTCGGTGGAGATGTCATAGCTCTGGGTGGTCCAGTTATGGACTGCGCCCGCAACGTGCTGCCACCATACGAGGGCGTTGCCTTCGAACAGGCCGATGTAAACTTGGTTGCCGCCCGGGTCCTGGCCGCCCCAGCCCTGGTCGACCAGACTGACGGTGGAGTTCAGGGCCAGGATCGAATTGGTGCCGTTCGCAAAGGTTACGGTACCCAGCGTTGCTTGGTTCCATGAGCCGCCCGAGTTGGAGCCAGCAGGCGCCGTCGATTGCGTTACCGACGCGAACGCCGATGCGCAAAATGAAACAGCAAGGACAAAACCTAACGTCATTTTTTTTACTGATTGCATTGCAAGATCCTCTAGTTTAGTTGTTTTACTTTACTTCTAATTTACTACAAGCAATTAACATGCCATCAGGAAAACATTTATTAGAATCAACCACTTGCTGAAAAGGAGATTGAAGCGCGTGGCGCAGGTGTAAAGGTTTCCGACAGCGGTTTGCGGGCTCGGCCTCTCGGACGGCGGCCGGAAAACGGCCGTGGCGGCGGCTTTATTCCGCTTTTTTGGCAGCCTGTCCCGCGTTTCGTGCGCTCCATCGCAAGTCGGTGGAGGTGCGTGGGTCGAATGGATAAAGTACGACCATACCAACTCACTTCACCACCTGGAGGGCATCATGAAAGTCCGTAAAAACATCGAAGCAGTTTTCCTCGCCGCCGCAGTACTGGCTACCTTCGCGACGTATGCATCGGCCCGCGTGCCGGCGCAAACCATCGCCGCACCAAGCGCCGTTAAAGCAGTCGCCGTCGAACAGGGCATGCAAGTCGTCGTCATCAAAGGCCATCGCCTGAGCGCCGCCGAAAAAGCCAGGGCGGTTTGATGTAACAGCGCCTGCGAGCGCGCTGCGGGAGAGCTCCCCGCAAAGTTCGCTGGGAATGGCCGTCTACTTGGTACAATTGCGGTCTCAACATACCGGCAATTCCAAAATGATAGACATTCAACTTCTCCGCAAAGACATCGACAATGTCGCCGCCCGCCTGGCAAGCCGCAAGTACGTGCTCGACGTGGCAGGGTTCAACGCCCTCGAAGCCGAACGCAAGGCGATCCAGACCCGCACCGAAGAACTGCAAGGCAAGCGCAACTCGCTGTCGAAGCAGATCGGCATGCTCAAGGGTAAAGGCGAAGACACTGCCGGAGTAATGGCCGAAGTGGCCGGCCTCGGCGACGAGCTGAAGGCGAATGAAACCTTGCTGTCGGAAGTGCAGGCCAAGCTGGCCGCCTTCATGGAATCGGTACCGAACCTGCCGCACACATCCGTGCCGGTCGGTGTCGATGAAGCAGGCAACGTCGAAGTGCGCAAGGTCGGTACGCCGCCCGCATTCGATTTCGAAGTCAAGGACCACGTCGACGTCGGTGCCCGTCTCGGGCTCGATTTCGAAGTCGCCACCAAACTCACCGGTTCGCGTTTCTCCGTCATGAAGGGCGGCATCGCGCGCCTGCACCGCGCGCTGGCGCAGTACATGCTCAACACCCACACTGGCGAGCATGGCTATACCGAATGCTATACGCCCTACCTGGTCAACGCCGATTCGCTGCGCGGCACCGGGCAACTGCCGAAATTCGAAGCCGATCTGTTCTCGGTGAAGAAGGGTGGCGCGGAAGGTGAGGGCGAGACCTTCTACCTGATCCCGACGTCCGAAGTTTCGCTGACCAATATCGTGCGTGACGAGATCGTCGCGCTGGACGACCTGCCGATCAAGATGACCGCGCACACGCCATGCTTCCGTTCCGAGGCAGGCAGCTACGGCCGCGACACGCGCGGCATGATCCGCCAGCACCAGTTCGACAAGGTGGAGTTGGTGCAGGTCGTGCATCCGGACCAATCGTACGACGTGCTGGAAGAGATGGTCGGGCATGCCGAGGCCATCCTGAAGGGACTGGGCCTGCCTTACCGCGTGATGTCGCTGTGCACCGGCGACATGGGCTTTGGCGCGACCAAGACCTATGACCTGGAAGTATGGCTGCCGGCGCAGAACACCTACCGCGAGATTTCGTCGCTGTCGAACTGCGAAGCATTCCAGGCGCGCCGGATGCAGGCGCGCTTCCGCAATGCCGCGGGCAAGCCTGAGCTGGTGCACACGCTGAACGGCTCGGGCCTGGCGGTGGGACGTACGCTGGTGGCGGTGCTGGAGAACTATCAGCAGGCCGATGGCAGCGTGGTGATTCCTGAAGTGCTGCGCCCATACATGGGTGGGCTGGAACGCCTGGCGCCGGCAGCGTAACTTGCGGGGATGCAAAATATTCGGATATTTTGCATTTTCCCTCTTCCGTTTCCGTCAGGCTTTGCTATAATCTTGTCCTCGCAGCAGCAAGCGAACAGAATTTGAAGACCACCCTTGTGCTACCTAGCTGGCCAAGAGTTCAAATGAAACACCGGAGAGGTGGCAGAGTGGTCGAATGTACCTGACTCGAAATCAGGCGTAGGGTTTCCCCCTACCGTGGGTTCGAATCCCACCCTCTCCGCCAGAAGCAGGAAAAAAGCTCCCTCACCGGGAGCTTTTTTTTCGCCTGGCGATTAAAAAACGGCGTTCGCCAGCGTCCCATACTTTTCAGCACGATCCGGAAAGGATCGCGTCCCATCGTCGGCGGCCGCGCCAGCGCTCACGCACGTCGGCGGTGCTAATATTAATCTCATTGACGCTACTATCGACGCGATCGATTTCTTCGTTGGGTCGCTCCGAACCCGGAAAAGCAAAGTGCCAAACATAACGTCCGACGGTGTTTCAATCCACTACGAGATCAAGGGCCAAGGTTCGCCCGTGCTTCTTCTGGCGGGGCTCGCGGGAGTGGGTGCATCCTGGGGCCCACAGATCGATTTGTTCGCCGAGCATCACCAGGTGATCGTGCCTGATCACCGCGGCACCGGCGCGTCCGAGCACATCGCACGCGATATGACGATTACGCAACACGCGCGGGACATGGCACGGGTCATCGAGGCGGTCGGAAGCGGACCGGTCCACGTAGTCGGGTCCTCGACCGGGGGCGCCATCGCGCAGTTGCTGGCGATTAATCACCGCGAACTATTGCGCAGCGCGACAATTGTCTCTTCGATTGCACGCGCGGACGCCTTCTACCGTCGTCAGTTCGATATGCGGCGACGCATGCTGACCGATTCCGGGCTGCGCGCGTCCACCGAGGCAAACGCACTGTTCCTGTTCGCCCCGAGATTCATTCGAGAACATCCGGACCAGGTGCAGGCGTGGGTGAACACTTCATCGGCTGGCACATTCGAACCGGAGATCGGCTTTGCCCGGATCGACATGATCGTCGGGCACGACGCCTTCGATGATCTTCAGTCGATCACGACCCCGACGCTGGTGCTGGTGGGCGAGGACGACTTCTGCTCCCCGCCGTATTTTTCCGCCGAGCTTGCAGAGCGGATTCCGGGAGCGGAGTTTGCCACCCTGGACGGTGGTCACCTCATTTTCCTGGAGAAGCCCGTTCTACTGCACGACGCTGTTGAAGCCTTCATCGCCAAGCACGAACAATGATCAGCTCGGCACTCTAAAAAGCTTCCGCTTTGGATCGAAAGCGGTCGAATCCGCAAGCGGGAGCGGGCGCTCCGCATACGCTTGCTTAACTCCCACCTTTCTGCGCCGATTGTTCTGCGATTTTCCGAATATTGGTGAGCTGCCGACCAAGGAAGAGCAGGGGGCGCTGCCGGCGATGAGTGCGTACCCACGACACCAGGTCTTTTGGAACTAAAAGCCGACCGGGCAACTCTGTAAGAAATGGAGTGTCAACGGGAGAACAATATGGACGCGCCCAAGAAGCTTGTTGGAAAGCGGATTGCCGTGTTGGCAGCGGACGGTTTTGAGAAAGTGGAATTGGTCGCTCCAGTTGCAGCGCTCAAGGAAGCGGGCGCGGAGGTCGTGATCGTGTCTCTGCATCACGGGAGGATACGCGGCATGGATGTGCACCAGCCAGCCGATCTGTTACAGGTCGACCAAACCATCAACGACGCGCGCGCCAACGAATACGATGGTCTGCTGATTCCTGGCGGGTATATCAGTCCGGATCTTCTTCGGCAGTCGGCCCAAGCCCGCGATTTCGTTCGCGACTTTAACGCCCTCGGCAAGCCGATCGCATTGATGTCCCAGGCTCCATTGATACTCGCATCGGCCGGGCTAGCTAGGGAACGTGCGCTGACGTCATGGCCGGGCGTGAGGGATGACATGGTTAATGCCGGGGCGACTTGGCTAAGCGACGCAGTTGTGCGGGACGCCAACTGGCTGTCGAGCAAAGGCTCCCAGGATATGGAACCGCTCATCAAAGCGTTGATTCCGCTGTTTGCAGGCGAGCCCGAGAATAGTTCGGCGCTTCGTCAGGCGTACTCCGATCCACAACGGGAGGAGCCTTCCCAACTGCCTGGCCAGCCCCTTCGCTGGCTCGCGACTCCTTCGCTCGGCGCTATGCTGAGTCTCGCGTTGTTGGGTGTGAGCGTGGTGGCGGCAAATCGTGGACGGCGAAAGAAACGAAGCAAAGAAGCGGAGTCCGAGCCATCACTAAAGGATTAGCGCAATTTCCGATAACATCGTGATAGCCTAAGCTGCTGACGAGTAAAGCAGGCGGCGGGTGCGGCGCAGTTCCGCTGTGAGATCAGGGATCTCATCAGCGAGCCGCGAGAATTGTCGAGAAGGGGGAGAGAGTGGATTCACCAATTACAGACGATCTCATCGAATTGCTGAGGTATAGGTTCGAAAAAAACATGGGACGTCATAGCGGACTTGACTGGGCCGTAGTGCAAACGAAATTGGAAGCCAATCCAGCAAAATTCCAAGCGATTCATGAAATGGAACGCACTGGTGGAGAGCCAGACGTCATCGCTTATGACCTCACGAGTGGCGAGTTCACATTCTGTGACTGTTCACCTGAAAGCCCAATCGGCCGGCGCAGTCTTTGTTATGATCGCGCCGCACTGGAGTCGCGAAAAGTGAACCGGCCGGGCGGCAGCGCCGTCGAAATGGCTACTTCGATGGGTATCGAGATACTGACGGAAGAGCAGTATCGAAATTTGCAGAAGCTCGGAGAATTCGACCGAAAGACCTCAAGTTGGGTGCAAACGCCGTCCAGAATAAGAAAGCTTGGCGGCGCCCTCTTTTGCGATCGTCGCTATGACCACGTATTCGTCTATCACAACGGCGCCGAATCTTATTACGCTGCCAGGGGATTTCGCGGTCTGCTTAAAATCTAGATGGGACTGCCCATTGACGCTGGTGACTTGCTGAGATGCCCGGCACGTCGTTCAAACGCACAAGACATAGTTCGAGCGAGTAGCGCCACCGCGACGTTATCACTGACATCCAGGTTTGCATACAGAGGGGGGCATGAAGGCTTTGCGCCTCTAGGCAGCCAAAAACCGATCGCGCGCTGATTCACCATTCGGACTGCGGCATCCAGTACTGCGCTGAGGCTGATCAGAATTGCAGCGTCAGCACAGCCTGATTTGTTCGATGACCGATGGCTACGACTGCTGTCAGAACGCACTCGCTGAACGAGTCAATGGCAGCATCTTGAAGACAAAGCTGCTAACAGTAACGCCTCAAGTCCTGGACCAAGCATCACCGATGATTCAGCAAGCCGTCCGAATCCAACACCACGAACGTCCGCACCAGACCCTAAAATACGAACCGCAGAAATCTCGCGCGGCGGCATGCAGAAAAGTGGATACACTCGAAGTAAGAATGTAATGTTCGCAACAAGGATGTTCACTCATGCTTAACCGACACCGAGAATCGCACAAACTTGATAATGTTGGATGGCTGCGTGCCGCCGTCTTGGGCGCAAACGATGGAATAGTTTCAACGTCCAGTCTGATTCTCGGGGTCGCGGCGTCGCATGCGACACACCAAAACATCTTGGTCGCCGGTGTCGCCGGCCTGGTTGCTGGAGCCATGTCGATGGCAACGGGAGAATACGTTTCTGTGCAGTCCCAGGCGGATACCGAAATGGCTGCACTTGAGAAAGAACGTACCGAGCTTCGCGAGAATCCCAAAGGCGAGCACCAAGAACTGACGAACATTTATGTTGGCCGTGGTCTTGAGCCGTCGCTTGCAAAACAGGTTGCCACCAGCCTTATGGCGCATGACCCTTTGGCAGCTCATTCAAAGGATGAGCTTGGAATCACGGACGCGATGAGCGCGAAGCCGCTGCAGGCCGCCTTCGCATCGGCGCTTAGCTTTGCTATCGGTGCGGCCTTGCCCTTGCTGGTTGTAGTGCTCGCCCCGCACGAAAATCTGATTCCGTTCACCGTAGTCACGTCGTTGGTCTTTCTGGCCTTCCTTGGCGGGTTGGCGGCGCAAGCCGGCGGTGCCAGCGTGAAAAAGGGGGTAATCCGGGTCACATTCTGGAGCGCGCTTTCGATGGCGGCCGCAGCTGGCATCGGGACCATATTCGGGACTATTGTATAAGCGGGAAAAGTTTCTTCGGTACGAGCCGCATTTTGAAATATCACTCAAGGAGCTACAGTGGCTGTCCATGGACTGAATTCAGTAGATACAAGCGCGGGCTGGCGGTATGCCGCGCCAGCAGTAATTCTCCACTGGCTCTTGGCGGTGATGATTGCGAGCCTATTGGGGATAGGCTGGTACATGATGGCAATCGAGGATGACCCAGGTAGCGACTGGTATTTTGATATTCACAAATCGTTCGGCATCATCGTTTTTGGACTTGTTTTGTTGCGTATCATCTGGCGTGCCACGCATCGGCCCGTTCCGCTGCCGACCTCCCTGCCCAAGTGGCAAGTGAGACTGAGCCTCGTTACCGAGTGGGCCCTCTACGTGTGCATGCTTCTGATGCCCATCATTGGATTTCTCGGGGCGTCGTCCAGTAAGAGTGGAGTCGCGTTTTTCGGAATCCGGCTTCCATCATGGGCAGGCCCGAATCACGATACTGCAGAACTGTTTTTCGGGCTTCACTCCACATTGGCTTGGGTGTTGGTGGCGTTGATCACCCTTCACGCAATAGGCGGTCTGAAGCATTTGCTCGTCGACAAAGATGGAGTCTTTCAGCGCATGTGGTTTTGATAGAGACTGAGACACGCAAGCCAGGCACAGCCAGGGGCGACAAACGCCAGCACGACGCTGTAATGCCAGTTCACCGCGACCGTACACCGCTTGCCCGCCGGACGTCGTGATTTCTTGATCGGCAAGGCCGGGCGGCTAACTGACCTCGACGAGTTCGGTGTGACCGAAGCGCTGGCGGTAATCGAGGATCGAAATAACTTTCGGGACGATCTTTACGAAAAGCATGCCAGACCAGGGAAGGGCAGCGGTGCCCTGAATGAAGTGACGTAAATGTGGAAAACGCCCCAGCAGCCGTTCGCCGGTCAGTCGCATTTCCGCCTCGTCCGCCACCACGCTCGCGGTGCCGCCAATCGACAGGCCCTGCAATTCGCTCCAGTTGCGCTTCGTGCGGTTGATGGTTGCCGACACGTTGCCGTTCGCGCGGATGTTGTGCGCCTTCTGGCTGTCCAGTCCGACCGCGCAATACAGGGTCAGTTGATCGTGGACAAAGTTGACTGTCGTCGCCTGGGGAAAACCGTCCGGCCGGCAGGTGGCAAGACTCATCTCGGACGACTCGTCGAGTACCGTCAAAACGGCGTCCAGGTTGGCCTTGTCGATCGGTTTCATGTTTGCGCCGGGAGGTCAGTGCGACATCAACACCGGCACCGTCATCGATTCGAGGATGGCGGCGGTAGCGCCGCCCAGCAGCATCTCGCGCAGGCGCGAATGGCCGTAGCCGCCCATGACGATCAAGTCCGTACCCAAGTCGCACGTCATCGACAGCAGGCACGGGCCGACCGCGACCGCACTGGATTGGGAGCTGACTTCGCAGGGCACGTCATGACGAGCCAGGAACAGCGCGATGTCGTGGCCTGGTTGGCGGCCCTCCGATGGCGCGGCGTTAAACACCGCCACTGTGACCTTGCGCGCGCGCTCGAGCATCGGCAGCGCATTGGAGATTGCGCGGGTGGCCTCGACGCTTTCGTCCCAGGCGACGAGCGCGTTGGCGCCGACCGTCGCGAACGTGCCGGCATACGGCACTATCAGCACGGGCCGGCCCGTGTTCAGCATCAGATATTCGGGCAGTCCCGTGCCCGTGCCCATGCTCGTGCTAGGCTCGTCGCGGTCAGCCTGGCTGACCACGACCAAGTCGGCGTAGCGCGCCCGCAACTCCAGCGCCCCGACCGCATCGTCTTCGACAAGCGCCGATTCGAACGCCGTCACGCCGGCGCTGCGTGCGCGCCGATCGAAAGCGAGCAGTGCGGCGCGAGCCCGCTCGCGCAATTCGCTGATTTTTCCTGCGGGAGCGCTGCCTGCCAACTCTGGGTTGCTGTTCGGATAGGCGAAGCGGGACACGCCAGTGGCCGCCACGCCGGTCAGGTGCGCACCATGTTCAGCCGCAAGCACCGCGGCGACCCGGATGCGTTCCGCAGCGTGAATCGAGTCATCGACATGCACAATAATTGTCTTGTAGGACATTTCATTAACCTCATTTGGTCATTGATCCCAGCGTATGTCCTAGCAAGTTTTCCGTCCAGTGAAAACCGCTGACCTCAGGTTTTGATTTGGCCGCTTTTGACTTACATCAAATCCGCTTCCTTCATTAGGCTTCCATGCTAGTCATACCCACGCGCGCGCCGTCTTTTAACTCGTTGGCCAGATAGCGGATTAATCGTCGCATCGATCAGAAAATGAAGGCAGTTGACTCCCCTGTGATCCGCAATCATTGCGGACACGGCGTCAATAGAGGCCGAGGAGCACATCGCACTCCATCATCAGCAACATATTGAAACGATTTCTCGGGCGACGATGTATGTCCGCGTGCTAACGTGTCCCCTTGCTCAGCAGCAAGAGCCGCGAAATCCCCCACGTTGCCACAACTTGATTGAGACGAATGCCTTCCTTGAAAAACAGTTCCATGAAATCCGGCTCAACCACCATGCTGCGAGGCCTGCTGGTTTGCCTGCCGCTGTTCGCTGCGGGCTCGACGCACGCGCAGGGTCGCAACGGGCTGGCAGACCTCATCAACGAATATCGCGCCGATCCGGGCAGCTGTGACGGTTGGCAGGCCGATCCGGTGCCGGCGCTGAGGCCCGATCCAGCGCTGGCCCGCGTGCACGTGTCGCAAGACGGCTTCCTCGACCAGTCGATCGAGCGCGCCGGTTATACCCTTGCCCACGCGAGGGCAATCACCGTCTCCGGCGTGCGCGATGCGGGCGCGGCGATGGAGGCAATGTGGCGCAACCAGTGCCGGCTGCTGTTGAGTACCGAATACACGGCGGTGGGCGCCGCACGCAACGGCGATAACTGGCAAGTCGTGCTGGCAAGGCCGGCCGCTAGGCTGCCCGACGCGCGCGATACCGGGAAAATCCTTCTCGACGCCGTGAATCGGGCCCGTGCCATTGACCGGAATTGCGGCGAACGGCACTTTACCGCGGCGCGCGCACTCACTTGGAATCCGGCGCTCGGCGCCGCCGCGCAGGCGCACAGCAGCGACATGGCCAGGCAGTCCTATTTCAGTCACGAAAGCAAGGATGGGCGTGAAGTAGCCGACCGCGCAAAGCAGGCCGGCTATCGCTGGCGCGGCATTGGCGAAAATATAGCGATGGGGCAGGAATCGGTCGACCAGGTGATGGAAGGGTGGCTGGCCAGTCCGGGGCATTGCGCCAACATCATGGACCGCTGGTTTACTGAAATGGGCAGCGCCTATGCCGTCGCCGGCGGCGGCCGCCGGGCGTACTGGACGCAGGTGTTCGGCACGCCGAAATAACACCGGGGTTGCCGCCGCCACAACTTACGGCGGTTCTGAAACCTCGACCGTGTGTGCAATCCGGTTTGTACCGCTTGCGGCAACATAGCGTGAAATGCAAGTGCTGACGTTTATTCCTACATTTCTTCTGATATCACGCTTTTGTCGAGTACGGTTTCGGTGATTTGATTTAACCGTCGCTAAATCTTTTTGAGGGAATGGCAGCTGAATAATATACGCGCTCTCATCCGGGAGAAGACACCCGTAATTCTCAAAAAAAGCGTCATAGGAAAAGTAAAATTTCCCTTTGTTCGCAATTTGATTCCTGGTCCTTACCCCTAGCGCCGACCTGATCTGAAAGGCGTCGGCTATGCCAGCGACTGCCGCCATTAACAAATGCGTCGGATGAATATCCCCGCATGCAGAGGTAACTTCATTCACCCTTGATAATTGAATCAGGCCCTGGACGCACGAAATAAATATGACATCGTCGCGGTCAAGGGCGAAGACTCCGCCATGACCAATGATTAGCGCAATTCTATAAATCGGCTTCCCGTTCGATTGCAGCGTCAGACACAAGTCACCTTCGGCATGAAAGGTCGCAGGAAAATCCAATTCGATCGAAATGTTTTCCTCTCCACTGCGTCGATTCCACACTTCAATCTTGCTCGATGCGATCAGTGATAAGAAAGGGGCGGCCAGCCGCGCTTGAACAAACTCATAATGCGCAAGCAACAACGCTTGGCGACTTTCCGTGGAAAGATTTAACGATGCATACTGGTCCAGATATTTGTACACCAATTTCGGGTGCTCATTCAGCAAATTCTTTATCGATGGATGGTTGAATATGCGCAATACATTTATATGTTCAGGAAAGTGGAGCAGGAGATAGATCCCTTTCTTAAGGTTAACTCGTTTTACATTCAAATTGCCGGAAAGTATTTCCCGCGCCAGCAACAAGGTAGTGACGATGGCAAATCGAATCAAGGGCTGGCCGCTGAACATTTGTAGCCTTCTCAACGTTTATTGCTGAAAATAAAATGATGGCGATTAACGATTTAATTCTACGCCTGATGGCTAGCGTGCCGCAAGGGCGTGGAGAAAATTGTTGTAAATACTGATTCTAATTTTGGAAATCTAGAAAATTTACTAAATTTAGTTATTTATCAATAGCCTGAGCATTCCGGAGACAGATATCATTCGCGCCAGTTATTGTCGGAATGGGGATTGGTCTTATCCGGGCCTTGATAACTTTCTTGTGGAAAATTTTTCCAAGATGTTGCTGTAGCGAGTTTCGCCAGGTTATCGAATCTCCTGGCACGTCCTTACGATCACGCACGCGGCCAGCGCTAGCGCGATGGCTTTCCACTTCGGCTGGCTCAGCAGGATTGCGAAGATCACACCACGGAGCAGCAGCTCCTCGCCAAATGCATTCACGAACTGCATCACCAACTCGCCGCCGATGCTGCCGTGCGCCTCGACTGATAAGAGTGTCCCGTCGTGCGCGCGAGTGCTGACTCACAGCTTGCTCCGATACACGCCAACAATGTTCGCCCAACTTGGGTCCCGCCTTCGCGAAGAGTCGTTTCTGGCAGTGGCAGAAACGACGGTCGAGCGGCCAACACTTAGCGATGACATAGCCTTATCATTCGTCTTACGGATAGTCAGGCGCACAAGGGCAAGAAGTTGGATCAACTACAGCAGGGATTTCTATTAACCCGCCACTGGCGCGATACGCCGGCCGGCACGGAGGTCGAGTTTTGGCTCGCGACCGATGACGGCCCGCGCCAGATCCGACTCGCGCCCCACCCATCGGTAGCGTTTATCCCGGCGGAGCAGGGCGAGCAGGCCGCATTGGTATTGCGCGCCGAGCGTGCGTTCGAGCTGCGTCCGCTCGCGCTGAGCGACTTCCACCAGCGCCCGGTGCTCGGCTTGTATTGCGCGCAGTACCGCCAGCTGCAGAAGCTCGCCAAGCGGCTGCGCGAATACGGCATCGACGTCTACGAATCCGATATCCGCCCGCCGGAACGCTACCTGATGGAGCGCTTCATCACGGCGCCGGTCTGGTTCGGCGGCCAGCCCGGCGCCGACGGTAAAGGTCCGCTGACCGACGCGCAGATGAAACCGGCGCCGGGCTACCGTCCCACCCTCAAGCTGGCATCGCTCGATATCGAAACCACCGCGCACGGCGAACTGTATTCGATCGCACTGGAAGGCTGCGGCCAGCGCCACGTCTACATGCTGGGCCCACCGAACGGCGGCGACGAAGCGCTCGACTTCGACCTGGAATACTGCGACAGCCATGCGCAGATGCTGGAGCGGCTGAACCAATGGATGGAGCGCCACGATCCGGACGCCATCATCGGCTGGAACCTGGTGCAGTTCGACCTGCGCGTGCTGCAGCGCCACGCCGAGCGCAATAACGTCCCGCTGCGCCTTGGCCGCGACGGCAGCGCGATGGAGTGGCGCGAGCACGGCGGAAAGCAGGAACACTACTTTGCGGCCGCCGCCGGCCGCCTGATCATCGACGGCATCGAAGCGCTCAAGTCCGCGACCTGGAGTTTTTCGTCTTTCAGCCTGGAGCATGTGGCGCAAACCCTGCTAGGCGAAGGCAAGTCGATCGACAACCCCTATCAGCGGATGGCGGAAATCGACCGCCGCTTCGCCGAAGACAAGCCGGCCCTCGCGCGCTACAACCTGAAAGACTGTGAGCTGGTCACGCGCATCTTCGCCAAGACCGAGCTGCTGACGTTCCTGCTGGAGCGCGCCAGCGTGACAGGATTGGCCGCCGATCGCAGCGGTGGTTCTGTGGCCGCGTTCGAGCACCTGTATATGCCGATGATGCACCGCCAGGGATACGTGGCGCCCAACCTGGGCGACGTCGCCGGCGAGAACAGCCCCGGCGGCTATGTGATGGATTCGCAGTCCGGCCTGTACGACTCGGTGCTGGTGCTCGATTACAAAAGCCTGTATCCCTCGATCATCCGCACCTTCCTGATCGATCCGGTGGGGCTGGTGGAGGGCACCCGCAACGCCGACGAGGAGGCGACTGTGGAAGGCTTCCGCGGCGCGCGCTTCTCGCGCGACAAGCACTGCCTGCCGGCGATCGTCAAACAGATCTGGGACGGGCGCGACGTCGCCAAGCGCGAGCAGAACAAGCCGCTATCGCAAGCGCTGAAGATCATCATGAACGCGTTCTACGGCGTACTCGGATCGAGCGGCTGCCGCTTCTTCGATCCGCGCCTGGCGTCGTCGATCACGCTGCGCGGGCAGGAGATCATGCACCTCACGCGCAAGCTGATCGAAGAGCAGGGCTACCAGGTTATTTACGGCGACACCGATTCCACCTTCGTATGGCTCAAGCACGCCCATACCAACGAACAGGCGGGCGAGATTGGGCGCGCGCTGGTCGGCCACGTGAACCGGTGGCTGGCCGAACATCTTCGAGCAGAATTTGGTCTCGACAGCGCGCTCGAGCTTCAGTACGAAACGCATTACCGTCGCTTCCTGATGCCGACCATCCGCGGATCGGACGAAGGCAGCAAGAAGCGCTACGCTGGCTTGATTCGCAGGCCGGACGGCAGCGAGGAGATGATCTACAAGGGATTGGAAACGGTCCGCAGCGACTGGACGCCACTGGCGCAGGAATTCCAGCAGGTTCTGTATGCGCGCATCTTCAAGGGCGAACCGTATCAAGACTATGTGCGCGACTATGCGAGCCGCACTGCCAGCGGCGAATTCGACGCGCTGCTGGTGTACCGCAAGCGGCTGCGCCGGCCGCTCGAGGATTACCAGCGCAACGTGCCGCCGCATGTGCGCGCGGCCCGCATCGCCGATGAGTTCAACCGGTTGCACGGACGTCCATTGCAATACCAGAAGGGTGGGTGGATCCGGTATGTGATGACGGTGGCCGGTCCCGAGCCGCTGGAAGCGCAGCGCTCGATGATCGACTACGACCACTACCTGACGCGCCAGCTGCAGCCGGTCGCCGATGCCATCCTGCCGTTCGTCAGCGATGATTTTGCGACGCTGACCAGCCGGCAGCAGACGCTGTTTTAACGACTCTTCGCGTACGCGCGCTGCTGTTCTGAATAATCTTGTTGACCTCAAGACCGTCGCCCTCGCGAAGGCGGGGGCCTCATTTGCGGCAAGCTTTGTCGGCTTTTCGCGGAGGCTGGCGTCTTGCGCTGATCGCACAAATGGGGGCCGCGCCTTGGCGGAGACGACGGGCGTGGCGATAGCGCGAAAAATGAGTGGGATTTCCGTCGCGATCCGGTGTAAATTACCAAATGGCAACCAATTGGCTGCACCGAGTATCCGTCCGCTGTCCCACGAACGTCCAAGGAAAACTGATGAAACGCTTAATCGTATCGCTCCTCGCAGCCGTGCCGTTCCACTTTGCCCAGGCGGCCGACGCCGAACTGGCGAATGCCGTCGCCAAGGATTACAGCGGCCATCTCGGCGCCTTGTTCGACCACTTCCACCGCAATCCCGAACTCTCCTTCATGGAAACGAAAACAGCCGCGCGCCTCGCCACGGAATTGCGACAGGCCGGCTTCGAAGTGACCGAAGGCGTGGGCGGCACCGGCGTTGTGGCGATCATGAAGAACGGTCCCGGCCCGCTGGTGATGATGCGCGCGGACATGGACGGGCTGCCGGTGCTGGAAAAATCCGGCGTCGCCAACATGTCGAAGATCACCGCCAAGGACCGCGAGGGCAACCTGTCGCCGGTGATGCACGCCTGCGGCCATGACGTCCACATGACCAGCCTGGTCGGCACCGCGCGCCAGATGGCGGCGCGTCGCAAGCAATGGTCCGGTACCCTGATGCTGATCGGCCAGCCGGCTGAAGAACGCGTCGGCGGCGCCAGCGCGATGATGAAAGACCGCGTGTGGGAACGCTTCGGCCAGCCCGACTTCGCGCTGGCTTTCCACGTATCGTCCGATGTCGAAGCCGGCAAGATCGTGGCGAGCGAAGGCTCGCCGTACTCCGGCGCCGACACCGTCGAGATCCTGATCCATGGCGTCGGTGCGCATGGCGCCAGTCCGCATCGGGGCAAGGACCCGGTCATGCTCGGTTCCCAGATCGTCATGGCGCTGCAGACGATCGTCAGCCGCGAGCGCGAACCGCATGAAGCGGCGGTGATCACGGTCGGCTCCTTCCATGCCGGCAGCAAGGCAAACATCATCTCCGATTCGGCCAAGCTGCAGCTGACGGTACGCAGCGAGAGCGTGAAGACGCGCACCATGCTGCTCGACGCGATCAAGCGCGTGGCGGTCAACACGGCGCGCGCCAACGGCGTGGCCGAGAACCAGTTGCCCGAAGTCGTCGTGCTCGACGAAGCCACGCCGCCGACCATCAACGACGCGGCGCTCACCCGCCGCGTCAAGCAGGCCTGGACCGACAAGCTGGGCGCCGGCATCTTCGACCTGAACTACGCGCGTTCCGGCATGGGCGCCGAGGATTTCCCGTTCTTCACCACCAAGCCGTATATCCCGAGCGTCTACTTCTCGGTTGGCGGCACGAACAAGGCGGTGCTCGATGCCGCGGCGGCAGGCGGAGCGCCGGTGCCGAGCCACCACAGCGCGATCTTCAAGATCGAGCCCGAGCCGGCCGTGAAGACCGGCGTCGAAGCGACCGTCACCGCGATGATGGCGCTGATGAAGGCGCCAGGCTGATGACGGGGCGGGCGCCTGGAGCTGGATCGGCATGAAGCTTCGCATCAGGCGCTATCGGCCGGGCGACAGGAAGGCCGTGCTGGCTGCGTTCCGGTCGAACGTGCCCGCGTCTTTCCCCGCGTCGGAAGAAAGCTGGCTGCGTTCGTGCCTGGACGAGCCGGACGGCCCCTTGTTCGTCGTTGTCGATGGCGAGGAACTGCTTGGTTTCGGAGGATATGAACTGTCCGAGTTCTATCATCTCGGCACACTGGTGTTTGGCCTCGTGCGCGCCGATCGCCATGGAACCGGCATCGGCCGCATGCTGCTGAACTACCGGCTGCTGCACATGGCGGGACGCAAACTGCGCCCGCGCTATGTGACCGTCGATACGCATCCGCACACGGCCGGCTTTTTCGAGCGCTGTGGATTCGTCGAGATTGCAAGGTGGCCGGGCGGCTACCGCTCTGGTATGGATCGGGTGGACCTGAGGTTCGAGCTGACGGACGATGCAATCGCATCGCTTCGCGCTGAAGTGGCCCAGGCGACATCCCCAGCCAAATTAATTGGATTTGTGACAATTGGGTAGTATTTGCCGTATGGCAATATGCTACGCTCGAATATCACAACAACAATTAGGGATAACAAACAAATGAACGCTGTCGTTGACTCCAACATGGGTTTTTGCCGCGCCTGCGGAAAGCAAATCCATCAATCCGCGACCGCTTGCCCTGGGTGCGGAGCCCAGCAGTCGTCGAGCGAACAAAGCCTGACGGACAAGCGGATTCTGCCTGCCTTGCTGCTTTGCTTCTTCGTCGGCTTCCTCGGCATCCATCGATTCTATGTCGGCAAAGTCGGCACCGGCATCCTGATGATCCTCACCTTGGGCGGCTTCGGTCTCTGGGCGCTCATCGACTTCATCATGATCGTGTGCGGTTCGTTCACCGACAAACAAGGCAACGCGCTCACGCAGTGGACCTGAGTCGATTGACGCGGCCGTCGCAGCTGAACACGCACGGCTGAAGATGAAGCGCAGCGGTCATGTTCCTGTGACCGCTGCGGCACCGCTCACTTGTCGGCGGCGTCGAGGTAGAAGATCGCGTAGGCCTTGGCCGGCTCTTTCTCGGTCGGTTTCTCGATCTGGACCTGGGCGCAATCTGCCACTACCAAACTGCGCCAATTCGGGATTCCGGCGTTTGCGAATGCCGGCGTCGCCTTGGACGCCAGGCTGATATCGAGGGCCAACCGGGCATTGCGCTCGCCGGTCTTCGCATAATTAACTCCGCGCAGTTCAAAGCCGTAGGCGGCCAGCCACGGCTCCCACAGCCCGCTCTCGACGCCTTGCACGATCCGGTCGAGCATCTGCCATAGCGGCAAACTTTTTTTGACAACGACGCGCAACGCTTGCAGGGAAGGGGCCTGGCGCGCGTCGGTGCTCTGCTTGCCCGCGCCGGCTTCCGCAATCGCCTTCAGCTCTTTCGAGAACGCCGCGTCGCGCTCCGTGTAATCGCGCATCCGGGTGTAGAACCCGGCGTCGAGGAATGGATTTTCGAATCGCCCGGCGGGCGCCTCGACTGTTTTTTTGACAGGAGGCTGTTTTTTGGTGGTCATGATGTCGTCGCTCGGCTGGGGAGGGCGCAGTGTAGCACTTCAGGGCCCGCCTTTGCCGGTTCCTGCAGGCTCGCCTGCGACAGCCGCGCTGCTTAATCTTGTACGATACGTTCGACAAACAAGGCAGGATCGACCGAATTAAGGCCCGCGCTCATGCGCAGCAGCGCCAGGCCGCCGTTTCCGGGCGGCTTCGCGTCCGGGGCTGCGAACATGGCGGCCAGGAACCGCGAAGCTTCAGCGAACAGCGAGTGGCCGGCAGGGAAGGTGGCGGTTGATGTCGACATGGTCGGTTCCTCGTAACTGGTTGGTGTGGATGAAGTATGGGTTCCCCGCTGCCGGAAATCCAATTTTTAGTTCTCATATGCATCATTCATAGTTCGCATATGACATAGGATGTCTAACGACAGCCGTGATCGGATGGCCAAGACAAATAAGGCGAGCTATCCATAAAGATTGGTTGCGTTTGGCAAGGGCTCTGACTATACTAAAGCCATGTTGTACGACAACCGATAACAAGCTGGGAGGCTCCGATGTCCACTACCAATCCACGATCCGCCGCGCCTGCCGTCACCGATATGCGCGTCATCCCCGTCGCCGGACGCGACAGCATGCTGCTGAACCTCAGCGGCGCCCACGGTCCCTACTTCACCCGCAACATCGTGATCATCACCGACAGTACGGGCAATACGGGCGTTGGCGAAGTGCCGGGTGGCGAGCCGATCCGCAAGACGCTGGAGGACGCGCGCCAGCTGATCGTCGGCCAGTCGATCGGCAATTACCAGGGCCTGCTGAACAAGGTGCGCGAAACCTTCCGCGACCGCGATGCGGGCGGGCGCGGCCTGCAGACTTTTGACATGCGCGTAACCATCCACTCGGTGACCGCGATCGAATCGGCGCTGCTCGACCTGTTGGGCAAATTCCTCGGCGTGCCGGTATGCGCGCTGCTCGGCGAAGGCCAGCAGCGCGACAAGGTCGAGATGCTCGGCTACCTGTTCTATGTCGGCGACCGCAAGGCCACCGATCTCGAATACGATACCGACCCCGGCGCGGCCGACGACTGGCTGCGCCTGCGCCACGAAAAAGCGATGACCCCGGAAGCGGTGGTGCGGCTGGCCGAAGCAGCCTACGCGCGCTACGGCTTCAAGGACTTCAAGCTGAAGGGCGGCGTGCTGCGCGGCGACGAGGAGATCGAAGCGGTCACCGCACTGGCCGAACGCTTTCCGGATGCCCGCGTCACGCTCGATCCGAACGGCGCCTGGTCCCTGAAGGAAGCAATCCGCCTGTGCCGCGGCCAGCACCACGTTCTGGCCTATGCGGAAGATCCATGCGGCGCCGAGAATGGCTATTCGGGACGCGAAGTGATGGCGGAGTTCCGCCGCGCGACCGGCCTGCCGACCGCGACCAACATGATCGCCACCGACTGGCGCGAGATGGGCCACGCGATCCAGCTGCAATCGGTCGACATCCCGCTGGCCGACCCGCACTTCTGGACCATGCAGGGTTCGGTGCGCGTGGCGCAGATGTGCCATGAGTGGGGCCTGACCTGGGGTTCGCATTCGAACAACCACTTCGATATTTCGCTGGCGATGTTCACGCAGGTCGGCGCCGCGGCGCCCGGCAAGATCACCGCGCTCGACACCCACTGGATCTGGCAGGACGGCCAGCGCCTGACACGCGAGCCGCTGCAGATCGTCGACGGCATGATCGAGGTTCCGGCCAGGCCGGGCCTGGGCGTGGACGTCGACATGAACGCCATCGAAGCGGCGCACCAGCTTTACCTTGCCAAGGGCCTGGGCGTGCGCAACGACGCGATCGCGATGCAGTATTTTTTTCCGGGCTGGAAGTTCGACAACAAGCGTCCGAGTTTCGACCGCTGACAGCAGACCAAGCCACGTATTGAGTCAACCGTACCAGGAGAGCAGAACATGAATATGCCGATCAACCGTTTCAAGTCCGCCATCGCGGATGGCAAGCTGCAGCTGGGGCTGTGGTCCGGGCTGTCGAATAACATCTCGGTGGAGGTGCTGGCCAATTCCGGCTTCGACTGGCTGCTGCTCGACACCGAGCATTCGCCCAACGAGCTGCCGATGGTGCACTCGCAGCTGCAGGCGATCTCGCAGGGCAAGGCGCATCCGATCGTGCGTCCGCCCTGGAACGACACCGTCACCATCAAGCGCTATCTCGACGTCGGCGTGCAAACGCTGTTGATCCCGTTCATCCAGGACGCGGACGAAGCGCGCGAGGCGGTCGCGGCGACGCGCTATCCGCCGCTGGGCGTGCGCGGCTTCTCGGCTGCGGCGCGCGCGTCGGATTACGGCCGCATCAAGGACTATCACAAGCGCTGCGAGGAGCAGTTGTGCGTGCTGCTGCAGGTGGAAACGCCGGAGGCGCTGGCCAACATCGAATCGATCGCGGCAGTCGATGGCGTGGACGGCATCTTCATCGGGCCGGGCGACTTGTCGGCATCGATGGGCTACATCGGCCAGCCGATGCATCCCGAGGTGGTTGCGGCGATCGAGGACGCGGTACGCCGTATCCGCGCCTGCGGCAAGCAGGCCGGCATCCTGGTCCCCGACGAAAAGCTGGCCCGCCACTACATCGAGATCGGTTGTACGTTCGTCGCCGTGGGCAGCGATATCGGCATCCTGGCGCGCGGGGCGGAAGCGCTCGCCGCCAAATTCAAACAAGGAGAAACAGCATGAGCAAAATCGGATTCATTGGCCTGGGCATCATGGGCGTGCCGATGGCAGCCAACATCCTCAAGGGCGGGCACCAGTTGTTCGCGCACGACCACAAGCCGCTGCCGGCGGACCTGGCCGGGCAGGGCGCCGTGGCGTGCGCTTCCGGACGCGAAGTGGCGCAGCAGGCCGACATTATCATCATCATGGTGCCGGACACGCCGCACGTGGCCTCGGTGCTGTTCGACGAAGGCGGCGTGGCGCAAGGGCTCGCGGGAGGAAAGATCGTGGTCGACATGAGCTCGATTTCGCCGATCGAGACCAAGCAGTTCGCTGCGCGCATCAACGCGCTCGGCTGCGCCTATCTCGATGCGCCGGTGTCGGGCGGCGAAGTCGGCGCGAAGGCGGGCAGCCTGACCATCATGGTCGGCGGGCCGGAAGACGCGTTCGCCATGGTCAAGCCGCTGTTCGAACTGATGGGCAAGAACATCACGCTGGTCGGCGGCAACGGCGACGGCCAGACCACCAAGGTGGCCAACCAGATCATCGTCGCGCTCAACATCGAAGCGGTCGGCGAGGCGCTGCTGTTCGCGTCGCGCATGGGCGCCGATCCGGGCAAGGTGCGGCAGGCGCTGATGGGCGGTTTTGCCGCCTCGCGCATCCTTGAAGTGCATGGCGAGCGCATGATCAAGCGCACTTTCGACCCCGGCTTCCGGATCGAATTGCACCAGAAGGACCTGAACCTGGCGCTGACCAGTGCCAGGCAGATGGGGCTGTCGCTGCCGAACACCGCCACGGCGCAGGAACTGTTCAACAGCTGCGCTGCGCACGGCGGCAAAGCGTGGGATCATTCGGCACTGGTGCGCGCGCTCGAGCTCATGGCAAACTACGAGATCGGTGCGCCAGTACCCAAATAATCCACAGGAGCCGGGAATGACTGATCCACGCATGCTGTTGAGGCAGATGTTCGATGCCGCCGTCGAGGCGGCGCAGTCCTCGCACTGCCTGCCGCCGCACTTGCCGCAGCCGCCGCGCGGCCGCACGCTGGTGATCGGCGCCGGCAAAGCTTCCGCCGAAATGGCGCGCGTGGTCGAGCAGAACTGGCCGGGCGAGCTGTCCGGGCTGGTGGTGACGCGCTACGGCTATTCGGTGCCGTGCGAGCGCATCGAGATCGTCGAGGCGGCCCATCCGGTGCCGGACGAGGCGGGACTGGCCGCGGCGCGCAGGATCCTCGGCCTGGTGTCCGGCCTCACCGCGGACGACCTGGTGATCTGCCTGATCTCGGGCGGCGGCTCTTCGCTGCTGGTGCTGCCGGACGACGACCTGCAACTGGCCGACAAGCAGGAGATCAACAAGGCGCTGCTCAGGAGCGGCGCCACCATCAGCGAAATGAACTGCGTGCGGCGGCACCTGTCGGCGATCAAGGGCGGCCGGCTTGCCGCGGCTTGTCATCCGGCGAAGGTCGTGACCCTGTTGATTTCGGATGTACCCGGCGACGACCCGGCCGACATCGCCAGCGGTCCCACCACAGCCGACCGCACCACTTGCGCCGACGCGCTGGCGATCCTGCGCCGCTACGCCATCGATATTCCTGAAAAGGTGCGCGCGCTGCTCGAGAGCGGGCGCGGGGAAAGCGTCAAGCCGGGCGACCCGCGCCTGGCCAACAACGAGACGCGCATGATCGCGACGCCGCAGATGGCGCTGGAAGCGGCGGCCGCCGTCGCGCAGGCGGCGGGCGTTCCAGTCCACATTCTCGGCGACAGTATCGAAGGCGAGGCGCGCGACGTGGGGATCGTCATGGCCGGCATTGCGCGCCAGGTGGCGGCGCACGAGCAGCCATTCAAGCCGCCCTGCATCCTGCTGTCGGGCGGCGAAACCACGGTCACGGTGCGCGGCAACGGGCGTGGCGGGCGCAATGTCGAATTCCTGTTGTCGCTTGGCGTGACGCTCAATGGGCAGCCGGGAATTTATGCGATGGCGTGCGACACCGACGGCGTCGACGGCCAGGAAGAAATCGCCGGCGCCTACCTGGCCCCGGATTCGCTGGCGCGCGCGTGGAAGCAGGGTGTCAAGCCGCGCGAGAGCCTGGCCAATAACGATGGCCATGGCTTCTTTCAGGCCCTGGGCGATTCGGTGATCTGCGGGCCAACGCTCACCAACGTCAACGATTTCAGGGCAATCTACATCGCATAGGCGCCGAGCTCGGGAACGCCGGTCTTACGGAAAGATGCTCAACAACAAAAGCCACCGGCATCGCAAACGGTGGCTTTTGTTTTACATCGTATCGATCAGAACGCGTGGCGCACGCCCAGGTTGAATGCCTTGTCACCGCTGCCCGTTTCGGTGTTGTTCTGAACCGTGTAGCCAGCGCCGTTCTTGTTGTCGATCGCGCCGTAGGCCGCGTACAAGTTGGTGCGTTTCGACAGCGGATACAGGTAGCCAATGCCCCAAGCATGCGCATCCTGGTTGAAGCTGGTCTTGTCGTCCTTTTGCTGATACGACGCGAGCAGGGTGCCCGTGCCCAATGGCGCGGACACGCCAAGCAGGAACTCACTGCTATCGGTCGAAGGCGTTGGCTTGATGCCGCCGAACGGGTTGCTCGAGTTAGCCAGCGGCGCGCTGTTGAAGCCCTTGTCCCAGCCGTACGCGAAGTAGACCTTAACCACCTGGAAATCATAGTTGGCCGCCAGCAGGGTGTTGCGGGCGACGGAGTTGCTGACCGGGGTCACGCCGGGAGCGAGGGCGACGTCCGAGTTCTTGCTGTTGTACGCCAGGCGCACATTCAGCGGGCCATTCGAATAGCCAGCCGACGCGCCGAACTGCCGGCCGGCCGCGCTGTCGCCCGCCTGTTCGCCGGTACTGTAGGCCAGGTCCGCGCTGATGCCGTTCCATACCGGCGCCGTGTAGAGCACCGTATTGCTGGAGCGAATATTGGTGCTGGAATCCGGGAACAGGTTCTTGGCGCCGCCAGCGTAACCGGTGCCGAACGGATCGCCCACCTGCGTCAGCGCCTGGTGCCACGGCGTGTACTGGCGGCCCAGGGTCAGCTGCCCGAAGCCACTTTTCAGGCCGACGAAAGCCTGGCGGTTGAAGATGGTGTTGGTGGCGTCGAGCTCGCCGGTGTCGACGCGAAAGCCGGTCTCCAGCGTGAACAGGGCGGACAGGCCGCCGCCGAGGTCTTCGGTGCCGCGAAACCCGAGGCGCGATGCCGAGGCCACGCCGCTGGTGAGCTTGCTGACGTTGCCTGCCGCGCCGCCGCTTTCGTGCACGTAGCCCGCATCGACGATGCCGTAGATATTGATGCCGGTCTGGGCCGAAGCCGCGCCCGCGCTGGCGGACAAAATGGCTGCGGCAATGATGGTCTTGTTCATATATTGTCCTAAGTAGATGAGGGTGTCAGCCCATTGTTGAAATGATTCCTGCGGTTCAGGTCGATGAGCGGAGCGCACCAACCCAGCTGTACGGCCAATCAGAATCACTGCGGCCTTAGGATGCTGACAACGTAATCTGTCCTTTGGTTCCAGATGGGGCGAAAAGGCTTGAGAAAAATCATGAATCAGGCGCGCTGTTACGGCAAGCCATGTGATACGACATCGTATAACAAAGGCTGGCGATCCAGGACGTTCACAAAGCTTGTTGCGGATTTGGCTCCCGGCCGCGCGCTGCGGCCGGGATGGGGATCAGGCGGAGGCGCCTTCGATCTGTTCCTGCGCGCGGCGCAGGCGCTCGCGGCTGTTGCTGAGGTGGGTGCGCATCGCGGCGCGCGCGGTATCGGGATCCTTGCGCGCGATCGCGTTGTAGATATCCTCGTGCTCGTTGAGCACGCGTTCCATGTAGATCGCCGGATCGTCCTTGGCCAGCCGCGCCGAATTCAGGCGCGAACGGGGGATGATGTTGGTGCCGAGGTGGCTCAGGATATCGTGGAAATAGCGGTTGCCGGACGACTGCGCGATCAGCAGGTGGAACTGCATGTCGGACGGCACCGTTTCGCCGCCGCTGCGCGCCATTGCCTGGAAAGTGTCGAGCGCGGCGCGCAGCTGTTGCAACTGTTGCTCGCTGCGACGGCTGGCGGCCAGTCCCGCCGCTTCCGTCTCGAGGCTGATGCGCAGTTCTAGGATGGCGAGCACGTCGCGCACCGTCACCACGGTATTCGGATCGAGGCCGAGCGTATGGGCCGGCGGCGGCTCGAGCACGAAGGTGCCGATGCCGTGGCGCGTTTCGACCAGGCCGCCCGCCTGCAGGTGGGAAATCGCTTCACGCACCACGGTTCGGCTGACGCCGAGGATCCGCATGATTTCGGATTCGGTCGGCAACTTGTCGCCCGGCACGAGGGTGCCATTTTGCAGGCTGTCGGTGATGTATGCGACCACGCCCTGGGCCAGGTTACGATGCTTTTTGGGCGGCGCGGACGGCAGCGGGGTAGAGTTCATGAGCGTGCACCTGGGTCGAAAAAATTTGGGATAAACGAGGTTGCTATTTCCAGTTACGCTGATTATACTACGACATCGGTTGTCAGATGACTGATGACAAATCAGTCGATTCCATGTTGATTCTGCTGCAAAAACAAGGCACGTGGCAGCCACAGGCGCTCAAGTGCAAGCAGCCTGCCAGTAGTATTCCAGGAGACACTATGAAAAACCAGCACATCCCCTCGCCCGGCGCCGCAGCGAAGGCCTCCAAGGTCCGGTGGAGCATCCTGGCGATGTTATTCATCATCACCACCATCAACTACGCCGACCGCGCCACGATCTCGATCGCCGGCCCGGAAATCAAGAAGGTGCTCGACTTGTCGCCGGTGCAGATGGGTTTCGTGTTCTCGGCCTTCGCCTGGTCGTATGTGCTGGCGCAACTGCCGGGCGGCTGGCTGCTCGACCGCTTCGGTTCGAAAATCACGTATTTCTTCAGCATCTTCCTGTGGTCGGTGTTCACCATGATGATGGGAACGGTCGGTTTCTTCACCGGCGCCACCGCCGTCGCGGTGTTGTTCGCGCTGAGGCTGCTTGTGGGGGCGGCCGAAGCGCCTTCCTTCCCGGGCAACAGCCGCATCACCTCGGCCTGGTTCCCGACCGCGGAGCGCGGCACCGCCGCCGCCATCTTCAATTCCGCGCAATATTTCGCGACCGTGCTGTTCGCGCCGCTGATGGGCTGGCTGGTGCACACCTACGGCTGGCAGAGCGTGTTCTACGTCATGGGCGGCCTGGGCATCGTGATGGCGCTGGTCTGGCAGAAAACCATTTACGGCCCGAAGGACCACCCGCGCATCAATGCGGCCGAGCTGGACTACATCGAAAAGGGTGGCGCCCTGGTCGAACTGGAAGGCGGGACGCGCGACACTTCGGCGCCCAAACTCGCCACCGGGCCGATCATCAGGCAGCTGCTGGGCAACCGCATGCTGATGGGCGTGTACATCGGCCAGTACTGCATCACCACCCTGACATATTTCTTCCTGACCTGGTTCCCGGTGTACCTGGTGACCGAACGCCACATGACGATCCTGAAGGCCGGTTTCGTCGCCGCGCTGCCGGCGGTGGCCGGCTTCCTCGGCGGCATCCTGGGCGGCTTCATTTCGGACCGCATGATCAGGGCCGGCTATTCGCTGTCGGCGGCGCGCAAGACCCCGATCGTGTGCGGCATGCTGCTGGCGATGAGCATGATTGTCTGTAACTATGTGAGCGCCGACTGGCTGGTCGTGGCGATGATGTCGCTGGCCTTCTTCGGCAAGGGCATCGGCGCGCTGGGCTGGGCGGTGGTGTCCGATACGTCGCCGAAAGAAGCCGGCGGCCTCAGCGGCGGCCTGTTCAACACCTTCGGCAATACCGCCGGCATCACCACCCCGATCGTGATCGGCTACATCCTGCAGGCGACCGGTTCGTTCGCCGGCGCCCTGGTATTCGTCGGCGCCAATGCGGCCGTGGCGATCTTCTGCTACCTGGTCATCGTCGGCGAAATCAAGCGGGTCGAATTCAAGCCGGCGGCCGCGCCGCGTGACGCCGAGCCGCCATCGGCGCTGAACGCCGTCGCCAGCAAATAAGGGGGACACAAGCTGTCGCGCCTGGCGATGCACAGTGCCGGCCGCTGAATTTCCGGCTCGGCAGCAGGACGAAATCGGCCGCCTGCCTCGCCCCGGATGCCCGCATGTGCTAATGTGAATATGCCTGATTCACGGGCAGGAGAATATTCATGAGTGCGGCACTATCAAGCGGCGCGCCGCAAGCCGTCCAGCCAGCATCAAAGGCCGAGAATCTGCGATTGGCCGATCTCGCCTGTTACGCCATTACGCCCGGCCAAACCGATCCCAAGCTCGATGCCATCACCCAGGTGGCGATCCAGGCCGTCGGCGGCGATATCGGCGGGATCAGCCTCATCTACAAGTCGGAAATCTGGCTGCCTTCGCGCGTAGGCATCGACGTTTCCCACGTGCCGCGCGCCGGTTCGTTCTGCACCGTGGCGATCCAAGCGGGCTCGGAGGGCGTGTTCGAGATCGACGATGCGCGTAACGATGCGCGCTTCAGCCGCCATTCGCTGGTGACCGGCGCGTCGCCATACCTGCATTACGCGGCGGTGCCGCTGCGTGGGCCGCGCGGTTTCATGCTGGGCACGCTGTGGATGATGCGCGCCGCGCCTGGCCGCCTGAGCGACCAGCAGGCGGCCATATTCACCGCGATCGCCAAGATCGTGGTCGATACGTTCGAGCTGCGTTACAGCAATGAGGTCACGGGCATGGCGAATAGCCCCGTCTTCCTCCACCATTTGCAGGCCGAACTGGACCAGCCGTCGGCGCCGCAGGTGTCGGTGGGCCATATCGACCTGATTGGCTTTCGCCAGATCAATGAAGTATTTGGACGTACGGGCGGCGATACCGCGCTGCGCATCTTTGCCAAGCGCCTCGGCGCGTGGGCCGGCGAGCACAACCATGTTGCCCATCTTGGCGGAGCGAAATTCGCCTTCGCCGTGGCGGGAGATGAAGCCGACCTTGCCGAACGCATGGATGCGTTGAAGGCTTGCGTGAATGAACCGTTCTTGCTTGAAAGCGGCTCGCCGCAGATATTGCAGGCACGCATCGGGGTTGTCTTGCACCAGGCCGGGCGCGCGGCGCTGGCGGCGACGCTGCTCGATGCGGCGGACTCGGCCGCCTCATCGATCAGCCGGACCGTGCAACACACCACGGTGCTCGAATACAGCGACCAGTTGCTGACGCGCTCGCGCCTGCTCGTCGAGCTGCAGGACGCACTCGATGCGGAAGCGGGATACGGGACGCTGACGGCGTATTACCAGCCCCAGGTTGACTTCGCCAAGGGCAAGATCATCGGCCTGGAGGCGCTGGCGCGCTGGCAGCATCCGACCCAGGGCCTGCTGCTGCCGGCGCAGTTCATCAAGCTGGCCGAGACGAGCGGCAAGATCTACCAGCTCGACAATGTCGTGTTGAAGCAAGTGTGCCGGCACCTGCGTGAATGGCTCGATGCCGGCCTGGCGCCGGTGCCGGTGTCGTTCAACTACTCGCGCAGTTCGCTGCTGAACCGCAATGTGATTGTGGACTTTCGTGCGGCCCTGGAACACTACCGGATTCCGGCTGATTTGCTGGAGCTGGAAATCACCGAAACGGAGCTGCTCGAAAACCTTGGAACGATTCCGGATCGCGTGGCCCAGTTTCGCGCCCTGGGCGTGCGGATCGCGGTCGACGATTTCGGTACCGGTTACTCCAACCTCGACGCGCTCAGCAGCTTTCCCTTCGACCGGCTCAAGGTGGATCGCCAGTTCGTCGACGGCGTGGCAAGCAAGCCACGGGTGGCCGGGCTGTTCCACCTGATCCAGGGGATCGCCGCGCTGTTCAACGCCGAGCTGCTGTGCGAAGGCGTGGAGCAAGCCGAAGACGTGGAGTGGCTGGCGGAGCGCGGCGCTTTCTGCGCGCAGGGACATTATTTCAGCGCGGAGCGGCCGTCCGCCGAGATCATGGACATCCTGGCGAAACAGCGCGACCGCCCGGCCGATGCGGCGCCGCTCGACGCCGGGCAGTTGCGTGAATTGCTGAGGCAAGCCTAAGCGGCTGCCGGCGGCTATTTGCTCTTTGTGCTCTTCGACTTGGTCTCGCCGTGTTCGGCACGCTGCTTGTTGACGATGCGGGCCGCGACTTCTTCCTCCCGGCCGGGATAACGGTGTTCCTCCTTCAGCTTGGCTTTGATTTCCTTGTATTCGCGTTCACGCTTGGGGCTGGCTCCGGTAGGCATGGCAGTCTCCTCAAAGGTTGGTGGATGGGAAGGAAACGATAGCGCCCGCAAGCGCCCGCGTATGTGCGAGCCCGCACATTTTCGCGCCCCGAACCGCCCCTTTAACGACCCAAATATGCGCTCGACAAGGTGCGTTTTCGCCGAACAAGGTAAGATTCGCCTATTGGATTGATTAATTGAGGCAAGTTTATGGCAAATTTTGCAACCGAAACAGTACTGAGCGTTCACCATTGGAACGAGAGCCTGTTCTCTTTCACCACCACGCGCGACATGAGCCTGCGCTTCGAGAACGGCCATTTCGTAATGATCGGGCTCGAAGTCGAAGGCAAGCCACTGATGCGCGCCTACAGCATCGCCAGCGCGAACTACGACGAGCACCTGGAGTTCTTCAGCATCAAAGTGCAGAACGGCCCGCTGACCTCGCGGCTGCAGAATCTGCAAGTCGGCGACAGCGTCCTGGTTGGCCGCAAGCCGACCGGCACGCTGATCATGCATGACCTGCTGCCAGGCAAGCATCTGTACCTGCTCGGCACCGGCACCGGCCTTGCACCTTTCCTCAGCATCATCAAGGATCCGGAAACCTATGCGCGCTTCGACAAAGTGATCCTGCTGCACGGCGTGCGCCAGGTCAGCGAGCTCGCTTACAAGGATGTGATCACCGAAGAGCTGCCGTCGAACGAGTTCTTCGGCGAAGACGTGCGCGACAAGCTGATCTACTACCCGTCGGTGACGCGCGAGCCTTACGTCAATCGCGGCCGCCTGACCGACCTGATTGAAAGCGGCAAGCTGTTCGAAGATATCGGCCTGCCGCCACTCGACCCGGCAACGGACCGCGTGATGATCTGCGGCGGTCCTGCAATGCTGAAAGATTGCTGCGCCTTGCTTGACGCGCGCGGCTTCAAGGCTTCGCCACACATCGGCGTGCCGGGCGACTACGTGATCGAACGCGCCTTCGTCGAGAAGTAAGCCGGCGAGCTTGCGTTGCATACCTTGAGCTACAGCTGAAAAAAGTCTGCGGTAAAATCCCGATTGAACCGTGCGCGCCCGAGAGGGCGGCGTGCGCGTTCATCTGGAGGGACCATGAAACCGCAGCTAGTGTTCGCATCCGCGCTGATTTTCTTCGGCGCAAGCCTGACCCAGGCCTATGCGCAAGAGCCGACCGGGACCCTCGCCAAAATCAGGAAAACGGGCGTCATCACGCTTGGCGTGCGCGACGGCTCCGTTCCATTCTCCTACCTCGACGATAAACAGAAATACATCGGTTACTCCGTTGACCTGTGCATGAAGGTCGTCGACGCCTTGCGCACCGAACTTGGGCTACCCAAGCTGAAAGTGGCGATGAATCCGGTCACTTCCGCCAATCGGATCCCCCTGATGGCGAACGGGACCATCGACCTCGAGTGCGGGTCGACCACCAACAATCTCGAGCGTCAGCAGCAGGTCGCTTTCGCGCCCACCATGTTCGTCATCGGCAGCCGGCTGCTGACCAAAAAATCGTCGAACATCAAGACCCTGGCCGACATGAAGGGCAAGACCCTGGTCGCCACGGCCGGCACGTCGACGCTGAAGCAAATGACGATGCTCAACAAGGAGCAGAACCTCGGCATGAACATCCTGGTCGCGAAAGACCATCCGGAATCGTTCCTCATGCTCGAGACCGGCCGCGCCGTGGCGGAGGCGAACGACGACATCCTGCTGGCGGCGCAGGTAGCAAACTCGAAGGATCCGGCGCAGTTCGAAATCAGCAAGGCGCCGCTGTCGGTCGAACCGTACGGCATCATGCTGCGCAAGGGCGACAGCGCCTTCAAGAGGGTGGTCGACGCGGCGGTGGCCAGGGTGTACACCTCGGGCGAAATCAACGGCATCTACAACAAATGGTTCCTGTCGCCGATCCCGCCGAAGAACATCAACATGAATTTTCCGATGCCGCCGCAACTCAAGGCCGTGTTCGCGCGCCCTACAGATTCGGGCGATCCGTCCGCCTATGTAGTGAAGTGAAAAAGACCTGGAAGGGGAGGCTGTCGTTGGCATCGGGGTAAGGACTGATATTCGGGCACGGCACGACCCTGGAATGGTGACATGAACTACCACTGGAACTGGCGCATTTTCTGGGAGATGTCGCCCGACGGCGTGCACACCTACCTCGACACGCTGTGGTCAGGCGCCGCGTGGACGCTGGCGACGGCCCTGTCGGCCTGGATCATCGCGCTGGCCCTGGGACTGGCGGTGGGCACAGCCAGGACTTTGCCGAACCGCGCGCTGGCGTCCTGCGCCAACGCCTACATCGAACTGTTTCGCAACATCCCGCTGCTGGTGCAGATGTTCCTGTGGTATTTCGTGCTGCCGGAATTGCTGCCGGCGCCGGCGGGAAGGTGGCTCAAGACGATGTCCGATGCGGCATTCGTCACGGCGGTGCTGTCGCTGGCGTTTTTCACTTCGGCGCGCGTGGCGGTGCAGGTGGGGGCGGGCATCGAAGCGCTGCCGCGCGGGCTGACGCTGGCCGGCACGGCGATGGGTCTGACGCTGGCGCAAACCTACCGGTACATCCTGCTGCCGATCGCGTGCCGCGTGATCATGCCGCCGCTTACCAGCGAATTCCTGAACATCATCAAGAACAGTTCGGTGGCGCTCACCATCGGGCTCGTCGAACTGACGGCCAGTGCGCGCGCGATCCAGGAGTTCTCGTTCCAGGTGTTCGAGGCGTTTTCCGCCGCTACCATCATCTACGTCGTCATCAATATTTCGATCGCCTGGATGATGCGCAGACTCGAGAAGAGGGTGGCGGTCCCCGGCTTCATTGTCGCCGGCGCAAGCGGGCATTCCTGACATGGTCACCAGTTTCGACTTCGACGTGATCGCCCGCTCGTTCGGCTACCTGTTCCGGACCGGGATGGTATTCACCCTGAAGCTGACGGTGCTGGCCATGATGGGCGGCATTGTCCTCGGCACCATGCTGGCGTTGATGCGGCTGTCGGGCAGGCGGGCAATATCGCTGCCCGCCGCAAGCTACGTCAACCTGGTGCGCTCGATTCCGCTGGTGCTGGTGATCTTCTGGTTCTACTTCCTGGTTCCGTACATCGCCGCGTGGGTGATCGGCGCGGCCGAACCGGTCAGGGTGGGAGCGTTTCCGTCGGCGCTGATCACCTTCACCATGTTCGAAGCGGCTTACTACTGCGAGATCATGCGCAGCGGGATCCAGTCGATTCCGCGTGATCAGGTGCTGGCGGGGCAAGCGCTGGGAATGACGTATTCCCAGGTCATCGGCAACATCGTGCTGCCGCAGGCGGTCCGCAACATGTTTCCCGTGCTGCTCACCCAGACCATCATCCTGTTCCAGGACGTCTCGCTGGTGTACGTGCTGTCGATTCCGGATTTTGTCGGCGCGGCCAGCAAGGTGGCGCAGCGTGACGGCCGCCTGGTGGAAATGTATTCGTTCGTGGCCGTGGTCTATTTCGTGCTGTGTTTCGCGCTGTCTTCGATGGTCCGGTGTGTGCAGCAGCGGGTCGCGGTCCCAAAGTAGTCGCGCCGTTCTCGCTCAACCATCGACTTTGATATTAAACGTCAACATCAAATTCATCGTTCGGCGCGATTCGTCTGCGTCGAGAATGTACTCATCGCACGCAGGGCAGAAATCTCCAGTCACTCCAGGCAGAACAATCGTCTCACCCTTGTACACATAGGGCACGTCCCGGGTGTCACGGATCAAGTCTGCCGCGCCACAGTTCGGACATCTCATGGTTACGTCTCCTAACGACAGAATGAGAATCTCATCGATCGAAACATACAGCCTATCAGGATACGGCCATTTTCGTAAGATGCTCAGACCCGAGAACTACCGCTCAGGTTCCTCGATCACCCCCGCAGCCAGAAAACCGTCGATCTCCGCATCGGTGTAGTCGTACTCGCGCAGCAGTTCGCGCGAATGCTCGCCCAGCATGGGGGCGGGGCGGTCGATGCGTGTCGGCGTCTTCGAAAAATGGATGGGACAGCCGAGCGCCTTGGTCGGCCCGGCCTGCGGATGCACCAGGTCCACCACCATGTCGCGCGCCAGGGTTTGCGGATGCGTCAGCGCTTCGCCGATCGTGTGCACCGGCCCGACCGGCACGCCGGCTGCATCGAACACGGCGATCCATTCGGCCTTGGTGCGCGTGACCACCACAGCGTTGATGGCCTCCACCAGTGCGTCCCGGTTCGCCAGGCGCGCCGAATTGTCGGCAAAGCGCGGGTCGTCGCGCCACTCGGGGTGTTCTAGCGCATCGGCGATGCGTTCCCAGTTGGCCTGGTTTGCGCCGCCGATATTGACCCAGCCGTCGCTGGCGCGAAAGGCCTGGTAAGGCGCGGTCAGAAGATGCGCCGATCCGGTCGGGCCGGCCGACTGGCCGGTGGCGAAATAGATCGCCGCCTGCCAGTAAGTCTGCTGGATCGCGGCCTCGATGAGCGAGGTGTCGACCACCTGTCCCTCGCCCGTCTTGAGCTTGTGGACATAGGCCGCCGTGATGCCGACCACCGCCAGGATGCCGGCATTGGTGTCCGCAATCGAGTTGCCGGTTTTCGCCGGGGCGCCGCCGGGTTCGCCCGTGATCGACATCAGGCCGGAGAAACCCTGCGCGATCAAGTCGAAGCCGGGCTTGTCGCCCATCGGTCCATCGCGCCCGTACCCGGAAACGGCGCAATAGATCAGTCCCGGATTCACCTTGGACAGCACTTCGTAGCCGAGGCCCAGCTTTTCGAGCGTGCCGCGGCGGTAGTTCTCGGTAAGGACATCGGCATCCTTCACCATGCGAAGCAGGATATCGCGTCCCTGTGGAAGCTTCAGGTTCAGTGCGATGCCGCGCTTGTTGCGGTTCAGGATCATGAACGGCGCGGACACGCCGTTCACCAGCGGCTCGCGGTAGGCGCGCGCATCGTCGCCGCCTGGCAGCTTCTCGATCTTGACGACGTCGGCGCCCATGTCGGCCAACATCATGCCGCAGGTCGGACCGGCCATGATCTGCGCAAGTTCGAGCACGCGCAGGCCTGAAAGTGGTCCAGGATGTGCCATCACGTCCCCGTCCATGCCGGGCGCTGCTTTTGCAGGAAAGCTTCGACGCCAATTTTGAAGTCCGTGCTGCCGTACGCGGCGCGGATCAGGTCCTCGCCTGGCGGCAGGCCTTCGTTGGTCAACCGCTGGATCGCTTCCTTCGACACCCGCATCGTGATCGGCGCATGGCCGGCGAGCCGCTTGCACATCCGGGCAGCTGCGGCATCGAGCTCGGCGGCTTCGGCGATGTCGGTCACGAAGCCGCAGGATTGCGCTTCGCTGGCGCCGATGGTTTCGGCCAGCAGCAGCATGCGTTTGGCGCGCGGCACGCCGAATGCGGCGACCACGCGCGCGGTGTTCTTCATCGACAGGCAATTGCCCAGCGTACGCGCGATCGGCACGCCGAACGAGGCGCCTGGCGTCGCGATCCTGAAATCGCAAGCGGCGCTGATTGCGAGCCCGCCGCCGATGGCCCAGCCTTCGACGATGGCGATGGTCGGCATTGGCAGGCGCTCGATCTGGCCGATGCGTTCGTCGATCACCTTCTCGTACGCGACACCGTCGTCGGCGCCGCTGAACGCGGCGAACTGCTCGATGTCGGTGCCGGCCACAAAGGCCTCGCCGCCCGCGCCGCGAATCGTGGCGACCCTGATCGTGTCGTCGGCGCAGATCTTCTCGCAGATTGCTCCCAGCGCTTCATACATCGACCAGGTCATCGCATTACGCGCTTCCGGCCGGTCGATGAGGATCTCCGCTACGCCATCGCTGACGGTGAGGTGGACTTTGCCATTCTGGTCGCTCATGTTCGGCACGCTCCTTTGAATAATCGACTTCTACTGCGCCAGCGCCCGCGCCAGCACGCGCGCCACATGCACCGCCTCGCGCGGATGGTCGCCGGCTCCGCGGGTGCCGTCGGCGATCTGGTGCCGGCAGCTGGTGCCGTCGGCCACCAGCAGCGTGTCGGCTGCCGCCGCCCGCACCGTCGGCAGCAGGGCCAGTTCGGCCATTTGCATCGACACGTCGTAATGCTTCGCTTCATACCCGAAGCTGCCGGCCATGCCGCAGCAGCTCGATTCGATCAGCTCGACCTTCAGCCCAGGAATCAATCCCAGTACCACCTGGATCGGACGCACGGCGTCGAAGGCTTTCTGGTGGCAGTGGCCATGGAGGAGGGCGCTCGACACCGGCAACGGCTTCAGTGGCAGATTGAGCCGGCCGGCGGCATGCTCGCGGGCCAGGAATTCTTCGAACAGGAAGGCATGCTTGCCAAGTGCGTCGGCATCCTCGCCCAGCCCCATGACGAGGAATTCGTCGCGCAGGGTAAGCAGGCAGGAAGGCTCCAGCCCAACCACGGGAACGCCTCGCGCGACGAACGGCCGCATTGCTTCGACCACGCGCCTGGCCTCGGCCTTGGCCTGGTCGACCAGGCCGCTGGCGAGGTAGGTGCGTCCGCAGCACAGGGGACGGTTCGGTTGGGTGTCGGTCGCCGCAGGACGCGCCACGTGCACCTTGTATCCGCCCGCTTCCAGCACCCGCAGCGCCGCCATGGCGTTCTCGGATTCGAAGTAATTGTTGAAGGTGTCGGCAAACAGCACCACGTCGGCCTGCTCGGCGGTGACCGCGCGCACAGCCGCGCTGCCCAGGAAGGTGGCGCTGCGCCACGCGGGCAGCGAACGCCGGGCGGACAGGCCGAACCACTTCTCCGACAGCTGCGCGGCGCCGGGCAGCGTGTCGCGCAGGTTGGCCAGCCAGGGCAGGCGCGCGGCCCACGGCGCCCAGCGTGGCAGGTGCGCGATCATCCGGTCCTTGATGCTCAGGCCATGCTTCTTTTGCCACTGGTAGAGGAATTCGGTTTTCATGCGCGCCATATCGACCCCGGTCGGGCAGTCGCGCTTGCAGCCTTTGCAGCTGATGCACAGGTCGAGCGTCTCGCGCATCGCGTCCGAGGTGAAGCCGTCTTCGCCCAGCTGCCCGGACAGGGCAAGACGCAAGGTGTTGGCACGGCCGCGCGTGAGGTGCTGCTCGTCTTTCGTCACGCGGTAGCTCGGGCACATGGTGCCGGCGTCGAACTTGCGGCAGTGGCCGTTGTTGTTGCACATGTCGACCGCCTTGGCGAAGCCGCCCGCGGGATCTCCCCCGGTGCCGGGCGCGCTTTCCTGCTCGCTCACCGGGTCGGTCTGCACGTTCCAGGCGGACCAGTCGAACGCGGGCTTGAGCGACAGCGGCTGGTAGCCCGGCTTGAAGCGGAACAGCGACTTGTCGTCCATGTGCATGGTGCGCACGATTTTCCCCGGGTTCATCAGCCCGGCCGGATCGAACAGGTCCTTGATCTCTTCGAACGCCTTTACCAGCCGCGGGCCGAACTGCCACGCCACCCATTCGCTGCGCACCAGGCCGTCGCCATGCTCGCCGGAGAAGGCGCCCTTGTACTGGCGTACCAGGGCGCCGGCTTCTTCGGCGATCGCGCGCATCTTCTCGGCGCCGCCGCGGCGCATGTCGAGGATAGGCCGCACGTGCAGGGTGCCGACCGAGGCGTGGGCGTACCAGGTACCGCGCGTGCCGTGCCGTTCGAACACTTCGGTCAGGCGGCTGGTGTATTCGGCCAGGTGCTCGAGCGGCACCGCACAATCCTCGATGAAGGACACCGGCTTGCCGTCGCCGCGCATGCTCATCATGATGTTCAGGCCGGCCTTGCGCACTTCCCACAAAGCTTTCTGGGCGCCGGCGTCGACCAACTCGACCACGCTGCCCGGTAGGCCCAGGTCGGCCATCAGTTCGACCAGGCGGGCCAGGCTTTGCTGCTGCGCGGCGAGCGTCTCGCCTGCAAATTCGACCAGCAGGATCGCTTCCGGCGCACCAATCAGCGCCTTTTCGATCACCGGCCGGAACGCCGGATTGCTGCGCGCCAGCTCGATCATGGTGCGGTCGACCAGCTCCACCGCGCAAGGATCGAGCTTGACGATGTGGCGCGTCAGCTCCATCGCCTGGTGGAAGGTTGGGAAGTTGATGACGCCCAGCGTCTTGTGCCTCGGCAGCGGCATGAGCTTGAGCGTGATGCGCCGCGTGGTCGCCAGCGTGCCTTCGCTGCCGACCAGCAGGTGCGCCAGGTTGACGCTGCCGTCGGCAGTGTACGGACGCTCGCTTTGCGGATGATAGATGTCGATGTTGTAGCCGCCCACGCGCCGCATCACCTTGGGCACCATGCGCGCGATCTCGTCATGCTCGCGCGCGGCGATGCTGCGCAGGCCGGCCAGCAGCTCGCGCACGCGGGCCGGCGCGCCGCGCATTGCCTGCTCGGCTTCGAAGCGCGCCTCGGTTCCGTCAGACAGGATCGCGTCGATGGCGGCGACGTTGTGCACCATGTTGCCGTAGGCGATGGAGCGCGAGCCGCATGAGTTATTGCCGGCCATGCCGCCGATCGTGCATTGCGCGGCGGTGCTGACGTCGACCGGGAACCAGACGCCGTGCGGCTTGAGCCAGGCGTTGAGGTGGTCGAGCACCATCCCGGGCTGCACGGTGACGGTCATCGCGGCCAGGTCGAAATCGATGACCTGGTTCAGGTATTTGCTGTTGTCGATGACCAGTGCCTCGCCGACCGTCTGGCCGCACTGGCTGGTGCCGGCGCCGCGCGGCAGGATGGGCACCCGCATGTCGCGCGCGATGGCGATTGCCAGCGCGACGTCCTGTTCGCTGCGCGGCACGAAGACACCGACCGGTTCTATCTGGTAGATCGAAGCGTCGGTCGAATAGCGACCGCGCGAGCCGGCATCGAACAGCACCTCGCCGGCGGTTTCCGCGGCAAGCCGCCGTGCCAGTCCTTGCCCGTTCAGGCGGGTTGCGAGCTGTTCGCTCAATTTGATCGGTGCGGCGGCGGCGGGTGCGTTCATCGGTTTATGGTCCTGGTGTCGCCTTCGATACGCGCAGGTCGGCCACGACCGTGTCGCGCTTGGTTAGCAGGTGGCGTTCGAGGATCGCGCGCAGGGCAGGGCCGTCGCGCCGGTCCAGCGCATCGAGCATGGCGCTGTGCTCCTTCATTGCAGCGTTCCATTTGTCCTGGTTGAAGTTGGAGCGGAAGCGCAGGCTCTGGATGCGCGCATTCATCTGCAGGTAGGTCGCGGTCAGCACGGCGTTGCCGGCGCTGGCGTTGATGCGGTCATGGATGACGTGATTGATCTTGTAATAGGTGGCGAGGTCGCGGCGGGCGTGGGCTGCCTGCATCTCGTAGTGCAGCGCGCGGATCTCGGTGATCTCGGCTTCCGTGATGCGTTCGCACGCCAGCTGGCCGGACAGCCCTTCGAGCGCACCCAGCACTTCGAAAGTCTGCTCGATGTCGGCGACCGACAGCTCGGCCACTTGCGCGCCGCGGTTCGGCAGCAGTTCGATCAGGCCTTCGCCGGCCAGCACCTTGAACGCCTCGCGCAATGGAGTGCGCGACACCATCAGCTGTTCGCACAGCACCCGTTCGTTCAGGCGCGTGCCCGGCGCCAGCGTACCTTCGATGATCATGTCGCGCAGCCGCACCGTCACCGCCGAAGCGAGCCCCTGGCGGTCGATTCCCGCCAGGCGCGCGGGCTGGGGAGGGGCGGGAAGAATGGTGGGGTCGTCGATCATGAGGAATATTGTATACGATTTTTTCAGCGTGATGATTTAATCATTAACTGTTGCGTAAACAGCACTTCCATATAAATCAATCACTTACATTCATTTTCACAAGATTTTGAACATAAATTGCTTGACTCACATGAATTTGAGTATATTGTATGCAAAACCACACCGTTGCGTTGAATTGATTCTGCGTTGGCGCCACACCTGAGGAGTTGCCATGTTGAAGTTGAATTCTCATCCTGCAGGACGCCATTTCCTGCAGATTCCGGGGCCCACCAATGTGCCCGACCGCATCCTGCGGGCGATGGACTATCCGACCATCGATCACCGCGGACCGGAGTTCCAGCAGCTGGGGCGAAAGATCGTCGCCGACATCGGCAAGATATTCAAGACCGAGCAGCCAGTGCTTGTCTATCCGGCGTCCGGTACCGGCGCCTGGGAGGCCGCGCTGGTCAACACCTTGTCGCCGGGCGACACGGTCCTGATGTACGAAACCGGCCATTTCGCCACGCTGTGGAAGAAAATGGCCGACAAGCTGTCGCTGAAGTCGGAGTTCATCGGCGACGACTGGCGCCGCGGCGTCGACGCCGCCAAGATCGAGGCGCGCCTGAAGGACGACAGCGGTCACCTGATCAAGGCGGTCTGCGTCGTGCACAACGAAACCTCCACCGGCGTCACCTCCGACATCGCCGCCGTGCGCCGCGCGATCGACAGCGCCGGCCATCCGGCGCTGCTGCTGGTCGACACCATCTCCTCGCTCGGTTCGATCGACTACCGCCACGACGAATGGGGCGTCGACGTGACGGTCTCAGGATCGCAAAAGGGCCTGATGCTGCCTCCTGGCCTGTCCTTCAATGCGGTCTCGCAGAAAGCCATCGCCGCCTCGCGCGAGGCGAAGATGCCGCGCTCCTATTGGGCCTGGGACGAGATCATCGAGGCCAACAAGAATGGATTCTGGCCCTACACCCCTGCGACCAACCTGCTGTATGGCCTGTCGGAAGCCTGCGACATGCTGCTCGAAGAAGGCCTGCAGAACGTGTTCGACCGCCACCAGCGTCACGCCGAGGCAACCCGCCAGTGCGTGCGGGCCTGGGGTCTCGAGATCCTTTGCCAGAATCCGGCCGAGTACAGCGGCGCGCTGACCGCCGTGGTCATGCCGTACGGCGCGAACGGCGAGCGCTGCAACGCCGATGCGCTGCGCAAGGTCATCCTCACCAATTTCAACATGTCGCTTGGCCAGGGCCTGAACAAGCTGAGTGGCTGGGTGTTCCGGATCGGACACTTGGGCGACTTCAATGACCTGACCCTGATGGGCACCCTCGCGGGCGTGGAGATGGGCATGGTCCTGGCCGGCGTGCCGCACAAGGCGGGCGGCGTGGCGGCGGCAATGCAGTCGCTGCAGCAGTCGGCGGCAGGCGTGTTGGAGAAGCAGGCGGCGTAAGCCGGGAAGTTCGAACGCAGCATCCAATCAAAAAATCGGCCCAGAGCCGGACAGGAGACAAACCATGTACAGCCTCACTTTCAAGCACACGCTCGTCATCGCCGGTCTCGCTGTCGGCATGTGCCACGCCGCCGTGGCCAACGCGTGGGAACCGACCAAATCGGTCGAATTCGTCGTGCCGTTCAGCGCCGGCGGCGCCACCGACCAGATGGCCCGCTCGATCCAGGGCATCATCGCCAAGAACAAGTTGATGAGCCAGCCGATCATCGTGCAGAACAAGGCCGGCGCAAGCGGCGCCGAAGGCTTGCTCGACATGGAGAATTCGCCTGGCGACGCGCACAAGATCGTGGTGTCCTCGTCCGGCCTGTACACGGTGCCGCTGGCAACCGGCCTGCCGTTCAACTGGCGCGACCTGACGCCGGTAGCGATGGTCGCGCAGGATGAATTCGTCCTGTGGGTGAACAGCGATACCCCTTACAAGTCGCCGGCCGACTACATTGCGGCGGTCAAGAAGGAGCCTTCCAAATTCAAGATGGGCGGCACCAGCTCGAAGCGCGAAGACCACATCATCACCGCGCTGATGGAGAAAAAGGCCGGCATCAAGTTCATCTACATCCCGTACAAGGGCGGCGGCGAGGCGGCCACCCAGCTGTCGGGCAAGCATATCGATTCGAATACCAACAACCCGTCGGAGTCGATCGCGCAATGGCGCGCCGGCCAGCACCGCGCGCTCTGCCTGTTTGCGGACAAGCGCAGCGCGTTCAAGGAAAAAGTCACCGAGACGCAAAGCTGGTCCGACATCCCGACCTGCAAGGAAAAGGGCCTGGACGTGCAGTACCAGATGCTGCGCGTGTTCATGTTGCCTGGGAAGGTCGCGCCCGACGTCGTCAAGTACTACACCGAACTGCTGCAAAAGGTCGTGGCGACGCCGGAGTGGAAAGCTTACGTGGAAAAGAATGCGCTGAAGTCGACCGTAATGGTGGGCGACGAATTGCGCGCCTACATGGGCAAGGATGAGCAGGCGCACCGCGAAATCATGAAGGCCGCCGGTTTCCTCGCTCCGTAAGCATTCCCCAATCCATTCATTGCCTGCCTGGTGCCCGTCATGAGTATTGAAGAATCCGTCGACAACGTAGCGCACACCGAGGCCGCCATCAGCAAGCGCTCCGCGGAGATCGGCGTCGGCATCATCGTCGCCGCTTTCGGGCTGCTGGCAATCGTCAGCAACTACATGCTCGGCGCCGGCTGGGCCGAGGACGGGCCCCAGGCGGGATACTTCCCGATGCGGATGGGCATCGCCATTTTCATCGCCAGCATCTTCGTCATCGTTCAGGCCTGGCGCAAGAACGACCGCAGCGCGTTCGTCGAACGCGGCCAGCTCAAACTGGTGGCGACCGTGCTGCTGCCGCTGATCGTGTACATCGCGGCGATCCGCTTCGTCGGGATCTACGTGGCCTCGGCGCTGTTCATCGGCATCTTCATGTCGCTGGTGGGGAAATTCAGCTGGTGGAAGTCGGCCGTGGCGGGTATCGGCATCAACCTGGTGCTGTTCTGGGTGTTCGAAATCATGTTCAAGGTGCCGCTCCCGAAAGGGCCGCTCGAACACTTGCTGGGCTACTGATCGGATTTCCGCATGGATGACTTTAACTCCCTCTTGCACGGCTTTTCCATCGTCCTGTCCTGGCAGAACACCGGGCTGATGATCGTCGGTATCCTGCTCGGCATCGTGGTCGGCGTGCTGCCCGGCCTCGGCGGCCCGAACGGGGTCGCGATCCTGTTGCCGCTGACGTTCACGATGAATCCGACCTCCGCGATCATCCTGCTGTCCTGCATCTACTGGGGCGCGCTGTTCGGCGGGGCGATCACCTCGATCCTGTTTAACATCCCGGGCGAGGCCTGGTCGGTGGCCACTACATTCGACGGCTATCCGATGGCGCAAAACGGCAGGGCGGGCGAAGCGCTGACAAGCGCGTTCACCGGCTCGTTTATCGGCGCCCTGGTCGGCGTGCTGATGATCACTTTCCTCGCGCCGCTGGTCGCCAAGTTCGCGTTGAGATTCGGGCCGCCCGAATTTTTCGCCGTGTACTTCCTTACATTCTGCAGTTTCATCGGCATGGGCAAGGAGCCGAAGCCGAAGATCGTCATCGCCATGTGCGTCGGCTTCGTACTGGCCGCGGTCGGCCTCGATACCATCTCGGGCCAGCTGCGCATGACCTTCGGCGCGCCGGTGCTGCTGCGCGGTTTCGATTTCCTGGTCGCCGTGATCGGCCTGTTCGGCATCAGCGAAATCCTGATGACGATCGAGGAGGGCCTGGCGTTTCGCGGCAAGAACGGCGCGATCGACCTGAAGGTGGTGCTCAAGACCTGGCGCAAAATGCCGCGCCACTTCGCCACCCTGATGCGATCGTCGGCGATCGGCTGCTGGCTGGGGATCACTCCCGGCGGCGCGACGGCCGCTTCCTTCATGGGCTATGGCGTGGCCAAGAAATTTTCGAAGGATCCGGACAGCTTCGGCAAGGGCAACGTGGAAGGCGTGCTGGCGCCGGAAACCGCCGCGCACGCCGCCGGCACCAGCGCCTTGCTGCCGATGCTGGCGCTGGGCATCCCGGGATCGGCCACCGCCGCCGTCCTGCTGGGGGGCTTGATGATCTGGGGCCTGCAGCCAGGCCCGTTGCTGTTCGTCGAGCAGAAGGATTTCGTCTGGGGCCTCATCGCGAGCATGTACCTCGGTAACATCGCCGGCCTGATCATCGTGCTCGCTTCGGTGCCGCTGTTTGCCGCGATCCTGCGCATTCCGTTTTCGATCATCGCTCCGGCTATCCTGGTGATCTGCGCGATCGGTGCGTTCACCGTCCATAATGCATCGTTCGATATCTGGCTGATGCTCGCTTTCGGCATCGTCGGCTATGTGTTCAAGAAGCTCGACTATCCGTTGGCGCCATTGGTGCTGGCGCTGGTGCTCGGCGACCGCGCCGAGGATGCCTTCCGCCAGAGCATGCTGGCCTCGCGCGGCGGACTGGATATTTTCTGGAACAATGGACTGGTCGGCACCATCATGACGCTGGCCGTCGCCGGACTGGTCTGGTCGCTGCTGGGCCCGGCACGCGCACGCTTTTTCCGCGCGCGCGCAACAGCCTAGTCCATTGCGCGGCTATTTCAGGATGTAAATGCTGCTGTAGTCGTCGGTCCACGGCCGCGGAAGCACCACGTCCGCAGTCAGCAATCGAGCGAGAGTCCCCGCATCACCTTGAACGATGTTCGACCGCGTGGCGATGGCGGCAAGCGCCCGGTGCGCCGACAACCCCGGGGTCAGGTCCGCCGGACCTGACCCCAGCCCTTGGACCGCGGCGCGTGCATGAAGAGGCGGCTCGTCGACGCTGCAAGTTGTCCCACACTTAGCGGTGCGACAGCTCAAAAAAAAGCTCCCAGGAGGGAGCTTTTCGAGGGCGGTCCTTGCGGACCCGGGAATATTTTTCCCTTAGAAGTTGGCCTTGAACTGGACGCCCAGCGTGCGCGGCTCGTTCAGGATGCCGGTCAGGTTGTCGAAGTCGATCGCGCCGACCACTTGCACCTTGTCGGTGATGTTGCGCGCGAACGCGGCGACTTCGTACTTGCCGTCACGCCACTTGTAACCTGCGCGCAGTCCACCTTCCAGCAGCGCCTTGGCTTTGTATTCCTTCGCCTCGTACAGGAACATGTTGTAAGTGCTGCGATAGGCCCAGTCGGTGACCGCATAGAACTCGCCATTGGCCATCGGCACGCTGTAGCGCAGCGTGAAGTTCGACTGCCACTTCGGCGCGCGCGGCAACGGGTTGCCGTCGATGCGCACGGTGCCGGGGAACGGACCGACCGGATCGGTCACCGTGCAGCCTGCAACGCCGCCGGTGTTGGCGAAGTTACCGCACTGCTGGACGAACAGCTTGCCGTCCTTGATCTCGGTGTCGTTGTAGCTGCCGCCCAGAGTCATGCGCAGCGATTCGGACAGGTTCGCCTGGAGGTCCAGCTCGACGCCCTGGCCAGTGACTTTTTCAGCATTGATCAGCTGATTCATGTTGATCACTCCGCTGCCCGCGGTCAGCTGCTTATCCTTGACCCGGTACTGGAACACGCTGGCCGATATGCGCGCGCGCTTGTCGAACATATCCTGCTTGATGCCGGCTTCGTACGACAGCGCTTTTTCCGCACCCGCGAACGATGGCAGGTCGGCCAGGCCGAACAGGCGACCCTGCATGCTCGGCGCACGGTAGCCGGTGGCGATGCGCGCGAACAGGTTGGTGTCCTTGTCGAGCGCATAGGTGCCGCTCAGGTCCCAGCTGACGTTCTTGGTGTCGCTGCTGATCGAATGGCTGGCGGTGGTCAGCTCGACGCGCTTGGCCGTGAAGTCCTTCGAGTCGTTGGTGTAGCGCAGGCCGCCGCGCAGTTTCAGTTTGTCCGACACGGTGTAGTTCAGCGAGCCGAACGCCGCCCAGGAACTGGTGTCCTGGGTCTGGGTCGCGTAGAACGCGTTTTGCGGATTGCCCGGCGCCAGGGAATCGAAGCTGATGCTGTCGATCTGAATGTGTTCCTTGAAGTAGAACAGGCCGCCGATCCATTGCAACGGGCCCGCCACGTTGGACTCAGCGCGGAATTCCTGGGTGGTTTGCTTGTGGTTCGGCAGCAGGTCGGCGGTTTCGACGACGAACGGAATGAAACCAGGGCCCATCGGCGGGGCGTATGCCGCGCCAAAGCCGCCGTCGACGTCGGCGCGGCTGTAGAAGTCCGCCGATTCATAGCCGGTGATCGAATGCAGCGTGACGCCATCGAGGTTCCAGCGCAGGCGCATGCTGGCGCCCTTGGTCTTCAGGGTCTGCTTGTTGACGCCGTCGGTCGGATACGAACCGTAGTCGAAACCGTCGACCAGTTCGTTGGTGCCCTGCTTGATGATGTTGGCACGGAACAGCGTGGCGTTGTTGTCCAGGTCACGTGCGTGCAGATTGAACAGCGCGCTGAACTCCTTGTTCGGCTGGACCAGCAGCTGGACGCGTCCCGCATTGTCCTTGTAGCCTTCGAAGTCGTGCGTGCCGGTCGGGCGCGCGTTGTGCACGCGGTCGTTGCGGTTCTGCGACTGGATCGACACGCGCGCGGCCACGGTGTCGCTGAACGGGACGTTGTAGGCGCCTTCGACATTCTTCGCACCGTAATTGCCGAAGCCGACGGTGGCATAGCCTTCGGTCTTGAAGACCGGCTTGACCGAGTCGAACTTGATCACGCCTGCCGGCGAATTGCGGCCGAACAGCGTGCCTTGCGGGCCACGCAGCACTTCGACCTGGTCGACGTCGAACACCGGGAAGCCTTTGAGCATCGGGCTCTCTTGCACGATGTCGTCGACCACCAGGCCGACCGGCTGCGATGCATTCAGGTCGAAGTCGGTATTGCCCTGGCCGCGAATGTAGAAGCGCGGGAACGAGCGGCCGTAGTCGGATTCCACGTTCAGGCTCGGCGAGCGGCCCGACAGGAAGCGGATGTCCTGGCCGCCGGCAACCAGGGTGTCGAGCTTGTCGCCCTTCAGGGTGGTGATCGCCATCGGAACATCCTTGATGTTTTCCGAGCGGCGCTGCGCCGTCACAATCACCGTCTCAAGTTGTCCGGCCGGCGCCTTGCTTACTGCTGCAGGGGCGGCTTCCTGGGCGTACGCCGCATGGAAAGGAAATGTGCCGGCAACGGCCAGGAACATCAACGTACGGGAATTCTTGAGTGAAATGACGGGGTGCATTTTTTTCATTCTGGTTCCTTGAGAAGGGGGCCGCGCCGCGCCACGGCGCGACGAAAAAGCCCGATGCAAGTTCAACAACATTCGGGCACACCAAGAAAGGTCGTACTTACGAGGGGCGAACTAGCATAACAAGTTGTATAGAAAACCTTGAAGCAATATTTCAAAAGTGATGTTTTTTAGCATCAGTTCACCAACAATTACACGAGGTTGGTGCCCGATTTGCCCGATTTCGCCAATTTCTCGTCATTTCGACGCGGCGGCAGCGCGGCGCCGATGTCATGAACGCGAAACATTTGTCACGCAGACTTCGTTGCACACGGGAATCAACCGTGGCTGGATGCTTAACTCCGATCGCGCACCTGTCCAGCGCGGTTACTACCGAAGCCGCCCAAAATGAAAATTGCAGGATTGAATACCGGTGCACGCGTGGTGCTGTCGTTTGCGATCGTGCTGGCGATCATGGCCAGCATGTCGGTGGTCGCGGTATGGCGCTTGCAGGCGGCCGCAGACAGCACATCGAGCCTGGTGCGGGAAAAGCTGGCCAAGCGGCAGCTCACCTCGGAAGTGCTGGCCATGGCGAAGCTCAATGGCGTCCGGGTGGCAGCCGTCGCGCGCAGCGACAGCCTGGAAGTAGGCGACTATTTCCTGGCGCAGCTGGCCGGGGGCGACAAGGCGCAGGCGGCGCTCGAGGCGCAGTTGGCAGGTCTGGCGCTCGATCCGGCCGAACTTCGCTTGCTGCAGAACGCGGCTGCGCGCAAAGCCGCCTGGCAGGCGGTGCGCACGGAGCTTTTCAAATTCAAGGACCAGGGGCGCACGCAGGACGTCGCCGCATTGGCCGATGCCGCACTGGAGACCTCATTCAAGGCGCAGGCCGGTGCGCTCGAAGATTTGCTCGCCTATCAAACGGGGCAGGCGAGCGTGGTGGCGGCGGAGTCGGGCCGACAGTTCGCGGCAAGCCGCAACCTGCTGGTGGCACTGGGCGTATTCGCCCTGTGCGCCGGCGCGCTGCTGGCCTGGGCGCTGACCCGCAGCATCGTGACGCCCCTGCGCCAGGCTGTGGCGCAGATCGTCCGGGTCGCGGGCGGCGACCTGCGGCCAGTCGGCGCCGCTTCGCGCACCGATGAAATCGGCCAGCTCATGGCGGCGCTCGGCGAGATGACCACACGGCTGTCGGCGACCGTCGGCAAGGTGCGCAGTGGCGCGGCCGCGATGAACCTGGCCTCGGGCGAAATCGCCGACGGTAACGCCGACCTGTCGCACCGCACCGAACAGCAGGCCAGCGCGCTCGAGGAAACCGCCTCGTCGATCGAAGAACTGACCTCCGCGGTACGGCAGAACAGCGCGCATGCGCACGACGCGAAACAGCTGGCGGAGAGCGCTTCGGCCGTGGCGGACCGGGGCGGCAAAGTAGTGGCCGACGTCGTCGCGACGATGGCGGAGATCAGCGGTTTCGCCGCCAAGATCGTCGACATCACCACCGTCATCGACGGGATCGCGTTCCAGACCAACCTGCTGGCGCTCAATGCCGCGGTCGAAGCGGCGCGGGCAGGGGAGCAGGGACGCGGGTTCGCCGTGGTTGCGGGCGAAGTGCGCAACCTGGCGCAGCGCTCGTCGCTGGCGGCGCGTGAAATCAAGACGCTGATCGGCGATTCGTCCGACCGGATCGCCACCGGCAGGCGCCTGACCGAAGTGGCGGGCAGCACCATGGGCGAGATCGTCCTGTCGGTACGGCGCGTGACGACCATGATTGGCGCTATCAGCGAGTCCGGCTCGGAGCAGGAAGCGGGCATCGAACAGATCAACAGCGCAATCGTCGAGATGGACGCGGTGACCCAGCAAAACGCCGCGCTGGTGGAGCAGGCCGCGGCCTCCGCGGAGGCGCTGCACGAACAGGCGGCAGAATTGTCCGCGCTGGTCGGGTACTTCCAGGTCGACCGGCAAGCGCCGATCGAACATCATGCGCCGGCCGCGAACAAGGCCGCCGTGCTTTCCCTCGCCGCGGCGCACAGGGAACATCGGTCCCGGGTCACCGCAGCAGCGAGCGCGCGGTCGGCGTGAGCATCAGCGTTTCCGGTGGCCGCAGCAAGGATTTGTACAATTCGCCGAACAGCCGGTCGCGCCATCGCGCGTCCTGCGCCAGCCGCGCCAGGTAGTCGTCGTACGTGCGCCGGTCGTCGAAGCGGGCGAACCACGCAAACACGTTGACGTTTTCGCGCACTGGCAAGCGCTCGAAGGTGTTCTTGCTCTTCTCCGAGACGAAGCGTCCGGTCACGCGCGCGCCGCTGCGCTGGAACAGCGGCATCAGCTCGGTGTCGAATCGGGCGATGAATTCCCGCGGCACCTCGTTCGCAAAGTAGTAGAGGTTCGCCACGACCAATCCGCCGCCGGCGCCTTCGGCCGTACGCGACCGCGCGCCGGACTTGAATCCGCTGCCGGGCGACGCCGGACGAAGCAGCAGCACGTCGTCGTTGTCGTAGAGCGTCGCATTGGCCTGGCTGCGATGCGCGGTCCATACCGCGCCGCCGTAAAAGTCGCCGAGCGCCTGCTTGCGCGCCTCCATGCCCGCAAATCCCCGCACCCAGGTGAAGCGATAGGGATCGTTCGCATCGCGGAACTGGCCGACGACCCGGATGCCCGCGCTTTCCTGCGGCTCGATGAACTCCTTGTCGAACAGGGAAATGAGGACATCGCGCTGGCCTGGGTAGACGATGTACTGGCGCAGTTCGACCACGGCACAGCATTCCTGCGCCGTGTCGGCGAGGGCCGTTCCGGGCCGCATGAACATGCCGCACACCGTGCCGATGGCGAGTGCCGCGGTGCGGCCGAGATTTGTGTGTTTGATGCGCTTCATTGAATGCCCCCTGTTGAACGTGAGGGAAGCGTAAGCGCGATACAGGACAGAGTTGGCCCTGATACCGAAGCAATTGGCTATGTCACCATTAAGTGTGGGATCGCGCGGCGATCGCGGCAAGCGCCCAGTGCGGCGACAAACCCGGGGTCAGGTCCGCCGGACCTGACCCCAGCCCGTGGGCCGCGGCGCGTGCATGAAGAGGTGGCGCACGTCGACGCCGCAAGTCGTCCCACACTTAGCGGTGACATAGCCAAGGAATTGGTGCCGATGCTTGAGCTGACCGGACAAAGCTGCCGGGGCGCCGCAGCCGGGCCCTCGAACAAAACAATCATAGCGCCGCTAAATGACGCCCTGATTACCTGATCCTGCGGCCACGACGTCATTCGGCGGGTGAAACGAGGCATTCGCTGCACAGGTGACTGGCCTCGCCTTACCTCATGTTACAAATGTTGCGCACTGCTAGCACCCGCTGGCGGCTTCGCGGCATACAGTGAAGTCATCTGCAATCAGCAGTGAAACGCAGCAGGTCCGAGGGAGGAAACGCCATGAACATTTATCTGAAACTACTCGCAGCCGGCGCATTTGCGTTGGCGATCGCACAGCCGGCATCGGCAGAGACACAGGTGCGGATCGGTGTGTATTCCGGTGCGCCGGTCCAGTACCGTCCGCAGTTCGTTCCGGTGCAACCGTACTACGCGCCGGCGCCGAGGTATTACGCTGGCCCGGTCGGATACGTGGAGCCGTCGTGGCGCGGCCGCCACAACTGGCGCGCACGCCGTGAGGCGCAACTGAGGCGCGAGGAATGGCTGCGCCGCGAAGAGTGGCGCCGCGATCACTGGCGGCGCGAGCAGTGGCGCCGGGACCACTGGCGCGACGATCGCGGCTGGGATGGCCGGCGCTGACCGGGCTGCGGCGCGCGAGACGTTCATTGTGGGGCGTCGCGCGCGCCAGTAGAACCGCTGGCTGCTAAGTGGCAACCTCGTGCTCTTCGCCCAGCCCGTTCTGCGCGGCGTAATTGAGTGCCACGTCGAGCGCGTCCATGAACTCGACCACCCTGATCGGCTTGGTCAGGTAGCGGAAGAAGCCTGCCTCCATGCCTTTTTCAATGTCGCGCGGAACCGCATTCGCCGATAGCGCCATGACCGGGATGTGGGCCGTGGCCGGATCGTTCTGCAGGACTTTCAAGGCGCCATATCCGCTCAGGCCCGGCAAGTTGATGTCCATCAGGATCACGTCCGGCTGGCAGGCGCGCGCCAGCACAATGCCGAGATGGCCATTGATGGCGGTGAGCAGTTTCAGGTCGCTGCGCCGCTCGATGAGCTGCTCGACCAGCGCCAGGTTGGCCGGGTTGTCTTCGACGTACAGCAGGGTGCGCTGTCCCGCCAACGGCGGCGGGGCGGGAATCGCCGCCACGGTGTCGGCGACGACGCCTGGCTTGGCGAGGCCCAGTTCCGGCCCGTTCGCCGCGGCGAATTCAACCCAGAACTCGGTGCCCACGCCAGGCGAACTTTCGACGCCGATCAGCCCGCCCATCAGTTCGACCAGTTGTTTGGTGACCACCAGTCCGATGCCGGTGCCTTCTTCGCTGCTATCTTCCTGGCCGAGCCGGTTAAATGGCTGGAACAGCTGGCGGATCTGCTCGTGTTCGAGGCCGGCGCCGGTATCTTTCACATACACGCGCACCCGCTGATCGCTCTGCAACGCGCAGCGCACGGTGACGGTGCCGCCGGTGCGATTGTATTTGATGGCGTTCGACAGCAGGTTGATCATCACCTGTTTGACCCGCGTCAGGTCGGCATGGATATAGTAGGGATCATCGAACTCCGGGAAGATCAGTTCGATGTCGCGCTTGTGCGCCTGCGAGCCGATCAGCACCCGGCAATCCTGCAGCACTTCGGCCAGCGACATCGGCTCGGACGAAATCGTCACTTTGCCCGATTCGATCATGGCCAGGTCGAGAATCTCGTTGATCAGGCGCAGCAGGTACCAGCCGCCCTTGAGGATCTGCTGGATCGAACGTTGCTGCGTCGGCGAGGGCGCCGGGATTTCCGACTCCATCAGCTGGGCGAATCCGAGCACACCGTTGAGGGGCGTGCGCAATTCGTGGCTCATGCTCGACAGGAATTCCGACTTGGCGCGATTGGCCTTTTCGGCCGCCGCCTTGGCGCTTTCGAGTTCGACGTTATTTTCCTGCAGCTTGTGTTCGAACTGCTTGCGGTCCGTGACGTCGCGCGCGGCGGCGAACACGCCCTTCAGGTTGCGGTCGCGGTCGTAGAATGTGGTCGCGTTGTACGACACCACGGTTTCCTTGCCATCCCTGGCCAGCGCGGTCAGCTCGTAGTTGGTGACTTTTCCTTCGCGCAGCACGCGCTTGATGCCGGCTTCGGCCCGCTTCTGGTCGGTGAAGTAGTTCTTGAACGGGGCGCCGATCAATTCGTCGCGGGTGCAGCCGGTCAGCGCTTCCATCTGGTGGTTGACGTCGCTGATGATGCCGCGCGGGTCGGTCGTCATCAAGGCATCGATATTCGACTCGATCAGCGAGCGGGTGTAGAACTGCTGGTCGCGCAGGCTCTGGTCGAGCAGCGCCTGTTCTGCCTCGACCTGCTTGCGCGCGGTATTGTCGGTGCCGATCAGCAGGTAGCCGATGATGACGTCGTTCGCGTCGCGCAGCGCGGTCACCGACACGATCGCCGGGAAGCGGCTGCCGTCGCGGCGAATGTAGGTCAGCTCGTAGATGTCCTCGATGCCGCGCGAGGCCTTGAACACCAGCGCCTCGAAACCGGGTGAGATCGACACCCCCAGCTCCAGGCTGAGCGATTCGGCGCGCTCGATCACTTCCTGCGGGTCCGAAATATTGGCCGGCGTGATCTTGTCGACCACGTCGGCCGCGGTGTAGCCGAGCATGCGTTCGGCGCCGACGTTGAAAATCTGGATCACGCCCTGCGCGTCGGTGGCGATGCTGGAGAAGTTCGCGCTGTTGAAAATCGCGGTCTGCAGCGCGCCGGCCCGCAGCAGCGCGTCTTCGGCTTCCTTGCGCGCGGTGTTGTCGGTGCCGATCAACAGGTAGCCGATGATGGTGCCCTCCGCGTCGCGCAGCGCGGTGACCGACACGACTGCGGGGAAACGGCTGCCGTCCTTGCGGATATAGGTCAGTTCGTAGATGTCTTCGATGCCGCGCGAGGCCTTGAACACCAGCGCTTCGAAGCCCGGCGAAATCGGAGTTTCCAATTCGACCGTCAGCGTTTTGGCGCGCGCGATGACTTCCTGCGGGTCGGAGATATCGGCGGGGGTAATCTTGTCGACCACGTCGGCGGCGAGGTAGCCGAGCATGCGTTCGGCGCCGACGTTGAAAATCTGGATCACACCCTGGGCGTCGGTGGCGATG
>JBKPEJ010000005.1:0-170604 GCA_046728335.1 Pseudomonadota bacterium | reverse complement strand
GCCCGGGAGCGCGCAAGCTCTCATCGATGCGCGGGGCGCGGCCATCACGGCCCGCGTGCGGCGCTGGCAGGGCGCGCCGCCGCTGCCCGCCGGCGCGCCCCAACCAGCCTGGCAGGCACCCGACCTGGACGACCGCAGTTGGCCCACGCTGAAGGCGCCCCGGCCATGGGAGCAACAGGGGCTAGACGCACTCGATGGCGTGGTCTGGATGCGCCGCGTGTTTACGCTGCCGTCTGGCGCCGGCCCCGCCGTTCTGAATCTGGGCACGGTGGACGACTGCGACGAGACATGGATCAACGGCCACTTCATCGGCAAGACCTGCGGCTGGCCGCTGACGCGTCGCTACGAGGTGCCGGCCGGCGTGCTGCGCGAGGGCGAGAACCAGATCACCGTGCGTATCACCGACCTGGGCGGCGATGGGGGCCTCTACGGAGCTGCCTCGGCGCTCCGGCTGGACATGCGCGGACAGTCAGTGTCCCTGGCCGGCGACTGGAAGGCGCGCGTCGAACGCGCTGAGTTGCCGCGCGAATTGGGACCCAACGACCTGCCCACGGCCATCTGGAATGCCATGGTCAATCCCATCACATCGTTGCCGGTGCGTGGCGTGCTCTGGTACCAGGGCGAGTCCAATTCCCAGCGGGCCCCGGCCTATGCGCGGGCGCTGCCCCGGATGATTCAGGACTGGCGCCAGCGCTGGGGCCAGCCAAGCTTGCCCTTTTACCTCGTGCAGCTGTCGTCATTCGGCCAGCGCGAAGCGGCCGATGGCGTCAGCGCCTGGGCCGAGCTGCGCGAGGCCCAGGCGAAGACGGCCGCGACGCTGCCCCACGTAGCCATGGCCGTCACCATCGACGTGGGCAATGCCAGCGACATCCACCCACGCGACAAGCGCACAGTGGGCGACCGGCTCGCACGCATCGCGCTGGCACAGAGCTACGGGCACAAGGCCGCTTGGCGCGGCCCGCACGTGACCGCCTCGGAGGCAGTCGCCCACGGCCGCATGCGACTGCGCTTCGCCGATGCCACAGGCCTGCGAACTCGAGATGGCGGTCCTCCGTGCGGCTTCACCGTCGCTGGCGCGGACGGGCGCTTCTTGCCGGCTCAGGCCGAGATCCGCGGCGACACGGTCATCGTCTGGAGTCCGCAAGTGCTGGCGCCGAAGGCCGTGCGCTACGCCTGGGCAGATTCGCCGCTGGACGCCAACCTCGTGAACGCCGCCGGCCTGCCGGCCGAGCCGCTGCGCACCGACCGCTTCCCGCTGCCGCCTCGCGATGCGGCCGCTCTGTTCGACCTTGGATCCTGACGGAGTTTCAAGCATGAACCAGACCCTGATGCTCATCGACGGCGGCCCGAGCTGCTGGCGGGCGCATCGTCACCTTCGCGCCGCTGGGCCTGTTCTGCGGGCTGGTACTGCTGTCCGGCCGTCGCCGTTCCCCTTCATGAATCACTTTACACAAGGTTCTCTCATGCGATTGCTGATCTGCACCCTCGTTCTCGCGCTTACCTGCACGGCCGCCCATGCGCAGGAGGCCGAGCAGCCTTTCGTCCCTGGTGTCCGCCTGACGACGCCTTGGACGGCCGAAGCCGAGGCCGCCGCCGTCCCGCTGCCCGAGTATCCGCGCCCGCAACTCGTGCGTAAGGACTGGCTCAACCTCAACGGCAGCTGGGACTACTGGGGCGGCAAGGGCGCGCCCGATGCCCGCCACGCGCCGTCCACCGCGCCGGCCTTCCCGGCCAGGCCGGACACGGTGCGCGTGCCCTTTCCCGTCGAGTCGCGCCTGTCGGGCCTGGAGCGCCTGGGCGAGGTCAACCTCTGGTATCGGCGCAGCTTCGAACTGCCCGCCGCCTGGGCTGGCCAGCGCGTGCGGGTCAATTTCGGCGCGGTGGACCGGTTCGCCACCGTCTACGTCAACGGCACGCGCGTCGGCTTTCACGACGGCGGCTACGCATCCTTCAGCTTCGACATCACCGACCAGCTCAAGGCCGGCCGCAATGAGATCGTCGTTGCCGCCTTCGACCCCAGCACCGGCGACGGCATGCTGGGCAAGCAGTCGCTCAAGCCCGGCGGCATCTTTTACACGCCCAGCTCCGGCATCTGGCAGACGGTGTGGCTGGAGCCCGTCGGCGCGGCCCATGTCGCGCGGCTTGACATGACGCCCGACGTCGCCAGGCAGCAGCTGCAGCTGATCGTGCGCGCCGACGCCGACTCGGAGGTCGAGGCCGTTGCGTTGCGCCATGGCAAGCCCGTCGGCCGCGTCACCGGCCGCCCGGGCACCGAGTTGACTATCCCAGTGCCTAAGCCGCAGCTGTGGTCGCCGGACGACCCCTTCCTGTACGACCTCAAGATCACGCTGCGTCGTGGCGACAAGGTCGTCGACCGGGTCGACAGCTACTTCGGCATGCGCAGCATCGCCATCGCCAACGTGGCCGGTGTGCCGCGCCCGCTGCTGAACGGCAAGTTTGTCTTCCAGTTCGGCCCGCTGGACCAGGGCTTCTGGCCTGACGGCCTCTACACCGCGCCCACCGACGCCGCGCTCAAGTTTGACCTGCAGGCCACCAAGGACCTGGGCTTCAACATGGTGCGCAAGCACATCAAGGTGGAGCCGGCGCGCTGGTTCTACTGGGCCGACAAGCTGGGCCTGCTGGTGTGGCAGGACTTGCCCCAGGCCTGGGACGCCGAGAAGGACCTGGCCGTGCGTTCGCGCACCGAAGGCCAGATGCGCGAGATCGTCGACCAGCTGCGCTCCGTGCCGTCCATCGTCAGTTGGGTGATCTTCAACGAGAGCTGGGGTGACTTCGACCACCGCCGCATGGCCGGCGTGTTCAAGGCGCTGGACCCGCATCGCCTCATCAACACGCACTCGGGCATCAACTTCGAGCCGGCCGACCAGGGCGGTGGCGACGTCATCGACCTGCACGACTATCCCGGCCCGGCCCACGTGAACTGGCAGCCCGGCCGTATCGCCGTGCTGGGCGAGTACGGCGGCAACAGCCTGCGCACGCCTGGCCACATGTATCGGCCCGACTCGAAGTGCTGCTACCTGCTGTACGACAGCCAGGAGGCCGTGACCAAGGTCTACGTGGAACAGGCGGCACGGCTGCGCGAGTTCGCTGCGACGCAGGGACTGAGCGCGGCGGTGTACACCGAGGCAACCGACGTGGAGGAGGAGCTCAACGGCTTCCTCACCTATGACCGCCAGGTCAGGAAGCTCGACTTCGAGCGCGTGAGGCGAGCCAACCGGGCGTTGATCGAGTTCGGCCGCTGAATTTTTGGGGGCATCGACCCTGAGCGGCCGCCAGAGCCGCTTCTTTCCAACCATCAGGAGACAAGTATGAGCATGAAGGATTGGAGCAGCCGCTGGCTGTTCGCTTTGACAATGGCGCTGTGCGCGCTTTGCGCGTCGTTCGGCACGCCGGCCCGCGCGGCCGAGACGGTTCTGAACACCACGCAGGACAGCTTCTACCCGCGGCTGATCCGCCTCGCCGCCAGCGGCGCGGCCAACGGCCGGCTGATCGCTTCGCACGACCTCGGCGGTAGCCAGTCGCTGATCTACGAGAGCACCAACGAAGGCGCGACGTGGGCGCAGGTCGGCAGCATTACCGTGCCCGAGACCTGGCACTGCTGCAGCACGCTGTGGGAGGTGCCGCAGGCGCTGGGCGCGACCGCGGCGGGCACGCTGTTCTGGGCCACCACCGGCAGCAACGGCACCACCGCCTACTCGTTGCGCCTCTACCGCAGCACCGACGTGGGCCGCACCTGGACGCAGCTGTCGGTGCCCGCCACCGGCAGCACCGGCATCTGGGAGCCCGAGTTCAGCGTCGACAGCACCGGCCGGCTGTTGATGTTCTATTCCAGCGAGGAGTACAAGGCCAGCGGCTACAACCAGCTGCTGGCGCACAAGGTCTCCACCGACGGCGGCGTGAGCTGGAGCGCCGACACCATCGACGTCGGCATCAGCGACGGCGGCGACCTGCGCCCTGGCATGGCCACCGTGCGCAAGCTGCCCAACGCCAGCTACGTGATGACCTACGAGATCTGCGGCTCGCGGGCCTGCGATGTCTACGTGCGCACCTCCGCCAACGGCAGCAGCTGGGGCACCGCCAGCGACATGGGCACGCGCGTCGAGTCCACGGCAGGCAACCACTTCGGCCACACGCCCACCATCACCTGGCTGAACGACGGCAGCGCGCAAGGCCGCCTGCTGCTGATCGGCCAATTGCTCAAGCGCAACAGCGGCGGCACGGTGGTGGACGACGCCAACGGCCGCACCTACATGTTCAACACCGCCGGCGGCACGGGTGCCTGGACCGAAGCGGCCACGCCGCTGGCCACGCCGGCGGGCACCGGGGGCGACGCCTGCACCAACTACAGCTCGCAGCTGCTGGCCTCTGCGGACAACACGCGCGTGCTGCAGCTGGCCGGCATGAGCTGCCGCATGCAGTTCGCCAGCGCGCCGCTAAACAACCCGGTGGCCGATGGCGTGTACCGGCTGGTGGCAAAGCACAGCAACCAGGTGCTGGACGTGGGCGCTTGCTCGATGACGCCCGGTGCCAACGTGCAGCAGTACACCTGGATCGGCGGCGATTGCCAGCGCTGGCGCGTGGCGAACACGGCCAACGGCATCTACACCATCACTGCCCAGCACAGCGGCCAGGCGCTGGACGTCAACGCCTGCTCCACCGCTGCCGGCGGTAACGTGCAGCAGTGGACGGCGAACGGCGCCACCTGCCAGCAGTGGCGCATCGAGCCCGTGGGGGACGGCTACTACCGCGTCATCAACCAGAACAGCAACCTCGTGCTCGAGGTGAATGCCTGCTCGACCGTGGTCGCCGCCAACGTGCAGCAGTGGAGCTGGCTCGGCGGCGACTGCCAGCGTTGGCGCTTCGAGCGCGTCAGCCCCAACGCGGTGGCGGCCGGCACTTACCGCGTGATGGCCAAGCACAGTGGCCAGGCGCTGGACGTCGCGGCCTGCTCCACGGCTGCCGGCGGCAATGTGCAACAGTGGCCATACAGCGGCCCCAACTGCCAGCGCTGGGCGGTCGCGCAGACGGCCGACGGCTTCTACGAGTTCACGTCGATTAATAGCGGCCTGAAGCTGGACGTGGAGAACGCGTCGCTGCAAATGGGTGCCAACGTGCGTCAGTGGACGGGCAACAGCGCCGCCGCGCAGCGCTGGGGCGTCGAGAACGTCGGCGCCGGCTTCGTACGCATCATCAACAAGAACAGCGGCCGCGTGCTTGACGTGGCCGGATGCTCGACCGCCAACGGCGCCAACGTGGCGCAGTGGGAATGGCTGGGAGGCGATTGCCAGCGCTGGCAGTTGCTCGCGCCTTGAATTTCAAAGGAGATCAACGATGAACTTGCAAACCTGGCTCGCCGGATTGCTGCTCGCCGGCACGGGCCTGGCCTGTGCCGCGGATGCAGCCCCCGGCGGCTATCTGTTCGCCCATATGACGCATGCCCGCTATGGTGTGCTGCACTACGCCGTCAGCACCGACGGCCTGCACTGGAAGCGCCTGAACAAGGGCAAGGCGGTTAACGAGGACTACCACGGCCACCCCTACATGGTGCAGGGTGGTGACGGCCGCTACTACCTCGTCGGCAACCAGAGCGACGAGGACGCTGAGATCCGCTTCTGGGTCTCGGACGACCTGGTCAGGTGGACGAAGTTCGGCACCTACAGGCCCGACCTCGCCGCCGCCGTCGGGCAGCCGCACCCGCTGCAACGCATCGGCGCACCCAAGCTGTTTTTTGACAAGGCGTCCGGGCAGTTCCTGCTGACCTGGCACACGCCCAACGTGCCCGCCTCAGCCGACGACCCCGAGCGCTATTGGGCCAGCCAGCGCACGATGTACGTGACTTCGAAGGATCTGCGCGAGTTCGCCGGCCCGCCGAAGCGGCTGTTCGACTGGGACATGGCCACCATCGATACCTTCCTTGTCGACAATCCGGCCGGCGGCTACTGCGCGGTGGTGAAGGACGAGCGCTTCCCGTCGTACAACTGGACGACGGGCAAGACGGTGCGCATGAGCTGCGGCGCGAACCTGCTGGGGCCGTATCCCGAGCCGGGGCCGCCGCTGAGCCCAGCTTTCCGCGAGGCGCCGACGTTGATACGCGCACCCAACGGCGCGGACTGGCTGCTGTACTACGAGCAGTACGCAGGTACCAGCTACGGCGTGTCGATGGCGCCGCGGCTGGAAGGGCCGTGGATCGAGGTCTGGGGCAACTCGGGCGTCAAGGTGTGGAACCGCTTCGAGATGCCGGCCACGCTGCGCCATGGCTTCATGATGGCAGTCACGAGGCAGCAATTGGACGCGCTCGTGGCTGCCTTTCCAGAGCAATAGCGGATTCATTGCCCGGGCCATCAGACCTGACGTGCGCATCTATCGCATTTGCTGTGCGTCGCATGATCGGCTGGATGCGGGTTAGCACGCGAGCGTTGCGATAGAAGCGACGGTCGGGCTGGGAAGTTCATTGATCACTCTAGGGGCCGCTATCACCCTGTCTTTGCCTGATTCGGAACCACTTTCAATCGACGCGTGTGAAGTGCATTTCGGTGGCGGCACCTTAGCCACCGACCCACACAGAGGAAACATCACATGCTGCCGCGCCTGTCACTTGTGCAGGCGCTTCAGAATGGCAGGTCGAGCGGTCCGAACTGTTCAACCGGGCGGTATGCAAACAGGCGGGTCTTGGCAACTGACCCTTAGCAGGCACAAGAGAAAAGGTTCGACAGAGCGATTTCTTCCTACATCTTCTGTTTTCACGTTCAGCGCGATTGCGCGCTTTGAGGGGTATATGAAGCGTTCACTGAATAATTTTTTTGCTCTTGTTGCCATTGTATTTTCCGGCATGAATGCTCCCGCGTTCGGGGCCGCGGGAATAATTGACAACTTTCACATCGTGTCCTCGGTAGACGCGTTCAACGGCACGACGCCACCCGGAGTTGCAGGGCCATACGTACTTATCACCGCGATCGCTTATGGGAAGTTGGACCCCCTGCATTCCTTGAATGCGGGAATTGTTGATCTGCAAAATGCGCCACGCGATGCCAATGGTCTAGTTTCGTATTCAACCGATGTGGTGATTTTGAGGCCAAAGTCACCAACAAATGCTGTAAGAGTCCTCTACTACGACGTCGTCAATCGTGGAAACAAGTTAGGGCTGGCTGACTTTGTCGGCGGTGACCTGGTTGCTGGAACTCCGCCTCCGGCGACATTCCCCTCGCTACTTCAGAAGGGGTATACGATCGTTTGGAGTGGGTGGCAGGGTGACGTTGCACAGAGCGGGGATGGCGTGAACGGTGCCGTCGGAACGAATTTTCCATTTGCCAGCAACAATAACGGCAGCGATATCACTGGTCTGACCACCGAAGAATTCATAGGTTCAGGCACCACGATGCGGCTAAGCTATAAACCGTCATCCCTGATAGATTTTTCAGAGGCTAAATTCCGAGCCCGTCAATCTTGGTACAACAGTGATCATCGGCTGGGTTATATGACCGCTTTTTCCGCTTCTGTAGCTGATTGGCACTACGTTGCCAATTCAGATGACAGCTATTCAGTTGTATTCACGGCTCCGGCTTTTGTGCCTGATGAGAGTAATGTTAGCGTTCCACCGGACGCCGGGACTATATATACGTTCACATATCGAGCGAAGCAACCTCGAGTGAATGGGATCGGTTTTGCCGCTGTACGTGACCTCGTTTCTTATCTGAAAAATCTGCAGCTTGATGGGCAAGGACAAGCAAGTCCCTTGAAAGACATGTTGTCCGCTCGGTGTGTAGTAGCCAACTGCCCCGCCAACCCGATAACAAATTTTGACGTTGCCATCGCTGCCGGGCAGTCGCAATCTGGCCGCTTCCTGAAGGACTTCCTTTACCAGGGCTTTAATGTCGACAAATTTGGCAAGATTGTATTTGACGGCATGCTCCCAATTGTTTCAGGTGGAAAGCGAGCTTGGGTCAACATGCGCTTCTCTCAGCCAGGGGCAACCACCACGGCGCACTCTGACCATTGGCAGCCGGGAGATCAGTTCCCTTTCACCTATGGGGTGCTAACGGATCGCTATTCAGGTGTGTCGGACGGAATTCTTAAGAAATGCCTAACCAGTAACACATGCCCGAAAATCCTGCACGTGGACGGTTCAGTGGAGTGGTGGCAGAGTCGAGGTTCGTTGGTCGTCACGAATGGTTCTGGAGATGATCTGCCTTTGCCTTCAAATGTGCGCGTCTATATGATCGCCGGAACAAAGCATGCATCCGGACCGGGGGTTAGAACCGGCATTAATACATTGCCGGCATCAACGAACGCGTGTTTGTTTCCAGCCATTAACGTCAAGACATCAACTGTTTGGCGCGGGGTACTCTCGAAACTGGTGAATTGGGTTGTCGCAGGTTCGGTGCCGCCCCCGTCTCTGCACCCGACAGTGGCAGGTGGTGCCATACAGATGTCGCCACATCAAACAAATTATGTTTTCCCGGCAGACATTTTAAATGTTAAGGTGCCTATCGGAGACGCTGCTGTCCCCACGATTATTAGCGCTCCGCACATTGGCTACTACAATCAGATATACGCTACCGACTATTTTCCAGTAAATGGACAGGCAGAGCCGATTGTTGATTTTGCAAAAGGATATATGCAGCATGTGCCAAAGTTGGATGGCAATGGCAATGAAAGTGGCGGCATACTGACTCCGGAGGTGAGAGCCCCCGTAGCAAGCTATGTGGGTTGGAGTGTGCGCAAGAACGGATTTGCTATTGGCGAAAGTTGCGGCCTGGAGGGGGCATCGATTCCTCTTGCTGTGAACGCTTCTGTGGGGTCCCCCGGAGATAATCGCAGCACACTTGCCAGTCTGTATACGTCACGGGCGGACTACATTGCAAAATACAGAGCGGCTGCGAATGACCTGGAGACGCAAGGGTTTATTCTTTCCCTTGATAACCTAAATTGGTATCAGGTTGCGCCAACTAGTATTTCAACGAGTTTGATTCCTAATCCGTAATTCCCCTGGAGAGTCGCGAGGCATAAAGATCGCGGTCAATATTGTTGTCGCCTAGGCTAGCAGATTGAGTGAGGCGTTGAGGTTTCGCAACATCCCAACCGCCTCGATGTAATTGCCGCTATAGAACTGTACGCCCGGTTCCTCCGTAAATAACTCGAGGATCCGGCCCGACGCCGGCTCGCGCACGCGCGCCGCCAGCGCCATACAGCCAGGCAGTTTGTCGAGGACGAAATTGTGGTCGTATCCGGCGCCGTGGCGAGGCTGCTTGTCGGGCTGGGAAATGCGTTCGCCGATCAGGCGCGGCGAGCGGAAGTCGAACGGCGTGCCGGCAATTGGCGCCAACGCCCCGGTCGGGATCAGGGGCGCGTCGATCGGGGCGAAGGCGTCGGCGCGGATGGTCAATTCGTGGCCGAGGATGTCGCCGCCGCGCCGATATCTGTACCGATATCACAGCGTCGCCAGCTGTTATACGAAATTGGCGTTTGCCTATACAAACGCGGTATACGTCGCGGTGAAAAAATCGCGCTAAACTGCTGCGGCCCAACGGTTCCCTTTTCCGAATGGAGAAATAAAAAATGATGCAGGTGCTCGTCGATGGCCAGAACGTTTTGGGCGAATGCGTGCTGTGGTGTGACCGCACCTGCCGCGTGCTATGGACCGATATCCCGGGCGCAGTGCTCTACGCACACACGCCCGCTACCGGCGCAACCTATCGCTGGTACATGCCTGAGCGCCTGTGTTGCTTTGCGCTGACCGAGAGCGACGATTACCTGCTGGTCGGTCTCGCTTCGGGGCTCGGATTATTCCAATTCTCGAGCGGCGAAGTCACCCGCATTTGCGACGTTGAAGCAGATATACCAAGCACGCGCCTGAACGACGGCCGCTGCGACCGCCAGGGCCGCTTTGTATTTGGCATGTTCAACGAAAAGAGCGACCCGAAGGATCAGATCGGCGGCTACTATCGCCTTAATCAAGACCTCTCGCTCGAACGCCTGCCGCTGCCGAAGGTTGCGATCGCCAACAGCATCTGCTTCAGTCCCGACGGACGCACGATGTACTACGCCGACTCGCTGACGCTGTCGATCAACTGCTGCGACTACGACCTCGAGACCGGCGCGATCAGCAACCAGCGTGTGTTCGTCCCGTCCACTGCCGCGCCGGGGGAACCTGACGGCTCAACGATCGACGCCGACGGTAACTTGTGGAGCACGCGCTGGGGAGCAGGACAGGTGATCCGCTTTAAGCCCGACGGCTCAATCGCAGAAGTCCTCGAGCTGCCCGTACCGCAGCCGAGTTGCCCGGCGTTCGGCGGCCAACACCTTAACGTACTGTACGTGACCAGCGCGCGCCAATACCTGGGCGACGCCCAGCTCGCCGCAGCGCCACAATCGGGCGCGCTATTCCAACTTCAACTCAATGTCCGGGGACTGCCTGAGTCGCGCTTCCACATCAACCCGAGCTTTGTCAGTACTGGGTGAGTCCCGTGCACAAAACGGGGAGATGCACGCGCCCGATCCGCTGGGGCAGCGCCCCGCGCCTGCGTTGCGCGATTGACCTCACCACTGGCTCCGACATATGATGAGCTAACTCTTTGTCAACTCATCATATGTCCGATCCTCGTTCCGACCGCTTCGTTCGCTCCTACCTGAAGATCCGCCACTTGGTGCTGTTGGTCGAATTGGGCCGCCACGGCTCCGTCATGCACGCGGCAGAAGCGGCCAACCTGACGCAGCCCGCCGCCTCCAAGCTGCTCGGCGAGCTCGAACACGCGCTCGGCGTCCAGTTGTTCGAACGCCTGCCGCGCGGCGTCGCGCCGACCTGGTACGGAAAGGTGCTGATCCGCCGCGCCGGCGCCGCGCTGGCAGAAATGGACGCCGCCCACCAGGAAGTGATGGAACTACTGTCAGGCCTGCGCGGCCGGGTCGCTGTCGGCGCCGTGCTGACGCCGTCGATCAGCCTGATTCCGCCGGCCGTCACGCTGCTCAAGTCGCGCCACGCGCGCGTGCACGTGTCGATCAGCGTCGATACCAGCAAGCTGCTGGTGGCCCGCCTGCGCGATGGCGAGCTCGATATCGTCATCGGGCGCATCCTCGACACCGACGCTGCCGCGGAGCTGAATTTTGAGCCGATCACCGACGAGCCGCACAGCCTGATTGGCCGCGCCGGCCATCCGCTCGCCAGCCGCAGCGACCTGCAGCTGGCGGAGTTGGCGCAGCAGGGCTGGATCCTGCCGCCGGTTGCTTCGATCATGCGCGACCGGATTACCGCGTTGTTCCTGTCACAGGGACTCGAGCAGCCTGGCGAAACCGTCTCCACCATGGCCCTGCCGACCATTGCCAGCCTGCTCGCCGGCAGCGACATGGTGGCGCCGTTGCCGGTCGAACTGGTACAGCCGTACCTCGATAGCGGCCTGCTGACGGTGCTGCCGTATGACCTGAGCCTGCGTATGGATATGTACGGCATCATCACCCGCAAACAGCACCAGCTGTCGCCCGGCGCCGCGGCGATGCTGGCGGCGATGCGCGAAGTGGTGGCGGAGCGCTATCCCGCCGGCGCTGCCACAATACGGCCCGTCGAGTTATACGAAAACCATATACAAATGGCGATATAAGCTATTGGATTGATATCGCTTGATTGAGCAGGATGTCATAACACGAACTCAACAAGAACCATCATGCACCAACAACTTGTCGGCATCGACTGGGGAACCAGCAACCGCCGCGCTTACCTGATCGACACCGGCGGTCGTTGCCTGGCCACCCATGAGGACGACCAGGGCATGCTGACCGCGCGCGGCCGCTTCGCCGAATCCCTCGCCGCCTTGCTCGACCAGATGCGGGTCGCGCCGCAAGTCCCGGTGGTCATGTCGGGCATGGTCGGCAGCGCCAGCGGCTGGCGCGAAGTACCTTACCTCGACATCCAGGTTGCGCTCGACGCCTTACCCCTTCACTTAGTGCGGGTCGACGGCCATCACCTCGGGCGCGAGTGCCTGATCGTTCCCGGCTACTGCCAGCGCACGGATGGCATCGACGTCATGCGCGGTGAAGAGACCCAGCTGCTGGGCGCGCTCACGCTGGGCCGACGCGACGGCTGGGTGGTCCTGCCCGGCACCCACAGCAAATGGGTGCTGCTGCGCGACGGCCGGATTGAACGCATCGTTACCTACATGACCGGCGAGCTGTTTGCCACGCTGGCTGCGCACGGTACTCTCGCGGCGTTGATGACCGACGGCGACGATGACGCCGCGTTCGATGCCGGCATCCACGAGGCACGGCTGCGGGCGCCGCTGACCAATTCGCTGTTTCGCGTGCGCGCCCGCGTGGTGGCCGGCGAAATGCCGGCGTCGCGCGCACGCGCTTTCGTCAGCGGCCTGTTGATCGGCACCGAATTTGCCGCCGCGCTCGACGAAGGGGGCAGCGCGCCGCAAGCCATCACCTTGATCTGTTCCACGGCGCTGCATCAGCGCTACGTGCGCGCCGCTGCCTTGTTCGCGATCGACGTCACCACACTCGACCCGCACCGCGTCTATTGCGCGGCGCTTTCCCAATTTTTTGCCAAGGCCACCGCATGAAACCAACGCAGTTCGAACTACCGCTCGTCGCCATCTTGCGCGGCCTGGCGCCCGGTGAGGCGCGCGCGGTCGGAGCCACGCTGTTCGAGGCCGGCTTCCGCCTTCTCGAAGTGCCGCTGAACCGTCCCGGCGCGCTCGACGCGATCCGCGAACTGGTGGCCTGCGCCCCGAGCGACGCGATCGTCGGCGGCGGCACTATGCTGAGCATCGCCGACGTCGACGCGGTGTACGAAGCAGGCGGGCGCCTGTTCGTCGCGCCCAACTGCAATCCGGCGGTGATTGCGCATGCAGCCAGCCGCGGTATGCTATGCGCGCCTGGTGTGGCGACGCTAACCGAAGCCTTCGCCGCGCTCGACGCGGGTGCCGACGCGCTGAAGGTGTTCCCGGCCGAAGCAATCGGCTACGCCGGACTGAAAGCATTCAACACCGTGCTGCCGGCAGGTACGCCGCTATGGCCGGTTGGCGGGGTCGCGCCGGAGCAGATGGGAGCTTGGATTGCCGCCGGCGCGACCGGTGCCGGCATCGGTGGCCAGTTGTACGCGCCCGGCGCCGACTTGACAGCGCTGGCGCAGCGCGCCGCCGCCTTTGCCGCAGCATGGCGCGCGGGAGCGATGCAATGAGCGGGAGCGGAATGACCCAGTATGCGAACCTGCGCGGCAAGCGCGTGTTCGTCACCGGCGGCGGCTCCGGCATCGGCGCCGACATCGTCAGTTCGTATGCACGCCAGGGCGCGCTGGTGGCATTCGCCGACCGCGACATCAGCGCATCGAAGGCGTTGGTCGAAGCGCTGGCGGGGCAGGTGGCCGAGACGCCGATGTTCATCGCCTGCGACTTGGCCGACATGGGCGCCTTGCGCGCCGCAGTCGAGAAGGCCGTCGCGCAACTGGGCGACATCGACATTTTGGTCAACAACACTGCCAACGATGAGCGCCATCAATTCCTCGACGTCAGCGACGATTATTTTGACGAAAAGATGACCATCAACCTGAAGTCGGCGTTCTTTGCCGCGCAGGCGGTCATGCCCGGCATGCTGCGGCGCGGCGGCGGCGCCATCATCAACCTCGGCTCGACCGCCTGGAAAAACAAGGTGGCCGGCTACGCCGTGTACGCGACCTGCAAATCGGCAGTCAACGGCCTCACGCGCAGCCTGGCGCGCGAGTTCGGCAAGCATCGGGTGCGTGTGAACACGCTCACGCCAGGCTGGGTGATGACGCCCAAGCAGTTGGAGATGTGGGTCGATGCCGACGGCGAGCGCGCGATGGACCAGCACCAGTGCCTGCCGGGTCGCATCGTCAGCGCCGACATTGCGAACATGGCGCTGTTCCTCGGCTCCGAAGACAGCCGCATGGTGACCGCGCAGGAATTCGTCGTCGACGCCGGCTGGACCTGATGTAAGGCCCCCTCTGTATGCGGACACCAGCTCAACCGGGGTCTGCCCCTTTTAGGATGAATTGTGTTTCACGCCAAAAGTTCGAACTGCGCAGGTTTCATGCGGTTGCCTTAGGTAGGAATTGGAAAAGCGCCACGTTGCCCACGCGGTTCGGGTCGAGCTGATCGACGTCGATGCGAACAGGCAGCAGCGCGAGCGTAATGGCGATGCGGCTGCGGCGTGCCCCATTTGCTGCGGGTGCCTGACAGCACCACCCATCCGGGGCTGCGGCCCAGGGGGAGGCGCGGCGGTTGCTGGTTCCCCAGACGATGCCGACAAGTTGTGCGTGGATGATGTCTCTTGAGGTTTCCATAGCGAGGCATCGTCCTCAAACAAGAAACACCCTTCCAATACCTTATTTCGCCCTTTGTATATTCTTATTGCATACGTTTGGCATCGGCCTGGACGGCGGCGCAGGCTGGGTATCGCTGCGCGACAATTTCCCGCAGCGCGACCAGCATCGCCTCCGCGCCTGGCGACAGCTGGTGATGCTTGCGTGTGATGATGCCGTACATATCCATGCGCAGCCCCATCTCGAACGGCAGTATGGTCAGCAGGCCGCTGTCGAGGTACGGCTGCACCAGTTCGACCGGCAGCGGCGCGACCATGTCACTGCCTCTGAGCAGGCTCGCGATCGTCGGCAGCGCCATCGTCGACACAGTTTCGCCGGGTTGCTCCTGTCCGTGGGAAAGGAACAGCGCGGTGATCCGATCGCGAAGGATCGAGCCACTCGGTGGGAGAATCCAGCCCTGCTGCGCCAATTCGTCGAGCTGCAGGTTGGTGCTCGCGGCAAGTGGATGTCCGACTCGCGCGATCAAACTATGTGGTTCATCTGTGATCGGCTCAAAATCGAGTTCGTCCGCGACCTCGGTATCAAGGATGCGGCCGACAACCATGTCCCGTTCTCCCGCGCGCAGGCGCGCGACCAGTATCTTGCTGGCGTCGACGTGGATCGACACATGCACGCGCGGGTAGCGCGACTTGAGCAAGGCGACGGCGGGGGGCAGCAAACTGGTGGATGGCGTCAGCACGGTGCCGACGTCGACCCGGCCGCGCAAGCCGGAAAGCAGTTCCATCACTTCCTGGTGGCCCGCGTCCATCTCGGCAAGCGCGGCGCCGGCGCGGCGTATCATCACATTGCCATACCAGGTCGGCGCGACCCCGCGCGGCAATCGTTCGAACAGCTGCACGCCGAGCGCATGTTCGAGTTCTCCCAGTAGTTTGGACGCGGCAGGTTGGGTTAAATTGGCAGCTTCAGCCGCGCGCATAATAGAACCGTGACGTCCCAATTCGACAAGCAGAACCATGTGGCGCGTCTTTAGGTAGGATCGGACGAAGCGGACGGAACTTGGATCGGGCATTGTGTGCAGCCATGAAGAATTACCTCATCATAAAGTGCTGAGAAGGCCGGGTCAAATCGGATCGCTCGTTCGCCCACGGCTCGCACGCGCTCACTTCGCCAACGCCTTACCTGTGCCCCAAAATGGCAAGGCGCTGCAACTTTCAACTCACAAACCCGTATTTCGCAAATCCATGTGCATTACCACTCGGCGACGCTTCCGTCGCTATGGCGCCATAGCGGATTGCGCCAGTCAGTACAATTTCGGCTCGCTTCGATCACGCGCTCTTCGTCGATCTCGACGCCGAGGCCCGGCAGCGGGAGCGGCCGGATGTAGCCGTTCGAAATCTTGAAGTCGTCGCGATTTTTCACGTAGTCGAGCAGCTCGGCGTCCTTGTGGTAATGGATGCCCATGCTCTGCTCCTGCAGTACCGCGTTGTACGACACGAAGTCAATTGCGCAGCAAGCTGCCAGTGCAATCGGCCCGAGCGGGCAATGCGGTGCCAACGCGATGTCGTATGCCTCGGCCATGCCGGCAATTTTGAAACATTCGCTTATGCCGCCTGCGTGCGACAGGTCCGGTTGCACGATCGAGATGCCCCCCTGGTCGAACACGCGCTTGAATTCGAAGCGTGAGAACATCCGTTCACCGGCGGCCAGCGGGATCGAGGTCGAATCGGCCAGGCGCGGATAATATTCGAACTGCTCGGCAAGCACCGGCTCTTCCACGAACAGCGGCCGGAACGGTTCGAGTTCACGCAGCAGTACTTTGGCCATCGGCGCGGCGACCCGGCCGTGGAAGTCAATACCGAACTCGATGTCCTTGCCGAAGGCCGAACGGATCTCGGCGATGCGCGACACCGCCGCATCGATCGTTTTTGCGTTATCGATCATGCCGAGTTCTTCGGTGCCGTTCATTTTGAAGGTGTCGAAGCCGGCTTCGCGCAGTTTGCGGATGCCTTCGATAACGTCGGCCGGACGGTCGCCGCCGACCCAGCTGTAGGTCTTCATCTTGTCGCGCACCAAGCCGCCGAGCAGCTCGTACACCGGCGCGCCCAGCACCTTGCCCTTGATGTCCCATAGCGCCTGGTCGATGCCTGCGATTGCGCTCATCAGGATGGCGCCGCCGCGATAGAAGCCGCCACGGTACATCACTTGCCACAGATCGTTGATGCGCGACGGATCCTGGCCGATCAGGTAGGGCTCCATTTCCTGAACCGCCGTTTCAACGGTACGCGCGCGCCCCTCGATGACGGGCTCACCCCAACCGACGACGCCCTCGTCGGTCTCGATTTTGAGGAGCATCCAACGGGGCGGGACACGGTAGGTGGTTAATTTGGTGATTTTCATGCGCACAGTGTAGTGTCGTCACCTAGATCGGAAATATGAATAATTACTTCATCGGTATATTCAAGTGATATGGCTATGTCACCGTCGAGTAGGGGAAATTGAATTAACGCCGATGGCTGAGGTCGCTCGATGGTGCGTTCAGAGTCTCCATCGGCCCGCCAACGCGAGTCGCTGGCAAAATTTCGCCAAACAGACAGGAAACTAACCCTTGACTCTCGCACCTACTAGAAGGTAGGATTGCTGCATGAACAAATTGTCCAACACTTCCGAAGAAATTTTGTCCTGCGCCCGTGCCTTGATTGTTGCCGGTGGTTATAACGGCTTCAGCTATGCAGATATTGCATCGGTGGTCGGTATCCGGAAGGCGAGCATCCATCATCATTTCCCGAGCAAAGTTGATTTGGTAAAAGCGCTTGTCGTGCAACATCGCAAGGCAACCGAAGAGGGGATTGAAAATCTCCAGCAAGCCATCCCTGATCCCTTAGAACAGTTGCGCGCGTATATTAAGTACTGGGAAAAATGCATTGAGGATGTAAGCGCGCCGTTTTGCGTGTGCGCCTTGTTGGCTGGAGAGCTTCCGATTTTGCCGGGAGAGGTAGCGATTGAAGTGCGCTCCTACTTCCGTTTTCTGTCAGCCTGGATGGCTTCAGTTCTCGAGCGTGGAATACAGCAGGGAACGATTCGGTCGATGTACACGCCGCAGATCGAGGCAGAGATATTCATGGCTACTGTTCACGGGGCAATGCTTTCGGCACGGGCATATGGTGATGCATCGATGTTCGGTACTATTGCGGGAAGCCAGTTAGCGCGGTATTTATCAGAATCATAGTTTCATCGATTAAACGGTCCCATTTGCGGTGCGCTGGCAAAGGAATTTGGCACCGTTTTCTCTTCGCTTGGTCGGAGTACTTCCGTCCGCACGCAATGTGGTGCTCACTGTGCAGACGAGCGGGAAAAAACATTAGACGATAGTTGTCGCTATTACGAAAGTATCGCCTGGTCGATGCATTCCACTTCTGCTGCCTCGCCATTCTGCAGGGAGCACTGTAACGTCCCACATCAAGCGGAGCCAGCCATGCTGATCAAACGACAACCGAACGGTATCGACCTGCCGTCTCCTTCTGAAATTACGCCGCGCGAGGTATACGAGGGCCGGCGCCGCTTCATCTCCCAAGTCGCGGCAACCGCCGCGGCCGGATCTTCACTCTGGGCAATGGCCAACCGTGAGGCGTTGGCCCAAGGCGCGGCCACGCAAAAGCTGGCGGCAACCCGTAACGCCGAGTTCTCGACCGACGAAAAACAGGCGACCTCTGAGGATGCAACGCGTTACAACAATTTCTACGAGTTCGGCACCGACAAATCCGAGCCGGCCCAGCACGCGCACACCTTGCTCACCCGGCCGTGGACGGTCCAGATCGACGGCGAAATCAAAAAGCCACTGACGCTTGACATCGACTCCCTGACCAAGTTGGCGCCGCTCGAAGAGCGCATCTACCGGCTGCGCTGCGTCGAGGGCTGGTCGATGGTGATTCCTTGGGTCGGCTATTCGTTGGCCAACCTGATCCGGCAAGTCGAACCGACCGGCAACGCGAAATACGTCGAATTCACCAGTCTGGCCGACAAGAGTCAAATGCCGGGCGTGGGCAGCCGCGTGCTCAAGTGGCCCTATGTCGAAGGCTTGCGCATGGACGAGGCCATGCATCCGCTGACCCTGTTGACTGTCGGCATGTACGGCCAAGTGCTGCCGAACCAGAACGGTGCACCGGTGCGCATCGTGGTGCCCTGGAAATACGGCTTCAAGTCCGCCAAGTCGATCGTGCGTATCCGTTTCCTATCGTACCCGCCGCGCACCGCGTGGAACGGCATCGCCCCGGGAGAGTACGGCTTTTATTCGAACGTGAACCCGAACGTCGACCACCCGCGTTGGTCGCAAAGGAGCGAGCGGCGCATTGGCGAGAGCGGATTATTCCTACCCAAGCGCAGGACCCTGATGTTCAACGGCTACAACGAGGTCGCGTCCCTTTACACAGGCATGGACCTGATAAAGAACTTCTGACCGATGGCGCTCACGCGCGTGCGCGTTGATCTTACGAAAAATCACGAGGAAACGAGATGCGGGCCTGGGTGAAGAGAACGAGACTCCGGTGGACGAACAGGAAATTCCTACGCCGCCGGCCTGCTCGAGCGGGTAGCTGCCGCCTTTCGAGCTCTTTCAGCCGCGGCCGGGCGGGCGCCTGGGCTTGCCATGGTGCTGGTCGGAACAGACCCGACGAGCGACGTGCACGTGCGCAACAACGGCAAGGCCACCAAGAAGGCAGCCATGCTGTCGGTCGAGCATCGCCTTCCCGCCGATGCGACGCGTGACCAGATGGTGGCGGTGGTAGAGGCGCTCAACCGAGATCCGGGCATCGACGGCATCCTGTTGCAGTTGCCGCTGCCCGGCCAGATCGACGACGTTGCGATCGTTCCCGCGACCGATCCAGACAAGGATGTCGATTGCATCTACGTCCTGCATGCCGGCCTTCTTGCAACCGGTGTTGAAGGCTTCGTCCCGACGGCCGGGCAGGGCGCCGATCACGCCGGCGCCCAGGTGATGCTCGCCGGCCCGGCCGGTTTTTCCCCGGTACAGACGAATGCGGTAGACGTCATTTTCACGCCCTGGCAAGGCGAGCAGGACCTGGTGTTCGCCGGACTGCGCGGATTCGAAACAGCTTTCGCCGCGGTCGATTTGCCTACTGCCGAGTTCAGCGCGATATGGGCTTCCTCCACTGAGACGTTTGGCGGTCCGATGGCCCGGCTCCCGGCAGAGCCCAGCCCGGAGCAAGCGGACGACCGAACGTGACAGCCCCAATACTGCACTCATGTTTTGGGAAGGACGGCCCGGCGATCGCTCAGGATTCAGCGATCCTATTTATCGAAGGTCTGCTGATGGCCGGGTGCGGTCGGTCGTGGTGGCTCGGGTTACGAAGCTCTCATGGCAAGCATGGAATTTTGTCGTAGTTTCTTAGTTCTTCCGTAGCACGATGTGCGTTGCGGACTCGGTTGGCGCGTGCTCGGTGCAACGAAATCCTAGACTTGGCAGGTCAAGTCCCGCGAGCAATGATTCACCCGACCCGAGCAATACCGGGGAAGCGCCGAATTGAAACCGGGTCGACACGTTCGGTCCGATTGCGCCTAATGGCTTGCCCCGAAAAAGAGTACACTGCTTTTACTACCGTAAAGAACCGACACATGTCTAATTCTGTTCCCCCTGGTGCGCCCCAGGGATCCGATCAGGACGCTTCCATATCGAACCAGCAACTACTGGACAAGTTAGAGCGCCTGAACGGCACCCTTAGGGCTCTCAGCGCGGGCAATCACACGCTTTTGCACGCAACAGACGAACAAACGCTGTTGCATGACATGTGCGAAGTCATCGTGGGTACCGGACGATATCTGACTGCTGCTGTTGGCTACGTCCAACATGACAAGAAAATGACAATCAGATGGATGGCGTCCGTTGGCGTGGATATTGCATTCCTTGAATCTGTGCATTTCACCTGGGCCAACACTGATCAGGGCGCAACAATCACTGGCACCGCATTGCGCACAGGTCAACCAGTCGTGGCAAGGAATCTTCTTACGGATCCAGTGTACGCGAAAGCTCCGCTATCCCGGATGCGTGATCGGGCCATTAAATTTGGTCATTCTGCAGGGAGCGCGTTTCCGCTACTAATCGATGGAGCGGTAATTGGTGCGCTTACCTTGGGCGCACTAGACCCTCAGGCCTTCGATGCGGACGAAGTCAAATTGCTCTCTGAGTTAGCCAGCGATCTGGGCTACGGCATTTCAACCTTGCGTATGCGAGTTCAGCATCGGGACAGTCAGGCAACCATCGCGCGGCTCGCCTATTACGATCCCGTGACGGATCTCCCGAATCGGACCTTTCTGCTCGAACATTTACAAAAAGCGATAAGTAGCGCCAAGCAACGACAAGGTCGGCTGGCGCTTTTGCACTTGGACATTCGGCATTTTCATGAGATTAACAAAGTGCTGGGTTATCGCTCCGGGGACCAATTATTACGGGGATTGGCAAAACGGATAGCTCAGGCGACTGCAGATGAAGATGTCCTTGCCCGGGTCGGCGAGGCAGAGTTCGCCTTGTCGTTGCGGGACGGCGACTCTGACTACGCGATCCATATTGCTCAACGTCTCTTGACCGCGCTGCGCGAGCCCGTGGAGGTTAACGATCTCATGTTGGACGCGCGCTGCGCAATTGGGATTGCTCTCTATCCGGAGCATGCCACTGATCCGGAAGATTTGCTCCGCCGGGCTCACACCGCGATGCACGAAACGATCTCCTGCAGCGGCGGTTACGCGATTTATACAGGCGGTCAGGATCAAGAGTTCGCCGCGCGGCTCGCACTCATGAGCGACTTGCGCGGTGGTATTTTGCGCAACGAGCTTCAGTTCTATTGCCAACCGAAGGTCGACATTTCCTCAGGGCGGGTGTGCGGCGCGGAAGCTTTGGTGCGCTGGCGGCATCCTGTGCATGGCATGATGCCGACCCTGACGTTCATTAAACTCGCGGAGCAAGCAGGTTTAATTACTCCGTTGACTCACTGGATGCTCGACGCCGCCTTCAAACAGAGCAATACCTGGCGCGAGAATGGAATGACGTGGCCTTTGTCTGTCAACTTATCAGCCAACGACCTTTACGACCCAAGCCTTGTGCAGCGCGTACGGGACTTGTTCTTGAAGTGGAGGGTAGCCCCAGAGCTGATCCAATTCGAACTGACTGAGAGTGCTCTGATGGCTGATCCTGATGGCGCATTGGAGACTTTGGCCAAGCTTAAGTCCTTGGGCGTCCAACTTTATATCGACGATTTTGGCACCGGCTATTCAAGCCTTAGCTATTTGCAGAGATTACCTGTGGATGGAATCAAAATTGACCAATCGTTTGTGATGCCCATGATGCGAAGCGAGGATTCGGCGGTGATCGTACAATCTACGGTTGAACTCGGACATAACCTCAAGCTAGCAGTGGTAGCGGAAGGAGTGGACAGTCAGCCAATCTGGGACTCGTTGCACGCATTGGGATGCGACGTGGCGCAGGGTTACTTAATTAGCATGCCCATGCCTGCCGAGCAATTCGTGAGCTGGCAAAATGGCTGGTCGCAGGCGTGAATAGAATTCCAATGTTCATTCCGGGGAGTTCATGCCGAACGCACATGCTAAGGAAACTCTGATTAATTCTCCCGCAGCCGGTTCCAGCGGCACGCAAGAGCCAAAGTGGTTTGAGAAAGCATGGCTGAAGGATCGTACAGCAGCCGTTGGCAATCCGGGCGGACGCCAGAATAGGTAAAGGGAAATAAAATGGATAAGTCCAGCTTGGACGGCATCAAAATGCAGATGGCTGAAAACAGAAAACTCCAAAGGGATGACTTACAAGACTCTTCGTTTCTGTACTCGCTGCGACATATCGAGCATCAACTGAACAATGGTCGGCTGGTCTGCTCAAAAGCGCCTCAACTGATATCGGAAATCTGCACCGAGAGGTGCCCGCACCGGCCGCCAGTCGGTTCTTTGTGGAGACAATCGTGGCAACCAAGAACCCTGTTCCAGTTAATGCCCCAAGTAAGAATCCAGGCCAACCTTCTGGTGGCGGTAGGGGCAACAATCCGCCGAAAGACAAATAGTGTACAAGACCAGACGGGAAGTCCCGGCAGGGAGAGGAAAAAATTAGACCCCAACGGTCGGCGCGGCGCGCCTGCTAACCCCAACGCTCGGCGCTGCGCGCCCAGCTAACCCTAACGCTCGGCGCTGCGCGCCCAGCTAACCCCAACGCTCGGCGCTGCGCGCCCAGCTAACCCCAACGCTCGGCGCTGCGCGCCCAGCTAACCCCAACGCTCAGCGCTGGGCGCCCAGCTAACCCCCTGAACGACACGGTGCGAGAAGAGCCCGTCTGGTCCTCCTGACGGGGCTTGTCCGCTGCCCCTTGCTGCCGCGTTGCCGGCTATATCCCGCGCGAGCGGCCTTCAAGGGGATTTAATTCATTTTTTAGCTTCGCCGTTCGATTTATCCGGGTTGGTGGCTGGCGTTTGTTCTCGCGCGGTCGGCCGCGGCGTCGATTCGTCGCTCTTGAACGCGGTGAGCAGCTGTGCGAAGTTCGCGGCCATGGCAACCCTGGGATCTTGCACGCTTGCGCCACCAGCGCTTCTTCAGCATCAACGAACTCAATCGCGTGCTGCGCGAACTGCTCACGGATCTGAACGCGCGCCCATTCAAGAAGCTGCCGGGCTGTCGCGCCAGCGCCTTCGCGGAGATGGACCGGCCGGCGCTGCGGGCCTTGCCCGAGAAGCCTTACGTGTACGCCGAGTGGAAGGTGGCGCGGGTCGGCATCGATTACCACGTCGAGGTCGGCGGCCACTACTACTCGGTGCCGTGCAAGTACGCCCGCCAGCAGGTCGACGTGCGCACGACCGCCACGACGGTGGAGGTGTTCCATCGCGGTACCCGCCTGGCCAGCCATCTCCACTGCACCTTCAAGGGACGGCACACAACGATCGACGCGCATATGCCGCCGGCCCACAGGGCGGTCGCTGGCGTGGCGGCAGAAACCCTGCGCGGCCAGGCGGGCGCGATAGGGCCGCGTACAGAGGTACTGATTGAGCGACTGTTGCAGCAGCGCCGCCACCCCCAGCAGGCGTTCCGCAGTTGCCTTGGCGTGCTGCGCCTTGGGCAGGAGTTCGGGAGGCGTGCGCGCGCTCAAGCAGAACGCCGTGAGCTGGAAGAGTGTGCAATCGATTCTGAAGCATGGCCTGGACCAGCAGATACAAGCGCCCGACCAGCGCGTACTTGACCTGCCTGAGCATGAGAATGTTCGCGGCGCCGCCTACTACCAAACCAGCTTGCACCTGCATTAACCGCCTACCGAAAAGGACTACAAATGTTGAACCATCCCACCCACGAAAAACTGAACCAGCTCAAGCTCTTCGGCATGGCACGGGCCCTGACAGAACAGGGCGGCCTTGATCTTGACCATCTCGGTTTCGAAGAGCGTCTTGGCCTGCTGATCGACCGCGAGACGACAGAGCGCGATGGCCGTCTGTTGGCACAGCGGCTGCTGCGTGCCAAGCTCAAACCGAACACCGCCGCCGAGGACACCGACTACCGCCACGCACGCGGCCTGGATAAGGTGTTGTTCAAGCGGCTGCTGACCGGGCAGTGGCTGCGCGAGAAGCAGAATGTGCTGTTGACCGGACCCACGGGTGTCGGCAAGACCTGGCTCGCGTGTGCACTGGCCCACCAGGCATGCAGGCAGAGCTATAGCGCGTATTACGTGCGCCTGCCACGCCTGCTCGACGAACTGAGCATTGGACGAGCTGACGGTCGCTACAGCAAGCTGCTCAAGCAGCTCGCCAAGGTCGACGTCCTCGCGATTGATGACCGGGGGCTCGCCGTGCTCGACGACGTTCACCGCCGCGACCTCCTGGAGGTGCTGGACGACCGCCACGACGCGCGGTCCACCATCGCGACCAGCCAGCTTCCGGTGGACCACTCACCGGTCGAATCCGCAGCCGAAAGCCACGCGGTCCAGCGCAAACTGGACACGCATTCCACGCCAAACTGGACACTTCGGGCGCAACGACGCGGGTCGAAGTTTGCAGACCTATTGTAGCGTCCGCTTTCGACCCCAAAGCAGACGTCCGAACTGAAGTGCTTCTGACGACAGGTCTAGATGGCGCCGATCGCCGCATCGCGGCCCGGGCGATTTGTCAGAATCGCGCTTGCGATGACATCAAATAGATAGTCGCTGCGTGCGGAGAACGACGCCTGATCGCCAATCCATCCTAATGCCCCGATCAACGCGAACATATCGCTGCCTGTCATGTTCTTGTCCGCCGTTCCGACCGCCTGAGCGCGCGTCAAGAGGCGAGTGCCAGCGCTGCGCAGGTTGTCACACGACGTGTGTAGTGCTGATTTGGCGTCGGAAAGCGCGGCAGCCATCAAGGTGACCACACCGCTATAAATCCGAACAAACGCCACTGCCTCGCGTAGCCAGGCAACCAGCGCGTCATCAGCGCACAAGGCGGACTCGAGTGCGCCGGCCTTTTGCGTTAGTTTTTCGAGCGCACCCCTCAGCAACGTGTCGAGCAGGGCGTCTCGCGTTGGGAAGTGCCGAAAAAGGGTAGCCGGACCCACTCCAGCCTTGCGAGCAATATCGCGCATCGATGCGTCTACACCCTCTTCGGCTATGACGACACGCGCTGTCTCGAGAAGGTGGTGATAGTTTTCTTTTGCATCGGACCGCATAAACCCTCCTTGACAATCGGATCAGTGATCCACATAATACGGATCACTGATCCTATTATTGTAGCGCCGCTGCAGTAAGGATGACAACAAGGAGCAACATGCGTTATAAAATTTTTGGGGAACACACAGGTCTGCGGGTTTCCGAACTGGTACTCGGGACAGCGAATTTCGGCGTGGCCTGGGGTGGCCACGGGGCCAACCAGGATGAGGCGCGCCGTATTTTCGACACCTATGCCAGCGCCGGCGGCAACTTCATCGATACCGCCAACGGCTACCAGGACGGCCAGTCAGAGCAGTTTGTTGGAGATTTACTAACGGGGCGAAGAGATGAATTCGTGCTGTCGACCAAGTTTGCCGTCAAGACGAACGCAAACTCAGGCATCCTCGTCACAGGTAATAGCCGCCAGGCAATGGCAGCATCTGTCGAAGCCAGCCTGAAGCGGCTCAAGACTGACCGTATTGATCTTTACTGGGCTCATGTGGATGATGGCGTTACGCCTATGGAAGAGGTCATGCGCGGCTTCGAAGACCTTGTTCGGGCCGGTAAAATCCTGTATGCCGGTCTCTCTAACTTCCCCGCGTGGCGCGTAGCACGGGCCGCGACCATCGCCGAACTGCGTGGCATCGTACCGATCGCCGGTATTCAGGTTGAGCACAGCCTAGTGCAGCGCGCGACTGAACAGGACCTGATCTCCGCCGCCAGGGCTTTAGGTCTTGGTGTCGTGGCGTACTCGCCACTGGGTGGTGGTGTCCTCACAGGAAAATACCGCAACCAAAATACGGAAAATCGGCGTGACGAAGCGTGGGGCGGTGCCGGCTTCCAGCCCGAGAACACGCCGCAGCGCAGCGCAATTATCGATACCTTGTTTGCGATTTCCAAAGAAGCGAGCGTAACCCCTGGCGAAATCGCCGTCGCGTGGGTTGCCGCCAAAGGGTCGTTGCCAATCATTGGACCGCGTACGCTGGCCCAGCTCGAAAGCAACCTTGCTGCAGCTAACGTTGCCATGTCGCTCGATCAAATCGCGCGTCTAGACCAGGTTAGCTCGATCCCACGTAGTTACCCTTATACGGTACTTGACGATCCACGCATCAAGGATCTCATCACCGGCGGCAAGTTCGATGAAATCGATGCGCCGCTGCGGTCTGTCGCCTGATTGACGCGCCAAGACGGGTTGCCTCGCGCTGGCGCAACCGGTAGGCGGTTGAGGGTAGGCCAAGCTTGTAGATGAAGGGCTGCTCTTGGCCGGTTGCAGACGAAAGCAAGGTCGCCGCACCTTCCTTGCTGCTTATTTAGGCGAAACTCGTCAAGAGTCTTTCCACTTGCTAGCAGCCCGCATCGTTCCTTGTTGGATATCGCCGACGCGATGCTGTCGGATTCTGCCATTGCAGCACCTTGAGCCGCATGGGCGCTGCGGCTTGCATGGCGCATCAGTGTGAGGACACGAACTCCGCGTTGGCATGGGCAGGCGGCACGGCAAATTCGGCCTTCATGCGGCGCACCTCCTCGGCCGGGCTGCGTCCGAACAGGCGCTTGAACTCGCGGCTGAACTGCGTGGGACTGCCATACCCCACTTCATAGCTCGCCGCGGCCGCCGTCATGCCGTTCCTTACCATGAGCAGCCGCGCCTGGTGCAGCCTGGTCGATTTCAGGTACTGGATCGGCGAGGTATTGGTCACGCTCCGGAAATGGGTGTGGAAGGTCGGCACGCTCATGCCGGACTCCCTGGCCAATTCATCGATCCCCAGGCCCGAGGCATAGGACTGGTGGATGCGCCGGATCGCACGCGCTACCTTGCCGAACCGGCCCTGCATCGACAGGGCGGCGCGCATCGCGCCACCTTGAGAACCGGCCAGGACGTGGAAGTAGATTTCCCGCACCAGGGCGCGGCCGAGAATCCTGGCCTGGAGCGGGTCGCTCATCACGTCGAGAAAGCGGAGCACCGATTCGGCCATGCCCTGGTTCATTGGCGTCGACATCATCCCGGCGGGCGCGCTGTCGCCGCTGCCGCCGTGTTGCGACAGCTCGAGCATCAGGTCGGCGGCGAGCTGGAAGTCCAGGTGCATGTAAATGGCGAGCAAGGGCTCTTCCGCGCTGGCGTCAGTCTCCATCGCGAACGGCACCGGCACGGCGACGGCGAGATAGTGCTGATCGTCATAAACGTAGACCTGCTCGCCGAAGTACCCGCGCTTGCGACCCTGGCAGACGATGACGATGCCGGGGTCGTACAACACCGGGGTCGCCTTCAAGGGCCGGTTCGAACGCAGGAAACGCACGTCCGGCAGTGCCGTGAGGTTGTAGCCTTCGTCCGGCGCCAGCGTGCTCAGCCGGGCAACCATCCTTTGTCTCAGCATGGCGCGGTAGACCGCCGCGTCGGCAGCGTGCGCGGGAAGGGAAGGGAGGTCGCTGGTCATGGGGTATTCCTGCGAATCATAGGATTAGGCAAGAATAGCAGAAGCTTCGTCGTTTCCGAAGGTCTCGCATCATCCTATCATTCAATCCTCAGTTTTTTTCGCAACCGACTTTGAGGAGAATGTGATGATCCAGGTTTTCAATCCCGCCGACGGTTCCGTCGTCGGCCAGGCCCCCATGATGACGGCAGCCGACGTGAAGCAAGCGATCGACCGCACCTGCGCCGCCTTTCCGGCCTGGTCGCGCAAGCTGGCGAAGGAGCGGGGCGATTTGCTGCGCCGCTGGTTCGAACTGGTACGCGAGGACAAGAAGGCCTTCGCCGAACTGATGGTCAGGGAGAACGGCAAATGCATGTCCGAGGCCCTGGGCGAGATCGACTACGGGCTGGGGTTCATCGAATGGTATGCGGAAGAGGCAAAGCGTGTGTACGGCGACACCATTCCTTCGCATGCCGGGAATGCGGCCGTGCTGGTGGTCAAGGAGCCGGCCGGGCCGACGGCCGCGATCACGCCCTGGAATTTCCCGTTCATGATGATCACGCGTAAAGTGGCCACCGCGCTGGCGGCCGGCTGCACCATGATCATCAAGCCATCCGAGGAAACCCCGCTCACCGCCTACAAGCTGCTCGAGTACGCGCGCCGCGCCGGCATTCCGGAAGGCGTGTTCGAGATGGTGACCGGTATCCCGCAGGAGATCGGCGCACTGTTCACGGGCGACGACCGCATCCGCAAGCTGTCCTTCACGGGGTCGACCGCGGTCGGCAAGCTCCTGGCGGCGGCCTGCGGCAATACGCTCAAGAAGATGACGCTGGAACTGGGCGGCAACGCGCCCTTCATCGTCTTCGACGACGCCAGTGTGGAGGATGCGGTTGCCGCCCTGGTCGCCGCCAAATTGCGCAATTCCGGCCAGGTCTGCATCTCGCCGAACCGCATCTACGTCCAGTCGGGCATTCACGACCGCTTCGTCGCCATGCTGGCGGAACGGGTCGCGGCCGTGCGGGTCGACCAGGGCTTGCAAGACGACTTCGTGGTCGGCCCGATGATCAACCGCGCCGCCTTGGACAAGGTCGCGTCGCTGGTGGCGCAGACGGTGGAAGAGGGTGGGCAGGTGGTGCTGGGCGGCCGGCGGCACCAGCGTGGGGAACTGTTCTATGAGCCGACTATCCTGGCGGGCCTGCGCGACGACATACGTATCGCGTCGACCGAGATCTTCGGTCCGGTCTTTCCGGTGTACCGCTTCGAGGACGAGAGGGACGTCGTACGGCGCGCCAACGACAGCGAGTACGGCCTGGTGGCCTATGCGTTCACGCGCGACCTCGCCCGCGCCTTCCGCCTGTCGCGCGACATCGAAGCCGGCATGGTGATCCTGAATTCGGGGTCCGTCGGTACCGCTTCGGTACCGTTCGGCGGCGTCAAGCATTCGGGCTACGGACGCGAGGGGGGCTATTATGGCATCGAGGAATATTTGGAGGTCAAATACGTCCTGATGGGCGGCCTGGACAAATAGCCGTGAACCCGATGCCATGAACCCGATGCCATGAACCGGAGGCTTCTTCCCCCTTTGAATCCCGTCCGGGCCTTCGAGGCCATTTTGCGTTAGAAACGCATGCCAAGGAAATCATCCCGGTGATTCGGGCATTCCTTGACAAAAATCTCAAGTAACGAAGTGGTAGACAATTATGCGATCGTGTCGTCCATCGACACGATCGCCCTCGGTACACAAGATCCATCGATGAGGTGGCCCGCCAGATTGCCGATCTGGCGTTGGGTTCGGTGGAACTGCCCTCGAGCCGCAAGCCCGATTGAATTTAAAGACCATTTGGTCTATAATTGAGTGCATGACACAGCACACACACACACCATCGCCGCGTGGTCGTCCGCGAAGCTTCGATATTGACGCCGCTATCGAGCGCGCGATGGATGTCTTCTGGTCGGGCGGCTATCACGGCACCTCGCTTCCGGATCTGCTGGAGGCGACAAGTCTTTCGCGCGGCAGCCTCTACGCCGCATTTGGGGACAAGCACGGCCTTTTTCTCCGAGCCCTCGACCGCTATATCGAAGACGCACTGGCTCGACTAGATGCAGAACTTGATTCGCAGAGAAGCGCCATGGCCGGTCTGCGTGCCTGCATCGGAGGGTATGTCGATCGCACGAGCGGCGTCAACGGCAAGCGTGGCTGTTTGGCCGTGGCCACGGCGATGGAGCTTTCTGCTCAGGATGGCGAGGTGAATTTTAGAATTGCTAAATTCTTCCGAGCGTTCGAGGCACGACTGACTGCCGCTTTGATACGCGCACAGGAAGCGGGGGAGTTGGCCGAAGGTGTCGAGCCGGCGAATGCTGCGCGTTTGCTGGTCTGTCTCGTCGAGGGTCTGCGCGTGGTAGGCAAGACTTCTCCGACTCGCGCCACGAACCAGGCCATGGTTGAAACTCTTCTGGATCGGCTCACGGCCTAAGCCGTCCAACGACATCCATCCGTTTTTGCACGCTCATTTTTGGACCAAATGGTCTTGAAAGTATCCAATGTCTCCGATCCAATTCGTTTGTGCTGTGCTCGTTCCCGCGCTATGGGGCTATCAGTTCGTGGCCATCAAGCTCGGCCTGTCGGAGTTCCCGCCGCTTTTCTTTCTTGGGCTCCGTTTTCTGGCTATCGCACTGCTGCTAATTCCATTCGTCGCCAGACCCACGCGTAAGCAACTGGGTCCAATCCTGGCGATATCGGTATTTCTCAGCGCCCTGAACTTCGGGTTGTTCTATATCGGCCTTGGGCTCGGGACAGGAACCGTTACCGCAGTTGCGTATCAACTCGCCACTCCTTTCATCATTCTCCTGTCATGGCCGATGTTGGGCGAACGACCAACACTGCGCACTACGGCTGGTGTTTTGTTGGCTTTCATCGGCGTTGTCGCGGCTTCAGGCGGCATATCGGTGAATGTCGTTGCTCTCGTGCTTGTCATCGCCTCAGCCTTCGCCTATGCGGTCGGCAATGTCCTGACCAAGCGTCACGGTCCGTTCGACTCATTGATGCTGGTGGCATGGATGTCACTATTCACGGTGCCCGCGGTAATGATCGCTTCCCTCGTTCTCGAACGTGGCCAATTGGCATCCATTGCAAGGGCAGATGTATATGGTTGGTTGGCGCTTGCCTATACCGTGCTGATCGGCGGTGTGGTCGGATTTGGTTTGTGGTTCTGGCTCATTGCGCGCTGCTCGTTGGGGCGCGTTGCGCCATTCGGCCTGCTGATGCCGGTGTTCGCGACAATGTCGAGCGTATTGTTCCTGGGTGACCGGTTGAGTCCGATGCTGGTCATCGGGGGAGGGCTCTCCCTCGTCGGTGTCGCTGTTACCCAGCGTGGACCGCTTGGTCAGTCGGACTGATAAACATTATCAACTTTTTAATTTAACGAAAGGAAAAACACTGATGGCGACATTTGTTTTAGTACATGGAGCTTTCCAGGGCGGTTGGGTCTATGCACGGGTTGCACGCATGCTTCGAAAGGCTGGGCATGAGGTTTACACGCCGACATTGACAGGACTAGGGGAGCGTTCGCACCTGGCGAATCACGCGATCAACCTCGATACGCACATCCAGGATATTGTCAACGTTTTCAAATACGAAGACCTTAATGATGTAATCCTTTGCGGCCATTCCTATGGAGGATTAGTGATCACCGGAGTGGCAGGAGAAATCGGCGACCGTATTCGGACGCTCTTCTACCTCGACGCCTATGCACCGGCAAAGGGACAATCCCTGCTGGCCATTACCGGAGCGGAAATGTCGCTTGCCGTTCTGGAGCAGGCAAGCGGGAACGCGGGAATGATCGCGCCGATCCCTGCTGCCGTGTTTAACGTGAATGTTGCAGATGCTCCTAGAGTCGATGCGTTGGCCGTGCCACAACCGCTGGCATCCTTTGTGCAAGCCGTGCGAGTCGGCGCGGAATCAGTTCCTGTCGCCAGCCGTACATACGTCTTCGCGACAGCCAATGGTGGGGATTGGTTTGTCTCTACCCATGCACGACTGAAGGACGATCCGCGATGGAGGGTACGTACCGTGGCGTCAGGCCATAACGTCATGCTCGACAAACCTGAAGAGCTAGCGTCACTACTGCTGGAAGAGGTACCCAGGGAATCCGCCATTTCGCAGCATTGCTAGCCGAGGGCAGATCTGGGGCGATGTGCTGACAAAGCCGGCCTAATGCGCCCACGACTGCGCAGGCCCATGCGTGTGAATTGGCCTTTCGGCGGGAGAGCGTTTGCCCAACGAGCATTCATTTGCAGTCAGCATTGGCGGAAAGCCGCGCCTGGCGCGTGGCATGCCGGCGGCGGCTGCGGCGGAACTGACGCTGGCAAATGGGGTGGTTGCCGGAGCCGTTGAGGGCCAAGTGATCGCGGCGCATTGACCCTCTGATGGCGGTAGAAGGGACGGCGTGGTGGGGTGTCCCTTTTTTGTTTGTGCCTCATGGTATCGGGGTGAGGTCGGGGCGCGTGCACCTACACCTGGACGCGAAAACGGTTCGAGCGTCCCAAGTTGCATTGCTTTTGCAGCCAATGTCCTGCAGGGACTTTAAATTTTAAAGAAATCGAAGGTCTGTAGTACTAATGCAGGAAAAATATCCTTCTCCAGTCGATGCAGCACGTTCTTGGCGGTGGACTCTTTCCAACTGTCGGATTTGTTGGCATGCCATTCTCGCGCGATAGCCTCGAACGTGTTCGAGGCGGTGACGACACTCAGTCGCTTCTGCACACGGCGAGCGGTTCTGCGCTTTTCCGGTGGCGTGCAGGTGATTCATCCGCCAGAGTTTCGAGCTCGTAGGGTTGACTTCCAGGTACATGCCCGCGCCATCGGCTTTGGGACGTCAACGGACGTCCGCAAACGTCGGCGAAGGTCGTCGCAACACTTAAATCGAGGAGGTGTTTATGGGGCGGGCGCGTAGCGCACGCTCGTCGTGCACCGACGTCAGCCGGCCCCAGGTCCCACGAATAGTCAGCGGCAAGGGATCCCTGCCTTTGAATCCAGGTCGTGCCTCGGAGTATCAGGAATCCGAATAGTTCGAATAGACACTAACCATTTCCCCGTTTGCAAGCAGCTGAGTAGCATTCCTGTGCAAGTACAAAGAAATCAACTACTACAACGGAGACATTGATGAAGCTAGAAGCAGCACGTCGTGGATTGTTCGCACTCTTCGCCTTGGCCGCCCTTGAGGTACCTGCGCAAGCCGCAGATCCGACGGGGCCCAGCGGCAATGATTTCAAGCTGCCGACGATCCCGCCCCTGACTTGGGGTCCCCTTACCATTTACGGCGTGATCGACGTCGCTGCGCAGTATGAGACACATGGCGTACCGTTTTCCGGCTCCGTCTACTCGTCGCCGGGATTCATCACGCCCCCGGGTCGTCAATCGCAGCTGGTTCTGGCGCCGAACCAATCGATTCCCTCATTCGTCGGCTTCAGGATCGAGCAGCCGATTGCGCAGGGCTTCAATTTCATCGCAAAGGCCGAGAGCGGATTCGTTCCGACGACCTTGCAACTAGACGACGCTCTTAAGGCTCTCCAAAAGCAGAACGGCGTCCCCTTGGCGCAGCAAGAATCCTCGTTCGACGGGCCGCGCGCCGGCCAGATCTTCAACGGACAGGCGTATGCGGGACTGAACAGCTCCCACTTCGGCAGTTTGACCTACGGCCGACAATACACGCCGCTGCTGGATGAAGTCCTGCGCTATGACCCGTTGGCCTCCTATGCATTTTCGCCACTCGGCTTCTACGGAAGCTATAGCGGACAAGGAAGCTCGGAGACGACATTCATCGATTCGTCAATCAAGTATTCACACAAACTCGGCCCCGTTCGCGTCTCTGCCTTTTACGCACACCCGGGAACGAATGTGAAGCGCTTCTCGCAAATTAGCGTTGGCCTCGACTTGCAAAGCGTCTCGATCGATGTCGTTGGCGGGCAGGCCAACGATCAAGTTGCGGCGGCAGCGCTTTCCGCTGCAACGCTTGCCGCCAATCCCTCGGCGAAGTCCATGTTGGGCGCGAAGGTTTTCGATACCAGCATGTTTGGTGTATTTGGCAAATGGGACCTGGGCCGCAGCGAATTGTTCAGGGGGTCGAAGTACCTTTCGAAGGTGTCGCTTCACGCGGCCTATGAACACATCAATTTCACGAACCCTTCAGACGGAGGCATCTCGCCTGGACACAAGACCATCGGCGGATACGAGATTGGCCCTGTAGTGACCACCATCGGCTCACCGGCTGCCGGCATCGTGAACAATGGCTTTACCGGGGGTGATCGCAAGCTCGATATGGCCTACGTGGGCTTCTCATATCAGATCTCCCCGCAATGGAAGGCTGGGGCGGCCTATTACCGCTTCCATCAGAACAGCTTCGGGTTCGGTGTCGTCAGCCCTGCCTACTCGAAAGTTCATTGTTCGAGCACGGCATTCGCAAACTGCGCTGGCTGGCAAGACGTTGTCGGCGCAAGAGTCGAATATCAGGCGACGAAAAACTTCGCCATCTACGGTGGGGCCGCATTCTCCGAGGTGCACGCGGGGATGAGAGCAGGCTTCCTGCATAGCAGTCAATTCGATCCCACGATCGGTGTGCGGTTCATGTTCTAGCCATGTCTACCGCGGATTGTTGGTATCTGAAGAAATGATTTCCGCTGTAACGGCACCCGTTTGATACTGGTTAAAAGAAAGCTGTTCTTGCCCTGATCTATCCCGGACTTTGCAACGGCAGCACAGGAGACAACATTCGTGAATACCACACGCGGCATGGACCAGGACGTGGACGACACCTTCCTCAAGCTGGTCAACTTCAAATGGCTGATGGCGGGAGCGGGCTGGCGGGTCAGTCTGTCCCGCCTGCAAAGCGACAGCGGCTACATCAACGCATGCCTGCAGCGTGCTTTGGCGAGCGACTCCGCGTTGCTGCGCGAGCGCGGCAAGGAATTGCTTCGCTTGCTGCCCCTGACTTGAATGTATCAACAACGCGGCGCTCAGATGCTCGGCGAGCTGCCGATGCAGTAGCACATTTAAAACATCTCACTCTAGTAGGGAATGAACAATGAACAACAACATGCATCCACTCGTCGACCGCAGGCGCGACGTCGTTAGTCGCAAGATCTTCCATGACCAGGAGATCTACGAGCAGGAGATGGAGCTCATCTTCCGCAAATCCTGGTTGCTTGTCGGGCACGAGAGCCAGATTCCGAATGTCGGCGACTTCTTCCTTTCGCGCATGGGTGAAGACCAGGTCATCCTCTCTCGCAGCAAGGACGGCAAAGCGAACGTGTTCCTCAACACCTGCCGGCACAAGGGTATGCGCGTCTGCCGCTACGACGAGGGCAACACCAAACTCTTCTACTGTCCTTACCATGCCTGGTCCTACGACCTGAACGGCGACCTCAAAGGCGTTCCCGAGAAAGAGAACTATCCCGAGTCCTTTGACCGCAAGGATTGGGGCTTGCTCAAGGTCGCCAAGGTCGCTTCGTTCCGCGGCACGATCTGGGCGACCTGGAATGCCGACGCGCCCAGCTTCGAGGACTATCTTGGCGATGCGAAAGAGGGCTTGTGGTATGGCCTCGGCCCCTGGGACGGTGGCGATGGCGAGGTGGAGGTCTTTGGAGGCGTTCAGAAGTGGAACATCCCCTGCAACTGGAAGTTCGTCTCCGAGAACTCGGGCGGTGACCCGCTTCACAACATCAGCCATATGTCGACCGACTTGTCGAAGATCGGTCCGCGCGAGGGCGTCGGCCGGCGCGATCCTTTCGGTGAACTGTTCCTGACGGCGACACGCAATGGTCATGGCCTCATCTACGAGAAGGTGCCTCTCGACAAGCCGCGTGAGCACTACCAACTTTCGAAGATCACCTCGGAGTATTTCGAGGACTGCTGGCGTCGCCGCGTCGCTCGCCTTGGCGAAAAGGCCGGGTCGCCCCTTGTGCTGGCCAACATCTTCCCCAATGCAGGCTTCCACACGCAGCAGCCCCGCGTCCTTCTGATGGCGCATCCAAACGGCCCCCGCTCGTGCCAGGCGTGGCGGATGTTCTTCGTCGACAAAGATGCGCCGCAAGAGGTGAAGGATTACCTGCGCTCGTACTACATCACGTACAGCGGTCCGGGTGGCATGACCGAGCAAGACGACATGGAGAATTGGAACTACGCCTCAGAGGGCGCGGCGGTCCGGGCGGCGCAAGACGCGCCGTTCAGCTATGTCGCCGACTCCGGGAGCATTTCCGACCCTTTCATCCCCGGAAAGGTCAGCAAGTGGTGGATGACCGAGCGCAACAACGTCGCCTTCTACCAGGCTTGGGCAGACCGGATGGGTTACTGAAGGAGACGAGACAATGGAAATGCTAAAGGAACGGTCGGGCGCCGCGCTGACCATCGATGACCTGCTGCTTGCACGCGAGGTCGAGGAATTCCTCTACAAGGAAGCTGACACCATCGATTCCCGTCACTTCGAGGAATGGCTGTCGTTCTTCACGGACGACATCCGCTACTGGGTGCCGATCCGCAAAAACCTGCCGTTCAACCAGCGCTTTGCGGATGCGACCGACGACCACCAGACTGCGTGGATCGACGACAACCGCATGAGCCTCGCGGCACGGGTCTACCAGATCATGACGAAGATTCATTGGGCCGAGGAGCCATTGTCGCGCGTCTCCCACCTGGTGACCAATGTCTATGTCGACCGCGTCGAGCAGGGCGAGCGAGGCGAAGAAATCGTCGTCAAAAGCAAACTCCTCGTTCATCGCTCCCGCATGGAAGAGGCCGGCGAGATGCTCGTCGGCAAGCGCGAGGACCGAATCCGGCGGACGGACGAGGGACTGAAGATCTTCTGGCGAAAGATCTTGATTGACCAAGCCACCCTGAGCGCGAAGAACCTTTCTTTCTTTCTCTGAAACGCTCGGGACAAAGCAACGAGGAGACAGCGCGGCCGTTCTCGGCCGCGTTCAAACAACTGATCAACCGGAGGGGACAACCACATGACTGTCATACAAACAGCAAAACCCGCGGTCTGGGAGCAGACCACATCCCAGGCGCCACCTGGAGAAACCATCAAGAGGGGGACCCGCACATGGGTGCTCATCCTGATGACGCTTACCTATACATCGAGCTTCATGGATCGCACGGTCCTGTCGATCATTCAGAATCCGATCAAGCAGGAGTTTGGACTCAGCGATACGCAGCTCGGACTACTGTCCGGATTCGCCTTCGCGCTGTTCTACTCGGTCCTGGGCATCCCCGTGGCCCGCCTCGCCGAGAGGATGGACCGCCGCTGGCTCATTGCCCTCTCGCTCGCGATCTGGTCTGGTGCCACGGCCTTGGGCGGACTCGCGCGGTCGTTTGCAAGCTTGTTCGCCCTTCGTGTCGCGGTCGGTGTGGGTGAGGCTGGCGCCAGCCCGCCCGCGCATTCGCTCATTACCGACTTCTTCCCGCCGAATCGGCGCGGGACGGCGTTCTCGATCTACTCGCTCGGCGTATCGGCCGGGGTGCTGATCGGTTCCATCGCCGGCGGCTACATTGCGCAATCCTATGGTTGGCGAATGACGTTCGTCATCTTCGGCGCCCCCGGGCTGATCCTCGCCATCCTAGTTCCACTCACGATGCGCGAGCCGAAGCGCGGCCGACTGGATACGCCGCGCGCCGGCGCCGATAAAGTGCCTCCCCTGGGCGAAGTGTTTCGGCGATTCATGCACAAGCGCGCGCTCTTTCACTGCGTCGCGGGGGCGAGCATCGCGGCGTTCGGCGCCTATTCGATCATCTCGTTCTCCGCGCCGTTCTTCATCCGAGCCCATGGAGCCACCCTTGCCCAGGCGGGCGTCTTTCTCGGCTTGACAGGCGGTCTGTCGGCCGGCATTGGCATCTTCTTCTCCGGCCAGATCACCGATTGGGCGTCGCGAAGGGATTCGCGCTGGACGGTCTGGATTCCCGCCGCTGGCCTTCTGCTCGCAACGCCACTCTATATCGCTGGATTCCTTGTTTCCTCGAAGTCGGCGGCAATGGCATTCCTGCTGGTGGCGCCAGCGCTGCAGTATTTGTACCTCGGCCCGACCATGGGTCTGATGCACAACCTTGTCACGCCTCGCATGCGGGCTACCGCCACGGCGTTCCTGTACCTCTCCGTCAATCTGTTCGGGTTGGGACTGGGCCCGCCGATCACGGGCTTCCTCAGCGACCGGTTTTCCGCAGCGCTCATGACGGGCGACCTCGCCACACGCTGCCAGGCTGGAAGTGTCGCGTCTCGCACCGACGAACTGTGTCGCGCTGCCGCGGCGACCGGCATTCGCTGGGCGCTGGTAGTGGCCACGCTCGCCTTCATTTGGGCCGCCATTCACTATCTGATCGCGGCGCGAACCCTGCGGCGCGACCTGCTGGAGGATGAGGTCACCCCATGAGTCGCAATCATGGCCCCTCAGGCAATTTGAACAACCTCGCCGATTCGGCGGAAAGGAGTATTTTGATGCGAATAGGATTCATCGGCCTTGGATTCCAGGGCAAGCCGCTGGCGCACAACATTGTCCAGGCGGGCTATACGCTGACTGTCCATGATGTCCGCTACGAGCCGATGGAGGAGCTGAAAGCGGCAGGTGCGCAGGCTGCCGCATCGCCGGCTGCAGTTGCCGCGGCGAGCGATCTCGTCATCCTCTGCGTGGTCGACGACGCGCAGGTGATGGAGGTGCTTGCCGGGCCGCATGGTGTGCTAAGTAGTGCTCGACCGGGGCTGATCGTCGCTGTCCATAGCACGATCCTTCCGACGACGATGGCCGAAGCGGCCAGGCTGGCAGCTTCCCATCAGGTCGAGCTCGTCGACGCGCCCGTGAGCGGCAGCGCCAAGGGCGCCGAGCAAAAGGCGATGTCGTACATGGTGGGCGGCCCGCCAGAGGCGGTGGCAGCTTGCTTGCCTGTCTTTCGCGTCTCGGGCGAGAAGGTCACGATCACGGGTGCTGCGGGGACGGCGACCGTTGCGAAGATCGCGCACCAGCTGGTTTGCTGCGTCAACATGATGGCGGTATCCGAGGGGATCCGACTGGGTACAGCCGCCGGGGTGCCGCGGGACGTGTTGCTCGAAGTGTTCAACGGTGGATTCGCGCAGAGCAGAGCTGCCGACATGTGGCCGGGTCTGGATCTGCATCCCCGCGCCACACCGATCTTCTACAAGGATCTGAAAGCCGCGATGGCGCTTGGCCATGACGTTGAGGTGGCGCTTCCTGCCGCCGCGCTGTGCCAGCAGATGCTTCCCCAGATACTGCCGCGCATCGAGTGGGAGGTCTGAATGGGCAAAGTCATCATCAGCTGCGCAGTCACCGGGTCGGCGCATACCCCGACCATGTCGGACGCGCTACCCGTGACACCCGAGCAGATCGCCGAACAGTCGATCGAGGCCGCGCAGGCGGGGGCGGCGATCCTCCATCTCCATGCCCGCGTCCCCCAGGACGGAAGGCCGACCGGTGATCCGCAGGTCTATGAGCGCTTCCTTCCGGTCATCAAGCAAGGGACGGACGCCGTCATCAACATCACCACCGGCGGTGCCGCGACGATGCCCGTCGAGGAGCGCCTTGCTGCAGCGGCGCGTTTCAAGCCGGAGCTTTGCTCGCTCAACATGGGCTCGATTAATTTCGCCTTCTTTCCGGCGGCCAAGCGCATCGACAACTGGAAGCATGGATGGGAGAAGGACTATGTCGTCAATTCCGACGACTACATCTTCCGCAACACCTTCCGCGACATCGAGAAGATCCTCTCGACGATGTCGGATGCCGGAACCAAGTTCGAGCACGAGTGCTACGACCTGGGCCATCTCTACAACCTGGCCCATTTCGTCGACCGCGGCCTGGTTAAGCCGCCCTTTTTCGTCCAAATGATCTTCGGCATCCTTGGCGGAATCGGTGCCGATCTCGAAAACCTCTTTGTGATGAAGGAAACGGCCGATCGACTCTTCGGCCGCGGAACCTACCAATGGTCAGTGCTGGCCGCCGGGCGGCATCAGATGCCGTTTCTGACACAGGCGGCGCTCATGGGAGGCCACGTCCGCGTCGGCCTGGAAGACAGCCTCTTCATCGAACGCGGGGTGCTCGCGGCGTCAAACGCGCAACAGGTCAGCAAGATCGTGCGAATTTTGAAGGAGATGGGTCACGCGCCGGCTACGCCGGCAGAGGCGCGGGAGATGCTGGGCCTCAAGGGCGGCGACCGCGTTGAATTCTGATGCTCGCCGAAACCTCATCGACGCAACAAAAGGGAGCTAATTGCATGTACGAACCTTTCCCAGGCAACTATGTCTGGAACCTGTCGGTCAACATCTGCCTGAACATGGGCGGCGTGATGGGCGAGATCGACCCGGCCAACGACAAGGTCCGCGCCGTCGCCAGCAGCAACGCCGACGAGGGCACCGAGGCATTCTTCTCTGCATGGGGCGAGCTCGCGGACCGTGTCCGGGGCTTGGCCATCGAGGCTGACGCAGCCGGTCATCGAGTCGGCGCCGCCGAGAAGTATGGCCGGGCCGTCGGCTACTATCTCACCGCGGAACGGATGCAGAGTCGCCACTTCGCGCCACGCAAGGCGATGTACGCGAAGATGCTCGACACGATGGCGCGGTACTACGCCACTAGCGACCTCGGTGCCGCACGCGTCGAGTTCCCTTACGAGCGCGCGCGGCTATCGGCGGTTTTCATACCGGGCAAAGGCGAAGGTCGCCGACCTTGTATGGTTTTCTGCAACGGCCTCGACAGCACCAAGGAAATGGTGACGCTGGCGCTGCGCGACCGCTTCGCCAAGCGCGGCATCGCAACGCTCGTGATCGACCAGCCAGGTGTCGGCGAGGCGCTTCGCCTCAACGGCCTGACCGCGGTGGTCGACACGGAGCGATGGGCAAGCGCGGCGCTGGACTATCTCGAGACGCGTGACGATGTCGATCCGGCTAGGATCGGCATGATGGGATGGTCGATGGGCGGCTACTACGCGCCACGCGCGCTCGCTTACGAGCCGCGGTTCGCGATCGGGGCGGTGTGGGGCGGGAACCACGACTGGGGAGGACACCAGAAGGCGCGACTGGCGCGTGAGGGTGACATGCCTGTTCCCCATTACTGGGACCATGTCATGTGGGTGTGGGGCCAGAAGGACCTGCAAAGCTTCATGGCGCTCATGGAAAAGGTGAACCTGAACGGGCACCTCGCGAATATCCGCGTGCCCTTCCTCGTCACGCACGGTGGGAACGATCGCCAGATACCGGTCAAGTATGCCGAGCAAAGCTACGACCAGGCGGTGAACAGCGCCGATCGCGAGCTCAAGATCTTCACCGAACGCGAAGGCGGCATCGAGCATTGCGGCGCGGACAACATGGAGCCGGTGCAAAGCTACATCGGCGACTGGCTGGCGGACCGCTTCGACAGGATGGTGCAGGCATGACGGCCATCCTGCGGGGACGGGGCCCCAATCCCTTGAAAAATTTCCAGGTCGATCCGGCGGCGATCCGCACCGTCGGGCACGATCTTCAGCGGCCGGAATGCATACTGGCCGAGCGCGACGGCACGCTGTGGAGCGCCGACGCGAGGGGCGGCGTGATGCGCATCGACGCTGACGGCACTCAGACGCTTGTCACCCAGACGCCCGATCCGCACTTCGACTTGTCTGCATCGGCTGCGGACAGCCTCCTTTCGGGAACCTTGCCAAACGGGCTCGCCTTCGCCTCGAACGGCGACTTCTTGATCTCGAATTTCGGCACCGACCGGCTGGAGCGCATGACCCGCGATGGCAAGAGCCACGTGCTGCTGGACAGCATCGGCGGCGACCGGCTCGGTAAGGTGAACTTCGTCCTGCGCGACAGCCGTGGTCGCTTGTGGATCACGGTCTCGACCATGATCAATCCATGGAGCGACGCGATCTGCTCGAACCTCGCGGACGGCTCGCTGATCCTTCTCGACGAGCGGGGCGCACGCGTCGTCGCTGACGGGTTTCATTTCGCCAACGAGATCCGATTAGATGCCCCGGAAGAATGGATCTACGTCGCCGAGACGACCGCCAAGCGGGTGACTCGCCTGCGTGTGCTGCCTGACGGCTCGCTCACCGGCCGCGAGGTTTTCGGTCCGCCATCGCTGGGAAAGGGCTTGGTCGACGGCATCTGTTTCGACGCCTATGGCAATCTGTGGGCGACGATGATCTTCGCCGACCGCCTGGTGGCGATCACGCCTGACGGCGAATTGCTGGAGCTCCTCGACGATGGCAATCCCGAGGGAACGGATGCAGTCGAGGATGCCTTCGCGACCGGAAACCCGGTGCCCTTCGAGGTGCTGATGAGGTCTGGCGGCACGATCTGCCCTTGGCTCGCGAGCGTCACCTTCGGTGGTGCGGATCTTAGGACCGTCTATCTCGGCGGCCTGCGTAGTACCAACATCGCCTCCTTCGAGAGCCCGGTGGCCGGCCTTCCCATGGTGCACTGGTGAGCGGCGCCATGACAATACTCCCTCTGCTGGCCGGCAAGCGCATCCTCGTGACCGGCGCCGCAAGCGGCATTGGCCTGGGGGCTGCGCAGGCGTTCGAGCGATTCGGCGCGCAGGTGCTGGTCTCCGATCTCGATCCGGCCGCCCTCGAGGCCGAATGGCCACACCTCGAGTCGGACCGACGGGCGGTCTTGAACGTCACCGACGAGGCTCAATGCAAGTCGTGCGTGGATCAGATGGTCGATGCGCTGGGCGGCATCGACGGCGTTTTCAATTGCGCGGGCATCGCCGACCCCGTCCAGCCCGCGCTCGAGGTCGACATCGAAGCATGGCAGCGCACGCTCGACGTGCATGTGCGCGGCAGCTTCTGTGTTGCGAGGGCGGCTGGCCGGATCATGGTTCACCAGGGGAGCGGGTCGATCGTTCTCATGTCGTCGGTGAACGGGGTCAATGGCATCCCCCGCCGGCACGCCTATGGCCCGGCCAAGGCCGCCATCGCGCACCTCGCACGTACCTTGACGTGCGAATGGGCGCGCAGGAACGTGCGGGTGAACGCGGTCGCGCCGACCTACATCAATACGCCGATGATCGAGCGACTGTGCCGAGAAGGAAAGCTCGATATCGAGCGTCTCGAACGCCGCACGCCGATGGGGCGCATCGGCAGCGTCGAGGACGTAGCGAACGCAGCTGCATATCTGCTGTCCGATCTGAGTGCGTACGTGAGTGGAGTGAATTTACCTGTGGACGGCGGATGGCTCGCCTACGGCGGCCCGGGTGACGTGCTGACTGCTTGAACGGGTGCGTCGGCAATATCGCCCGCGCCTATTCTTGCTATCACTACAAAGTATTTCCTGCGCCTTCCGGCCCACTCTATAGTTGAAGCATTCTAAAACATAAGCATCAGGAGACAACATGGCCATCATTGGCATTGAACGGCTAGTCTACGGCGTAGACGACGTGGCGAAGAGCGCCCGTTTCTTTCGTGATTTCGGATTGCGCGAGCTGAATGAGGAAGCGCCTGGCACTCAATTTGATCTCGTCAACGGCGCACGCGTTGTCTTGCTGCCGCTGGGTCACGCGTCGCTCCCGCAAGGTGGCAGGATCGTTGGCCAAGGCGTGCAGGAGGTCATTTGGGGTGTCGACAGTCCGGCGTCTCTGGAGCGTCTGCGCGCCCGCCTGGAGCAGATCGTCGAAGTCGAATGGGATGGCGAACTCGCCCGCTTTGTGACGCCGTTCGGCGTGCCCATGGGATTGCGGGTCTGGACCCCGAAGCCGGTGATATGCGCCCCGGATCCATCGAATGCGCCAGGGCGCGTCGAGCGCCTCAACAGGCCGCGCAAATGGCGGCTCGGAGCGACCCCCCGCCTGATCACACACGTTGTCTTTGCCGTTCCGAACTACGACAGCGCGTACCAGTTCATGATCGATGTGATGAATTTCCGGCTTTCCGACAGGCAGTCGGGCTTTGGTAACTATCTTCGGGCCGACGGGACGAACAATCACCACAACCTGTTGCTACTCAACGCGAACGCTCCGTTCCCCGGCGTCGACGGCAATCTTCGTTTTCACCACGCGAACTTCGCGCTGGAGGATCTCGACGAGGTCATGATCTCGGTAAACAACATGATTCGCAAGGGCTGGAAGCCATCGGAGCAGGGCCTCGGCCGGCATCGGATCGATTCCGCGCTGTTTTATTACTTCGAGTGCCCCGCAGGCGGGGAAGCGGAATACGGAGCCGACGCCGACTATGTCGATGACAACTGGGTGCCGCGCGAGTGGACCAACCCTTTGTTCGGCTACGCGCACTTCGTGCACAACCTTCCGCCGTTTCTGATGCATGAGCCCGAGTGGCGGTTCCAGTACATCACGGGGATCGAGCCCAAAGGTCCCGCGCATTGATCGCCGGATCGACGAACAGGCCCAGCTTCTTTCTCAGAGCGAGACGAACCATTGCTGCGCAATCCGCTCGACAGTCCCAACTTGATTTGAATGATGAACCCATGATTAAACTGACCGTAAAGACGCGCGATGGCTCCTCGCGCACGATCGAGAGCAAGCCAAATCTTACGCTCATGGAAGCGATCCGCGAGGCGGACATCTACGAGCTCGTCGCTCTCTGCGGCGGTTCTTGCTCATGCGCGACGTGTCACGTCTTTGTCGAGGGTGGGCCGGATGAGGTCCGGAATCCCGCGAGTGCCGACGAGGACGACCTGCTGGACAGCTGCGACCATCGCACGCCCACTTCGCGACTGGCGTGCCAGATCACGCTCAATGACGCGCTGGACGGCCTCATCGTTCAGATTGCCCCGGAAAACTGAACCTATGAAAGCCGCAGACGTCGTGATCGTCGGTGCCGGCCATGGCGGCGCCCAAGCCGCGATCGCGCTACGCCAGAATGGCTTCGAAGGCTCGATCCTCATGATCGGACGTGAGCCTGACCTGCCTTACGAGCGACCGCCCCTTTCCAAGGAGTATCTCGCGCGAGAGAAGGATTTCGAGCGCCTATTGATCCGTCCGGCGCGGTTTTGGGCCGAACAACGGATCGAGTTGGCGCTGGGCCGCGAAGTCACCGCCGTCGCCCCTGTGGCCAAGGAGCTGACGCTGCTCGATGGTGAACGGGTGGGGTACGGCTCGCTGATCTGGGCGGCGGGCGGTGATCCGCGCCGCCTCTCCTGCGAGGGCGCCGGCTTGAGGGGTGTCCATGCCGTGCGCACGCGTGCAGACGCGGACGGGTTGATGGCGGAACTCGCGGCCGGTGCGAGGCGCGCCGTCGTGATCGGCGGCGGCTATATCGGACTCGAGGCGGCAGCTGTCCTGACCAAGCACGGATGCTCGGTCGTGTTGCTCGAGGCCCTCCCCCGTGTTCTGGCTCGAGTGGCGGGTGCGCACCTCTCCCAGTTCTACCGAAGGAAGCATGTCGCGCACGGCGTCGACGTGCGGACGGACGTCAGTGTGTCCTGCATCGAGGGATGTGAGGATAAGGCGACCGGGGTAAGGCTGTCGGATGACTCGATCGTGCCGGCCGACTTGGTCATCGTTGGCATCGGTATCGCTTGCTGCGTCGGACCGTTGCTCGCGGCCGGCGCGGCGGGTGCCAATGGCGTGACGGTCGATGCGTATTGCCGTACCACCCTGGCGGACGTCTACGCGATTGGCGACTGCGCTGCGCATCCGAACCCGTTCGCCGATGGTGCAGTGATCCGCCTCGAGTCTGTCCAGAACGCCAGCGATATGGCGAACGCCGTCGCCAAGACAATCTGCGGGATGCCCACACCCTGTGAGGCGACGCCATGGTTCTGGTCCAACCAATACGATCTGAGGCTGCAAACGGTGGGGCTGTCGGCCGGCCACGACCAGGCAGTGCTGCGTTCCGAGCACCCGGACAGCGATTCCTTCTCCGTCATCTATCTTCGTGCGGGAAAGGTGGTCGCGCTCGATTGCGTCAACCGGGTGAAGGACTATGTTCAAGGACGCAAGCTGGTCGAGAAGCAAGCTCTGGTGGTGCCTGAGCGTCTTGCTGATCCCAACGTGCCCCTTCGGGATCTGGGTCTATGAATGTATGAACCAACGCCTCTCGCGATCATTGTCATAAGCGATCGCCTTTGGGACTATCGACAATCCTTATCTCTAAGACCATGATTGATCAACTCAGTTTCAAGCGCAAGGTCAGTTTGCTCGTGGTGAGCAGCATCGCCGCATTCGTTGTTATCACCGGCATGTCGCTGTTTCAGACCAGCGACGACATCATGGAAGGCCGTAAGACTGCCCTGCGAACGGCGGTTCAGTCCGCTTACAACATCGTGGCCGGCTACCAGGCCGCAGCCGCGGCCGGAACCCTGTCCGAAGAGGAAGCGAAGAAGGCCGCGACCGAAGCCGTCCGACTTGCGCGCTACGGCGGCTCCGACGGAACGACCGACTATTTTTATCTTATGACCACCGATGGTGTGGGCGTGATGCATCCACTCATCAAGACATGGTCTGACCATAAGCAGTTGACCGGTATCAAGAACGCGCAGGGCGTTGACACCGCCAAGACCGTGATCGACGCTATTGCGGCAAGCAAGACCGGTTCGGCTTATCTTTCGTCCTCAGTCGCCCGACCAGGAGACAAAGACCCCAACGCCAAGCTTTATCCGAAGCTGCAATACATAATGGTGGTTCCGGGTTGGAACTGGATTATCGGTTCGGGGCTGTACACGGAAGACGTCGATGAGCAGGTTCGTACCGTGGCGTTCAAGCAGTTGGGCGCATGCCTCGCAGTTCTCGTGGCCATCGGTGGCCTCGGATTTCTCGTCACGCGAAGCGTCTTGCGGCAATTGGGCGGTGAACCATCTGTGGCAATCGCCGCGATGTCCGAGGTTGCCGATGGCAATCTCGCATTCGACGTGCCGGCCGCACCTGAAGGCAGCCTGATCGATGGCTTGCGTTCTATGGTAAACGCGGTGCGATCCACGCTGGTGCAGGTTCGGGCTTCGACAGACAGCATCAACACAGCCAGCGTTGAAATCGCCATAGGCAACCTGGACCTCAGTGCCCGCACGGAGCAGGCGGCGTGCAATCTTCAGCAGGTCGCGTCGTCGATGGTCCAACTGACCGGAGCAGTGCAGCAATCTGCCAATTCGGGCCGTCTGGCGAATCAGCTCGCGTCCTCGGCGGCCGAGGTGGCCCAGCGCGGTGGTGAGGTTGTCTCGCAGGTTGTGTCGACAATGCACGAGATCAATGCGAGCTCGAAGAAGATCGCCGACATCATCAGCGTCATCGACGGCATTGCGTTTCAGACCAACATCCTGTCTCTCAACGCAGCCGTGGAAGCCGCACGTGCGGGCGAACAAGGTCGAGGTTTCGCGGTGGTAGCATCCGAAGTGCGAAGCTTGGCACAGCGAAGCGCAGAGGCCGCCAAGCAGATCAAGTTGCTCATCGAAACGAGCGTCGACCGTGTCGAGATCGGCTCTTCCCTCGTGGCCGATGCAGGCGCCACGATGAACGAGATCGTGGCATCTGTTCAGCGCGTTAGTGACATCATCGGAGAGATCACTGCCGCGTCATCGGAGCAGTCGAATGGCATCGGCCAGATCAATTCCGCAGTAACGCAACTCGATGAGATGACCCAGCAGAACGCCGCTCTGGTCGAGGAGTCGGCCGCGGCGGCCGAGTCGCTGAAGGATCAGGTAGCACGACTGGCCAGCGCGGTGGCGGTGTTTCGCAGCCAAGACGATCCACGGGACGCTCGCACGCTATCAGACGAGGCCATGGTTCTGGTCCAACCAAATCGAACGGAGGCTGCAAACGGTCGGGCTGTCGGCAGGCTGCGACTGGGTCGTGCTGCGATCCGAACACGCGGACGATGAATCCTTCTTGGTCATCTATCTTTGCGCTGGTAAGGTGAGCGCGCCTGGTTGCGTCAACGGGGCGAGGCACTGTGCCCAAGGACGCAAGCTGATCGGAAAGCAAGCTGTGTTGCCGCCTGAGCGTCTCGCTGATCCCAATGTGCCACTTCGGTATCTGGGTTCGAAAAAGTGTGAGCATACGCCCCTAGCGATCGTTGTCAAAGGCGGTCACGTTGCATCGATCGCCTCAGAGATTCCAATAGACAAAGCGGCCTCGGTAACGTGGGTGGGCGAACCATCTTCGACACGAGCGGACTTCGCCGACCTGCCGCGGCTGAACTTGCGCGCGTAGAATGAAAAGCGTTGGTGCGCCCTGAGTTCCCCACCGCGGCCTGCAACTCCCGCCGCGGTGGGGAACTCTGCGCGGTTGGCAGCCCGCCCGCAGTTGCACTTAAAATCGGGGAAGCTGTTCAAATAATCGGAGCCACTTCTCTATGCATCTGCAAAGACTCGATCTAAATCTTCTGATTGCGCTTGATGCGCTACTGACCGACCGAAACGTCACTCGTGCCGCCGAGCGCGTTCACATCTCCCAGCCGGGCATGAGCGCTGCGCTCCAAAAGCTGAGGCAACACTTTTCGGATCCGCTGCTCGAACGCATTGGTCGGAACATGGAGCTCACGGCACGCGGGCGGGCGCTTGCCGATCCGGTAAAGACGATCTTGACGCAGATCCGTGAGCTCAACGATCAATGCAAGAGCTTCGATCCTTCACAGGCACAGCGCGTGTTTCGCATTTCCGCCACGACCTATGTCTCCGAACTCCTTGCCGTGCCGCTCATTGCCCGCCTTCAGCAGCAAGCCCCGATGATCAGCGTGCAATTCGAAGAGTTGTCAGCGGATACCGTCGATCGCATTCTGAACGGGCAAATCGACTTTGCGATCACAATCTCCGCGCGTCTTCTCGACAAGATTGCCGAGCACAGTGCGCTCCTTCGATCCAGGAAGCTGTTCACCGATCAATTCGTGGTCGCAATAGCCAAAAATAATCCATATAGCAAGGAAACCATATCGTTTGATCAGCTTTGCGGGATGGGATACGTCGAAACCAGATTTGACAGCAGCATCATCGGCGTTAGTGAACTACTCTGGCGCCAGCAAACCAAGCAGCCGCAAACACGCGGCTGGCTACCCAACTTCCATCTCACTTTGGATACAGTAGGTCAAACCGAGATGGCCGCGATTTTGCCGTCGTTGCTGGTCCGTCTCCGCGGCCAACGATACGGCGTCAGGTCACTTCCGGTCCCTTTCGAGATGCCGCTGCTTGAGGAAACTCTATATTCGCATAAGCGCAACGACAGCGACGCCGGTCATCGTTGGATGGCAGACACCCTGATGGAAGTCGTCGAGGATCTCGACTTGTGATCTCGCCAGCTCCAGACGCGAGATACCCCATGGGCGCTTATCGGGGTACGATGTCGAAACCGCCAAGGCTGCGCTCCAGCCCGATCTCGTGACTATTTTCCTCTCCATCGTGTGCGCCATTTTAGCGGGCGCGTTGATTCGTCAACACATTATCTGGGTAGCAAAGGAGCGAGAAGCAAGCGTGAAGTTTGCTGCGCCCAGGCTGAAGCAGCTTCGCTTATCGGAGCACGGGACGAAGCGCATGTACTGAACGCAGGCGAGGAAGGTCAGCGCCTGATTGCCCGCTCCAACGATGGGTTTCACCACCTGGCCGACGGTTTCTGTTTCTTCATAAGCGTTTCCATTTTTACTTACGGCTCCTGGATAGTTGTTTCGCAAGGAACGGCCATTGTCCGGCGATGGGCAGCGCCGTCCGCGCATGACGACAGTCAGCACCAGATCCACTTTGCTGGGGAAATGATGATGGATGCTGGCTTTACCGACACGTACCCGCTCGGAGAGGTCCGCATAGCTGAAACCGTTGTAGCCACCTGCAGCGAGCAATTGCCGGGCGTGCTCCGCGATTTCGGTAGCTCGGGGGGAGAGTTCCACGGTCATGAAGTGATGGTTCAGTGCTGCCTGCGAAGCTGTCATCCTACTAGTTGGCTGGTTTTTGCTCAAACCCTATTGAACGATTGAGGAGCGTCGGCCTTTCGCATGGCTCGGAGCCGCCTTATAGTGCTTGACTTAGAGCGCACTCTAACCTTTAGGATCACTCCCCATGGAATCCCATCTTAGCATTGATGATGTCGCCAAGCGCACGGGCCTGACGGCTTACACCCTGCGCTACTACGAGCGCGTTCGCTTGATCGCACCGATCGGCCGTGCGCCTGGCGGGCAACGGCGCTATGCGGCATCGGACATGGCTTGGATCGAATTCCTGCTGCGATTGCGAACGACGAACATGCCTATCGGCAAGATGCAGGCGTTCGCAAAGTTACGTGGCGCTGGGGACTCGACGGTGCCGGATCGTCGCCAGATGCTGGAAGCGCATTTAACTGTAGTTCTTTCAGAAATCGAAGCAATGAGCCAGGCAGCGCAGGCTTTGCAAGAAAAGATCGAGCATTACCGCTCATTGAAGCAGCCCTTGGCGCCGGATTCCATTTCTGATGAAGGACACCCCAATGAACACCGAAAATCGCTACGAGCGCGGACTCGCCAAACTGCGTGAAATCGATGGAGAGGCCGGAGAGAAGGTCGTGCAAAGCCTGGAAGATATTTCACCTGACTTTGCGCGATACCTGATCGAATTTCCTTTTGGAGACGTCTATTCCCGCCCCGGTCTCGATTTGAAAAGCCGTGAAATGGCGGTGGTTGCCGCGCTGACCGCGATGGGCAATGCTGCACCTCAACTCAAGGTGCATATCCATGCAGCCCTCAATGTGGGCGTGACGCGCTCAGAAGTCATCGAACTCATTATCCAAATGGCCGTCTATGCGGGGTTCCCGGCTGCCTTGAACGGACTGTCCGCAGCCAAAGAGGTGTTTGGGCAAGCAGATAGCCACTAAAGGTTTTTTGCGGCAGAAATCCCGCAACCCTGGAGGCCTATTAGGGCGTGTTAACGCTCCTAATGGGCCTCTTTGGCGTGGGAAGGCTTTCCAGCAATGCGGCGCAACGCTCGCGCAGGAAGGCGTGCACTTGGCTGATCGCCGGCGTCAGCTGCGAGCGGTGGGCGCAGATCAAGTGCAGCGGCGCGGGCTCGCAATGCGCCGCAGGAAACAACTCCACCAGCCGCCCGGCCTTCAGGTCATCAATGAGATCCAACCGCGATTTGTAGACCAGGCCTATACCAACGATGGCCCAGCGACGAACCGCATCGGCATCGTCGCTGACGCGGTTGCCCGTGACCGCCACGGTGCGCTCGCCACCGGGCAAAGTGAAGCGCCAGCGTTCGTGGACCTGCTCGCTCCAGACGTACCGCAGGCAGTTGTGCCCCCGCAGGTCTTCGGGCTTGGTGGGCGCGCCATGGCGCTTGATGTACGCAGGCGCGGCGCACAGTGCGCGCCGGTTGTCGCCGGCCAATGGCAGAGCCAGCAGCGAGGAATCGGGCAGCGTGCCGTAGCGCACGACGGCATCCAGCGGCTGGCGGATGAGGTCGGCCGCGCGGTCGCTCAACTTCAGGTGCAGCGACAGGCCTGGGTGCTGGCGCTGGAACTCATCCAGCCATGGCAGCAGCAGGTTGCGCCCGAAGTCTGAGGGTGCCGACAGCCGCAGCGGCCCGGTCAGTTCCGCCTGACCTTCAGCCAGAGCCTGCTGGCCCTGCGCTTGCGCGCCCACCATGGTCCGCGCGTGTGGCAGGTAGCGGTCGCCTGCCTCCGACAGTTGCATGCTGCGCGTGGAGCGCGTGAACAACCGGGCGTCCAGGGCTTTCTCCAGCCGCTGCACCGACGCGCTGGCCTGCCCGGGCGCCATGTTCAGCTGGCGCGCCGCTTCCGAGAAGCTGCCGGCGTCTGCCGTGCGCACAAAGATCTCGATGTCATCGAGCCGAATAATTTTCATGGAAATGCAGAAAGTGTTTGAGTAATAAGTGTATTTATCTTCATATCCCAGCAAAATACCATGCACTCCTCACATTCCGAAGGAGTTTCCCCATGAAAGCCATTGGCTTCTCCCATAACCACCCCATCAGCCATCCGCAGGCCCTGCAAGACATCGAGGTGCCGACGCCCGAGCTGCGCGACCACGACATGTTGGTCGAGGTCAAGGCGGTGTCGGTCAACCCGGTTGATACCAAGATCCGGCTCGGCGGCGATATCCCGGCGAATGGCGCGCGCATCGCCGGCTGGGACGCCGCGGGCATCGTCCGCGCCGCGGGGCCGCTGGCCACGCGCTTCAAGCCCGGCGACCGCGTCTGGTATGCCGGCGACATCACGCGGCCCGGCAGCAACAGCGAACTGCAGGCTGTGGACGAGCGCATCGTCGGGCCGATGCCGGTGTCGCTGGACTTTGCTGAAGCGGCATCCTTGCCGCTGACGGCCATCACTGCCTGGGAACTGCTGTTCGACCGCCTGCGCGTCCAGGCGGCAGACCCCACCGACAACAGCGTGCTGCTGGTCGTCGGTGCGGCGGGAGGCGTCGGCTCCGTCCTGACCCAACTGGCGCGCGCGTTGACCGGCATGACCGTCATCGGCACGGCGTCGCGAGCGGAAACCCGCGACTGGGTGCTGGCCCATGGCGCGCATCACGTCATCGACCATCGCCAGCCCTGGGCGCCGCAGTTGGCCACGCTCGGCATCGAACATGTCACCCATGTGATCGGTTTGAACCAGAGCGCCGACTATGTGCCGCAAATTGCCGGCGTCCTGCGTCCGGAAGGCCAGTTCGCCCTCATCGACGACCCGGTGAATCTGGATATCGGTCCCTTCAAGGGCAAATCCATCTCGATCCACTGGGAACTGATGTTCACCCGCCCGATGTTCGCCACGCCCTCCATTGCCCGCCAGCACGCTTTATTGCGCCGCGTGTCTGAATTGGTCGATCAGGGCAAGATCAAGCACACCCTGACCCGTCGCATCGACGGCATCAATGCGGCCAGCCTGATCCAGGCGCATGCGCTGGTCGAGGCCGGCAACATGATCGGTAAGGTCGTGGTCGCCAACGCCTGAGCCATCGAGACAAGGAATATCAATATGACACAGCAAATCATCCAAACGGCAACGATCAGCCTTGAGGCCGCACAAGACCTGATAGAGCAGGCTCGTCGTGCATGCGCCGCACGCGGATTCGCCGCCACCATTGCTATCACCGATGCGGGTGGCCACCTGCGTGCGTTCGAGCGCGCGGACACGGCCCCTTTCCTGACCGTGGGAGTTGCCACCGACAAGGCCTGGACTGCCGCCTCGTTCGGTATGGCCACGCATCAATGGAATCAACTTATGGCCGATCCCACCGTAGCCCCGTTGTCTCAACATCCGCGCATGACGCCGGTGGGCGGCGGCGTGCCGATCATCCATGAAGGGCGTGTTGTGGGCGGCATCGGTATCTCCGGCGGAACATCCGTCCAGGATCACGAAGCCGCAGAGGAAGCATTGCGTCACGCAGGTTTTGTGCAATGAGGGACGAGTCCTCCAATTCCGTCAGGAGCATCACGTGTTTCAGCGCGCACTGGAGAGCTGGAAGCCGCGCGCAATGCGCTGGACGAATCCGCTGCGTTCATCGCCAGTCATTGGTAATGCCCTATTGGACGACACATCCCTAATGCGCCAAGGCGATTGCATCCAGTTGAGTGGGCGCCATGAGCGCGAAGGCCGTGCGCATTTCGCGTGCCTCCTCGCCCGGGCTGCGTCCGAAGAAACGCTTGAACTCGCGATTGAACTGCGACGCGCTCTCATAGCCGACCCGTGCGCCGGCCGCCGCCGCGGTCAGATCGTCCCGGATCATCAGCAGCCGAGCCTGATGCAAACGTACCGACTTGATGTACTGGATCGGCGAGGTGGCGGTCGCGGCCTTGAAATGCGCGTGGAAAGCCGGAATGCTTAGACCCGCCTCGCCGGCCAGCAATTCGACGTCCAGACCTTGGGCGTAGTCGTTATGGATGCGGCGCAGAACCCGCGAGATCCGGCCGAAGTTGCCCCGGTGGGCCAACGCTGCCCGGATCGCGCCGCCCTGAGGCCCCATCAGCACGCGAAAACTCAGCTCCCGCACGATGGCGGGTCCCAGTACCTTGGCTTCCAGCGGCGAGGTCAAAGCCTGGAGCAGGCGAACGGTGGTGTCGGCCAACGTCGCGTCCAGCGGCGTGGACACGATGCCCACAGGCGCGCTGACCGGCGTGTTCGCCTGCTGCTCCACCTCGATGACCAGATCGGCCACGGCCGTTATGTCCAGCCGCACGGATACGGCCAGCAGCGGTTCCTCGGGGGTGGCATCGGTTTCGGACGAGAACGGCAGCGGCACCGACAGCACCAGATAGTGCAAGGCATCGTAGCGATAGACCTGATCGGCCAGATAGCCACGCTTGTGGCCTTGACAGACGATCACGATGCTGGGCTCGTACAGCACCGGCATGCGTCCCAGCGGCCGATCCGCGCGCATCAGGCGCACGCCATCCAGCAAGGAACGGGTGTGCCCCTCCTGCGGGGCAAGCCGCTGGATCAGCGCCGCCATCTCGGCTTGCTGGGGCGTATCTGGAGGCGGGCTTTTCATGAAAGTGCTTGGCCTTTTGAAAAAGCCATATTTTGGCATCAATCATCCAATATTTGATCTAACAAAATAGAAATAGGCAATGATGCAATAGCTCTGCACCTCGTCGGATCCAGCTGGCTTGCCTACCATTTCACCTTGTTCACATCACCCCAAACGGTCGTATTCCATCGACCTTTGGCAACAAGGAGAAACGATGGAATTCACCAACGCGAGCACCCCCAAGGTCATTGTGCTGACCGGCGCCAGTAGCGGCATTGGCGAGGCGACGACCCGCCACCTCGGCGCGTGACGGTGGTCAGTCCCGGCGTCGTGGAGTCTGAACTGGCCGACTCTATCAGCGACGAGACGGCGCGCGCGGAAATGCGCGCGTTCCGCCGCATCGCGCTACCCCCGCAGGCCGTGGCGCGAGCCATCGGCTATGCGATCTCGCAACCGGACGACGTGGACGTCAGCGAAATCATCGTGCGGCCCACTGCAAGCCCGTACTAATCTCCGCTCTCTCATTTTTTAAGGAACTCTCATGTCCCACTCAACTGTCATTTCTCACGACAAGCCGCTCGCCGGGCGTGTCGCCATCGTCACCGGAGCGGCTAGCGGGATCGGCTTGGCCACAGTCGAGTTGCTGCATCGCCAGGGCGCGCGCGTGGTCGCCGTGGGTCGCGGCCACAACGTCAATGCCCTGGCACGCGAAGGAATCGTGCCCCTGGTCGCGGACGTGGCGCAGGAAGCCAGCACTACGCTGGCCGTGCAAACCGCACTGGAGCAGTTCGGCCGTCTGGACATTCTCGTCAACAACGCCGGCATCATCATCAACAAGCCCGTGGTCGAAATGCGCCTGGAGGAGTGGAACCAGGTGCTGGCCGTCAACGTCACCGGCGCTTCCTGTTCTCCCGCGAAGCCATGCGGCCGATGATGCAAGCCGGCTCGGGGGCCATCGTCAACATCGGCTCCTACGCCTGCTACCAGGCCTTCCCCAACATCGGCGCCTATGCGGCGTCCAAGGGCGCGTTGGCCCAACTCACGCGAACGCTGGCGCTGGAAGCAATCGGCCACGGCATTCGCGTCAATGCCGTCGGCTCAGGCGATGCGATCACCAACATCACCAACGCCATTCAAGCGGATGGCCAGGCTTATTTGGCCGAGCACGGCAAGAAAGCGCCGATCGGACGCGCCGCCCGCCCTGACGAAATCGCCGAAGTCGCGGCGTTTCTGGCGTCGGATCGTGCCAGCTACATCGTCGGTGCGGTAGTCATGGCCGACGGCGGCATGAGCGTCGCCATCCAGTAATTCAACCCATCAGGAGTATCAATCCATGCAAGCACACACACATTCCAACGTCTGGTTCATCACCGGGGCCGCTCGCGGCATCGGCTTGTCCCTGGCACGCCAGGCACTGGCCAATGGCGATGCCGTGGCAGTCACTTCGCGCACGCTCGGCAGCCTGCATCAAGCTTTCGGACAGGACAACGCGCGTCTTCTGGCGTTGGAGGTCGATCTGGGCAGCGAGGCGAGCGTGCAGGCCGCCATCGATAAAACGATCGCCACCTTCGGCCGCATCGACCGCGTAGTGAACAACGCCGGCTACGCCCAGCAGGGCACGGTCGAGGCGCTCACCGATGCGGAACTGCGTCGCAACTTCGAGGTCAACGTGTTCGCACCGTTGCACGTGCTGCGGCATGCACTGCCGCATCTGCGCGCGCAACGCAGCGGCCACATCTTCAATGTGGCCTCCATCGTGGGTTTCCAAGGCGGCTATGCGGGCTGGGGCAGCTATGTCGCCAGCAAGTTCGCCGTCGCCGGGCTTACCGAAACGCTTGCGGCCGAAGTGGCCGAGCTGGGCATCAAGGCAACCGTGGTTTATCCGGGGCCGGTGCGCACGGACTTCCTGGCGCAAGGCGTGCTGGGCGTGGCCCAGCGTTCGATTGCCGACTACACCGAAGCCCAGGCTTCGCTGGATTTGCACTTGAACGGCCTGCATGGCCAGCAAGCGGGTGACCCCGAAAAAGTCGCCATGCTGATCCTGCAAGTCTCCCGCGTCGCCGAACCGCCCATCCATTTGTTCGCCGGCAAGATCGCCAACACGCTGGCCGAGCAGAAGATGCAGGCGGTACGCCAGGATCTGGATGCGTGGCGAGGGGCCTCCGACGCAACCGACTTCACCGACTAACACGCAGCCGCTGGGAGCCGTGGGGGGCGTCATGCCTTCTCGGCTCTCTACCCTTGGGGGATCACACCATGCAGGACAACCTACCGGCCGATAAGGCCTACCGCATTCTTGAGTCCGGCCCCATCGTACTGGTCTCCACCCGCCCATGGGACTACAGCCATCGCGCGCTCATCGAGACGGGCGAATGCGTGCTGGCCGTGCCGACAGTGGATCTTGCCGAGACGGTGGTGGACATTGGCAACTGTTCAGGAGAGGCCATCGACAAGTTCGCGCGCTTCGGCCCGACGCCGGTGCCCGCGCAAACGGTCGGTGCGCCACTGGTGGGATCGGCAATGGCAACCGTTGCTTCAGGATTGGCTTGCTGCTAGGCGCGAAGTTGAGAGAGCTGTCAGGGCGACTCCGGGTTGTAACGCCTTATCCGTGTGTAGAAAGAAGTCGGTGCCGCGCGCAGGCCAGGTAAGCCGTCGCTGCGATGGTAAGGCTCAGCCCGATGCCGAACTCCGTGGTCGCGTAGCGGGCCAGGCCCGTGTTGGCGGTAAGGGGATCGAAAATGCCCTGGACAAAAAGATTATGGCTCGCATGCACGAGCACGCTCGGCCAGATGCTTTGGCTGCGCATCCGCAACCAGCCCGATATGAAGGCGCTTGCGACGACTCCCGCGGTGAAGCACACGAGCGCGAACACGGGATTCGTCCCTGCGTTGTAATGCCCCCAAAGCAGATCGGGGTAGTGCCAGGCGGCCCATATGAGTCCGGTGATGAGGCAACCGATGTTGAAGCCGAACCGTGAAACGAGGCGGGGAAACAGAAAGCCGCGCCAGCCCAGTTCTTCGCCGAGCGCCCAGGTGACGGTGGCCAGCACCCCGACGCTCAGCAGCAGGGGAACGCCGACGACGAATGTGCCGAAGACCTTCTGGTTCGCCAGGTTGTAGGAAGACGAAATGCCGTCCATGAATGCCTGCAGCGCGAAGGAATGGTCGATCGCGATCCATGTGACGAGATACACCGGCGCCGCATACAGGAGGGGAATGAAATAGCTCAGCACCAACCAACGCCGGGCCGGCCAGCGCCACCCGAGTGTTGCCAGATCGATGCGATACAGCCAGCAGGTGATCAGCGCCGAAGCGCCCGGTCCCCACATCGTGAACCGCTCCAGCATCGGACTTTGCTGGTTCAGATTGAGCTTGAGTGCAACTGCGGCAAACTGGAATAGAACAACGCAGGCGAGGAAGGTCAGCACCTGGTTGCCCGCTCCAACGATGGGTTTCACCACCTGGCCGGCGGTTTCTTTCATAGGCGTTTCCATTTTTACTTACGGCTCCTGGACAGTTGTTTCGCAAGGAACGGCCATTGTCCGGCGCTGGGCAGCGCCGTCCGCTCCCCATTGCGCGCCAAAAGGTCTGGTGGCCCTGGGTTGTGATCATAGAGTTCGAACACGCCCATGCATCCCAGCCCCAGCGCCGAGACCTCGGGACCATCCTTGCCCAATGTAGGCTTTGCCAATGCCAACGTCGTTACTCCTTGTCGTTTTAAATGCCTTCGAAAGGCCCAGAGTAAGACGGCAACACCCGGTCTGCATCCGAAACCTCTACATTGCTTGCCTGATCCTATCAATCGACGTGCTGCGCACCGCTGCATGATTTACTCGTCCCGGGATGAATACGATTTTCGACCACATGCTCGAGCGCGCTCTGCGTCGGGTTCCCGCGCCGGCGAGGCTACCGCGAACCGTTGTATCCTCCAGCGAAGATCAGCGATTGCGCGCAGGCGAGGATATTGTCTGAAGTCGTAGATGATTTGTTCATGTGCAGCAGTCTACCTTCTAGTAGGTTTGTCGTCAAACGTTTTGTTCAAATAATTTTCGGAGATCGGCAACAGGATTCTCTGACTGCCCCGCCTTCATGATGGATTCCAGGACAGGGCCCGTTTGCGGCTTTGCGTGCTTTTGCGTTCAGGCTGCTGAAGCGCGCGTGCGATGACGGCGCGTTTGTGAATCCAGTCAAGATTGTCAACGACAGTATTGCTAATGACACGGTCCGTCACAAGTTTCCAATCTGAATGACCGTTGGTTCGCCAGATTGCTTTCTCGAGCTCAAGCCGTGACCGGGGACTGGCGTCGAGTATCCGTTGGCGCGGTCACCGCTCATCCGTGCAGGCACGACGCGCCTGCGCTTCGACTTCACCGCGCCCGCGCTGCGCAGGCCCGAGCGCATCGTATTCAGCTACCGGCTCGACGGCGTTGACACTGACTGGCAGACCAGCACCGAGCGCAGCGCCACCTAAACTGGCCTTGCGCCGGGGGATTATCGTTTCCGGGTGCGCGCCATGAACGAGGACGGCGTGTGGAGCGAGCGCGAACGGACGCTCGATCTGCACGTGGCGCCGACCCTCGTGCAGACAGTTTACTTCAAGCTGGCGTGCGCGCTGGCTGGCTTGCTGCTGCTTTGGTTCGGCTATCGCTTGCGCCTGCGCCACGCGCTGCGCCGGCTGCAGCTCCGCTTTGACGAACGTGTGGCCGAGCGCGAGCGCATTGCCCGCGATTTGCACGGCACGCTGCTGCAGTCCGTGCATGGGCTGGCGCTGACCCTCCTTTCGGGCGACGCCCACGTGCAGCGCGCGCTCGCCGCGGGAGCGACGGGTTATCTCGTGAAGACGGCGTTGTGCGAGGACGTCGCAGCCCGCGGTCCGGTCCGTCCGCAGGCTGCAGCGGCGTTGCCGCCATCGTGAACAGATCAAGGGCAGGGCACCCAAGGCGGTAAATCGCCGACGGTGACCAGTTTCAATAATACGCGCGGTTCCATTGCCGACGCGCCAAGCCCGGGCGTCCATTTGTCGTGGCGAGCGTGCGACTGGCTTCTGCTCGATGCCGGGAGTGTGGGCGCCCCTGGACACGGTCGGAAAGAACCTGAATTATTGAGGCTGGCTGCATGAAGTGACGCGACATCTTTGTTGACAACTACCGGTCACGGCTGGCCAATCTCGAGAACGCCGGTTGTCGGTTGATGGCGTTTTTGATGGTGTCGGCTCCGCGCGCGCATAATTTTTTCCACCAATTCATCAGGTTAGCTGGACTGTTGATCATTGCGTCGAAGGAATTGGCACTGGCCGATCTGGAGCCGGCAAGCGCTGCCGGCCAAAATTAAATGGCAGACGGCCTAGGTCCCGTCAGCGTTTGCAACCCTAAATCATCGATCGACAGGGCAGCCTACCCGACGTCGAATGCGAGCAGGTCCTGAAGTAGGCCTTCGACAGCAATTTGCACCAGAGTGCCGCCCTTCTCAGGAGTGGCCATGGAAGGCGCCGAGCCCATGCGACCGTCGGGATAGCGGGCCCTAAAGTCGATCGCATCCTGGAATGTACCGTCGGCGGCAATTTGTGGCGTCAGCGCCACGTTCTTGCACGTATCCGGATAAGCCCATTGTGTGACCGCAACTTCGGACGGTGTGGCATGACTGCCGTGACCTATCGGGAATTGCGCCTTTGCCAGTTCGGTGACGCCTGGCAGCTCCCACCAATTTCTCAGTCGTAGAACAAATGGACAGCGCTCGTGGCCAAAACTGAACTTGGAGTAGATTTCCGCGAACGCAGCCTCGATAGTTCCAACGTTTCCGCCGTGGCCGTTCAGAAAATAGATCCGCTCGAAGCCGTGGCCGGCCAAGGAATTGACCCAGTCAACGATGACGGCGATGAAAGTCAACGGCCGCAGGGCTATTGAGCCGGCGAATCCAAGATGGTGCTGTGCGATGCCAACATTGAAGGTCGGGGCAACCAGTATATCTTCGTCATTGCGATAATGAAGCGCATGCGCGATGATTTCCGGGCAAAGCCAATCGGTCCCGAGCAAGCCCGTCGGTCCATGCTGTTCGGTCGAGCCGATGGGGACGATAATGGTCTTGGAGCGCGCAAGACGTTCTTCGACTTCCTGCCATGTTGAAAGATGTAGAAGCATGGTGTTGTGTTCCGAGGTCGATGATGAGTTGTGATCAAGATGATTGGCTGCTGTTACGCAATCGACGGGCCGCAGCCATCATGCCAGCTCGGCGATCAGTTCAATTTCGACGCAGGCTCCCATCGGAAGCTGTGCGACCCCAAAGGCGCTGCGGGCGTGCGCGCCACGCTCTGCGAAGACTTCGGCCAGCAGCTCCGAACAGCCATTCGTCACCAGGTGCTGCTCGACAAAGTCGTGGGTGCTGTTAACCAAACTCATTACCTTGACGATACGCGATATCCGATTCAGGTTGCCCGTCGCGGAGTGCAGTGTTCCGATGAGGTCGATGGCAATCGACTTAGCGGCGGCCTGGCCTTGCGCTGTCGAGGTATCGCGGCCCAACCGTCCCACCCACGGTTTACCGTCGCGCTTAGCGATATGTCCGGAGATGAAAATGAGGTTTCCGGTTTGCACGAATGGCACGAAGATCGCGGCCGGCGGCGTCACCGGGGGCAAGGAGATGCCGAGCGCCGCGAGGCGCTGGTAAACGTCGCGCCGGCTCAGAGCGATGATGTCTTCAATCGACTGCAATATGACGTCCGGACGATCAAGCGCCACGTCGTGGGAACTGCCGTCGGCAATCACCAGTCTCCGGTTGTTTGCGCCACTCGCAAAGCTTGCTTGAGCATCTCGCCACCATTGCGCCGGGACCGGTGCGTCAAAGGGCGTCTTTTCGGCGACGATGTTAAACACGGGAATTGAGGCCGGCCAGTCCACTTGGTGAAAGGCCCGGTTGTTCTCGGCGAACGAGGCGCAGACGGCCAAAAACTGGCGCCCTTCTCGGGTCGAAGGCGCCGCCTTGGTCGCGGCAATGGCCGGTCCATATGCCTCCATCATGGCGGCGATCGTGGTCTCCGTGAAGAAGTCCGGGACGTTGGCGTCCACCAGCACGGCGCCGGAGATCCATTGCGGATGCTGGCGCGCCAGGTAGGTGGCGATTTCGCCGGCGATGGAATGGGCGACGAGGATCACGTCCTGGGTAGCGCCAAGCTTCTCGAGGCCGCTTGCCAGGTCGTTCGCCGCATCATGCACGTTCCATGGCCCCTCGACTTCGTCGCTCAAGCCGAAGCCGGATCGGTCATAGGTGATGATCCGCGATCCGGTGCGCTTGGCCAGTTGCGGCAACAAGGCGTCCCAATAGGAGGAGCCCAGTCCGCCGCCGGCATCGAGAACGATGACGGGCAAGCCGCCCGGGGTGTCGTGGAAAGCAATCTTGTGCCCTGCGCGCTCGATTATCTGCGTCGAGGCGGCAATATCAATTTTGGTGTGTGACATTTGTTTGGTTCTCATGTGGGAGAGACAGGGGCAGGGCATCTGAGCCGAATCCGCCAATAAATTGCAATGTTATGCACAATTGGAGAATTTGTCTACATTATTGCTAATTATTTTTCCTAAATTTTCCAATATGTATAAAAATCAAAAATTGATTCTAGGATTGCTGAAGCTAGACGAGCGGCAGGGCGGTCTCGTATTTCACCTCCCGTAGGGCCACACTGGTGTTGACCTGCGAGATCCCGTTCAGCTTGACCAGCACGTTATGTAGGAAGTCATGATAGGCATCCATGTCGGCGACGATCACCTTGACCAGATAGTCGGCCGTGCCGGTCGTCTCATAGCACTCCACCACCTCCGGGCGCAGGCGCATGGCCGCTTCAAAATTGGCCACCACCCCTTCCGCGTGGCGCAGCAGAGAAACGTGCAGCAGGCACACCACGGTCAGGCCCAGTTTGCGCCTGTCGACCAGTGCGGTGTAGCGCAGGATGTAGCCGCCGTCTTCCAGCTGCTTCTGGCGGCGCCAGCACGGACTGGCCGACATGCCGACTTTTTCGGCGAGCTCGTTCGACGACATCCTGCCGTCTTTCTGCAGTTCCACCAGGATTTTGAGCGCGGCGGCATCAAGGGAAGAATTTTTCATTTTTTGAGCACACTTGGAAGAAATCTCGCCATTCTATGTGCCAAAATAGAAAAAATAGAAGTAATTTTTCCGAAGTAGACAAGTATGCTTGTCGTTTGAATATTCGGGAAACATCATGAACAAAATGACCGACATGCCGCAGGGGGCGCGCCAGGCAAGCGACGAAGCGGGGACAGCCTTGGCCGATCCCGCCTATGCCCTCGGCGACAACCTCACCCGCACTCAAGGCCGTGTTTTCCTCACCGGTACGCAAGCCTTGGTGCGTCTGCTATGCATGCAAAAACAGGCCGACGACATGCGCAACATCAGGAGCGCGGGCTTTGTCAGCGGCTACCGCGGTTCGCCGCTTGGCGCCGTCGATCAAGAACTGTGGCGCGCCAGCGAACTGCTGCGCCAGCACCGCATCGAATTTCTGCCGGCTATTAACGAAGAGCTGGCCGCGACAGCGGTCATGGGCTCGCAGCAGGTCGAAGCCGATCCAACGCGCCACGTCGAGGGCGTGTTCGCGATGTGGTATGGCAAGGGGCCGGGCGTGGACCGTGCCGGCGACGCGCTCAAGCATGGTCACGTGTATGGCTCCTCGCCCCTTGGCGGCGTGCTCGTCGTCCTTGGCGATGACCACGGCTGCGTTTCCTCGTCGATGCCGCACCAGAGCGAGCAAGCGTTGATCGCCTGGGGCATGCCGGTCGTCAACCCAGCGAACATTCAGGAGTACCTCGAATTCGGCCTCTACGGCTGGGCGCTGTCGCGCTTTTCCGGCGTCTGGACCGGCTTCAAGGCGATCTCGGAAACGGTCGAGGGCGGCGCCGTGGTCGACTTGCCGCCGCCACCAGTGTTCGTCGCGCCGACCGGGTATGTGGCGCCGGCGGGCGGCCTGCACAACCGCTGGCCCGATCTGCCCGGCCTGGACCTGGAACAGCGCGCCGCCGCGAAACTCGAGGCCGTTCAGGCCTTCGCCCGCAGCAATTCGATCGACCGGCTGGTTGTCGCCGCGCCCAATGCGAAGATCGGCATCGTCAGCGCCGGCAAGGCCCACCTCGATCTGCTCGAGGCACTGGCGCGGCTGGATCTGGCGCCCGAGCGTCTCGACGAACTCGGCGTGCGCATGTACAAACCCGGCCTGACCTTTCCTCTGGAGCGCACGCGCCTGCTGGCCTTCGCCGAAGGGCTCGATGAAATCTTCGTGGTTGAAGAGAAGGGACCCGTCATCGAACAGCAGATCAAGAATCTGTTCTACAACTTGCCGCAGGCGCGGCGTCCATTGGTCATCGGCAAGAGCGACCGCGATGGCCATCCCTTGCTCTCCGCCCTGGGCGAACTGCGGCCCTCGCGCGTCGCGCCGGCGCTTGTACATTGGCTCGCGCCGAGGTTCGCCGAGCTGGACTTGGCGCGCATGCTGCCCCAGTTCTGCGCCGCCGAACTGCTCTCGAACAGTGCCGACGCGGTCAGGCGGACGCCGTATTTCTGCTCCGGCTGCCCGCACAATATCTCGACCCGGGTGCCCGAGGGCAGTCGCGCGCTGGCCGGCATCGGCTGCCACTTCATGGCGACCTGGATGAAGCGCGACACCACTTACCTGTCGCAGATGGGTGGCGAGGGCATCAGTTGGGTGGGCGCCTCGCGCTTCGTCGGCGAGAAGCATGTCTTCCAGAATCTGGGCGACGGCACCTTCTACCATTCAGGCTCGCTGGCGATCCGGCAAGCCATTGCGGCGCATGCCAATATCACCTACAAGATCCTCTACAACGACGCGGTCGCCATGACCGGCGGCCAGCCTGTCGACGGCAGTCTGTCAGTGATGCAGATCGTGCAGCAGGTCAGCAGCGAGGGGGCGAAGGAAGTCGTCGTCGTCACCGATGCGCCGGAAAATTATCGCGATGTGCTGCTGCCGGCCGGGGTGCGCGTGCGCAATAGGAGCGAGCTTGACGTGGTCCAGCGCAGCTTGCGCGAGATCGCCGGCGTCACGGTGCTCGTGTACGACCAGACCTGCGCCGCCGAAAAGCGCCGCCGTCGCAAGAAAAACAAGCCGGGCAAGATCGTGTTCCCCGATCCGGCGCGGCGGCTCGTCATCAATCCCGCCGTGTGTGAAGGATGTGGCGACTGCGGCGTGCAGTCGAATTGCCTGTCGATCCAGCCGCTGGACACCGAGCTTGGCCGCAAGCGCCGGATCGAACAGTTTTCCTGCAACAAGGATTACTCTTGCGTCGACGGCTTCTGCCCCAGTTTTGTTTCCGTGCTGGGCGGAACGCTGCGCAAGCCGACCAGAGGACAGCTGTCGCTGGCCGATCTCGAACAGGCGCTGGCCGCCTATCCCTTGCCGTCCGCGCGGCGCCTGGACCAGCCTTTCGACACGCTGGTGGCGGGTGTCGGCGGCACCGGCGTGGTGACGGTTGGCGCGCTGATCACGATGGCCGCCCACCTCGAGGGCAAGGGCGCGTCGACCCTCGACTTCATGGGCTTCGCGCAAAAAGGTGGCGCCGTCATGTCGCACGTCCGGGTGGCGGCATCACCGTCGCGGCTGCACCAGGTGCGCATCGACCTTCGCCAGGCGGACGCCGTGTTTGCCTGCGATTTAGTGGTGGCGGCCATGCCCGATAGCCTCGCCGTCATGCGTCATGGCCATACCAAAGTGATAGCCAACGAGCACGAAATTCCGACCGCCGATTTCACCAGCAACCGCGACGCCTCGATCAACAAGCCCGGCCTGCTGGAAAAGATCGCCGCGGCGGCGGGCGAGAAAAATGTGCTGCGGCTCGATGCGCAGGATACCGCGCTGCGCTTCTTGGGCGATCCCATCGGCGGCAATATTTTGCTGATGGGTTATGCCTGGCAGTCGGGACTGGTGCCGGTCGGCCTGCCGGCGTTGATGCGCGCGATCGAATTGAACGGCGTGGCGATCGATATGAACAAGCGCGCGTTCCTGCTGGGCCGGCTCGCCGCGGCCGACACGGGCGCGCTCAGCCGCCTGGCCCAGCCGCGGCAGCATAGCGTGCACTTCGCTGCTGCAACATCGCTCGCCGACTTGCTGGTTTTCCGTATTGATTGGCTGAGCGCTTATCAGGACGCGGCGTATGCGCGCAGGTATGAACAGGCGGTCGCCGCGGTCGAACGTGGCGAGATGGCCCTCGACGGCCAGGCCTCGCGCAAGCAGTTGAGCAAGGCCATCGCGCGCAATCTCTTCAAGGTGATGGCCTACAAGGACGAGTACGAAGTCGCTCGCCTGCATGCGGATCCCGTGTTTCGCGCCCAACTCGCCGCCCAGTTCGAGGGCGACTACAAGCTGGCCTTCCATCTCGCGCCGCCCTTGCTGGCAAGGCCCGGGCGCGGCTCCAAGGTGCCGGCCAAAATGATGCTGGGCGGATGGATGATGCCGGTTTTCACCGTACTCGCGCGCTTCAAAGGCTTGCGCGGATCGGTGCTGGACGTGTTTGGGTACAGCCAGGAGCGCCGGCGCGAGCGCGCCCTGCGCGACAGATACTTGGCGTTTGCGCGCAAGCTGGCCACCGAACTGCGGCCCGAAAACAGGGCGGTGGCGCTCAAGCTTGCGCAGCTGCCAGACCAGGTGCGCGGATACGGCCACGTCAAATTGGCCGCGCTCGATGCTTGCGATTTGCAATGGGCGGAATTGATGGCGCAATATCAGGAGGCGTCGGTTTCGACGGGCACTGAGCCCAATCCGGCCGTTTCTTTCTAAGCAGTAAAGTTTATTTCTATATCGGATATTTTGCGGCGCCATGATATTATCCACCCCATGGAAAATCGAGACGAAGTCACGGAGCAAACCGGGTCGCCCGGCGAGAAGATACGGGCGATGCGCAAGCACGAGGGTCTGACGCTTAACGAGCTCAGCGTTCGGACCGGGCTTGCCGTGTCCACCCTTTCAAAGCTTGAAAAAGGCAAAGTCTCGCTCTCCTACGACAAGCTCATGCTCCTTAGCAAAGGGCTCGGGGTGGAGGTGGCCCAATTGCTCGATTCGACGCCCCATGCCGCCGTCATGCCATCGCGCGGCGGACGCCGCGTGGTCCACCGCGCGGGCGAGGGGCAGATCGTCGAAACGCACAGCTACCGCCAGGTCTACCTTGCGACCGAGCTGCTCAACAAGCAGTTTACGCCGCTGCTGGGCGAATTGCGGGCGCGTACGATGGAGGCGTTTTTCGCCGAATTCGGCGACTTCATCCGTCACCCTGGCGAAGAGTTCGTACTGGTACTCGAAGGCGTCGTCGAATTTCATACCGAAGCATATGCGCCGCTCAAGCTCGAGGCCGGCGATTCGGTGTATTTCGACAGCGAGATGGGTCACGCCTATCTCAAGGGTTCCGACGAGCCTTGCCGGATCGTCGCCATCTGCTCGCCGCGCGGCACGGATACGGATATTCCGGATGCGATGGCCGCCGCGGCGGAAAAGCGGAACCTGATCGCTTCCACCGAGGCAGCGGCGCATTTGCCGCCACTCAAAGTGCGGCGCGCCCGCTAGGCTCCCGCCGCCCATGGGCCGGCCGCGTGCTGCGGCGCCCTGGGCCCTGTTGCTGCTTTTCTCCTCCTCTTCTTCTTCCCCCTTCTTTCGCCCTGATTGAGAAGCGCCGGCGCGCCAGCGCGTCGGCGCATTTTTTTCATAAAATTATTTTCTAAAGTGTACAAATTTTTCTATTTGGGATAATATGGCTAAAAATAGGAAAGGGCGACAAGCATGCGCAAGGAGTTCGAGGTTGATTTTCTGGTCATTGGTGCGGGGATGGCGGGGGCTTCGGCCGCAGCCAGTCTTTCGGGGCTAGGACGGGTGGCGGTTCTCGAAGCCGAGTCCCATGCCGGCTACCACTCCACCGGTCGTTCCGCCGCGCTTTTTTCAGAAATTTATGGCAGCGCCGTCATCCGCCGGCTGACCCGGGCAAGCCGGGCTTTTCTGTTCGATCCGCCTCCTGGTTTCTCTTCCGTGCCACTGGTCGGTCCGCGCGGCGCCATCTTCTTCGCGCGGCCTGAGCAAATGGAGGCGGTGCGGGCGTTTCGCGAGGACCCGGATGTGCGCGCGGCCACTGTAGAGTGCTCCGTCGCGCAAATTCTTGAGCGCGTCCCCGTGTTCCGCAAGGACTACCTGGGCGGTGGCGCGTTCGAGGCCGCCGCAGCCGACCTCGACGTCGACGCCATCCACCAGGGCTTCTTGCGCCAGGTGCGCGCAAACGGCTCGAACATCTATTTCGACCACCCGGTGCGGGAGCTCAGCCGGCACAACGGGATGTGGATCGCCAGCAGCGGCGAGTCCTCGTTCAGCGCCCCCGTTGTCGTCAACGCCGCCGGCGCCTGGGGCGACGTGGTGGCCGAACTGGCCGGCGTCAAGCCGGTGGGCTTGCAGCCCAAACGCCGCACCGCGGTGCTCATTCCGGTACCGGTCGCGGCACAGGCGCATCATTGGCCGGCCGCCGTGGATATCTCGGAACAGTTCTATTTCAAGCCGGATGCCGGGCTGCTCCTGTTGTCGCCCGCCGACGAGACCTCATGCGGCCCCTGCGACGTGCAGCCCGAGGAGCTCGACGTGGCCATCGCCATCGACCGCTTCGAGCAGGCCACCGGCACCGAAGTGCGGACCTTGCGGCGCAGCTGGGCAGGGCTGCGGGTATTTTCCCCCGACCGCAACCCGGTGGTCGGTTTCGATCCCGAAATGGAAGGGTTTTTCTGGCTGGTCGGACAGGGAGGCTATGGAATACAGACCGCGCCTGCTGTGGGCCGCGTCGCCGCCGCGCTTGCGAGCGGCCAGCCAATGCCTGACGACGTGGCCCGCCTGGGCGTCACAGCCGGCGCCCTGTCGCCGGCCAGGTTCAGCAAGACCGTGTAAGGCGAGATGCCGTTGTTGTATTCCATGCTTATTATTTCCAAAATAGATATTTATTGTGCGTTTTGGAAATATTGGTATTCTGTTTACTATATTGGAAAATAATCGCAGCACCATGCTCGAAGCTGGGCTTGCAAGCGACTGCCTAACCATAAAAACTAGGAGATGTCATGAAATCATTGGACTCACGATCGCGTCGCACTGAAGCACGCTACGTTCCGCAGCGAACCTTGTTGTCATTGCTGGTGTCGGTTATCGCCGGCACGCTGGCCGTGCCGAGCCAGGCACAGCAGTCTCCTGGCCAGGCCGGGCAGGCCTCGCCATCGGCTGGTGGCGCGGCCGAGCAGCGCGCTTCTGCCACCGTGTTCGTGACGGCGACGCGCCGGCGCGAACCGGCGCGCGAAGTGCCAATGCAACTCGACGTGCTGTCGGTTGATGGCATCGAACGTTCTGGCGCCAAGACGCTCACCGACTATCTGTCCGACCAGCCCGGGGTGGACGTGAAGACCACTGGCGGGGCCGGCACCGGCGCGATCAATATACGCGGCGTATCCACAGGCGACCAGACCATCTCGACCGTGAGCACCTACATCGATGACGTCGCCGTGGGGTCGAGCAGCGCCTATGCCGCCGGCGCGACGACCGCGCTCGACATGAGCCTGCTGGACCTGCACCATATCGAGCTGTTGCGCGGCCCCCAGGGAACGCTGTACGGCGCCGGCGCCATGGGCGGGCTCTTAAAGTATGTCACCAAGCAGCCACTGACGGACGAGTTTTCCGGTGAGTTGTCGGTGGGCCTGACCCAAACGCGGGGCGGCGCCAGCGGGAACACCGAAGCGGCCGTGCTGAACGTCCCGATCAGGGAAGACGTGGCCGCCTTCCGCGTCTCCGCGTTTCGCGATCGCGTAGGCGGCTTCATCGACGCCGGCGGTCCGGTCACCAAATCCAATATCAACGGCGGCGACAGCACCGGCGCCCGTCTGTCCGTGCTTGTCGAGCCCAGCAAGCAACTTAGCGTACGGCTGACCGCGACCGAGCAGGAAATCAAGCGCGACGGCGCTGATTATGTCGACTACAACATCGCCACAGGCAGGCGTGCCAACCCCAGCTTCGGGCGCAAGCTGCGGGTGGAAGAGCCGTATTCGGTGAAGGCCAACGTTTTCACGGGCGACATCGAGTACAACTTTGGATGGGGACGCTTTAATTCGATTTCGTCTTCGCAGCACAGTCACTTTCGGCAGCAGTCCGACTATTCCTACGTCTACGGCCCGCTTGTCGGCCTCGATAGCGTGATCGCCAATATCCACGCCAGCGTCAAGAAGGAGACCCAGGAATTCCGGCTGACTTCGCAGACCGGCGGCCAGTTCGAATGGCTGGCCGGCGCCTTCTACGATCACGAAGTAGGCGGCAATCACCAGACCGATACTGGCGCCACCGATGGTGACCTGCTGTTCGCCGACCTGCCCAGCACTTACCGTGAAACGGCCTTGTACGGCAATGCGACATGGAACGCCAGCAAGCGCTTCGCCGTGACGGTTGGCATGCGCTACGCCAAGAACCGGCAGACGTTTGCGGAAATCGGCGGTGGTATGCTGGTTGGTGGTCAGTTCGATCTGCATGGGCGCTCCGAGGAGACAAGCAAGACTTACCTGGCCACGGCGAAATATGCGCTCACACCCACCAGCAATGTCTATGTTCGCGCCGCGAGCGGCTATCGTCCGGGCGGCCCGAATGCGGTCGTTCTCGGTCCGGACGGCCAGCCGGTGGCACCGACCACCTTCAAGCACGACAGCCTGTGGAGCTACGAGGCCGGTTACAAAGCGGACTTGCTCGATAAGACTTTGTCGATCCAGTCGGCGCTCTATTTGATCCGTTGGGATCAGATCCAGCAATTCTTCGCGGTCAACGGCGTCAACGTGGTCGTCAATGGCGGCAAGGCAAGCAGCCAGGGCGTCGAGCTGTCGGCAAAATACAAAGCCGCCGAGCATCTGAGCCTGTCGGCCGGCCTGGCCTATAACGATGCGCATCTGACCGAGGACGCGCCCGGCCTGGCGCGCAGTGGCGCGCGCCTGCCCAACGCGGCCCATGTCGCTGCCAACCTCGGCGCCAATTATGGCTTTTCCCTGGGCGGACGCGAAGCCTATGTCGGGCTGTCGCAGCGCCTGGTCAGCGGACGCAATGCGGGCTTCGATGGCAGCGATGCGCTTCCCAACTACAAGCTGCCTGGATACGGCCTGACCGATGTGCAGGCTGGCATCGACCTCGGTCGCTACCAGATCGCCTTGTTTATCCGCAACCTGTTCGACAAGCGCGCGCAGCTCGGCGCCGAAACCAACCTGGTCGCAGCTGGCGCCGGCGGGCCGGTGATGGTCAACGAAGCGCGGCCAATCTCGTTCGGTGTTACCGTCAAGGCGAAATTCTAGGCGTACACCGTAGCAACCGTCATTGCCGCACGGCGGGACTCCATACAGCGTCGGGCAGGATGCTCGGCATGGGTTCCGGCCTTCGCGGGAACGACGACGGTTTTCGAGTTCCCACTCACCAGTAAAGAACAAGCATGAACACTTCACACCGCATCTTTCTTGGTGCCCTAGTCCACGAGACCAACACCTTCTCGCCCTTGCCGACGACCCTGGCGTCGTTTGCGCAAGGGGGATTGCTGCATCATGCCGGCGACGCCGGGACATTCGAGCGAGCCCGCCAGACCGACGGCTATGGCGATGCGCTGGCCGCATTCACGAAGGCGGGCGACGAGCTTGTCGCCGGGCCTTGCGCCTGGGCCATGCCGTCCGGCCTGGTCGGTCGTCATGCCTACGAAACCTTGCGCGACGAGCTGCTCGACACCTTGTCCGGCGCCGGCACGATAGACGCGGTCTTCTTGTTCCTGCATGGGGCCATGATGGCGGACGGATACGCCGATTGCGAAGGCGACCTGCTTGCGCGCGTTCGGCAACTGCTGGGGCCGGCCATGCCGATTGGCGTCTTGCTCGACTTGCACGGCAACGTCAGTCAAGCCATGGTCGATAGTGGCGCCGTCTTCGTCGCCTGCAAAGAATATCCGCATACCGACTACCCGGCGCGGGTCGTCGAGTTGCGCGCCATGCTGAGCGATATGATCGACGGCGCGCCCTGGCCGGTGACGCTGCTGCGCAAGGTGCCGATGGTAGCGCCGCTGGGCACCACCGAAAAGCCGATGTCCGACTTCGTGCGGCGGCTCGCGGCGAGCGAGGGAGACGGCGGCATCCTGTCGGTCTCGGCCATGCATGGCTTCGCCTGGTCCGACACACCGGACATGGGCGCGGCCATCCTGATCGTGCACGCGGGCGGGGACCAGGCCGCGGCCGCGCGCGCCAGGGCGTTGGCGCAGACGCTCGCCACCGAGCTGTTCGCCATCCGCGCCAGCGGCATGCACAAGTATCTGCCGCTCGATGCGGCCATTGCCCAGGCGCTGGCCCTGAGCGGGAAGGGTGGCCCGGTGGTCATGGCCGATAGCTCCGACAATCCCGGTGGCGGCGCCGCTTGCGACAGCACGTTTGTCTTGCGCGCACTGCTCGAGCGCGGTATCGACAGGGTGGCGTTCGGCATGCTGTGGGACCCACAGGCAGTGCAGATCGCCGCCGCCGCCGGGGTCGGCGCGAGGCTGGCGCTGCGCATAGGCGGCAAGGTCGGCCCGCAATCGGGCGACCCGCTCGACGTCATGGCCGAGGTCATGGCGGTGCAGCAAGATCCCTACCAGATCGGCGTCGGCGGCCAAGGCCGCGAGCCGATGGGGCTGAGTGTGGCGATCCGCGTCGCCGGCATCGAGATCGTCCTCAATTCGATCCGCCAGCAAATGTTTTCGCCGAACCCGTTCAGCGACCTGGGCATCGACCTCGCTTCCAAGCGGATCGTCGTCGTCAAATCGAGCCAGCACTTTCGTACCGGCTTCGATCCCATCGCCAGTGCGACCGTCTACTGCAACGCGCCAGGCAGCATCAATCTGGACTTTGCCTCTCTTCCCTATGCGCATGTGCGCAGACCCATCTGGCCGCTCGACGATCTGACGTCGGCCAACCTGACCGAGGATAGCCAATGAATCAAGCCAATCAGCCCGCTGGCGCGCCAGACACCAGCGCGAGACTGCCTGCCGGCTTGCTGCTGGGGGCGATCTTCCTGGCGACGGCGGCGCGCCAGTTGCTCAACCCGCTGCAAGAACTGGTCAAGGCCGACCTGGCCATCAGCGACAACCAGGTCGCGCTGTTGCAGGGAATGGCGCTGGCCTTTCCCCTGATCTTCCTGTCGTTCCCGCTGGGCCGGCTGGTGGACAAATTCAACCGTTCGAAGCTGCTGTTCGTGTTTGCGATGTGCTGCGCGGCGGGCAGCGCGCTGACCGCTTTCGCATCGAGTTTCGAATGGATGTTTGCCGCACGCATGTTGGTCGGCTTGTCGTTCGCCGGTGTCTTCATCGCCGCGCTCTCGCTGGTGTCCGATATTTCCAGCCCTGCCAGCCGCGGCCGGTTTGTCATGCTGCTCTATCTGGGCCAGGTGTTTGGCGCGGCGACCTGCTTTGCGCTCGCCGGATTTCTGGTCAACTGGCTGCCCACGGCATTGCCCGCCTGGTTGGGCCTGGCTTCGATGGCGCCCTGGCGCATCGTGCAAGTGGTCTTTGCCGCCGCTATTTTTGCCGGCGCCTTGCTGTTGCTGTTCTTGCGCGAGCCCACCAGGAAGGAACTGGGGAACGCGGCGAACGCCAATCTCGGCGTCGCCTTGCGCCAGCTGTGGGGCTACCGCAAGGTCTTGCTGCCCCTGCTGGTCGGGCTGGCCACGATCAACATGGCCGACGCGGCGGCAGGCATCTGGGCCGTGCCGGTGTTGACGCGCACCTTCCACCAGACACCGGCCGATTTCGGTTTGTGGATGGGCTTGATTGCACTGTTCGCCGGCATCGGCGGCGCACTGGCGGGCGGCTTCCTGTCCGACTTCGGCCAGAAGCTGGCCGGGCGCGGCGGCATTCTCATCGGCGCCATCCTCGGCGCCGCCCTGTCGATACCCGGCGCCTTCTATCCGGTCATGCCCACAGTGCTGTCCTTCGCCCTGCTGCTGTCGCTGTTCCTGGTGGCCGGTTCCTGCAACGGTACGGCTGCGACCGCGGCTGCCGCCGTGCTCATTCCCAATGAGTTGCGCGGCATCACGGTCAGCATTTTCGGGACGATTTCCATGCTGGTCAGCTATGGCGTGGCGCCGCTGCTGGTGAGCCTGACCGCCGATGGCATGGGTCTGGGCACCAACATCGGCTGGCCGCTGGCGGGCATCGGATGCGCCACCAGCGTGATCGGCACGGTCGCCTTTGTGATCGCCATGCGTGACGCGCGCCGTGGGCCGCTGGCGCATCCCGCAGCCCACGCGGAACATGAAGCGGCGGCATCGTGCGCGACGAAATGAACGGCGCGCAGCCGGACGGCAGGACGCCACCAGCGGCGGCCGACGCCGATCCGGTCGAGACCCAGGAATGGCGCGATGCGATGCAATCGGTGCTGCGCTACGGCGGCGCCGAGCGCGCCAGGTTCCTGCTCGACGAGCTGATGCTGCATGCGCGCGAGCTCGGCATGGAGACCCACGCCCAGCCTTATTCCGCCTACCGCAACAGCATACCTGTCGAACGCCAGGACAGCTATCCGGGCGACATCGACGTAGAGATGCGCCTGACGGCCATCATTCGCTGGAACGCGCTTGTCATGGTGATGCGCGCCAATGAAGCGCACGGCGAACTGGGCGGCCACATCGCCAGCTATGCATCGGCGGCGGAAATCTTCGAGATCGGCTTTCACCATTTCTTCCGCGGTAGCGACGACGGGCAGGCAGGCGACCTGGTCTACTTCCAGCCGCACTCGGCGCCCGGGGTCTACGCCAGGGCCTTCCTCGAGGGCCGCCTGAGCGAAGCCCAGCTGGCCTGCTATCGCCAGGAAAGCGATGGCGCCGGCTTGTCGAGCTATCCCCACCCCTGGCTGATGCCGTCGTTCTGGCAGTTTCCGACCGGATCGATGGGGCTCGGTCCGCTAAGTGCGATCTACCAGGCGCGCTTCATGCGCTACCTGCAAGCCCGTGGCCTGCGCGAGACGGGACAGCGCCACGTCTGGGGCGTCTTTGGCGACGGCGAAATGGACGAGCCGGAATCGATCGCCGGACTGACGCTGGCGGCACGCGAAAAGCTCGACAACATAACCTTCATCGTCAATTGCAATCTGCAGCGCCTCGATGGACCGGTGCGCGGAAACGGCCAGATCATCCAGGAGCTCGAATCGCTGTTCAGCGGGGCGGGCTGGCGCGTCATCAAGGTCTTGTGGGGCAGCGAATGGGATGCGCTGTTTGCGCGCGATACCGAACATGTCTTGTTGCGCGCCTTGAGCCGCACGGTCGACGGGCAGTACCAGACGCTGGGCGCCAATGATGGCGCCTACAACATCGAGCACTTCTTCCGCCAAGATCCGGAGGTGCAGAAACTGGTGGCGCACATGAGCGAAAAGGAAATCGATGGTCTCAAGCGCGGCGGCCATGATTTCCGCAAGCTGCACGCGGCCTTCGCCGCCGCCAAGGGGCACCAGGGACAGCCGACGGTCATCCTGGCCAAGACCAAGAAGGGGTATGGCATGGGCGGCGTGGGCGAATCGCGGATGACCGCGCACCAGGCAAAGAAGCTCGATGGCGAGGCATTGCGCGCCTTTCGCGACCGCTTCGCCTTGCCCCTGTCCGATGCGGACGTGGCCGAACTGCGTTTTTGCAGGCCGCCAGAGGACAGTGCCGAAATACGCTATCTGCAGCAACGGCGGGCCGCCCTCGGCGGTGTGCTGCCCATGCGCAATCCGGCGTGCCCGGTATTGCCGGTACCGCCGGTGCAAGCCTGGGGCGAGTTCGCACTGCGGGCCGACGGCAAGGAGATGTCGACGACGATGGCCGCCGTGCGCATGATGGGCAATCTGCTCAGGGACGAGACCTTGGGCCCGCGCCTGGTGCCGATTGTCGCCGACGAGGCGAGGACGTTTGGCATGGCCTCGCTGTTTCGCCAGATCGGCATCTATGCGCCGGAAGCGCAGCGCTACGTGCCCGAGGATGCCGATTCCCTGCTGTACTACCGGGAGCTGCGCGACGGCCAGCTGCTCGAAGAGGGCATCAACGAAGCCGGCGCGCTCAGCTCGTGGACCGCGGCGGCCACCAGCTACAGCGTCCATGGTTTGCCGATGCTGCCGATCTATATCTACTACTCGATGTTCGGGTTTCAAAGGGTGGGTGACTTGATCTGGGCAGCGGGCGATCAGCGTGCGCGCGGCTTCCTGTTCGGCGCTACGGCGGGACGGACCACCTTGAGCGGCGAGGGCCTGCAGCACCAGGACGGTTCGAGCCTGCTGGTGGCGTCCACGGTGCCGAACTGCCGGGCCTGGGATCCTGCCTTCGCTTGCGAGGTGGCGCTCATCATGGAACACGGGATGCGCCGCATGCTGGTCGAGCAGTGCGACGAATTTCACTACCTGACCCTGATGAACGAGAACTACGCCATGCCGACCCTGCCTGAAGGTAGGGAAGCCGACCTGCTCAAGGGCATGTATCTGCTTGACAGCACGCCGGCGGCGGGCGCGCGGGCGCATGTCCGTTTGCTCGGTTCGGGCACCATCCTGCGCGAGGTGCAGGCGGCGGCGCGCATACTGGCCGACGAGCACCAGATTTCCAGCGACACCTACAGCGTGACGAGCTTCAGCGAACTGGCGCGCGAGGCGCGCGAACTGCAGCGGCTCGCGCGCATGGAAGCTGGCCATGGCGCACGCGCCAGCCACGTGAGCGCGCTGCTGGCCGGCGCCGCGCCGGTCATCGCCGCCACCGACTACGTGCGCGCCTGGCCGCAACTCATTGCCGAATACCTTGACGCGCCCTATGTCACCCTCGGAACGGACGGTTTCGGCCGCAGCGATTCGCGCGCCAAGCTGCGTGCGTTCTTCGAAGTCGATGCCGCGTGCATCGTACTGGCCGCGCTCGAGGTGTTGCGCCGAAGCGGAGCGCTGGCAAGGGCGAGCGGTGATGCCGGCACTTGCGCCGCACGGGAGGCGCCATGGAACCGCTAGAGCCCCCTTTGCCGGTCCGGCTCGACCTGGCTGCGCTGCTCGCCGAGCCGCTCACCGAGACCATGAAGGGGCTGCCCTCGCGCGCCGCCGGGCAGACGCTTACCCAGTTGGGCGGCATGGGCTTGCGCCTGCTGGCCGGCGACCTGCCCTTGCCGGTTGCCGTTCTCAAGCAATCTGCACTGGAACACAATGGACGCTGGATGCGCGACTTCGTTGCGCGGGCCGGCGCCAGTCTCTGCCCCCACGGAAAGACGACGATGGCTCCGCAGCTGTTCCAGCGCCAGTTCGACGATGGCGCCTGGGGCATCACCGCTGCCACCGCTGCCCACGTGCGCAGCTACCGCCGCTTCGGCGTTCCGCGCATCATTTTGGCCAATCAGCTGGTTGGGCCAGCCAATTTCGCGCTCGTCTTCGATGAACTCGAACGCGATCACAGCTTCGATTTCTATCTGCTGATCGATTCGGTGGCGGCGCTGGCGGCGCTGCAGGAAGCGCTGGCGGCGCGCCCGTTGGCGCGCCCCGTGCAAGTGCTGCTTGAAGTCGGCACGGCGCGCGGGCGCACCGGGGTGCGCAATGTCGAACAGGGGTTGGCGCTGGGCCGTGCGCTGCGCGATGCCGGTCCGGCCATCGCGCTGCGCGGCGTGGAAGCCTTCGAAGGCGTGTTCGGCGGGGACGAACACATTCGCAGCGAGCTTGGCGTACACGCCATGCTATCGGTCATTGCCGATCTCGCAGGCGCCGGCTGCGCCGAGCACTGGTTCGCCCCGGGCGAGGTGATTCTCAGCGCAGGCGGCTCGGCCTTTTTCGATATCGTGGCGGGCGTGCTCGGTCAGGTGGGCGGCGCGCGCACCATGCACGTCGTGCTGCGCAGCGGCTGCTATCTCTCGCACGACAGCCTGCATTACGCGCGCATGCAGTCGCGCATGCGCCAGCGATCGGCCGCGCTCTGGGGCGATGGCAAGGGCCTGCAGAATGCCCTCGAGGTGTGGGCCTGCGTGCAGTCGCTGCCGGAGCCGGGCAGGGCGATCTGCTCGCTGGGCAAGCGCGATCTGTCCAGCGATCTGCAACTTCCCCAGCCGCTATGGTGGTTCCGGCCGGGGCTGCACTGCGCGCCGCAGGTGGTCCCCTCCGCCTTGCGGGTGACCAGCCTGAACGACCAACATGCTTTCATCGACAGCGCCGATGGCCTTGTCCCGTGGCGCGTCGGTGACTATGTCGGCTTCGGCGTCGGCCATCCCTGCACCACTTTCGATAAGTGGACTTTGCTGCTGACCGTCGACGATCAGTACCAGGTCACCGGCGGCATCAGGACGTTTTTCTAGGAACAACAATGCGCGACGCGATGTCTTCCCGGTCCAGCCATGAGGCCCTCGATGCCTGGGTGGACAGTCATTTCGATGAACAGCTGCGCTTTCTGCAGGAGCTGGTGCGGGTGCCGACCGACACCCCGCCCGGCAACAATGCACCGCACGCACGGCGTACCGCTGCACTGCTCAAGGAGATGGGTTTCGACGCCGAGCAGTACGACGTGGCCGATCACGAGGTCCAGGCTGGCGGTTTGCAGTCGATCACCAATCTGGTCGTCAGGCGCAAGTATGGTCCGGGCCTGATCGTCGGCCTCAATGCTCACGGCGACGTGGTGCCGCCCGGTGCCGGGTGGAGCCGCGACCCGTACGCGGGCGAAGTGGCCGATGGCAAGCTTTATGGACGAGCGGCAGCGGTTAGCAAGTCCGACATGGCGACCTATACCTTTGCCGTGCGCGCGCTCGAGGCCTTGCAGGTGCCGCTGAAGGGCGGCGTCGAACTCATTTTCACCTACGACGAAGAGTTCGGCGGCGAACTCGGGGTCGGCTGGTTGCTGCACCATGGGCTGAGCGCGCCCGATTATGTGCTCGCCGCGGGATTTAGCTACCAGGTCGTCACCGCCCACAATGGCTGCCTGCAACTGGCGGTGACGGTGCACGGCAAGAGCGCGCATGCCGCGATCCCGCACAGCGGCGTCGACGCCTTGCAGGGCGCCAGCACCATCCTGCTGGCCCTGTACCAGCGCAACCAGCATTACCGCTCCATCTGCTCGAAGATTGAAGGGATTTCCCATCCCTATGTCAATGTCGGCTGGATCGAGGGCGGGACCAATACCAATGTGGTGCCCGGCAAGGTCGAGTTCAAGCTGGACCGCAGGCTCATTCCAGAGGAAGACCTGGAGACCGTGGAAGTGGAAATGCGGACCCTGATCGCCGACGTGGTGGCCGCGCTGCCCGGCATATCGGTGGAGGTTCGGCCACTGTTGCGCGCCCAGCCTTGGCGGCCGGACCCGCGCAGCGCTCCCCTGGTCCGCGCATTGCAGCATCACGGCAAGCTGGTGTTCGGCGAAGCGATTCCGGCCATCGGCACGCCACTGTACACCGACGTGCGCCTGTTCAGCGCCGCGGGCATTCCCTGCGCGATCTATGGTGCCGGTCCAAGGACTGTCGCCGAATCGAATGCGAAACGGGGCGACGAGCACTTGGTGCTGGAGGACTTGCGCGGCGCTACGAAAGTCGTCGCCAGGACGCTGCTTGACCTGTTGGGATAGCCGGCTTTTTTGCATTCACTGATACGAATTGGAAGACAAGCATGAACGTACACCAAGCACCGGATAGCGCCGAGTCCGCAACGACGCTGGACGACAAATTTACCGTTGAACGGGGACGGGTGTTCATGACTGGCACCCAGGCCCTGATTCGGCTGCCCATGTTGCAGCGGCAACGCGATCTGCGCGCGGGCTTGAATACCGCCGGCTATTTGACTGGCTACCGCGGTTCGCCCCTTGGCGGCGTCGATATGGCCGCGGCCAAGGCCGAGCAGTATTTGCAAGCCCATCACGTCAAGTTCCATCCCGGGGTCAATGAAGACCTGGCGGCCACGGCGGTGTGGGGGACTCAGCAGGTCAATCTGTTCCCCGATGCGCGCTACGACGGCGTGTTTGCGCTGTGGTATGGCAAGGGGCCTGGCGTGGATCGCTGCGCCGACGTCTTCAAGCACGCCAACATGGCCGGCAGCGCCCGCCATGGCGGCGTGCTGGTGGTGGCGGGCGACGACCATGCGGCGAAATCGTCGACCACCGCGCACCAGAGCGAACAGATATTGCAGGCGTGCGGCATTCCCGTGCTGTACCCATCGTCGGTGCAGGAATACCTCGACTATGGCTTGCATGGGCTGGCGCTGAGCCGGTATAGCGGTCTGTGGGTGGGCATGAAATGCGTGACCGATATCGTCGAATCGGGCTGTTCGGTGGAGATTGACCCGGATCGCGTCGAGATCGTCACGCCCACCGATATCGATTTGCCCGTGGCGGGCTTGAACATCCGGCTGCCCGATTCTCCGCTCCAGCAGGAAGAACGGATGGCCAATCAAAAGTGGCGGGCGGCGCTCGCCTATGCGCGCGCCAACAAGCTGAACCGGGTGATCTGGGACAGTCCCGCTGCACGTATCGGCATCGTGACCGCCGGCAAGGCGTATAGCGATACCAGGCAGGCGCTGGCCGATCTCGGCATCGACGAGCAGGCGGCCGCCGAACTTGGCATCCGCCTGTATAAAATCGGCATGAGCTGGCCACTGGAACCGGAAGGCATCGAACAATTTTCCCGAGGACTAGCCGAGATCGTGGTGGTGGAGGAAAAACGCTCCTTCATCGAATCGCAGCTGAAGGAGGCGCTGTTTCACCTGCCCGATGCGTTGCGGCCTATGGTGGTCGGCAAGTTCGACAGGACAGGGGAGGCCGATGGATGCCCCTTGCTGCCAGGCTTCTACGAGTTGACGCCGACGCATATTGCACGCGCGATCGCCTCGCGCATTGCGCGCTATGCCGGTGCGCACCCGGCCGCCCTGGGCGTTCGCGAACGGATGGCCGAGCTCGAAGCGGTGGCCGAATCGGTCAGGGGGCGAGCCGCACTGGGTGGCGTCAACGAGAGGATTCCCTACTTTTGTTCCGGCTGTCCGCACAATACCTCGACCAAGGTGCCGGAAGGCAGCCGAGCGCTGGCCGGCATCGGCTGCCATTTGATGGCCGCCTGGATGGACCGCGCGACATCGACCTATACCCAGATGGGCGGCGAGGGCATGACCTGGGTCGGCCACTCCCCCTTCACGACACAGAAGCACGTCTTTGCCAACCTTGGCGACGGCACCTATTTCCATTCTGGCCTGCTGGCGATCAGGGCGGCCGTGGCCGCCGAGGTCAGTATGACTTACAAGATCCTGTTCAATGACGCGGTTGCGATGACCGGGGGACAGATGGTCGACGGCCAGCTCGATCCGGGCATCATTTCGCGGCAGATCGCGGCCGAGGGTGTGCGGCCCATCGTGGTCGTGAGCGACGAGCCGGACAAATATCCGGACGACTATGCATGGGCGCCGGGCGTGACGGTTCGGCATCGTCGCGATCTCGATGCCGTGCAGCGCGAATTGCGGGCTGTGGCCGGCGTATCGGCTCTCATCTACGACCAGACTTGTGCCTCGGAAAAGCGCCGGCGCAGAAAGCGCAACGCCTATCCAGATCCGGCCAGGCGCGTCGTCATCAACGAGGCCGTTTGCGAAGGGTGCGGCGACTGCGGCGTGCAGTCCAATTGCCTGTCGATCGAACCGCTCGAGACCGAGTATGGGCGCAAGCGTCAGATCAACCAGTCTTCCTGCAACAAGGATTTTTCTTGCGTGAACGGCTTTTGCCCGAGCTTCGTCACGGTCGAAGGCGGCAAGCTGCGCCAGGCGCGGCCGCTTGCCGGCAGCTCTCTGCAGATGGGGTTCGATCCGGCCCAAACGCTGCCCACGCCGGTGCTCAAACCGGTCGCGGAACGGTATGCGGTCCTGGTTACCGGCATCGGCGGCACGGGCGTGGTCACGGTGGGACAGATACTGGCGATGGCCGCGCATATCGAAGGTCTGGGTTGCTCGGTGCTCGACATGAGCGGCCTGGCGCAAAAGGGCGGCGCCGTGCTGTCGCATGTGGTGCTGGCGGCGCGCCAGGACGACATCCATGCGACCAGGGTCGGCATGGGGGCGGCGGACCTGGTGATCGGCTGCGATGGCATCGTCGCCGGTGGTGCGGAAGCGCTCTCGCGCATGGGCGCTGGCACCCGCTCCGTTCTCAATCAGACGTCAACGCCGACGGCCGCCTTCCTGAAAAACCGCGACTGGCAAAGCGCCGGCGGCGACATTGCGAAAAAGATCGCGCAGGCATGCGGCGAGCAGCCGGCCTGTGTCGATGCGGGGCGACTGGCAACGAGCCTGCTCGGCGACAGTATTGCGACCAATATGTTCATGCTCGGGTTTGCCTGGCAACGCGGGTGGGTGCCTTTGTCGGAGGAGGCAATCGCCAAGGCCATCGGTTTGAACGGTACCGCGGTGAGCTTCAATCTGCAGGCCTTCCGGTTTGGCAGGATTGCAGCGCACCGCGCGATCTACGAGAAAAGTGGTACGCCGATGACGCTAGAGCTGCTGCGCAAGCCGACACTCGATGCCCTCACCGAACAACGCGCGCGCGAGCTGACGGCGTATCAGGATGAGGCATATGGCCGCGTCTACCGCGATTTCATCGAGCATGTTCGCGCTGCCGAGAGCGCTGTGATCGGAAGCGGCGCCGGCATGCCGCTCACCGGCGCGGTGGCGCGGTTTCTATATAAATTGATGGCGTACAAAGACGAGTACGAGGTCGCGCGCCTTCACAGCGACGGCGGGTTTCAGAAAAAAATAGCCGAGATGTTCGAGGGAAACTATCGCATCAAATTGCACCTGGCTCCACCGCTGCTGTCTAGACGCGATCAACAGGGTCACTTAATCAAGCGCGAGTTCGGCTCCTGGATGATGCGTGCCAACAGCGTGCTGGCGCGGTTCAAGTTCCTGCGCGGTGGCCCATTTGATATCTTCGGCTACAGCGAAGAAAGACAGCAGGAGCGCCGCTTGCTGCGGGAATACCAGGCGACGATCACGGAACTGTTGCCGCACTTGACCGTCAAGAACCGGGGCGCTCTGGTCGCCATCGCCAGCATTCCCGATCAGATCCGGGGCTATGGGCACGTGAAACACGCCAGCATTGTTGTGGCCGACCAGTTGCGTACGCGCTTGCTGGCGGAATTTGTCAATCACGCGGCTTTGAACGGATCTTTCCATGAATCGGCATGACGCGCCGACGGCGCCAGCAGCGTCGGCGGCGTTGAACGGAGTGGCATGATGGCCGCGGTCCTTGAGCCGGCGCGCTGCTGCACGCGCCGGCCCCGTGCGCGAAAGCGGTTTGATACGCGTTCGCCGGGGAGCGGTCCCTTGTCCTTGTTGAGTCAGAGCGAATTGATCGACCACTGCCGTGGGTGGGATGGCAGCACCGTGTTCCGGCTCGAAAACGACGAGGTATGGCAGCAATGCGACGAGCGCAGCCGCAGTTTTTCACGCCACTTGTCCGCGCGTGCGGATCTTCCAGTTCTTCGACCGATATCTGATCGAGATTGAAGGGTCGATGGAAATGTTGCCGGTGCGGCGAGTCAAGGAATGATGATCATGAATATCGGACGTATCGTAGAAAACACCCCAGTTGGAGCATGAAATGCCACGTTCAATACAGAGAAGTGCGCGCCAGGTCGCGGCGCTGATCGCGGAAATGATGCGACGTTCACATAGTGTGCGCATGCGTCTGAGCGACGTCGATCTCGGTGCATTGTCGGGTAGGCAGAAGCTCGACACGGCGTTTCGGCGCCGCCTTCATCTCGAGAGCCTCAAGCACGACTATCTGCTGTACCGGCTTGAGGGTGTGGAACCAATGCTAGCGACGGCGGTCATTTCGCTGGCATGGGTCTACGACGCTCCGCTCCTGGCCAGGGATGAAGTATTCAGCGATGAAGAATGGCTGGCAATTGAGCTGGGAATCTTTAGCGCGGAAGGGTCCAGATTGGTCGAGTCCGGCCGGACGCGGGGCCAGTAGCAGGCCAGTAGGCTGGTGGGGGCCGGAGGAAGACTGGCTAGATGATTATCAGTGCCGACCGTTGTAGGCAATGACCCTACGATTCCATGGCACGTCTGGTTGCGACGGCGCGCGCAGTCGGTACCCCCGACGCGCGTATGTTGGAGAGCCGACGCAGAATTGACCCGTATGCCGAATCACGACTGCCCCACCCGATATCGATGTAAGCCAAGCACTGACAATTGAATTCATCGGGTTAGCTGGCCAGTTGATAATCGAGTGGGTGTTATTGCGGCCGGTGTTGACTTCCCTGCGCCGCTCAGGCCTGCTCTTTGATACCGACGACATCCGCGGCGCCTCCCTGCTCCCGAACGAGAGGTTTCATCCAAGTCGGCGTGTCGCCGTGTCGCATGACGCCGCGTTGTGCATGGCGCGAGCGCGTGCCGCGGAGCTAGAAGTTTACGTTACCGCCGCCCAAAGACATCAACTCAGAATGTTGATTTCGAGGGCGGGACGAGGCCGTTCGTTTTTCTATTCCAGGTAGGGTGCGAGCACGTTTTCGATCCATTTCATGAAGGCGCGGACCCGGCGCGACAAGTTGCGCCGATGTGCTACTACCAGGGAGACGTCGAGCGGCTTGTGCTGAAAATCCGGTAGAAGCTCTATCAACGCTCCACTCTCCAAGTACCGGCCGATGGCCAACAGTGGTGCCTGAATCAGGCCAAGGCCGGCGATGCCAGCTGCTTCGTAGGACTGCACGCTGTTGACGTGCAGCGTACCGCGCAGCTGAAGCCGCGCATAGCTGTCACCGTGCGGGTATTCCCACCCATAAGGCTTAGCGCCGAGCGTCCTCGCGAAATGAATTGCCCGATGTTCTTGGCGCTGCAGATCTTCTAGTGATCGAGGAATGCCGTAGCGCGCCAAATAGGCAGGACTGGCAGCGTTGACCATGCGTAACTTGCCCAGCGGGCGTGCAATCAGCGTCTCGTCCCCGATAGGGCCAAGTCGCAATACACAGTCAAACCCTTCTTGAACCAGATCAACTTGGCGATCCGTGCTTGAGACCTCCAGCTCCAACTCGGGATAGGCCTCCATGAAGGTCGGCAAGGCCGGCACGATAGTGGTGCGCGCCAGCTCACTCGGCAGATCAACGCGTAAGCGCCCGCGAAGTGCACCTCGATCGCTTGCGAACATGGAATGCAGATCATCGACTTCAGCAAGCAGATCGCGTGCACGTGCATGAAATACCCGCCCGTCTTCTGTCAACTGCACGCTACGCGTCGTCCGATGCAAAAGCCTTACGCCGATATCTTCCTCCAACTTTCGCAGCGCCATTGAGGCTCGTCCCTTTTGGATGCCCAGACTTTCGGCGGCGTGGGTGAAGCTCCCCATTTCCGCTACCGTGATGAAAATGAGGAGGGGTTCGAGGTTTTGCATTTCGTGCCTTGGCATGGAATTGATCACTATAAAGAGAACAGTGAGTTCATTTCATAGGTGTTTATCACACCTGAAAGACACAGTATGCTCCGAATATTGAGATTGCCCATCGGAGAAATGAAAAATGGCTGAAACGATGAACCCACATCGGGTACCCGAAACCTTGACTTTGCATCGCGCCCTTTGGGCCGGCCGGATAATGAGCGGGTTTGTCGTTATCGCTCTGTTGGCAGACGGCGCTATCCAGTTTTTCGCGCCGGCACAGGTCGCGAGTATGTTGCAGGAAACTGGGTTCGCGATGAACCTAACCCGCGTCGTGGGTTCGATCATACTTGCTTGCGCCATCCTTTACGCCATCCCGTCCACCGCCGTCCTCGGCGCAATCCTATTGACGGGCTTTTTGGGAGGTGCAATCTGCGCCCACGTCCGCATTGGTGAGTTGGGGTCACCGCCGGAAATCATTTCCCTACTTCTGGGCGCGATGGCATGGGGCGGTCTCTACGCGCGCGATCCCCGTATCCGGGCCATTCTGCCGCTCCTCCGTTGAACCAGCAGCGACGGTGTTCTGTCCATCAAGATAAGAAGAAAACGCATATTTTTAGCAACCGGGGCAGTGCTCTGCCTCTTCAATACCAGGAGAAACGCATGTTTTTAGTAATGGGAATCACGGGAAAAGTGGGCGGCGCAGCCGCGGAACATCTGTTGGCGCAAGGCAAGGAAGTGCGCGCGCTAGTCCGTGATCGCGAGAAGGCGTCAAGCTGGGCGAACCGGGGCGTGGAGCTGGTTGACGGCGACTGGAATGACTCGGCAGCAATCGAGCGGGCGCTCAAGGGCGTCGAAGGGGCGTTTGTCATGTTGCCGGCTGTCTGGGCTCCCTCGCCCGGTTACAAAGAGGCCAAGGGCCTGATTGCGAGCTATGGCGAGGCGCTTACCAAGGCAGCGCCGCCACGGGTGGTAGCGCTTTCGTCGATGGGTGCGAACAGGACCAGCGGGCTTGGGATGATCACGGCCTTGTCGCTACTGGAGCAAGGTTTTCGCGACCTGATATCACCAATCGCATTTGTGCGCGCCGGTGGATTCTACGAGAACTTCCTCTACGGCTTGCAGGTCGCCCAGGGCGGAACGCTACCTGTCTACTACAATCCGACAAACCGGAAATCGACGATGGTTGCGACGAACGATATCGGCGCGGAGGTCGCAAGCCTTTTGACCGGGCCAGTGTGGTCGGGGCAGCGCGTCGTCGAGCTCGGTTCGATGGTCAGCGCAGATGAAGTAGCGGAGCAATTGGGTGAAGTCCTGAAACTTGATGTGAAAGCCTTTGCAGTCCCGCGTGCAGGATGGGCGGAAGCTTTCGAGCAATTCGGCATTTCGAAGGGGCACACCGGACCTGCCGAAGAAATGTTTGACGCCGTGAATGCAGGATGGATGGAACTCGGCGTCGAGGGTACGGAGCACGTAGCGGGTACAACGTCCGCACGTGACGTCTTCGCGGCGGCCCAGAAGGCCACGACGGCTTAAACCACGATATGGAAGGCGGGATGCCATTCAACCGCTTGCCGCCGCTCCCACGCGAGGTGAGTAATTTCCGATCGGACCTCGTGAAGGTGCGGTCCCCTAAATGATCATCTCGCAGAGAGCAGGAAAGTAGGGAAAGAGATCACGACCGGAAATGGACCGGAGCCGAGGACCGCGAATCCGCCAAAGCACAACGTCCATTTGCATGAGTGGGCGATACATGAGGACGTCCTCGTCGCTAGAATGTCTAAAAACCCGCTTGAGGCGGCTTTCTATTTCTACGTTCTCATAGGGGAAATCCCTTTTTCGTCCAGCAGCATCCGCCGGGGATGCTCGAGAAGGCGCTACGAGCCAGGCCGGCGCAGAACGGACGGAAAAGTACGCTGCGGGCAGTCGCTTCGCTCGCATCGCGGCGGCGCGGTGATGTTTGGTAACGGAATTTCGGCATGCGAAAAGCGAGCTCTGCCGGAAACGGCCTGTAGAAAGATGATGAACAGGAAGCAAATTTTCAACGCCGTGTTATGCCGCCGAGCCGAACGATATTGCTGCCAAGCCGCAAAGTTTCGATGGGCTTATGGCAAAAAAGAGGTTGAAAAAGAGGTTTTCGCCTAAGTGGTTGATTCCTAACTAATCAATACGGCCTGCAAAGCCGTTTAGACGGGTTCGATTCCCGTCCTCGCCTCCAGCATCGAAAAAATAGCCCACCTTCGCGTGGGCTATTTTTTTGTCTGGCCCGTTGAGGCGGTATCGCAAATCGAGGCGATTCGGCCGTGAACTCGCAATTTGAGTCGGAACATCGACGCAGTACTGCCTGATGGCGTCGGCGGGGCGTTTCCGCAACATCAATTCACACTCCTTAACGTACGCCGTCGTAATCGCAAGGCTAGTATGTAGTCGACGGCACAGTGGCCACCAAGGTGTAGAGCCTACCGCGCGACTACTGCACGATGGACGGAAAGATCAAGCATTTCGAAAGCGAACTCACCATCGCCATCGGCAAGGTGGTGGTCTACGGTGCTCGCCGGTTCCAGGCGCTGGCGCCGCAACTGCCCGCCATTTCACCAAGGTGGAGTGCGGCCAGGTATTACTGCAGTTACCAGATTAAGTAAGCTCGTAGAGCGGTAATTCCAAATCCATTCCACGCGGAGAACCCATGCGCCAAGCCGCCTCAATTCTTACCACCTGTCTGGTGCTAGCCGGAATTACGCTCGCTGCCGGCTGGCCGGCGGCGCGCGCAGAGGCAGCATTTTCGTTCGCCACGACGCCCGGCAAGCTGCCCAAGAATGTGATCCCGATCGAGTACCGGGTGCACATCGTTCCCGATATTGCCAGGCTGGTCTTCAACGGCACCGTCAGCATCGAAATCGAAGTGCTGGCGCCGACGTCAACGCTGGTACTGAATGCGCTTGAGGTCGAGATCGACCGGGCGCGCCTGAGCGGAGCGGGCGGCGCCCAGTCCTTGAGCGCGGTGGCCGACAAGGCGCAACAGACCATCAGCTTCACGCTGCCAACACCACTGGCGAAAGGCAAATATACGCTGGAACTGGTGTATCGCGGCCTGATCGGAAAACAGAGCTTCGGCCTATACGTCAATACTTATCGCACCGCCTCGGGCGACAAGGTTTTCCTGGGAACCAAGATGGAGCCGGCCGATGCGCGCCGCCTTTTGCCATGTTGGGATGAGCCGGCGTTTCGCGCCCGCTTCCGCCTGTCGGTCGACCTGCCGCCGAACCTGGTGGCCTATTCGAACACGCCGGCCTTGCGGCGGCAGGACCTGCCGAACGGCGCGCGCCGCTATGCGTTCGGCCCCACGCCCAAGATGTCGAGCTATCTGCTGGTGCTGATGGCGGGCGAATTCGAGCGCATCAGCGCGCGCCAGGACGGCGTCGAAATCGGCGTGGTGGCGACGCAAGGCACGGTGGCGAAGGGCGCCTACGCGCTGAAGTCGGCGCAGGCGCTGCTGCACTATTACAACGATTATTTCGGCGTGCCGTTTCCACTCCAGAAGCTCGATCTGATCGGCGTGCCCGGCGGCTTCAGCGGCGCCGAAGAGGACTGGGGCGGCATTCCGTTCAAGGAGAGCTTGCTGCTGTACGATCCGGCTACCAGCGCCGACTCGACCAGGAGGAACGTGTTCGATGTAGTCGCGCACGAGATGGCGCACCAGTGGTTCGGCGACCTGGTCACGATGGCGTGGTGGGACAACCTGTGGCTCAACGAAGGTTTCGCCAGCTGGATCGGTACGAAGGCGACCGCCCGTTTCAATCCGGACTGGAACACGTCGCTCGGCGCCAACGAGGCGGCGATGGCGCTCGATGCGCGCAAGACGACCCACGCGATACAACAGCGTGTCGAGAACGAAGAACAGGCAGCCAACGCCTTCGATGAAATCGCCTATGAAAAGGGCCAGGCGGTGGTGCGGATGATGGAGAGCTACATCGGCGCGGACGCTTTCCGTCTGGGTATCCGCGCCTATATGCGCAAGCACCAGTACCGCAACACCACCAGCGCCGACCTGTGGCGCGCGCTGGCGCAGGCCTCTGGCAAGCCGCTGGCGCAGGTCAGCCAAGTCGCATCCGACTGGACCACCCAGCCGGGATTTCCCGTCATTACGGTCGAGCAGGTGTGCGAGCAGGGGCGGCGTCACATCACCTTGAGCCAGCAGCAATTCCGGCTCGACGAAGGCGACGGCGTGCAGCGCAGCTGGCAGGTGCCGGTGCAACTGGGCGTGCTCGGCGCCAGGCCCGAAACGCTGCTGCTGGGCGCGGCGGGCAAGACCTTTGTGCGCGCCGGCTGCAGCGGCGCGCTGCTGGTCGACGGTGCTGGCGTTGGCTATTACCGCGTCCACTATGCGCCGGCGCTGTTCGAGGCACTGGCGCTTCAATGGCGCACGCTGCCAGATAGCGCACGGCTGAAATTGTTGTCCGACACGTGGGCGTTGGCGGGTACCGGCCAGGTTCCGCTGGCGCGCTATTTTTCGCTGGTGCACCGGGTCGGCGACGAGCCGCGCTACGCGATATGGGCGCAGGTACTCGGCAGCATCGCCACACTGGACCAGCTCAGCGCAGGCAATCCCGCGCGTGATGGGCTGCGTGCGCTGGTGCGTGGCTTGATAGCGTCGAAATTTGCCCAGCTGGGCTGGGACGAGAGGGCGGGCGAGACGGCCGAACAGCGCCAGTTGCGCGGCGCCTTGCTCGAGGCGCTGAACGCGTATGGCGATCCGGCGATCCTGGCGCAGGCGCGGACGCGCTTCGAACGTTTCCTTGTCGATCCTGCCAGCCTGCGGGCATCCTTGCTAAATCCGGTGATCATGATGGTTGGTGCCAACGCCGATCAAGCCACCTACGAGCTGCTCAAGGCACGCGCCGAACAGGCAAGCAGCCTGGAGGAAAAATCGCGGCTGTACTATGCGATGTTCGGCGCGCGCGACCCGCGCCTGGCCGCCCGGTCGTTGCAACTGGCGCTGTCGCCCGAGCTGGTGCCGGCAATTCGCAACGGCGTGGTGCGTTTCGTTGGGCAGGGCGATAACGCGGCTCTGGCGTGGGCGTTCGCCCGGCAGCACGGCGCGGCCTTGATGCGAGGCATGCCGGCGCGCGAATACAACAATTTCTATTCCGGCGTGGTGGGCGCCAGCGTCGACGCCGCGCTGGCCGACGAAATGGAGGCGCTGGTGCGCGCCACCCAGTCGCCCGAGGCGCTCACCATGGCGCTGCGCACCGGCAGCGCAATCCGGGTGCGCGCCGCGCAAAAGGCGGCTTTGTTGCCTCAGCTGCGGGCGATAGACGACGCCGGCGCGCGTTGACGCCATCCTGCATGCCGGCTGCCGTCGCCGGCCCCGGCAACCTGGCGAGCACGCCTGGCGGCGCGCCGATGCTTCCGTGTACAATGTTTATTGTGACTTTCGCGGGTGCAATGGCGCGCGCGGGTTAACATGAATTCCAACACGGTTCCTCAATATGCTTGGACGAACCTATTCAAACATGACCGCGAACGATATTGCGCCGCAGGGTGGTTCGCGTTTGTCATTGTACGGCGGGGTTGCCGTTGAGTGAACCCAGCGCTCCATCGCCCGAGGCTGCGCTGGCCTTCGGTCCCTTCGTGCTGCACCGCGCGCAAAAATTGCTGCTTGAGAACGAACGTGCGGTGCGCCTGGGCAGCCGTGCATTCGACCTGCTGGTCGCGCTGGTCGAACGTGCCGGCCGGGTGGTCAGCCGCGCCGAACTCGAGGCCTGCGTCTGGCCGCGCAGCGTGGTCGAAGAAACCAGCCTGCGGGTGCACATGTCGGCGCTGCGCAAGGTGCTCGGCGATGGCCGGAGCGGCGCGCGCTACATCGCCAACGTGCCGGGCCGCGGCTATAGCTTCGTGGCGGCCGTGGCGGCGCTGGCCGAGCAATCGACTACCGCCGTCTGCAAGGTCGAACACAACCTGCCGACGCGGCTAAGCCGCGAGATCGGCCGCGAGAGCGTGATCGCCGACGTCGCCGGCCAGCTCGGCCTGCACCGTCTGGTCTCGATCGTCGGCCCGGGCGGCATGGGCAAGACCACGGTGGCGGTGGCGGTGGCCGAAGCGGTGCTCGGGCGCTACCGCGACGGCGTCTGCTTCGTCGACCTGGCGCCATTAGCGGATCCTGCGCTGGTGTCGACTGCGCTGGGCGCTGCGCTCGGCCTGGCGTTGCCGGCGGGCGACCCGATCGTCGCGCTGTGCCGGCACCTGCAGGAGCGCCGCATCCTGATCTTGCTCGACAACTGTGAACACGTCATCGATGCGGCCGCGGCGTTGGCCGAGCGGCTGCTCGGGGCGGCCCCGGGACTGCGCATCCTCGCTACCAGCCGCGAGCCGCTGGCCGCCGCCGGCGAATGGATCTACCGGCTCGCCGGGCTCGAGGCGCCTTCGGCCGACGGCAAACCAAGCCTGCAGCAGGCGCTCGCCTATCCGGCCGTGCAGCTGTTCGTCGAGCGCAGCCTGGCCAGCGCGGACGCCAGCCTGATGTCGGAGGCAAACTGCGCATCGATCGCCCACCTGTGCCGTCGCCTGGACGGCATGCCCCTGGCGATCGAGCTGGCGGCCGGATGCATGGAAAGCCTCGGGCCGCAGGGTTTGGCTGAGCGGCTGGACCAGCTGTTCGAGCTGCTCACGCGCGGGCGCCGCAGCGCGCTGCCGCGCCAGCGCACGCTGCAAGCGCTGCTCGACTGGAGCTACCGTTTGCTGAGCGAACCCGAGCGCATCGTCCTGCGTCGCCTGTCGGTATTCCGGGCCGGCTTCAGCGTGGCGGCCGCGGCGGCCGTCGCCAGCTGCGCGCGCGTCAGCCCCGTCGAGGTCGTGGAGTGCCTGATTGGCCTGGCCGCGAAATCCTTGCTCGCGCAAGAGGCGCGCGGCGACGAAATCCTGCACCGCCTGCTGTACACCACGCGTACCTATGCCGCCGCGCGGCTGGCCGAGCACGGCGAGCACGAGGCGATCGCGCGCCGACACGCCGAATACATGCGCGACCTGCTCGAAGGCACTGTCGATCACGCCGGTCCGCTGCAGCCGGCGGCATGGAATGCCCTCTACGGCCATCTGATGGATGATGTGCGCTCCGCCCTTGCGTGGGCCGACAGCAGGAACGGCGACGCCACCATCGGCGGTGCGCTGGCCGTTGCCGCCTACCTGCCGATGTGCGGCAACGGCCGGCTTGACGAATACCGCAAGCTGGTCGAACTGGCGATCGCCGGCATGGCCGCACTCGACCCGCCCCAGCCCGAGCGCGAATTGCAGCTGTACACCGCCCTGACCAATGTGATGAGCCAGACCCCGACCGCCGATGCGGAGCGCGAACGCGTGGCCGAACGCACCATCGCGCTGGCGGAACAGCAGGGCGCGCTGGTTCCCACGGTGACCGCCATGTACGGTATCTGCATCAGCGCTTTTGGCCAGGGCGACTATCAGGCGGCGCTGCGCTACGCGCGGCGTACCCGCGCGCTGCTCGACGACGATCGCGCGCCCGCGGTGCTGCTGGGCGACCGGCTGATTGCCCAGAGCCTGCATTTCCTCGGGCGGCACGCCGAGTCGAGAGTGCTGCTCGAGGGCGTACTTGGCTTTCCGGCCACGCCGATCCTGCGCGAATACAGCAGCCAGGTGCCGCGCACGGTGTCGATGCGCATCCTGCTGGCGCGCATCCTATGGCTGGCCGGCGAATCGCGCCAGGCCGAACGCGTTGCGGCGCAGGCGCTGGCGATTGCCGATACCGAGCCTGGACTGGCGCAAGTGCAGGCACTCGGCATGGCGGTGGTGCCGATCGCGCTATGGCTCGGCGAATTCGAGCGCGCCGCGCTGCTGGTAGAGCGGTTCGGCGAACTCGCGCGCGAGCATGCGCTGGGCTATTGGCAATCGTGGGTTGCCGTCTATCGGTCTGTGCTGGCCGCGCGCGGCGGGGACGAGGTGATCGCCCCGGCCAACCGCAAGGAACTGGATATGCTGTGCACGCACGATGAGCGTTACGCCGGTGCCATCGCGTTGGCGCGCTGCGAACAGGGGGAGGTCGGCTGGTGCGCACCCGAGATGCTGCGCGCGCATGGCGAAAACCTGTTGCGCGGGGCCGCGCCCGGCGCGGCGGCCGCTTCTGTCGGCTTGTTCGAGCGCGCCTGGCAGCTCGCAGCCGAGCAGCAAGCGCTGGCATGGCAGTTGCGCATCGCGTGCAGCCTGGCGCGATTGGCGCAAACTGGCGTGCCCGGCGCGCCCGAGCGCGACGCCGCGCACGCGCGCCTGGCCGCGGTCCAGGCCCGTTTCACGGATGGACGCGATAGCCTCGACTTGGCACAGGCGCGCGCACTGCTTGCCGATTTGCGCGCGCCATCCTCAGGCGGTAGCTAGAATTCGAACGTCCTGCCGCTCGGCGGAAGCCGTTGGCCGGCCGCCTTGCGCAAACGGCGCACCTGCAGCGTGGCCCCGATCAGGAAAATCACGAACAGGATGCCGCTGGCAACTTGCAGCGCCTCCGCATCGGGACCATCGGCCAGCGGTGCGCCCGGCGGCAGACGGGTCGATGTTTCGGTGATCGCCGGCACCAGGTGAAAGAAAAAGGTCAGCGAATAGGCGACCGTCTCGACCGCGAGCGCGGCGCGACCGAACATGGACGTGAAGCGGGCAAGGGCGGCCACCGCGATGACCAGCAAGGTGATTACGCCGAGCAAGTGCGGCTTGCCGAAGCTGCCGTGGGCGAAGATGAAGAAACCGCTGAAGCAGGTCAGGATCGTCATAAGGATGTAGAGGCGTCCGGCGCGCGTGGCTCCGGTGATGCCGCGGTAACGCGCGAACGCGACGACTCCCGCTCCAACCGCGAAGAGGCTGATGGCGGTGTGGACAAGGCCGAAACTGGACAGGCTGGACATGCTGACTCCTTGAGTGGATAAATCGGTGCAACCGGTCGCGGGCTGGGGATCGCCTTCCCACAGGCCGGGTTTCTTGCGATTGAGGATGCGGCGCCGCGCCTATTTCGGGTTCGGCGGCGCATATTCCGGGTAGTTTGTCCGGGGTGCGCCGTGCACCATCGTGTAGGCATATTCGACCCCGACGCCGTACGCGCCGCAATGGGTGCGCGCGATGTCCATTACGGCGTCGTAGGTTTCGCGCTGGGCCCAGTCGCGCTGCCACTCGAGCATGACCGACAGTGCCGTAACGGGCTTGGCGCCGGCCTGGATCATGCGTTTCATGGCGTTGTCGTGCGCCAGTTGGCTGACGTCGCCGCAGCAGTCCTCCACCACATATACCTCGTAGCCGTCGTCGATCGCCTGAATGGTCGGCAGCGCCACGCAGGTTTCTGTCCACAAGCCGGCCAGCACGATCTTTTTGCGGCCCGTCCGGGCGACCGCTTCGACAAAATTCGCATCGTCCCAGCTGTTCATGGACGACCGTTCGATCGGCGCCTGGCCGGGGAACACGGCTTGGATCTGCGGCCACATGAAGCCGCTGAAAGCCTTCGACTCGACCGTCGACAGCACGGTCGGGATGTCGAACACGCGCGCTGCCTTCGAGATGATCAGGTTGTTGTTGATGACCGTCTGGCGGTCGAAATTGGCCACCCCGAACAGCATCTGGGGTTGCAGGTCGATCAGGGCGAGCACACAATTGTCGGGTGTGAGCAGGCCCTTTTCGCTGCGTTTGGCGAGAGCGGAATGTTGAGACATGATGGACTCCTGGTAGATGTTGAAAGCAGCGTCGCCGCCGCCGGGTGATTGCCGCGGCCTTGTGCGCCGCGGCAGAATGCTGGGTTCATGCGGCGCCCAAGGGGCCGGTGGCGGCCCGGCGCGCGCCGATCGACCAGTGTCCCGGGCCGCACAGCGCAATCGCGATGAAAATGGTCAGCAGCAGCCAGCCGAACTGGCCTTCCGCGATCGACCACTCACGGTGTACCGCCAGCATCGCCACGGCCAGCACGCCGATGACGGGGAGGCAGGCGAGGCGGGTGAACAGCCCGGCCGCGATGAACAGCGGGCACACTACTTCGGCGAAGATCGCCGCCAGCAGCGAAAACTGCGGACCGAAGCCGAAAGGGTCTTCGATGCGGCTTAGCTCTTCGCTGTAATGGAGCACTTTCGGCCAGCCGTGCACGTGCAGCAGCAGCGCGCTGCCGGTTACACGCAGCCACAACAGGCCGGCGGCGGTATAAGGCAAAAATAGGCGGTGATGTAGGGCGGCCATGGCGCTAGAACGCGAAGCAACTGCAGCCGAGCACACCCCAGAATCCGGCATACCCGGAAACCGGCACCGATGACTTGCGGGCGATGTCGTGCGCATGGGAGTGCACCGCGCAGGCGCCGGCGCATTGGTGTGCCAGCGCCGGCGCCGCAGCGGGGCGAAAGTGGGCAGGCACCAGCTTGACCGGCGACCAGTCGGGCAGCACCGGTATCGGCGGCGGCGCCAGCGGCAGAAATTCGGCGGCGCCGTACACGATCGCCCCGCCGACCACGGTCATGACCGACTCGAGCGATTTGATGCTTTCTTCGGCAATCGTAAAGAAATTGGCGGACAGCACCGCCAGGTCGGCCAGCTGGCCTGGCGCGATGCATCCTTTTTTGCCCTGCTCGCTGGAGAACCACGCGCTGCCGGCGGTCCATAGTTCCAGTGCGGTGTCGCGCGACAGGCGCTTGCCCGCCTCGTACAGGCGCAGGCCGCCGACGGTGCGCCCCGACACCAGCCAGTACAGTGAGGTCCAGGGATTGTAGCTGGCCACCCGCGTGGCATCGGTGCCGGCGCCGACCGGCACGCCGGCGGCCAGCATGCGCTGGATCGGCGGCGTCTCGCCCGCCGCCTGCGCGCCGTAGCGCTCGACGAAGTATTCACCCTGGAACGCCATGCGATGCTGGATGGCGATGCCGCCGCCGAGCGCGCGCACCCGGTCGATATTGCGCGGCGAGATAGTCTCGGCGTGGTCGAACATCCAGTGCAGGCCGTCGAACGGGATGTCGCGGTTGACTTTTTCGAACACGTCGAGCATGCGCCCGATCGACTCGTCGTAGGTCGCGTGCAGGCGAAATGGCCAGCGCTGCGCGACGAGGTGGCGCACCACTTTTTCCAGTTCGTCCTCCATGCCGGCTGCCAGATCGGGGCGCGGTTCGAGGAAATCCTCGAAGTCGGCGGCCGAAAACACCAGCATTTCGCCAGCGCCGTTGTGGCGGTAGTAGTCCGAACCGTCGCCGGGCTTGACCATGTCGGTCCAGCGCTGGAAGTCCCCCAGCTCCTTGCCCTTGTTCTGGGTGAACAGGTTGTAGGCGATCCGCACCGTCAACTGCTGCTCGCGGGCCAGCTCGTCGATGATGGCGTAGTCCTCCGGATAGTTCTGGAAACCGCCGCCGGCATCGATCACACTGGTCACACCGAGCCGGTTCAGTTCGCGCATGAACTGGCGGGTCGAATTGACCTGCTGCTCGCGCGGCAGGGTCGGTCCCTTGCTCAAGGTGGCATACAGGATCATGGCGTTCGGCTTGGCCAACAGCATGCCGGTTGGATTGCCCTGGGCGTCGCGGCTGATTTCGCCGCCGGGTGGATTCGGCGTATCTTTCGTATAGCCGACCGCGCGCAAAGCGGCGCGGTTGAGCAGCGCGCGGTCGTAGAGGTGCAGCACGAACACCGGCGTGTCTGGCGCTGCCGCATTGATTTCGTCGAGCGTCGGCATGCGCCGCTCGGCGAACTGGAATTCGTTCCAGCCACCGACCACGCGCACCCATTGCGGGTGCGGAGTGCGCTCGGCCTGTACACGCAGCATGCGCAGGGCGTCGGCCAGCGACGGCACGCCCTCCCAGCGCAGCTCCAGGTTGTAATTCAGGCCGCCGCGGATCAGGTGGATATGTGAATCGTTGAGGCCGGGGATGACGGTACGGCCGTTCAGGTCGATCACTTTGCTGTCCGCGCCAAGATGACGCAGCACGTGTTCGCTGTTTCCCACGGCGAGGAATTTTCCGTCGGCGATGGCGACCGCGCTGGCCGTCGACCGGCTGGCGTCAACGGTGTGAAACCGGCCGTTCAGCAGGATCACGGTGGCGACGGCAATTTGGTGGGATGGATCGTTCATGATGGCTTTCCAAGGTGAAGGATGCGGCTGCCGGCTCAGTTGCGCGGAGCAGGGCGCGCAATGCGGAACTCGATACTGGCCGTGCGATCGCACGGCTGCGCGCTCTGCCTCGCTTGCTCGAAGGCCGAACACACGCGATTGCCCTGCGGGTCTTCGATACTCGAATGAACCCGAAGCTCGTAGGCGCCCGGCTTCCAGTTCGATGACGGCACGAAGCGCCATTCCGTCTCACCCGCATCGAGCCGGGCTGTTCCTGCCAGGCGCTTGCCGCTGCCGGCGGCCACAGCGATCAGTTGCACCGCGCTGCCGCTGAGCGGCGACGGCAAAACGACCGACAGCGCTTGCCGGCTGCCTGCCGCCGGCACGTTCAGCCTCCACTGTGACGGCGAAACGGGCGTGCGTATCGCCGCACCGATGCGCCACGTCTTGCTGATCGGTGCATGAAAGCCGGGGTCGTCGATTCGCAGGGCCACTCTGTCGCCTTGCCGCAAGGCCGGCCCCAGAGCCAGGTTAGGACCGACGCCGCGCTTGATGCGGCCCGGATGCAGCAAAATGGCGACGCTGCGTTCGTCGGCGCCGGGCAAGGCGATATCGAACAAGGCGCCGTCGATGCGCCGGCCGGATCCATCGAAAAGATTCACGAAACGCATATCCAGCGAGCTGCGAAGCGGGCGATCGAACAGCACTTCGATGCGCAACAGATTCTCAGGCACGCTGTCGGTGGACGGTGTCACCCGCGCCGACGCCATCGACGCGGGCGCCGCGGCCGCGCCCAGCGCCATGCAGATGGCCAGGTTCGCCAACATGATCAGCGCGCCAGTTCCGGATAGCCTTCGATGGTGCGGCCATACTTGTGAAAATCGCGAAACTTGTCGCCGGCCGGGTAGACATAGTCCTTGAAGTCATATTCGTTGACGAAGTCGCTCAGCCGCAGATACACGCCTTTGGGTATCGATACCAGTTGCATGTTCCCCGACGCGTCATCGCGCCGCAATGCCAACAGCAGCTTGTCGTCGAGATTGTCGATGCGCATGACGGCCGACAGCGGCGTCATCGTTGCCTTGACGCCCGCATAGGGCTTGGCCGGCCACTCAATCGGCGTGCTCAAGCCGGGGTGGGCGGCGGCGTCGGCGATATCGGAGAGTGTCATCAAGTCCGCGGCGCGGCTCGAATTGGCAAGCAACACGTAATCGACGTCGCCCAATTTATAGGTCACCAGGCCCACCGGTGCGCTGCCCCAGCCCATTTCGCCGATTGTCTTGCCGACGATATGGGCGCCATCTTTGATCGCGCTGAGCGGGATGCTAACCAGCGGCGTGCAGGTGTAGGCGGCTACCAGGTTCGGTTCGCCTTTCATCAGCATGATCGACATGGCGCGAATCGGCGCCCGGGTTTCCACTTCATTGTGCACCGGATGGTACATCTCGATGGTGGCGGTGCGCGCGGCAGCGGCGAACGGAAAGTCGTAGACGCGCAAGGTCGAGGCGAAGCTGCGGTTCGACAGGCCGGCGACATACAGCTTGTCCTGGTAGAACTTCATGTCCGTCACCGTCAACGCCTGTGCCGGCAGCTTGCGCCAGAAGGCGCTGTCCTTGGATGGCGCGTCGGTGATCGCCGCCCAGGTCTTGAGGTCGGCCGTGGCGACGCGGCCGACGACTCCGGTCGAGTCGATCGAAACGACGGCCGCGCGCTGCGCCGTCCTGGTTGCGCTGATCATGACCGACACATACGCGATGCCGCTTCCCGGCTGAACGGCAAGGTCTTCAAAGCGGATCGATGCGGCGGGCACGCCGAGCGCTGCCGCAATGGGTTGTTGCACATCGTCCAGATTGAAAGGGCGCACCTTCGCGGGCTTGCCGGCTGGCACCTTCAGCGCGTAGATGCGTGCCGCTTTCCAGTCGGCGATGAAGAGCGTGCCGGCATCGCCGAATGTCAGTTTCGCGGCGGATTTCAACTCCGCAGCGGCTGCAATGGCCGGGAACGCGAGGTGGACACACAGCGCGGCAAGAAGCAGGCGGGGCGATATTTTCAGCATTTGAATCTCCATTGTCGAGAGCGGTTGCACGGGACTGTATCGTTAAAACCTGCATCGTGAGACGTGAGGCAGGAAGCTTGAAGTCATGGTGCTCCGGCGCGGGTGCATGCGCCAGTTAATCGTTGTGAATTCGCGGGTGCCAATTTCCAACAAGCCGTGAATCTGTGTGAACAGCCGCCACTCAGCTTGCGTTGGCGGATCGCGGGCACGACGCGGCGACGCACAGAATTAACAACGATTAACTGGCTTGAGGCACAACGCTGGACGAAGATGAAATTCATTCATTCGCCAGGAGCAGCCCCATGAACAAGCGATCCGCCGCCATCGGCAGCATTTTTTTCCGGCCGCTCGACGGCGGCGGCGACGCCCGCCTGGCTGACGAGAAGGTGAGTGTGCGCAGAATCAAGGTGGCGCACCGGCACTCGCGCGCGACTGCAATCGCCGGCAGCTTTTTCGCCATCGACAAACTCCTGCTGGAATGGGCGGTGCGCTTCAATGGCGTGCTCGATTGCGAGTTCGAGATCATCTACCACGACGGACGGACCGTCAGCGGCGCCTACCGTTTCTGTCGCAAACGGGCCAACCGTCCGGCGCTGATGCAATTCGTGCGGGCCAGCGCGCAGGCCCTGTGCGATGGCGCCGCCGTCAGCGCACTGGTCAACCCTCCGTTCGCCTTCCTCGAGCATTACGAAACCGAAGACTTTGCGCTTGCCTGAAGCCAGGCGCAGCATTCCATCGACTCACCAGCCATGCCACCAAAAGGAGTACTCTCATGTCCGCTCTTTCCATTCCCGGGATCGTGCACATCGCGATCGGCCTGTTTGCAATAGGCGCCGGCATTCGCGCCTTCTGGCGCTACGGCGGCATCACCGGCGCAACGCCGGCCGGCTGCGTCTACCTGCTGATGACGACCTTGACCTGCCTGACCGGCTTCTTCATGTTCAGTAGCGGCGAGTTCACCAAAGCCCACGCGCTCGGCCTGGTCACTCTGGCCGTGACCGCCATCGCGGTGAGCGCGCGTGCCGCACGTCCCTTCGGCAAAGCCTCGCTCGCCGTCGAGACGCTCGCTTACTCGATGACGTTCTTTTTTCACATGATCCCTGCCATCAGGGAGACGGCGACCCGGCTTCCAGCCGGCGCGCCGCTGGTAGCCAATCCGGAGGCGCCGATCCTGAAAGTTCTGACCGGCGCCATGTTGCTACTGTTTGTGATGGGTGCCGCCTGGCAGTTGCATCGTCTGAAGGAGGTCGCGCGCCTTGCGCCGGCTGCAAGCGCGCGCACGCTGTCTTGAGGTTTCTGTCGGGGTGGGGCAGGGTTAGCCGGCTCATTTCATCGCGCAAGGGCGACTGGCAATTGGGCCATGCGATGATCCTTCACCGCCCCGGCATCCCTGGCAGGAGATGGCGCGCAGTGCGTCGCACCAGGACCGCCGTGCGGACAGGGCGTGCCGCCTCCATTGCCATGGGCGTTGGCGCAAGCCGAAGCGGGGTCGGCATCGGGCGAATCGATAGAATTCGTCGGCCGGAAGTGCGCGATGGTACAGAAAGCCCTGATAGTCGTAGCACCCGCAACTGGCCAGCGATTCCCTTTGTTCTGGCGTTTCCACACCTTCCGCAATCACCGCCAGCCCCAGGCTGCGCGCCAGGTCGACGGTGGATCGGACGATCGCCGCATTGGTGGCGCTGGTGACGATATCGCGCACGAACGATTGGTCGATTTTGAGCTGGTCGAGGGGCAGTTCGCGCAGATACGCCAGCGAACAATGGCCGGTGCCGAAATCGTCCAGCGAGAAGCTGACCCCCAAGGCCCGCAGTACGCTCATCTTTAGTGCGCTGCCAGCGATATCGGCGAGCAACCGGCTTTCGGTGAGCTCCAGCTTGAGCATGTGCGGATCGATTCCGCTCGCTTCGATGATGGCCATCGCCAGCGGCACGAAATCGGGTTCGCTCAATTGCCTTGCACTGACATTGACCGCGAGGGTGAGGTTCCTGGTGCAGGCTTTGCGCTGCCAGGAGGAGAGCTGCCGGCAGGCCGTGAGCAAGGCCCATGCACCGATCTCGACAATCAGTCCGGTTTCCTCGGCGAACCCGATGAAGTCGGCCGGGAACACCATGCCGCGCCCACCGCGGCGCCAGCGGATCAACGCTTCGGCGCCGGTCAGCTTGTCGGCGTAGTCCAGTTGCGGTTGATAATAAAGAACAAATTCCTTGTGATCGATGGCTTTTCGCAACGCGCGCCCGAGGCTGCTTCGCGCCAGGCGCCGGGCATTCTTGCCGAGCTCGATGGCCTCGGCGGCGCTGGAATTGGCGATATTCGCATTCATGTTGTCCTCGATTTCTATGGGTAGCGTGCATGCTTGGCGGTGTCAGGAACAGTCTAGGAGATCGACCCACGCGCCGACAGTGAATGCTTGTGAATGGAGGTGAGGGCGTAAATTCAGCCCGCGCGCCTTGGCGCCATTTCACACTTATTCACACCGGGCGCTGCGCTGCACGGCTAAAATTGCCCAGAGGCTGGCTGCATCGGCTTGTGCAATTGTGGAGAGTGCAAATGGAATTCGTGAACCGAAGTGGGCGCCAGTCGCGGTTACCGGTCGCCGCCGGCGTGCTGCTTGCCGGCCTGGCGGTGCAGCAGGTCCGGGCGCAAACCGCCACGCCGCTTGCGGCCGAGCCGATGCCCGAAGTGATCGTCACCGCCGAGCGGGTAAGCGCGCTGGCCCGCACCACGCCGGTCTCGGTCGGCGTGATCGGCCGGCGCGAGATCGAGAGCAAGGGCATCATGGACCTGCACGACATCGTCGGCGTGGTCGCCGGCGTGGCGGTACCCAACGGTTTCAGCAACCAGCCGCAGGCGGTCGCGATCCGCGGCGTCGGCGCGTCGCTGCCCGCGATGAGCCAGGCGGTCGGTATCTATCTCGACGACGTGCCGCTGATCCGCGGTTATGCGACCGGTTTGTGGGACCTGCCCGACATTGATCGAATCGAAGTGCTGCGCGGTCCGCAAGGCACCCTGTACGGCCAGAACTCGTCGGCCGGCGCGGTCAGGTTCATCTCGCGCGACCCCAGCGCGGCGACCGAAGCGTGGCTGTCCGCCGCGGCTGGCAACTACGGCGCGCTGGAAACGCGCGGTTATCTGAACGGACCGCTGGACAAGGGCGCGCTGACCGGCAGCCTGGCGTTCTCGCGCCGCACCAATGATGGCTTCGCCTACAACGCCACCCTGGGCCGCGACGCCAACAAGCTCGATGTGACCCAGTTCCGCGCCAAGCTGCGCTGGGCCGGATCGGGCGGGCGCGAGGCGGTGTTGGCGATCGACGGCGCCGAGGATCGGTCCGACGCGAATACCGCCAACTTCCCGCTGAATCACCCGAACGCTGCGCCGCGCGTGGCGTTCAACGCGGACAACACCGGCACCTTCAAGCGCGATTCCGGCGGACTCGCGTTCAAATACAGCAGCCCGATGTCGGACCGCGTGGTGTTTCGCTCGATCACGGCGCTGCGCTTGTATCGCGACGATCCCACCGTGGTCGATTTCGGCGGCCTGGAAGTGCAGCGCTTCGCCATCTCCCAGGTGGTGGCGCAGAAAGCGTTCTCGCAGGAGTTCCAGCTGCAGGGCAAGCAGGAAAAGCTCAGCTGGACCGCCGGCCTGATGCTGGTGCGCGACCGTTTCGACTTCGACCGGTTTTCCAGCGTGGCGCCGCTGGCCGCGCCGGCCCCGGTCTACAGCGAGGCCAACACCCACCTCGACACCACCGATGTTGGCGTATATGGCCAGGCACGCTATGCACTCGGCAGCCAAACCGGATTGACCGCCGGCCTGCGCGCCTACCATACCAAACAGACCGGCTCGAACCAGTTCTGGCGCACAGCGGCGAGCCGCACGCGCACCGCGCAGGTGTACGCTGCGCCAGACCTGTCGAGCAGCGCCTCCGGGGTGCTGCCCAAGCTGGGCATCGACCACCAGTTGAATCCGGACACATTTCTGTATGCGAGCGTCGCGCAGGGTGCCAAGTTCGGCGGCTTCAACCGGGCCGCGGAATCGCTGGCCTCGGCCCAGATGGCCACCAGTCCGGAAAAAGTGACCACCTACGAAGCCGGTGCCAAGCGCAACATGGCTGCTGGCCGCATCAGCGCCAACGTCGCGCTGTTCTACAACGACTACCGGGACTACCTCGCCGCGCTCAACAACACGCGCATCAACGGCGTCCAGGTGAACGATTCGGTGCTGGTCAACGCCGGCGCAGCCAAGACTTACGGCGCCGACGTCGAGCTGGCCGCCAAGCTGGGCGAGCATACCCGCTGGACCATGTCGCTCGAGGCGCTGCGCTCGCGCTTCATCGAATTTGCCAATCCGACCGGCGCCGCGGCGAGTAATTTTGTCGGCAAGGAATTGCCCAATGCGCCGCAGCTGACGGTCGGCACCAGCATCTATCATGTCCGGCCGCTGGCGAACGGCGGCGCGCTCGCGCTGGACCTGTCGGCCCAGTACCTGAGCCACAGTTATTCGGATGTGGCCAATACGGCGCTGATCGCCGTGCCGAACCAGCTGTACTTCAATCTGGCGCTGTCGTACCGGCCTGCGCAAGGCCACTGGAGCTTCATGCTGCGGGCGAAGAACCTGGCCGACAAGAGTTACCCGCTGCTGCGCTCGCAGGTGGCGCCGCTTGGCCTCGATTCGGCCTATTACAATCCGCCGCGCACCGTGCTGATGACGGCGCGCTACGATTTTTGAGCGGCGCCGCTAGCCGACGGCGCGACGCTGTCGTCCCGGCGGGGCGATCACCAGCAGCGCGACGCTGGCCACCAGCGAGACACCGATCACCGAGAACATCGCGAACGGGCCTCCGCCTGCCAGCAGCGGCAGCAACAGCAGCGGCGCCAGCGCGGCGCCGACGCGGTTGAAGGCCCAGGCGCCGGCGATCGCGGTAGCGCGCTCGTAGGTGGGGAACAGTTCGGCGCCGTACAGGTTCAGCACCGAGACGAACAGCGAGACGAACAGCATGAAGCCGAAGGCGGCGCACACCAGCCAGGCCGGTGACGCGCTCAGCACGAATACATAGCCGCACAGCGCCATCGCGCCGGCGCACAGCACCAGCGCGGCGCGCCGTCCGATATGGTCGATCCACAGCGCGGCGAGCAGGGTGCCGATCAGCGGGCCGAAGTTCGACAGGCCGACGAACAGCAGCGTGTCGGAAAGTTTAAATCCTTTCTGCGCCAGTACCGCGCCGGACAATAAGGGAAACGCCACCGTTGACCAGGGGCTGAGAAAGAACAGCGCGGCCACCAGCGTCCAACGGCCGCGTCCCTGCGGCGCGCGCAGCGCCAGGCCGGCTGCGGCTGGCGCTGGCACCGGTGCCGGCGCGGCGAGCACTGGTGCCGACAGTTCGAAGCGCCGGCACGCGGCTTCGGCCTCGGCGCTGCGGCCGCGGCTGTGCAGCCAGCGCGGCGATTCGGGAAGGGCGCGAAACAGCAGCGCGACCAGGCCGGCGCCGGCGCCGCCGATGATGAAACCCCAGCGCCATGCTTCGAGCCCGAGCGGCTGCACGGTCACCAGCGAACGCACCAGGAAAATACCGGCGGCCGGCCCGAGCGTGCCGATGGCGACCGTGGCCAGCACCAGCATGCCGCGCCGCGCGGGCGGCAGCAGGTCGGTCAGGTAGGCGATCATCAAGGGTGGGTAGCCGCCCAGCGCCACGCCGGCCACGCAGCGCCAGATCGTCAACTCGGTCAGGCCGGCGCTGAAGGCGCCCGCCAGTGACGCCGCCGCCAGCAGCAACAGTACGCCCGTCAGCACGATGCGGCGGCCATGGCGGTCGGCCAGCCAGCCAAGCAGCGGTGCGCCGATGGCGGCGCCGACATACACCGAGCCCAACAGTAGCGACAGCTGCAGCGGCGCCGCCGCGCTGCGTGGCGTCGAGAACACCGCCGACAAGGCGCTGCCGAGTGCGATTTCCAGAAGGTCGAAGGTGAATCCGAGCGCGCACAGGCCGACCACGAGGCAGTGCAGCATCGTCACCGGCAAGCGGTCCAGGCGTTCGGTCAGATCTGCTGCAATCGTGGCGCGCTGCATACGGGGTCCCATCGTGTCGATGCTGCGAATCATACCTTCCTCCAAGGCGCGCCGGCCGATTCGGCGGCGCGAATTCACAACTTTTCACGGTGGCGGCAGAATCGCTTGCACTATCATTCTTCACAGGGACACTCCGAATGTAAGACGAGCATGAGCTGGGAGGCGACCATGAACAAAAGATGCGACGCCCGGCGCGCGGCCGACCTGCTGGCCGGCGGTGGCACGTGAACGATATCGTGCGCTCGTTTTCCGACCAGCTGTTTGGCTTCGGCTCGTTCGTGCTCGACCGCGCCGGCAAGCAGTTGCTCAAGGACGGTCAGACAGTGCGCATTGGCAACCGGGCGTTTGACCTGCTCATCAAATTGGTCGAATGCGCGGGCGAGGTAGTCAGCCGCGATGAACTGGTGGCGTTCGTCTGGCCCAGTACGATGGTCGAGGAAACCAGCTTGCGCGTGCATGTATCGGCCCTGCGCAAGGCGCTCGACGATGGCCAGGGCGGCGCCCGCTACATCGCCAATGTCCCCGGGCGAGGCTATAGTTTCGTCATGCCGGTCACGCCGATGGTGCGCACCAGCGGCGCGGCGGCGCTGGCATTCCCGCCGCGCGCACCAGCGGCGCCGTGCAAGCTGCCGGCGCGCCCAATGCGCACCATTGGCCGGGCCGGCGTCATCGCCCAGATCGGCGGCCAGCTGGCGCGCCACCGGCTCATTTCGATTGTCGGACCTGGCGGCATGGGCAAGACCACAGTGGCACTGGCGGTAGCCGAACACGAAGCGTCCGTTTACGCCGACGGGGTCCGCTTCGTCGACCTGGCCGCGTTGTCGGACCCGGCGCTGGTGGTGCTGGCGGTGGCGGTCGAAGTGGGAATCCCGGAAGCGCGTTGCGCCTCCCTGAGTGCGCTGGCCGCCAGCTTGTGCGAGCAGCGCATGCTGATCGTGCTCGACAACTGCGAACATGTGATTCACGCCGCCGCCACCTTGGTCGAAGCGGTGCTGATGGCCGCGCCGGGTGTCCAGTTCATCGCCACCAGCCGCGAGCCGATCGACGCCAACGGCGAATGGGTGCACCGGCTGGCGGCACTGGCGGCACCCGACCTGGAACGCAGCTTGAGCGTCGCGCAGGTGCTCGAGTACCCAGCGGTGCAGCTGTTCGTCGAACGGGCAATGGCCAACACAGATGGCTTTGCGCTTTCCGATGCCAACCTGTCGATGGTGGTGCACTTGTGCCGGCGGCTCGACGGCATCCCGCTGGCGATCGAACTGGCGGCCGCGCGGGTCGACACCCTCGGCGTGCAGGGCCTGGTGGCGCGGCTGGACGACATGTTCCGCCTGCTCACCCGTGGCCGCCGCACCGCCTTGCCGCGCCATCGCACCTTGCAGGCGCTGTTCGACTGGAGCTATGCATTATTGAGCGAGAATGAACGCCGGGTATTGTGCCGGCTTGCGATGTTTCGCACCCGCTTCACGTTCGAGGCGGCCGCTGCGGTAGCCGCGGGCGAGGAAGGCGCCGGTGCCGATGTCATCGATTGCGTCATGAGCCTGGCAGCAAAGTCGCTGGTCGCCACCGAGACCAGCGGCGCCACGGTGTGCCACCGCCTGCTGTACACGGCGCGCACCTACGCCGCCGACCGGTTGCTCGACAGTGGTGAACGGCACCAGGTGGCCGGCCGCCACGCGGCCTACTTCCTCGGCCTGTTTACCCACGCCAGCGCGGAGCTGGACACACTCAGCGTATTGGACTGGCACGCGCGGCACGGCTATCTGATGGATGATTTGCGGGCCGCACTGGACTGGTCGCTGTCGCCCGATGGCGACGCCGTGGTGGGTGCCGAATTGGTGATCGCGACTTGCCAGCCGGTGTACGGTGTCGGCCGGCTCGACAGCCATCGCCAGCGCGTCGAGCTGGCGCTGGAAAGCATCGCCAGGCTGACGCCGCCACAGCCGGAACTCGAACTGCGCACCCGTATTGCGTGGTGCAATCTGAGCGGCCAGACCCGGGTCGCCGCAGCGACCCATGCCAGGATCGTCGACAGCACCGTCGCACTGGCCGAGCGGATCGGCTCGGAGCGCCAGGTCGTCGCCGCCATGCACGGCGCTTGCAGCGGCTACTTCGGCCAGGGAAACTATCCGGCCGCGCTGTCGCTCGCCACGCGCCTGCGGCAGTGCGTCGGCGACGACGATCCTGCCGCCGTACTGTTGTCGGACCGGCTGGCCGCCTTGTGCCTGCACTTCCTGGGCAACCATCGGCAAGCGCGCCAGCTGGCCCTCAAAGTGCTGGCCCATCCGGAGGTGCGGATGTCGCGCGAATGTGTCAGCGGCGTACCCAAGGCGGTCTCGATGCGCATCGTCCTGGCACGCATGCTGTGGATCGAAGGGCAGGTCGATCAGGCCATGCAGGTCGGGCTGGAGAGCGTCGCGCTGTCGCAAGGATGCGTGCCGTTCGTAAGCTGCCAGGCGCTCGGCGTCGCCGCCATCCCGCTCGCGCTGTGGCGCGGCGACCTTGATCGCGCGCGTACGTTGATTGCGCAACTGCTTGCGCTGGCCAGCGGTGACGCGCTCGAATACTGGGAATCGTGGGGCAATGGTTTTGCGCACATTGCGGCCGGCCGCGGCGCGTCGCCGACTGCTGGCGCTCCAGCGTGGCAGTGGCCCAACTATGGCAAGGAAATGGACATGTTCGCCACGCTCGACGCAAGTCTGCTCGCTGACGAGGCGCTGGCGCGCAGCGAGCAAGGCCTGGTGGGCTGGTGCGCACCCGAGGTGTTCAGGGCGCACGGCGAGCGCTTGCTGCATGACGGCGCGCCCGACGCCGGCGCGCTGGCCGAGGCGATGTTCCTGCGCGCGATCGCCGCCGCGCATGAGCAGCAGGCCCTGTCATGGGAATTGCGCGCCGCCACCAGCCTGGCGCGGCTCTGGCAAGGCGCCGCGCGCCGCGACGAAGCGCATGCCTTGCTCGACGCCGTGTATGGCCGATTTGCCGAGGGATTCGATACCGCCGACCTGTGTGCCGCGCGGGCCCTGCTGGATGCATTGACGCCAGGTGGTTCCGATGCGTGAGCCAGCTGAGCAGGGGGCCACGGATGAAGTCAGCTTCGGTCCCTTCACGCTGAACGCCGCGCGCAGGGAGCTGTTGTTGTGCGGCCACCCGCTGGCGTTGGACGACGACGGCTACGCCATCCTGGCGGAGGTGGTGGCTGCTGCGGGCAGCCCCGTCACCGAGACCGCGCTGCTGGCCGCGCTCGGCGCAGCGGGCCGCGCGATCGATGCCGGCCAGCTGTGGGCCCGCGTGGCGACGCTCAATGGCGTGCTCGATGGCGGGGCATCCGACGCCGCTTTCATCGCCCACTTTCCGCAGCAAGGCTTCGCCCTGGTCGTGCCGCAGGCCGATCATAGGAGCCATCCCATGCAGCGGCTGCCGGCGCGCGTCAGCACCGTGATCGGCTGCGAGGATGCCATCGAGCGGATCGGCGCGCGGCTTGCCCTGCACCGCTTCGTCACCATCGTGGGCGCCGGCGGCATGGGCAAGACCACGCTGGCCACGGTGCTCGCCGAAGGAATGCTTGCCAGCTGCCGCGATGGCGTTTGCTTCGTCGACCTGGCGCCGATGGCCGACCCGCGCCTGCTGCCGAACGTCCTGGCATCGGCGCTCGGGATCGCGATTGCGCCGGGCGCCTCGGTTGCCGGCCTGGCCGCCTACCTGCGTGACAAGCAGCTCCTCATCGTGCTCGACAGTTGCGAGCACGTCGTCGCCGCCGCCGCCAGCCTGGTCGAACAGCTGTTGCCCGCCGCGCCGGCGCTGCATGTGCTGGCCACCAGCCGCGAACCGCTGCTGGCATCCGGCGAGTGGTTGTATCGCCATGGCCCGATGCGCCTGCCGGTCACTGCGCAGGGCATCGGTGCGGCGCAAGCAATCGGGTATCCCGCGGTGCAGCTGTTCGTCGAACGCGCCAACGCCAGCGCACCTGGCTTCGTGCTGGACGATGCCAATGCCGCGCTGGTGTGCGCGATATGCCAGCGGCTGGACGGCATCCCCCTGGCGATCGAACTGGCCTCCACCCGGGTCGCGCTGCTGGGGGTAGCCGGCCTGGCGGCGCAAATGGCGCAGCGGCTGCTATCGGCGGTCAGCGGGCGACGTTCGTCAGTAGCGCGCCACCGCACCCTGAGCACCATGCTCGACTGGAGTTTCGACCTGCTGCCGCCGCGCGAACAGCGGGCACTGGCCCGGCTCGCGCTCTACCGCGGCGCGTTCACGCTGGCGGCGGCCAGTGCGCTGCTGACGGAAGCGCCGTCCGGCGCTGCCGACGCCGCCGAAAGCGTGCTCGAACTGATGTCCAAGTCGCTGGTGGCGCGCTGCGATGCCAACCCCGACTGCCGCCTGCGCCTGCTCGACACCACGCGCGCCTATGCCAGCGCCAAACTCGATGCCAGCGGCGAACGGCGCGCGCTGATGGTGCGCCACGCGCGCTACCTGTGTGGCATGTTCGAGATCGCCGAGGACGACTGGCTCGTCATGAGCCGTCAACAGTGGCTCGAGCGCTACACCATCTGGATCGACGACGTCCGGATTGGGCTCGACTGGGCATTTTCGGCAGATGGCGATATCCAGCTTGGGATGCAGTTGGCTGCGGCTTCGTTTTCGCTCGGCCACCAGGCGTCGTTCACCGCCGAATTCGGCGACCGCATCGAGCGCGCGCTCCAGTTGATCGACAGCGCCGGCGTACCGGCGTTGCTGCCCGAGACGGCGATGCGCGCGCTGCAGTGCAATGTCCACAGTCGTTTCGCGCAAGAGGATGAAGCGCTGCAACGCGCGCTGCAGGCAGCATCTGAGGCGCCCGTCGGCAGCGCGCTGCGCAAGTACCGTACCGCGCTGTCGACCGGCTGGTGGGCGTCCGCCTTCATCGGGGGCGACTTTCCGTTGGCCCTAAAACGCGCCGAACTGATTGGAACTCACGCGCGCGAAGATGGCGACAAGGTGCATGCCCTGATCGCCGAACGGACCATGGCGCAAGCGCTGCATTTCCTCGGTCGCCAGGCCGAGGCGCGGGTGTCGGCGTCGAACGTGCTGGCCAATTCATGGCGCAAGATCGCGCTGGTATTCAATCCCTCGCAGGTTGACGTGCGCGTGTCGATGCGCATCGTGCTGGCGCGCATCGCCTGGATGGACGGTTGCCCGGACTTGGCCAGGACGATCGCGGCCGAATGCCTGCAACACGCTGCCGCGGACACGGCGGTCGCGCTGGCCCAGGCGCTGGCGCTGTGCAGCGTACCGATCGCCTTGTGGCGCGGCGAGCGCGACGTGGCAGCCGAGCTGGTCGAGCAGTTGGTGCTGCATGTGCAGCGCCACTCGCTCGACTACTGGTTCGAATGGGCGCTGCGCTACCGCGATGTGCTGGCCATGCAAGGCGGCGACATGGCAGCCGCGCAGCGCCTTGCCACGCCGGCCGCCATCCTGTTCGAGAACATGCAGCGCGATCACCTGGTCACGTTCGACGTGCACCTGTTGGCAGCCGACAGCATCGCGCGCGTCGAGTCGGGCGTCGCCGGCTGGTGCGCGCCGGAGCTGCTGCGCGCCCAGGCCGAACAGCAGGCACGGCAAGGCATGGGGCAGGCGGCCGAGTCACTACTGCTGCGTTCGCTTGGATTGGCGCGCGCGCAGCATACTCTCGGCTGGGAACTGCGTGGCGCAAGCAGCCTGGCGCGTTTGTGGCAACAGCAGGGCCGGGGTGCTGGCGCGCGCGCCTTGCTGGCGCCGGTCGTCGCGCGCTTCACCGAGGGCACGGACACGGCCGATGTGGTCGCGGCGATGACTTTGCTGGCCCGGCTCTAGCGAACGCGCCTTCGCGGTTTGACACCGATTCACGCCGATTTACTCGCCCTTCGGCGCTTCGTGGACCATGCTTGATTCCAGCGGCGCAGCATATCGATCGCGTCTCCCGCAGCGGCTGCAGCTGTTTATCCATTCATCCGAGGACATTGCCATGACTATATTGAAGCTCCCCACCTTCACGAAATGCATCGCCTGGCTGTGGTTCGCGGCCGCGGCGATGCTCGCCGGAACTTCGGCCGCGCAGCAGGTCGACAGCAAGAACGCCGACGTCAACGGGGTGCGTTTGCGGGGTGCTGATCAAAGGGGCGGGGCACTGGTTGATGGAGCAGGCGCCAGAGCAGGTCATTCCAAAATTCGTCGTTTTCCTCACCCGTTAGTCCACGCAACAGGCATTGCCTTCATTCACAATTCATGAATGCTTCGCAAATAGGGGCGCCATTGATCGCGACAGGCACAAATCATAAAGTGGCTACATCGGGCGGCGCAATGGTGCGTCCGCCCGGCAGCAAGCAAATTCACAGTTTTCCAGGAGAGTATCATCATGAAACGATTAAACGGTAAGGTCGCCATCATCACCGGCGCAAGTGCGGGCATCGGGCGCGCCACGGCAACCTTGTTTGCCAGCGAAGGCGCCAAACTGGTGGTCGCCGCGCGCCGCCAGTCCGAACTTGATAGCCTGGTGGCCGAGATTCGCGCCGCCGGCGGCGATGCGGTCGCGCTGGCCGGCGATGTCAAGAGCGAAGCGTATGCACAAGCCTTGGTTGAACTGGCCCTGTCGCAATTTGGCCGCCTCGACATCGCCTTCAACAATGCCGGCACCCTGGGCGAAATGGGCCCGACGACGGGCGTCAGCGAAGCGGGCTGGACTGACGCACTGCATACCAACCTGACCAGCGCCTTCCTTGGCGCTAAGCACCAGATTCCGGCGATGCAGAAAACCGGTGCCGGCTCGGTCATTTTTACTTCGACCTTCGTTGGCCACACCTTCTCGTTTCCCGGCGTCGCTGCGTACGCTGCCAGTAAATCCGGCCTGATCGGCCTGACCCAGGCACTTGCGGCCGAGTTCGGACCGCAAGGCATCCGCGTCAACGCCATTTTGCCCGGTGCCGTCGATACGCAAATGTACCGCGAGATGAACAGTACCGAAGAATCGCAAACCTTTATCAAGGGCTTGCATGCGCTCAAGCGTACGGCGACGCCGGAGGAACTGGCGCGCTCCGTGCTGTACCTGGCGTCGGACGATTCCTCTTTCGTCACCGGGACCGCGTCGCTGGTCGATGGCGGTGCCTCGATCACCCGTACCTAAGCAGACGCCACGGCAATTCGGCATGTTTTCAAGCATGATGAGTCGCCGTGGCGCGCCGATGGCGGTACGCTGCACTGCAGGGGGCGCCGCGGCACCGGAATCGCGCCGATGTTTCCTGCTGCAATGACTTTCTCTCGACGACAAGGCGATCATGAATAACTCTATCGTAACGCTGGTGATACAGCACCACGTCAAAACCGGCGCCGGCCCGCAATACGAGGTGTGGCTCAATGAAATCATCCCGGCTGCGCAACGCTTCACCGGGCATCTCGGCGTCAACGTGATCCGGCCCGCCGAAGGATCCGATACCTACACGGTCGTGCTGAACTTCGATACCCATGAACACTTGCGGGAGTGGGCAGAATCGGACACCAGGAGCGGCTTTATCGAACGCGTCAAACCGATGCTTGTCACCGACGAACAGATTGAGATCAAGACCGGCCTGGAGTATTGGTTCACGCCATCAGGTCCGGCGCAGAAAAAAGCCAAGCCGTTTAAACAATTCCTGGTCACGCTTTCAGCAATTTTTCCGCTGACCGTCGGAGTGCCATTGATGCTCACGCCGCTGTTTCGGCTGGTGCCGACACTGGCATTGCCGGTCGTTAGCAACTTTGTTGTCGCCGTGATTATTGTGTTCCTGATGATTTACGTGATCATGCCGCGCTACACCAGGTTGATCTCGCGCTGGCTGTTTAGCTGATCAGGGGCTGTGCGCGTTCCTCGCAGCGCGCCGCGAGTTGGGGCTGCAGCGAGGAATTTTTCAGTCTAGTCGGTTTCTCGGTGTTCCGTCATGTTCTTTTCCGCGATGTGAATTCGTTCCTGGCATTTTTGCTCGTTCAATGAGAAGGCGTCTTGGGCATGCCACTTGACGAATCAGCCGGCGCACAATTTCCCCTCCGCTGCGCATTCGGAACGTAACATCCATGGCTGAAGTTCGCGTCGATTGATGCTGGCGACAGCCATTTCCCCAATTTTTTAAGCTATTTCACCGCATAGAGTGTGCGACGAGTTGCGGCGTCGACGTGCCACCCCTGCGTGCACGCGCCGCGGCCCACGGGCCAGGGTCAGGTCCGGCGGACCTGAAAGGAGTCGAGCCTTGCAAGGCTCGACCGTTTCGCAGGAGCGAAGCTTCGCTTCACTAAACCCCTGCTTCACCCCCGGGTTTGTCGCCGCACTGGGCGCTTGCCGCCATCGCCGCGTGGTCCCACACTTCACGGTGACTAGCCATTTTTTATGATTTCCCGTCATCTACTCGGGATCAAGTGGCGCCTTGATAGTGTAGGCCCACCATGCGGCCGTCGATCAGAATTTATGACGGACACCCAGCTGGACAGCGCGGCTGTGTTCGCCCCGCGCCAGAGCGAAACCACCTGGCGAACCAGCGGTACCGGGCGTGTATTGACCGTCGTTGCTGTTCACAATTTCGGCTACTACCGCGAATACGTCTGTGTGCTTGGAGAGATAATGGTCGTAGCCCAAGGAATATTGGGTTGCGTCGCTGTTGGAGGTGGTGCGGTCATCTTGACGGGCGACCGACGCCATGATGCGCCCCGCACCGATCGAATAGTGCACGCCGACCTGCAGACTATTTGCGTCAACTTGGGTGTTGTTGGTAATGTTCGGAATAAACACGCCATCGCGCACCAATGCAGCGGTTTTGGCTCCGGCAAGAGCTGTCAGACTCGGTGCGATCGAAGCGTCCCAACCGGCAACATAGTCTCGCAACAAGACCGAATTGCGATTCCGCTGTGCGTGATAGCCAACGAAAAACTTGGCGCCGTTGTAGATGTAGGAGCCGCCTACAGTAGCCGTGGTCAGGCTGACGTTGTCGCTTTGATCGTAGCCGCGGTTGTAGCCAATGCCGACATCAAATCCGTTAGCCTTATAGGTAAGATTGCCACCGTAAAATTTATTGTAGCGGCCCAAGTAGCCGGAACCTTTTGCGCCATACATTACGACCCCACCCAGTCCTTGCGGCCTGGCGACGCGATACTGGATCGATTTCTGTGAACGGATATCCGCCCCCAATGCGGTGTAGCCCGCCGTGCCGCCTGTAATACCGCCCCACGCGCCCGCCGTGCCGGCCTCGAACACGTCAGCAGCGGCAAATACTTCGTAACCCGGCGTGTACATTCGCCCCAACAGGATGGCGCCCACCGGTGTCACCAGGCCGACCATTGCGGTGCGGTCGAAAAGCGCGCCGTCGACATTTACCGCAGCTCCGCCCTTCACCTGGAAAGCACTACGAACACCGGCGAGAACAGGGGCGGGCAAGCTGCCCATGCCCCTTGTCAGATAAAAACCTTGATTATCGTTCACAAGAGTTGGTTTCTGGGTTCCAGTGTCAAGCTCGACGCGCGCCTCCAAGGTGACAACTGCTTTGAATCCGTCGCCAAGATCTTCTGTCCCCTTAAATCCAAGACGTGATCCATCGGCGATCCCACTCATCAGCCGGGTCGGGCCGTCCTTTTGCCACATGACGCCGGCATCGGCCGTCCCGTAGATCGTGACGTTTGACTGGGCAAGCGCCGGCACGCCGAAACAGGTGCTGAAAGCGGCGACGAGTAACTTTTTCTTCATTTGGTATCCTTGGGATGTGCGTGAACGGATGCGCGATCAGGCCGCTAACGTCCGGTGAAAATCTGGAGTATGGAATGTCGCTAAGCTGACTGGCTTGAATGCAGTCGCTAAGGCGATGGACTCGCGCCTACCGCTCGGCATCGGCGCAAAGGTGCTGGTGCCGATTGCGTGAAATGCAAAGCCGCATAAAAAAAGCGTCGACCTAGGTCGACGCAAATGCAAGGCTCATGCTCAGGATTTAGCTGAGATAAGCCTCACCGGGACTGGTGCTTCACCAATTGTTCCGGAATTGATGAGGGCCTGTATGGAACATCCGAGAACTATTAGCTGGCGTAGAGCATGATCTCGACAAACCGGCATGTGCACTTGAACGTAGTCGCTATTCCGGATTTTTTTTGCTGTCCGGCGGGGCGTTGTTCGTACCGCCAATCGAAAGCGCCCGCCGATGAGCCGTTGCGCCAATTCTATTTATTGTGTCGCAGCGTTTGCGTACAAGACGCGTCGGAAAAAAATCAGCAAATATTGCAATGTCGATTTCACACGTTGGTTCGAATAACCGAAATGAGTTCGCCCCCTATTTTTCGGTGAAAGGTATCGTGTCGGGCTTTTTTGCGTAACCATCGCTCGACGATGCCATCATTGGCAAACACCTCATGTAGTAATGCCGCAGCGAGATAAGCCAGGACGAGGGCGAGCGAACCGAACTCCAGCGCGAAATAAATCCTCGAGAAATTCGAGCCCTCGCTCAATACCGGATACGCCACGCGTGCGTCGAGAATCGTGCCTATTGCTCCGAAAGAAATGGATAGCGCGAAGGCGCTGCTCGTCGCAGCGATCGTGCCCGCGTACAGCAGCGCGTGAAACGTTCGCGCCGCCGCGCTTAATTTTCGCGGGAACTGCTCGTGTCGTTTACGGAGGACAAGGACGAGAAGGCGGATGAGAGTAAATGCGCAGGCCATCGCGCCGGCCATCAGATATACGCGCAGCGGTGAGCTATTTGTGGCGTCGTTCGGAACGATTGCAAAGACGACGTAGCCGAAAATAAGTGCGATCGGAATAAGGGCGGCGGCAAGCGAGTGCAGCAGCTTCTCGGTCGAGTGGTGCCGATTTGCTTTCATTTTGCTTCCATGTGTGACGGTCCATACACCTCTGATGCAGATTGAGGAAGAATTGCTTGGCATATGGTGGAGCATAGAGTTCTAAAAAATTGTAGCCAAGTTGGTTGCGACGGACGCGCAACCAGCGTGCGCGAATTGACATTTCAGCTTACCGAGCGGTCCATCCCAGGGGAGGGCGGCACCCGTGCAGAATGTCCGTGTCGGCGGCCATCTGTCGATCGCGCACAGCACCTCCGCTTTAGGAAATGGAGTCGTTCATCGGCCCGCTTTGGCTTATCCGACATCTTCGAAAGAATTTATTTCTCCACGCGCGGGTATTCGAAGCCGTACGCCACTCCGGAAGCAGTCGATTCCCCGTAGAGCGCCGAGATTCCAGTCAACACGTGTTCGAACACCTCTGGAACAGGTGCCGAAGCGATGGCCGGCAGCATGCGTTCTGGACCGGAGGCGCTGGCTGAGAGTTGGTCCGCAATGAAGGTGAGCCCGTTCCGAGTTACGAAAGGGATATTGCCGGTCGCCGCGGCATAGGGCAGACTGCGGCCGGTGCGGGAATATGCATCCATGGTCAGCACAAACGCGATATCGTCCATTCCCGGGCTCACCGGAACGCCGATACGTTCTGGCTTATAGAACCATTCGTTGGTGTACATAGTCGTAACATATCCCTTGAGATTGACTCCAAATCGTGGAACAAATGCATCGCTGTTGTGCTGAGGGCCCCACTCTTTTACTCCGTGTAGCGCGGCTAGCGACAGAGCCCGGTCATATCCCGCGATGGCTTCTACCAGGGCCAGCGAAGTCGGAAGTGCGGCACTTATTCCTGCACTCGACACAATACTTCCATCCACTACGTAGCGAGCATTTCGTAGCCACCTGGTGTCGAGGAATTTCTGGCGCCGAATTTCGTCGGTGTACCAATGCGCCGTCGCGCGGCGCCCCTTCATCATTCCAGTGTGGGCCACTGCGAATGCGCCATCGCAAATACTGACAATGGTGGCGCCCTTGTTTCCCTGTGCTGCGATCCAGGCGCGAAGCGCGGGTTCGTCGCTCTTCGCAACTGCCGGGACAATGACGTAGTCTGCGCCGTCTGGGTATCGGGCATCGAACTGTTCGGCGCTTGCTTGCGGCACCAATTTGAGCGACGTCGGACTCATTTTCACCGTGCCAGGTTGGATCGCCAAGGCAAACACATCTGCCACTGCCGATTCGGTCAGGATACTGTACGGTATGACGTAGTCAGTCATCTCGGTACCGCTGTTTTCGCCGATGACAGCAATAACCGGGCGGGTGCGCCCGAACCGATTCTGATAGGGGGCAATTTTTTCCTGAGTTGACCCCATGACGGCGTTCGGGGCCCCTTGTGATTGCGGAACCGGTAACTGATCTGCGGCGATACAGCTGGTCGTGAAAAGCAGGGTACTTGCCGCTATTGCGGACTTTAGCGCGCGGCGTGAAATTAATGAATTCATGAGCGTATTCTTGTATTTTAGGAGAATGATAGTAATTAGACGACGCCTCAGTATTGGCGCGCGCACGGCATCATTGTTGACAACTTTCGCGCTTTTCCCGCCAAAAATTTGGCGACAAATGCTCAGTGTTTTGGGGGCAAGGGCGCTAGTGCACCGGTGCTAGCGGACGTTGGCGATAGTTGAAAGACGGCATTTACCACACAATGCGATATCGGTAACGGGCCACGTAGGCAATGCCATCAGCTTGCGCCGGAACAGCAAAGCGCGTTTGGCTCAGGGGATTGCGATAGCCAATTGGCAGGAAAAGTAGGCTCTTTGTCATCCTAAGCGCAAGTCAACCGTGGATGATTCAATTCGCAGGCCAGATACCAGATTGCAAGGCTGGGCGCCGGCGAGATCGTCGAGGCAATGATGCCGGGCGCTGATCGGACGCCAATGATGAATGAAAGACCTGGGAATTCACTTCCCAATCGCGGAATGCCGCTCACTCCAGACCAAGCCCAATCAATGACCAAACATCTTCTAGTGCGAACCGTGCTGTTTAGCGCTATCTGGTATTCCACCGCCGCGTCGGCTGCCGACCCCGCGCTCAATGTCGAGACCCGCATTCAGCGGGTGGAAGCCGGGCTGCTCGGGCCATTCGTCGTCCATGGTCGTGCAAACCCCGGCATGTCGCTTACCGAACGTATGCGCTTTTATCAGGTGCCCGGCGTGAGTGTGGCCGTGATCAATAATGGCGCCATCGAATGGGCACGTGGATATGGTGTGCTGGACGCACGTAGCAAAGTGGCGGTGACCCCGGACTCGCTGTTCCAGGCAGCGTCGATCAGCAAGCCAGTATTTTCGATGGCGGTGTTGTCACTGGTCCAACAAGGTGCACTCTCGCTCGATGAGGACGTTAACATCAAGCTCAAATCGTGGAAGATGCCCGAGAACGAGTTTACCAAAGAGCGCAAGCTTACCCTGCGTTCATTGCTGAATCATACCGGTGGTACCACCGTCAGCGGCTTCCGCGGTTACGCGACGGGAGCGGCCGTGCCGACGCTGCTCCAGCTGCTGGACGGAGCCGCGCCGGCCAATTCGGCCGCAGTGCGCGTGGACAAGGCACCCGGGGGCGCGATACGGTACTCGGGCGGTGGCATGACTGTAGCGCAGCTGTTGGTGAGTGATGTAAGCGCCCAGCCATTTGCACCGTTCATGAAAGCGACCGTGTTCGATCCACTCGGCATGAAACATAGCAGCTTTGAACAACCATTGCCGGCGGAGATGGCGGATAGCGCAGCGACCGCACATGATGGCACAGGTGTGCCGATCAAGGGAAAATGGCATACCTATCCTGAACAGGCTGCGGCCGGTCTGTGGAGCACGCCATCAGATCTCGCGCGGTTTGCCATCGAACTGCAGAAATCCCGTGCCGGCGTGTCTGATGCGGTCCTATCCACGGATATGGCAACCCAGATGCTGACAAACTCGAAGGCCAGTCCTTTTGGTCTCGGTATCGAAGTCTCGGCTCCGGAGAAAGTTAGATCATTTACTCACAGCGGTGGCAATGAGGGCTTCCGCGCAATGCTTTTCGCCTACACGGAGACCGGCAAGGGTGCGGTGGTGATGACGAATGGAAGTCGTGGCTTGGAATTCATTGATGAGCTCATGCGCAGCATTGCGAAGGAATATGGCTGGAGCGACTTCCAGGTTGCCGAGCAGACGTTTGTGAAAGTTGATGCCAGGATACTGGCAACCTATGCTGGCCAATTCATGATTCGTGGCACGCGCGCGGAAATCAGTTTCGACGGTTCACGACTATTCCTGAAGGCCGCGCCCCTTGGGCGAGAGGCGCGCGAGGTGTTCCCTGAATCCGATACCAAATTCTTCTTGCCGGCACCGCTGACTTTGCTCGCCTTCGAGAAAGACGAAAACGGTGTAGTGAATCTGGAGGTGACGTTTCAAGGCAAAAAGGTCAAAGCCGTACGCATAGAGTAGGTTCCCAGAACGCAGCAGTGCAGCCGGGCGATTATCAACTATCAGCAGAATGGTCGGCCTGGCACCGACATCACCGTACGATTTGTCGACTCTGGGGCGCCATTCCGCGCGTTTGCAAATAACTGCGCGATTTCGGTGCTCGTTGCAAAGCAATGTAGCGGGCCGGGGCCAACGTCTGAGTGGTGGTGGGCGGATGAAAGTGGCAGAAATCCAGCTGTTTTTGTCTGTTATTGCCCAGCGCAGAATTCTACAATACGCCCTCATTTCTCTATTGGAGGGTTCTTCGATGACAAGCCGCAATCAAGCAAGCGTCCCAATTATGGCGGCGAGATACGTGATGGAGAGCCTGAGTCGCCTGGAGTTCTTGGCGTTCTGCACGCTGATCATCGCCCTCGTGTACACCTCCATCACTCTGGCGCCAGATTCGCTTTTTCTCCACCCCGGTTTCCCGCCCTATTTCGGAGTGATTGGCAGTAGTGCATTTGCTGTTTTTTTCGTTGCGTTGCGCCTCGTGCCGCGGCGGAATTTGAAGTTTGAACGATTATCGCTGGCACTTTTTTTAGGCAGCATGCCCATCATTTACATCTGGAGTGCTCTGCTCCATGGAGATAAGGCGGGGGTGTTGGTTGAAGTCGCCGGCGCGTTCATTTTTATGGGTATGGCGGCTTGGGGACTCAAGCGCTCAACCTTGCCATGGATGTTGGCGCTAGGCATCGCGGCGCATGGCATGGCTTGGGACAGCTGGCATCACAACCACTCGACCTACATGGAAAACTGGTATCCGGTTGGGTGCTTCTTAATCGATGTCGCACTTGCCTTTGTGGTCGTGACGCAATTTAAGGCTCACCAAACAGACATCACAAATCGCCGCAAACAGATAGGACAGTTCCGAGCCCTTTGATTCAACCGAAATCGTTTCCGCTGGATGGTGGTCACGTATCGTTTCGATTGCGCCGGCGAGGACGTCTTTCGGATGCAGTCCCTGATGCGGCGCAGTACCGTTGGCCACGGTCACATTGGCTGCACACCAGAAATTGAGCTTGGCAATGCGCACACAGGAAGAGTCGGGCGGGGAAGTTCGCACATGAGCACCACCGGTGAACCAAAGGTGTGCTGGACGTAAGACGTCCAAGGGTGCAACAATCACGCAGCACTCGTTATTGACACGGTGTAGGGCGCAGCGCAGGGATCGAACTGCCGGTGAGAACCGTCGCTGTGCTGCGGCGCCTTGGCAGGGGCAGACAATAGGAATGCCAGAAACTTAAAGATTCAAAGCGCGCTCAAAAGCCAGAAAAGTGCGCTTCGCGGCAACCATTTACAGACTGTGGCGGACAGCCATTTACGGTTATCCTACATTGGACGGAATAGGTGTGAGAATGCTCGGCTTACTTTTACCATCCGATCCAAACCTCGCATCCGCAGTGCGAAGTGGCCGTGCTCGTCACGCGTCGCGCTAACGATGAAGTTCCCGTTCACCATGACGCTTCGATGAATTTGTACGAAGTCGGAGGCGTCGATTTTCGAGACAAGCTCGCGCATGCTCATGCGAACCAAGGCGTCGCCGCCCGCAGTGACGACGTTGACGTATTTATCGGTCGCTTCAAAGCATATGACGTCCTCGACCCGGATCATCTTCACGACGTTTCCCACTCCGGCGCGTATCACTTTGACGCGTTCGGGCTCCGCATCGGCCTGCGTCGAGATCGACTGCACTTGCATCATCAGATGCGCCATCTCTCCTGTTTCAGGAGTTGCCTTACGCTCTGCCAGGCGCCGCTTCAAACGCTCGACCGTGAGCGTTAGCCGTTCGGTTGTTACAGGCTTGAGCACGTAGTCGGCCGCAGCGCGGTCGAATGCGGAAATGGCGAATTCATCGTAGGCGGTCACGAACGCGAACAATGGCATGGCCCGGTCTTCTGGCCAGTCATCGGCCACGTTTTCGGCGACTTCTAATCCGGTCCTTCCAGGCATCTTAATGTCGAGGAACATGACGTCAGGGGTGAGTCGCAACGCTTGTTCGATTGCCGCTACGCCGTCATCAACAATCGCGACGAGTTCGAGCTCGGGCCATTTTTCATTTAGCAGTTGGGCAAGTGCCCTAGCCAAACGTGGCTCATCCTCTGCAATCAGCGCGGTCGGCCGTTTAGGAGATGTGGTCATGTTGGAATCTTTACGATGGCGCACACGCCTTGAGGCATGTGCCGGGTTAGCGATAGGGACGCGGTTGGACCGTACACAGCTAACAGTCGCTGTCGTACATGGATTAAGCCGTAGCTCTTGCTGCCTGGCGCGCAGTCTGCACTCTCCTGCGTGAGTCCCAAACCGGTATCAGTCACCAAAATCGCGATTCCAGCATCGGTTTGCTTGGCCTCAACTTCAATCCTGCTGCTTCCAATCTTGGGCTCTACGCCGTGCTTGATTGCATTCTCAACTAAGGGCTGTAAGAGCATCGGTGGAATTGCGGTGTTTTGCAGCGATTCCGGCAATAGCAGCTGGAAGCTGAGCCTGGAGCCCATTCGCAAGGACATGATTTCCAGATATGCGCGCAGTTGTGCGAATTCGTCGCGCAACTTGACCGACTCGGTTCGTGAAGCCGCCAACGCACTGCGCAGATAAACGATTATTTGATCGATCATGATTTGGGCCTGGGCGGGGTCATCATTTACAAGCGAGCGCAGGTTTGCCAGCGTATTGAAGAGCATATGCGGCTCGATTTGAGCACGCAACAGGCGCAGCTCCGACTCTGCTGCCAATCGCTTTGCGTCGAATCCGGCCGCTACTGCCTTTGCGACCTGGCCCCGAGACCAAAGCGAGTAGAGGAACAGGATCGCGGTGAGTACAGTGGCCAAGTACGGCACCATGTGGTGTGGACCCGCACCGGAGATGTGCATCGGCTCGCCAAGTAACAAATTTGCACAAAAATGGCCGATCACATAGCCGGTCGGAACAGCTGCAATCGTCGTCGATGCCATCGCAATGAACGAGTTGGACCGCTTTAACCATGGCATTCTCTGCAGCAGCAGGCCGACCGCAACGATTGCGCACCCAACCATTTCAGAAAACAGCAGAATGCGACCGAAACCGCCCAGGTCCGGCACCGCAAGGGCGAGAACTACTGCTGCCAGGGCGAACCATATTATTGCCATGATCAAGATATTCGCTGCTGCGTACCAAGATTTTTTTCGCAGCGATTCCGATATCTTGTTCATAGCGTTTATTGGCCTGCTGCTCTGTGGTCCGTGCTGGAGTAAAAGCGTGAATGGTTAATTGCGGGTCAGCGCAAGTGCGCTGCGAATGGCGACATCAGTTCGCTTTCGGCTTAAGTGCGCGTGCTTTAATCGCGCCCGGGTGCGCTTGAGCAGAGGCACGTCGAATGCGACAAGTAGTAAGGGAGTCCCTCCACCAGGCCAGATCTGGAGCCTGATGCCGATTCTACTCCGCACTCGTCGGTTGTCGCCCAAATTATTCGGGAGTTTTTTGCTGGCATCACTCGAATCAAGCCTGGCGAGGTCTGGCCGCCCACGGATCAGTTTGCGCAGCAGCAGACTTTCGCGGAAGTTCGCACGCGCGAGTCGAAGCAAGGCACCGGCCGACATCGAATCCGCAGGCAGACCGCTAGTTGCACGGTTTAGGCGGACGCAAGGCCTCGGTCTACTCGTTTGAATTTTCTGGACAGTGGCGCAGCATTTGTTTCTGCGTCGAACTATTGGCGGCACAACTGAACTGCAGGCGATTTCTATCATGCGCTGCACTTCTTTGATTCCGGTTGTTCCGTAGCCGATCGCGTCAACCAACTGATCAGATGGTCGCGAATTTCCTGAGCATCGCGGCCGACTCCCAGTAACAGCGATGAACCGCGCGAGGTTTGCCAGGATCTGCCTATATGGTAGAGGCCGGGAACGGGGGATACTCCCCGATCCTCAATAAATCCTATTTCGTTATTCGAGGCTCCCGCAATGCAGACCCAATCGGTATGATCGCGATATCCAGCCGTCCAAATTACGCTCTGAATTGCAATTTTGCCGCCGTTATCTAGTGCCATGCAATTCCCAGCGGCGCCCACCAGCCGCCCGACGACCCGAACGCCTTGTTGCTTGAGAGTCGATAGCTTCAGATGTTGTCCGGGAAATGCATCGGCGCGCTTGATTCTGCGGCCCAATAAGGTGTCCTTGGATATCCGCCCTAAGCCGACCAAATCAAACCACCAGAAAAGGCTCTTCCCGAGGATTCGATTTGGCAAGATTCGGCGTGGACGGCCCGCGGCCAAGGTCACTTGATGGTGTTGAGCGAGTTCGAGCGCGATTTGGCGTCCGGTCGCGCCGTCCCCTACGACCAGGACCGGGCCGGTTGGCAGCTGTGAAGGGTTTCGATAGGTTGCCGAGTTCAATTGGGTTACCTGCTCCGAAAGTTCCTTGGCAAACGCTGGAATTGCCGGCCTTTGAAATGCTCCCGTTGCTACAATTACCGCCCGCGCACGTATGGTTTGTTTGGTATTTGTCTCGGCAAGAAACATCTCATCTTCCATACGTTCGAGTCGCGTTATCGAGATACCGGTTCTGACAGGTAAATGGAACAGGTAAGAATATCGTTCAAGATAATCAGCAATTTCGTCTTTTCCAGGAAACTTGTCTGGCTCGCCTGGTAGGGGCAATCCCGGCAATGCGCTGAAGTTCCTCGGGGTGAAGAGAACCAGCGAGTCATAGCGGTTTCGCCAGCTGTCTCCGATCCGGTGATTTTGCTCCGTCAAGATGAAAGAGTGCCCAGTCATGCGAAGGTAGTGGCCCAATGCCAGTCCCGCTTGTCCGGCGCCAATTACAAGTATGTCAATGTATGGAGGAATGATTTGCATGTTTCCTTTAGGGAAAATTGTATCAACGGCTTTGAATGCGGCCTGCTCCCACGTCGAACGCTTGGCTATCATATTTGCGTACCGAACTCAGGAACATCCATGAAGTTGCCGGTAGCAGTATTCGAAGTCCGATAGGTCGACAGCAGCGTCGAGCTCGTCATGTTCAAGTTGAATTTCAGGTTTTGTGTAGAGACGTCGGATAAGTTTGATCAGGTTTTTCATAGGTCTTACTTTGTCGGATATGAAGCGCGGATCTCTCCGTGCTGCCCAGCGTGCTTACTCTCTTTATACTCACATGTACATCCTCGAACGATTCGGTGAACTCTAGGTGGTATATATTCCGAAAGATACCGGGTTGTGACGAACTGCCGCCCCTCGGCCGCGAAACGCTCAATGTGGCGACCGACCGGGGCCGGCTCTTCGCGGTGTATATATTCGAGTTGGCAAAAAAGTCAAAGCCTATGTCAAGGAAAAATCGCCTGTCGAATTTAGTAACTCGGAAGGTCCGTTCAATACCAAGAGCGATATTAACAAAATTGGCGATGTATATCTATTCCGTCGATGCAAATGGGTACAAGCAGCCCGCTGCAAGAATCCGCGTATTCGCGCCTCCAACAGGATGGGTCTCCGCGACCAGGATGGTGTTTACCTTATGCGCGAATTCTCAAAGTTTGTTTCGGTTCGCCTTCGGGCAAAGGTTGGGTCTTCTGTACATCCTCGAACGATTTGGTGAACTCTAAGTGGTATATATTCCGAAAGATACCGGGTTGTGACGAACTGCCACCCCTCGGCCGCCAAGCGCTCAATGCGGCGACCGATCGGGGCCGGGTCTTCGCGGCGCATATATTCGAGCTGGTGAAAAAAGCCAAAGACTATGTCAATGAAAAAGGGATGGAAAAATCGCTTGTCGAATTTAATAATTCGGAAGGTTCGTTCAATACCAAGAGCGACATTAACGAAAATGGCGATTTGTATATCTGTTCCGTCGAAGCAAATGCGTTCAAACAGTCCACTTCAAGGATCCGCGTATTCGCGGCACCAACAAGATGGATCTCCTCGGCCAGGATGGCGTTTACCTTGTGCGCGAAATTCGTCAAGCTTTGTTTCGGTTCGCCCGCGGGCAAAGGTCGGGGATCCTGTCGCTGGCCAAATCCAGTACCCAAGGAGACGAAGGCAAAGAAGCGCTATATTCATTGCGTTCCGGAGCCGATTTGCGATTAGGGGCTGCTATCCATAAATGGAGGCGGATGGGTGTGCGCATCGGCGACAGCTGAATATCCAAGCGGCTGCGCCAATACGGCCCAAAGGCAGATTGTTATCTCCTTTAGAAAATCTGGACAGAAATCGAAGTGACTGTTGTGGCGTATGAACCGCTTGAATTCTTTGGACATACTGCAGAGCTAATTTTTGGCGTCGAGTTTGCGTTATTCCAAGCTGCCACCCTTCACGCTTGAGCAGCCCATGTAGCGGCGGCAGCCGTAGCGGAAGTACACAAGGGCCAGTTCGCGCGTGCGTTGCCGAAGCGGTAATTTCGATCCTTAACGCTACGACTATATTGCACGCTGCGGTTGTTTCATCAGCTTGCAGGCCCGCTGCACATTGAGACCGTAGTGCTCAACAACATCGCACCACCTCTCGCTTCAGCACGGGCCGCCCCACCTTTTTGTGGCGACGTGCTGCAAGATCGCTTTGTCGAGGCTCAGCTCCGCGACCAGTTCACAACGTTGAGTTATGCCAAAAAAAATCACTTTGATTTTTGTCCAGATTGTCTAAAGCAGTTCAGGACAATTCAAGCCGATAAGACCAATGCGCAAGTTCGCCGGGCGCTGCCCGCACCGCGAAATCGCGGTTCACGCGCTTTCGCTGACCCTTGGCGGATTGGATCCGACAGTTAGTCTCATAGTCCTATCGCGTCGCACGAGAAGTGGAGCATATTTGACTGCGACTTCTGGAGCTGCCATGTCACCCGGAACTTACAGATAGCGACGAATTTGGCGCAACGACTACGAGTTTGTGAAGCGAGAAGTGATGAAAGTGTTCGGTAGTGTGGACTTGAGCGGGTGGTCGAAAGGGCATCTTCCGCGGCGAGAAAAAATCAGTTGCCTGGTGCAAGCGGTTCCGTATCAAGTTTCCGACTGGGGCCGAATGTTCACCGCGGTCCAACGTCGCTACCTCTCAGTAAACTGCATCGCCGATCGCGATCTTTTCAATGACCTCATCAAGCGCTGTCCAAGGCAAATTCTGCCGAGGATATCGAAGCAATGTTGGCCAAATGGCCATGCTCACGCGCTTCTATGATGGTGAATCGCATGCAGCTATGTTCCAACGCTATTCGAGCGTCATTCTAAGGCCAAGTCCTCGTTGCGCATTCATGTCATGCGCAGAGAGGCGTCCCAGTTCAAGCTCAAGAGGGCTACGATGTACGAAAACGAACTCGATAGAGTCGTCATTCAGGAAAACCGATCTGTTGACGGTTCAAAGCCGACAGTTGCCGACTCCGTGGCAACAGGTCGCGACAACTTGTATTTATTTGAGCACGGCTTTATTTTTACAAGCCCATCGATCGTATCGGAGCCAACTGCGCGCTACCCCGCAGTCTTGCTGTTGAGCGAAGCGTGCACGCCAATCGGACTGACCGTCGGTCATCAATATTGGCGAAGTTCGTGCTTGCTGGTTGCTCCGCGTGTGATGAGGTCATTAGACGCACGCGGGGTATCGCTCATTAGCGTGCATGTGGAGCCGACGCATCCAACGTATAAGCAGTTCTGTAAGATCGGCGGCGGCGTCCAAGTGTTGGACCGTGACCTTTTTCGCGTTCACGACTCGCCGCTGGGTGATTGCCATCGTGGCAGGCTGACGCGAAGTGCGGCGCAGAAACTGTTCGATGCGCTGCTACTCACACTCTCAACAAAATTGACCGTCGTCAGGCCTCTTGATCCGCGCATCAACGAGGTGTTTCGATCTCTTCAGCAAGATCCTGGGCAATCGCTGGAGACGCTTGCAAAAACTCTGTGCTTGTCACGGCATCGCCTTTCCCATTTGTTTTCGGAAGAAGTAGGGCTGCCGATCATGAACTACCGTCTTTGGCAAAAAATCAAGTCGGCTTCTCGTCTTTTTAACAGCGGAAAGTCGCTGACCGAAATCGCGCATGCGGTCGGATTTAGCGACTCAGCACATCTATCTCGCACGTTCAGACACTTTTATGGATTCCCGCCGTCACGCCTGATGGACAGCGCCTCCGTTCAAGTGTTCGACTAGGTATTGCAACACACTTTTCGTTCACAAAAAATATATTGGAGATGTCATGAACTATCGTCTTTACGGCTCGTTTGCCGCCGCCACTCTCGGTGCGGCAACATTGCTAGTCGGCTGTCACAGCGCCGACACCAACATTCAGGATGCGACCAAGACCTATTCTGCGGAGATTCGACGTACTTCGTTTGGCGTGCCGCATATCAAGGCGACAAACGAAAAGGGACTCGGCTACGGGACTGGGTATGTGTATGCGCAAGATAATTTTTGCCTCATGGCAGACGCATTGGTCACCAATGCAGGCGAGCGGTCCAAATATTTTGGGCCGGACAGCACGTATAGCGTGTATGGGGCGCCTAATGACGCGCTGGGCAACCTCGCGAGCGACTTCTACTACAAGTATCTGAATGATCCGGCCCAGGTTCAGGCCGCATGGGACAGCCAACCGGCTGAAATTCAAGACCTGGTGACTGGTTATGTTGCTGGGTACAACCGGTTTCTAGCGGAAACCGGCAAGTCGAAGTTGCCGGACGCTTGCAAGGATCAGTCATGGGTTCGCGAGATGACCACGCAGGACATGATGCGCCTGGCGCGTCGATACGCCGTAATGCAAAGCGGTGGTGCTTTGATCAATGCATTTTATGCTGCGGGCACGGGATCGCCGGCGCTTGCAATGGCGAAGCAGCAGAGCCCGAAGCAAGCGGCGGCCAGTGACCGTGCCCAGCGGCTCGCGATGGTGAATTTGAAAACACAATTCGCTTCGAATAATTCGGTTGCTCCTTGGGGAAAACTCAAATCCGATCTCGGAAGCAACGGCGTCGCGCTTGGAAAGGACGCCACCGAATCCGGCCGTGGTTTGCTGTTTGCCAATCCTCACTTCCCGTGGGGGTCGATCACCCGTTTTTATCAAATGCACCTGACTATCCCGGGGAAGATCGACGTGATGGGCGCATCGCTGGGGGGCTTGCCCGTTGTAACCATCGGATTCAATAACGACGTCGCATGGACCCATACCGTCAACGAAGCTCCCCGATTTGCCTTGTTCATGGTGATGCGCGATCCCGCTGATTCGACGCGCTACATGATGGATGGAGTGTCGAAGGCGATGACGAAGCGGGAAATAAGTGTCGAGACAATCACCGGCGGTGTTAAATCTACGGCAAAACGGACGTTCTATTTTACGGAGCATGGTCCCCTGGTTGCGGTGCCTTCGTTGGCTTTCGCTGGCGATTTGGCGGTGGCAGACGTCAATTTCGATAACAACAGGATGCTCAAGCAGTGGTGGTCGCTCGGCCAGGCAAAGACACTCGCTGAAATGAAAGTCTCACTCGAGACAATTGTGGGCACACCCTGGGTCAACACGATTGCGACGGACAAAAATGGGGGGGCATATTACGGCGATATTAATCCCGTGCCCAACGTCTCCGATGCAAAGGAAAGTGCATGCGTTCCAGCGCCATTAAAATTCCTTGAAAAAAATGAAAATCCTCTCTATATCATCGCGGGCAGCGTGTCGGCATGTTTGTTGGGGAACGATCCGGCCGCGCCGCAAAAAGGAATTTACGCCGGAGCGGCGATGCCTAGCCTGATGCGAAGCGACTACGTTCAGAACAGCAATGACAGTCCATGGTTAAGTAACCCCAAGCAGCGACTTGTAGGATTTCCAGGAATTGTCAGCAATGATTCGACGGTTCAGCATGGACGGACTCGTCTGGGTCTTGCTCAAATTGCCGATCGTCTCGAGGGCAAGGATGGGTTGGCCGGAAATAAGTTTAGTGTCAAGTCGCTACAGGATATCGCATTCTCGAACGAGGCCTATTTCGGACGTTTGTTACTCGCCGATCTGCGGGCTGCATGCGCAAATCCACCCGTCGATATTGCGAAAGGGTGCACGATACTGAGCAATTGGGACGGCCGCGCCAACCAGGATAGCGTTGGATGGCCGCTGTTTCAACAATGGCTTGCCGTGATGGATGGAAGTAAAGTCACATACTGGACTGTGCCATTTGACCCGTCCGACCCGGTGAATACGCCGCGCGGGTTGCGGGTATCCGATCCGTCCGTCAAGAGCGCGGCGTTGGCCGCAATGGCTACCGCAATGCAGCAGTTAGATAGCGTTGGGATCGACTACACCAAACCATGGGGCACTCTGCTGCAAGTGGCGCAGGGGGCCAAGCGCGTGCCAATTCATGGCGGCTCGGGTGGCGCCTCATGGGTTGGGGGCGCGGATTACGCCGAGCAAATCTATAATATGCAATGGACCAAGCCTCGCGGGGATGGAACCTTGGCCCCGTACTGGGGGTCGTCGATCGTATTGACCGTTTCGTTCGAGGGTGCGACTCCAAAGGCGCAAGGCTTTCTGACGAGCTCCCAATCCAGCGATCCGAAATCGCCGTATGCCGTGGACCAAACTGAACGTTACTCGCGCAAAGAGTGGATTACCTTTCCGTTCACCGACGCAGAAATTGCGAACGACCCATCATTCAAGTCGGTGAAGTTGTCGGAGTGAACATGCCGGGCGCATAGCTGCAAATCTCCCACGACGAGCCCAGACCCGGCTCGAGAAGAACGGCGCGTTCGACCCCGGATGCGCCGTTCGTGAACCTGAATCGACTGCATCCAGAGCTGGTGCTTCAAAAACTTGCTTGACTCGCACATATTCGATGTAGTCGCTTGGAATCGTAGGCGCCATGTCTACCTCAAATATATGCACTCCTTAGTGATGACTGCCAATGGCGGACATTGCAGGGCACGAACAAAATTTCATTTGGTCATGAGGCGCGTTTTCAAACAGAGCTCGCCATTGATACTTCGCCTTCCATGAAGCCGTTCTCGCCAAAAAATCACATCGAAGAACCTGGTCCGGTGAGCAGCGCTGCCACTCGGAGCGCGGATTTCAAGAATCTATAAAGAGGAAAGGTTAGCGTCTGCGTTCAATCAAAATATCCAGTAGTTGGGTAATCATGCCTCCGCATTCAGGCTGAATTTTCAAACGGTCTGCTTCTTGGTGAGCAAAAAGGGCTCAATTCCGTTCGAAGTGAGCCTGTTTCGCGGGCAGGGCTTGGCAACGTTGATTCGGCAGGTGTGGTGTTCGGCAGACTAACGAGAGGTATCCAATGGTTATTTATCAGGACAAGATCAATTCGAATCACCACCACCCGGAAATCGACGACTTGAATCCGATATCAAGGGAAATCGCACACCAGGCAGAAATGATCTTCTGGATCGCCGATGCGGATGGCGTATGCAGTTATGTTAATCCTGGAGCGGCGAAATTCATTGCTTCGCCCAGCGCGCTTGAAGCGGGACGCTGGATCGACCATATTTATGCGCCAGACAGGGTGCGTGTCTCCGAACATGTTGCGCGGGCATGGCGTACTGCCGGTGAATATCGGGTGCAGTACAGGATGGTTCGAAGCGACGGATCGATTCGCTGGATGGAAAGCGCCGGCGCGCCTCAGCTATCTAGCGATGGAAAGTTGGCTGCCTATTGTTGCGTTGCGATCGATGTTTCAGAAGCCAGGCAAGAGCTGGCGCTGGTCAGCCAGAGTGAAGCGGAATACCGGCGACTTACCGAGTGTGGATCGGATGTGGTTTGCCACCAACGATCAAATGGCGAATTTCTTTATGTCTCGCCCGCTTCCAAAAACGTATTGGGATACCTTGCCGACGAATTGATGTCGGCGAATATTTTCGACATTACCGATCCGCGTGATACGCACTTGTTGCGCGAGGAAATACGACTTCAAACCGATCTGGGTTCTGATAGTCGCCTGATTCAGGTGCGCATGCACCACAAGAACGGGGATGAAGTGTGGATTGGCATGAAACTCAGTGTCCTACGCGATCCCAGCGACGGAAGCCGACTAGGCTTCATTGCTATTCTAAGAGACATCACCTCGCAATATCTTGCCAGGCAGAGCCTGAAAGTAAACGAAGAACGCTTTCGCAGCCTCACCAGTCTTTCTTCTGACTGGTATTGGGAAACGGATTGCAATGACCGGTTCATATTCGTTTCCGAAGGAGTTCAGGCGATCTTCGGCGAGCGACCGGATGATTTTCTGGGGAGATCCCGTTCCGAGTTGATGCGCGAATATCGCGGAGCGGGGATGGATGAATATCGATTGAAGGTGGAACGCCGCCAATCGTATCGGGATATTCATTGCATATATCATGCGAACGACAGAAAGGACTCGACGCACATCAGTATTGCTGGCGAGCCGATTTTTGATAACGACGTCTTTTGCGGATATCGAGGAGTCGGCCGGGATATCACGACCCAAATTCAAAATGAACAGCGCGTCGCCCAACTGGCGAGCGAAAATATTGCGTTAGTCGAAAATTCGCTCGATATGATTGTATTGTTCGACAGCCGCGGAAATTTCATGCGCGTGAACAATGCCGTGCTCGACATACTTGGGTATCCTCCAGCCGAATTGGTAGGTCGTAACTACTCCGAATTTATATCGCCTGCGGACGCCGACCGCACAGCGACGCTGGGACAGGCGATTAGTAATGGGCGAGGGCGCATTCGCAATTTCGAAGTGCGCTTGATTGCAAAAAACGGCGCCGCCGTGCATCTTTCCTGGTCATTACGTCGCATCGCCCGGCATAGCCTTGTATATGCCACGGCGCGCGATATAACTGAATCCTATCGTACACAACGGGAATTGGCACAATCGAAATCACGCCTGAATGCAATTCTTGAAAGCACCGGCGATGCCTTCTTCGCGGTCGATCGCGAATGGCAGGTGACTTCCTCAAACCTCAAGTCGGATTTGGGGCGGGCCGTCGACCATGGACAGCGGAAGCCATTATGGGAAGTGCTGCCAGGGATTGATACCAATTCACGCATGCTGCATCAGGCTATGCAGTCGCGCGAGGGCTGCTCCTTCGAAATGTTTTGCAACAAGACCTTGGTCTGGAGTGAGGTTCGGGTGTTTCCTTACCTCGATGGGCTTTCAATTTTCGTGCATGACGCCACTGCACGCCATGTGGCGGAGGCTGCGGTTCGGGAAGGCGAGCAGAGGTTCCGAGAGGTGATCGAGATGACACCGGCGGGCTACGTTATTTGTAGCGCGGATTCGGTGATCACCGATGTGAATCCTGCCCTGTGCACGATGGCGGGTTACCGGCGCGATGATCTGATTGGCCAGGACATACGAAATATTTTCACAGGCTGGCCTTGTCATTCGATGTTCCTGATGAGCGGCGGTACTTCTATTTTCGAAGCCGCAGAAGCAGAGATCCTGCATAAGCTCGGACATCGCATCTACGTCTTGACGAACGCCGTCATCAAACGCGATGGCAACGGACGGGCGACTTCGTTGACGGCGTTCGTCACCGATATTTCTGGCCGAAAATCGACAGAAGCCCGACTCGAGCAGATGGCGACTCACGATGCCTTGACAGGTTTGCCCAATCGCGCGGCGCTTCATATGCTCTTGCAAAATATTCTGGCCGCAACGGATGGCACGGAGTCTGTCGCAGTGATGTTTATCGATTTGGATGGTTTTAAGGCGGTAAATGATTCGATGGGACACGATGCCGGAGATATTCTACTGCGCGATGTCGCCCGTCGATTGAAGAGAATTACTCGGCCAGGCGACGGGGTGGTGCGTCTCGGCGGTGATGAATTTGTCGTTGTTGCCCGTTGCGACGATGGGGCGCGAGCCGCCTGTGGTATAGCCGAAAAATTGCTGGCCTCGCTGAATGTTGCGTTTGAAATCGACGGCACCGAGATATTCGTCGGGGCGTCAATTGGCATTAGCATGTTTCCGAAAGATGGCAATAGCAAAGATCGGCTGCTGCAACACGCGGATACTGCTATGTATCGGGCCAAGGCAAGCGGTCGTAACACCTATCGTTTTTTCGAAGCCAAGATGAGCGATGCGGTCAAGAACAAAGTTGCGCTCGAGCTCAATTTGCGGCGTGCGCTCGAACGCGAAGAATTTGAACTCCATTACCAACCGCGAGTCGATCCAGCAACGATGAGTGTCGTCGCTGTCGAGGCGCTTATTCGTTGGCACCATCCAGTGCTGGGTACGGTTCCGCCTCTGGATTTTATTCCGCTTGCTGAAGAAAAGGGCATGATCGAAGCAATAGGGGCTTGGGTGCTGGCCACAGCCTGCAAGGAGGCTCGGCGCTTGCTTGACGAATTCGGTTACGAGATTCGCATTTCGGTGAATTTGTCGGCCAGGCAGTTGCGATGCCCGCAATTGTTAGCGCAAGTTTCCAGCGCGTTGGCCGAAGCGCAACTACCGCCACGATTGCTCGAATTGGAACTCACCGAAACTGCGCTGATCGATGATATGGAAAAATCGGTGGCCGTGTTGAAGGACTTGAAAGAGTTGGGCATACAGCTTTCTGTCGACGATTTTGGCACGGGATATTCGTCCTTGGCGTATTTGCAACGGTTTCCACTGGACTCTTTGAAGCTCGATCGGTCGTTTATTAATCAACACGGTGAGGTGGCAAATAATTTCAGTTTTATCAAAGCGTTCATTGACCTCGCCCATGCATTGAATCTGTCCGTGGTTGCAGAAGGGGTAGAGACAACGGAAGTGCTGGATTTCTTGCGGGAGTCTGGCTGCGATGAGGCGCAGGGCTTCCTTTTCGCGAAAGCACTTCCAGTGTGCGAGTTGCATCAATTTTTCGCCGGTGCGCGCAGGGATTGCGGATTGGCCGGCGAACAGATGTCGATTTTTTTTCAATCGACTGAAAGTTCAATGCGACTTAGTTCAACCCATTCCACGATCCCGACCAGCAATTTTCGGAGTGCGTCGGTTTGAAATTTTTTCCGCCGGGATGGAGACCGAACAATGCCATGTCCATTCAGCCGGGATTCGTCCGCTGTGTTACCGCCGCGAAGCCTTTGGCTGTATTGCGATCGCCGATTGGCAGGAAAGGAAGGATCTTTGTCGGTTTAAGCGTTAGGTAACCATCGATAATGCAATCTGCATGCTGGAAACCAGATCACAAGCCGGGCAGCGGCAGCGTCGTCGAGTCAATATTCCTGGGCACGGATCGGGCGCCAACTGATGATCAAAAAACTGGGCGGTCACGTCCTAATCGCGGAATGTCGCTCACTCCAGATCAAGCCGATTCAATGACCAAATATCCAATCGTAGTGTGCTCGCAGGAGCGCTTTAATTTTGTCAGCGTCAGAATATCGTTCCGATGCTGGGCCCATTCGGGCGCATGACCAGGTTCGAGCAGCGAATTGAGCATCCAGCATGCTAGAAAATCGCATCGGTATCGCCAATGGAAAATTTTGATTGCCTGATATGTTTGTTGGAGCGATTTCCGAGACATTTATCAAGCTCGCAGCGAACATTTCGCGTTGCGAGATACGCCGAACGTCGTTGCGACAGGGCCCAAAATTGCCTTTCCTTCGCAATGGCCATTTTCCAATGCCTGCGACCCTGCGTTCCGATGCAAGCGCCGTTTTCACCGCTTCAGAGAGTATCCGCAGCGAGGCGATTCGGCCAATTGCGCGGCCCGCTGTGGATCGCGGAGACTCCCGAAAAGCGAGCCTGTACCGGCCTATTGGCTTGGTATCAGTCCTTATCGGTGCTTCTGGCTTGGTCCCTTTTGGCTTGGCCTACCTTACAAGCGGAGAAGCCTTGATGGGCGCCCTGGTGCTATCTGTCCCTGTGCTCTGTATGCTCCTGTTGTTCATCTATACTGCGAACAACAATCAGGGGGCGCGAGCCATCGCCTATGTCTTGGTCCCCGTGCTTGGAATCGTAGTCATTCACGCGACATTGGGCGGACTGCAGCAGTCGGGCGGAATTATCATTTGGGTTCTCATCGCACCGCCGCTAATCATGATGAGTCACCGGCCGCGCACCGGGATTCAGTGCGCGATCATCATCGCAGCCTTGATTGCTTTCTTGGTGATTGCCGACCCGTGGGTGTCGCACCATAGCCCTCGGTCCACGCACGCTGCCTTCAACCTTGTCGCGGTCAATATGGCGGGATTTGCGCTATTCATCTGGTCCGCAGTTGGGTTCTATGTATGGCGAAATGAACTGCAGAACCGGTCAATCACAATGCTTGCGGTGGCGAATGAGCGGGCACAGCTTGCTTTATTCGACTCGTTGACGGGAATTCCTAACCGGGAAGGCGCCAAGCAGGTTCCCCCTTCAAGCTTTCCCTTAAGCGTGCTGGTCATTGACCTCGATCGTTTCAAGGCGATCAATACGGCGCTGGGCCGTGCTTTAGGAGATCAGGTATTGATACTCTTCGTCCAGCGACTGTCGACGCTGGAGTTCGTCTCACTTGGTAGGTTGCACGCCGATCGCTTTGTGATGCTATGGCCAGGTGATCCCCGGGAAGACCGTATCGACGCCTTGATCAAAGGGGTGCTGGATGCGCCACTGGAGATCGACGCCCAAGTGATCGACATATCCGCAACCGTAGGCGTTGCGCGCTGTGCGAATTCCATCGACTTGGAGCTGGCGCTGCGCAATGCTGAAACTGCGTTGACAGCGGCACGCAGCCGCCATCGCAGGTGCCTGGAATACGCGCCGGAAATGCAACGGCATCAGCGCAGCGACCTGTCCCTAATGTCCGATTTGAATCAGGCGATTGCGAAGAATGAATTGCGGATGTACCTGCAGCCGAAAGTTCTTCTGCGTGATGGCACAGTCGAATCTGCGGAAGCACTGATCCGCTGGCAGCACCCTGTTCGGGGGATGGTCTTACCCAAGGATTTCATTCCTTTCGCTGAGCAAACCGGGCGAATCGGGATGCTGACCAACTGGATATTGCGCGAAGCGATGCAGGCCACGGTGCTGCGGCGAAAACAAGGAGGGCAACTCCGGATATCTGTGAATGTGTGCGCAGCAGACCTCGCCGATCCGAATTTTGAAGCGGTGGTGCTCGGGCTTGTACATCAGACGCAAGTTGTTGTGAGTGATATCCGTCTTGAAGTCACGGAAAGCGGGTTGATGGAGCAGCCGGACGTGGCGCTCTCAGTGATGACAAGACTGCAGGCTTTAGGATTCAGCTGGTCGATCGACGATTTCGGCACAGGTTACTCGTCGCTGTCGCACCTGCAAACAATGCCGGTTGCCGAGCTCAAAATTGATCGGGCGTTTGTCACGGGGCTCGGTACCGCCCAGCACAATGCGAAGTTATTGCGCTCTGCGATACGGATGGGGCATGAACTGGGGTTGGCAGTTGTCTGCGAAGGCGCCGAGACAGCAGAGGAATGGGCCGGCTTGTCCCAGTTGGGCGCCGACTATGGCCAGGGCTGGTATGCATCGCGTCCTATTCCTGCGGACGAGTTCAACGAATGGTGCCGACTAAACGTGCCCTTCGAGGGCGCTGCCATCGACGTATCGTCCCTCCCATATCCTGGCGTAATCCGCGTTCATGGCAACCACCTTTGTTGGCGTCCCGCTGCAAGCCAGTCTGGGCGCTTGGCTGATGTCGCAGGGTCGTTTTGAATCCCGCGCGAAGCAAGGTGTCAAGCCTTCGTCTAGCCGAATAGTCGTAGCAACCTGCATTCAGCGCCTTTTTCGGCCAGAATCAAGTGCGACCAGCGCCAATCTCCAACCGGCGATAGCTGCGAATGATCCGGCGTTTCAGCCGCACCAAGCTGCATCTCATCGGCGCAAACGCAGTTACATGCGACTTCCCGAACGGCACCGGCGGCGGGGTCCGTCCGACAACTGGTTCAGATCCAAGCGCGCTCGGTCAACTCTAATCTTACTTTCTAGATTCGTACAGCACGGCGCTCAGGCTCCGACTCGTGCAAATAGGCGGTGAAGATGTCTCGCGGGGGCGGTACCGACACCTGGGCCATGATGCGTCCGACAGCGCCTCGATGGTAGCCGCCGTGGGTCGCAACGTGGGCCAGCATTTCCTCCCGAGACATGAGGCCGCTGGCACCATCGGTAAACGTGATTGGCGAGCTTTCCGATAAAAGTTCGGGAGCCAGGTTCTCAACGTATGCGACGTACCAGCGATCCGACTCTGTGACCGCGTTGCGCAGTTCGCCAAGCGTGGGGGTTTCTGGAGTGTTTGTTGCCGCGTAACTGTGTGCAATGCCTGAAAGATGGGCTGCAAAGATGCGATCTACAACGTAGATGTGATTGAGCAGCCGGATGGCGGTGTGTCGCTCAGCCTGATGTGCCGCAGGGTCAAGTTTCTCAAGCTCAATGAAGAGTTCCTCGTTGGCCCAGGCTTTGTACTTAAACAAGGAGTGGAGAAGGGTGGAAGCACTCATAGTGGCTGTATTGTGTGAGTTATGTTCAGGCGAATCGAAGCAACGATTGCGCGATGAGAAAACTGTTGGGTTAACTGCCACGAAAAAAATTGCCCGGGCCGAGTGCAGTACAAAAAGTGACCGTTTTGCACTAGCCTTGGAAGATCGACGGTCGCAAGCAAAGAGATTGGATGATCGCAGAAACAATGGCGTCTTTCAATGGATGGCCCTTTTTTGGCGGAGATCGAGGGTGGATTGGCAGTGAATTGCGCCCGCACAGAATGTCGCTCCGATAAATTCGCCGCCTGTAATTTGAGGCATGCGACGTGACCGAGATGAACGGCCTTCGTATCTAATGATTGGCAGGAAAAGAGGGTTTTGTGTCATGGTGAACGCAGGGCCGCGGATGATAATGCATTTACTCCATTTTCATTGCACCCAAGGCCTCGTATGCATACGTTCCCTAAAATTCTTGCCAGTGTCGCTCTCCTCGCCACGGTCACTGCCGGCCTCAGTTCTGCCCGCGCGTCAGAGGTGGCGGCGCATGGCGCCTCAGCAGTGGGAAGCATCGAAGCGCCAGATTCGCGCGGCGGAAAAATAGACGCCTATCATGCCCGCTTTGGCCGCGCGCGTCCGGTCGTTGCGGTCGTGGGCGAGAATGGTAGTCCCGACAGCTCTACCGAACTCACCGACTTCATGATTCCGTATGGCGTGTTGACCGAATCAGGTGCGGCGGAAACAGTGGCCGTGAGTACTCAGCCAGGTCTGCTCAAGATGCGCCAGGCCTTGACGATCAAACCGAACGAGACCGTCGCCCAATTCGATGTCCGCTTTCCGGATGGCGCCGACTACGTGATCGTGCCGGCGGTCAGCAAATTCCAGGATGCGACCCTGTTGAACTGGATCCGGGCCCAGGGCGCAAAGGGCGCCACCATTGTCAGTATTTGCGATGGCGCCTTGGTCGTGGCAAGCAGCGGCTTGATGAAAGGGCATCGGGCGACCTCGCATTGGGACACGCAGGAGCTTCGCTTCAAGAAATTTCCAGAAATCGATTGGCAGAAGAACGTGCGCTACGTCGCCGATGGAAAAATCGTCTCGAGCGCCGGCATCAGCGCTGCCTTGCCGATATCGATCGCCTTAGTCGAAGCGATCGCCGGGCGCACACGCGCTGTGGCGCTTGCGAATCAGCTGGGCGTCGCCGACTGGAGTGCCCATCACAATAGCGACGTCTTCATTCCACAATTCGGCGTGAACCTGACCACGTTTGCCACGACCCACTTCATCAATCAGTGGTTTCATTCCGTGCAAAACATCGGCGTGCCGGTATCGCCTGGAGTCGACGATATCGCTCTGGCATTTACGGCGGATGCATATTCGCGCACTGGGCGCAGCCAGGCATACTCGCTGTCGACAACCGCGCAGCCGGTGCGCACACGGCACGGCTTGATGATTGTGCCGGACCGGATCGCCGGCGGCGGGGATAGGGTAGACCAGATTTTGCCTGCCTTCGATGCGACGCCGCCCGCACTCGCACTCGACAAGGCGATCGCCGGAATTGAGCGGCGCTATGGCCGCAGGACGGCGTATGGCGTCGCGCTCGATTTTGAGTACCCGGGATTCCACTACTGATCACCTCAGCGCACCTAGCGCTCGCTCTCAAAGGAATCCGGAAATGATGACAGGTGGCGAACCGTGCCGCGTGATATTGCTCGCGCACGAACACATGAATTTGTTGGACTTGAGCGGACCGTTGCAAGCGCTTGTGACCGCCAACCGTATCGCGGCGGTTGGCAAACTGGGCCGGTATGAAACCATCGTCGCGTCGGCCGGAGGTGGACTGGTCATCACGGGATCCGGCCTGCCCATCATGACTGTGGCACTGTCGGCGATAGATTCTCTGCCTATCGATACGATCATCGTGCCTGGCGGGTGCGACGGCGACGCATTTCCGTCGCATCCTGCGCTCGTGAAGTGGATTGTCCGTCGTGCACCGGAGGTGCGACGCCTTTGTTCAGTCTGCACAGGTGCATTCTTGCTGGCGGCGGCAGGTCAATTGGACGGCCGGCGGGCGGCGACCCATTGGGCATGGGTTGGGCGGCTCAAGAAAATGCATCCGGCTATTCAAATCGATCCAGACAGGATCTTCATCCGCGATGGAGCGATCTGGACATCGGCAGGTGTCACCGCCGGCATCGACCTGACGCTGGCGCTGATCGAAGATGACTTTGGACATCGAACCGCGATCAATACCGCGCGCGAGTTAGTCATGTTCATCAAACGCTCTGGCGGACAGTCCCAGTTCAGTGTGTCACTGGCGGCCCAGGCACATCCGAGCACCAGATTTGTCGAGCTGCACGCCTGGATGGCAGCCCACCTGCGTGAAGATTTATGCATAGAGCGGCTGGCCGAGCAAACAGGCATGTCGCCGCGCACTTTTGCGCGCATGTATGCCGAACAACAAAGCTGTACGCCCGCGAAAGCGGTCGAAGCCATGCGGATCGAGCTCGCTTGCCGCGAATTGGAGGCGACCAATCGGCCCCTCAAAAACATCGCACTGGCGGCTGGATTTCGCAACGAGGAAGTGCTCAGGCGGGCATTCCGGCGTCAACTGGGTATCACACCGGTCCAGTATCGGGAGAGGTTCTCGAAGCGCGAGTTGCAATCCACGCCGTCCCCGTCTGAAACACTTCATTGAAGGAGCAATTGAATGCGTCGTACTATCAAGTGGACATTCCTCGGCTTGTCATGCATGTTGATGCTCTTGTGCGGCCTGGCGCTGCATACCTGGTATGCCAAACCGTTGCAACTGAACTGGTTCTATGCGCGCGTATTCGCGTCGTTTGCGCTCGATAGTCCGGAATTGTTGTCGTCGCTGCGTATCCTGCCGGCGCAGCTCGATTTCTATGGCGCGAAACTGGATGACGTGTCGCCGGCCAAAGAGCAACGCATGCGTCGTGAAATGCAGGATGCCTTGGCAACCTTGTTGCGCTTCGACCGCTCGGCGCTCGATGCCGAAGGCCGGATTTCCTATGACACACTCGCCTATTACTTGCAGGTCCGCGTCGATGGCGAGGCCTACCATGACTACGATTTTCCGGTTAACCAAGGGGTGACCGGTCTGCAAAGCACGTTGCCGGACTTCATGGTGCAAGTGCATCAGGTGAAGACGAAACGGGAGGCCGACGACTATATCGCGCGCCTGGACAAATTTCCGGAAAAATTTTCCCAGTTGCTCGAAAGCCTGGATCTGCGCGAGCGCAAGGGAATCATTCCGCCGCGCTTCACGGTCGACAAGGTGATCGAGCAGATGCAAGGATTTGTCGCCGTGCCCTCAGGCTCCTCGATCCTGTTCAAGAGTTTCAAGGACAAACTCGACAAGCTTCCCGCTGACGTCCTCAGCAATACGGATCGTGCCGCGCTGCTGTTACGAGCTGACACGGCGATCGCTCGCCGTGTCTATCCTGCATACCGCGAGTTGATCGCCCACTTTGTCGCGCTGCGGCCCCGCGCTCAACTCGAGGAAGGCGCCTGGCACCTGCCCGACGGCGATGCATACTACGCCTGGTGCGTGCGGATGCACACGACAACGGACATGACGCCACAGCAGGTTCACGACTTGGGCTTGGCCGACGTGGAGCGGCTGGGCGTTGAAATGGAGACGGTGCTGAAGGGGCTGGGGCTGGTGAACGGCACCCTGGGAGCGCGCGTGCAGCAATTGGCCAGCAATCCGGCCCATCAGTTTCCCAACACTGAGAAGGGAAAGCAAGCGATGCTGGCACGCTATCAGAGCATCCTGGACGATGCGGACAAGCGCATCGGCAGCGCTTTCGGCATACGGCCCAAACTTGGCATGGTCGTTGAGCCGGTTCCGCAATTCAAGCAAGCGACGGCGCCGCCCGCCTACTACGACCGCGGGTCACTCGACAACACGCGGCCAGGGGTGTTCTACGCCAATATGCGGGTGCCGGGAAACATCCCCATGTTCTCGATGCCGACCATTGCCTATCACGAAGGCATACCGGGACACCATTTCCAGGTGACGATCGCGCAGGAATTGCAGGATGTTCCCTTTTTCCGCCGTGTGATCCCGTTTACGGCCTATATCGAGGGCTGGGGCCTGTATGCGGAACACCTGGCAGACGAGCTCGGTTTCGAGAAGGAACCGCTCGACCACTTGGGGCGCCTCAGTTCTGAAATGTGGCGCGCTACCCGGCTCGTAGTCGATTCTGGTATTCATTACAAGCACTGGACGCGCCAGCAGGCGATCGACTATATCGTTGACCATACCGGCATGTCGGTTCGCGATACCAGCGAGGAGGTCGAACGTTATTTCGTCTGGCCCGGCCAGGCACTCGCCTACGATGCGGGCAAGCTGAAAATCCTCGCCTTGCGCGAGGCGGCAAAACAGGAGCTCGGCTCCAAATTCGACCTGAAACAATTTCATGACGAGGTACTCGGGCATGGTGCGCTGCCGCTCACCGTCCTTGAACGGGTTGTGCGCGATTGGGTAGCGAAGCGCAAAGCGGCTTGATCGATCCGGCGCGACCGGCGGGCGGCCGTTCGTTCAGCGATGGCGCCACGCGGCCGCTGCCTTATAAAAACAACCAAAAGGAATAATGTGAGAACTGTCGCGGTCTTGCTATTTGATGATGTCGAGGTCCTTGATTTCGCCGGCCCATTCGAGGTATTCGGCGTCGCAGGCGGTTCCGAACGCTTGTACGACGTCTTTACGGTCGCTCAGTTTGCGCGTCCAATAGTTGCGCGCAATCAGCTCAGTATCAACCCTGACTATGCGTTCGATCAGATGCCGCAAGCCGACGTTTTGGTGCTGCCGGGCGGGTTCGGCACCCGGCGTGAAAAGAACAACGAGGCCGTGCTTGAATTTGTCCGGAAACGCACCGCCGCTGCAAAAAACGTCGTCTCCGTTTGTTCTGGCGCTTTGCTGCTGGCCAAGGCTGGACTGCTGGCCGGCCAGTACGCAACGACCCACGGAGGTGCGCTCGCCGAGTTGGCCTTGGACGAACCAACATGCAAGATATTGCCCGGGGCCCGCGTCGTCGACAACGGCAAGCTGGTCGTCTCAGCCGGCATCGCGATGGGGATAGAGGCATCTCTCTATACCGTGGCAAAACACCACGGCCAGGCGCTTGCCTCGGCGACGGCCGAGTACATGGAATACGACTGGATCTATCGCGCCGTCGATGGTCACCGAGTCGTCCGTACCGAGCATTTGTCGAAGGAGCCGTAATGAAACGCGAAATTTACACCGGGGCCGCCAAGGCCTTGCTGCTGCTGTTGCTGTCGCCATGCGCCCTTGCGCAAGATGACGTCGCCAACGAACAACCCGTGCAGATTGTTCAGATTAGCGGTACACGGGATCCCGCGCTCCTGCCGTATGCCGACGTGGTCATGCTCCGCAGCGTTTTCTCCGAGGCGCCCGGCGCGGGCGCCATCCGGGCTGGGATCAAGGTCTCGAGCAAGCAAGATGGCGGAAAGGTGGAGAACTTGCATGTCAATTTCGCCGCCGACGGAAAGCTGACCGAACTGCCACTGAAATCGGGTTTCGTTCTCCTCAGTGAATTGCCAACGAGCGAAGATCCGAAAGCGGAGTTTTTAACAAACAAACGCAAAGGATCGCTGCGCATTGAAATCTTGTTGACTGTCGAACTCAAGGACTCGCAACATTTTACGTTGGGCGAGCTAGCACGGGCCATGGAACAGGGCAATAAAATTCGCAGTGCCGTGTTGCCATGGTATTTGCGCCTGGTCGTGCCAAAATTCCAGCGCGCCGACGTCTGTTTTGCAGCGTCGGGAGGCTCAGCGTCGCTCATCCACGGTGAGCTGCGCCAGGAATTGTCGGCCTCGTCCTCTGACGATTGCCTGCCGCTCCAGTTGGATAGGGCGGCTAGCGAGACTATCGTCGACCTGAACCAGATGCCGCTGTATGTGCGCTTGCTCTAGTAGTAGCGTAGTAGCGACCTGCAATCAAGAATGCTCCGACCTGCGTTCAACGACTCGTTCGACCGGCCGATGCCATTTGCGTCAGCAGCACGAGCGCGATCAGCGACTGGCTTATTTTCTTGAGCGTACGAATAAACAGTAAATTCCAAAGTATGGTTTTTCGCCAAGGACCGGGATGTCGTCGAACAGTTTTCTCCACCTGCAGCGGTTTGTCGAAGCGCGCCTGTCGCCCGAGGGTGAAACCGGCCTCCACCTGACCGTCGGCGTGATGCTGATGACAGTCGCCGCATGGATATTCGGCGGCATCGCCGAGGACGTGGTCAGGGGCGACAGCATCACCTTGCTCGACGTCAGGCTGGCGCACTGGTTCCATCAGCATGCAACCATATCGATAACACGCTGCATGCTGATCTTTACCAACTGGCACGGGATGATCGGCGCGAGCATCATGGCGCTCATGCTGGCAGGGTATTTCCATATGCGGAAACAGCATTACTGGCTGCTCGCGCTGATTGCAGTCGTGCCGGGCGGAACGTTGCTAAATGAATTGCTAAAGTATGTTTTCCAGCGCGCGCGCCCCAGTTTCGACGATCCGCTGCTAACCCTGGCCACTTACAGTTTTCCGAGTGGACACACGGCGAATGCGGCCTTGCTGTACGGGTTGCTGGCGTGCTGGCTGGTGATGAAGTACCGCAGCGCCGGCGCGCGCGCGACCATCATCGCCGTGGCCGTGCTGATGGTCACTCTGGTCGGCGTGAGCCGGATGTATCTTGGCGTGCACTACCTGACCGACGTGCTGGCCGCCGCCGCCGAGGGAGGTACCTAGCTGGCGGTCTGCGTCACCGCGGTATCAACCTTGCGCCGGCGCCGCGAAGGGCGGGCGCTCTTGGTCAGGGGAATGCAATGAAGGAAAATAGGGTAAATCTAATTGTGGGATTGATTGGACTGATTGCTTTTGTGCTAACTGGAGCTCACATGCATATCGTCCACAATCATCTGCAAGGAATGGCCGATGGGTCTAGATTGATGTACAGGTCAGCCCATATTTACTTACTGTGGGCCGCACTTGTTAATATAGCCTTGGGAAGCTCATCATTTGCCAATGTGAGGTCGAATTTCCCTCGAATTCAAACTGTTGTTGCCATCACAATTGCTCTGGTTCCGGTATTGGTCTGCTATTCTTTTTTCACGGAGTCCACCGAGAGCAGTTTCCATAGATCGTTCATGCGTTGCGCAATTATCCTCGCATTTCTCGGAGTAATCATCCATGCGGCGCTTGGATATTATTCGCAGCGACTATCGGCTAAGAGCAATCTGAAGCGAACTGCTCTTACTGATGAAATTGTTGAGATTGTTTTTGTCACCCAAGACGAACGTTGGCGGTAACCTTCTACTCCAGCCGACAACTGACGGTGCCGCTGAACCGCATGTTGAGGTCCATTTTCGCGCTTGCAAAACGGCCGCTTTGTAAAGGCTTTACACAATGCACTTACGATTCGTTCTTTTCATCAGTCTCTTGCTTTGGCGGGCCGCCCCCTCATATGCGGAAACCGTCAGTGAATCTACGGCCGCAGCTCGCGAAAATGAAGCCAAGCAGACACAGATCCTCAATTACGGGGCTCAATTGCTAAAGGAGAGACGACCCGCCGAGGCCATTGAAAACTACTTTGATAAGGTCATCGCTTCGTACGAAGCGGTCTATCCCGCAGACGCCAAAGCCATATACTGCGCCCGAAGTGCACCGGAGCGTCTTCTCTATCTGATGCAGGCGGCGGTGGACAAGAAAGCTTCCGTTGTCATCGGGCCGACCTGGTGCGACGCTTACTTCCTTCGGGCCTATGGACTGATTGAGCTCGGCCGCAATGCGCAGGCCCGTGAGTCGCTCGAGAAAGCGGTTGCGATGTCGCCAAAAAACGCACACTATCTATCTGAACTTGCCAGTCTCGATCTCCGTGAGAACAATTGGAAAGAGGCCATCACAAGGTATGAAACTGCTTCTCAGCTAGCTCGCGAATTCTCGCCACCCGAGAGCAAGGGCATTGAACTAGGAGAGGCTCTGCGTGGCAGGGGCTATGTCCTCGCAGAGCTTGGACGCCTAGAGGAAGCTGAGGCCACTTACCAGCAATGCCTGGAGATCAATTCTGCCGATAATGCCGCGATTGGTGAACTTCGGTATGTGCAATCACAGCGTCAGAAACAGAAGTCTCAATGAACGGCGCCCCTAATCTGATGGCCGGAGGTCTTTCTCCGCCAGTTCCGACTGCCGTCGTGGCTGCTGACGGTGCGCCGCGCCACTGGCAAACAATCATCCCAAGAATGAGCAAGCCCGCTCCCAAATAGGTGCGTGCAGTCATGCTTTCTCCCAGCCATATTGCAGAGAACACGGCGGCAGCGGCCGGCTCGAAAGCGTAGATCGACGCCGCTTCGTTTGCGCTGGTGCGGCGTTGTCCCCAGGCCTGTAAGGAAATAATCGCGGCAGTGGCGATCGCACCCAAGTATGCAAGATTGACGGCATGCGCCTGCATGCCTGCAATGGGATGGCGCCAGTCGAGTCCAGAGGGAAGTGAGGGGGTGATGTCGGCCGCGGAAGCGGCACGCCACACCAGGCAGATGCCCGCGCAAAGCGCCACTGTCACGATTTGCATTGCCGTCAACGCCATGAGACGGCTCCCGGCCTCTGTTTGCGCCTCCATCAGCTTGATGTACACCGCGAATGACAACGCGCCGAGCAGGGCCAGGTTATCCGCGCGGTCCCACGCGCCGCCTTCCCAGCATAGGCTGCCAACACCGGCCAGAGCCAGCAGCATTCCCAAGGCTACATTCAGCCCGATCGTGCGCCTGGAAACCAGTCCAAGCAGGGGCACCATCAGCGCGTTCAAGCCATATATGAAGGCGTTACGGTTGGCGCTGCTTAAGGCCAAGCCCTCGATTTGAAATAGAAACGAGCAGAAGAGCGGCAGGCCAAGGAGCCCCCCGCCCACTAACTCGGCGCGCCTGATGCGCACAAGCCATGGGGAGAGGAGGAGGGCTGCCAGGGAAAAGCGCAGCAATACAATCCACAGCGCGGAAAAATGCACGGTCAGCGCCTTTACCGCTGGGAACGTTGTTCCCCACACTAAGGTGACTGTAAGTAATGCCAGCATGCCCCACAATCGTTCCGGAATCATTCTCATGACGGCGTGCGGCAGCGCTGTCGCGCGCGCAGGGCAAGCACACTGCCGGCATTGCACGGAAACAGTCGCCGGCCGACGATCGACAGCGCGGACGGGAGGAATGATCGGGGAGCACATGGCTCCCTCGTTTGCGCTAGATTTCGGAAATGCGACATGGCGGTCGATGATTACTCGGAAATCTTCTTCGTTGAATAGTGAGAGTCGCCAGTAATTTCTTTCTCGGTGAACGGAAAGGTGATCCACTGTTTGCGCGAGAAGCGCTCAGTCTGGTCCCATGCATGAGCCGACGCTGGATCCGATGACTGCGACGGCACCAGGAAACCCTGGGCAATCGGTGTGGCGCCCTCGTAGGATACCGTCAGCACGATCGACGAACCCGAGTATGGAACGAGCGTGCCGTCGCCGCTGGGATGGGGATACGAGTCCTGCAAGTTGTACGTCTGCTCGGTGCCATTCATGTCCGAACCGCCATCGATCGGAATGCGTCGCTTGCCCGCCGCGGCCATCTGAATTTTCCCCCACGGTAAGGAATAGTCAATTCCTTGCTTGCTCAGGGCTTGCATTGCCTTGCCGAGCGATGACAGGGCTGCGCTGGCAACAGTCGGGTCGGACAGCTTCAGGCCGCGTGGCGTGTTGACCGGGTCCGCCGGATCGAACGGCACCGCCCAATAGGAGACGCCGCTTGCAATCATTTCACTTTGCCATTGCTGAAACAGGGGCCAGCCGATGCTGTCGATCGACGCCGTGGAATCCCAATTGCGCAGCACCTTGCATCCTTTGTCGCTATCCGGGCCGGCGCCCTGACACAGGGTGAGCAGATCCGGCAACAAGGATTTCGCATAGTAAGCCCTATTCGAGAATGCAATTTCCTGCAGCGATTTCAGCCCGAACTTGTTGCCTGGACGGCCATCCAACCCCGCCAGGCGATCGGTGATTTGGGTCAAGCCAATTCGGGTGCGGCCGTTTTGTGGTTCGTTTTCGCGGCTGACGATGGAGGGGAATCCGACCAGTCGTTCGTCGGCATTGGTCATCCAGGCACTGTTATTGCTGTTTTGTGCGTAATCGCTGCGCAGCAGATATGGCAGCTTTGTCCCCGCCACGATTCCCTTCTGCGGCGCAGTGGGATCGACATCCCAGTTACACGCCGAGACATGTCCAGCAAGCACATAGATGCCGCGGGCGACCAGCGGCTTGAACGGTTCGGGCAAGCACGCGGACTGTTTGGCGGTGGAGACGTTCGGCACGACCGTGACATCGCCGTAGTACACGGCGCCCTGTTTGTCGGATGCCAGTACATTCACCCAGCCCAGGCCGACAATGGACTCGATCGAATTCTTGAATTCCGCGAGTGAACTGGCGCGATCCATGGCCCACCATTGACGGACCGAACGATCGTTATCGACCGCCGCGTCCCCGATGGCGTAGGCGCGTTCGCGGGACCAATCCAGCATGCCGGGCATGACCATGATCGGGCCGTGTTCGCTGGCAAAGAAGGTGCGTTTGACTAAGGTGGTCACTCCCTCAGTTGTGCTTTCGATCTGCAATTCCTGTTTCGTCATCGCCTTGTATTGCCCATCCATGAGATAGCGGGTGGGGTCGGACGGGTCCAGTGTCAGCATGAAAAAGGTGAAATGTTTGGACGTGTTGACAGTATGGGTCCAAGCGACGTTTGCGTTAAACCCGATGTTCACCACGGGCAGCCCTTGTAACGAGGCGCCCATGACGTCGAGCTTGCCAGGGATCGTCAAGTGCAGTTGATAGAAACGGCCGATAGAGGTCCAAGGAAAGTGCGGATTCGCCAGCAGAAGGCCTTTCCCCGACTCCGTCGCATTTTTTCCCAAGGCTACGCCATTGCTGCCCAGGCTCGTCGTCAAGCCGGAAAAATAGTCGTGCTTATTCATCGCCAGTGCGACGTCGACCTGCGCTGGCGCTGCTGTCGTGGTCGGAGGTCTGGCTGCTTCAAAGGCGCGCACGAACGTTGCGATGCCGCCGCTGGCAATTGTCGAATAACGGCGCGTCAGGCGAATGAGGTCGTCCGGTGTCATCGTGCGTACCCACGGCTGATTGCGGCAAGCCGGCGGCAATTTTGCCACGCCAATTTCGTTCAGATAGCGGTTGTAGCCGGCCGCGAAGCCATTGAGAAGATCTTGGATTTCGACCGGTTGATTTTCCCAACTGGCTTTGACCGAGGCGGGCGCATTCAGGTATTTGAAGTAGAAATCGCTGGCCAGATTGCCTGCGCCATTGCCGCCATTGGCGGCGACAAATGCATCTTCGCGCCCGGCCGGCCCGAAGTATTTGGAGCGTTCCCCGTCGTCGGTGACCATGGCTTCTGCCAGCACACAAAAATTATCCTGGGCATATGCATAGCCGACGCCGTAGCCGAGCCCCTTCTCATTGGCGGCCTTGATGTGTGGTATTCCAAATGAGGTGCGACGAACCTCCGCGACATAGTTCCGCGTTTCAGTGGCGGGCTTCGTAGCACCGAGGCAGAGCCCGCATGACAGCGTTGAAAGGATGCCGAGCAGGCCGCCCGTTCGCAAGACATTCATTCTCATCTGATCTCTATCCTGATGTTGTGCAACGAGGCAGCTGCAACGCAGCGCCGTAATGTCCTGCCATTATGGTCGAGGCAATCTGCGGAAATGGCCAATCGACCCTCTTAAACCGCCGGTCGTGATCGCGCGGTTCGGATGTCTTAGGAGGACTGCCAAGCCTTCTTCAGCGTCGCTCCCAAATTTTGGCGGAAAAATCTGGCTATTTGTCCTGAGCGTATTTGGCCGATATCCGATACTGGGCCAATTGGGTTAGTGCTGGTCATGGATGCGGCTCTCGCTCCTGTCTGGCCGTGGCTACCGGCTCACCGACAAGGGATGTGCGGCGATTCATGACTAGCTACCGAACATGGATGGCTGCTCCAGCCGATTGGATGGATTTAGAAGCCAGGAAAATTTCCACTTTTGAGTTGGAGGCGCCAGGTTTCTCCTCCGAAATCCACGGTCCATGCCATTAGCTGATCGATGGGCTTGCCGTTCGAACGAACAGCACAGCAACCACGGTTGGAAAGAATCAAAAATTTTAGGACATACGAAATGAACTTGCGTAATTTCAGAATTGGGACCCGGCTCGGTATTGGCTTTGGAAGCATCCTGTTGGTGCTGATCGTAATTATCACGCTGGCAACGGTGCTCAACTCGCAAAACAAGGCCAGCCTGACCAAAGGCGTGGATTTGGCGATGGGGAAAATCTTGCATGCGGGCACTATGAAAAGTGCGATGCTCGAGACCGGCATTGCAATGCGGAACATCGGCTTGCAATCGGACGTGGCGCTGATGCAAAGCGAGGAGGCTGTGGTCAAGGTGCAGCGCAAGCGCTATGAAGTGGCGCGCGACTCCCTCCTGGCCCTCGGCCTCGCAGGCGATGAGGCGAAAATCGTGGCCGATATCGCTGCACTCGACAAGCAAGTTGACGTGGCTTTCAAGGAAGCAATTGGTCAGGTTCTCGCGTTTAACACTGAGGGGGCGGCGAAGGTCATCACCACTAAAATCGATCCACTTAACGAAAAGACGCTGGCTGCCCTCAATCACCTGGTCGAAATGCAGCAAACAGCTGCCCGTAATTTCCTCGACAACTCGCAGAAGGGAGATAGCCGCCTGCTGTTGCTGCTGACGCTGCTGGGCGTGGCCGGTGTTGTGCTCGGTGTCGTCGATGCGTTTGTGATTGCGCGTTCAATCACGCTGCCGTTGGTCGGCGCAATCGACGTCGCTAAAAAGGTCGCTGCCGGCGTGTTGACGGCACGTATAACGGTCACCGGACGTGACGAAACGAGTGAATTGCTCCTCGCGCTTAAGGAAATGAACGAGAGCTTGGTCAAAACAGTCGGCGACGTTCGCAGCGGCACGGAAGCTATCACAGTGGCATCCCAGCAGATCGCATCGGGAAATGCCGACCTGTCGTCCCGCACCGAAGCCCAAGCCAGTTCGCTCGAAGAGACCGCTAGCTCGATGGAAGAGCTGACTTCGACGGTCAGGCAGAATGCGGATAACGCGCGCGAAGCCAATCAGCTCGCGGAGTCCGCCTCGTCTGTTGCGGAAAAGGGGGGCTTGGTTGTAGCGCAAGTGGTTAACACCATGGGCTCGATCAAGGAATCCTCGCGCAAGATTGTCGATATCATCGCCGTTATCGATGGCATCGCATTCCAGACGAATATTCTTGCCCTCAACGCCGCTGTCGAGGCGGCTCGCGCCGGCGAACAGGGGCGTGGTTTTGCGGTCGTGGCCTCGGAGGTGCGCAACCTGGCCCAACGTAGCGCGGGCGCCGCCAAAGAAATCAAGACTTTGATTGGCGACTCGGTCGATAAGGTCGACGCGGGGAGCAAATTGGTCGATGAAGCGGGGCTCACCATGAACTTGATCGTCACCTCGGTCAAACAGGTGGCCGGCATCATGGGCGACATCACCACAGCGACAATGGAGCAGAGTTCCGGCATCGAGGAAATCAATCGGGCCATCACCCAAATGGACGATATGACCCAGCGAAATGCCGCGCTGGTCGAACAAGCTGCTGCGGCGGCGGAAAGCATGCACGAGCAGGCCCAATTGCTGGTTGCTTCGGTGAGTATCTTCACGCTGTCCGGCGACGAGCAGTCCGGACTGCCAAACCCTCCAGCGCGCGGGTCAGTGCAACGTCCAAACGGTCGATTTGCGCCGCGTGGCGCAGCGCGGGCTGTTCCGTTGATTAAATCGGGCAAGTCCACGAACGTGGTAAGTGAGTTTGAACACGTCGCTCCATGAGCGCGTATTTTTTAATTTCTGGGAGTTTATCGCATGCGTAAAACATATCAAAAAATCCAATTCATCTTGTTTGCAATGGCCGCCGTCGGCGCCGCCGCAGCTGCTGACCGGAGTACCGCGGTCGATGCCGTCGAGTACCTAAAGAAAGCCCAAGCCTATGTCAAGGCAAATGGCATGGAAAAATCGATTGTCGAATTTAATAATTCGGAAGGTCCGTTCAATACCAAGAGCGACATCAACAAGAATGGTGACTTCTATATCTTCTCTACTGATAAGAATGGTTTTCAAACGATCCATGGCATGAATCCGCGTGTTCGCGGCACCAACAAGCTGGATATGCGTGACCAGGATGGTGTTTACCTTGTTCGCGAATTCGTAAAGCTTTGTTTCGGTTCGCCTGCGGGCAAGGGGTGGGTCTCCTATCGCTGGCCACATCCGGTGACCAAGGAGATGGAGACGAAGATGGGCTATGTCGAACGCGTTCCTGGGACCGATTTGTGCTTGGGAACCGGTATATATAAATAGAGACAGATGCGTTCGCGCATCGGAGACGACTGAGTATTCAAGCAACTGCGTCAAGATTTCCAAAGCCAGATTGGCAGGATGCATGGCGGGATATTAAGGGGCGCCTCGCTAAACACAAGTCCGGTGAGCGCCCCCGCCATACAAAAAAATACTCGTACGTTCAAAGACTTGGCGTGCCGTTAGTGAGTTCGCGGCGTTTCGGGCTTACTCTCGCCGATCGTTCAACCGTGGCAGAAACGGGTGGACTACACAGTCGTACACGTTTGCCCCCAATAGGACACCCGATGGGGCAACTCGAAAATACAGTGTACGGTATTCGCTTGATTGACGCATTGCATCCGCGGGAACGTCCCAATGCATTGTATAGATACCCATTGAAACAATTTAGCAGTCCATCACCACGACGAGAAGCGGTCGCTGCGCGAAATATGCAGTGTAGCAACACTTGAAACCACCTCATGACAGAACTGAACAATTATCTCCAGAAACATTACCTTAACGAGGTGCAACTGACAACTGCCGGCGCGATGCATGTCGATGAACTCGATGCTCTGATACGTGACCGACTGATTCCCGCGCCATCGTATGTGGTCACCGATAAAGGAAGCGTGTGTTCCTTTGCATTTGGCGAAATGGCAGCGCCGGGCTCCGCACCCGGCCGTTACTTCCATCCATCGCAACCGGTATGGATCGATCGGGCGCGCCGCGCCATCGCAAGCGGTGCCGCACATGACGTTGGGAGCCGCTTGCGGGCACAGTTTTCCTACAAATTTTCCGTCGCGCTCGCCACGCTCAACCTGGCGACCTGGCGCTTGCGCGACAGCTTTGACGACGATGGCGCGCCAATTGACGACGGCCTGCGCGTTCGCACTGATACTGCGTGGGAGTATTTCTTGAATGGAACGTTTGCCTTGTGCGTTGCCAATCCGATTTCGGAGGCGCACATCGCTTACAAGGAAGTGCTGCAGGAAAAACTCACACAGCACCGTGATAACAGTCAGACGGTGTTCTCACCGCAGCAGGCGATGGCGACGCACGAATTGATCGACGCCTATGCGGCAGCGTCCATGCCTTTCTCGCCCATTGAGTACGCTTTAAGCAGCCGCAAGCGACTGGTCGAGGACCTGCGAGCAAGCATCCGTGTATCGGCCACCGCAGCTTAAGTTCGGTGTGACAACATGCCCGATACGGTGTGTGCCAGCCAAGTTGGTGAAAGTATCTTGAGGCTCAATGGATATGGTCTCGCGGATCGGGAAATGTGGAACTGGCAGACAAAACGGCGCGTCAACCAGGGATCAAAAAAACCATTGGCGAACGCGCTCCTAAAAAAATGAAAGCACCAAAAATGAAAGCACCATCGACGATTGCGACGGCACCCGCGATTCAAACGAACGGCAATACATATCTGCCGCTGGAGTTTCTTTCATTCACGCTCGGCGACGAAGAGTACGGCATCGATATCCAAAAAGTCCAGGAGCTGCGCGGTTACGACGCGGTTACCCGGATCGCAAATGCTCCCCAATTTATCAAGGGCGTTGTCAATTTGCGCGGCATCATCATTCCGATTGTGGACATGCGCATCAAGTTCAATATCGGCGAACCGACATACGACCAGTTCACTGTGGTCATCATTCTCAACATTGCGGAACGGGTGATGGGAATTGTGGTCGACAGCGTCTCCGATGTGATCACTCTCTCCTCTGAACAAGTGAAGCCCGCGCCGGAGCTGGGTATGACGGTCGATAAGAACTACCTGATCGGCATCGGCGTGGTGGAGGAACGCATACTGATTTTGCTCGACATCGACAAGCTCATGTCCAGTGCCGCAATCGGCTTGATGGAGGAATTGCCAGCCTAGTAAAGTCGCCGGGAGCAGCGGACGCCCGCCCTCCGGCGCGCCCTGTCTGTGCTCCGACCAGAGCTGCGCCGCGTCATCGCGTCAAGGCGCGGCCCAGGAGGCCTGGAACAATTTCAGGCACGGTCGGGAGATAGCCAGGGCCGCGCGCGATTCGCCTTAAATACATCAGTATGGCTGCCCCGATCAAAGGGCGCAGCTACGTCACTCGAGAACTATATGAAACTTGGAATCAAACATACAATCCTGCTGGTCGTTTCCCTGCTAATCGCCGTTTCCGTGCTGGTGGGGGGGCTTGGCATCTATTCGACAAACCGGGCAGTCGATCTGCTTGAAGGGGCTACGCTTCGGGATATCGGCCGTCAAACGCAACTTGTCACGCTGATGCTGCGGATGGAAACCAACCGCAGCCAGATCCTCCAGGCGCTGCAACATTCGCCTGGCACCGAGTTCGCTAAAAAGCATGATCATCCCGTCACCAACCACTTTGTCGCGGTTGCCAAGAACAGCGAATTATTGACCAGGAGTTGGGAGGAATTTCAATCTTCGGTCAGGTCGTCGGACGAAGCTGCATTGGCCTCGAAATGGTATGAACTGAGCCATGGTTTAGGCCTGCAGAGCGTGACGGCCGCTGCGGCGGCAATCAAGACCGATCAATGGGATGTAGCCGAGCACATTCTGATCACGGATATTAACCCTGCGTATAAAGCGGCTGACCCGGCTTTTCAAGAATTGAATGAGTTCCTTGGCAAGCGTAGCCATGCCAGTGCCGAGCAGGCCCACAGCAGCATTTCGCAACAAAATTACACAATGCTCGCGTCAATTTTTTGCGGTGCTTTGCTCAGCGTCGCAGCAGGCTTGTTACTGCTGAAAAGCATTAATGCACCGCTGCATCAAGCGGTTTCGGTCGCGCGCCGTATCGCCTTGGGCGACCTGACCGGCACCGTTTCAGTGACGTCGCATAATGAATTCGGCCTGCTGCAGGCGGCACTGCGCGACATGACCGCCAGCCTGGTCAGGATCGTCGGCGAAGTGCGTGCTGGGACCGACACGATGGCCATCGTGTCGCACCAAATTGCATCCGGGAATATGGACCTTTCTGCGCGCACCGAGCAGCAAGCCAGCGCCCTCGAGGAGACTGCTTCTTCGATGGAAGAATTGAATGCGACAGTGCGGCAGAATTTCGAGCACGCACAGGAAGCCAATCTGATGGCAGTGTCTGCCGCGCGGGTCGCCGAGCGCGGCGGCATCGTGGTGTCGCAGGTTGTGTCGACGATGGGCTCGATCAATGAATCTGCCAGAAAAATCGCCGACATCATTGGGGTAATCGATGGCATCGCATTCCAAACAAACATCCTTGCCTTGAATGCCGCGGTGGAGGCGGCACGCGCAGGCGAGCAGGGACGCGGATTTGCGGTGGTCGCTTCGGAGGTGCGCAATTTGGCGCAGCGCAGTGCGACGGCGGCGAAGGAGATCAAGATCCTGATCGTCGATTCGGTTGCAAAAGTTGATAGCGGCTCGCTGCTGGTTGACCAGGCGGGGGCGACGATGGATGAAATCCTCACCAGCATCCAGAAAGTAACCGGAATCATGGCTGACATCACCATTGCCAGCGACGAGCAGCGCGCGGGGATTGAACAGGTCAACGTGGCGATTAGCGAAATGGACACGACCACTCAGCAGAACGCTGCATTGGTTGATCGGGCCGCCGAAGCCGCGCAGTCACTCGAGATGCAGGCCAACAGCCTGACACAGTTGGTGAGCGTGTTCGAGATTGACACAAGCCCTTCGACGAGTGAAGCGGCGCTCGCCATGGTTGGCCGATCCCAGCAGCACAGCAGTGCCGCGCAGGTGTTGCGGTTGAATCGCAGGCAAGACGCGGCGAAGCCGGTCGCGCTACCCTCCAAGCGGGCGTACTGACGGAGCGCTTATGCGTGAAAACGTCAATATTGCGTTCAATCCGGACGCGCTCCAAAGCGCCCCGGTTCAGCATCACGTTGGATTTGCTCTGACAACACAAGGAAAAATACGACATGGGTAAATGGACCAATTGGATCTGGGGATTAATCGCGGCATTGCCGTTCGCAGCGCAGGCGCAGGTCGATCTGACGGTGCTCGATCGCGACATGGTGGGACCACGGGCGCAGGTTTTGGTGCTGGGCACCGTGCACCTGCGCCAGATGCCGGCAGGCTTCAATCCCGCATCGCTGGATGGTGTGCTCAATCGGCTGACGGCGTTCAGGCCCGACATCATCACCATTGAGGTTCAGTCTGGCGAAGAATGTGATTTGATTGCGCGCCATCCTGCAAAGCACGGTGAGCCCTATAACTGCACCTCGACTGATGCGGCAAAGGAAGCCACCGGATTGGACGTGCCCGCGGCCATCGCCGAAGTGGACAAGCTGCTCAAGGCCTGGCCTGCGCAACCGACAGCGGCGCAGCGCCGGCACCTCGCCGCGTTGTTCCTGGCGGCGAGCGACAGCGCCTCGTCCTATGTGCAGTGGCTGCAGCTGCCCGAAGCCGAGCGCCGCGCCGGCGACAGCTTGAATGCCGCGCTGGTGGAGATACTCGGAAAGATTGCGACGCGCAACGACGAGAGCTACCAGTTGGCCGCCCGCCTGGCCGCGCGGCTGGGTCTGCAGCGGGTCCATGCCATCGACAACCATACCGGCGACAACATCGATGTGCCGGACGCCAAGGCGTTCGGCCGGTCGCTCGAGGCGGCGTGGGCCGGCACCGCGGAGTTCGAGGAACGTAAGAAACAGGAGGGTGTCCTTGCGCAGGCCCCCGACATGCTGCCGCTGTACCGCTACATCAACGACCCGGAGGGCCTGCGGAGGCTTGCCGAGGCCAACGTCAGCCCGGCCATGCGCGCAAAGTCGCCGGAACGCTACCCTCAGATGTGGGTCGCCGGTTGGGAAATCCGCAACCTGCGCATGATCGCCAACATCCGCGAAACCTTCCGCGAACTCCCCGGCGCCCGTATCGTTTCCATTGTCGGCAAATCACACAAGCCGTGGTTCGATGCCTGGCTCGGCCAGCTGCAGGGCGTTGACATCGTCGACGTGGCAAAGGTGCTCAAGTGACGCAATAACCGGGGCCGCACCACGCGCAAAGCGCAGCGCCGCTCGGCTAGCGAACGAAAGTGGCCCCATTGATCAAGACAATTTTTCAGCGAGTTTAGGCTGTACCCGTTTCCATAGCAGCAGCTGGCCGGCGGTGCCCCATGATTCCACTTCCATGCCGCTGGAGGTGGCCTCATCCTCAGATTTACGCGCTTTTCGAAGCCCATCCACACTCCTGGCGAAATTGGCGGCGCTCCAGCGGTGCGAGTTGGCGTCCTCGCTGCTCGATGGGATGCAACTGAGGGGCGGATGCCATCCCGGGGGAGGGGGCGCCGAAAATGGCGGCAATTGATTGTATTTTGGCCGTAGCCGTTGTTTCCGTTCACTTACACTAGGTCCTGAGCGAGATTGTTTGCCCAGGTTTTTTGGGGCGGTACCACATGCACCGAGCGGACTTCCTGCATTGTGGACAGTGCGACCTTGGCGCGCGTCCTTTTTACAGGCCGGCCCGGCGCTGGTTTGCTGTGCCAACCGACGTAGCCTTGGATATGGAGCGCCAGGCATTTTCGCCATTACAGCATTTGTCAGATTATTCAAAAACTCATCGCAAAGGCAGGAATGGAAAAAATTTGGCTTGGATCTTATCCTAAGAATGTGCCGGCGGATATCGATCCTTCACAATACGGTTCGTTGGTAAGCCTGCTGGAAGAGTCTTTTCGAAAGTACGCTACGCGGAACGCCTATGTTTGCATGGACCGTTTCCTGACTTACGCGCAAGTGGATAGCTATTCGCGCCAACTCGGCGCCTGGCTGCAGCAAAAGGGATTGCAAAAGGGCGCGCGGGTCGCAGTCATGATGCCGAACGTGCTGCAATACCCGATCGCGGTGGCCGCCATCCTGCGTGCCGGCTATGCCGTGGTCAATATCAATCCGCTGTACACGCCGCGCGAACTGGAGTATCAGCTCAATGATGCCGGTGTCGAAGCGATCATCATCCTGGAGAACTTTGCTAGTACGCTGGAACGGGTGCTCGGCAAGACCAAGGTCAAGCATGTGGTAGTGGCCAGCATGGGCGATATGCTCGGTATTTTCAAGGGCGCAATCGTCAACTTCGTTGTCCGCCGCATCAAGCGGATCGTGCCGTCATTTTCGCTTCCGGGCATGACCCATTTCAAGCACGCGCTCGATGAGGGTGTGCACATGACGCTGGCGCCCGTGAGCCTGGGCGCCGACGACGTCGCGTTCCTGCAGTACACGGGAGGCACCACCGGCGTGTCGAAGGGCGCTACGCTCACGCACCGCAATATCATCGCCAATGTGCTGCAGAACGAGGCGTGGATGCGGCCGGCCTTCGACACGCATCACCGGCGGGAGGCGCTGACGATGGTGTGCGCGCTGCCGCTGTACCATATCTTCGCGCTGACCGCCTGCATGATGATGGGCACGCGCTGGGGCGCCGTGAACATCCTGATACCGAACCCACGCGATATTCCCGGCTTCGTCAAGGAACTGGCGAAATACCGGTTCGAATTCCTGCCGGCCGTGAACACCCTGTTCAATGCCCTGCTCAGCAGCGCGGAATTTGCCAAGCTCGATTTCTCGTCGCTCAAAATCTCCCTTGGCGGCGGCATGGCGGTGCAGCAGGCCGTCAACGAAAAATGGCTGAAGCTGACCGGCTGTCCCATCCTCGAAGCCTACGGTCTGTCGGAAACGTCGCCCGGCGCGATCAGCAATCCAGTCGATGCGACTGCGTATTCCGGCAATATCGGGATACCGATGCCGTCGACCGAGGTGGTGATCCTCGACGATGATGGGGTGCCGGTCGCGCATGGACAGCCGGGCGAAATCGCTATCCGCGGCCCGCAGGTGATGGCTGGATACTGGAACCGGCCTGGCGAAACGGCCAAGGTCATGACCGCCGACGGCTTCTTTAAATCGGGCGATATTGGAATCATGGACGAGCGCGGCTTCGTCCGGATCGTCGACCGCAAGAAAGACATGGTGCTGGTCTCCGGATTCAATGTGTATCCGACCGAAATCGAAGGTGTGGTCGCGGGCCATCCGGGTGTGCTCGAATGCGCCTGCGTGGGCGTGCCGGACGCAAATTCGGGCGAGGCCGTCAAGCTGTTCGTGGTACGCAAGGATGCAGCGCTGACGCCGGAGGCTCTGATGCTGTTTTGCAAAGAGCAGTTTACCGGGTACAAACGGCCAAAACATATCGAATTTCGCGAATCGCTGCCCAAGACCAACGTCGGAAAAATACTGCGCCGTGAATTGCGAGATGAACCTGCCGCAAGGAGTTAGTCATCCTCGCTATTGAGCCGCGTTTCATGGTCGTAACAGCGACGGGAGTGCCACACCGGTGAGTGCGCGCGTGCGTCCTCACTGAGTGGAGTTCGTATCACAGCCATTTGGTAACGACGAGCGCACGTAGGCACCAGAGTTCCACCCTCTATTCGATCGAGATTCTTAAATCGTCATTTGGACGTGTTTGCACGCGATCCAAAGTCCTTCCTTCATTACAAATCGGAGCGCAAAAAGATGAAATCAAAATTTTTCCTCGCAACATGTATTTTGGCAGTTTCCTCGACCTTCCCACATTTTGGCTGGGCCGCTTCACTCGATGTTCACAGTCCAGTCGGGCATTGGAAAACCATCGATGACAAAACCGGAAAACCCCGCAGCATCGTTGAGGTATTCCAACAAGACGGCAAGTTGTTCGGAAGAATCGAACGTAGTTTGGCGCCCGATGCTCAGACCACGTGCACCAAATGCACTGATGAGCGCAAAGGGCAAGCAATTGCCGGGATGGTATTCATGCGCAACTTGAAAGCAAGCGGCGAAGAATTTATCGATGGAGAAATTCTCGATCCGGAGAATGGTACGACATATCGCTGCAAGATTCGGCTGGAAGAGGGCGGGCACAAGTTGGTCGTCCGCGGCTATGTCGGAGTCGCTCTTTTCGGTCGCTCGCAGTCATGGGAACGCCAGTGAGGATATTCGGAGAGCTGAGGGGGAATTAGTCAATCCACCGAACTGGTTTTGCCTTCCGGGGTAGGCTTTTTTTCGAACGAATAGATCTTGAAGCATACGGGACGGAGCATTTTTTGCCAGACCGTCCCACAACGCGCAAGGAGCACGAGCACCACATGAGTAGTTTACCCATCTTGACAGTTACCCAGAGCGGCGAATTCGTCTTACCGCCCGAAGCCAAACAGGGGCATACTGCGGACGGCTTCGCTATCCTTCCCGACCATTCGATCTTGGTGCTCGACCATGGCGGTCTGTACCATTTGTCAAGCAATGGCCAATTCGACGCGAACTTTGGTAGCGGCGGCTTCCTGAATCTGCCGAACGTCAAAATCGGGAACGGCCTGCAGCGCCTGGACGATGGCAGTTTTCTCGTCACCGGCATTGCCCACGGCGGCCATGGCAACAACAATGACACCGTCGTCTATAAAATCCGGCCCGATTTCAGTTTGGATACGAGTTTCGGCCAGGGCCAGGCTTACGTGACATTGGACCATGGCCGCTTCGAATCGCCAGGACACATTGTGTTGCAATCGGATGGCCATATACTGTTACCGATAGCATCAGACGACCTCATCGGCAGCGTCGTCATACGCTTGCTGCCGAACGGGGAGGTCGACACGGCATTTGGCGAACATGGAAGCTTGAGCCATTCGGGCGAATTGGCGCTCCAGAGCGACGGCAAGATTTTGGTCGCATGGATTGATCCATCGACGGCCTCCAGCAGCGTGGTGACCCGCTATCTGTCCAATGGCCAGCTCGATACCGCCTTTGGGACGAAGGGCTCGTATACCGTCCCGCCATCGGCTGGCGGCGCGCCGTATACCCACATGACGGTCTTGCCAGACAACAGTATCGTGCTCGCGGGCCATATTTTTGCAGGGAGCAATACGCTCATGCTCGACAAGACGGACGGAAACGTTAATCCGATCGCCTTGTACATGAGCAAATTACGGCCGGACGGCCACGGACTGGACCCGAATTTCGGCAAAGCGGGCGTAGTGTCGATATTTTTCGACGACTATCAGCCTTACCACGCGCCGGATGGGGCCACCATCAGTGCCGGCCTGGTCGAGCAAGGCGTATTTGCAGGTCCGGATCAGCACCTGTACGTCTTCGGCCAAGATAGCATGAGCGTGAATACAAGCGCGGGCTTTAGCAATACAAGCGAAATGTTCAGCATGCGCTTCGATTTCAATGGCCGGCTCGACACCGACTATGGCCACCGCGGTGTGGCCGCGCTGAACCTGGGCGATGCGACGCTGGCGGTTGCCAGTCAAATCGCTGTCGATTCGGATGGCGCCATACTGCTCGGCGGTAACACTGCGACGTCGGACGGAGGCAGGAACTACATCTCTGCCAGTCTGGCCCGTTTCAATCAGCAGGGTCTGCCCGACCCCCAGTTCGGCAATCTCGTGTCCGACAATAGCATCAAGTACCTGCTCGGCTATCCGGCCGCGCCGATCAGCCAAAGGATGGATGTGCGTCACGCCACGCTCGACGCCCTGGCCGCCGGCCAGGGCGACTACAGCGGCGCCGTGCTGCGTCTGTCGCGGGCCGGTGGCGCCAGTGCGGACGATCTGTTCGTCGGTACCGGCGGCTTGCGCCTGGATGGGGAACTAGCCTGGGTCGGTGGCGTGGCCATCGCCAGTGGCCAGCAAGACGCGGGCGTGCTGACCCTTACCTTCAACCACGCGGCCACCTCGGCACGCATTGATAGCGCACTGCGGTCGTTGGGCTATCAAAATATGGCGCAGCCTGGCGCATCCGAGATCGACCTGCAGTGGCAATTCAACGATGGGCATGGGGGCCAAACCGATTATCTCAGCCATGTGCAACTCAGCGCGAAAAGCATTCCGTACTGGATCGACGCCATGCTGCCGACCGCCGCCAACCAGGACGCCGCCAGCTTGCGCGCCGATTATCTGAGTTTTCTCGGCGCGGGCCACACGTTTCAGGTCTCTTTCCCCAATACAAATACCGATGCGGGCTTGGCGAATTACAATCCGCGCCCGATGACGGCCGCCGAGCAGGGCTATACCTTGCATGCGTTGGACTATGTCAGCACCCAGTTTGACCTGCACTTCGTCGCCGGCAGTGAAAGCGGCAGCAATAGCCTGTCGCTGATGGGCCGGGAAACGACGACAACCTCGTCTTTGACTCCCACGGGCGGCGCCGCCTACTATCCGCGCGCCGACGACGGCGGCAGCAATGCCGTGATCAGTTTCTTGCAGCCCGATTCGAGGAATCCGGCCGTTCCCACGTTCACCCTGATGCACGAACTTGGCCACGCACTGGGCCTCAAGCACCCATTCGAGTCGACGGATGGGAACAACATCTTGCCATCTTCCGAACAAGGCGCCAGTTTGTCGCGCGAGGCATATTACGATTCAAACAACGGCAGCGTTCCGCCCTACACTTATGGCGTGTTCGATATGGCGGCCCTCGACTTCATTTACGGCCCCGCCCCCGGTCTGCGCAGCGCTGACGACACCTACGTCCTGAACGCAGGCGCGACCAATTTCATCCGCGACGGGGGCGGCGGCGACACGGTCAGCGCTGGCGGCCTCGACAGTCCATTGACCTTGCACCTGGATCCGGGCTGGTGGGATTATCTGGGCGCCCAGCGCGGGGCCCTGATCACGTCACCGGGCCAGGTGACGATCAATTACGGCACGACGATCGAGAATGCAATCGGCGGCAATGGCGACGACCGACTGTTCGGCACGGCCGGCGCCAACCGGCTGGAAGGCGGGTCCGGCAACGACATGCTGACCGGCGGCGGCGGCGACGACATTCTGATCGGCGGCCAGGGCATCGACATCGCTGTCTTTAGTGGCAAGCGGGCCGACTACACCTTCACATCGCAGGGCAGGGATATGCTGATCAGCGGCTCCGATGGCAAGGATACCTTGAACGAGGTGGAAGTCCTGCGCTTCAGCGGTGGCGATTACCTGAACGGGATCGGCGGCAACACAGGCCAGCTCACCCGCCTTTATCTGGCCACCTTCGGGCGCGCGCCCGACTTGGGCGGCCTGGTCTTCTGGAACGGACAGATGGAGCACGGCAGCAGCCTCGCCAGCGTCGCCCAAGGTTTCACTGCCAGCGCCGAATTCCGCGCCGGCCCTGGCGCCAGCGGCAATAATGCGGCCTTCCTCAGTGCCTTGTACCAGAACGTGTTGCACCGTAGCGCCGACGCCGACGGCCTGGAGTACTGGCTTGGCGTCATGCGGTTGCCGACCTCGACCCAGGCCGACATCCTGATCGGCTTCAGTGAAAGCGCAGAGTTCCAGGTCGCCGTGGTCGGCAAGGTCGATCACGGTTTGCAATTCTACTGATTTTAAGTGGCGACGGTAGCAAGAAACAGGCTGGTGAGACCGTCATTGCCAGCGATACCGGCCTGGGCGCGTACTGTCCGCGTGGAGTAGCGACAGGTCATCGAGGATCGGACAATCCGGCCGATCGTCGCCATGGCACGCTACTACCAGGGGTTCCAAGCTGCGGCGCATCGCCTGCAGTTCCATAATGCGCCGATCCAGGTCAGCAACGTGCTGCCCGGCCAATGCGCGTACTTCCTTGCTGACGCGCCCTTGGTTCTGCCATAGAGCGAGCAATTCCCTGATCTGGTCGAGTGAGAAGCCAAGTTCCCTGCCACGACGGATGAACTGAAGAGTCCGTACATCCTGCGGCCCGTACATGCGATAGCCGCCATCGGTACGCCGCGCAGCGCTGATCAGACCAATCGATTCATAATGCCGAATCATTTTGGCAGACACGCCAGAGGCTTTGGCAGCCTCGCCGATATTTTGGGATCCTTCCCCGTGGTCGGTATTCAGTTCCTGCTGCATAGGTGTAGGGAAGGTCATGGCGATTCCTTGTTCAGTTGCGACAACGGTTTCAGGCGACGGAGTGACGCTGGCCGTGCGCCTCTGAGACGGGCAGGGCGCCTGGGCTGGGTGACAGCCAACACATTGATGCACGCTCAACGCGGCTCGCGCATGGGATGCACCGCATTGCCGGCGCCGTCAGATCCCATTCAGCGATGACCGCTGAGCCTGTTCGAAGCTCCTCGGTGAACGCCTCCGCCATGGTCAACCTTACCATGATTGGAAGGTCAAGAATAAATCTATTTAAAGAAAAGGCTTGACCTTCCAGTAGTGGGAAGGACCAACCTGAAACGGCTGGTCAATGAACTTACACTGAAAGATTGCCATGACGCCGAAACGCTTCAATTCACTTCAGATCGTGCAGCACTGGTTGCTAGCAGGATTGATTCTCATCTCCCTGACGTTCGGGCTGTTTTATTTGCAGCCATTGACTAATGACGGCAACAAAATCACGCCGCTAAGAATCCATATGCTCATCGGGATACTGATCGGCATCCTGATCATCTTCAGTGTCCTTGTGCGGCTCTTCACGTCGCAGCCTGATCGCCTGAAATCAGGTCATGCATTAGTTGATGGGTTGGCGCTTGTCGTCCATGCCGTGCTACGCATCGGTGTAATCGGGATGGTCATCAGCGGTATTGTCTTGACCGTCCGGGCAGGGCTATTTGCCATCGTGTTCGCCCATTCTGGTGCTGCGCTTCCGGACGACTTTTCGCCATACCTGCCTTACCAGGTACATGCCCTGGTCGCGAGAATTCTCATTGCGGTGACGGCGCTGCATATCGTTGGCGCGCTGTTTCACCAGTTCGTACGAAAAGAAAAGCCCTTCGCCCGCATGGGTGTGGGTGCCCGGATTCAGCCAAAATAGCCGTTTCGTTCAGGCCAAGGTGAGCGTCCTGCTTGCACTGGTCCTTCTCTCTCTCTTGAAAGGAAAGTCATCATGAACACATCGAATGTATCTCCCTGCAAATGCAATGCGTGCGTTGGCGCTGCTTGCCAATGTGGCTGTCAGCCAGTGGCCAAACAGCCGAGTTGCAACTGCGGTTCACAATGCCAGTGCGCCGATCGCTGTACGTGCAAACCAGATACTTGCGGTCCGGTCTAATCAGCGCTCAGCAAAGCGCGGTCTCAAAACGATGCGGACGTCTTTAGCCTTGCCCCAAAGACGTTCGTATCGATCCAGTTGTAAGCGTGAGGTCAGCACCGTGTTATTCATAGCTCGTTGTTCGCATATTCGAAATCTATGTGGTTGCTGGGCTGGATTCGCTGCATGATATTTGTAATTCGTTCGATACCATATCATTCCCACGTACTTCTAAAAACGATGCGCCAGCAAATCCGAAACGAATTTTCTTCGATTTTCGGGCGGCGCAACGTCATCATGCTGATACCCCAGGTATTCCGCTAGTGGCTCAATCGGGCGAATCCACCGCGGCTCCACACCTTGTTGACTACGCGGTCGTGCACGAAGAAAAGACCATCCGGATCGTCTTGCTCCTTCGCCTGAACGAGCTGCATGCGCGTGTTAGCGCGCCCCAAGGACGTGAACCGACCTCCTGTTTCCAAGCACGCAGCACGTGCGTTCCTCTTCCAGCGGCGAAAAAAGAAAATTCCATGTGTTAAGGCTGACTAATTTGGCGGAATTTCATCGCGTTTTTGTCGGTCGTGAGAGCGCCCGTCGACCTACACTTTGGCGCGGTAGACCGCACAGCATTCATGGCCAGATCAGCTATATGTCTTCTTGCCGGCAGGAGCTGGCCACGATCAAACATACTCACGGTTAAGGCAACAATGGAAAAGATTTGGTTCGCATCGTATCCGAAAGAGGTACCGAAACACGACCCGTCGCAATACAGTTCCTTGGTGGACCTTCTCGAAGAATCGTTTTGGAAGTATGCCACGCGCCCCGCATATGTTTGCATGGACCGCTTCCTCACCTACGGGGAACTCGACCAATGTTCGACCGAACTTGCCTCCTGGTTGAAAAGCCGGGGCCTGGAAAAGGGTGCCCGTGTGGCGATCATGATGCCAAACCTGCTGCAATACCCTATCGCAGTTGCAGGTGTGCTGCGCGCCGGTTACACCGTGGTCAATGTCGATCCTCTGTGCACTCCGGCTGAACTCCAGCACCAGTTGATCGATTCGGGCGCTGAAGTGATCATCGTTCTGGAAAATTTTGCGACGACCCTGGAGGAGGTCATCCACGCTACTGCCGTCAAACACGTCGTGGTTGGCAGCATGGGCGATATGTTCGGGCCGGTAGAGGGAGCTGTGGTCAATTTCGCGGCACGCCACGTCAAGAAGCTGGTGCCGGCCTTCTCGCTTCCGGGAATGGTCCGTTTCAATCGTGCACTCGACGAAGGGGCGCAATGGACGACGGCGGCAGTGCGCCCCCTTCACGATGACGTCGCTTTTCTCCAATACACGGCGGGGGCGACAGGGATATCGAAAAGTGCGACGCTAACCCACCGCAATATTATTGCGAATGTGTTTCAGGACCATGTGTGGTTACAGCCTGCATTTGACAACAATCCTCCCTCCGGCGCACCAACGATCGTGTGCTCTTTGCCGCTGCGCCATATCTTCGCCATGACAGCCTGCATGATGATGGGAACGCGATGGGGTGCGCTGAATGTGCTCATTTCAAACCCTTGCGACGTCGGCGGATTCGTCAAGGAACTTGCCAAATATCGATTTAATATGCTTGCGGTGGACAATGCGCTTGTCAATGCCCTGCTCAACAACGCTGCTTTTCACAAACTGGACTTCTCGTCTCTCAGCATTTCATTGGGAGGTGGAATGGCCGTTCAATCTTCGGTGAACGAACAATGGCTGAAGCTTACCGGGTGTCCGATTTTGGAGGACGGTGGACTATCGAAAACCTTCCAAGCGCTACCAACGATCCCGCCGACTTGACAGAATATTCGGGCAACATCGGCATTCCGCAGCCATTGATCGATTCCCCAAATGCGAGCGTTGAAATGACAGCACGCTTACTGTGCTTGCGTTGCAATCACCTCGCTCTTGGCAGAGCCCGTTGTGCGAAAACGGGCCCGGAAGTCGTTCGGAGCAATGTCGAGGTGACGCTTAAAAGCCAGTCGCATGGCCTCGGCCGACGGGAAGCCGCAGCGCGCCGCGATGCGTGCAATTGACTGGCTGCCGTCGGTGAGGCCGCGGCGTGCGGCATCGATTCGCATTTTTTCGACATACTTTCCCGGCGCAATGTTCATTGCCTCGACAAACCGGCGCGCAAAGTTACGCGGGCTCATTGAAACCCGTTCGGCTAATAGTTCGATCGACAGGTCAGCCGCTAAGTTTTGCAAGATCCATTGGGTCAGCGCAGCGAATCGATTGGGATCGTCGGCCGCGGCTTCGGCAGCGAGCGGGGCGCTGAACTGTGCTTGTCCCCCGGGCCGTTTGAGAAAGACCACGAGGTTCCGTGCGACTTCCAGGGCCAGGCTCCTTCCCAAGTCTGTTTCCAGGATCGACAGCGAATAGTCGATTCCTGCGCTGATTCCGGCTGAACTATGAAATCTGCCCTCATTGATGAAGAGGGCGTGCTGATCCAGTTGGACCTCCGAGAACAGGGCCGAAAATTCGTCGAAATGCGCCCAGTGCGTCGTCGCACGCGATTGATTCAGCAAGCCTGTGGCCGCCAAGGGAAATAGACCTGTGCAGATCGACGCGACGCGCGGGGCCCGTTTGCATAGCGTCGTCAGGGCGGCGATCAACGCGCTATCACGGACCGCAGCCCGCGCCCCCATTCCGCCGGCGATGATTAGCGTATCGCACGCTAGCAAAGGATCGAATATCGAATGGGACGCCAAAAATGCTACGCCCGATGTTGTCATGACGGGGCCAGCTTGTGGTGCAGCCACGACGAGATCATAGGGGGCAGGCTTGCCGGCATCCTGACAGCACGCATTTGCCATGGCGAAGACCTCGAGTGGTCCGGTTACATCGAGCATCTGGGCAGGTTCGAAGGCGACAATGACAATGCGATGGCTCTGCTGCATAAAGAATTCCAGTGTAGCAAACCGTGACCGGGAAGCTTGTATAGTGGGGCAATTGGCCTCTCAGGCCAAGTGAAATTGACGGAATCCAACGAGCCGAGCATTTCTGCGCGCAGCGCGTCAGCACTTTAGACGTCGAGACGCGAGCAGCGGCATCGACGAGGAGGCGACAGCTAATTCTGTGGTGCCCTGTCGTGCTTCGTCAGTTCCGTCGTCTGAAAGCGTGCACGGTACTGTTCGGGCGATACGCCAAGACGGCGCTGGAACTCAGTACGCATCGCCTTGGACGTTACAAATCCACAGCGTTCGGCGATGCGTAGTGGCGAAAGCGGAGACTCAGTGAGCAGGTTGCGCGCAAGATCGACCCGCAGTCCCTGCACATACGTATTGGGCGTCATGTTCATGGCCCGCTTGAAGCGACGCGCGAAATTACGGGGGCTCATAGCCACTCTGTCTGCCATTCTATGGGCGGGAATTGGGCTGGCGAGATTTTCCGAAATCCAATTCGTCAAGTCGGCAAAACAGTCGGGATCGGTGGCAATGATGTCCGCGTTCAACTGTGTGCTGAATTGCGACTGCCCACCGGGGCGTTTCAGAAAAACGACAAGTGTGCGTGCTACCTCTAGCGCCAGCATCCGCCCAAGGTCCTGTTCGACAATCGCCAGCGCGTAATCGATCCCGGCAGTGATGCCTGCGGAGGTATGAAATTTCCCATCCGTGACGAACAACGCGTCATGATCTATTCTTACACGAGGAAATGCGTGTGCGAACTCGTCAAAATGGGCCCAATGAGTAGTTGCCCGCTGATTGTCGAGCAGTCCGCTCGCCGCGAGTATGAAAGCGCCAGTGCAGATCGATGCAACGCGGGCCGTGCGATGGCACAATGCGGTAATCTCCTCGATTGCGTTTGAATCACCGGTCATCCGGCGGGCGCCTCTGCCCCCTGCGAAGATGACCGTATCCACGACTATAGAGCGGTCGAACATATCATGTGTGGCGTATAAATCCACTCCTGACGTGGTTGACACCAGCCCCGCTCCCGGAGTGGCGAGTATCACTTCGTATGGCAGCGAAAGACCGCTGACCGATGCCGCCTCATTCGCTGCCGAGAAGACTTCAAGCGGACCTGTTATGTCGAGAATCTGCGATTGCGGGAAGGCCGCTATCATGAGCCGATGCGGGATATGCATTATTGGTTCTTTCATAATGGAGAATCGAACGCTTGCCAGTCCACCCTTCGACAGCGATGTCCAATTCCCGTGTCGTGCCTTCGCATGACGATTGCAAGCCGATGCAGTATTGCCCAGGCATTGCCCCCGATATTGACAACCTTCGCGCTTTTTCTGCCAAGAATTTGGCGGGAAATACTTCAGCCGGCGTGGCGTGGTGTGCATGCAGGGTGGGGCCGGAATAATGGTCAGCAGGGTTGCATCGTCCGAGTATTTTTTTCCTGCGCTGGAATTCGGATCGCATGGTCGTTCGGCTGCAATCCGGATCGCAGCTCGATACCAATCCTGGCCAACTATGCGGCGCCTCGTTCGGCTGCTTGCGCTTTTGCTGACATTTGGCAGGTTGGAACGCTACCGTTTATCGTTTGCGCTGATCGGATCACGTCAGTTTTAGACCTCAGCCTTTGGGCTGGCTAGAACAACATTGAGCCACTTGCATAGTGCATCGTGCGCTTGGCTTGCTGAATCGAGGTATTCCATGTGACCCATGCCTGGTAGTTCGACATAGTCGACGCTGTCGCCCATGCGCCGAGCGGCTTTCACATACTCGCGAGACAGTTCGACTGGCAATGCATCATCGTTTGTTCCATGGAGGATTAATTGCCGCAAACCCAGAGGGACCAGACCGAGTGGCGATGCTTGCGCGTAACGAATAGGGTGCTGGCTCGGGGATCCTCCGAGAAGCGCGCTCACCGCATTGTTCCCGGAATTGAGGGAGAACGTTGTATGCAGGTCAACAACGGCTGCCAAACCAGCAACTGCCGCGGGAATGACTTTCCGCGGCGCAAACCTCCCTTCGGCCTCACCTCTTCTTGCAGAGGCGCAAAGCGCCAAATGGCCGCCAGCAGAATGTCCGACGACGGCAACGCGGTGAAGATCCAATTCGACCTCGCAGGCTTTGAGTGCGGAGAGGTGATCAATGGCCGCCGCAATGTCCTGCAACGTACCTGGCCAACCGCCGCCCGGGCTGCCGATTCGGCGGTATTCGATATTCCACACGGCATAGCCGCGCGAAGCAAGATCGGTAGCGATGGCTGACATCTCCTCGCGCCCATATGGCATGCGCCAGAAGCCGCCATGTAGGAGGCAGACGACTGCCGGCATATTCTGTCCGGGGATGTAGAGATCGCCAACCTGACTTTCAGAGTCGCCGTAGCGGATGGTTCGTATCATGATGAAAATGCGAAGCACATGTAGACGTCTTTCAATGCTTGAATGCAAGCATGCGAGCTCGCGCGGCAATCGCCGGATCTGCCCGAATTGAGACATTCAAGTCGGCCAAATTATGTTCACCTTTGCCATTGATGCGTTACACAATGAAAAGTCAATCGCGAAATACGGATACCCTAGTTTTCAAAACTGGCGACAAGGAATTGCTCGTCAGCTTCAGTTGGCGGTCGAGCGCTGGACGCCGGCGCTGTTCTGACATCGAATCCGATGCTGTCTCGATCATCGAATCAATTGGTGCAACGGGTCTTCTCTTCGGAGTCGAACGCTCATAAATCGCCAAGGGCGTTCGCCTCCGCGAACGCGTTCTGTCTCTTCGTGCGACGAGTGCGCTTGATCAGCCTGGTTTATTCGGGAATAGGCGGCGCCGCTAGCAGGTCGGGGAGATTCACCAATCTAACTTCATCGGGCAAACTTGCGTCGGGCGCAACGGTATTTGCGCCGCGCCTTCACTACAATTTGCCGTAGGAGTGCAGGCCCGACAGGAACATGTTCACTCCCAGAAAAGCGAACGCGACCACCAGCAAGCCAACCATCGCCCACCAGGCCGCCAAACGCCCGCGGAGGCCGCTCATCAGGCGCAGATGCAGCCAGGCTGCATAGTTGAGCCAGACGATCAGGGTCCAGGTTTCCTTCGGATCCCATGACCAGTAGCCGCCCCAGGCTTCGGCGGCCCATAGCGCGCCAAGGATGGTGGCCACGGTCAAAAAGGCGAAGCCGACCGAGATCGCCTTGTACATCACGTCGTCGAGCACTTCCAGCGACGGCAGGCGGTCGGCCAGGTAGCCCTGCGACTTGAGCAGGTAGGCTGAGCCCACCATCGCCGACAGCGCGAAGGTGCCGTAGCCGATGAAGTTGGCCGGCACATGGATCTTCATCCACCAGCTTTGCAGCGCCGGCACCAGCGGCTGGATGTCGGCCGCGTCGCGCGTGACCGTGTACCACAGCAGGAAGCCGACCGCGGCCGAAATGACCAGC
>JBKPEJ010000009.1:0-5126 GCA_046728335.1 Pseudomonadota bacterium | reverse complement strand
ACGGACCTCAATTAGTGCCGTCGTCCTCGCGCTAGCGGGGATCCATGCTGAATCGACCGAATCCGCGGTATCCGCGCCACCGTGGCGTCAATACGCCCGCAATCCCCCCAATCGCACACCCAGCCCTGCCATTGTTTGACCGCCATGGTGACGGCGGTTAGAATAGCGGGTTAATTAAATATGGGCTACCATGCGTCGCAAACTCGTCGTAGGCAATTGGAAAATGAATGGCAGCCGTGCGGTCAACGCAGCGCTGTTGTCGGGCATATCCGCTGGCCTGGACGGTGCGCCGGCCGCTTGCGCGGTGTGCGTTCCTGCGCCCTACCTGGCCCAGTGCGAAGCAGCCTTGTCCGCCAGTCCGCTAGCCTGGGGCGCGCAGGACGTCTCTTCGCACCCGGGCGGCGCCTTTACCGGCGAAGTGTCGGCGGCGATGTTGGCCGATTTCGCTTGCGGCTATGTCATCGTCGGCCATTCCGAGCGCCGCGCCTATCACGCCGAGAGCAACGAACTTGTCGCGAAAAAGGCTGTCGCAGCACTGGAAGCGGGCATCACACCGATCGTCTGCGTGGGTGAAACCCTGGCCGAGCGCGAAGCAGGGCAGACCTTCGCCGTGGTGTCGGCCCAGCTCGACGCCGTATTGACACTGCTCGACGACGCAAGCGTCGCGCGCATCGTGCTGGCCTACGAGCCGGTATGGGCGATCGGCACCGGCAAGACGGCGACGCCGGCCATGGCCCAGGAAGTGCACGCGCAGTTGCGCGCGCAGCTGAAGCAAAAGAATGCAGTAGCGGCCGGCACGGTGCAGATTTTGTACGGCGGCAGCATGAAGCCCGATAACGCCAAAGAGTTGATGGCACAGCCGGATATCGACGGCGGCTTGATCGGCGGCGCAGCGTTGAAGGCGGCGGATTTCCTCGCCATCATCCACGCGGCACATTGAATATTTGAATTTAATCTTGTAGTCAAACTTGGAATGGAATAGCAATGAACACCTTGTTCAATCTGATCGTCGTCGTACAGGTTCTGTCAGCCCTGATCATCATCGGCCTCGTGCTGCTGCAGCACGGTAAAGGCGCCGACATGGGCGCGGCCTTCGGCTCCGGCGCCTCGGGCAGCCTGTTCGGTGCGACCGGTTCGTCGAACTTCATGTCCAAGTCGACTGGCGTCGCCGCCGCGATCTTCTTCGCATCGACGCTGGCGCTGGCTTACTTCGGCACCAACCGCACCGTCGCCACCGGCGGCGGCGTGATGGAGCGCGTCACCGTACCAGTGACCAAGGCTCCGGTGACCGGCGGCGCGGCAGTTCCAGCGACCACCACCACGGCGCCTGCGCCTGCACCGGCCGCTTCGGCGCCGGCGCCTGCAGCACCGGCTCCGGTTCCAGCGACCCCGGCTAACCAGATTCCGAAGTAAGCTGCACACCGTTTCAGCAGTACTGGCGCAATCATTTGGCCAAGAGTGAAAAGATTTACAGATTTACCCGTGTTTCCCTGTTCTAGCGCAACTTTTGCATTGAAAAATAGTGGTAGGACAGGTTAGAATAGCGGTCTCAATGCCGACGTGGTGAAATTGGTAGACACGCTATCTTGAGGGGGTAGTGGGAGCAATCCTGTGCGAGTTCGAGTCTCGCCGTCGGCACCAAGAAATTTAGAAGCCAGCAAGGGCTGTGCGCCTAAGCTGGCTTTTTTACGAGGATCAGTCGCTGATCCTGGTGGTAGGCTTCAAGCCAGGGTCGCGCGATAGGGCGCTGCAAGCAGCAGTGGTTCATTAACCGATCATTCAACATAGGCTCATCAACCGTGAACCTCGAAAATTATTTCCCCGTATTGATGTTCATTCTCGTCGGCATAGGCGTCGGTGTGGTGCCCCAGATCCTGGGCAAACTCCTCGGCCCCAACAAGCCCGACGCAGCCAAGCTGTCGCCGTACGAGTGCGGCTTCGAAGCGTTCGAAGACGCGCGCATGAAATTCGACGTCCGCTACTATCTGGTCGCTATCCTGTTTATTTTGTTTGATCTGGAAACGGCGTTTTTCTTCCCGTGGGGCGTCTCGATGAAGGAACTCGGCTGGTCCGGGTTCGTCACGATGATGGTGTTCATCGCTGAATTCGTGGTCGGTTTTTGGTATATCTGGAAGAAAGGTGCCCTTGATTGGGAATAAGCCATGTCAATTGAAGGCGTATTAAACGAAGGTTTCATTACCACCACAGCCGACAAGCTGATCAACTGGGCCCGCACCGGATCGATGTTTCCGATGACGTTTGGCCTTGCTTGCTGTGCGGTCGAGATGATGCATACGGGCGCGGCCCGTTATGACATGGACCGTTTCGGCGTCGTGTTCCGTCCGTCCCCGCGCCAGTCCGACGTGATGATCGTGGCCGGCACGCTGTGCAACAAGATGGCTCCCGCTCTGCGCAAGGTCTACGACCAGATGCCGGAGCCGCGCTGGGTCATTTCGATGGGCTCCTGCGCCAACGGCGGCGGCTACTATCACTACTCCTACTCGGTGGTGCGCGGCTGCGACCGCATCGTGCCGGTCGACGTGTACGTGCCAGGCTGCCCTCCGACCGCTGAAGCGCTGTTGTACGGGATCCTGCAGCTGCAGAACAAGATCAAGCGCACCAACACCATCGCACGCTAAGGGGCGCTTTCACCATGACGACAAAACTCGAAGTCCTGCAACGCGCCCTGCAAACCGCACTGGGCGAGGGCGCTGTGATCAGCGCCGCACTCGGTGAAGTGACGGTGGTGGTCAAGGCCGCCGATTACGCCGCGGCGATGCTGACCCTGCGCGACGATCCGACCCTCAGGTTCGAGCAGCTGCTCGACCTGTGCGGCGTCGATTATTCGACCTACGGCGAAGGCGCGTGGGACGGCCTGCGTTACGCCGCCGTTTCGCACCTGCTCTCGCTCGAGCACAACTGGCGCGTGCGCGTGCGCGTGTTCGCCCCGGACGACGAAATGCCGCTGCTGGCCTCCGTGGCCGGCATCTGGCGTTCGGCCAACTGGTACGAGCGCGAGGCGTTCGACCTGTACGGCATCCTGTTCGAAGGCCACAACGACCTGCGCCGCATCCTGACCGACTACGGCTTCATCGGCCATCCGTTCCGCAAGGACTTCCCGATTTCGGGCTACGTCGAGATGCGCTACGACCCCGAGCAGAAACGCGTGATCTACCAACCCGTGACGATCGAGCCGCGTGAAATCATTCCGCGCGTGATCCGCGAAGAAACCTACGGGATGAAATAATGGCTGAGTTAAAAAATTACACCCTGAACTTCGGTCCGCAGCACCCGGCAGCGCACGGCGTGCTGCGCCTGGTGCTCGAGCTCGACGGCGAAGTGATCCAGCGCGCCGACCCGCACATCGGCCTCTTGCACCGCGCCACCGAAAAGCTGGCCGAGACCCGCACCTACCTGCAGTCGGTGCCGTACATGGACCGCCTCGACTACGTGTCGATGATGAGCAACGAGCACGCCTACGTGCTGGCCATCGAGAAGCTGCTCGGCATCCAGGCGCCGGTGCGCGCCCAGTACATCCGCGTCATGTTCGATGAGATCACGCGCCTGCTGAACCACCTGATGTGGCTCGGCGCGCACGCGCTCGACGTCGGCGCGATGGGCCCCTTCCTGTACGCCTTCCGCGACCGCGAAGACTTGTTCGACGTCTACGAAGCGGTTTCCGGCGCGCGCATGCACGCGGCCTACTACCGCCCGGGCGGCGTCTACCGCGACCTGCCGGACGCGATGCCGAAGCACAAAGCGTCGATCATCCGCAGCGCCAAGGCCATCGACGCACTGAACGAAGCGCGCCAGGGCTCGCTGCTCGATTTCATCGACGACTTCTCGAAGCGTTTCGTGACCTACGTCGACGAATACGAGACCCTGCTGACCGACAACCGGATCTGGAAACAGCGTACCGTCGGCATCGGCGTGGTGTCGCCGGAAGCGGCCAAGGCAATGGGCTTCACCGGCGCCATGCTGCGCGGCTCCGGCATCGAATGGGACCTGCGCAAGACCCAGCCATACGCGGTCTACGACAAAATGGATTTCGATATCCCGGTCGGCACCAACGGCGACTGCTACGACCGCTACCTGGTGCGCATCGAAGAGATGCGCCAGTCGAACCGCATCATCAAGCAAGCCTCGGCCTGGCTGCGCGCCAATCCGGGCCTGCCGGTAATGGTCGACAACCACAAGATCGCACCGCCGTCGCGCGTGGACATGAAGACCAACATGGAGTCCTTGATCCACCACTTCAAGCTGTTCACCGAAGGCATGCACGTCCCGGCCGGCGAAGCCTATGCCGCGGTCGAGCATCCGAAGGGCGAGTTCGGTATCTACATCGTGTCGGACGGCGCCAACAAGCCGTACCGCCTGAAGATCCGCGCCCCGGACTATGCCCACCTGCAAAGCCTGGACGAAATGGCGCGCGGCCACATGATCGCCGACGCCGTCACCATCATCGGAACGCAAGACATCGTATTCGGCAGCATCGACCGCTAAGCCGTTGCACATTTAGGGCAGAACCATGTTGTTATCTGAACTTTGCTACAAAAAAATCGACCGCGAGCTGGCCAAATATCCGGCCGACCAGCGCCAGTCGGCCGTGATGGCCGCGCTGGCCCATGCCCAGGTCGAACTGGGCTGGCTGTCGCCGGAAACCATGCAGGAAGTGGCCGACTACATCGGCATGCCTGCCATCGCCGTGCAGGAAGTGGCGACGTTCTACAACATGTACAACGTCAAGCCGGTCGGCACCCACAAGATTTCGGTCTGCACCAACTTGCCGTGCGCCTTGTCCGGTGGCGACCATGCCGCCCGCCGCCTGCAGGAAAAGCTCGGCATCGGTTTCCGCGAGACTACCGCCGACGGCAAATTCACGCTGATGGAAGGCGAGTGCATGGGCGCTTGCGGCGATGCACCGGTGATGATCGTCAACAATCACCGCATGTGCTCGTTCATGAGCGATGACAAGATCGACGCCCTGGTAGAGGAACTGAACAAATGACCAGCCTGCACGACCGCCACATCAAGCCGGTCATCCTGAAAGACCTCGACGGCGCCAACTGGCACCTGAACGACTACGTCAAGCGCGGCGGCTACAGCGCCTTGCGCCGTATCCTCGA
>JBKPEJ010000010.1:0-105158 GCA_046728335.1 Pseudomonadota bacterium | reverse complement strand
GTGCCGGCAGGATCATGCCCATCACGTTGAACTTGACGCCGTCGATGGCGAAGTCCTTGGCGATCGGGCCCATTTGCGCCGTCGCCATCAGGCCACCGGCGGCGACCAGCACGAACATCGCATACATGACCCAGAACACCGGCTTGCGGATGATCTGCGACGGACCGAAGTCGGCGTTCGCCTGCTGCACCTTGGTCTGCTTGCGGATCGCGCCGGCCACATGGGCTGGTGGACGCACCATCATCAATGCCAGCAGCATGACGATCAGGCCCTGGCCGAGGCCGAAGTACAGGAAGGTCTGCTCGTAGCCTTTGGAGGCGATCATCATCGAAATCGGGATGATGGTTGCCGCCGAACCGGCGCCGAATCCGGCCGCCGTCAAGCCTGCAGCCAGGCCGCGGCGATCCGGGAACCATTTCAGGGCCGAACCGACGCAGGTGCCGTAGACGGCGCCGGCGCCGATACCGCTGATGGCCGCTGCGATGTACAGCAGGGTCAGGGTGTCGGCGAACGAGTTCAGGACCCAGCCGAGGGCGCACAGCAGGCCGCCGACCAGGACGACCGGACGCGGGCCGAATTTATCGACCGCCCAGCCTTCGATTGGCACCAGCCAGGTTTCGGTCAGGATGAAGATGGTGAAGGCTACCTGGATCGCCGCCTTCGACCAGTGGTACTTGTCGGCGATCGGGTTGACGAACAGGGTCCAGCCATACTGCAGGTTGGCGATCATCGCCATGCAGATGATCCCCATGACCAGCTGAATCCAGCGATTTGCCGCCGGCTTGGCCGGCGCGTTGAGTGTGTCTTGTGTCATTTCCATGTCTCCGTGATGGTTTGATTGTCGCGTCTATGCGCTCGGGTGGCAGCTGCTTAAGTCCGTGCTGCCCCCGCCATTGCTGTGGAATATGTCAGAACATCGGTGTAGCCGATGCCACTGGTCGAAGGGTGAGATTGAATGTTCATTGACGCTGTCTCCTGATTTTGTTTTGCAAGCACGTGGACTCTTCTGCTGTGCCGCCGTCCCGCTGTTGCCGGGTACCGCCGCTTGGCCAGGCCAGGCCCGGCTGGTCGCCGTTCCAACTACTGCCAGTCGAACCCGCCAAAACCACCATGATTGCCCGGCAGTAACACTCCTTTTGCCTGGCCCGGCGCCCTGATTTTTATCGGGGTCGCCTGTGCACGGAAATTCCAACAGATGGCAGATTGTGGAAGAAGCGTATTGCGATATCCTTGACCCCGGTTAAGTTTCGACATCTGGACAAATGATTATTGATTCCTAGACGCCGGCGTGGTGCTGCTGGATTTCTGCCCAGTTAATGAAGGCGCCGGGACGCCCGGCGGCGGTCATCACGTCGTAGCAGCGCAGCTTGGCGGACTGGATCGCATCGACCAGGAAATCGGCGTCGTACGCCTTCAACAAATGCGGCTGGTGCTGCTCGAGGTAGCGGCGCAGGCACTCGCGCTCGCCATCCTGGCACAACACGCTCTGGTAGCGCTCGGTGTCCCAATGAAAGCTCAGCCCCAGCTCGTGGAAGGCGGCGTTGTAGGCGTTGCGGTGAGCGTCGGCTTGATTGCTGGTGAGTTGATTGGTGGACATGGTGTTCTCCAAAAAAATGCGGTTGTGATTCAGTGAGTTCATCCTAGCGCGCACAAATGATTAGCAATAGTTAAAGTTAATATGCATAATGATTCATGATCCTGTATACATCGGAGTGAGTCCCTATGAAGAACGCGACTTTGCGCCAGCTGAAGGTGTTCGAATCAGTGGCGCGCCACCTCAGTTTTTCGCGCGCGGCGGAAGAATTGCACCTGACCCAGCCGGCCGTATCGACCCAGGTCAAGACGCTTGAGAGCCATGTCGGTCTGGCGCTGTTCGAGCAGCTCGGCAAGAAGGTCTACCTGACCCAGGGCGGCGCCGAGCTGCTGTACTACTCGCGCGCGATCATCCGGCAATTCCAGGACGCCGAAGAGGCGCTGTCCCAGTTCAAGGGCATCTCGGGGGGCAAGCTGAACGTGGCGGTGATCAGCGCGGGCGACTACTTCTTCCCGCACCTGCTGGTCGAATTCGCGCGCCAGCATCCGGGCGTGACCCTGAACCTGACGGTGCACAACCGCGAGGAGCTGCTTGGCCAGCTGGCCAACAACCTGACCGACCTGGCGATCATGGTGCGCCCGCCGCACGCGCAGCTCGACACCCTGAACGAATCGTTCGCGCCGCACCCGTACGTGATCGTGGCGGCGCCCGGCCATCACCTGGCCGAGCGCAAGCGTATTTCGATGGAGACGCTGCTGCGCGAGCCCTTCGTGGTGCGCGAGAAGGGGTCGGACACCTGGTTTTCGATGGAGGCCGGGTTCGGCGAGCACCTGCGCGACTTGAACATCGCGATGGAGATCAAGAGTACCGAGACGATCAAGCAGGCGATCATCGCGGGCATGGGGATCGGCTTCCTGTCGGCGCATACGATCGGGCAGGAGCTCAAGACGGGCAGCCTGGTGGTGCTGCCGGTGCAGGGATTTCCGCTGATGCTGGACTGGTACGTGGTGCACCGCAATGACAAGCGGCTGCCGCCGGTGGCGCGGGCTTTCAAGGATTTCCTGCTGAGCGAGGGCGCCGAGATGATCGACAAGCTGATCCCGATGCCCAAACTGGCGCGCGCGTGAATTCTGGATTCTTGACTGCAGTCAAGGAGATTGCGGCGCTGCAGGTGCAGAATCGGCAACGTTTCACTCCGAAGTATTTTTACCGCGACCTGCGAGGGGCGCGGTTTTTTTTGGCTATGTCACCGTGAAGTGCGGGACCGCGCGGCGATGGCGGCAAGCGCCCGGTGCTGCGACAAACCCGGGGTCAGGTCCGCCGGACCTGACCCCAGCCCGTGGGCCGCGGCGCGTGCATGAAGAGGTGGTACGTCGACGCCGCAAGTCGTCCCACACTTAGCGGTGACATAGCTTTTTTTCGTCGACGATTCCGCGTTCGTGGCGCCTGCACCGACTATGCAAGTTGAGCGGTAGCCGCCAGGGCGCGAGTGTTGAATTCAGCGCGGACGGGACGCGCTACCTGTACCACGCCGCACTGGACGGCGCGCGCCTTACTCCCCCATCAGCGCCTTCACGTGCGCCGCGGCGCCGCCCATCAGCCCCTCGCCGCTGTAGCCGCCCTCCAGGATCGACACGATGCGCCCCTCGCAGACCTCGTCGGCGATGCGCATCAGTTTTTCGGTCACCCAGTGAAAATCGTCGTCCTCCAGGTTCATGCCCGCCAGCGGATCGAGCCGGTGCGCGTCGAAGCCCGCCGAGATGATGATGAAGTCCGGCTTGAACGCGCGCAGCGCCGGCAGCATGTCGCGTTCGATGCGCTCGCGGAACAGCTGCGAGCCGCATCCCGGCGGCAGCGGCACGTTGACGATATTGCCGCTGACGCCGCGCTCGCTGCGGTCGCCGGTGCCCGGATACAGCGGCGACTGGTGGCTGGATGCGTAGAACAGCTCCGGACGGGCGAAAAACGCCGCCTGGGTGCCATTCCCATGGTGGACGTCGAAATCGACCACAGCGACCCTCTGGAGGCCGTGAGCCTGCAAGGCGTGCACCGCGGCGATGGCAGCCTGGTTGAAGATGCAGAACCCCATCGCCCGATCCGGCTCCGCATGGTGGCCGCACGGACGGGTCGCGCAGAACACGTTGTCGGCCTCGCCGGCCATCACCGCGTCGACGCCGGCGCAGGCGGCGCCGATGCAGCGCATCACCGCCTCCCACGAGCCGGGCGACATCACGGTGTCGCCGCCGTCCAGCGCCACGCGGCCGCTGTCGGGCGCGATGTCGGCGATCTGGTCGACATAGTCCTGGTCGTGCACCAGCATCGCCTGCATGCGGGTGCCCATCGGCGCATCGCGCCACTCGAGCGAACGGAAGGCGGGCGTCTCCAGCACTTCAAGCACCGCTTTCAGGCGCTGCGGCGACTCCGGATGGCTCGGCCCCGGTTCGTGCATCAGGCAGGCGGTATGAGTATAAACGAGGGTACTCATGCAAGGTCCTTTCGTGCGCGGATCCTCACAAAATCAGGACCGCGCGAAAATCGTTGACGTTGGTGAGCGTCGGGCCGCATACAACCAGGTCGCCGAGCGCTTCGAAGAAACTGTATCCGTCATTATTGTCCAGCATTGCCCGCGCACGCAAACCGAGCGCGCCGGCGCGCTGCAGGCTGTCTGGCGCGAGCAAGGCGCCGGCGTTGTCCTCCGAGCCGTCGATGCCGTCGGTGTCGCAGGCGATCGCATGGATCCCCGGTTGGCCGTTCAGCGCCGCGGCAAGGCTGAGCAGGAATTCCGTGTTGCGCCCGCCCCTGCCCTTGCCGCGCACCGTCACCGTGGTCTCGCCGCCCGACAGGATCACGCACGGCCGGCTGAACGGCTGGCCGCGCAGGGACGCCGCGCGCGCCATCGCCGCGTGCATCAGCGCGATATCGCGCGCTTCGCCTTCAATTTCGTCGGACAGGATGTGCGGGGTAATGCCTGCCGCGATCGCCGCCGTGGCAGCTGCTTCCAGCGCAATCTGGGCCGACGCGATGATGTGGCAGCTGTTGCGCGCGAAACGCGGATCGCCGGGTTTGGGGGTTTCGCCGTCGCCCGATTCGAGCACGCGCCGCACACCGGCCGGCACTTCGATCGCATAGCGCGCCAGGATCGCCAGCGCATCGGCGCAGGTGCCGCCGTCCGGCAAGGTCGGGCCGCTGGCCACCACGCCCGGATCGTCGCCGGGCACGTCGGAAATGAGCAGCGTGACCACGCGCGCCGGCGCGCATGCAAGCGCGAGGCGCCCGCCCTTGATGCCGGAGAGGTGCTTGCGCACGCAGTTCATGTCGGAGATGGTGGCGCCGCTGGCGAGCAGCGCCTTGTTGAGCGCCTGCTTGTCGGCCAAGGTCACGCCTTCGGCCGGCAGCGCCAGCAGCGACGAGCCGCCGCCCGAAATCAGGCACAGCACCAGGTCGTTTTCGGTCAGGCCGCCGACCCGGTCGAGGATGCGCCGCGCGGCGCGCTCACCCGCCTGGTCGGGCACGGGATGGGCCGCCTCGATCACTTCGATGCGCTCGCACGGCACCTTGTGCCCGTAGCGCGTGACGACCAGCCCGTCGAGCGGGCCGGGCCAGTGCTGCTCCACCACCCTGGCCATTTCGGCGGCTCCCTTGCCGGCGCCGACCACGATGGTGCGGCCGTTGGCGGGCGGCTGCGGCAGGAACGAAGGCAGGCAGCCTTCGGCGGTCACCGCGCCAACTGCGGCGCCGAACAGGTCGAGCAGGAACTGGCGCGGATTCTCCATCAATCAGCCCTTGGCGATTTGATGGTTGGACATGCGCTCGATCGCCTGGCACAGCGCCGAGTGATCGAGTCCACTGCCGCCGTGTGCGGCACAGGAGTTCATCAGCTCCTGTACGGTCGCGGTATTCGGCAGCGAGACGCCCAGCGCCTTCGCGCCCTGCAGCGCCAGGTTCAGATCCTTCTGGTGCAACTCGATCCGGAAGCCCGGCGCGAAGGTGCGCTTGACCATCCGCTCGCCATGCACCTCGAGGATGCGCGACGAGGCGAACCCGCCCATCAGCGCCTGGCGCACCTTGGCAGGATCGGCGCCGGCCTTGGAGGCGAACAGCAGCGCCTCGGACACCGCCTGGATGTTGAGCGCGACGATGATCTGGTTGGCCACCTTGGTGGTCTGGCCGTCGCCGTTGCCGCCGACCAGCGTGATGTTCTTGCCCATCAGTTCGAACAGCGGCTTGGCGGTGCCGAACGCTTCTTCCGAGCCGCCCACCATGATCGTCAGCGATGCGGCGCGCGCGCCCACCTCGCCGCCCGATACCGGCGCATCGAGGTACTCGCATCCGAGCTTGTTGATTTTCTTGGCGAACTCCTTGGTCGCCATCGGCGAGATCGAACTCATGTCGATCACGATCTTGCCGGTCGAGAGGCCGGCGGCGACGCCATCGGCGTCGAACAGCACCGCCTCGACGTGCGGCGTGTCCGGCACCATCACGATGATGATGTCGGCGCGCTTGGCTACTTCGGCGCCCGAGGTGCACACGGTGGCGCCGCCTTCGATCAGCGCGGCGGGCGGATTCTTCTGGTCGTGCAGGTACAGCTTGCAGCCGCCTGCCTGCAGGTTGGCCGCCATTGGTGCGCCCATGATGCCCAGGCCGATAAATCCTACTTTAGTCATGTTGGTCTCCAGTGTTCGTTATTGGTTGTTCACAGCCCGTGCTCGGCCATCCAGGACAGGCCGGCGACGGTGCCGGCCTTCGGCTTGTACTCGCAGCCGATCCAGCCCGTGTAGCCGATCTCGTCGAGCATGCCGAATAGGTAGCGGTAATTGATTTCGCCGGTGCCCGGCTCGAAGCGGCCCGGATTGTCGGCCAGCTGGATGTGGCCGATCATCGGAAGATTGGCCTTGATGGTGGCCGTCAGTTCGCCTTCCATGCGCTGCATGTGATAGATGTCGTACTGCACCCGGATGTTGTCGGAGCCCGTCTCTCGGATGATGCCCAGCGCCTGTTCGGTCCCGGACAGGAAGAAGCCGGGGATGTCGAAGGTGTTGATCGGCTCGATCAGCAGGCCGATGCCTTCGGACTTGAGCGCGGCGGCGGCGAACTTGAGGTTGTCGACCAGCGCGCCATACGCCTGGCCATCGGTGACGTCCTTCGGCTTGATGCCGGCCAGGCAGTTGACCTGCTTGACGCCAAGCGCCTTCGCGTAGTCGATGGCCTTGCCGACGCCGTCCTGGAACTCCGCCTTGCGCGCCGGGTTGCAGGCGATGCCGCGTTCGCCCGCTTCCCAGTTACCGGCCGGCAGATTGTGCAGCACCAGCTCGAGGCGGTTGGCGTCGAGCCGCTCGGCGATCTGGGCGGCCTCGAAGGCGTATGGGAACAGGAACTCGACTCCCTTGAAGCCGGCGCGCGCGGCCTCGCCGAAACGGTCGAGGAAACCGACTTCGTTGAACAGCATCGTCAGGTTGGCAGCTAATCTTGGCATGGTGTGCTCCTTCTTATTTGACATCGAGGACATCGTTGAATTCATTGATCGCGTCGATATCGGTGCCCATCGCGATATTCGTCACGCGCTCGAGGATAACTTCGACGACGACCGGCACCTGGTACTGCGCCATCAGCTGGCGTGCTTTCTCGAACGCCGGGATGATGTCCTCCGGTTTGAATACTCGGATCGCCTTGCAGCCCAGGCCTTCGACGACAGCGACGTGGTCGACGCCCCTGCCCTCGAGTTCAGGCGTGTGCTCATTGATGTTGTCGAACGCGAGCTGCACGCAGTAGTCCATCTCGAAGCCGCGCTGCGACTGGCGGATCAGGCCGAGGTAGGAGTTGTTCACCAACACGTGGATATACGGAAGCTTGAACTGCGCGCCAACGGCCAGTTCCTCGATCATGAACTGGAAGTCGTAGTCGCCCGAGATCGCGACGATGTCGCCGGTCGGATCGGAGCAGCGCACACCGAGGGCCGCCGAAATGGTCCAGCCCAGCGGGCCGGCCTGGCCGCAGTTGATCCAGTGGCGCGGCTTCTGCACCTGCAGGAACTGGGCGGCGGCGATTTGCGACAGGCCGATGCTGGCTACGTAGCGCACGTCGGGGCCGAAATATTCGTTCATCTCGTGGTACACACGGATCGGCTGGACCGGGACGTTTTCGTAGTCGGTCTTGCGCAGCATGGTGCGCTTGCGCTCCTGGCACTGGCCGAGCCATTCGCTGCGGTCGGCCAATTTGCCGGCCGCCTTCCATTCTTTCGCCACTTCGACCAGCAGCTGCAGGGCCGCCTTGGCGTCCGAGACGATGCCGTAATCGGGACCGAACACGCGGCCGATCTGGGTCGGTTCGATATCGATATGGACGAACTTGCGGTCCTTGGTGAACACCTCGATCGAGCCGGTGTGGCGGTTGGCCCAGCGGTTACCGATGCCCATCATGAAGTCGGACGCCAGCACGGTCGCGTTGCCGTAGCGGTGGCTGGTCTGCAAGCCGGCCATGCCCGCCATCTGCGGGTGGTCGTCGGGGATCGAGCCCCAGCCCATCAGGGTCGGAATCACGGGCACGCCGGTGATCTCGGCGAATTGGACCAGCAGATCCGATGCATCGGCGTTGATGATGCCGCCGCCGGCGGTGATCAGCGGACGCTCAGCCTCGTTGAGCATCGTCAGCGCCTTCTCGACCTGGGCGCGGGTGGCCTTCGGCTTGTACAGCTCCATCGGTTCGTAGGTGTCGGGATCGAATTCGATCATCGCCATCTGCACGTCGAACGGCAGGTCGATCAGCACCGGGCCCGGACGACCGGAGCGCATCAGGTGGAAGGCCTGCTGGAACACGCGCGGCACCAGCGCCGGCTCGCGCACGGTGACGGCCCACTTGGTGACCGGCTTGGCGATCGACTCGATGTCGACCGCCTGGAAGTCTTCCTTGTAAATACGAGCCCGTGGCGCCTGGCCGGTAATGCAAAGGATAGGTATGGAATCGGCCTGGGCCGAATACAGACCGGTAATCATGTCGGTGCCTGCCGGGCCGGAGGTGCCGATGCACACGCCGAGATTGCCGGCCTTGGCGCGGGTGTAGCCTTCGGCCATGTGCGAGGCGCCTTCGACGTGGCGCGCCAGGATGTGCTTGATACTGTCGCGCTTGCGCAATGCAGCATACAACGGGTTGATGGCGGCGCCAGGCACCCCGAACGCAACGTGCACGCCCTCTTTTTCCATCACGTGGACTGCTGCTTCCGCCGCGGTCATTTTAGCCATGTCATCCTCCAGAATTTCGATTTATGAAAATGCGATTTACCCGATGAACGTATGCTAGAGGTTTAAGCGCTCCGTGATAAGACGACAAAATATCGGTTTATTCGATACTCCAAGTATGGAATAATCGGTGCATGGACAAGCTCAAGCAGATGTCGGCCTTTGTCGACGTGGTGGAAAAAGGCAGCCTGGCGCGCGCCGCGCTCGAACAGAACATCACGCCCGTGATGCTGGGGCGGCGCATCGACGCGCTCGAAAAACGGCTGGGTGTGAAGCTGATGCACCGGACCACGCGCCACCTGACGCTGACCGAACAGGGCGTGGTGTTCCTCGAGCACTGCCGCAAACTGCTGAGTGATGTCGACTTCGCCGAGACAATCGTGTCGGAAGGCCGCCACAAGGCCAGCGGGCACCTGATCGTGTCGGCGCCGGCCGCGTTCGGGCGGCTGCACGTGGCGCCGCATGCGCCGGCGTTCGTGGCGGCGCATCCGAAGGTGCAGATTTCGTTCAACCTGACCGACCACGTGGTCGACCTGGTACGCGAAGGGTATGAGCTGGGAATCCGGATCGGCGGGGTGCTCGACCCGAATTTCGTGGCGGTGAAGCTGGCCACCAACCGCCGCGTGGTGTGCGGTACGCCCGAGTATTTCGAGCGCTACGGCATTCCGCGCACGCTCGACGACCTGGCGCAGCACAACTGCCTGGCGTTCAACCTGCAAGGCGGCCAGCAGCGCGGCTGGTACTTCCAGAAGGATGGGAAGCCGGTGACGATCAAGGTTGTGGGGAATCTCGACTGCAATGACGGCGAACTGCTGCACCGCTGGGCCAGCGAAGGGATAGGACTGGCATGGCGTTCGACTTGGGAGATCCAGGCGCAGCTGGCGGCCGGCGAGCTGATTACGGTGCTCGACGAGTACGCGTTGCCCGACTACGACATCGTGGCGGTGTACATGCAGCAGCGGCACCTGCCGGCCAAGGTGCGTTTCTTCATCGATGCGCTAAAGGCCAAGTATGCGGAGCCGGGGTACTGGACGCGAGGCACGCGGCCATAAGACCGTCATTCCCGCGAAGGCGGGCCATGCTGAGCGTGCACCGGCTGTTTAGTGCGCTCAGCATGGGGAAAACGGATGCGTTTCCCCTCTGCGGGAACGACGCAATGGTCAGGCGGCGCGCTTGCTTGCTCCTGAGCCGACCTTGTCGGCGTCGGCATTGGCGTCATCGATGAACTTGCGGCGGATCGGCAGCAGCACGAATTTCGCCACGATCGCCGCGGCAATCGTGATCGAGGCGGCGAAGATGAATGCGCGGTCCCAGTTGCCGCCGGCCGACAGCACCGATGCCAGCGGCACCAGCAGCGACGCCGTTCCCTTGGCGGTGTACAGCGTGCCGGCATTGCCGGCGGCGAACTTGACGCCAAAGGTGTCGGCGCACACCGCTGGGAAAATCGAGAAGATCTCGCCCCAGAACAGGAAAATCAGCGCGGCAAACGTCATGAAGGCGACCGGGCTGTGGCCGAACTTCATCAGGCCGAGCATCGACAAGCCCTCGCCGAGGAACACGAAGAACATGGTGTTCTCGCGGCCGAGGCGGTCCGACAGGAAGCCGCACAGCGGGCGCGTGAAGCCGTTGGCCAGGTTGTCGATCGACAGCGTCATGGTCAGCAGCGGCAAGGTCAGGCCGAAAAGGCTCATCGGCAGCTTGGCCAGGCCATAGTCCTTGGCAATCGGGCCGATCTGGGCGGTGGCCATCAGGCCGCCGGCGGCGACCGCGACAAACAGCACGTAGATCAGCCAGAACACCGGCGTCTTGATCATTTTTCCGGTCGAGTAGTCGACCTTGGTGGTAACGACACGCGGCGCTGCCTGGATGCCTGCCGGAGGCTGCGGCCGCACCATGAACATCGCCAGGATGAAGATTGCGGCGCCCTGCAGGATGCCGAAGAAAACGAAGGTGTGCTCGTAGCCGGAGACCTGGATCATGTTGGCGATCGGGATCACGGTGAGCGCGGCGCCGGCGCCGAAGCCGGCGGCGGTCAGGCCGGCCGCGAGGCCGCGCTTGTCCGGGAACCATTTGAGCGCGTTGCCGACGCAGGTGCCGTAGACGCAACCTGCGCCGATGCCGGCGACGACAGCGGCGGCATACAGCATCGGCAGCGAGGTGGCGTAGGCATCCATCACCCAGCCCAGCGCGGCGCACACGGCGCCGCCGGCAATGACCGGGCGCGGGCCGAATTTATCGACCAGCCAGCCCTCAATTGGCACCAGCCAGGTTTCGACAAGGATGAAGATCGAGAACGACAGCTGGATCGCCGTCAGGCCCCAGTGGTTTTTTGCTTCGAGCGGACTGACGAACAGCGTCCACGCGTATTGCAAGTTGGCAACCAGCCCCATGCAGATGATGCCGAAGATGAGTTGCATCCAGCGGTTGGGCGGCTTGCCGGCCGAAATGGAATTGACACGATCGTTCATGGTTTTGTCTCCTGACTGTTGCGATGATGGTGATGCTTGGACGGTGTCGCATCAGTGCGATTCTTGCCGTCTCATCCACAAGTAAATACATTTATGGGAATTAATTAGCCATCTATTCATTTCAACGCGGATGAGGTTTTCAGTCCTTGACCGCGGACAAGTTTTTACAAACCCGAAACAATTGGAGAGAATTGGCGGAGCGAAAAAAATCGTTCTCGTGCAGACGGACACCAACGCTGAGCGTGCTACCCGAAAGGGCATGCTCAGCATGGGTTCCCGCCTGCGCGGGAACGACGGATCAGGACTCCTGGCGAGGAACGATCAGCGGGCGGCGCGCTCTTTCTCGGCTGCGGCCAACACCTGGCCGCCACCGTAGCTGCCCTGCACCGGGGCGTCCCCACCCAAGCTGACGCGGATCGCGCAGTACTTGAACTCCGGGATCTTCGCGAACGGATCGAGCGCGGCGTTGGTCAGCCGGTTGATTGCCGCTTCGTAGTAGCAGAAAGGGACGAAGATCGCCCCGCGCGGCGAACTCTCGTCGGCGCGCGCGTACAGCTGCACAACGCCGCGGCGCGATTCGATCGTCACGATATCGCCAGGTTGCCCGCCCATCGCCGCCAGGTCCAGCGGATGGATGAGCGCAACCGGATCCGGCTCCAGCGCATCGAGCACCAGCGCGCGGCGGGTCATGCTGCCGGTATGCCAGTGTTCCAGCTGGCGCCCGGTGATCAGCACCATCGGGTACTCGGGGTCCGGACGCTCGGCCGCCGGAATGATATCGGCGGGGACGAACTTGGCCCGTCCCGATTCGCGGGGGAAGGTTTCAGTGAACACCACCGACTCGCCAGGGTCGCCCTCATTGGTGCAAGGATAAGTGACCGAATGCTCGCGCTCGAGGCGTTCCCACGTGATGCCGCCGATGCTAGGCATCGTGTGGCGCATCTCGTCGAACACTTCCGACACGTGCTTGTAATTCCAGTCGAGGCCGAGGCGCTGGGCGATCTGCTGGATGATCCACAGGTCAGGCTTGGCTTCGCCGGGCGCGTCGAGCGCCTTGCGGCCCATCTGCACCAGACGGTCGGTGTTGGTGAAGGTGCCGTCCTTTTCGGGGAAGGCGGTGGCCGGCAGGATCACGTCGGCCAGATAGGCGGTCTCGGTCAGGAAGATGTCCTGCACCACCAGGTGGTCCAGCGCGGCGAGCGATTCGCGCGCGTGGTTGGCGTCCGGGTCGGACATTGCGGGGTTCTCGCCCATCACGTACATGCCGCGCACTTCACCCTTTTTGATCGCGTGCATGACTTCAACGACGGTCAGGCCCGGCTTGCTGTCCAGCGTACCGGACGGCAGGTTCCAGGCTTTTTCGAACGAGGCCTGCACCTTCGGATCGGACACGTGCTGATAGTCCGGATACATCATCGGGATCAGGCCCGCGTCGGAGGCCCCCTGCACGTTGTTCTGGCCGCGCAGCGGATGCAGGCCGGTGCCGTCGCGGCCGATCTGGCCCGTCATCAAAGCGAGCGCAATCAGGCAGCGCGCGTTGTCGGTGCCGTGCACGTGCTGCGATACGCCCATGCCCCACAGGATGATCGACGCCTTCGAGGTGGCGTACAAACGCGCCGTGTAGCGCAGCGTTTCGGCGTCGATGCCGCAGATCGGCGCCATCAGCTCCGGGCTGTAGCCTTCGACGTTCTTCTTCAGGTCTTCGTAGCCGATGGTGCGGCTGTCGATGAACTCCTGGTCGACCAGGTTTTCGTGGACGATCACGTGCATCATCGCGTTGAGCATGGCGACGTCGGTGTCCGGCTTGAACTGCAGGAAGCGGTGCGACATGCGCGCCAGCTCCGAGCGGCGCGGATCCATGACAATGAGCTTGCTGCCGTTGGCGACGGCGTTCTTGATCCAGGTGGCGGCCACCGGGTGGTTCACGGTCGGGTTGGCGCCGATGATGACGATCACCTCGGCCTTGACCACGTCCATCACCGGATTCGACACGGCGCCGGAGCCGATACCTTCGAGCAGCGCGACGACCGACGAAGCGTGGCACAGACGCGTGCAATGGTCGACGTTGTTGGAGCCGAAGCCGGTGCGCACCAGTTTCTGGAACAGGTAGGCTTCTTCGTTGCTGCCCTTGGCCGAGCCGAAGCCGGCCAGCGATTTCTTGCCGTAGGTGTCGCGGATCTGTGCGAATTTTCCTCCGGCCAGTTCGAGCGCCTCTTCCCAGCTCGCTTCGCGGAAGAATTCCATCACGCGGGTCGGGTCCATGTCCATGTCGCCGGTCTTCGGCACATCGGTGCGGCGGATCAGCGGCACGGTCAGGCGGTGCGGGTGGTGCGCGTAGTCGAAGCCGTAGCGGCCCTTGACGCACAGGCGGCTGTGGTTGGCGGGACCATCGCGGCCCTCGACGTAGAGAATCTTGTTGTCCTTGACGTTGTAGGTCAGCTGGCAGCCGACGCCGCAGAACGGGCACAGCGACTCGACCTGCTTGTCGGGCACCGTCAGCGCCACTTCGCGCGCCGGCATCAGGGCGCCTGTCGGGCAGGCCTGCACGCATTCGCCGCACGCCACGCAGGTGGAGTTGCCCATCGGGTCGTCCATGTCGAACACGATCTTGGTGCCCTCGCCCCGGAACGACAGGCCGATCACGTCGTTCATCTGCTCGTCGCGGCAGGCGCGTACGCAGCGGGTGCACTGGATGCAGGCGTCGAGGTTGACGGAGATCGCGGCGTGCGAATAGTCCGACGCGACGCGGGCGCGCGCTTCGAAGCGCGGTTTGCCCACTTCGAGCTTGGCGGCCCATTGGTCGACTTCGTTGTTGCGGGTGTATTCGGTTTCCGGCATGTCCGACAGCAGCAGCTCGAGCACCATCTTCTGGGCGGCGACGGCGCGGTCGCTTTCGGAGCTGACCTTCATGCCCGGTGTCGGGAAGCGGCAGCACGACGGCGCCAGCACGCGCTCGCCGTTGATCTCGACCATGCACGAGCGGCAGTTGCCGGCGGTGTCGAGTCCTTCCTTGTAGCACAGGCGCGGAATCTCGACGCCTTCGCGGTCGGCGATCTCGATGATGGTCTCGTTGGCGCGGCCGGTGACCTCGCGGCCATTGAGCTCGAAACTTACGGTCGGCACGTCGATCTGCGCCAGTTCATTGCGGGTAATCGCGTTCATATGGTGTTATCCCAACTCGTGCGGAAAATATTTAACGACGCAGTCGACCGGATTCGGCGCTGCCTGGCCCAGGCCGCAGATCGATGCATCGCGCATCACTTGCGACAGGTCGGCCAGCATCGGCAGATCCCATTTCGGCTTGTCGATCAGCGCGGCAGTCTTGGCGGTGCCGACGCGGCACGGCGTGCACTGGCCGCAGGATTCATGCGCGAAGAAGTGCATCATGTTGCGCGCCGCCTCGACGGCGGTATCCTTATCCGACAGCACGATCACCGATGCCGAGCCGATGAAGCAGCCGTACGGCTGCAGCGTGTCGAAGTCGAGCGGAATGTTGTTCATCGAGGCCGGCAGGATGCCGCCCGAGGCGCCGCCCGGCAGGTAGCCGTACAAAGACTGCCCTTCCAGCATGCCGCCGCAGTGTTCGTCGATCAGCTCCTGGATGGTGATGCCGGCCGGGGCCAGTTTGACGCCTGGCTCCTTGACGCGGCCTGACACCGAGAATGAACGCAGGCCCTTGCGGCCATTGCGCCCGAAGCTGGCGAACCATTCGCCGCCCTTTTCGACGATGTCTCGCACCCAGTGCAGCGTTTCGAAGTTGTGCTCGAGGGTGGGACGGCCGAACAGGCCGACCTGCGCCACATACGGCGGACGCAGGCGCGGCATGCCGCGCTTGCCTTCGATCGATTCGATCATGGCCGACTCTTCGCCGCAGATGTAGGCTCCTGCGCCGCGGCGCAGGATAATTTCGGGCATGCCCTGGACCGGTGGATCGGCGCGCAGCGCAGCCAGCTCCGCTTCCAGCATGCCGCGGCAGCCGTGGTATTCATCGCGCAGGTAGACGTAGATGGTTTCGATGCCGACCGCCCAGGCGGCGATCAGCGCGCCTTCCAGGAAGCGGTGCGGATCGCGCTCGAGGTAGAAGCGGTCCTTGAAAGTGCCAGGCTCGCCTTCGTCGATGTTGATCGCCATCAGGCGCGGGCCGGCCTCGTTGCGCACGATGCGCCACTTGCGCCCGGCCGGGAAGCCTGCGCCGCCCAGGCCGCGCAGGCCCGAGTCTTCCATGGTCTTGATGACCGATTCGACGTCGCGCGTGCCGGCGATGCAGTCGCGCAGCAGCTGGTAGCCGCCGCCGGCGCGGTAGCCCGCGAAGTCGATGAAGTCCTTCTGGACGTGCTTGATCTCTTTCGCCTCGACCTTGGCGGCGATTTGCTCGACGGTGGCAAACGGCACCGGGTTCTGCCCCACTACCGCGGCCGGAGCCTGTTCGCAGCGGCCGATGCACGGCGCCGCGATCACGCGCACGTCGCGCCCGAGGATGTCAGGCAGCCTGGCCAGCAGGTCCTTGGCGCCGGCCATTTCGCACGACAGGCCGTCGCACACGCGCACGGTCAGCGCGGCAGGCGCCTCGCCGCCTTCCTTGACCACGTCGAAGTGGTGGTAGAAGGTCGCTACTTCATAGACTTCGGTCTGGGCCAGCTTCATCTCGGCGGCGAGCGCGGCGAGGTGTTCGGCGGACAGGCAGCCGAAGCTGTCCTGGATCTTGTGCAGATGCTCGATCAGCATGTCGGCCTGGCGCGACTCTTCGCCAAGCAGCGCCTGTACCTGCGCCAGCGCCGCGGGATCGACCTGCCGGCCTTTCGGCGCCTCGCGCTTGCGCTGGCGCGATGCGCCTTCAACTTTAATTGGAATGATCATCTGGTTCATGCGTGGTCCTGTCTCGGCAGGCCGGGGTGGCCTGAGTACCAGCGGCGCTTCATGGGCGCCGCCATTGTTAAGAATACCGGGGCGCCTCTTTGGGCGCCCCTTTTGTGCTGCATCAGATTACATGTTCCGCGCGCAGCAGGTCGATCTGCTCCGCGCTGTAGCCGAGCTGGCGCAGCACCTGGTCGGTGTGCTCGCCCAGCAGCGGCGAACGCTCCACGTCGGTCGGGCTGTCCGACAGCTTGATCGGGTTGCCGACCGTGAGGTACTTGCCGCGCTCCGGATGGTCGACTTCGACGATGGTGCCGCTGGCGCGCAGCGACGGCTCGTCGGCGATTTCCTTCATCGACAGGATCGGGCCGCAAGGGATGTCGTACTTGTTCATCGCGTCCATCGCCTCGAACTTGGTCATGGTCTTGGTCCATTCTTCGACCGCGCCGAAGATCTCCATCAGGCGCGGCAAGCGCGCACGCGGGGTCGAGTAGTCGGGATGCGAGATCCATTCCTCGCGCCCGATCAGCTTGCACACGGCGCCCCACACCGGCGCCTGCGCGACGAAGTAGATGTACGCGTTCGGATCGGTGTCCCAGCCTTTGCACTTGAGGATCCAGCCGGGCTGGCCGCCGCCCGAGGCGTTGCCGGCGCGCGGCACGGAATCGCCGAAAGTGCCGTTCGGGTACTGAGGATATTCTTCCATCACGCCGGTGCGCTCGAGGCGCTGCTGGTCGCGCAGCTTGACGCGGCACAGGTTCAGCACCGCATCCTGCATCGAGGTCAGCACCTTCTGGCCGCGGCCGGTCTGGGTGCGCTGGTACAGCGCGGTGACGATGCCGAGCGCCAGGTGCAGGCCGCTGCCGCTGTCGCCGATCTGCGCGCCGGTGACCATCGGCGGGCCGTCGTCGAAGCCGGTGGTGGCGGCCGAACCGCCGGCGCACTGGGCGACGTTTTCATAGACCTTGCAATGCTCGTACGGGCCCGGGCCGAAACCCTTGACCGACGCGACGATCATCTTCGGATTCAGCTCCTGGATGCGTTCCCAGCTGAAGCCCATGCGGTCCAGCGCCCCCGGTGCGAAGTTCTCGACCAGCACGTCGCAATCCTTGATCAGCGTTTCCAGCACTTCCTTGCCGGCCGCCTTCTTGGTATCGAGCGTGATCGAACGCTTGTTGTGATTCAGCATGGTGAAATACAGGCTGTCGACGCCGGGAATATCGCGCAGCTGCCCACGCGTTGCGTCGCCCTCGCCGGCGCGCTCCACCTTGATTACATCGGCACCGAACCATGCCAACAACTGGGTACATGTCGGCCCCGACTGCACGTGCGTGAAGTCAAGGATGCGGACACCTTCTAATGCTTTGCTCATGGCACTACTCTCCGAAGAATCAGTCTGTTTAATTATGCCCGACAAAGACCGTCATGTTTGCCCATCCCTCTTTTGCCTATGGCTGAGTCACCAATCGGATGGCGATGATGCGAGGCCCATGATATCGACGCGGTCAGTGTTTCCTCATTGACCACGGTCAAGTTTAGCCAGATGCCCGGGCGTGCGGCGTCCGCGACAGCGATTCGCCGCGCACGGCTATCGCCAAACTTGACCGCGGTAATGAGCAAGGAGGGCGAATGGCTTGTATGCTGTTGGTAATTGAATAAAGGAGATCCAGCAATGCGCGCAATCGAAATTACCCAGCCCGGACCGCCAGACGTCCTGCAGCTGTGCGAGCGGCCAATGCCCGAGCTCGCGCCCGGCCACGTGATGATCAAGGTGCACGCGGCCGGCATCAACCGGCCTGACGTGCTTCAGCGCACCGGCAACTATCCGGTGCCGAAAGGCGCGTCCGACCTGCCGGGCCTGGAAGTGGCCGGCGAGATCGTCGGCGGCGAGCTGGCGGGCAGCGACTTCAAGCTGGGCGACATGGTGTGCGCCCTGGTGCAAGGCGGCGGCTACGCCGAGTATTGCAGCGCCGCGCTGGCGCTGTGCCTGCCCGTGCCCAAGGGCATGAGCGTGCTGGAAGCGGCATCGCTGCCGGAGACCTTGTTTACCGTTTGGAGCAATGTGTTCGACCGGGCCGGACTTGCCGAGGGGGAAACCTTGCTGGTCCAGGGAGGCTCGTCGGGGATAGGTGTGACCGCGATCCAATTGGCCAAGGCGCTCGGCCACAAGGTGTTCGCGACCGCCGGTTCGGACGAGAAGTGCCGAGCCTGCGAAGCGCTGGGCGCCGACCGCGCGATCAATTACAGGACCGAGGACTTCGTCGAGATCATCAAGGCGGAGACCGGCGGCAAGGGTGTCGACGTAATCCTCGACATGGTGGGCGGCGATTACGTGCCGCGCGAGATCAGTTGCCTGGCCGATGATGGGCGACTGGTGTTCATCGCCCTGCTCGGCGGCGGCAAGGCGACCGTGCCGCTCGGTCAGATCCTGATCCGCCGGCTCACCGTGACCGGCTCGACCTTGCGGCCGCGTCCGATCGAGTTCAAGGCGAAAATTGCGGCGAACCTGCGCAAGCATGTCTGGCCACTGCTCGAAACGGGCGCCATCAAGCCGGTGATCTACAAGACGTTCTCGCTGGCGCAGGCGGCGCAGGCGCATGCGCTGATGGAGTCGAGCTCGCATGTGGGCAAAATTGTGCTCGAGGTACTTCCCGCCTAGCGCTTACCCCAATTGAAAGCGCGATCTTCGGCCGCGCGCCGCGCGGCAGCCGGCTGGGCAGGCGCGTCCCGGACCCGAGCGCCCGCAATTCAGATGCCGCGCGCCCGGCTTTCCCAATCCCAGCATCAGGACGATCAATTAGATTTCGACATCATAAATTATTGTCGAGAAACTTTACATCCCCATAGATATATTTACGAACGATCAAGGTAAGTTACTGTTATGTAAGGAGATTGATTGGATGGCACGCTTGTTGCTTAATTCTCGGCGTAGGTACGAAAAGCACACCAAAAGTGCAATCCTAGTCGCAAAACAAAATAATGCCCATTACCAAAAAGGATGTTCACATGAACGCATTCACGAAGATTCTCTCCGGCCTGGCGCTCGCCTCGGCCAGCCTGTATGCAGCGGCAGCGCCCATCAGCGTGACCGACACGATGACTTTAAACCTCCCGGTAACCAGCGTTGCCCAGAGTTCATTCATCATCGACCTGACCGACAATGGCAGCGCATATGTCGCCGGCGCGGGGTCGGTCACCAGCGCAAACCTGCTCCTGATCCTGAGCGATCCGTTGGGCGGGAACGAAAAATATTCGATCTTCTTTGGCACTAATCCAACCGCAGCACTCGCGACGAACAATATCGCTAACACGGGCACGCAGACGATCACCATCGCGCTCGACGCCGCGGCATTGGCAGACCTGTCGCTTGACGGCAAGTTGACGGTCATCCTCCAGGCTGCGCTGCAAGGCGGCGACGACGGCACGGCCAACTATCTGGCTGTGAGCTCCACGCTCAACGCGAATCCGGGTACTGGCGCGGCTTCCATTCCAGAGCCGGCATCGCTGGGTTTGATGGGGATCACCCTGGCTGGCCTGGCCGCTACCCGCCGCCGCAAGCAAAAGTAAGCTCTGCGTGGCAGCGCCGGATGCATGTCAGCCGGCGCCAGACACAAAAAGCCCGTCTCCAAATGAGATGCATCTCATTCGGCAGCGGGCTTTTCTGTATTTGAAACGGCGCGCGGTCTCAGTTTCGCAATTGCGCACGCGGCGCCGTGAGCACGCGTTCAGTCAAATCCGGATCGACGCCGCGCAGCTTCAGGAAGGTACGCGCGGCGTCATCGCCAAAAGCGTATTTCATGTTCAGCGCTTCGCGCACGCTGGCTTCGGTTTCCCGGTCAGTACGTTCGTATTGTTCGCTCATGGGGCCTCCGGACAAGAATTTCAGTTATAGCATGCGCTCCGGGCTCGCACAATTGCAAAATTTACATTCCGGCACCAGGATGCACTCCTCGTGTTACAGCATAGAAAAATGCGTTGATTTGTCGAAATTCTTTACAATTTCGCGCCAGAAACTAATTGAACAATAAAGAGACTCAATGAAAGTGATTGTCGGACGGGCATCGCTGCCGGCCTTGCCCGTGCGAAACAAAGCAGGCCAGCATTCACGCTGGCCTATTTTTTTAGCTATGTCACCGAAAAGTGTAGGATGACTTACGGTGTTGACGTGCCGCCTCTTCATACACGCGCCGCGGTCCAAGGGGGTTTGTCGCCGCACTGGGCGCTTGCCGCCATCGCCCACGGTCCCACACTTAACCATTTTTATTGTGCGTCGCGGGCGCCGCCGCGGCGACCGCCCCGGCTATCGGATGGCCTTCCTTGAAGTTGTCCGAATGCGCATCTACTATGAGCTACATCCCAGAAAACAGGCGAACTACCTGAGGTCAGCAACGCTTCGCCAACACATCGTTGAATTTCTTGCTTTGCGGTTTCTGTGCTTTACGTAGCTGTCGTCTTTCACTTGATCGTATTTCGCTGTGATTTCGAGCCGGGATACGTTCGATCTGAACGAAGGAGGCTGCCATGTTTGATGCAATCATCAACGCAATTGCGCAACAATTCGGACTGGGTGAGAAAGCCAAACCCTTCGTTCAAATGCTGCTTGCCAACATGAGCGATCCATCCCACGGTGGATTGACTGGCTTTGTGCAGCGGCTACGCTCCAGCGGTATCGGCAGTATGGTCGATGACTGGATTGCCAAGCCGGCCGAGCCCGCTCCCTTGACCGGCCCCATGGTGGAACGGGCGCTGGGCGATGACGAAGGCTTGGTTTCCGCGATGACCGCCAAATTGGGGTTCGACCGCGGGACGATCATCAAGGCGCTGGGATTCGCCATACCCGCACTGGTCTCGCGCATCGCACAGGGAGGCAGCCTGCCGTCCGCGCTGCCGGCAGAGGCCGAAAACTTTCTAGGCAATCGCAAGATTTGGCTGGCCAGTCCGGTACCGAACGTTCCCCTGGCCGCAGCTGCGGCGGCGCCCGCAAGGGCCTGGTTGCCGTGGGCGCTTGCCGCGATAGTGGCGGCAATTGCGCTGGGCTACTGTTCGACCAGAAAAGTTCCCACACCAGTGGCGAGCACGCCGGCGCCGGTGGTGGCGACCACGCCCGCTCCGGCCGTCGTTGTGGAAGAACCCACGGGTTCTGCAATTCTCATTGAGAAGATCAACGGCGCACCTTCGCTCAAGGTCTATTTCGACACTGGCAAGACCGACGTCTCAGCGGAGTTTTCGGGCAAATCCAAGGACCTGGTCGATTACCTGAACTCGAACGCCACCGCCCTCGCCGTGATCTCGGGCTTCAATGATCCGACCGGGGACCCGGTAGCGAATGCGAAACTGTCGAAGAACCGCGCCAAGGCCGTGCAAGACGCGCTGGTGGCGGCGGGCGTTCCTATTAACAAGACCGCACTTGAAAAACCCGCCGATACCACCGGCACCGGGGTAAGCAATGCGGCGTCGCGCCGGGTCGATGTCGTGGTGCGGAAGTAAGGAATTGGCGAGCGGGATCGCCGCGCGACACCCCGCTCGCGCCGGACCATCATTATGCAACTTGCGGCAAGCGCTGGTTCAGGTACATCTCGAAGGCATCCTTCACTACACTCTTGAGTTCGCCGTAATCGGCCGATTTGCCGACGAATTTGTACACCCCTCCCCGGTTGATCGCTTCGCGCGTGACGAGCGAATCGTCGTAGGCGCTGTGCACGATGCGGATGGCGTCCGGATACATGCCTTTCACGCGGCTCAGGAACTCGATGCCGTCCATCGCCGGCATGCGCTGGTCGCACAGCACCACCGCGAACTCGTGGCACGCCAGCAGTTCGAAAGCGTGCAGCGGGTCGGCTGTCGCGTGCACTTCATACCCTTCATTACTCAGCACCAATGACAGGTATTCGAGAAGGAGCGCGTCGTCGTCGAGCACCAGCACCATCGGGGCCCCTGCCCCACGCCTGGTGAGCTCGGCAGGCAGCCCGCGCCTCTCGCGCAGCAACTGTTCAATGTCGGCCGGGGGCAGCGGCTTGCTGAAGAAATAGCCCTGCATGATGTCGCAGTTCCGGCTCGCCAGCAAAGTGAGTTGTCCCTCCGTCTCCACGCCTTCGGCCACCACTTCCAGGTGCAGGCTGTGCGCCATGGTGATGATGGCGTCGGTGATCGCGAGGCTGCTTGGATCGGTCGTGATCTCGCGCACGAAGGAGATGTCGAGTTTGAGCCGGTCGATGGGGAAGCGCCGCAGGTAGCTCATGTTCGAGTAGCCGGTGCCGAAGTCGTCGATCGACAACAATACCCCGATCTCCTTCATGCGCTCCATCAGCGGCACGCTTCGCTCGGGATCGGCCATCGAGACGCTTTCGGTCAGCTCGAGCTCCAGGCAGTGCGGCGACAGGCAGCTTTCTTCGAGCGCGCGGCGCACAATGGATTCCAGGTCGGGATGCGCGCACTGCTTTGCCGAGACGTTGACGGCCACCGGCACCGCCGGCAAGCCGGCGTCCTGCCATTGCTTGTTCTGAACACAGGCGCGCTTCAATACCCATTCGCCGATCGGGATGATGAGACCCGTTTCCTCGGCGAAGGCGATGAAGTGTGCAGGCCCGACCAGGCCCAGTGTCGGATGGCGCCACCGCAGCAAGGCTTCGACGCCGACCACTTTTCCGCTGCGCAGATTCACTTGCGGCTGATAGTGCACTTCGAACTCGTCGTGCTCGAGCGCATGGCGCAGGTCTTCGCGCAGCGCAAGCTGCTCGTTGGCGCGCATCTGCAATTCCGAGGTAAAAAACTGGTACTGATTTTTGCCCAGTTCCTTGGCCCGGTACATCGCTGTGTCGGCATGCTTGATCAGCGCGTCTACATCGTTGCCATCTTGCGGGAACGTGGCGACGCCGATACTGCAGCTCACCTGGACGTCGTTGCCGGCCAGCTTCATCGGCGCTGAAACTTGGACGACGAGCTTGAGCATCTGCTCTGCGATGTGAGTTTCAGCACCGAGGATGCCGTTGCCACGTTCGTTAGGCAACAACAGGACGAATTCGTCGCCGCCAAGGCGGGCCACCGTGTCGCTGGAGCGCACGCAGGCGCGCAAACGTTCCGCGACGCATTTCAAAAGCAGGTCGCCTGTTTCATGGCCGAGTTTGTCGTTCACCGCCTTGAAGCCGTCGAGGTCGATGAATGCGACGACGATCCAGTCGCCGTTGCGCCGCGCATCCGCCATGGCCTTATTCAGGCGCTCCATCAGCAGGTTGCGGTTGGCGAGACCGGTGAGCATATCGGTCTGCGCCTGGCGCGACAGGTTCTCCTCCGATGCCAGCAGGGCAATGCTCATCGTGTTGAATACTTTGGCCAGCGCGCCGACCTCATCCTTGGAGTTGGTGGAGACAGTCACCTTGCGGTGCCCTTGCGCGAGCTGATGCGCGGCGTCCGTCAGCTGCCGGAGCGGGACTGAGATGCTGCGCGAGATCCAGGCAGCGCAGAGCGAGGCCAGGACGAAACCCAATAGCGCAGCGATTTCGATGAGCAAGAGGGAATCCCTGGCGCGCGCCAACAGATCGTCGTACAGGGGCGTATATTCGAAAACCAGCGCGGCGATAATCTTCTGTCCGGGGTCGTACACCGGCACCACCACCTGGCGCAGCAATCCGCCGGCAGTTTCGGGAGCGGCTTCAATAATCAAGCGCGATTCGCCATCCCGCAGTGTCGCCGCGATGCTTTCGCGTCGGGGGCCGGCCTTGACCGCTTTTCCAACGTCATCGGTGTCTACGTCGGCGACGATAATCAGATTGCGATCGACGATTTCCAGGTCGCGCTTCTGGCGTACCCCAATGAATTCGGTGATGAGCTGGAGCCGGGCTTGGCGGTCTTCGATGCGGACGTCGGACACCTCGTAGGCGGCAATCGTGGCCATCGTGGTTGCAATGTTGCGCGCCTCGCTCGCCACCGACACGTGCGCCACTTCGCGGAAACGCTCTACGGCAAACGCAGCCACGGCGCTGACGATCATGAACACGGACAGCACAACGGCGACAAGCTTAGTCGAAATGCGCATTGATTTCTTTCTTGTTTTTTGGCCTGTGAACCTATCTTATAGGAATCGTTGGGCAGAAGGCGCTAAGTTTGCCGGCGCTGGTCCAGCATGATTGGAGACGCCTGCATTGGTCCGGGTCTGGCCCGCTTTTGCCCGGAAATTTGACAAGTTCAAACATCAGCCTGGCCGGCAGCGAGTAATAGCCTTCAGGGATCCGAGAGGAATTTCCGCACCAAAGTTCGTCACCTGCACAGTAATCGTATCCGCATCGCCGGTTGCGAGGACAGTGACCGGGTGCTTTTGCCCCCGATAGTCGAAATCCAGCCCGATCTTCCAGAAATTCGTGTTTTGAAGGATCGCGCTCAACCATTCCACCGATCAAGTCTATGTCGATACCCGGGACGTCGGCGCACGAGAGACCGTTCGGGTGACCGGGAGGGCAGCGAAGATACGCCTGAGCACGGCTTTCGTGAACTATCAAGTCGCCTTCGGCTGCCCGGTCAGAATACCTTGCACTCGGTCTAGCCCGTCACTGATAGGTAAGCCGTGTACAAGCCGCATGCACTTGTGCCTACAAGGGAAGATCGACAGCGCGGCAGCCTCGGAAGGTCCGCGCCCGCCCCACACAGCGCTGCAACCCTTGCTCGACGGCCTGGTCTGGCGCCGGGCTAACGCAGCGAGGCGTTAATGCGCTCGAGTGCGCTAACACCTGGACACAGCGCCTTTTCATCGAGCAGGTTGAGCGGGCGCATCGACGTATTCAAGTGGCGGTGCAGATCGTGCGGTTCGGGATCGATATGCAGCAGCCCGGTCACCACCTCGCCCTCCGCCTGGCGTTGGTGCAGATAGTTCATGGCGGCGGTCCGGTCGTGCACGTCGAACTCGGCGTTCAGGGTGCGCAGGCGCAGCACGCTGCCGTCGTGCTGCAACACCTCCTGAACCGTGCCCGGCTCGAAGTGGCCGGTAATTTCCTGTGCGTGCGGCACGAAGTCGACCCGGTTCACCGATTCATTGTGCTCGCGCACATAGTCGTAGCTCTTGGTCGAACCGGGATGATTGTTGAACGCCACACAGGGCGAAATGACGTCGATGAAGGCCGCGCCCTGGTGCATCAGCGCAGCCTCGATCAGCGGCGTCAGTTGCTCCTTGTTACCCGAGAAACTGCGCGCAACGAAGCTCACCCCCAATTGCAGCGCCAATGCCGCCAGGTCGACCGGCGTATCGTTGTTGACCACGCCCCGCTTCGAGCGCGAGCCTTGGTCGGCAGTGGCCGAAAACTGTCCCTTGGTCAAGCCATACACGCCATTGTTCATGACGATGTACACCATGTTGACCGCGCGCCGCATGCTGTGCACGAATTGCCCCAGCCCGATCGAGGCGGAGTCGCCGTCGCCCGACACGCCCAGGTAAATCAGGTCGCGGTTGGCCAGGTTGGCGCCGGTCAGTACCGAGGGCATGCGCCCGTGCACGGTGTTGAAGCCGTGCGATCCGCCCAGGAAATACGTGGGCGCCTTCGACGAGCAACCGATGCCGGACAACTTGGCCACCAGGTGCGGTTCGATCGCCAGGTTATAGCATGCCTGCACGATGGCGGCGGATATCGAATCGTGACCGCAGCCGGCGCACAGGGTCGACATCGCGCCCTCGTAGTCGCGCCGTGTATAGCCCAGCTTGTTTGCTTTGAGTTCCGGATGGTGCAACTTGGGTTTGGCCAAATAGCTCATTGCGCCACCTTCTTGAGCGGCGTTACGTTGAGCAAGCCGAGCTTGCCCGCGATGGCGCCGGCGATGAAGCGCGCCGTGATAGGCGTGCCGTCGTAGTGCAGGACGGGAATGAGCTTGGCTGCGTTCAAATTGCCCTCCAGGATAAGCATGCCGCGCAACTGGGCGTCGCAGTTCTGCTCGACCACGAAGATGTCTTCATGCGCCGCGATGAAGGCCATGATGTCGTTGCAAAACGGGTAGGCGCGAATCCGCAGCGCGTCCACGTATAACTTGTCGTGCTCGAGCAAGTCGAGCGCCTCGCTCATGGCCGGGCTGGTCGAACCGAAGTACAGCACGCCAGCGCGCGTCGGCTTGGCGGCGGTCCGCAGCACGGGGCCGGGCACGAGCGTTTTTGCAGTCTCGAATTTCTTTCGCAGCCGCTCCATGTTGGCAACGTAGACTGCGCCCTCCTCGCTGTAGCGGGCATAGCTGTCCTTGGTGGTGCCGCGCGTGAAGTAGGCGCCGCGCTTGGGGTGGGTGCCGGGATAGGTGCGGTAGGCGATGCCGTCGTCGTCGACGTCGAGGTAGCGGCCGAAATCGCGCCCGCTGTCGAGGTCTTCAAAGTTCATCACCTTGCCACGGTCCATGCGGCGCGCGGCGTCCCATTCCAGCGGCGCGCACAAGCGGGTATTCATGCCGATGTCCAGGTCGGTCATCAGGAAGACCGGCGTTTGCAGGCGGTCGGCCAGGTCGAGCGCGGCGGCCGCGAAATCGAAGCATTCCTTAGGGTCCTCCGGAAACAGCAGCACATGCTTGGTGTCGCCGTTGGACGCGTAGGCGCACGCCAGGATGTCGGCCTGCTGGGTGCGGGTCGGCATCCCGGTCGACGGACCGCCGCGCTGGACGTTGATGATGGTGGCCGGAATCTCGGCGAAATAAGCCAGGCCGATGAATTCCGTCATCAGGGAAATGCCGGGGCCGGACGTGGCCGTGAAGGCGCGCGCGCCATTCCAGCCTGCGCCGATGACCATGCCGATAGAGGCAAGCTCGTCCTCGGCCTGGATGATCGCGAAATTGTTCTTGCCCGTTTCGCTGTCGACCCGGAACTTGCTGCAGTATTTCTGGAAGCTGTCGGCCAGCGAGGACGAGGGCGTGATCGGGTACCAGGCGCACACCGTGGCGCCGCCGTACACGCAGCCGAGCGCGGCCGCGCTGTTCCCATCCATGAAGATGCGCTCGCCCACATTGTCGCTGCGCTGCACCTTCAATCCCATGCCGGCGCAATCGAGGTGGTCCAGCGCATAGTTGCGCCCCAGGTGCAGGGCCTTGAGGTTCGAGTCGACCAGTTTTTCCTTGCCCTTGTACTGTTCGGAAAACAGCTTTTCCATCACGGCGGGCTCGATGTCGAGCAGGGCCGACAGCGCGCCCACGTAGACGATGTTCTTGAACAATTGGCGCAGGCGCACGTCGGTGTAGGCTTCGTTGCAGATCTGCGTGAGCGGCACGCCGATCACGTTCAGGTCGGGCCGGAACTTGGACTCGGGCACGGGCCGCGTATTGTCGTAGAACAGGTAGCCGCCAGCCGCGATTTCCTGGACGTCCGCATCCCAGGTCTGCGGATTCATTGCCACCATCAAGTCGCAGCCGCCGCGCCGGCCCAGGTAGCCCGCTGCCGACACCCGCACCTCGTACCAGGTCGGCATGCCCTGTATATTGGACGGGAAGATATTGCGCGGGCTGACAGGCACGCCCATGCGCAAGAGGGCGCGCGCAAACAATTCGTTGGCCGAGGCCGAGCCGGAACCGTTGACGTTGGCGAACTTGACGACGAAGTCGTTGACCGATTCAATTTTTTGCGGCATCGCCGGCCCCTATCCTATTTGGCGCAAGGGCGCCGATTGCTGGTCGCGGCAGCCCGGCCCCGCGCGGCCCGGAGAGAAAAAGAACTTTTGCATGTCCCAGGCGCCGGTCGGGCAGCGTTCGGCACACAGGCTGCAGTGCAGGCACACATCCTCGTCCTTGACCATGATGCGCCCGGTCTTCAGACCGCCGGACACGAACAGCGACTGTGCCAGGTTCAGCGCGGGCGCCTTCAGGCGCGTGCGGAGATCGGCTTCGTCGCCATTGTCGACGAAGCTGATCGCATCGACGGGGCAAATATCGACACAGGCATCGCACTCGATGCACAGGCTGTCCGAAAACACGGTCTGGACGTCGCAATTTAAGCAGCGCTGGGCTTCCTTGAGCGCCAGTTGGGGGTTGAAACCGAGCTCCACTTCGACCCGGATATTCTTCAGGGCGGCGCTGACGTCGCGCAGCGGCACCTTGACCCGCTTGTCGTTCGACACCGCGTTGTCGAAGCTCCACTCGTGGATGCCCATCTTCTGGCTCAACAAATGCACCATGGGCGGCGGCCGCTTGCGCACATCCTCGCCGTTGCAGAACTTGTCGATCGAGACCGCCGCCGCATGGCCATGGGCGACCGCCGTGATGATGTTCTTCGGCCCGAACGCCGCGTCGCCACCGAAAAACACCTTGGGCAAGCTGGCCTGGAAGGTCAGTTCATCCACCACCGGCATGCCCCGTTGGTCGAAGGAAATGCCGATGTCGCGCTCGATCCACGGGAAGGAATTTTCCTGGCCGACGGCAACGAGTACGTCGTCGCAAGCGACGAACTGGTCCGGCTCGCCCGTGGGCAGCAAGGTACGCCGACCGGCCGCATCCTGATGGGCGGCAACCATTTCGAACTGCATGCCGCACAGCACGCCGTTGTCCAGCACGAAGGCCTTGGGCGCCATGAAGTTGAGGATGTTCACGCCCTCGTGCTGGGCATCTTCTTTTTCCCACGGACTGGCCTTCATTTCCTCGAAACCGGAGCGCACGATCACGCTCACTTGTTCGCCGCCGAGGCGCTTGGCCGAGCGGCAGCAATCCATCGCGGTATTGCCGCCGCCGAGCACGATGACGCGCTTGCCGATGTGCTGCACGTGGCCGAACGACACCGAAGCGAGCCAGTCAATGCCGATATGGATGTTGGCCCCCGCCTCGCTGCGTCCCGGCAGCGCCAGGTCGCGTCCGCGCGGCGCGCCGCAGCCGACGAACACGGCGTCGTAGTCCTGGGCCAGCAAGCCGGCCAGGCTGTCGATGCGCTGTCCGCCCACGAATTCGACGCCCAGGTTGAGGATGTAGCCGGTTTCCTCGTCGATGACTTCTTCCGGCAGGCGGAATTTCGGGATCTGGCTGCGGATGAAACCGCCCGCCTTGGCTTCCCCATCGAACACCGTCACCTGGTAGCCGTGCTGGGCCAGGTCGCGCGCTACCGTCAGCGAAGCTGGCCCGGCGCCGATACAGGCGATCCGCTTGCCATTCTTATCGATGGGCGGCTGCGGCAGGCGGTCGCGGATATCGTCCTTGTAGTCAGCCGCGACGCGCTTGAGGCGGCAAATGGCGACCGGCTGCTTGCCCAGCTCGTCTTCGACGCGGCTGCGGCGGCAAGCCGGTTCGCACGGACGGTCGCAGGTGCGTCCCAGCACGCCGGGGAAGACGTTTGATTCCCAGTTGATCAGGTAGGCATCGGAATAGCGGCCGGCGGCGATCAGGCGGATATATTCGGGAACGGGAGTGTGGGCGGGACATGCCCATTGGCAGTCGACTACCTTGTGAAAATAGTCGGGACTAACAATGTCGGTCGGTCGCAATGTAGCTACTCCTCATGGGCGTGGCAAACTGCTGGGCAAGCTCGGCGTTACGGGGCAAGCAATGCGCGGACCTCGTGAGCCTGCATCACCTGTTCCCTTCAAAATAACGCTGTGGGCGCCAGGCGCCCCTAAGTTTTATTCCAAAATAGATTTAAAGGCAATGGTTTCGACGTTCTCGCCACAAAATAATTAGCTCAATACGTTGGTAAATTGCTGATCGATCAGGTCGACCATGGTTTCCGCCTCGACCAGTTCGCGCGCCATCGCATCGCGGATCGAAAATACGCCGAGTATCTTCGAGGTCGACGAAATGATCGGCAGGTGCCGGAAGTTATGCCGTTTCATGATCAGCAGGGCGTCCGAGACGGTGGTTTCAGGCGAGATGAAACGCGGGTTGTGGGTCATGATGTCCGATACCGGCGTCGTTTCCGGGTCGCGCCGCTTGGCGACGATCTTGATCATCAGGTCCCGCTCGGTCAGGATGCCAAGCATGGCACCGCCCGCATCGACGATCAGCACGCTGCCGCAGCGCCCCTTGGTCATCACGCAGGCCGCATCGTAGGCGCTGGCCTGGGTCTGGACAGACAGTACATGGCCATGCGAAATGGATTCGATGACAGTGCGTTCCGACATGGGATCCCCTTTCCAGGCTGGGCGCAATCGTTCGGCTGGCACCAGGCGGCGCGGCCGATCGGGCAGGCTACACGGTTTTCAGCATGGCCCAAGTGTCGGAGAATTGCAAGAAATCCCGACCGAAGCGTCGACCGAAGCGTGCCTTTTCATTCGCGCTTGGCGCGCGCCCAAACTCCGCCCCGGAGGCCTTGCCGGTTTCGGACAAGACGTGCAATCAACCGCAGCCGCTATTGGTATGGCCCTTGCTGACCGGCGCGCTGTATTCGGCTGCCGCGGCAGTGCCGGACAGGTGCGCGGCATAGCCTGCCTCGGCTACCGCGTTGGCCAGTTTTGCGGCATTGGTCTGAGAGGGATCGTAGACGATCTCGGCGCCCTCCTGCGAAAAAGATACCACTGCCGACTGCACGCCATCGACGCCGTAGAGCCGCTTTTCGATATTGCCGGCGCATGCGCCAGATTGCATCCCGCCTATTCCAAGTGCCAAGGTTTCCATGAGAGAGTCCCGTTGTGAACGCAGTTAGAAATTGCCGCTACGCTTTACTCTACACCTAAGCGACGCAAGCATGCGCATATGCGGTTCCTTCAGCGCTGGACAGCCGAAGTGGGGGGCCTGAACTATCCTGATCGCCTCCGCCCTCCCCCTGTGTCAGAATCAAAAGGCTGGCGCGACAATGATGCCGGCGCGGAGTGTCGCTCGACGTGATCGACCGTTGCCAGAACCATGTGCTCGGGCAGCAAATTGCGAAGGCACTATCATCACCACGACTACGCCGAAGAAAAAAAGCGGGATGGCCAATTCTTGGAGATAGGCTGACCCTGATCCTGAACGAAAAACTTCCGCAACGCAACCTGCCTGACATGTCGCCGATAAAATAGCGTCGCCTCAGTCGAGGCCCTTGCGCCCGGCTTCGGGCAAGTCTTCTCCCATAGGGTCGATTCAATGGCGCGACCTCACCGTCATGGGCGGCTCGCGCTCACTTGATATTCCCCTGCCCGGAAGCGCGCTTACGGTACCGCTGCCTCCGCTGTTCTCGCCACTATCGGCGCGACTGCAAACGGCGCTGCAACAAAGCGCTTTCTCATTCTGGAATGAAGTTCATATTGACACTAGTGTCATTTTAAGGTTTAATATCACCGTTTCGCGGCCGCTGCCGAAAAAGAAACCATCGCACCGCGCCGTGGTGCTCACGCCGGCAACCCCGGCCATTTCACAAAAGGATACTCATGAATACCAACCGTCGTTCACTGCTGCTCGCCATGGCCACCCTGACCCTGGCCCTCCTGAGCGGATGCGCATCCAAACCCGACTTGTCCCACATCCAGGATCCGAATGTCGACTTCCACTCGTATCGCACGTTTGCGTTCCTGTCGGATCGGCCCGGTGGCTACCCCTCGCTCGTCGAACGGCGCCTGCTCGGCGCCACGCGCAGCCAGCTCGAGCGCCGCGGCTACGCCTTCGACGAGGTGGCCCCGGACGTGCTGGTGAACGTCGCCGCGATCGTGGAGGAGCGGCAGGGTCTGCGTGCGGCACCTGGGAACTTCCCTGGCAGGGACGGCGTGGAGTCGGAAGACTATCGCCTGGGTCGCCTGGGCATCGACCTGATCGATGTGCGCCGCAGTGAGGTGGTTTGGCGCGGCACCGCCGAAGGCCGTCTGAGTGCAGCTATGCTGCGCGAAGCGGGCACCGCAGCCGATAAGGCGGTCGAGGCGGTCTTCGAAGGCTTCCCCATTAAGCCAGGCGCGCGAACCGCGGCGACGACGGCCCGCTAGGCGGCATGCACCGTCCGACCGCCGATATGGCCACCGAGAGGTGCCTTTAGTGTCCGCGCGGAACGTCAGGCCGAGACCCTAGCCCACCACTCTTGCCCGAACTGCGCACCGTTCGGGACCGCTGCATTGCCACCACGCCCGGCTAGTCAAGCATGCTGTGCCAAAAATGCGAAAAGGCCAGCGCGGACGCTGGCCTAAGTCATTGATTCTATTGGTCGGGGCGAGAAGATTCGAACTTCCGACCCCTTGCACCCCATGCAAGTACGCTACCAGGCTGCGCTACGCCCCGACGAGGTCGGAATTATATCATCGCCTTTGCCAAATTTGCCAGTATCTGGCCGGTACCCGCCGCCGCCGCGCATCACGTCTTGCCCTACATCAAGAGGCCAGTCGGTCACAAATCCCCCTGCCGGCAAGTGCGTCGAATCCATTTCTACCGAACGCCGCCTTGCAATCCAATCAGGTACCATTTGTCATGAAAACTTGCAAACTGTTAAGTCACAATTAAACCGAACGGGCGACTCTACGATGGAAAATCAAAACAGCGAAACCACTCGCTTCCTATCCACCGGCGTTCCCGGGCTGGACACCATCCTTGGCGGAGGCCTCACCTCCGACCGTTTGTTCCTGATTGAAGGCGAACCGGGCACAGGCAAGACCACCCTCGCGTTACAGTTTCTATATGAAGGCGTGCGGCGCGGCGAGTCCGTCATCTATATCACGCTGGCCGAAACGCGTGTCGAGCTCAACTCGGTCGCGGCATCGCATGGCTGGTCGATGCACGGCATCCATGTCGAAGACATCATCCCGGACGAGAACATCCTCCATCCGGACCAGCAGTTCACCATCTTCCACCCGTCCGAAATCGAGATGGGCATGACCACCCAGCGCATCCTCGACGCCATCGAAAAGTACCAGCCCACACGGGTCGTGCTCGATTCGCTGTCGGAATTGCAGCTGCTCGCTGAAAGCCCGCTGCGCTACCGGCGCCAGGTGCTCGCGCTGAAGCAGTACCTGGCCGGCAAGGGCTGCACCACCCTCTTCCTCGACGACCGCACCGCGCTGTCCGGCGACCTGCAGGTGCGCAGCGTCGCGCACGGCGTCATCACCCTTGAACTGATCAACCAGGATTACGGTTCCGAGCGGCGCCGCGTGCGGATCGTCAAATACCGCGGTATCGCCTTCCGCGGCGGCTCGCACGACTACAAGATCGTGACCGGCGGCCTGGTGGTCTATCCGCGCCTGATCGCGGCGCAATCGCGCGTGGTGGAAGCGCGCGCCCAGCTCTCGAGCGGAATCGCGCAACTCGACGCCCTGACCGGCGGCGGCCTCGATGAAGGCACCAGCACGCTCATTTCGGGACCTCCCGGCACCGGCAAGTCGTCGCTCTGCTCGCAGTACGCGTTCGCGGCTACCCAGCGCGGCCAGAAGGCGGCGATGTTCCTGTTCGAGGAAGCGGCCAACAACCTGCTGCTGCGTTCCAGCGGGCTGGGGATGGACCTGCGCGGCGCGGTCGAAAGCGGGATGCTCGATATTCAGCAGATCGACCCGGCCGAAATGGCGCCCGGCGAATTCATGCAGTCGGTGACCGACGCCGAAGCGAACGGCGCGCGCGTGATCGTGATCGATAGTTTGAACGGCTACCTGAAGGCGATGCCCGACGAGCGCTTCCTCGCCACCCACCTGCATGAGCTGCTGACTTACCTGGGCCAGCGCGGCGTGGTCACGATCCTGGTCGGCGTGCAGGCCGGCGTGATCGGCGGCAGCATGACCACCGCGGTCGACGCAAGCTACATCGCCGACAGCGTGATCATGCTGCGCTACTTCGAAGCGCGCGGCAAGGTGCGCCAGGCGATCTCGGTATTCAAGAAACGGGTCGGCAAGCACGAACGCACTATCCGCTTGTTCAACATGAGCAGCGAAAAAGGTATCGAAGTCGGTGATGTGCTCACCAATTTCCACGGCATCCTGACCGGCGTTCCGTCGATGGAAGAAGGCGCCGATTTCAAGTTCGACGACGAGGGCGAATAAGACCTTATGGAAAATCGCGTCCTCATTTATGCCCCTTCCGGCCAGGACGCTGTCCTGGCCGCGAAGATGCTGACCCTGGCAAAGGTCGACAACCTGGTCACCGCCTCGGCCGCGGAACTGTCGGAGCAGTTGCGCCGCGGGGTCGGCGCCGTGCTGACCGTTGAAGAAGCGCTGTCGACCGGCGGCCTGAAAGCGATCGGCGAATTCGTCCAGTCCCAGCCCGCCTGGTCGGACGTGCCGGTGGTGCTGCTGACCAACCGCGGTCCGGATTCACTGAGCGTGCGGCAGGCCATCGGCGTGCTGGGCAACGTCACCCTGCTCGAACGCCCGGTACGCACGCTGACCCTCATTACGTCGCTGCAGTCGGTGCTGCGCGCACGCGACAAGCAGTACCAGGTGCGCGAGACCGACCGCCGCAAGGATGAATTCCTGGCGAGCCTCGGCCATGAGCTGCGCAATCCGCTGGCGCCGATCCGCACGTCGATGGGCGTGCTCACGCATATGTATCCGGACCAGGGACCGGTCAAGAAGGTGAGCGAAGTGGTCGAACGCCAGGTCACCCACCTGACCCGGCTGGTCGATGACCTGCTCGACGTAGCCCGCATCAACAGTGGCAAGATCGAGCTGCAGCGTGCCGACACCAGTTTTGCGGCGGTCATTGGCCACGTCATCGAACTGTGTTCCGCCGCCGCGGCCGCCAAGCGCATCGCCGTCAACCAGGTGCTCCCTTCCGAGCATGTGCCGCTGTTCGCCGACTACGCGCGCGTGGTGCAAATCGTTTCCAACATCCTGTCGAACGCGATCAAGTTCACGCCGCCAGAAGGCAGCATCTGGGTGCGCGCCGAGGTGACCGACGGCATCCTGTACATTCGTATCAGGGACACCGGCATCGGCCTGGAGGCCGCGGCGCTCGAGCGCATCTTCTCCATGTTCGAGCAAAACCGTCCGCCATCGGGCCAGATCGCGAGCGGCCTTGGGATTGGACTCAGCCTGTCGCGCCAGTTCGCCGAAATGCATGGCGGCAGCGTGTATGCAAGCAGCGAGGGGCTTGGCAAAGGCAGCGAATTCGTGGTGTCGCTACCAGTGCTGTCGGCCGGGCGCGCGCCCCCGGCAAGCGAACGCGACGACCCCGTCGCCCTGAACGACCTGCGCCCGAAGGTGCTGGTGGTGGACGACAACCGCGATGCCTGCGATTCGTTGCAGGCACTGTTCGAAATGGAAAACTGCCGGGTCGCCACTGCCTATGACGGTCAGCAGGCCGTGCTGGCCACCGAACAGGCGATGCCCGACATGATCGTCATGGACCTGGGCATGCCCTGCATGGACGGCTACGAGGCGGCACGCCGCATCCGCAGCCAGCCCGGCTCGCAGGAGGTGCTGATGATTGCGGTCACCGGCTGGGGCCAGAGCGACGCGCGCCAGCGCACGATGGAAGCGGGCTTCGACCATCACCTGATCAAGCCGGTCAATTTCGACGAGATCAGGCGCCTTGCCAGCGAGCGCTTGTCCAGGGGGCGCCAGCTGCGCCGGGCCGGCTGAGGCTAGTCGCGGCTATTTCCACGCGCCGCGCAAGTCCTTGACCTGCTCGTACAGGTACTCCGGCGTGGCGTCTTGCGGCGCCACCGGCGCGCCGACTGCCAGCGCCAGTTTCGAGCGCGGTCCGCGCGTAAACGAGCGTTCGAACAGGTTGCCCGGATCGCGCGTAAGCAGGCTGCCCCACAGTCCGCGCAGCGCCATCGGAATCACCGGCACCTTGCTGCGCTCGACGATCTTGGCGATCCCGCCGCGGAACTCGTTCATCTCGCCGGTGCTGGTCAGCTTCCCTTCCGGGAAAATGCATACCAGGTCGCCTTCGTGCAGCGCCTGCGCGATGTCGACGTAGGCTTTCTCCATCAGCCACGGGTCTTCCTTCGCGGCCGCGATCGGGATCGCCTTCGCGGTGCGGAAAATCCAGCCCAGCAGCGGCGTCTTGAAGATCCGGTGGTCCATCACGAAGCGGATCGGGCGCGGGCTGGCGGCGCCGATCACCAGCGCGTCGACATAGCTGACGTGATTGCACACCAGGACCGCCGCGCCCTCTTCCGGGATCCGGTCGACGTCGATGATCTTCACGCGGTGGATGGTATGGATCAGCATCCAGGCTAGGAAGCGCATCAGGAACTCCGGCACCAGCGAGAAAATGTAGAGCGCCACTAGCGCGTTCAGGATCGCGGTCGCCAGGAACATCTGCGGGATCGTCGCGCCGAGCTTGAGGAGCACCATCGCCAGCAGCGCCGACCCGACCATGAACAGCGCGTTCATGATGTTCATGCCGGCGATCGTGCGCGATACGTGGCGCGGGTCGCAGCGGGTCTGGATCAGCGCGAACAGCGGCACGATGAAGAAGCCGCCGAATACGCCGATCAGCACGATGTCGGCGAGGATGCGCAGCACGCCCGGCTGCGCCAGCAAGCCGGCCATGTCCACTGCGGCCGTGTTGGTGTAGCCAAGGCTGGCGAAGTACAGGTCGATGCCGAACACCGACAGGCCGATCGAGCCGAACGGCACCAGCCCGATCTCGACCTTGCGGCCGGAAAGCCGCTCGCACAGCAGCGATCCGGTGCCGATCCCGAGCGAGAACACCGTCAGCAGCAGCACGAACACGCTGTGGTCGCCGTGCAGGTAGTCCTTCGCATACACAGGGAATTGCGACAGCATCAGCGCACCGTAGAACCAGAACCACGAGTTGCCGAGCATCGACAGGAACACCGTGCGATTCTGGCGCGAGAACGCCAGGTTGCGCAGCGACTCGGCGAACGGATTGGTGCTGATCTTGAGGGTCGGCTCGGGCGCCGGCGACAGCGGGATGCGGTAGCTGGCCAGCAGCCCGATGACCGCGACCAGCAGCGTGCCGCCGGCCACAAATTCGATCCCGAACGGCTTCTGCGCCACCAGCAGCGCGCCGACGACCTCGCCGAGCAGGATGCCGACGAAAGTGCCCATCTCGATCATGCCGTTGCCGCCGACGAGTTCTTCCGGCTTCAGGTTCTGCGGCAGGTAGGCGTACTTCACCGGTCCGAACAGGGTCGAATGCACGCCCATCCCGACCAGCGCTGCGACCAGCAGCCACAAGGTGTGCGACATCCAGCCGATCCCGGCGACCAGCATGACGGCGATCTCGAACCATTTGACGGCGCGCGCCAGGCGCGACTTTTCCACCTTGTCGGCGATCTGGCCGGCGGTCGCGGACAACACCACGAACGGCAGGATGAAAAGTGCGGGAAGGACGATGTTGAGCGTGGCCGGGCTGAGCGAAGTCCAGCTCAGCGCGTCGAATGTAAGCATCACCAGCAGCGCGGTCTTGAACAGGTTGTCGTTGAACGCGCCGAAGAACTGGGTCCAGAAAAACGGCCCGAAACGGCGCTGGGTCAACAGGGAAAACTGGTTTGCTTGGCTCATGCTCGGGGCGCCCTGGGAAGTAAGACTCGTAAAATACCGCACATTGCAGGTATAAACAAACAATGTTTCCTCCGCCAACATGGATGCGCTATCCGCTACCTTGCGGAGCAGGCCGCGATACCTGGCCGTTATTTCTTGAGCAAGCGTGGAAAATCGCCAATGATGCTTTTGCCAAGCCGGCATGATGACGAAAGCGCGACCATGAAACCGATTGTATTGATGCTGCTGCTCTGCTGGTTCAGCGGCGCCCGCGCGGGCGAACAGCAAGGCGGCAGCGCAGAGCTGTCGAAAGGGTCGGAACTGGTGGCCGAAGGGTCGGCCACGGTGGTGGTCGGATCGCTGATGGCGGTCGCCGCGTCCGGCACCGTGGTGGTCGAGAGTATCGAGGCGGCCGAAGACGCCAGCGTCATCGTGCTGGCCGGCGCCTCCGATGCGGCGCAGGCCGCGGTGCGGCTTAGCGGACGAGCGGCGCGCGAGTCCGGGCTGGCAGTGGGCGCTTCGGTGCAGGTGGTGGCTACTTCGAGCGGCTACCTGCTGGTCGGCGCCGGCAAGGTGATCGCCTTTGTGCCGAATGAACTCGGCAAGGCGCTGCTGCACCATTCGCGCGTCAGCGCCCGGGGCTGAACATGAAGCGCCTGCTGCTGATACTCGCGCTGGCAACCGGCCTGGCCCAGGCCGGCACGCCGTGCGAACCGAAAAAGACCGATGCCGCAGACTTCATCAAAGCGATGAAGCTGGCGCAGCGCACCCTGGCCGCGCTCGACAAATCCGGCGCTCAGGTAGCGCTGATCGCGCGCGTGGGACAGGACCTGTCGAAATACGGCCTGCGCTATTCGCACATGGGGTACGCATGGCGCGACCATCCGCAAGGCCGCTGGCTGGTGGTGCATGAACTGAACCAGTGCGGCACGGCGAAGTCGGCCCTGTTCGACGAAGGCCTTGGCAATTTCTTCCTGGACGATATGTTCGCCTATGAGACCCGCATCGTGGTGCCGGGGCCGGCTGCGCAGGCGCGCATTGCGGCCATGCTGGCGTCGACCACGCCGCTGCGGCTGCACGACCCGCGTTACAACATGCTGTCATTCCCGTATTCGATCAGCTACCAGAACTCCAACCAGTGGCTGCTCGAGACCTACGCCGCCAGCCTCAGCGACATGCCGATCGACGGCCGCGCGCAGGCGCAGGCCTGGCTGAAGTTGGCCGATTACCGGCCGATCACGATCGAGATTTCCGCGATGACTCGGCTGGGCGCGCGCATGTTCCGCGCCAACGTGTCATTCGACGACCAGCCCTTCGAGCGCCGCATGGCGGGCCGGATCGATACCGTGACGGTCGATTCGGTGGTGCGCTTCGTGCACCAGCGCGATCCGCTGGCGTGGGAGATCTCGGTCGGGCTGTAGGCTTGCCTCGGCATTGGACAAACCGGGCGCGGTCCAGACGCGGAGAGGTGTAAGGTATTACGCCCGCGCGCCCATGCCATCAAGGAGTTTTATAGCGGGCAGCGGCGCTTCGCCTTGGCCTTGGCCACCGGCGACCTTGCAAAGCAGGCCTGCAGCCTGGCGCGAACTCGCGGGCTGCATGGTCATTTTTCATTGGAGGTTACTATGAAAGCGAAATTCTTTTTCCCCTCTGTTTTGGCGTTGACGCTTGCCCTTCCCGCGATGGCTGAAATACCCCTCAAACTGCTGGGCGATCCGGCACCGCCGACGGCCGCCGAGCGAGTGATCACGATCACGCCCGGCACCAAGTATGTGCGTGTCGAAGGCGGCGAAGTTATCAAATTCGACGTCGGCGGACAGACCTTCGGGTGGAATTTTGATACGGGGGACACAGTGATGGCGTTCGACTTGAACCGGATTGCGCCTCAGGGCCTGCTCAATCAGAAGATCACTGTCATCGTTGAGCCGAATCCGCTTTACTCAGGAGGGTAAGCGCAGCACTGCACCGCCTCAACCTTCGCTATCGGCAGGCGCGGCCGAGCGTTGCGGCTCGACCGCGAGCCGGTAGAGCGGACCAAACAACAGCAGCACCGCCACCATGCGCGAGACGTGGAAGGCGTGACGATGCCGCGCATCGCGATCGTCCGCTGCAACGCACCATCTTCATACAGCGATGCCGCCGCACGTCGCCGCGACCGCGGCAACGAAGCCGGGGATTCGCCTGCGCCTTACATTAAATATCGTTAATCAAGCGCCAATCCAGCGTTCACCTGCCAGGGCGCAAAGTAGACCGCAGTCCGCAACAACCTGCGGGCTGCCTTTTTCTTTTTATTGGAGTTCACCATGAAAACCAAATCATTTGTGGCCGCTGTCCTGGCGTTGGTGCTTTCCCTCCGGGCCTTTTCTGCAATGGCCGAACCGCCGCCTGTCGACCTGCTCGGCGATCCCGAGCCAGCGACGGCAGCCGATCGCACTATCACGATTACGCCTAACACCAAATACGTCAATGTGGAAGCAGGCCAGGTGGTCAAGTTCACCACAGGGAGCCAGTCCTTCACCTGGAATTTCGATGGCGCAGAGTCAGTTGAAGCGTTCGACTTGAACCGAATCACGCCTCCGGGCATGCTTGACCATAAGGTAACAGCCTATGTCGCGCCCAACCCGGTCCACACGAACTGAGCCCACAAGCGGAGGCACGCGGCCATTATCACAGACATCGGAAGGAAAATGACATGAACAGGGAAGCCATAGGATTTATAGGACTCGGCAACATGGGCGCGCAGATGGCGCGCAACCTGATTGAAGCTGGATTCAAACTCGCCGTTTTCAATCGGACCAGGGCGCGGGGCGAACCGCTGGCCGCCAGCGGCGCCACCCTCGCCGACGCGCCGAAAGCCGCGGTCGTATCGGGCGGTGTGGTTGTCACGAGTCTCGCCGACGACCTCGCGCTGCAGTCCGTCGCGCTCGGCGAGAATGGCTTTGCCGACGCGCTAGGCAAAGATGGATTGCACATCTCGATGAGCACCGTATCGCCCGAGACATCACGCAAGCTCGCCCAGGAGCATGCAAAACGAGGCAGCCATTTTCTGGCGGCGCCGGTATTTGGGCGCCCGGATGTCGCGGCCGCAGGGAAACTGTGGATTTGTCAATCCGGACCGGCTGCGGCTAAGCAGCGGGCGAAACCGGTGTTGGAGGTACTGGGTCAAAGCGTCCACGATTTTGGCGAGGATCCGGGCGCTGCGAACGTGGTCAAGCTATCAGGCAACTTCCTGATACTCTCCGCCATTGAAGCCCTCTCCGAAGCGCTGGCACTGGCGGAAAAAAACGGCGTGGATCGAACCGCAATGGCAAGTCTGTTCGGCCAGACGATGTTCTCGTGCCCCGTCTACCAGACGTACGGCCGCATCCTGGCTGAACGTGCATTCGAGCCGCCGGGCTTTGCGCTAAAACTGGGGAATAAAGACATGCGCCTGGTGCGCGATACAGCGGAAGCCGTTCAGGTCCCGATGCCGGTTGGCGACCTGCTGCGCGCCCGGATGCTCTCGGCGCTGGCAAAGGGGCGCGGCGGCATGGACTGGAGTGCGATCGAACTGTCGACCGCCGAAGATGCTGCTATCGCGGTGAATCGGTAGCGCCCGGGGAGCCGTTGACGGCGACGCGGAAAAGCGGCCCGATCAGCAGCACCACCGCCACCATGCGCGAGACGTGGAAGGCGGTGACGATCGGCACGCCGAGGTGCAGCACGCGCGCCGTCAGCGACATCTCGGCAATGCCGCCGGGCGACGTCGCGAGGATCGCGGTGCCGGGGTTGATGCCGCCCAGCGCGGCCAGCGCCAGTCCGAAGCCGGCGCCCAGCACCATCATCGCGAGCGAACATGCGGCGCAGCTAAGCAGGAAGCGCGGCGCCGTGTGCACGAATTTTGGCGTGAAGCGCGTACCGAGCGAAATGCCGATGAACAGCTGGCCTCCCCGGATCACCCACTCGGGCAGGCGGCTCAGGTGCACGCCGCTGGCGGTCAGCGCAATCGCCACGAACAGCGGCCCGATCACCCATGCATTCGGCACGTCGAGCCGCAGCAGCGCGATGCCGCCCAGTGAGGTGAGCAGCACCAGCAACAGCAGCGGTCCGTAATTGACCTCCGCCGCGCCCGGCACGAACATGTCGAGGCCTGCCCCGAGTCCATGCCCGCCCCACCAGCGGATCGCATACGGAATGATCGAGACCACCATCATGATGCGCAGGCTGTGCGCGGCCGCCACGCGCTCCACCGCGGCGCCGTGGCGTTCGCCCTGGGTGGCCATTTCGGACGCGCCGCCAACCGCCATCGCGAAGAACGCGGTGCAGCGGTCGGCGCCCGACAATTGGTGCAGCAGCCGGCCGGCAGCCACGCCGAGTACCAGCGCGAACACCACGGCAAGCAGGATCCATCCGGAATACGAGGCCAGCGCGGCCACTACCGGCGCCGTGAAGTACAGGCCGAGCGTGGTGCCGATGACCCACTGCCCCGCAGCCCGCACCTGGATCGGCGCGTGCAGCGGCGCGCCCAGCATGCAGGCGGCGGCAGTCGAAAACAGCGGCCCGATCATCCACGGCAGCGGCGTGTCGAGCCAGACGCACAGCTGCGCCGCGACCAGTGCCAGCAACAGCGCGCCGATCAGCGGGAGCCGTGCCTTGAGCGTCAAAATACCCAGAGCTTATCGGCGGGCATCTGCAGCCAGTAGCTGCCGGCGTCCAGCCGATACTTGGAGTAGGCGCGCAAACTGAGTTCGCCGCGCGTGAACAGGCACTCCCAGCGGTCGCCCAGGTACATGCAGGTCAGCAGCGGCAGCTCGATCGCGTTTGCGACCGGGGTCGGGCTGATGCGCACTTCTTCCACGCGGATCAGCGGCTGCACGTCGTTGCCGGTGTTGGCGCCGCGCGCGGTGCCCTGCATCGCCACGCCTTCGACCTGCAGCTGCACATTGGCGCCGTTGCGGCTGACGACCTTTCCCGGCAGGCGGTTGTTACTGCCCATGAATTCGGCGGTGAACAAGGTGTCCGGCGTTTCGTACATGCTTTGCGGCGTGCCCTGTTGCTCGATCTTGCCGTTATTGAGCAGCAGGATGCGGTCGGAAATCGCCATCGCCTCGGCCTGGTCGTGCGTGACCATCAGCGCGGACAGGCCGAGCCGGACGATCAGCTCGCGCAGGAAGGCGCGCGCTTCTTCACGCAGCTTGGCGTCCAGGTTCGAGAGCGGCTCGTCGAGCAGGATCACCGGCGGGTTGTACACCAGCGCGCGGGCGATTGCCACCCGTTGCTGCTGGCCGCCCGACAGCTGGTGCGGGTAACGCTCGCCGAGGTGGCCGAGGCCGAGCTGCGCCAGCACTTCCTTGACCTTGGTCTCAATCTCGCTCTTGGCCATCTTGCGCAGCTTGAGGCCGTAGGCGACGTTGTCGAACACGGTCTTGTGCGGCCACAGCGCATACGACTGGAACACGAGGCCCAGGTTGCGCTGCTCGGCCGGCATCTCGTAGCCAGTGGCGCCGTCGAACACGCGGCGCTCGCCGATGTTGATGTCGCCCAGCTTCGGGCTTTCCAGCCCGGCCACCGCGCGCAGCAGCGTGGTCTTTCCGCTGCCCGATGGGCCCAGCAGGGCGACCACTTCGCCGCGCTGCAGGTGCATCGACACGCCCTTCAGGATCGGGTTGGTCTGCGCGCCGGTGCCGTAGTCGAGGTGCAGTTCGTTGACGGACAATTCGTTCATGTTGAGGTCTCGTTTCATGTTCGTATATTAGTTGTGCAGCTTGACGCCGAAGCGCAGGGCGATGCCGAGGCCGATCGCGACCAGGGTGATGTTGATGAACGACAGTGCCGCCACCAGGTCGGTCGAGCCGCCGGCCCACAGCGACACCAGCATGGCGCCGATCACCTCGGTGCCCGGCGAAAGCAGGTACACGCCCGTCGAATACTCGCGCTCGAAAATCAGGAAAACCATCAGCCACGCGCCCAGCAGGCCGTATTTGATCAGCGGCAGCGTGACGTCGCGCGTGACCTGGCCGCGGCTGGCGCCGACCGCGCGCGCCGCCTCTTCCAGTTCAGGACCTACCTGCAGCAGCGCGGTAGAGATCAGGCGCATGCCGTAGGCCAGCCACACCACCGAGTATGCCAGCCACAGTGCGAAAATGGTCGAACGCACCGCGCGCAGCGCCGGGATCAGGTGCTCGCTGAGCCACACCGCGATGCCGCTGTCGCTCATCTTCAGGAAGCCATCGAGCCAGCTTGGCACGAACAGGAACACCCACAGGAAGGACAGGCCGGCCAGCAGTCCGGGAATCGCCCGCGGTACCAACACGCTGTAGTCGAGCAGGCGGGTGATGCCGTCCTGCTTGCGGTGCATCGCCAGCGCGATGCCGCTGTAGCAGATGACCGCCAGCGCGCCGCCCACCACGCCGATCATGATGGTGTTGAAGATACCGCGCATCAGCGACGGCTGTTCGGCGATGTCGCGGAAGTGCTGCAGGGTCAATACGTCGGCCAGCCTGACGCCCTCGCCCCAGTACTGAACGAAGGAGCGCAGCACGATGCCGGTGATCGGCAGCACGATGGTGAAAATCAGCCAGCCGGCCAGCAGCGCGAACGCGAGCCACTTCCAGCGGCCCAGCGGCATCGCCTTCTGGCGCGCGCCCTTGCCTTTGATCGATACGTATTTGTTGGCCGACTTGAGCAGCCAGCGCTGCATCATCACCAGCGGCATCGTGACCATCACCAGGCATACCGCGACTGCCGCCATCAGGTGGTACGACGGGGTGCCCAGCTTGTTGGTCAGCTTGTACAGGTAGGTGGCCAGCACCAGATGGCCCTCAGGGTCGCCCAGCACCAGCACCAGGCCGAACACTTCGAAGCCGAGGAAGAACACCAGCACGCCGGCGTATGCCAGCGCCGGCATGATCATCGGCAGCGATACGTTCATCATCACCTGCAGCGGCGATGCGCCGGCCACCCGTGCGGCTTCCTCGACGTCCGAGCCGAGGCTCTTCAGCGCCGACGATGCGTACAGGTAGACGTGCGGCACATGGGTCAGGCCGGCGATGATGACGATGCTGGTGAACGAATAGATATTCCAGGGGACGAAACCGAGCAGCTCCTTGGCCCAGGTCGAGTAGAAGCCGACGGGCCCCATCGACACCACGTAGCCGAAGCCCATCACCATCGGCGACACGAAGATCGGCACCAGCAGCAGCGGCGCGATCCAGCCGCGGCCCGGCAGGTCGGTGCGGATCATCAGGAAAGCGAGCATCCCTCCCAGCGGCACCGCGATCGCGGCCAGTCCGCTGGCGAGGATCATGCCGTTCTTGAACGCCATCCCGAAATCGGGATCGTCGAAGATGAAACGGTAGGCATCGAGTCCCAGCGTCTTGGCCGGCATGAAGAACGGCGCCGACAGGAAGCTCTGGTAGAAAATCAGGAACAGCGGCAGGAAAATGGCGATGCAGGTGAGCGTCACCACCAGCCCGCGCGGCCAGTTAAGGCGGCGCGAACCAGGCATGGATAAGGTAGACATGAGAATTTCCAGTGAAGGATGCGGTGCTGCGACGATCAGGCGGCGGGCCGGCAAGCGGCCCGCCGATACTACGATTTACTTCTTGCCAGCCGTTTCTTTCCACTGCTTCAGGAAAGCCATGCGCTTGGCCGGCGCCAGGTAGGTCAGCACGGCCGGTCCGACTGGCACCGGCTTGATGTTCTTCTCGCCAATCAGTTTGATCAGGTCGGCCGAAGTCGTCTCACCTTTGACGTCGGCGCGGATCGCGTACAGCTTGGAGTCGTTGGCGATGACGGTCTGGCCGCGATGCGACAGCATGTAGTCGAGCCACAGCTTGGCCGCATTTGGATTCTTGGCCGCCTTGTTGATGAACTGGACGCGCGACAGGATCAGGGTGTAATCCTTCGGCAGCACGATGCCGATCGACGGGTCGGCCTTGGCGCGCACCAGCGCGTAGGAACCGAGCACGTTGTAGCCGATCAGGTTTTCACCCGACGAGATGCGCTCGAGCATGGTGCCGGTCGAGGACTGCACGCGCACGCGGGCGGCGCCCAGTGCCTGTTCGATCGCCGGGAATTGCGGGTAGTCCTGCGCGTCCTGGGTCATGAACATGAAGCCGACGCCGGATTTCTCGATATCGTAGGTGGTGACTTTGTCCTTGAATTTTTCGCCCATGATGATTTTGGCGAAGTCGGCATGGGACGTCGGAATGTCGGCGCCGGTCACCAGGCGCTTGTTGTAGACGATCGCCGCCGGCTCGAAGGTGGTGCCGTAGGCCATGTCGTTCCACATCGCCCAGCCCGGGATCTTCGACGCTTCGACCGATTTGTAGGCCATCGCGTAGCCTTCGGAAGCTAGCTTGATCTGCAGGTCCATCGCGGACGACCACATGACGTCGGCGGTGTTGCCGCCGGCTGCCGCTTCGGAGATGAAGCGGTTGTACACTTCGGTCGAATTCATGTCGTTGTATTCGACTGTGATGCCTGGGTACAGCGCGCTGAAATCCTTGATCAGCGGCTGGGTCGCCTTGCTGTCGGTGGCGCCGTAGATCACCAGCTTGCCCTCTTTCTTGGCGCCGTCGATGAGCTTCTGGTAGTCGGCCGGGTAGCCTGCGGGGACCTGCGCGAACGCGCTCATTGCGGCGCCGGCCAGGGTGGCTGCAATCGCAGCGCTCATCATTGTCTTGGTAAGGGTCATGTCGTCTCCTGTTGCGAATTGTTATATGTGTACTCAGCGAACCAGCTTGAATAGCGTGGCCTGCCGGTGATAATCGTCTACTGCTTTCTTCACGTACCCGGTCAGGGTCGCCCCGGTCATGCTGAACGGGTACAGGCCGTAGGCCGCGCGCATCTGCTCGAATTCCGGTGTCGCCTCCATCTGGTCGAAGGCGCGTACCCAGCGCTGGTAATCGGCGTCGGGCACTTTCGGTCCCATCAACACGCCACGGATGATCGGCCAGACCACGTCGATGCCCTGTTCGCGCGCGGTCGGCACGCCGGCCAGCACGCCCGGCAAGCGCTTCTCGGACAGCACCGCCAGCACCCGGACCTTGCCGCCGCCCGAGTACAGGGTCGCCTCCGACGCGTCGCCCGACACCACATGGACGAAACTGGCGTCCAGCGCAGTGAAGTTTTCGCCCCCGCCTTCCAGCGCCACGAAACGCAGCACTTTCGGTTCGATCCCGGCCAGCTTCGCCACCAGCGCCATCTTCAGCCAGTCCTGGCTGCCGATGGTGCCCGAGACGCCGATCAGCACCTTCTCGGGATGGCGTTTCAGCGCCGCGAGCAGGTCGGCCAGCGTCTTGTATTGCGAATCGGCGCGTACCGCGATCATGCCGTAGTCCGCCCCCAGCGCAGCCACCCAGCGCACGTCGCCCGCGGTGGCCTTGCCGAACTTGCCCTGCGCCAGATTGAGCAGCGAGCCGCCGGAGAAGGCCACCAGGGTATTGGGCTCGGTGGCGCGCTGCGACACCAGCGTATGCCACGCTACCGCGCCGATCCCTCCAGGCAGGTAGGTCAGGCGCATCGATGTCGCCTCCGGCTTGCCCTGCAAGGCTTTCTGGGCCAACTTGCAGGTCAGGTCCATCGCGCCGCCCGGCTTGGACGGCACGATGCACTCGACGTCGCCCGCGCGCGCCGCGGTGGCGGCGGAGAGCAAGGCGATGCTGGCAATCAGAGGCAGGATGATTTTCATAGTGTGGCCATGATAATCCCGATACGCCCCCAGCAACCGTTAGAAGCGGTGCTGGATGCCGACGGTGACGCCGGCCTGCTTCGAATCGAAGCCCGGGTCGTCACGCGACAGGCTGACAAGCTTGCCGTTCTTCGCCTTGGCGTAGGCTGCGGCTGCGTACAGGTCGGTGCGCTTCGACAGCGCGTACAGGCTGCGCACGACGTACATGGTCGGATCCGCATCCTGGCCGGCGGCGACGTTCTTGACGTTGACGTGGTAGACCGCGCCGGTCAGGGTCAGCGCCGGCTGGAACAGGTAGCTCACGCCGGCCCAGTAGGTGTCGCCCCGAACGTCGGCGGTTGCGGCTTTGCCGGCGACCAGCTTGTAGCCGCGCATGCCGGCGGTCAGACGCAGGTCGCCGGTCTTGAAATCGGCGGCGACATGGTATGCCTTGGTTTCGTCGCGGCTGAAGGTCACCGGCAGGGTATTGCCGTTGATTTCTTCGTAGGCGCCCATCACGGCCAGGCCGGCGTGGGTCCACGATGCGCCGACCGAGTACTTGCGGCTGTCTGCTGCGCTGTTTGGCTGCTCACCCAGGCCGATGGTCGCGCCGTATTTGAAGTCGCCGGTGCTGCCCGAGTACTTGACCAGGTTGTCGAACGCGGTGGTCATGCCGTATTTCGAAGGACCGCTGGCGTTGGTCGATGTCGCCCACGAGTAGTTCGGCGCGTAGCCGAGCGGGTCGAACAGGATCACGAAGTCGTAGGTGGTGGTGAACGAACGGCCGATCACGACGCGGCCGAAGCTGCCATCGAGGCCGACGTAGGCCTGGCGCTTGAACAGCGCGCCGTCGGCCGCGCCGGTGTCCATCAGGACGCCGCCTTCGAGGCCGTACACAGCTTTCAGGCCGCCGCCCAGTTCTTCAGTGCCGCGAAAGCCCCAGCGCGAGGTGTTCTTGCCGCCCGAGATAACCTTGGTCACGCTATCCTGCGCTGCGTTGGCGTGGCTCAGGCGCTCGATGCCGGCGTCCATCAATCCGTATACCTGGACGTTGGTCTGCGCATGGGCAGCGCCGCCGACGGCGAAAGCTGCGAGAACGGCGAGCGAAAGCACTGATTTCTTCATACATGTCTCCTGGTGGTTTATGGTTATGGTCTTGCATTGCGGTAAATCTGGTCACACTATATGGCCCCCTTCCTTTCAATTCGCTTTCAGGGATTCGCCCGGCGTGAGTGCCGTGTAGTGCAAACGTCACACTTGGCCGAACTTCCCCCTTGGGCTTACACTGCACGCCATGCGCATACTCCTCGTCGAAGACCATATTGAACTGTCCCACTGGCTGGCAAAGGCCCTGCGCGACGCCAACCTGACCGTCGAATGGGCCAGCAACGGCGCCGACGCGGACGCCCTGCTGCACACCCAGGACTACTCGCTGGTCATCCTCGACCTGACCTTGCCAAAAATGGATGGCCTCGAAGTCCTCAAACGCCTGCGCGCACGGGGCGGCCCGCGCGCCAAGACACCGGTGATGATCCTCACGGCCCGCGGCGGCCTGGAAGAACGCGTGCAGGGCCTGAACCTGGGCGCCGACGACTACCTGGCCAAGCCATTCGAGCTGACCGAACTGGAAGCGCGCGTCAAGGCGCTGCTGCGCCGCAGCCAGGGCAACGAGGCACTAGTGCACCAATGTGGTGCATTGAGCTTCGACACCGTCACCCGTATGTTCAGCCACGACGGCGCGACCCTGGCGCTCACGCCGCGCGAACACGCGGTGCTGGAAGCGCTGATCACCCGCCCGGGGCGCGCGGTGTCCAAGGAGAAGCTGTTCGACGAGGTGTTCGCGCTGGCCGACGACGCCAACATCGACGCTATCGAGCTGTACATCCACCGGGTGCGCAAGAAGCTCGAGCGGGTCGCCAGCAACGGCGCCGCGATCACTACCTTGCGCGGCATCGGCTACCTGCTGCAGCCGCGCGACGCCGCCGCCGGCTGACATGGCGCCGCTGGCCACCCTACTCCAGCGCAAGTTCGGCGCCGGCGCGCCGCTCGGCAGCCTGCGCAACCAGCTGCTGCGCTGGCTGCTGATACCGCTGGTGATCCTGGTGGCGGTCAACTCCATCTCGGCCTACAACAACGGCCTCGAAGCGGCGGACCTGGCGTACGACCGCTCGCTGCTGGCGTCGACCCGCGCACTGGCCGAACGGGTCTCGATCCGGGATGGCAAGGTGGTCGCCGATGTGCCCTACGTCGCGCTGGACAGCTTCGAAACCGACACGCTGGGACGGATTTTCTACAAGGTCAGCGGCATCAACGGCGAAACCGTGTCCGGCTTCGACGACCTGCCGCCCGTGCCGGCCAACGTGCCGCGCTCGGAAGCGTATCCGGCGCTGGTGCGTTTCTACCATGCCGATTACAACGGCGAGCCGGTCCGCATCGCTGCCCTGCTGCAGCCGGTGTTCGACGATTCGATGCGCGGGATCGCCCTGATCCAGGTCGGCGAAACGCTCGACGCGCGGCGCGGGCTGTCGCGCAAGATCCTGTTCGACACTCTGCTGCGCCAGGCGATCATGCTGCTGGCGGTCGCTTCGCTGGTGTGGTTCGCGGTGCGGCTGGTACTGCGCCCGCTGATGCGGCTGAAAAACGAGGTCGAGACGCGCGACCTGAAGGACCTGTCGGACGTCGATCCGGCGCTGGTGCACAAGGAAGTGCGGCCGCTGGTGGCGGCGATGAACAGCACGATGGCGCGCATGCAGAACCTGATCGCCGGCCAGCGCCGCTTCATCGCCGACGCTTCGCACCAGCTGCGCACGCCGCTGACGGTGCTCAAGACCCAGGCCGAACTGGCGCTGCGCGAGAACGACGCTGCCGCCATGCGCGCGATCGTGCAGTCGATCGCGGCGACCACCGACTCCACTGTCCACCTGGCCAACCGCCTGCTGACGCTGGCCCGCATCGAGCATGGCAGCGAAGCGGCCAGCATGGCGCCGGTTTCGCTGCCCGACATCGTGCGCCAGGCAGGACTGGACCTGGCGCTGCCGGCGGTGCAGAAGAAGATCGACATGTCGCTGGAAGCGCCGGCCGAGGTGGTGGTCGACGGCCAGGCGCTGATGCTGCAGGAACTGGTGAGCAACCTGGTCGACAATGCGATCCGCTACACGCCGGCCGGCGGCCATGTGGTGCTGCGCGTGCTGGCGACCGACGGCGGCGCGCTGCTGGAGGTGGAAGACAGCGGCCCTGGCATCGCCGAGGCCGAGCGCGCCAAGGTGTTCCGGCCGTTCTACCGGTCCACTTCTTCGCTGGAAACGAACCAGGGCGGAACCGGGCTCGGCCTGGCGATCGTGCGCGATGTGGCCTCGGTCCATCGCGCCAGCATCGTGTTGTCGGAAGGCGGCGGCGGAATAGGATTGAAAGTGAGCATTACGTTTCCGCCCGCGCGGCAACTAGATGCACCTGCGCCATAGAACCGGCGGCAAGTTCGGGCACGATTGAGACGCCGCAAAAACGGCGCGGCCGGAGACGTTTCGCCGCGCTGCACCACGCGTAAAATCGGCGCATGAAAACGCCAAATACAAAATTGATCGAGCAAGACGCCCGCCTGCCGGACGACGAAGACCAGGACCTTCGCGCGCTGATGACCGTCGACCTCGAGGACGACGCGCCGACGTTCCAGGCTGTTGATGAATTCCCGGATGAGTTCCTGGCGCAGGCGCCGCGAAGACCGGAGTAGAAAAGCAAACGTCGTCCTCGCGCTGGCGGGGATCCATGCTGAATATGCTCAGCATCGGATCCCGCTGACGCGAGGACGACGTGGAAAAATTAGTTTAGCTCAGGCTCTCGAGCCTGATCCGCGTCACGCTGCCAACCACCGTCTCGAGCGCCTCGATCTTCTGGATCGCCGCGTCGATGTTCTTCTCGCGCGTCTGGTGCGTCAGCATGATGATGTCGAGGCGCGTCGCGCCTTCCGCCGGTTCCTTCTGCAGCACCGCGTCGATCGAGATGCGCGCGTCGGCCAGGATGCGCGTCAGGTCGGCCATCACGCCCAGCCGGTTCTTCACGTACACCCGCAGGTAATAGCTGGTGTTAATTTCGGACATCGGCCAGATCGCCACGTCGGTCATCTGGTTCGGCTGGAACGCCAGGTGCGGCACCCGGTATTCCGGATCAGCCGTGGCCAGGCGCGTGATATCGACCAGGTCGGCGATCACCGACGAAGCGGTCGGCTCGGCGCCGGCGCCCTTGCCGTAATAGAGCGTCGCGCCGACCGCGTCGGCCTGCACCAGCACGGCGTTCATGGCGCCTTCGACGTTGGCGATCAGACGCTTGGCCGGGATCAGGGTCGGATGCACGCGCAGCTCGATGCCCTCGACGCCGTCGATCACGGTGCGGCGGGTGATCCCCAGCAGCTTGATTCGGTAGCCCAGCTGCTCGGCGTAGCGGATGTCGACCGCCTCCAGCTTGCTGATGCCTTCCACGTGCGCTTTTTCGAACTGCACCGGAATGCCGAACGCGATCGCCGACATGATGGTCAGCTTGTGCGCCGCGTCCACGCCTTCGATGTCGAAGGTCGGATCCGCTTCGGCATAGCCCAGCCCCTGCGCCTGCGCCAGCGCGGTCGAGAAATCGAGCCCCTTGTCGCGCATTTCGGACAGGATGAAGTTGGTGGTGCCGTTGATGATGCCGGCCACCGATTCGATGCGGTTGGCGGTCAGGCCTTCGCGCAGCGCCTTGATGATCGGGATGCCGCCGGCGACCGCGGCCTCGAACGCGACCATCACGCCTTTCTCCTGCGCCGCCGCGAAAATCTCGTTGCCGTGCAGCGCCAGCAAGGCCTTGTTGGCGGTGACCACGTGCTTGCCGTTGGCGATGGCGCGCATCACCAGCTCGCGCGGCAGCTCGTAGCCGCCGATCAGTTCGATGACGATGTCGATGTCCGGATGGTCGACCACCGCGAACGGGTCGTCCACGACCTCGCACTCGCCGTGCACCAGGCGCTTGGCACGCTCGGTATTGCGCGCCGCGACCATGGTGATCTCGATGCCGCGGCCGGCGCGGCGCCGGATCTCTTCCTGGTTGCGTTTCAGGACGTTGAATGTACCTTCACCGACGGTGCCGATGCCTAGCAGGCCTACTTTGATGGGTTTCATATACTTTGTTGGTGAGGGTTTCAGCCGCGCCCGTGACGTCGACGGTAGCCGTCGAGGAAGCGGGCGATGCGGCCGCATGCATCGGTCAGGTCATCCGAGTTAGGCAGGAACACCAGCCGGAAGTGATCCGGGGCGATCCAGTTGAACCCGGTGCCCTGCACGATCAGGACTTTTTCCTCGGACAGCAGGTCGCAGGCGAACTGCTGGTCATCCGCGATCGGATACATCACGGGGTCGAGGCGCGGGAACATGTACAGCGCAGCTTTTGGCTTGACGCAGGTAACGCCCGGTATATCGGTCAATAATTTGTGCGCGAGGTCGCGCTGCTTGAGCAGGCGCCCGCCGGGGCCGACCAGGTCGGCGATGCTCTGGTAGCCGCCCAGCGCGGTCTGGATCGCGAACTGGCCCGGCGCATTGGCGCACAGGCGCATCGAGGCCAGCATGTTGAGGCCATCGATGTAGTCCTTGGCGTGGCGCTTCTCGCCCGACACCACCATCCAGCCGGCGCGGTAGCCGCAGGAGCGGTAGTTCTTCGACAGGCCGTTCAGGGTCACGAACAGCACGTCGTCGGCCAGCGACGCGATCGAGTCGTGCTCTTCGCCGTCGTACAGGGTCTTGTCGTATATCTCGTCGGCGTAGATGATCAGCTGGTGCTGGCGCGCCAGTTCCACGATCTCGAGCAGGATTTCGCGCGGATACAGCGCGCCGGTCGGATTGTTCGGGTTGATCACCACGATCGCCTTGGTGTTGGGCGTGATCTTGCGGCGCATGTCGTCGATGTCGGGGTACCAGCCGGCCTGCTCGTCGCACACGTAGTGCACCGGGTTGCCGCCCGACAGGCTGACCGCGGCGGTCCACAGCGGATAGTCGGGCGCCGGCACCAGCACTTCGTCGCCGTTGTTGAGCAGCCCGTTCATCGCCATCACGATGAGCTCCGAGGCGCCGTTGCCGAGGTAGATGTCGTCGATCTTCACGCCGGCGATGTTCTTGCCCTGGGTGTAGTGCATCACCGCCTTGCGCGGCGCGAACATGCCTTTCGAGTCGGTATAGCCGGCGGCGCTGTGCATGTTCATGATCATGTCATGGACAATCTCGTCCGGCGGATCGAAGCCGAATACCGCCAGGTTGCCGATATTGAGCTTGATGATCTTGTGGCCATCTTCTTCCATCTGCCTGGCCTTTTCCATGGCAGGGCCGCGGATCTCGTAGCACACATCATCGAGCTTGTTCGATTTCAGAATCGGTCGCAAAATAATTTCCTGTCCAGGTGGCGCGCTATGTTGCAGTGCGAAAAATACCCATTCTGCCGAAAGCGCCCGATTTAATCAACCGCCAAGGCTGGGCAATTGATGGCCAAAACGATATGAATAGCCTGTATAGACGACAGAATCGCTGAAATTCGCGCTTTAATGCCGTTTGTGGCATGCTAACGCCCGCACGCGGCCCGCATGCCGCCCTAACCACGCCCGCACATGAAGCTCCATTCCAGTTCCACCAGCCAATACCAGACCGTGACCGGCTACTTCGATGGCGGGGTCGAAATCAACGCCGTGCCGTTCGACTACAGCCTGACAGTGATGCCCGAAACGCCGCCGCAGCCGTGGCCGGTTGCCAGTTTCGAGGATCTGACCGAGGCGCACTTCGACGCGATCGGCGCCGGCACGCCCGACGTCGTCATCCTCGGCACGGGCGAGCGCCAGCGCTTCGTCCATCCGCGCCTGGTGGCCGGCCTGTCGGCGCGCCGCATCGGCGTCGAGTGCATGGACAACCAGGCGGCCTGCCGCACCTACAACATCCTGATGGGCGAAGGCCGCAAGGTCGTCCTGGCGCTGATCCTTGGCGCGCCGGCTGCCCGATGAACGAACTGCACAAGTCAAAACCCCTCCTCTGGAGCCTGCTCGCCGCCTTCATCATCGTCTGGCTGTATGTGCTGGGACTGCGCACCCTGGTGCCGCCCGACGAGGGCCGCTACGCCGAAATGGCGCGCGAGATGGTCGCCAGCGGCGACTGGATCACGACCCGCCTGAACGGCATCAAGTACTTCGAAAAGCCGCCGCTGCAGACCTGGATGAACGCGCTGTCGTTCACCTTGTTCGGGCTCGGCGAGTGGCAGGCGCGCCTGTGGACCGGCCTGTGCGGCCTGCTCGGCGTGCTGCTGAGCGCTTACGCCGGCGCCAAGGTATTCGGCCAGCGCGTCGGCCTGTATGCCGCGCTGGTGCTCGGCTCGTGCTTCTACTGGGTCGCCTGCGGCCAGATCGATTCGCTCGACATGGGCCTGTCGGGCATGATGACGCTGTCGCTGTGCGGCCTGCTGATCGCCCAGCGCGACGATGCCACGCCCGGCGAACGGCGCAACTGGATGCTGGTCTGCTGGGCCGGCATGGCGCTGGCGGTGCTGTCGAAAGGCCTGATCGGCCTGATGCTGCCGGGCGGCGTGCTGGTGCTGTACACCCTGATCACGCGCGACTGGAAGCTGTGGACCCGGCTGCACCTGGCCAAGGGGCTGCTGCTGTTCCTCGCCATCGCCGCGCCGTGGTTCGTGCTGGTCGCGATGCGCAATCCGGAGCAGCCGCATTTCTTCTTCATCCACGAGCACTGGGACCGCTTCTTCAAAACGGAGCACCACCGCGAACAGGCCTGGTATATCTTCTTCGTGCTGACCGCGGTCGGCATGGTGCCCTGGCTCGGTGTGCTGGCGCAAAGCCTGCGGCTGGGCGCGCAGCGCGAAGCGGGCCAGTTCCGCCCGCGCCTGATGCTGCTGGTCTGGACCGTGTTCATCCTGCTGTTCTTCACCAAGTCGAACTCCAAGCTGCCCGGCTACATCCTGCCGATCTTCCCGGCGCTCGCGCTGCTGGCGGCGAACTACCTCGACACCGGCTCGCGCCGCAGCCGGGTGCTCACGGCCGCCCTCACCTCGCTGGTCGGCATCGCGCTGCTGGCCACCGTCCCCTTCATGAAGAAAATGAGCAGCCACGCCGGCGAGGCGGTGCTGTACCAGGCCTTCCAGCCGTGGGTGCTGGCAGCCGGCTTCGTCGCGCTGGCCGGCGGCGCGCTGGCCGTGGTCTACGCGCGCCAGATGCAGCGCGACCTGATGGTGCTGGTGCTTGCCCTGACCGGCTTCGCCACCACGGAGCTGATGCTGGCCGGCTTCGAGCCGCTTGGCAAAGCGCGCGCCGGCGCTACCCTGCTGCCGGCGATCCGGGCCGAACTCAAGCCGGACACCAAAATCTATTCGGTCGGCACCTATGAACAATCGCTGACCTTTTACCTGCGCCGCACCGTGACGCTGGTCGACTACACCGACGAATTCGCGTTCGGCCTGCAGCAGCAGCCGGAACTGGCGATTCCGACGGTGGCCGAATTCGCGGCGCAATGGACCCGCGACGCCGCTGCCGGCGTGCGCGACATCGCCATCATCCGCGCCGATATCTACAATGACCTCAAACAGAAAGGCGTGCCGATGCGCGTGGTGGCTGCCGACAGCCGCCGCACCGTGATCGCCAACGACATCACCAAATGAACCTGTCCACCTTCGCTTTCATCATCAGCGGCGTGCTGCTCAACGCGTTCGCCCAGCTGCTGCTCAAGGCCGGCACCAACTCGCTGGGCGGGGCGATCCACGTCAACGCGCAGAACTGGTTTTCCACTGGCATCAAGGTGTTCACCCAGCTGCCCATCCTGGCCGGACTGGCCTGCTACGGCATCTCCCTGATCGTATGGATCATCGGCCTGTCGCGCACCGACGTGACGATCGCCTACCCGATGCTTTCGCTCGGCTATGTGGTCAGCGCGATCGGCGCCTGGATGTTCCTGGGAGAAACCGTGTCGCTGCAGCGCCTGCTGGCGATTGGCGTGATCATGATCGGCGTCGCCCTGTTGGCGCGAACCTGAGCCGGATACGCTGATAAAATGCGCTTTTCGCACTGTTGCCTAACCCGGCGCCGTGCTTGCATAACTAATTAACAAGATAACAAGAGAAATCAATGACCGCACCCCTGCCATTCCTGCCCTTCTCACGCCCGACCATCGATGAAGACACCATTGCCATGGTCGGCGACGTGCTGCGCTCCGGATGGCTCACCAACGGCGGTCCGAAGGTGGCGGCGTTCGAAGCCGAGCTGTCCGAATACTTCGGCGGGCGCCCGGTGCGCGCATTCAATTCCGGCACCTGCACCATGGAGATCGCGCTGCGCATCGCCGGCATCGGCCCTGGCGACGAAGTGATCACCACGCCGGTGTCGTGGGTCGCCACCGCCAACGTGATCCTCGAAGTGGGCGCCACGCCGGTGTTTGCCGATATCGACCCGGTCACCCGCAATATCGACCTCGACAAGGTGGAGGCGGCGATCACGCCCCGCACCAAGGCGATCATCCCGGTCTACCTGGCCGGCCTGCCGGTCGACATGGACCGCCTGTATGCGATCGCCGCCAAGCACAAGCTGCGCGTGGTGGAAGACGCCGCGCAGGCCTTCGGCTCGACCTGGAAGGGCCGCCGCATCGGCGCCTTCGGCGACTTTGCCTCGTTCAGCTTCCAGGTCAACAAGAACCTGACCACCGGCGAAGGCGGCTGCCTGGTACTGAACACGCCGGAAGAAGCCGTGCTGGCCGAAAAATACCGCCTGCAGGGCGTCACCCGCAGCGGCGTCGACGGCATCGATGTCGATGTGCTGGGCGGCAAATACAACATGACCGACATCGCCGCCGCCATCGGCCTCGGCCAGATGAAGACCATAGCCGCGGTCAACGCGCACCGCCGCAAGCTGGCCGAGCATTATTTCAAGAGCTTCGGCCCCGACTTCGAGCGGCAGACCGGCGCCCAGCTGCCGCTGCAGGCGTTCGACACGTCCAATTGGCACCTGTTCCAGATCATCCTGCCCGACCGCGGCCCGACCACGCGCGCCGACTTCATGACGCGCATGAAGGAAGAGCACAACGTCGGCACCGGCTTCCACTACGCCGCGATCCACCTGTTCACCTTGTACCGCGAGCGCGGCTTCCATGAGGGCATGTTCCCCGAATCCGAACGGGTCGGCCGCCTGACCGTCACCCTGCCGATGTTCCATGCAATGACCGATGCCGATGTCGAGCGCTCGGTCAACGCGGTCAAAGCGGTGCTGGCCAAATGAGCGTCACCGCGATGAAGCCGGAACTGTCGATCGTCATCCCGATCTACAACGAGGAAGCGGGCCTCGCGGCCCTGTTCGCGCGCCTGTATCCGGCGCTCGACAAGATCGGCATCCCGTACGAGATCGTGTTCGTCAACGACGGCAGCCGCGATAACTCGGTGGCTATCCTGGCCGAGCAGTTCCGCGCGCGCCCGGACGTCACGCGCGTGATCCTGTTCAACGGTAATTACGGCCAGCACATGGCGATCCTGGCCGGCTTCGAGGCCACCCGCGGCGAGATCATCGTCACGCTCGACGCCGACCTGCAGAATCCGCCCGAGGAAATCCACAAGCTGGTCGAGAAAATCCGCGAAGGCTACGACTACGTCGGCTCGATCCGCCGCAAGCGGCAGGATTCGGCGTGGCGCACGATCGCCTCCAAGGCCATGAACCGGCTGCGCGAGAAGATCACCAACATCAAGATTACCGACCAGGGCAATATGCTGCGCGCGTACGGGCGCAACGTGATCGACCTGGTCAACCAGTGCGGCGAGGTCAATACCTTCGTGCCGGCGCTGGCCTACAAATTCTCGCGCAAGCCGACCGAGATCGTGGTCGAACACGAAGAACGCGCGGCCGGCGAATCGAAGTATTCGCTCTACAGCCTGATCCGCCTCAATTTCGACCTGGTCACCGGTTTCTCGCTGGTGCCGCTGCAGATGTTTTCGATGCTCGGCATGATGATGTCGTTCGCCTCGGCGCTGCTGGTGCTGATGCTGCTGGTCCGCCGCTTCATCCTCGGCGCCGAGGCCGAAGGCGTGTTCACCCTGTTCGCCATCGCCTTCTTCTTCATGGGCGTGATCCTGTTCGGGATCGGCCTCCTGGGCGAATACATCGGCCGCATCTTCCAGCAGGTGCGCGCGCGTCCGCGCTACGTTGTGCAGACCATCCTGCAGCACGTGCCCGGCAAGGATGAGCAGATCGACCGCGCGGTCGAGAAGCGCCAGGTGAGCCGCTGATGGCCCAGGCCAAACGGGCGGTCGTCTTCGCCTATCACAACGTCGGCGTACGCTGCCTGAAAGTGCTGCTGGCCGGCGGCGTCGATGTCGCGCTGGTGGTCACGCATGAAGACAGCGCCAGCGAAAACATCTGGTTCGAATCGGTCATTTCAGTCTGCCAGGCCGAAGGCATCGCCTACATCACGCCGGCCGACGCCACTTCGCCCGAGGTGCTGGCGCAGGTGCGCGCCGCGCAGCCGGACCTGATGTTCAGCTTTTATTACCGCAACATGCTGCCGGCGGCGCTGCTCGAAATCGCGCCCGCCTTCAACATGCACGGCTCGCTGCTGCCGCAGTTCCGCGGCCGGGCGCCGGTCAACTGGGCGGTGCTGCACGGCGCCACCGAAACCGGCGCCACGCTGCACGAGATGACCGTCAAGCCCGATGCCGGCGCGATCGTCGCCAGCAGCGCGGTGCCGATCCTGCCCGACGACACCGCCTTCGAAGTGTTCGGCAAAGTGACCGTGGCCGCCGAGCAGGCGCTGTGGAAAGTGTTGCCTTCCCTGCTGGCTGGCAACGCGCCGCGCAGCGTCAACGACCTGCGCCTGGGCCGCTATTTCGGCGGGCGCAAGCCGGAAGACGGCCGGATCGACTGGCTGCAGCCGGCCCGGCAGGTCTACAACCTGCACCGCGCGGTGGCTCCGCCCTACCCCGGCGCCTTCACCGACGCGGGCGGCCAGCGCTACATTATCGAACGTGCAAGATTGTCCCGGCACGGCCTTTCCAATTTGCCACCGGGGCTGGCTGTGATAGATAATTGCATCGTTGGCGTTTGCGGCGATGGCCGCATGCTGGCGATTTCCAGCCTGCTGGCCGATGGCGCTCCAGTCACGCCGGCGCAACTGCAAGCCCGCCTGGCCGCCGCTGCCGCCTCCTGAGCATAAACAATCAACGAGAATACCCCATGAAAAAAGTCCTCATCCTCGGTGTCAACGGCTTCATCGGTCACCACCTCTCCAAGCGCATCCTGGAAACGACCGACTGGCACGTGTATGGCATGGACATGCAGTCGAACCGCATCACCGACCTGCTCGAAAATGAATCGTTCAAGCCGCGCATGCACTTCTTCGAAGGCGACATCAACATCAACAAGGAATGGGTCGAGTACCACGTCAAGAAGTGCGACGTGATCCTGCCGCTGGTGGCGATCGCCACGCCGTCGACCTATGTGACCGATCCGCTGCGCGTGTTCGAACTCGACTTCGAGGCGAACCTGCCGATCGTGCGTTCGGCGCACAAGTACGGCAAGCACCTGGTGTTCCCGTCGACTTCCGAGGTGTACGGCATGAGCCCGGACGCCGAGTTCGATCCGGAGAATTCCGCGCTGGTGTACGGCCCGATCAACAAGCCGCGCTGGATCTACGCCTGCTCGAAGCAGCTGATGGACCGCGTGATCTGGGGCTACGGCATGGAAGGCCTGAACTTCACCCTGTTCCGTCCGTTCAACTGGATCGGCGCCGGCCTCGATTCGATCCACACGCCGAAAGAAGGCTCGTCGCGCGTGCTGACCCAGTTCCTCGGCCACATCGTGCGCGGCGAGAACATCCAGCTGGTCGACGGCGGCGAGCAGAAACGTTCGTTCACCTACATCGACGACGGCATCGATGCGCTGGTGCGCATCATTGCCAATGAAGGCGGCATCGCCACCGGCAAGATCTACAACATCGGCAACCCGAGCAACAATTTCTCGATCCGCGAACTGTCCGGCATGATGCTCAAGCTGGCCGCCGAATACCCGGAGTACAGCGCGTCGGCCAAGCAGGTCAAGCTGGTCGAGACCAGCTCCGGCGCCTACTACGGCAAGGGCTACCAGGACGTGCAGAACCGCGTGCCGAAGATCGACAACACGATGGCGGAACTGAACTGGGCGCCGAAAGTGGCGATGGCCGACGCGCTGCGCGGCATTTTCGACGCCTACCGCGGCCAGGTAGCCGAAGCCAAAGCCTTGATGGACTGATGGTTTGACTCAACACTTCCGCACCCAAGGCCCCCTGCTGACGCTGAAGATCGACGTCGACACCTACCGTGGCACACGAGAAGGCGTGCCGAACCTGGTGCGCGTGCTGAAGAAGCACGATGCGCACGCGACCTTCCTGTTTTCGCTCGGGCCGGATCACACCGGCTGGGCTTTGCGGCGCGCGTTCCGCCCCGGCTTTTTCAAGAAAGTGTCGCGCACCTCGGTGCTCGAACATTACGGCATCAAGACGCTGATGTACGGCACCCTGCTGCCGGCGCCCGATATCGGCCGCAAGTGCGCGGACCAGATGCGCGCCGTGGCCTACGCCGGCTTCGAATGCGGCATCCACACCTGGGACCACGTGCGCTGGCAAGACACCGTGCGCGAGCGCGGCGCCATCTGGACCTCGCACATCATGCGGCGCGCCGAAGACCGCTTCCGCCTTATTTTCGGCATTTCTGCGCCAACCCACGGCGCGGCCGGCTGGCAGATGAACAACTATGCCTTCACCGAGCACGATGCGGCCGGCTTTGCCTACGCGTCCGACGGGCGCGCCATGCTGACCGAGACCGGCGCGCTGCTCGACCCGCACGCCGGCCCCTACAAGCTGCCGGGATCGCAGTGCGTGCAGCTGCCGACCACGCTGCCGACGCTGGACGAACTTCTGGGCCGCGAAATCGACGGCGTGACGATCACGACCGCCAACATCGCGGCGCACCTGCTCAAGCTGACAGAGGGCGCCACGCGCGACCACGTCTATACTTTGCATGCGGAACTTGAAGGACAAAAACTCAGCCCCATATTCGAACAGCTATTGTCAGGTTGGAAAGCCCAAGGCTACCAACTGGCGTCAATGGCGGACTATTACCAGAAAGTAAAAGACCTGCCCTTGCCCGACTATCCGGTCAGCTGGGGAGAATTGCCCGGCCGCTCAGGTGAACTGATCGTGCTCGGCCCGACCGAAGCGCGCCCAGGAGAGTCCCGTGGCTGACAGCCAAAACCCCGCATCCATACCCGATTTTTCCGCCGCCATGACCGGCGACAAGGCATTCCAGCTCGCCGGCCGCCCGGCGCGCTACACCGTGCTGTATTTCTACCCGAAAGACAACACTCCCGGCTGCACCACGGAAAGCATTGCGTTCCGCGAATTGCACGACCAGTTCCTCGGCGCCGGCACCGAAATCTACGGCATCAGCCGCGATTCGCTGCGCTCGCACGAGGGCTTCAAGTCGAAGCTGGGCCTGCCGTTCGAACTGATCTCCGATCCCGAAGAGGCCGTCTGCCTGCAGTTCGGTGTCATGAAAATGAAAAATATGTATGGTAAGCAAGTCCGCGGTGTCGAACGCAGTACGTTTGTAATTGACGCTGAGGGCAAATTGGTGAAAGAATGGCGTGGCGTGAAGGTTGCTAATCACGCCGATGAAGTGCTGGAATTCGTGAAGAGCCAGCCCTAGCAAGGATGGCTTCCCCTTAATCAAACTGCTGTAGAACATCGATTGCCTCGCCCATTTTGAGTCACAGCAATTTCCTACTGCATCATCCCAATCTGGCGCCTTGCCAGCCCGGCTCCATGCCGGGCCTGACCAGCGCCTCACCCCCTGTAGTTCGACCAGGCCGCATCGCCGGCATCGTGCAAGCACCGCCTGCATTGATTCCGCGTCTGCCCTTCGGAATTTTTCTAGATTGAGACCCTGATGCCACTGCCAAAACTCCCCACCAAGCCAGCCGCCCTGTTGCTGGCCAAAGACTACCCGAAAGCCGAGCGCGGCAAGACTGCGGTGCGGGCTGTGCCGGCGGCCGTGCCGGCGCTCGATCCGGTCGAAGACCTGATCAGCGGCAAGGCCGTGGCGGCGCCGAAAGCGGGCCGCACGGCCAAGGCCAAGGCCGCTCCTGCGCCGGCCGCGCCGACGCTGGTGCCGGTACCGTCGCCAGCCGCACGCGGCAAGGAACAATCGGACGTCGAGCGCGATGCGCCGCATCCGGCCAAGCACAACGAGGCGGTGATCAAGTCGTCGACCAGCCGCCAGGCCGACAAGAGCGGCACCACCAAGATGTTCGTGCTCGACACCAACGTCCTGATGCACGACCCATCGTCGCTGTTCCGTTTCGAGGAACACGACGTCTACCTGCCGATGATGACGCTGGAAGAGCTGGACGACCACAAGAAAGGCATGTCCGAAGTCGCGCGCAATGCGCGCCAGGTGTCGCGCACGCTCGACGCGCTGATCGCCAACATCGACGACGACGCGATCGAAAAAGGCATCCCGCTCAACAAGCTGGGCAACAAGGACGCCAAGGGCCGCCTGTTCTTCCAGACCCGCCTGCAAAGCGGGCCGACCCTGCCGGAAGGCCTGCCGGTGGGCAAAGCCGACAACCAGATCCTCGGCGTGGTGCGCAACCTGGAAACCGAACTGCCGGGCCGCGCCATCGTGCTGGTGTCGAAAGACATCAACATGCGCATCAAGGCGCGGGCGCTCGGTCTGCCGGCTGAAGACTACTTCAACGACCATGTGCTGGAAGACACCGACCTGCTGTATTCGGGCATCATCCAGCTGCCGGACGACTTCTGGAACAAGAACGGCAAGGACATGGAGTCCTGGCAGGAAAACAAGAACGGCACGTCCGCCACGTACTACCGCGTGACCGGCCCGACCATCCCGACCCTGCTGGTGAACCAGTTCGTGTACCACGAGCCGAAGAACGGCGAGGCGCCCTTCTATGGCCAGGTCAAGCAGCTCAACGGCAAGACCGCGGTGCTGCAGACCTTGCGCGATTTCAGCCACAGCAAGAACAATGTGTGGGGCGTCACCGCGCGCAACCGCGAACAGAACTTCGCACTGAACCTGCTGATGAACCCGGAATGCGACTTCGTCACCCTGCTCGGCCAGGCCGGCACCGGCAAGACCCTGCTGGCGCTCGCGGCGGGCCTGGCGCAGGTGCTCGAGACCAAGCTGTACAACGAGATCATCGTCACCCGCGTCACGGTGCCGGTGGGCGAAGACATCGGCTTCCTGCCGGGTACCGAGGAAGAGAAGATGTCGCCGTGGATGGGCGCGTTCGACGACAACCTCGAGGTGCTCAACAAGTCCGATTCGGACGGCGGCGAGTGGGGCCGCGCGGCGACCCAGGACCTGATCCGTTCGCGGATCAAGATCAAGTCGCTCAACTTCATGCGCGGCCGCACTTTCGTGAACAAGTTCCTGATCATCGACGAGGCGCAGAACCTGACGCCGAAGCAGATCAAGACCTTGGTCACGCGCGCCGGTCCGGGCACCAAGATCCTCTGTCTGGGCAACATCGCGCAGATCGACACGCCTTACCTGACCGAAGGGTCGAGCGGCCTGACCTACGTGGTCGACCGCTTCAAGGGCTGGTCGCACAGCGGCCACGTGACGCTGGCGCGCGGCGAGCGTTCGCGCCTGGCGGACCACGCGAGCGAAGTGCTGTAAGCAGCAGTTTCGCGACCAAGAAAAAACCCTGTGCGCCTTGCGGCGGACAGGGTTTTTTTTCATCTTGCTTCGCGGCGCGGTCAGCGCACCTCGCAGTCGACTGCTGCCGACTTGTTGGCGCTACCCGACCCTGATGCCGGGCCGACTGACGCCGAGAAGGCCAGCGGCGGTGTAAATAGCAGCCCAGGGTTCTTCGGCACGATCATCGGCGGCTGGATTGGGTTTGGCGTGAAGCCGAACTGGCCGGCCGCAAAATTCTGCGTACCACCTTTGTTGGTCACGTTGATCAATCCATCGATGACTTGCACATACAGCCCCGGCGGCAAAATGTTTCCGGGAGGCTTGGGTATCGACAGCTGGGCGAGTTGCAGCGGCGCCAGCGGCAGCTCGTTGCCCAGCCCTGCCGTACTGGCGAGCAGCCAGGACTGCATCGCCGCCAACGCCACCGGCCCGGGAGTCACCTGGTCGACGATAAAGGTGGCGCCCAGGATGCCGATCGTGGCGCTCGGCGTCGCCAGAGTGAAGCGATCGCGGCTGCGTTTGCCTGACGGGCTGCCGGCCATGCGCAAGCCGCCCTTGACCAGGGTGAACGTGGCGCGGTCGGCCTCGGGCTTGCCGGCATCGAAGGCGAACTGTTCGATCGTGAACGTGGTTCCGGGCTTCAGCGTCACTTCGCTGTTGTCGACGAACTTGAGTTGGGCGTAGGTGTTTTTTTCCGAAACCAGGGTCTCGCCCTGTTCGAACGTCGACTTCTGCGCCAGGATTCTGATCTTGCCGTCGGCCTTCACGGCCAGCAGCGGGCCGCTCAAGTGGCCGACGGTGCCGGCGAGCTGTCCGGCCCACGCCAGGCTGCCGGCGCACATCATCGCCAGCAGCAGCAGCGACTTAGTTGCAATACATTTTTTTGGCTGGTTCATTCTTCGCTCCGGATTTGTCGGCTATTGCTTCGGTCTTTGTGTCAGTTTTTTTGTCGTCAGCTTTTTTTGCATCGGTTCCGGCGTCGGGCGTGCTCGAGGCGCCGCTGGCGCCGGCCGTCGTCGAGCCCGTGCTTGCGGCAGGCGCGGCTGTATTGCGGGTGGAAATCGTCGGCACGGCACTGGCGGTGCTGGTTGGCACAACGGTGTTGACGATCGTAACGACGGTGGACAGGGCCTGGGCGACTGGATTGCTTGCGCCATTGTCCGCGAGCGCGCTTGGCGGCGAAATCGCCACGCAGGCAGCGTCGACGGGATGCAGACTGCAGAAGCTCGGGGTCGGCAACACGGCGGTGCAGCCCGCCTGGGTTGGCGTCGCGGCGCACTGCGCCAGCGTCGGCAATACCACGCTGCAGCCTTGCACGGTCGGGGTTACGGTACATTGCGCCAGCGTCGGCAGCACGGCCGAACAGCCCGGGGTAGCCGGCACGGAAACGCAAGCCGACAGGGATGGCAGCACAACAATGCAGCCCTGCGTGGACGGCGTGACTACGCAAGTCGGCAAGGTCGGCAGCACCACGCTGCAACCGGCCGCGGTCGGCGCGGCAACGCAGGCCGACAGGGATGGCAGCACAACCGTGCAGCCTTGCGTGGACGGCGTGACTATGCAAGTCGGCAAGGTCGGCAGCACCACGCTGCAACCGGCCGCGGTCGGCGCGGCAACGCAGGCCGCCGTGGTCGGCAGCACCACGCTGCACCCGGCCGCGGTCGGCGAGTTGACGCAAGCCGTCAAAGTTGGCAGTACCACGCTGCAACCCGCCGAGGTCGGCGCGGCGATGCAGGTCGGCAAGGTCGGCAGCACCGCGGTACAACCTAGGGCTTGCGGGTTCGCCACGCACGCGGTCAACGACGGCAGCACGGCGGCGCAGCCGACCGCTGTCGGGTTAAGCACGCACGACGGCAGCGATGGCAGGAAAGTCGCGCAGCCCGCTGCGGACGGTATCGCCAGGCAGCTGTTCACCGCTGTGCAGCCGGGCGCGGACGGATTGGCCGCGCAGGCGAGTAGCGAGGGCAGCACCACCGAGCAACCCGGGGCCGACAGGTTGCCCTGGCACGCGTCAACTGTCGGCAAGCGCACCTGGCAACCAGCCGTCGATGGCGCGCTCAGGCATGTGTCGAACGAAGGCAACACGGCCTGGCAACTGGCACCTCCTGGATTGGCGATACACGCGTCGAGCGCCTGGTGAAGAACGCCCGCGCAATCGGCGCCGGCAGGGTTGTTCAGGCAGGCTGGCAGCGCGTCCGCAACGATCGCCGAGCACCCCGACAGGCCAGGAAAGGCGACGCACTCCGACACGGTGGGCGGCGGCGGCGGAGGCGGAGGCGGAGGGGGCGGCGGCTCTTGCGCGCCCGACTGATGCACCTGGCCGGCTGTCGCAACCGTTCCGGCCAGGTTGAAGGAGCCGCCCACCAGGTCGATGTTGCCGGAAGCCGAGCCAACCTGGCCGGTGGCGCCGACCGTCAGCAGGCCACCGTCGCCGGCTTCCAGCCTGATGTTCCCGGTGGTCGTGCTGACGGTGCCGTTGACAGTGAGTGGGCTATGCGTGGTGAGCGTGATCGCTCCGCTGCCGGCGCGGATCGCGATGGCCGTGGCCGACGTCTCCGGATTAAAGATCGCCGGCTCATACTGCGGGACGGTCATGGCGCCCGCATTATCGATGGTGATCGACCCGAGATTGTCGAGCCCATCTTGCGCGACATTGCCCAGAATCAGGCTGCCGGTATTGTGGATGTTGATCGGCAGTGCGCTCTCCGGCGCGTTGTTCGTTGCCGTCAAATACCCGGTTTGCGTCTGCAGCGGGATGGCGGCGCTGCCGATTCCCATATCCGAGTACAGGCGGATATTCGAGGCCTTGAGGGTACCGGCTCCGCCAATGATTCCATGTCCCCGCAGGTTGATCTGGGCGCTGCCCGCGTCGACGTCGCTGGCGACAGTGACGGTGCGGTATCCCTCCAGGAGAATGCGGCCCGGTGCGCTGATGCCCGTGATTCCGCCAACCTGCCCGATCGTGATATCGGAGTCGTAATAAAGCGTGAACAGGCCGCTGCTCGCGGCGCCGGCCACGGTGACGAACTTGTTGCTGTTGGTCAGCGTCACCGAGCCGCCCTGCGCTACCAGGTTCCCGGCATCGAACATCTGGCTCTGCGTGATATCGCCGGCCGCTTTCAGGGACAGTGTTCCCGGCGTGACCACTCCGGCGCTGAGCGTCAGGTTGCCGCCTGCCTCGAAAGCGAGGTCGCCGCCAGCGATGATCGGCGCGTTGACGTTGATATTGTTGCCGGCCTGCGCAGTCAGCTTCACTGCCGCTTGGGTCGTCAACGGAGTGCTGAACGTAATGTCGTGCTGCGCCTGCAAGATGATGTTCGACGTGGAGCCGGCCAGCAGCGATGCGCCGACTTGCGTCACGCCGGTCGAAGGGCCGTTGGCAAACAAGGAACCATTATCCAGGGTGACTGCATTGGTGACGTCGGCGACCTCGATATCGACGGGATCGAGCAACCAGCCGCCGGTCTTGCCGCGCGCCGCGCCGGTATCGACCCGCGCACCGGCCAGGTCGAGGAAATGTCCCGAGGTTTCGACCAGCCCGCCGTCGCCGCCCGCCGCGCCGCCGCGCGCCGAAATGCTGCCGAAGGCGCGCGTGACGCCATCTGACCAGAGCACCACCGTGCCGCCCTTGCCGGCAACGGTCGCATCGGCCTTGATCGCGGCATCCTTGCCGAACCAGGTCTGCTGCGCATTCGGCAGCAGCGGATTGCTGCCCTGGTAGGCGCCGCCCACCAGCACGCTGCCCCCGCCCTGCGCGCCGCTGGCGTCAACCAGCGCGTCGCCAGTCAGGCCGACCCGGTTGCCCAGCACATGGATGTCGCCTCCCTTGCCGGCGCCGGTCGCGCTGGTCACGCTGCCCGCTTCGAGCACGGTGTCGGCGCTCGCTTTCAGGACGATCTTGCCGTTGGCCCCGACCAGCGCGCTGTTCGCGCTAACCAGTCCGCGCTGGTTCACCAGCGCGCCATAGATGCCGATCCGCCCGCCTTGCGCGATCACCTGGCCCAGGTTGACGGCATGGTCGGCCGGGCTCGACACGACCACGTGCAGGTCGGGATTGGCCGAATCGACCAGGCGTACGCTGTGGCCGGCCGCCAGCACCACCTCGCCGCCCGGCGCCGTGACGATGCCGCTGTTTTCCACGTTCGGCGCAATCAGAAACACCTGCCCGCCGCCCGGCGTGGCGATCGTACCCTGGTTGCTGATCGCGCCGGCGCCCTCTATCGCGGTGAAGTTCTTCTTACCGGCCAGGAAGTCGGCGTCCGACAAGTTCAGCGTCGAAGCCGTCAAACCATTGACGTCGATACGGGCATTGGCGCCGAACACGATGCCGTTCGGATTGATCAGGAACACCCGTCCGTTCGATTGCAGCGCGCCGAGGATCCGGCTCGGGTCCTGGCCGAGAATGCGGTTGAGCACCGCGCTGTTCTCGCTTTGCTGGACAAAGCGCGTGACCTCGCCCGGATTGATCGAGAAGCTTTGCCAGTTGATGATGGTGTTGGGCGTGTTGGTAATCGAGAACACATTGCCCTGCTGCGAGAAAGTGGCCTGGCCGCTGGCTACCTGCGGCAGTGTCGGTGTCGCCTGGGCGCTGCTCAGCGTAGCCGCCACCAGTAAGGCGAACGCCTTGCGTCTAAAATTCGTCATTGTCATTTTCCCTGGCTCCTTAGTAGGCAAAGCCCACGCGTGCATGGACCTTGTTGCGGCTGCTGGCGGCAAGCGCGCCGGGCTGCACCACATGCCCCGCATCGATTTGCACGCTGACGTAGTTGCCGGCGGCTAAACGCAGGCCGAATCCGGTGCTGCCGATCGCGGTGCTGCCCAGCTCTCCCGGCAGCACGTGGTTGCGCCTGCCGTAGGCGGCGTCGTAGAACGCCAGCGCGCGGCATTGCCAGGCGCCGCCGCACAGGTTCGGCGTGTACAGCTCGGCGTTGACCAGCACGCCCGAATCGGTCGACAGTGCGCGCTCCTCGAAGCCGCGCACCGAACTGGCGCCGCCGGCGCCGAACTGCTCGCCCGGCACCAGCGCGTCGGAGCTCAGTTGGGCATTTGCAAGCAGGCGCAACTGCCAGTCCGCCCCCAGCACGCGGGTGCCGGCGGCGGCCAGGCGCAGCATGCTGTAGCTAGCGGATGCGGCGCTGCGGACGCGCTCGAAATCGGCGCTCCTTCCGCGCGCGCCGCCGGCGATGTTGCGCAGCGCAGTGACCGACAGGTCCAGCACGCTGTCGGCCAGCGCGAAGTTCGCGAGGTAGCCGATGCTGAGCGGATGGACCGTGACGTCGTTGCCGTAGTTCTGGCCGGCGAACACCACATCATTCTTGTAGGCTTTGTAGTCGAGACCGTAGACCAGGCGCGGCTCGAGGGCGCCGCGGCGCGCCAGCGACTGGTTGTAGCGCGCGCCGGCCACCGCTCCCTTGCCGCTGACGGCCAGGTCGAACAGGCCGGCGCTGACGGAGCCTGAATCCACATTCGAATAGCTGGCGAAGAGGTCGACCGAATCGCCCAGCCGGTATAGCGGGATATGGTAGCCGGCGCCCCACACGCTGACCTGGTCGGGCTTTTCGACGGTGGTGGTGTATTGCAGGCTGCCCAGGTGGTCGCGGCCCCACAAGTTGGCGTTTTGCAGCACCACGCCGGCGTGCGTCTTGCCGGTCGACTCGGTGCCGCTGTTGTCGAAGTTGAGCATGGCCTTCCAGGCTTTTTCGTCGGTCACGTCGACCTTCGCATCGACCTGGTCGCCGGCCTCGCTGTTTTCCAGGCTCAGCTTGATCTTCCTGGCCGGGTTCTCGTTGGCCATTTTCAGGCTGGCCGAGACTTGGTTGAGGTTCGGAGTCTGGCCGGCCTGCAGGGTCGGCAGGCTGCGCCGGATGTTGGTTTCGTCAAAGACTTTGTTGCCCGACACCAGCACGCGGCCGATGGTTGGCTGCACCACGTTCAGCCGGACCACGCCGCCGTTCAGCTCCTGTTCCGGCAGCTGTACCGTGACCACCTTGTAACCGTGCTCGTGGTAGACCGCCTCGAGCGTTTCGAGAGCGCGCTGGACGTCGCCGAAGTCGCGGTCGCGGCCGACGAAGGGGGCGACCGCCGCATTCACCTCGGCCGCGGGCAGCAAGGTATTGCCGGCAATCTCGAAGCGGCTGATCTCGAAACGGATCGCCGGCGCTTCGCCAGCCCAGGCGGCGCCGACGGCTGCGGCCAGCAAGGTAGTTGCGCACAGGCGCGCAAAGCGTGTTTTCATGGTGTGGTCAGTCAAAGGTCGTTTTTTTGGTATTGGTGAGGTGGGCGCAGGTTCGGCCGGAGGCGAGGCCGTCTAATTACTAAACAGCAAGTGTAATGGCGATTTTCGTTGCTGGTCGGTAAAAAATGCCCGCGCCAATGCGTTCCTGCAAGAAATAAGGCTTATCGAACAGAAACGTAGCTGAATAGAAAGTTTGCTATGGTAAATTTACAACAGGCACCCGATTTGTTTTGCGTGGCTCTGCCGCGATCTGTGAGCCGCTGCGCCCCAAAACGGCTATGATCGTCCCTGATTGCAAGCTGGCCTATGGCAGCCATCGCGCGTTGCCAAACCAGCCGGCTGGCCGGGCCCAGAAAATAGCGATAGCTTCGAGTAGGAAATGAAATTATGAGATTCCGTTTTTGGGGGGTGCGCGGCTCGATCCCTTCCCCAGGTCCGCGCACGGTGCGCTACGGCGGCAACACCACGTGCATCGAAGTCGGCACCGATGACGGCACCCTGATCATCCTCGACGCCGGCACCGGCATCTTCCCGCTCGCCCAGAACCTGCTCAAGCGCCTGCCGGTGCGCGCCAACATCTTCATCACCCACAGCCACTGGGACCATATCCACGGCCTGCCCTTCTTCACGCCGCTGTTCGTGCGCGGCAGCAAGGTGCGCCTGCACGGCGCCACCGATCCTGCCACCGGCAAGGGCATCGAGCACGTACTTGGGGTACAGCTGCAGAACAGCTATTTTCCGGTCAGCGAAACGCAGATGGACGCGACCATCGAATACAAGACCCTCACTTTCGGCGAGCCGGTCGACGTCGGCGACGCGGTGGTCGGCAACGTGGTGATGCACCATCCGGTCACCAATCTTGGCTATCGCATCAGCTGCAACGGCAGGTCGCTGTTCTTCACCGGCGATCACGAGCCGTTCTACAACCTGTATCCGCAGGACGATGCACGCCACGCGCCCTACCAGGCCCACATGGAGCAGCGCCAGCGCGAGATCGACCTGGCGATGCAAGGCGTGGACGCCCTGATCGTCGACTGCTCCTACACACGCGACGAATATCCGTCCAAGCTGGGCTGGGGTCACGGCACCCATGACTCGGCGCTCGAGATGGCGATCCGCGTCGGCGCCAGGGCGCTGTACATCACCCACCACGAACCGACCCGCAGCGACGACGACCTGGAAGCGGCATTCGCCGACCTCATGGCGCGCCACCAGCCGCTGCCCGCCTCGCTCAAGGTCATCCTTGCCTACGAAGGCCTGGAAGTCGAACTGGCCTGAGTCCGCGCCCTGCGGGACGGCGTCAGGGCGCCGTGCCGCCGAGCTCGGCAAGCGCCTTGTCGGCGCGCTGCTGCCAGCGCTGCGCCAGTTCCGGGTTCGGTGCCTGGCCCAGTTCGCCGCCGCGGTAGACTTCCGCCAGCCGCCGCATCGCCGGTTCGTCGCCCGCCGCGCCGGCCTGCTCGAAATAGGCGGCCGCCTTGAGCGGATCCTGGTCGACGCCCCGTCCCGCCTCATACAGGATTCCCAGCTTGCGCAACGCCACCCGGTTGCGCTGCACTGCCGCCTGTTGGTACCACTTCAGCGCCGTCGGCAAGTCGGCGTCGACACCGCGTCCGGTTTCGTACAAGCCGCCCAGCGCCTCCTCGGCGTATGAATTGCCGTGCGCCGCGGCGGTGCGATACAGCACCAGCGCCTGCGCGTAGTCGAGCGCCACGCCCCTGCCGGTCTCGTAGCTGTAGCCGAGATTGTTCTGCCCCATGGCGTCGCCCTGCGCGGCGGCCTTGCGATACCAGCTCACCGCGGCGGCGTCGTCGCGCGGCACGCCGATGCCATGCCCGAGGCGGTAGCCGAGCCGCACCTGAGCCTGCGTATTACCCTGTTCGGCCGCCTTGCTCAGCCACTCGTTCGCTTCGACATCGTTCCTGGCCACGCCGTGGCCATTCGCATACAGCGCGCCCAGGTTGGCCTGCCCCCAGGCATTGCCGTGATTGGCCGCTTTGCGGTACCACTGCGCCGCCAGGGAAAGGTCCAGGGCCACGCCGCGGCCCGTCGAATACAGCACGCCGAGGTTGTTTTCCGCCACTGCGAACCCCTGGTCGGCCGACTTGCGATACCAGATCGCCGCTTGCGCCAGGTCCTGCGGCACGCCCGTACCGTTTTGATAGGCGACGCCCAGGCTGTTTTGCGCTTCGGTATTGCCCTGATCGGCGGCCAGCTGCAGCAAGCGCACCGCGGCCTGCGCGTCCTGCGGCATCCCCTGCCCTGTCATCAGCCGGTGCGCCAGCGTCGCCTGCGCCCTCGCCTCGCCCCGGCCAACTGCGGCGGCAAGGGCCGCCTCAGGGCCGCTGCCGGGTATCGGCCCGGGCGCCAGGGTCCACACGTAGCTCATCTTCATCCATGCTTCTTCCGGCTTGCCGTCGTGGGTTCCTGGCCGGAAGCGGCAACGCAGGATGCCGGCCTGCGCGGCCTCGTCGAGCAGCGGGAATCCGCTCGACTTCTCGACCCTGGAATCCTTGACCGCGCCATCGGCGCCGATCAGGAAAGCGAGCACCACGGCGCCCGTTTGCTCCTTGCGCAGCGCTTCTTTGGGCCACACCGGTTTCGCGCAGGTGGTGAAGTCGGCGACGGCGGCCGAAGACGGCGGGGGCGTTTCCGCGCCGGCGACGCACAAGACCGGCAAACCGGTGGCGGCCAGCACGGCCAGGTGGAACACTGCGCGAATATTCATGGTTGGTCCGTTAGAGGGATTAGCAAAAAACCTACGTTGCCACTTGTGCAGCGAGTATGGAGGTTTCCGTTCCCGGAATCAACACTCGGTTTGTATCGATTTGTTCAATATGTCGCGGCGGCGTAAATCATATGGCTGCCGGAATGGCGAAATCGCGGTAAGCCGCAAATTAAGGTAGAGTCTCGGGCGACAGCAACCCCTCCCTGAAGGTGCGAATTGAAAAAAAATAGTCACGTTGTATTCTTGCGCGCCATGCTCGGCGCGCTCGGCCTGTCGGCCGCCGGCGCCGGCACGGCGCAGGCCGCCATTCCCGTCTACGCCTTCATGGTCAAGCACACCTACCCCCACGACACGCAGGCGTTTACCCAGGGGTTGTTCTTCAAGGATGGCTTCCTGTACGAAAGCACCGGCCTGAAGGGCCAGTCGTCGATCCGCAAGGTGCAGCTCGAGACCGGCAAGGTGCTGCAGAAAAAAGACTTCTCCGAGGAGTATTTCGGCGAGGGCATCGCGCCCGCGGGCGGCGATATCGTCAGCCTGACCTGGACCACCAAGGTCGGCTTCGTGTTCGACGCCAAGACGTTCAAGCTGAAGCGGCGCTTTTCCTACGAGGGCGAAGGCTGGGGCCTGGCCACCGATGGCAAGCAGCTGTTCATGAGCGACGGCACGCCCGTCATCCGCGTGCTCGATCCCAAGACGCTGGCCGAGGTGCGGCGCATCCAGGTGTCGGCGGACGGCAAGCCGATCCCCAACCTGAACGAAATGGAATGGGTCGATGGCCAGCTGTACGCCAACGTCTGGGGCTCGAACATCATCGCGCGCATCGATCCCGCATCGGGCAATGTGGTGGGCTGGATCGACCTCGCGGGACTGGCCGATCCGGCGTGGAAGGGAATGGGACCGGACGACGTCCTCAACGGGATCGCCTACGACGCGAAAACACGGCGCCTGTTCATCACCGGCAAGCACTGGCCGAAGCTGTTCGAGATCGAACTGGTCGAACGCACCGGGCGGCGCTAGGCCGGCCACGCCAAGCCAAGCCAACCTGTCAGTCTATCGCCCCTGAGTTGAGCCGGAATGGGACCATGGTCTCATTGCAGAATGTCACAGTGTAGCGACAATGAGAGCTACCCCCGACATTCGAGGCCCCCTCATGGACATCGGAAAGCAGCTTGCGCGCAGCCAGGAAATTGGTATCAAGATTGCGACGGTGCATGAGAAGCGCACCAAGATCGCACTCGAGCATTTCACCGAACGGGCAAATGAGGCACTGGGCGACAAGGGTTCCGGCCAGCTTTCCAAATTGATGTCGGCCGCCGATCCCGCTTCCCTCCAACACTATGCCGTCGACGCCTTTCAGCGTTCCATCCTGTTCTGGGACGCCTTGCGCCAGCGCGGCAACAACTTTGTCGAGCTCGCATCGAAGCCCTCCGAACCGGTGCTGCATTTCGACTACGAGATCGTGCTCGACGGCCGTGGTTTCGAGCGGCCGGTAAATTATGCGCTATTGCGCATAACGGCGCCGGAGGGCGTGACGATTGATCCCCTGAAGCGTCCCTACCTGATCATCGATCCGCGCGCCGGCCATGGCCCCGGCATCGGCGGCTTCAAGGACGATTCCCAGGTCGGCGTCGCGATGCGCGCCGGCCATCCCGTGTATTTCGTCATCTTCTTCCGCGATCCGGAACCGGGCCAGACCATGCTCGACGTGTGCACCGCCGAGCAGCAGTTCGTGCGCAAGGTGCGCGCCCTGCATCCGAATAGTGAAAAGCCGGCCATCGTCGGCAACTGCCAGGGCGGCTGGGCCGCGATGATGATTGCCGCGTCCGATCCCGACGAGACCGGCCCGATCGTGATCAACGGCGCGCCGATGTCGTACTGGAGCGGCGCCTGGAGCGAAGGCGAAGGCGACAATCCGATGCGCTACGCCGGCGGCATCCTCGGCGGCACCTGGCTGTCATCGTTCACGGCCGACCTCGGCAACGGCAAGTTCGACGGCGCGCACCTGGTGAAGAACTTCGAAACCCTCAATCCCGCCAATTCCATGTGGGACAAGTATTACAACCTGTTCAAGAACATCGACACCGAAACGCCGCGCTTCCTCGAATTCGAGCGCTGGTGGGGCGGCTACTACCTGATGAACCGCGAAGAGATCGAATGGATCACGCGCAATCTGTTCGTTGGCAACAAGCTGTGGTCGGGCGACGTCAAGGGATCCGCCGGCAAGGGTTTCGACCTGCGCGCCATCAAGTCGCCGATCATCCTGTTCGCTTCGATGGGCGACAACATCACGCCGCCGCAGCAGGCATTCAACTGGGTGGCCGACACCTACGCCAGCACCGAGGAAATCAAGGCGCGCGGCCAGGTGATCGTCGGGCTGCTGCACCATGACGTCGGCCACCTCGGCATCTTCGTTTCCGGCAAGGTGGCCAAGAAGGAGCATGCGCAGATCGTGTCCGTGCTCGAAGAAATCGAAATCCTGCCGCCAGGCCTGTATGGCATGCACATTACCGAACATAAGGGCGCGGATGGCAAGGTCGAATACGAGGTCGAGTTCCACGAACACCGGCTGGAAGACATCGCCGCCCGTTTCAATAAGTTTGGCCGCGTCGACGAGCAGCCCTTCAAGGCGCTGGCGGCGATCTCCGATTTCAACCAGCGAGCCTACGAGCTGTTCGCGCAACCGATGGTGGAGGCGATGTCGAACGAGATGAGCGCGAAGCTGCTGCGCGAGTTCCACCCCTTGCGGATGCAGAACTGGGCGATGTCGCATCTCAATCCATGGCTCGCGTGGCTCGAGCCCGTGGCGAAGTCGGTGAAGGAGCACCGCAAGCCGATGGAGGCCGACCACCCCTTGCGCCAGGCGGAGAACGCCGGCTCCGAACTGCTCAGCGCCTCGCTCGACCTCTACCGGGGAATCCGCGACGCGACGACTGAAACGACGTTCTTTTCCATCTACTCCAATATGTTCTCGCTCTATCTCGGGGAGAAAGCCGAGGCGCAGGCAGCCGCCGCGAAAGTGGAGGTCGATCCGCGCGACCTGCCCTTCGTCACGGACGCGCTGGCGTCGATCGCCGAAGGCGGTTACACCGAGGCGTTCGCGCGCGTGGCCTACCTGCTCACGCGGCACGACGAAGCGCTGCCGCTGTCGCGCCTCGTGATGCGCAAGGAACTGGCGGCCGCCTACGCCGGCTACCTGCCGGAACTGCCGATCGACCAGTGGCGCCGCATTCGCGGCGAGCAGGAGATCATCGCCCGCTACGAGCCGGAGCAGGCGATTCTGACCTTGCCGGCCCTGCTGGACAATCGCGCCGACCGCGAGCGCCTGCTCACGCTGCTCGACAAACTGATGGCGGATGATCGCGTGCAAAAGACGCATCCCACGCCGCAGCAACTGGCCATGCTCGAACGCATCCACGAGGTATTGAGCGGCGAGCCCGCGCTCGCGAAGCCGCGCGTCGCCCCTGCCGTCCTGCCCGCCGCCGACAGGCTCCATTAAAGGAACAGGTTATGACCCAGGAACACGACAAGTACCGGCGCCTGATCGACTTTTGCAAAGCATTGCCCCCCGTCCCGACCGCGGTGGTGCATCCCTGCGACCAGAGTTCGCTCGAAGGCGCGGTGGAAGCCACGCGGATGGGCCTGATCGCGCCCATCCTGGTCGGGCCGCGCGCGCGCATCGAAACAGTGGCAAACGAGCACGGTATCGACATTGCCGGCCTGACGATCGTCGACGCCCCCTACAGCGAGGCCGCCGCGGCCGCGGCGGTCCAGCTGGTGCGGGAAGGCAAGGCCGAGGCGCTGATGAAGGGCAGCCTGCACACCGACGAGCTGATGGGCGCGGTGGTCAGGCGCGAATCGGGCCTGCGTACCGCACGCCGCGTCAGCCATTGTTTCGTCATGGATGTGCCGGGACATGAGGATGCGCTGATCATCACCGACGCCGCCGTCAACATCGCGCCGACGCTGGACGACAAAATGGACATCCTGCAGAACGCGATCGACCTCGGCCACGCGCTGCAGTTCCAGGAGGTGCGCGTCGCCGTGCTGTCGGCGATGGAAGTGGTCAACCCGAAAGTGCCTTCCACGATCGAGGCCGCCGCGCTGTGCAAGATGGTGGACCGGCGCCAGATCACCGGCGCCCTGGTCGACGGCCCGCTCGCGCTCGATAACGCCATCGATCCGGAAGCGGCGAAGATCAAGCGGCTCGACTCGCCGGTAGCAGGGCGGGCTAACGTGCTGATGGTGCCCGACCTCGAGGCCGGCAACATGCTGGCCAAGAGCCTGTCGTTTCTGGCCGGCGCGGATGCGGCCGGCATCGTCCTCGGCGCGCGCGTACCGGTGATCCTGACCAGCCGTGCCGATTCGGTGCTGACCAGGCTGGCGTCCTGCGCGGTCGCCGTGCTGGTGGCCAAGGCGCGCCGTGAAAGCGGCAAGACCGAAGGGTGACGCGATGGCCGACGTGATCCTCGTGCTGAACGCAGGCTCGTCGAGCATCAAGTTCCGCGCCTTCAGTGTCGCCAGCGGGGAACCGGAACTGGTGGCGTACGGCCAGGCCGAGGGACTGTACACCGCGGCGCGCTTCACCGCCGCCGATGCCGGCGGCGCCAACATCGGCGAGATGACCTGGGACGAAGGCGCCGGGATCGGCCACCAGGGCGCGATCGAATACATCGGGGAATTCCTGCGCAGCCACCGGCGCGAGGGAAATCGCCTGGTCGCCGTCGGCCACCGCGTCGTGCATGGCGGCCTGGAATTTACCGAGCCGGTGCTCGCCACCCCTGCCGTGGTTGACAAGCTCGACAAGCTGACCCCGCTCGCACCCCTGCACCAGCCCCACAACCTGGCGCCGATCCGCATCCTTGCCCGGACGCAGCCGGAGCTGCCGCAGGTGGCCTGCTTCGACACCGCCTTTCACCGCGGGCAGCCCGAGGTGGCGCAAGCGTATGCGCTGCCCGCCTCGATCACCGGGCGCGGCGTGCGGCGCTACGGCTTTCACGGCTTGTCTTACGAGTACATCGCCGGCGTGCTGCCAGGCTTCGCACCGGACGCGGCGTCCGGCGCCACGGTGGTCGCGCACCTCGGCAACGGCTCGAGCATGTGCGCGATCGTGGCCGGCAAGAGCGTGGCCGGCACCATGGGCTTCACCGCGGTCGACGGCCTGCCGATGGGTACCCGCTGCGGCAACCTGGATCCGGGCGTGGTCCTGTACCTGATGGACGAACTCAAGATGGATGCGCGCGCCATCGAAAACCTGATCTACAAGCAATCCGGACTGCTGGGCGTGTCGGGCATCTCGAGCGACATGCGCGCCCTGCTCGCCAGCGACGACCCGCACGCCCGTTTCGCGGTCGACCTGTTCGTCTACCGGCTCGGACGCGAACTCGGTTCGCTGGCGGCGGCGATGCATGGCATCGATGCTCTGGTATTCACTGCCGGCATCGGCGAACGTTCCGCGGTCATCCGCGAGCGCGTATGCCGCGAGGCCGGCTGGCTTGGCGTGCAGCTCGACCCGGCCGCCAACGCGGCCGGCGGCCCGCGCATCAGCACCCCGGCGAGCAGGGTGTCCGCCTGGGTGGTCCCGACCAACGAGGAATTGATGATCGCCCGGCATACGCTGAAGGCGATCGGAGGGGCACGGTCATGAAAACCATCGCCCTCGAACAGGCGGTCGCCATGATTCCGGACGGCGCCAGCGTCATGATCGGCGGTTTCATGGGCATCGGTACGCCGGAACGCCTGATGGACGAAGTGGCGCGGCAAGGCAAACGCGACCTGACCGTGATCGCCAACGATACCGCGACGCCCGGCTGCGGCATCGGCAAGCTGGTCACGTCGGGCACCGTGCGCAAGGCGATCGTCAGCCACATCGGGCTCAATCCCGAAACCCAGAAGAAGATGATCGCCGGCGAGATGGAAGTCGAACTGGTCCCGCAGGGAACCCTGATCGAACGCATCCGCGCCGGCGGCTTCGGGCTCGGCGGCATCCTGACCCCGACCGGCGTGGGCACGATGGTGGAACAGGGCAAGACCAAGCTGGAAGTCGATGGCAAGCAGTACCTGCTGGAGACAGCCCTGCATGCCGATTTCGCGCTGGTCGAGGCCTTTCTGTCCGACTATTACGGCAACCTGGTCTACGCGCTGACGGCGCGCAATTTCAATCCGGTGATCGCGATGGCCGCAACCACGGTGATCGTCGACGCGGCCCATATCGTCCCGGTCGGGATGATCTCGCCCGACCATGTCGTGACGCCGGCCGTGCTGGTCGATTTCGTCGTCGCCCACTAGGTGCCGCCATGAACGCCCAAACCATCATCGCCAAACGCATCGCCCAGGAACTCGGCAACGGCATGCTGGTGAACCTCGGCATCGGCATTCCGACCCAGGTCGCCAATTACGTCGCGCCGGGCGTCCACCTGTACTTCCAGTCGGAGAACGGCTTGATCGGCACCGGACCGATTCCGGAAGCAGGCATGGCCGAGCGCTTCCTCACCGACGCCGCCGGCCAGCCGGTCACCGCGCTGCCAGGCGCGTCCACGTTCGACAGCGCCACCTCGTTCGGCCTGATCCGGGGAGGACACCTCGACATCACCGTGCTCGGCGGCCTGCAAGTCGACCAGGCCGGCCACTTGGCGAACTGGATGATCCCCGGAAAAATGGTTCCCGGCATGGGCGGTGCGATGGATCTCGTGACAGGCGCGAAGCGTGTCATCGTCGCCATGCAGCACACCGCCAAGGGCGCGCCGAAAATCGTCAAGCAATGTTCGCTGCCGCTGACCTCGCTGCGCCAGATCGACATGCTGGTCACGGAAATGGCGGTCATCTTGTTTTCCGGCGGCCACGCCGTGTTGCTCGAAACGGCGCCGGGCGTCTCGGTGCAGGACGTGCTCGCGGCCACCGAGGCCGCGCTGGCGGTGCCGGACCAGGTTCCCCAGATGAACATCGAAGGAGATTGATCATGGCAGTCGCAGGCTCCCACCCGATATTGAAGGGCACGAAGGCCTTGGTTGCGGGCATCGCCAACGAGCATTCGATCGCCTACGGCTGCGCCAAGGCGTTCCGCGAGCTCGGCGCCGACCTGGCGATCACCTACGCCAACGAGAAAGCGAAGACCCATGTCGAGCCGCTCGCGCGCGAACTCGCCGCGCCGATCTTCATGCCGCTCGATGTCACGCAACAGGGCGACATCGACGCGGTCTTCGCGCGCATCGACAAGGAATGGGGCCAGCTCGACATCTTCGTGCATTCGATCGCGTGGGCGCCGAAGGCAGACCTCGAGGGCGGCCTGCTCAACTGCTCCGCCGACGGCTTTTCCAAGGCGATCGATATTTCCTGCCATTCCTTCGTGCGCATGGCGCGCCTTGCCGCGCCCCTGATGAAGAATGGCGGCGCCATGTTCACCATGAGCTATTACGGCGCCAACAAGGTGGTCCCGAATTACAACGTGATGGGACCGGTGAAGGCGGCGCTGGAAGCGTGCGCGCGCTATCTCGCGTTCGAGCTGGGCCCGCAGCATATCCGGGTGCACGCCATTTCGCCGGGCCCGCTGAAGACGCGGGCCGCCTCGGGCCTGAAGGACTTCGACCTGATGCTCGCCGACGCGGCGCAGCGCGCGCCGCTGGGCGAACTGGTCGACATCATGGACGTCGGTTTCACCTGCGCGTTTCTCGCCACGCCGTATGCCCGGCGGCTGTCGGGAGAAACCCTGTACGTCGACGGCGGCGTACATATCATGGCCTGAAGGAGAACCTGCGATGGCTGACTTACTGATGGCGATTGTGGACAACGACACTTCCGATGACGAGATCAAGGCCTTCCTGGTCAAGTACGGATTTCCGCCCTTCGACGGCATCGCACGCATGCAGGGCGACGGCTCCCGGCCGTCGGTGCTGCTCACTTTCAACGACGTGGCGCCGGAGATCCTGCGCACCATGCTCCCGCACATCCAGGGCATGTTCTGGCACAAGCACACGATCCACGCGCAGGTCCTGGTCAAGCACGACATTTGAAGCAAGGCGGCCGATATGGGCATCCTCAGCTGGCTATCGCGCACCAACCCGGCCGACCTGGAGGACAAGCAGCGCATCGACGAGGCGGTGGAGCGCGTCATGCGGCTCAATCCCCAATTGAAGCTGGCGCGGCGCTACCACGCGAAGCTGGCGCCCGCGGTTGGCACGGCGCTCAGGTATGTCGTCGGGCTGGTCGATTCGGTGCCCGCGGCGCGCGACGCCAATGCCGCCGCCTGGTCCGCCGATCCCTACATCCACGCGTACTTCGTCGCGCCCGAGGATGTCGCCGCCGTCATCAGCCGCTCGCGCGACCTGCGCGCCTACTTTGAAAGCAATGCGGATGCGCCGGAAGCGTTTGCGGTCCTGGGTATGGAGATGACCGAACGCCATATCCTTGGCGTCGGGCTGGAGGGCGACACCTTGCGCCGCGACGTTCCGCAAACCACGGTGAGCTTCAGCGACCACCAGGTCCGGATGTGCGGCCGCACCGACGCCGACCTGCGCAACGAGATCGTCCAGCGCCTGCTGGACCAGCTGGCGCTCGAGGGGCTGGCCAGGATTGCCGCCGACAAGTCGCGCCGCGAAATGCTCCAGCGCGAGCGCGCGCTGCTCAAGACGCGGCTGCAATTGCTGGAGCGCCAGGGTAACGGCATCCGCGCCGTACTCGGCAGCGAGGCCCAAGCCGGGCCCGATGAGATGGCGCGGCTGGAGGCGCAGATCGAAGAGAACGACCACGACCTGTCGAGCCTGGTGCTCAAGGAAGATGCGCTGGACCGCGCACTGGACCATCTTTGCGAGGTGTATGCGCAGCCGGCCCCGCATTTCTACCTGTCGACCCGGCGGCTGCGGCTGGACCGGATGAACGTGGTGCTCGAGGACGGCAACGCGCAAGCCGGCGCGGATCTCGAGATTCACCTCGCCCGCATTCCGACCACGCCGCCGCGCACGCGCGCCTTCTCGCTGCTGCGGTTTGCGCGCAGCGACCTGCTGCCCGCGAAAAGCATGTACGACGAAGCGAACCGGCTGCTGTCCTCGGGCCTGCTGTCCTGAAGGTAAATTGAAGGCTTTGTCAAATGTGGGACCGCGTGGCGGTGGTGGCAAGCGCCCGGTGCAGCGACAACACCGGGGTCAGGTCCGCCGGACCTGACCCCAGCCCTTGGTCCGCGGCGCGTGAAGGTGACATCGCGAAACTGAAAGGAGTGAACAATCATGGCGGCGGACAAAGAGATACGCGGCAAGATCAAGAGCGTGGAAAACACCAGGAAGATCACCAAGGCGATGGAGATGGTCGCCGCCTCCAAGATGCGCAAGGCGCAGGAGCGGATGCGCGGTGCCCGCCCGTATAGCAACATCATCCGCAACATCGCCGGCAACATGGCGGACGCGAACCCCGAATACCGCCATCCATTCCTGATCAAGCGTGAAGAATTGAAAAATGTCGGCATCATCGTGGTAACGACCGACAAGGGCTTGTGCGGCGCGATGAACACCAACCTGCTGAGGTCAGTGACGCACAAGCTGCGCGAACTCGAAGCGGACGGTATCCATAGCCAGGTGACCGCGATCGGCGGCAAGGGCCTGGGCTTTTTGATGCGCATCGGCGCCAGGCTGGTGTCGCAGGTGAGCCAGCTCGGCGACACGCCCCATCTCGAACGGCTGATCGGCCCCGTGAAAGTGCTGCTCGACGCCTATCAGAGCGGCGATCTCGACGCGGTCTACGTGTTCTACACCAAATTCATCAACACGATGGTCCAGGAGCCGGTAATGGAGCAACTGGTTCCCCTTGCGCCGGAACAGATGACATCCGACATGGGACTGCACAGCTGGGACTACATTTACGAGCCTGACCCGCAAACCGTGATCGACGACCTGCTGGTGCGCTATCTCGACGCGCTGATTTTCCAGGCGGTCGCCGAAAACATGGCGTCCGAGAACTCGGCGCGCAGGATGGCGATGAAGGCGGCGAGCGACAATGCGGCAAGCGTCATCGACGACCTGAAACTTCTCTACAACAAAAACCGCCAGGCAGCGATCACACGCGAGCTGTCTGAAATCGTGGCCGGCGCGGCGGCGGTCTGATGGAAATCAGGCATGCAAGACGATGCATCGACGGGAATGACGCTGCCGATATCGGTGACGCTGCGCGGCGGCCGCCAGGTCATGCTGCGTGAAATCCGGGCACGAGACAGGGAGGCGCTGCTGGCGGCCTTCGATCGCCTGTCGCCGGACTCGCGCTACACGCGCTTCATGATGGCGATGCGCAACCCGCCCGCCGCGCTGCTCGAAGCGGCCATCCATCCCATTCCGGGCCGGGAATTCGCGCTGGTCGCGGTCAGCGCCGAAGGCGGCGCCGAACGCATCGTCGGCAGCGCCCGCTATGTCGGCGTTCCCGGAACCGATCATTGCGAGTTCGGCATCACCGTTGCCGACGACTGGCACGGACTCGGGCTGGCCAGCCGTCTGTTGGGGATGCTGATCGAGGCCGCCACCGCGCAGGGGTTTCACTGCATAGAGGGTTATGTACTTGCCGCCAATACGCCGATGCGCCGGCTTGCCAGGCGCCTGGGCTTCGTCGATTTGCAGTGCGACGACGACGCCACGCTGCGCACCGTGAGCCGAAGCCTGGCCGCCGCGGGATGCGCCGGGTCATAAAAAAGGACGAGCTGCGCCGCGGCGCGGTCCAAGGGCTGGGGTCAGGTCCGGCGGACCTGACCCCGGGGTTGTCGCCGCACCGGGTGCTTGCCGCTAATTCATGAAGAACCAAAAAAAAGCGCCTTCCCCAACCGGGAAAACGCTTTTTCCGTAACGAGTTCCTGCTTACAGGACGTGCGTGCCGATCCACCAGGCGATTGCCGCCATGAAGGCCGATGCCGGGATCGTGAAAACCCAGGCCCAGACGATGTTACCGGCCACGCCCCAGCGCACCGCCGACATCTTCTGCGCGGAGCCGACGCCGACGATCGCGCCGGTGATGGTGTGCGTGGTCGATACCGGCACGCCGAGCGCGGTCGCGGTGAACAGGGTGATCGCGCCGCCGGTTTCGGCACAGAAGCCGCCCACCGGTTTGAGCTTGGTGATCTTCTGGCCCATGGTCTTGACGATGCGCCAGCCGCCGAACAGCGTGCCGAAGCTGATCGCCGTGTAGCACGAAATGATCACCCACATCGGAGGCGATGCATCGCCCTTGGTCGATACGCCCGCGGCGATCAGCAGCATCCAGATGATACCGATGGTCTTCTGCGCGTCGTTGCCGCCGTGGCCGAGGCTGTACGCGGCGGCCGAAACCATCTGCGCGCGCCGGAACCAGGTATCGATCTTGCGCGGGGTCGAACGCACGAACACCCACGACACCAGCACCATCATCAAAGAGCCGAGGATGAAGCCCAGCAGCGGCGACACTACGATGAAGATCACGGTCTTGAGCAGGCCGCCGCCAACCAGCGCGCCGGTGCCGGACTTGGCCACCGCCGCGCCGACCAGGCCGCCGATCAGCGCGTGCGAGGACGAGGACGGGATGCCGTAGTACCAGGTGATCGCGTTCCAGATGATGGCGCCCACCAGGGCGCCGAAAATTACGTACTGGTCGACCACGGCCGGGTCGATCGTGCCCTTGCCGACGGTCGACGCGACGTGCAGGCCGACCACGAAAATGGCGATGAAGTTGAAGATGGCGGCCATCGCCACCGCCGTTTGCGGTTTCAGTACGCCCGTCGAGACCACCGTGGCGATCGCGTTGGCGGCGTCGTGGAAGCCGTTCATGAAGTCGAAAATCAGCGCCAGGCCGATCAACAGCGCGAGCACGTAAATGCTCATGTGAAGAGTTTGCATGTAGATGGCTTCCGCTTACGCGTTTTCGACGATGATGCCTTCGATGATGTTGGCAACATCTTCGCAGCGGTCGGTGACGGTTTCCAGGATCTCGTAGATCGCTTTCAGCTTGATCAGGTTGCGCACGTCCGGCTCGTCGCGAAACAGCTTCGACATGGCGGCGCGCATCACATGGTCGGCGTCCGATTCGAGGCGGTCGATCTCTTCGCAGATCGCGACGATCTTGCGCGAGTTGTCCATGTTGTGCAGCAGGCCGACCGCCTGTTGGACTTTTTCGCAGCAGCTCAGGCACAGTTCGGCCAGGCGCTTCGCTTCCGGCGTGACTGCCTTCAGGTCGTACAGCGACACGGTCTGGCCGGCATCTTCCATCAGGTCGAGGATGTCGTCCATGCGCGTGATCAGCTTGTGGATGTCGTCGCGGTCGATCGGCGTGATGAAGGTCTTGTGCAGCATGTCGACCGTGGCATAGGTGATCTTGTCGGCCTGCTTCTCGATGCCTTCGATCGCATGCACGCGGTTTTCGAGGTCGTCGAAGTTGGTCATCAGGCCGACCATTTCGTGCGCACCTTTCACGCACAGGGCCGCGTGCTGGTTAAACAAGTCAAAAAATTTGCCCTCGGTGGGCATCAAGCGTCCAAACATGTTGTTCTCCGTTAGATCGTACTGGGATTGCTGAAGGGGCCCGCGCACACACGCGCCCCCCTCCTGTCGGCTTAATCGCCCTGGTAAAGCGCGAGGCCGCCGCTGTAATTGCCAAACTTGGTGTATTGCCCGATCCAGGTCAGGCGCACTGCGCCGATCGGACCGTTACGCTGCTTGCCGATAATGATCTCCGCGGTGCCCTTGTCGGGCGAATCCGGGTTGTACACCTCGTCGCGATACAGGAAGATGATGACGTCGGCATCCTGCTCGATAGCGCCCGACTCGCGCAAGTCGGACATGATCGGACGCTTGTTCGGGCGCTGCTCGAGCGAGCGGTTCAGCTGGGACAGCGCGATCACCGGGCAATGCAGTTCCTTGGCCAGGCCTTTCAGGCCGCGCGAGATTTCGGAAATCTCGGAAGCGCGGTTGTCGCCCGGCTGGTTACCCGTCATCAGCTGCAGGTAGTCGACGATGATCAGGCCCAGCTTGCCGCATTGGCGCGACAGGCGGCGCGAACGCGCGCGCAGCTCGATCGAGTTCAGCGCCGGGGTTTCATCGATGTACAGCTGGGCATCGTTCATTTTCTGGATCGCGTGGGTCAGGCGCGGCCAGTCTTCGTCATTGAGTTTGCCGGTGCGCAGGCGGTGCTGGTCGAGCTGGCCGACCGAACCGAGCATACGCATTGCCAGCTGGGTGCCGCCCATCTCCATCGAGAACACGGCCACCGGCAGGCCCGAATCGATCGCCACGTTCTCGCCGATGTTAATCGAGAACGCGGTCTTGCCCATCGACGGACGGCCGGCGACGATCACCAGGTCGCCCGGCTGCAGGCCCGAGGTCATGCGGTCGAGGTCAATGAAGCCGGTCGGCACGCCAGTGATCTCGCTCTGGTTTTCGCGGCTGTAGAGTTCGTCGATGCGCTCGACCACTTGCGTCAGCAGCGGCTGCACCGCGACCCAGCCCTGGGCGCCGCGCGAACCTTCTTCGGCGATCGCGAAAATCTTCGACTCGGCCTCGTCGAGCATCTGCTTGACTTCCTTGCCCTGCGGATTGAACGCATTGCCGGAAATCTCGTCGGCCACCGTGATCAGCTTGCGCAGGATGCCGCGGTCGCGCACGATCTCGGCGTAGCGGCGGATGTTGGCGGCCGACGGCGTGTTCTGCGCCATCGCATTCAGGTATTGCAGGCCGCCGACGTCGTCGGCCTTGCCCATGTTGGTCAGCGCTTCGTAGACGGTGATGACGTCGGCCGGACGCGCAGCGTTGATCAGCTTGACGAGCTGCTCGAAGATGATGCGGTGGTCGTAGCGGTAAAAGTCGTCGGCGTGCATGAAGTCCGCGATACGGTCCCACGCGGCGTTATCGCGCAGCAAACCGCCGATGACGGACTGCTCTGCTTCGATAGAATGCGGCGGGATTCGGATTGCGTCGACTTGCGGATCGGAGGGGGCGTTCATGGCGCGAATTATACCCGTTCCGGGTGAACAGACTGCAATAATCGCAGAGAAAAAGCCACGCGACAGACGTAAAAAAAGCCGGGAAATTCCCGGCTTCTTGGCCGGATAACCCGGCTTTATGGCGTCATCTCGCAGGCACATGGCCCGCGTGACTGGCTCAGTACTTAGGCAGCTTCGCCAACGACGGTGATCGTGATGTCCACCACGACGTCGGTGTGCAGTGCTACTGCAACAGCGTGGTCGCCGGTGGTCTTCAGCGGGCCGTTCGGCATGCGCACTTGTGCTTTTTCGACAGCGAAACCCTGCTTCGTCAGCGCTTCAGCGATGTCGAAGTTGGTCACGGAACCGAACAGACGGCCGTCAACGCCCGCTTTTTGAGCGATCGAGATGGTCATGCCGTTCAGCTTCTCGCCCTGGGCTTGCGAAGCGGCCAGCTTGGCTGCTGCAGCTTTTTCCAGTTCGGCGCGCTTGACTTCGAATTCGGCGATGGCCGACGCGGTAGCACGGCGAGCCATGCGTTGCGGGATCAGGAAGTTACGTGCGTAACCGTCTTTGACTTTAACGACGTCGCCGAGGTTGCCAACGTTAACAACTTTTTCTAACAGAATGATTTGCATATTTTTCTCCAGGTTCTCTGCAGCGCTTAAGCGTGGTGCAGGTCGGTGTAAGGCAGCAGGGCGAGGTAGCGCGCGCGCTTGATGGCGGTATCGACCTGGCGCTGGTAGTGCGCCTTGGTACCGGTCAGGCGTGCTGGCATGATCTTGCCGTTTTCCTGGACGAAGTCTTTCAGGGTGTCTACGTCTTTGTAGTCAACCTGCTCTACGTTTGCTGCGGTGAAGCGGCAGAATTTCTTACGCTTGAACAGTGGGTTCTGTTGTTTGCGTTTTTCTTTAAGCTTGAGCTTGTTCTTGTCGAATTTTTTACCGAATGCCATGTCAGGCTCCTGTATCTAAAATGTGCTCCGCTTGGGCGGCGGCACTGAAATCAATGATGTGAAACACCAGCGCTTTGCTGTTGCGATTCTTCTTGGCCAGAAAACCTGTGAACTGGTGTGCTGCGCCTAATTCGGCCCGGGAAAACCGGCCTGAAATCTCGCCCGCGGCAAGCGCGGTGACTTCAAACTCGGCCAGCCTGGCCACCCCTGCTTCCACCTGCTGCGAACTATGCATCAGGGTGGCGGACACGATCGGCACGCCGGCCGGGGTATAGCGCAAGACATCGCGCTCCAAAATTAGTGCTACAAACTGAAGTTGATTCACTTCACCAGCTTAGGCTTCTCGCCAACAATCACGCAGCTGCTGCGGCTGGAGCTGCTGGAGCTGCTGCAGGAGCCGGAGCTTCCGAGCGATGGCTCTTGGCTGCGTCTTCACGTTGTACCGACTTCATCATCGGCGACGGCGCGGTTTCAGCCTTCTTCATCTTAACGGTGAGGTGACGCAGCACGGCATCATTGAATTTGAACGCGGTTTCGAGTTCCACGAGGGTCTCGTTGTCGCATTCGATGTTCAGGCAGATGTAGTGTGCTTTTGGCAGCTTCTGGATCGAGTAAGCCATCTGACGACGGCCCCAGTCTTCGACGCGATGAATGTTACCGCCGCGTGCAGTGACGCTGGCCTTGTAACGTTCGATCATCGCCGGGACTTGCTCGCTTTGGTCCGGGTGGACGATAAAAACGATTTCATAATGACGCATGCATAACTCCTTAGGGACGTTTAAAACAAAAGCCCACCTCGGCGTCAAGACGAGTGTGGGAAGGGAAAGCCGGCAATTATAGCGCGGAATTGGCCGATTGGGCAAGCGTGGGCCCGGCCCGGCGGGCCAGACCGTGGCTTTTGGCCTTCAGGGAACGAAGTCGGGGTCCAGCAATTGTTGCCTGGAATATGGATTGGAGGCCGGAAAAGTGGTTTCAGGGAGCCTCGTCTCGCGTGCCGCGCCGCGAACCGCCCTTGGATACACCTTTTCCACGACCTGATCGACCGTATTGACATGACTCGGACTGTCTTCAAGCACATCCCCGATGCTGTTTCGCTGCTCATCCAGAGTGCGCATCCAGCTTCTCGAGATGCGATGACGCTGAAACTGGCACGTCAACAGGTGCATGAGCAAGACTTCGAGCCGGCTGGCCAATTCCCTCCGCTCCTTGTTCATGGTGTATCGAAGTTCCTCGATGAGGTTTTCCACGTCGAGCTGATCGAAACGGCGTTCGCGCAACAGCTCGATCTGCTGCTGGTACCACAGCACCTGATCCTGTTCATATTCCGCGGACGCCGGAGAGTCCGTTTTGAGTTCCAACATGGCCGCCTCCATGAAAATTACATTAGCACCGCGCCGCGTGTCAGTCCAGCGCGACATTGGACCCATTTGACGGCCTACACAGCAGGTTTTCACGGATTTTTTACAATTTCACTTGCATTGCCCGAAATACTGTACAAAAATACAGTCTGTTCTTACAACCAGCGTTCGCGCACATCCATGATCAAGCTCACCGCACGGCAAGAAGAGATCCTCAACCTGATCCGGGAAGCGATCGAGAACACCGGTTTTCCTCCGACGCGCGCCGAGATCGCCGCCGAACTGGGCTTCAAGTCGGCCAACGCGGCCGAGGAACACCTGCAGGCGCTGGCGCGCAAAGGCGCGATCGAAATTTCCCCGGGCACCTCGCGTGGCATCCGCCTGCTCGGCCCGGCCGTCGAAGCGATCCCGATGCCGCCACCGACCCTGATGATGTCGCTGCCGCTGGTCGGCCGCGTCGCCGCCGGTTCGCCCATCCTGGCGCTCGAGCATGTCGAGGCGACCTACAGCGTCGATCCCGCGATGTTTTCGTCCAAGCCCGACTTCCTGCTGAAAGTGCGCGGCCTGTCGATGCGCGACGCCGGCATCATGGACGGCGACTTGCTGGCCGTGAAAAAAGTCGACAGCGCCAAGAACGGCCAGATCGTGGTCGCCCGCATCGGCGACGACGTCACCGTCAAGCGCTACAAGAAAACCGGTTCGCTGATCGAACTGTTCCCCGAAAATCCCGACTTCAAGGTGATCAAGGTCGATCCCGCGGTCGACGACTTTACGCTCGAGGGCCTCGCGGTCGGACTGATGCGTACCTGGCACTGATCATGACGGCGCGCATGGACGAATTCAAGCTGTTCGGCAACCGCGACTCAGGCCACGCTTACAAGGTGCGGCTGATGCTGTGCCTGGCCGGCCTGGCCCACGAGTACACCGAGATCGACCTCGACCTGCCGCGCGAGCAGCGGCCGGAGCCGTTCCGCTCGCTCGCTAAATACGGCGAGGTGCCGCTGCTGCTGCATAACGACCGCGCCTACGTGCAGTCGAACGCGATCCTGCTGCACCTGGCTGAATACACCGGCCGCTTCGGCGGCGAATCGTCGGGACGGATGGAGCGGGTGCGCGAGTGGCTGTTCTGGGAAGCGAACCGGGTCGGCTTTTCGCTCGCCAACCTGCGTTACGGCCAAAAGTACAATCCGGCCGGCGCCGCCAGCGACGGCCAGCTGATGCTGCGCGAACGCTTCAACGCCGACATCGCCCGCCTCGACAACGAGTTGTCCGACGGCCGCGCCTTCATCATGGACGACACGCCGACCGTGGCCGATATTTCCCTGTGCAGCTACATGTACTGGCCGGAACAGGCCAACGTGACGATGCCGGCGCATGTGCAGGGTTGGCTCGACCGTATCGGCGCGCTGCCCGGCTGGCGCCATCCCTACGACTGATTACTTGCCTGGCGCGGCGTAGTTGCGCTTGCGCGCATCGATGTCCTGCTGCCGGTCGGCAGACGGAGCATTCTTCAGGATCATGTTGTGCTCGGCCACATAGGCGTCGGTGGCGCTGCGCCAGGCGCCGACGTCGGCCAGTACCAGCTTGCCGTTCACCTTGGCATCCTCGGCGATCCGCGCATGGACCTCTGCCAGATAGGCCTTCGCCTTTTCCATTTCAGCCTGATTCATCAATGCTTCGATGTCGGGCGGAATGCGCTTGGTCAGCGGTGACGATGCATTCAGGTTGACGACGAAGGCGTTGTAGCATTCCTGCCAGGAGGCGATGCGCGCCGACACAGCGTCGATCTCTTCGTTCGTCTTGGAAATGCTCGGCAGGCGCGGCGCCGGGCAACGGAAGGTGCCGGACTTGAGGTCGGCGCCGTCGTATTTCGACATCCAATAATCGATGTCGGCGCGGCGCACCACGCGCTGCCTCATCACTTCCAGCGCGGCGGAGGCGGTCTTGTTGCCCTTGGCTGCGGCTTTGCGGAACCAGGCGTCCGCCTTGACCTCGTCGATGGCGCCCGCCTCGCCGTACCAATACATCTCGCCAAGGTGCAACTGAGCCTCGGCGTTGCCGGCGTTGGCCAGCTTGGTGTACAGCTGCAGTGCCTTGGGATAGGATTTTTTTTCGAACAGTGCGTTGGCGTCCGCCAGTTCGTCGGCGCACGCAGCACCGGCGACCAGCAGGGCCAGGCAAAACAGGAATCGTTGCATGCGTCGCCCCGGGAAAATTGAACTGGACGCATCGTAACCAGAATAGCCGGCGCGTTCAACCTGTTTTACACAGTTTCACGCGCCCGCGCCGCTTACTTCTTCGGGATGTTACCTGCGGGAAGGACCGCGCGGGTATACGGGGTCAGGTTCGCATAGCTGTCGAACACGCGCTGGTGCCGCTCCGGCATCCACCTCTTCGCGTCCAGTGCGCTGATCGTGACAAAGGAATCCGTCGACGCCAGCCACTGCGCGTATTTACCCATCGATTCCGCGGCCATGGCAGTCGCTTCCGACGAAAGCTGCGCGTAAATAACGGCCAGGTGGATGCGCGCCTGGTCAATCTCAGCGTCCGTCATCACCATCTCGATGTTGACCGGGATGCGCTTTCCGACCGGCGCCTGGTCGTTCAGGTTGGCGACAAACCGGTTGTAGCAGGCGCGCCAGGCTTCGGATTTCTCCTGTAGAGCGTGGATCTGTTTCTTGGTCTGGGATACAACCGGCAGTTCGAGAACGCCGCAGGCGACTTTCTCCGCGCGCAGATCGGCGCCATCGTAGCCGTTCACCCAGTAGGCGATCTCGGCCAGGTGCGCCTGGCGCTGCTCCATCAGGCGCAGCGCGGCATTCGCTTCGGCATTGCCGGCGCGGGCCGCCTTGGTGAACAGCGCCTGGGCGCGGGCCGTATCGACGGCGGTGCCACGCCCGTAGAAGAACAATTCGCCGAGGCGGACCTGGGCGGCCGGATTTCCGGCGTCGGCCAGGCGGGTGAGGATCGCCGCTGCCTCCGGGGTGGCGCCGCTGCGCAACAGCTGTTCCGCATCTTTGAGCTCGTCCGCGGACGCGGCATTCATGAAGATCACAAGCAGGGCCAACAGCACTTTTTTCATGATTCTCTCTTTATTAAGATTGAAAGAATATCAATCTACGCCCGTTAGGCCGAGCTGGCAACAAGAATCTTGAACAACAACTCCCTGCTACAAAGCCCCCTGGAAATCGGCCAGCAGGTCTGCCTGGTCCTCGATGCCGACCGACACCCGGATCAGCGATTCGGCGATGCCCATGCTGGCGCGGCGCTCGGCGCCCATCTCGAAGAAGATCGTGTGCGCAACCGGGATCACCAGCGTGCGCGTGTCGCCCAGGTTGCTGGCCGGGATGCCGACACGCAGGCGGTTCAGGTAGTCGAAGCAATCGATGCCGTCCTTCAGCTCGAAGCTGAACAGCGAACCGAACTTGCCGAACAGCTCGCCGGCCAGCGCGTGCTGCGGGTGCGAGGCCAGGCCCGGATAATGCACCGCCGCCACGCGCGGGTCGGCTTCGAGCGCCTGCGCCAGCGCCATCGCGTTATCGCAGCTGCGATCCATCCGCAGCGCCAGCGTTTCGGCGCCGACCGCGATGTGGTGCGCCGCTTCCGGCCCCAGCGAGGCGCCGAAATCGCGCAAGCCCTTCGCGCGCAACTGCGCCATGCCCCACTGGGCCGGCGGGTTGCGCTTGTAGTTGGCGGCAATGTGCGGGTAATTGTTCCAGTCGTATTCGCCGGTGTCGGTCAGCGCGCCGCCCAGTGCGATGCCGTGACCGCCGATCGACTTGGTCAGCGAATTGATCACCAGTCCCGCACCCACTGATTTCGGGCGGAACAGGTAAGGCGTGGTCATCGTGTTGTCGACCACGAACAGGATGCCGCGCGCGCGGCACAGCTGGCCGATGCGGGCCAGGTCGGCCACCTGGGTGCGCGGGTTGGCGATGGTTTCGACGAACACCAGCCGGGTCTCCGGCGTCAGTGCGGCTTCGACCTGGGCCACATCGGTGGCGTCGACAAACGCGACGCCAACGCCCTGCCCGGCCACGGTCTGCCACAGGCTGTTGGTATTGCCAAACAGGAAAGCCGACGACACGACATGGTCGCCGGCCCTCAGCAGGCCCTGGAAAATCGCGCCGATTGCGCCCATGCCGGTGGCGAAGCACAAGGTCGCCACGCCGTCTTCCATGCGGGTGATCTTGTCCTCCAGCGCCGCCACGGTCGGATTGCCCTGGCGGCCGTAGCGGAAGCCCGGCTCCTTGCCCTGGAACACGGAGGCGAGTTGGCGCGCGTCGGTGTAGCCGAACGCGACCGAGGTGTGCACCGGCTTGTGCAGCGAACCTTGCTCGATCGGTTTCTGGCGGTCGTTGTGCAGGATGGTGGTCGTGAAGCCGAATTTTTTCTTGTCGCTCATAGGTCCGCCCTGCCCGCCCTTATTCCGATGTCGCCAGTGTGAGGTTGAGCTGGGTGCGGCCCGCATCTTCCGGCGGCGCCGCCTTCGGATTGTGGCGCGCGTACTCCAGACGGTCGAGGTAGGCCTTGGTCACGTCGCCGGTAACGTAGATGCCATCGAAGCAGGACGCCTCGAAGTTCTGCAGCACCGGATTGACGTCCGAGATCGAACGCTTGAGCGCATCGACATCCTGGTACACCAGCTTGTCGGCGGTGATCTCGCGGCAGATTTCCTCGTTGCTGCGGCCGTAGGCGATCAGCTCGCCGCGGGTCGGCATGTCGATGCCGTACACGTTCGGGAACAGCACCGGCGGCGCGGCCGAAGCGAAGATGACGTTCTTGGCGCCCGCTTCGCGCGCCATCTGGACAATCTCGCGGCTGGTGGTGCCGCGCACGATCGAGTCGTCCACCAGCAGCACGTTCTTGCCCTTGAATTCGGAGCCAATTGCGTTCAGTTTCTGGCGCACCGACTTGCTGCGGATGGCCTGGCCGGGCATCAGGAAGGTGCGGCCGATGTAGCGGTTCTTGATGAAGCCTTCGCGGTACTCGATGCCGAGCTTGAGCGCGAGCTGGATCGCGGCCGGGCGCGACGAATCGGGAATCGGCATGACAACGTCGATCTCGCCGGCTGAGAATTCCTTGCGGATTTTTTCCGCCAGGTATTCGCCCATCTTCAGGCGCGTCGCGTAGACCGAGGCGCCGTCCAGGATCGAGTCCGGGCGCGCCAGGTAGACGTACTCGAACGCACATGGGTTGAGCGAAGGATTGTCGGCGCACTGGCGCTGGTGCAGCACGCCATCGTTGTCGATGAACACCCCCTCGCCCGGCGCGATGTCGCGCAGGAAACGGAAGCCGATGCCTTCCAGCGCGACCGACTCGCTGGCTACCAGGTATTCATTGCCCTGCTCGGTTTCATTGATGCCGATGCACAGCGGACGGATGCCGAACGGATCGCGGAACGCCAGCAGGCCGTGGCCGGCGATCTGGGCCACCACGGCGTAGGCGCCGCGCACCCGGCGGTGCACCATCGCCACCGCCTTGAACACGGCGTCCGGGTCGAGCGAATAACCGGTCGTCGATTCCTGGATTTCGTGGGCCAGCACGTTGAGCAGCACTTCCGAATCGGAATCGGTGTTGATATGGCGGCGGTCGTTCTTGAACAGTTCCGACTTGAGCTCTTCCTGGTTGGTCAGGTTGCCGTTGTGGGCCAGCGTGATGCCGAACGGCGCGTTGACGTAGAACGGCTGCGCTTCCTCTTCGCTGGACGAACCGGCGGTCGGATAGCGGCAGTGGCCGATCCCGGAATTGCCTTGCAGCGAGCGCATGTTGCGAGTGCGGAACACATCGCGCACCAGGCCGTTGGCCTTGTGCATGGAGAACATGCTGCTGTGATTGGTTGCAATGCCCGCCGCATCCTGGCCGCGATGCTGCAGCAGCAGCAAGGCATCGTACAGGACCTGGTTGACGGGATTATGCGAGACGACGCCGACGATACCACACATGGTGCGCTCCTAAAGACTGGACAGCCTGATATTGAAAATCGTTTAAAAATGCACGTGCTGCGTCAGGGCAGCAGGCAGGAAAGGTTTGACGGTGCGCGCTCCGGTTTCCGCCATCGGGGAAAACAGCGCGTTCTTCCAGAAATCCTGTTGCGGGATCGACGTCATCCCACACAATATGACGCCAAACAGCACAATTACAATGCCGCGCGCCAAGCCGAACAATCCGCCGAGGCCGCGATCGGCAAGGCTCAGGCCGCTCGCCTTGAGCATCGCGTCGACCGCCAGCATCAGCAGGCCCATCAGGATCCGGACGCCGAGGAACAGGGCCACGAAGGCCACCATCAGGCGCACCGCTTCGCCGGGGATCATGGACGGCAGCATCGGCGCCAGCGCCGCTCCGTAGGCGTTGGCCACCACGAAGGCGACCACCCAGCTGACCAGCGAAAGGATTTCCCTCACCAGGCCGCGCATGGTGCTGATCACCACGGAAGCCAAAAGCACGAACAGTAGCAAATAATCGAAAATCGTCACGCCGGATACACCCTGGCTTGCTTACTTGCCATCAGGACGAACCATGCTGCCAGACAAACCGACCTTGTCGAGCCTGGCGCGCATTTTGTCCGCCTCTTCGCGCGAGAACGGGCCGACCCGCACCTGGATGCGCTCGCCGGTGGCGGTCGGCACCTTGTGGGTGAAGGACTTGATGCCGGCTTCCTTCAGCTTGTCTTGCAATTCGGTTACTTTTTCCTGGGTCGCCAGGGCTGCTACCTGCACCACGAATTTCGGTGCGGCCGCGTCGCTCTTGGGCGCCTTGTCGGCAGCCTTGCCTTCGAGGATAGCCAGTGCGCGCGTGTCTTCCTGCGCTGCGGCCGGCTTGGCGACGGCCTTCTCCTCCACTTTGGCCAGCTTGACCTCGGCCTTGGCCGGCTTGATCTCGGCGGGCTTGGCTTCCGCCGGCTTCGGCTCCGCCTTGGCGAGCAGTTTCGGTTCAGGTTTCGCTTCCACTTTCGGCGCGGCCGCGCGGGCGTTGGAATCGAGGGTCACGGTCTTGATGTCGGCCGGGTCCGGCTTAGGCTCGATGAACTGCTCGCGCGTGTCGAGCGAATCGGCCGGCGTCGGCGCCATGCCTGGCGCCGCGGGCAGCGGCAGCGGGGCCGCCTTGTCGCGCGCCGGAATCTGGATCGCGATGTCGCTGGCCAGCTGCTTCGGCTCCGAATCGAGCACCATCGGCAAGCCGACCGCGACCGCCAGCGCCAGCGCGATCGCGCCTACCAGCCGCCGGCGCGCGCGTTTCTTTTCAGGCAATACGGGATCGTCGGCAGCGGCCCTCGCTTCCTTGCTGCGCCGTGGCGCCGGCTCGCCGGCACTGGAAGCGCGCTTGGAACGGGCGCGGGTGGCGACGGCAGCATCGTCGTCGCGGGAAAAATAGCCACTGTCTTCGGCAGTGGTTTCTTGCTTGTTTTTATTAAGGAACGAGAACAAGCCCATGCGATATATTTTCAGTGAGAGGAGGATTTTCGGGCTGCCATCACGCCTGCAACTGTGTAGAACGAGCCAAAGACCACAATTCTATCATTCTCCCCCGCCCTGCTCATTGCATTCGCAAAAGCTTTTGCCGGATCCGGGAATGCGGTGACCGAGCGTTCGCCCGGTTTGGCGTCGGCCGGCATCGCGGCCGTGATCGTTTCGGCCAGCTCGGCGGTGTGCGCCGAGCGCGGCGACGGCAGCTCGGCGATGCACCAGTGGTCGACATATTGCGCCATCGGCGCGATCACGCCGGCGATGTCCTTGTCCTGCATGACGCCGAACACCGCGTAGGTGTAAGGGTGGAATCCCATGTTGCCCAGGTTCTGGGCGAGCGCCGACGCGGCGTGCGGATTGTGCGCCACGTCGAGGATCACGGTCGGGCGTCCCGGCAATACCTGGAAGCGGCCCGGCAATTCGACCACCACCAATCCGGTGCGCACTTCCTGCGCGCCGACCGGCAATTCGAACCGGAGCACTTCGAGCGCGGCCAGCGCGGCCGCGGCGTTGAGCAACTGGTTGGCGCCGCGCAAGCTTGGGTAGGCCAGCGAATTGCGGCGCTGGCTGCGGCCGCCGTAGTTCCACTGCTGCTTGTCGCCCGAATAATTGAAGTCGCGTCCCAGCAGCCACAGGTCGGCCCCGATCGCTTCGGCGTGCGCCACCAGCGAGGCCGGCGGCACAGGGTCGCTGCAGATGGCGGCCTTGCCGGGGCGGAAAATGCCGGCTTTTTCGAAACCGATTTCTTCGCGCGTGGTGCCGAGGAAATCGGTGTGATCGATGTCGACGCTGGTGACGATCGACACATCGGCGTCGATCACGTTGACCGCATCGAGCCGTCCGCCCAGACCCACTTCCAGGATCGCCACGTCGAGCTTCGAGCCGGCCAGCAGGTGCATGATGGCCAGCGTGGTGAATTCGAAATAGGTCAGGTCGATGTCGCCGCGTTTCGCTTCGACGTCGTTGAAGGCTTTGACCAATGCTTGATCGGACGCCAGTTCGCCATTGACGCGCGCGCGTTCGTTGAAATCGAGGAAATGCGGCTTGATGTACAGGCCGACCTTGTAGCCGGCGCGCAGCAGGATAGCTTCGAGCATGGCGCAGGTCGACCCCTTGCCGTTGGTGCCGGCCACCATGATCACCGGGCAGTCGAACTTGAGGCCCATAGCCTCCTTGACAGCCCGAACCCGGTCGAGGCCCATGTTGATGTGGACTTCGGCGTGGCGTGACTCGAGCAGGGCCAGCCATTCAGGCAATGTGGTGGGGAGGTTTTGCATGGAATCGACTTCGGTGGGGCGGGCGTGCGCAAGGAAGCTGCGCACGCGCCTGGAACGGCAGTATTACGCGATGACTTCGGCGGCCTGGTCTTGCAGCAGGGCCAGCAGGCGCGCGATTTCTTCGCGCATCTTGCGGCGGTCGACGATCATGTCGACGGCGCCCTTGGTGACTAGGAACTCGGCGCGCTGGAAGCCTTCAGGCAGCTTTTCGCGGACCGTGTTTTCGATCACGCGCGGGCCGGCGAAACCGATCAGCGCTTTCGGCTCGGCGATCACGACGTCGCCCATGAAGGCGAACGAGGCGGACACGCCGCCCATGGTCGGATCGGTCAGCACGCTGATGAACGGCAGCTTCTTTTCCGACAGCTTGGTCAGCATCGCGGTGGTCTTGGCCATCTGCATCAGCGACAGCAAGCCCTCCTGCATCCGCGCGCCGCCGGTGGCGGTGATGCAGATGAACGGCACTTTCTGTTCCAGCGCGACCTGGGCGCCGCGCACGAAGCGCTCGCCCACGACCGAGCCCATCGAGCCGCCCATGAATTCGAATTCGAAGCAGGCCACGACCACCGGCAGGCTCATGATGGCGCCGCCGAGCACGATCAGCGCATCGGTCTCGCCGGTCGCTTCCATCGCCGCTTTCAGGCGGTCAGGGTATTTCTTGCTGTCTTTGAACTTGAGCGTATCGACCGGCAGGGTTTCCTGGCCGATTTCATAACGTCCGCCTTCGTCGAGCAGGCTGTCGAGCCGCTGGCGCGCGCGGATGCGCATGTGGTGGCTGCACTTGGGGCACACGTGCAGGTTCGATTCGAGGTCGGTGCGGTACAGCACTGCTTCGCACGACGGGCACTTGACCCACAGGCCTTCCGGCATGGTCTTGCGGGAAGCGGCATCCGAGCGCTGGATCCGGGGTGGCAGCAGTTTTTCCAACCAACTCATATATTCTCCTTCTGCGGCAATTCTTTAGTTGGCGGTAGTTTAGCCGCTAGAGACCGCCTTGTCGAACATTAAGGCCGAAAATGGCGTTACTGACAGCATTGCATGAATTGCAGGAATGGCGAATCAGCTTACCACCGGACGGGCCGGCGTGGCGGGCGATTGGCGCGCCCGGCGTCCTTACTTGTGCGGCTGGAAACGCACTGCATTGCGCGCTTTGGCACGCAGGGCTTCGACATCGCGGTCGCGCGGATCGGCGTTGGTGACCAGCGAACCGATGAGCTTCGCCGCCGCCGCGGCGACCTCGTCGATCGCCTGGTCGAACACGGCCTGGTTCGCCTGCGACGGGCTGTTGAAGCCGCTCAGCTTGCGCACGAACTGCAGCGACGCGGCGCGGATTTCGTCCTGGGTTGCCGGCGGCTCGAAATTAAATAAAGTTTTGATATTGCGGCACATGTTTGCTCCCTTGCCCGACAGGGCGTCGCGGGACCTCAAATCGTCGTCCCCGAGATAGCGGCGATCCATACTTCGTCAATTTGGCTTAGTCAGCATGGCTCCCCGCCGCGCGAGGACGGCGTATTCCAAATAAGCTAACTATCGAGCGCTGAACGGATGCCGGCCACGAATGCCTGCACCGCCGCGACCGCGCCCTCCTTTGGCGTATTCTCCAGCTCCTGGATGATACGGCTGCCGATCACCACCGCATCGGCGACGCTGCCCACCGCCTTCGCCGTGGCCGCGTCGCGGATGCCGAAGCCGACCCCGATCGGCAGCTTGACGTGCTCGCGGATCGCGGCGACGCGGCGCGCGACGTCCGCCGTGTCGATGCTGCCGGCGCCCGTCACGCCTTTCAGCGACACGTAGTAACTGAAGCCGCTGCCGACCCGCGCCACTTGCGCGATGCGTTCCGGCGTCGACGTCGGCGCCAGCAGGAAGATCAGGTCAAGGCCGGCCGCGCGCATGGCGGCGGCAAACTCCTCGCACTCCTCCGGCGGATAGTCGACCACGATGGCGCCGTCCGCGCCCGCTTCTTTGGAGGCGGCGATGAAGGCGTCCGGCCCGATCCGCTCGATCGGGTTGGCATACCCCATCAGCACCACCGGCGTGTCCTTGTTCGTCTTGCGGAATTCGCGCACGTAGTTGAAGACGTCCGGCAGGCCGATGCCGAACTTGAGCGCGCGTTCGCAGGCGCGCTGGATCACCGGGCCTTCGGCCATCGGATCGGAAAACGGGACGCCCAGTTCGAGCAGGTCGGCGCCGCCCGCGACCAGCGCGTGCATCAGCGGTACCGTCATCTCGGGATCCGGATCGCCGGCGGTGATGAAGGTCACCAGGCCGGTCTTGTTGTGCGCCTTGAGCGCGGAAAATACAGCTTCGATTCTGGACATGGTCGTGCTTTCGTGTGAGTGAATGGGAACGGGAGAATCAGCGTGAATGCATCAGCTGAAATCGAGCCCCATCCGCTCTGCCACGGTGTGCATGTCCTTGTCGCCGCGTCCCGACAAGTTCACCAGGATGATCTTGTCCTTCGGGAGCGTGGCCGCCAGCTTGGTCGCATACGCGATCGCGTGCGACGACTCGAGCGCAGGGATGATGCCTTCGATATGGCAGCAGTCATGGAAGGCCTGCAGCGCCTCGTCGTCGGTGATCGACACGTACTGGGCGCGGCCGAGGTCCTTCAGCCACGCGTGTTCCGGCCCGACGCCGGGATAATCGAGACCAGCCGATACCGAATGCGTCTCGATGATCTGGCCGTTCGCATCCTGCAGCAGGTAGGTGCGGTTGCCGTGCAGGACACCTGGGATGCCGGCGCTGAGCGAAGCGGCATGCCGGCCCGATTCGATGCCCTCGCCGGCCGCTTCGACGCCGATCAGCTTGACGTCCTTCTCGTCGATGTAAGGATAAAAAATCCCCATCGCATTCGAGCCGCCGCCGATACAGGCCAGCACGTAGTCCGGCTGGCGCCCCGTCATTTCGGGCATCTGCACCAGGCACTCCTCGCCGATCACCGACTGGAAGTCGCGCACCATCATCGGATACGGATGCGGTCCCGCCACGGTGCCGATGATGTAGAAGGTGTTTTCGATGTTGGTGACCCAGTCGCGCATCGCTTCGTTGAGCGCGTCCTTGAGCGTCTTCGAGCCCGATTCGACCGGCACCACGGTCGCGCCCAGCAGCTTCATGCGATAGACGTTCTGGGCCTGGCGCTTGACGTCCTCGCTGCCCATGTAGACCACGCATTCGAGGCCGAAGCGGGCGCAGATGGTGGCTGTGGCCACACCGTGCTGGCCGGCGCCGGTTTCGGCGATGATGCGCGGCTTGCCCATCCGCCTGGCCAGCAGCGCCTGGCCGATCACGTTATTGATCTTGTGCGCGCCGGTGTGGTTCAGGTCTTCGCGCTTGAAGTAGATCTGGGCGCCGCCGACCTGCTCGGACCAGCGCTTGGCGTGGTAGATCGGCGAGGGACGGCCGACGAAGTGTTTCAGCTCGTAGCGAAACTCGTCGAGGAATTCGGGATCCTTGCTGTAGCGCGCATACGCTGCGTTCAGTTCGGCCAGCGCGTGGCTCAGCGTTTCGGCGACGAACGAGCCGCCGTAGGGGCCGAAGTGGCCGCGCGCGTCCGGCAATTGGTAGTCGGTGGTGTGGAATAATGGCGCGGCCGGGCCGCGTTCAGGTGCTGCTTTCATGGGGTTTGTCGCTTTCAATGGTGGCGTCTGCCGCCCGCACCGCGTCGATGAAGGCGGCGATCTTGCGGGCGTCCTTGATCCCCTTCTGCTGCTCGACACCACTGCTGATGTCGACCGCATAGGGACGAACACGTGCGACCGCGTCAGTCGCGTTGCTTACGCTCAAGCCACCACTTAAAACGACCCGAGGCGCGAGTTCTTTTGGAATGAGAGACCAATCGAAGACCTTTCCTGCCCCACCGTAGGCGTCCACATAGGTGTCGAGCAAGAGGCTCGAGAACAAGGGACTGGCGGCGCGGTATTGATGCTCGTATTCTAGCAAATCGGCCGCGCTCGTGTCGGGCCGCATACGGAACACGCGCATGAAGGGGCGTCCCACCGCCCCGGCAATCGCCGCGCACTCGGCCGCTGTCTCGTCGCCGTGGAACTGCAGCAGCGCGAACGGCGCCAGCCGGGCCACTTCCACCACCTCTTCCACGGTTGCGTTGACGAACAGCGCGACCGTGGTGACGAACGGCGGCGCCAGGGCCATCAGTGCGCCGGCGCGGGCGGCAGTGACGTAGCGGGGGCTGGCCGCATAGAACACGAAGCCGAGGGCGTCGGCGCCGGCCTGTACGGCAGAGCGGACATCTTGTTCGCGGGTCAGCCCGCAGATCTTGACACGGGTACGGGGCATGGTGTGGGTGCGTGGGGCGTTTATGGGCCGGGGCCCGGCACAAACCAGGGCAAGGGGCTGCTGGCCTCTTGCGGCAGTCCCCACTTGGGATCGTAATCTATTTTGGCCAGGTACAGGCCATCGGGCATGAAAGTGGGTGCGGCGTCGTTGCGGTCGCGTCCTGCCAGCACGTCGGCCAGCCAGGACGGCGGATGGCGGCCATTGCCGACGTAGATCAGCGATCCGATCAGGTTGCGCACCATGTGGTGCAGGAAGGCGTTGGCGCGCAGCGTGAACACCAGCACTTCGCCGTGCCGTTCGACGCTGACCTCGTGCATCTGCTTGACCGGCGACTTGGCCTGGCACTGGGACGAGCGGAACGCCGAAAAATCGTGGGTGCCGACCAGGTGCTGCGCGGCCTCGCGCATCAGCGCGACGTCGAGCGGACGGAAGGTCCAGCCGGCGCGCCCGACCAGCAGCGGCGAGCGCACCGGGTTGTTATACAGGACGTAGTGGTAGGTGCGCGCGCGGGCCGAAAAGCGCGCGTGGAATTCGTGTTCGGGATCGAGCGGCAATTCGCTGGCCCAGCGCACGGCGATCGAATCGGGAAGAAAGGCGTTCACGCCGCGCACCCACGACTGCATGTCGCGGGTCAGGCTGGTGTCGAAGTGGACCACTTGCTCGAGCGCGTGCACGCCCGTATCGGTGCGCCCGGCGCAGGTTGTCGCCAGGTCGACCCGCGCGAATTCGCGCAGGGCGATTTCGAGCCGGTCTTGCACCGTGTTCTTATCTACCTGCTTCTGGTAGCCATTCCAGGGAGTACCGTCGTACTGGACACCGAGTGCTATCCGTTTCAATTCATGTCCAATACCGTCGTGTCGTGTCAGGCCAGCTTGGCGCGCATGTCGTTCGCCTTGCTCACCTGATCATGGCTGCCGCCCTTGATGACTTCGTCGAGCAGTTCGCGCGCGCCTTCCTTGTCGCCGATTTCCTGGTACGCGATGGCCAGATCGAGCTTGGTTTCCATCTCCATGTGCGAAGCCGACGTGTCGGCCTGGCTGGACGACGCCATCGCCGTCGCTTCGATGCCGTGGCCGCCAGCTTCGCCGGCAGGCAGGTCGAGATCGATGCCGGTCATGTCGAACGCCGGCGCTGCCGCGGCGTAGGTCGACGTCGGTGCATAGCTTGGCGGGGTGCTCGGCAGGTCCGGCAGCGCGAACGGATCGGCGGCAGGGGCGGATGGCAGGTCGAAGCCCATCGCTTCGAGGTCGGCCGTGGCAGCTGCCGCGGCAGGCGCGGTGGCGCTTTCAGGCAGTTTCGGCAGGTCGAATTCATGGGCCAGGTCGGCCATGTTGAAATCGGACTGCGGCAAGTCGTTGCTGGCCAGGTCGAGGCTGATGTCGTCGAGCGACTTCGGTTCGACCATCGGCGTGGCGGCGGCCGGCGAATCGAAGTCCATGTCGAAGGCGAGGTCGAAGGTCTGCTCCGGCTCGGCCGCGGCGTCAGGCGCGGCGATCGGCTCGGAGGTGAACGCCATGTCGTTCGCGTCGGCGGCAGGGCTGGCCTTGGCGACGGCAGGCGCCGGCGCGTCCAGCGACACCGGCTCGAAACTGAGTCCGCCCAGGTCGAAGTCGAGGGTATGGTCGTCGGCCGGATGCGCGGCCTGCGCCACCGGTTCAGGAGCCGCGGCCGGCGCGTTGCCGCCCAGGTCGAGTTCCATCAGGTGCTCGTTTTCAGGCTGCGTGGACAGGCCTTCCGCATGCATCTGGTTCAGGATAGCCTGCTCGGCCAGGTCTTCCGGCGTGGATGCAGGGAGCGGCGCAGCTTCGCCGGCGCCGGCGTACAGCGGGTTGGACGGATCGATCGACAGGCCGAGCGCGGCCGCCTGGGCCCACTCGTCGCCCTGCCCTTTGGTCATGCCGTACAACTCGCCCGCCTGGTTCTCGAACGAATGCTGGTCCTTGCGGGCCGCGTAGATCTCGAGCAGTTTCAGGCGCACCGGATTGCGTTCCGGATGGGTGCGCAGCGCTTCCTTCAGGATCTCTTCGGCCTGGGCGTCGCGGCCGTAGGCGATGTAGACGTCGGCTTCGGCGACCGGATCGACTTCATTGGTATCGAGCTGGCTGGCCGATGGCGCAAAGCTGGAATTGAACACGCTGTTGCTGGTATCGACGCTCTGGCCGCCGGTTTCGGCGAACAGCGAATGGGCCTGGTCGGTCGGCGCGCCAAGGATCGACGGCTCGGTCGGCCCGCTCGGATCCTTCTGCTTCCTGCGGCGCGACAGGCCGAACAGGGCCAGAAGCGCGATCGCAAGGCCGCCGCCAATATAAGTGATGTTATCCATCAGCATGTCGGCGATGGTCGGCTCGACCGGGGCCGGCGCTTTCTTCAGCGCAGGCGCGGCTTTCGCCGGCGCAGGCTTGGCCGGCACAGGCGCCGGCGCGGGCGCTGCGGCGACAGGCGCGGTTTCAACTGCAGCAACCACCGGCTTGGCGGTCACTGCCAGCTCCGGAATCGCCGTGGTCTTGGCGTCGGTGCCGGTCTTGTTTTTCACGACCATCAGTTTTTCGAGGTCGTTGACATTGCGTTCGAGTTCCTTCACGCGGGCGGTGGCATCGGCCAGCGCCTTGTCCTTGGCGATCTTGTCTTCGGCCAGGGCCACGCTCTTGCCCGACGCGCCGGCCGACGCGGCGGCCTTCGACAGCTTGAGCTGGTCCTTCGATTCGTTGGCCGCGGTCGGGCGTTCTTCTACCTTGGCGGTGATCTTTCCGGTCGCGCTCTGGCTGCTTTCCTGCGCCTTGGCCGGCGCCGCGTTGGCCACCTGGCCCGCCAGCTTGTGACGGTAGGCGTTGAAGTCGGCCGCATGCGCCACTACGACGCCGTGCGCCTCGCCTTCGCCGCCGCCGCGGATCGCGTCGGAGTCGGGCACCGCCAGGATCTGGCCCGACTTCAGGCGGTTCATGTTGTTGCCAATGAATGCGTCCGGATTGGCGCGGTACAGCGCGACCAGCATCATGTCGAGCGAAATGTCGGTCGGCTTGACCTGGGCGGCGATGCGTCCGAGCGTGTCGCCGGCCTTGACCTTGTATTGCGATGCCGCGCTTGCGGCTGCCGGCGCGCGGCCGGAAGGCGCGGGCGCAGGCGCCGCCGCCTGTTCCGCGCGTTCGACTTTCGGGCGGGCCGGCTGCGCAGCTTGCGGCTGAGGCGCCGCGGGGGCC
>JBKPEJ010000032.1:0-161433 GCA_046728335.1 Pseudomonadota bacterium | reverse complement strand
ATCGCCGGCGAGCCCTACCACCACAAGCCGATGCTGATCGCCAAGATCGAGCGCGCCGAAGCGATTCCCGCGCTGCAGGAAATCCTCGACGCGTCCGACGGCATCATGGTCGCGCGCGGCGACCTGGCGGTGGAAGTGGGCAACGCCGCGGTGCCGGCCTTGCAGAAGCGCATGATCCGCATGGCGCGCGCATCGAACAAGCTGGCCATCACCGCGACCCAGATGATGGAGTCGATGATCTTCAACGCGGTGCCGACCCGGGCCGAAGTGTCCGACGTCGCCAACGCGGTGCTGGACGGCACCGACGCCGTGATGACCTCGGCCGAAACCGCGTCCGGCAAATATCCGATCGAAACGGTCGAGATGATGGCGGCGATCTGCGTCGAAGCTGAACAATCCGAATACAACACGCTCGATGCCGATTTCCTCAACGTGAAATTTACCCGCATCGACCAGTCGATCGCCTACGGTACGCTGTTCACCGCGCACCACCTGGGCGTGAAGGCGATCGCCGCGCTGACCGAGTCCGGCTCGACGGCGCTGTGGATGAGCCGGCACCGCGTCGACACGCCGATTTTCGCGCTGACGCCGAGCGTGAGCACCCAGCGCAAGGTATCGTTGTACCGCAACGTGCATGCCTACCACCTGACCCAGGAAGGCAACAGCGGCGCGGTGCTCAAGCAAGCAGAGGATTTGATGGTCGCCAACCGCATCGTCAAGAAGGGTGACATGATCGTTTGCACCTGGGGCGAGCCGATGGGACAGGTCGGCGGCACCAATGCCCTCAAGATCGTGCGCGTGGGCGAGCTCGGCTGATAGATTAATCCGCCGGGCCCACCCGCCGCGGCGCCGCTTTTTATTATTGTTTGGAGTACTACCATGGCACTCGTATCCCTGCGTCAACTTCTGGACCACGCCGCCGAAAACGGCTATGGCCTGCCGGCGTTCAACGTCAACAACCTCGAACAGGTGCAGGCCATCATGGCTGCCGCCGATGCCACCGGCAGCCCGGTGATCATGCAGGCCTCGGCCGGCGCCCGCAAGTATGCCGGCGAAGCTTTCCTGCGCCACCTGATCGACGCGGCAGTCGAATCGTATCCGCACATCCCGGTCGTCATGCACCAGGACCACGGCCAGTCGCCGGCGGTGTGCATGACCGCGATCCGCTCCGGCTTCACCTCGGTGATGATGGACGGCTCGCTCGAAGCGGACGGCAAGAGCGTCGCCAGCTACGAGTACAACGTCGAGACCTCGCGCGAAGTGGTCAAATTCGCGCACTCGATCGGCGTGTCGGTGGAAGCCGAACTGGGCGTGCTCGGCTCGCTCGAAACCATGAAGGGCGACAAGGAAGACGGCCACGGCGCGGACGGCACCATGACGCGCGAACAGCTGCTGACCGACGCTTCGCAGGCGGCCGACTTCGTCGCCCGCACCCAGTGCGATGCGCTGGCGATCGCGATCGGCACCTCGCACGGCGCCTACAAGTTCACCCGCAAGCCGACCGGCGACATCCTGGCCATCGACCGCATCAAGGAAATCCACGCGCGCATCCCGAACACCCACCTGGTGATGCACGGCTCGTCGTCGGTGCCGCAGGAACTGCTGGCGATCATCCGCGAATTCGGCGGCGACATGAAGGAAACCTATGGCGTGCCGGTCGAAGAGATTCAGGAAGGCATCCGCCACGGCGTTCGCAAGATCAATATCGACACCGACATCCGCCTGGCGATGACGGCCGCGGTGCGCAAGTACATGTTCGAGAATCCGTCCAAGTTCGATCCGCGCGATTTCCTCAAGCCTGCACGCGAAGCCGCTACCCTGATCTGCAAGGCGCGCATGATTTCGTTCGGCTGCGAAGGCATGGCCGCCAAGATCAAGCCGATGCCGCTCGAGAAGATGGCCGAGCGTTACGCCAAGGGCGAGCTGGCCCAGATCGTGAAGTAAAACTATTTCGAACAGGCCGCCGCGCGGCGGCCTGACTTCCCCTGCCGGCGGGCCTGTCCGCCGGCTCCGCTTTTCCGGTACCCCATCTATGAACAGCCTCTACCAATCCAATATCACCTCCCTGCCGTTGCTGGGCCGCGGCAAGGTGCGCGACAATTACGCGGTCGGCGACGACAAGATCCTCATCGTCACCACCGACCGCCTGTCGGCCTTCGACGTCGTCATGAACGAGCCTATCCCCGGCAAGGGCATGGTGCTCAACCAGATGACCGACTTCTGGTTCGACAAGCTCGGCGACATCGTGCCGAACCACCTGACCGGCGTGGCGCCGGAGTCCGTGGTCGCGCCCGACGAAGTGGAGCAGGTGCGCGGCCGCGCCGTGGTGGCCAAGCGCCTCGAGCCGATCATGGTCGAAGCAGTGGTGCGCGGCTATATCATCGGTTCCGGCTGGAAGGATTACCAGGCCACCGGCAGCATCTGCGGCATCACCTTGCCGGAAGGCCTGCGCCAGGCCGACAAGCTGCCCGAGCCGATCTTCACGCCGGCCGCCAAGGCAGAGCTGGGCGAGCACGACGAGAACATCAGCTTCGAAGAGATGGAGCGCCGCATCGGCACCGAGCTGGCCGCGACCATCCGCGAGATCAGCATCAAGCTGTACAAGGCTGCCGCCGACTATGCCGCCACGCGCGGCATCATCATCGCCGACACCAAGTTCGAATTCGGCCTCGACCAGCACGGCGTGCTGCACCTGATGGACGAAGTGCTGACCGCCGATTCGTCGCGCTTCTGGCCGGCCGATTCGTACCAGCCAGGCAGCTCGCCGCCGTCGTTCGACAAGCAGTTCGTGCGCGACTATCTGGAAACGCTGACCGAGTGGCCCAAGACCGCGCCGGCGCCGAACCTGCCGGCCGACGTCATCACCAAGACCCAGGCCAAGTACTTCGAGGCGATCGAGCGCCTTACCGGCGAAAAGCTGAAGGCCTGACATGGCGCAGAATGCAAACCCGCTGGTCGGCGTCGTGATGGGCTCCTCGTCCGACTGGGACGTGATGCAGCACGCGGTCGCCATCCTCAAACAGTTCGGCGTGGCGCATGAGGCGCAAGTCATTTCCGCGCACCGCATGCCCGACGAGATGTTCGGCTACGCAGGCAGCGCGCGCGCGCGTGGCCTGCGCGCGATCATCGCCGGCGCCGGCGGCGCGGCCCACTTGCCGGGCATGATCGCCGCCAAGACCATCGTGCCGGTGCTGGGTGTGCCGGTGCCGTCGAAGTACCTGCGCGGCGAGGATTCGCTGCTGTCGATCGTGCAGATGCCGAAAGGCGTGCCGGTCGCCACCTTCGCCATCGGCGAGGCCGGCGCCGCGAATGCCGCGCTGATGGCAGTGGCCCTGCTCGCCGCCGGCGACGACGCCCTCGCCGCCAAACTGGAACAGTTCCGCACCGAACAGACCGCCGCCGCCAAGGCCATGACCCTGCCAGCCTGAAAGTCCTATGAGTAACAAGCAGCAAATCCCTCTCCTGCCCACCGCCAATCCGCCGACCTGGCTCGGCGTCATGGGCGGCGGCCAGCTCGGCCGCATGTTCGCCCACGCCGCGCAGGCGATGGGCTACAAGGTCGCCGTGCTGGAGCCGGCCGCCGATTGTCCGGCCGGCCAGGCCGCCGACCACTTGCTCGTCGCCGGCTACACCGACGCCGCCGCGCTGGCCGAACTGGGCGCGCAGTGCGCCGCGGTGACCACCGAATTCGAGAACGTGCCGGCCGCCAGCCTGGCCGCGCTGGCCGCGCACAGTTTTGTCGCGCCGTCGGCCGGCTGCGTGTCGGTGGCGCAGGACCGCATCGCCGAGAAGAATTTCTTCGTCTCCTGCGCGCCCCGTTCCGGCGTGCTGCCGGCGCCGCACAAGGCGATTGGCTCGCTGGCCGACATCGATGCGGTACCCGATGAACTGCTGCCCGGCATCCTGAAAACCGTGCGCATGGGCTACGACGGCCGCGGCCAGGTGCGGGTACGCAGCCGCGAGGACATCCGCGCGGCGTTCGACGAGATGGGCGGGGTCACCTGCCTGCTCGAAAAAATGCTGCCCCTGGCGTACGAGGTGTCGGTGCTGACCGCGCGCGGCGCCGACGGCCAGTCGGTGGTCTATCCGATCGCCGAAAACGTGCACCGCGACGGCATCCTGTTTACCACCACCGTACCCGGCCCGAACGTGTCGGCGGACTGCGCGCTGAAAGCGCAGGACGCGGCGCGCGCGATGGTTGCCGAGCTTGGCTACGTGGGCGTGCTGTGCATCGAATTCTTCGTGCTGGCCGACGGCAGCCTGGTCGTCAACGAAATGGCGCCGCGCCCGCACAACAGCGGCCACTACACGATCGACGCCTGCGTCACCAGCCAGTTCGCCCAGCAGGTGCGGGCGATGGCGCGGCTGCCGCTGGGCGATGTGCGCCAGCATTCGGCCGCGGTGATGCTCAATATCCTGGGCGACCTGTGGTTCGACGGCGACGGTGACGAAACGCGCGAACCGGCATGGGACCAGATCGCCGCGCTGCCGGGCGCCTGCCTGCACCTGTACGGCAAAGAAGAACCGCGCCGCGCCCGCAAGATGGGCCACGTGACCTTCGTGGCCCCAAGCATGGCGGGCGCCGAACAGCAGCTGCGCGCCGCCTGCGCCATCCTGAAGATCGCGCCGTGAGCGTGGACGGCACGGTAGCAGACCCGGCCGCCATCGCCGCCGCCGCGCGCGCGCTGGAGCAGGGCGCGCTGGTCGCGTTCCCGACCGAGACCGTGTACGGCTTGGGCGCCGACGCCGAGAACCCGGCGGCGGTGGCGGCCATCTATGCCGCCAAAGGCCGTCCGCAAGACCATCCGGTGATCGTGCACCTGGCGCCCGGCGCCGAGCTCGAATACTGGGCGGCCGACATCCCGGCCGAAGCGCGCCAGCTGGCCGCCGCGTTCTGGCCCGGCCCGCTGACCCTGATTTTGAAACGCGCCGCGCACATTCCCGACGCCGTCTCCGGTGGACAGGACACGGTCGGCCTGCGCTGCCCGTCGCACCCGGTCGCGATTGCGCTGCTGCAGGCATTCAAGGGCGGCCGTGGCGGCGTCGCGGCGCCGTCGGCCAACAAGTTCGGCAACGTCAGCCCGACCACCGCGCAGCACGTGCGCGATGAATTCGGCCCCGACAGCCCGATCGCCGCCGTGCTCGACGGTGGACAGAGCCAGGTCGGCATCGAGTCGACCATCGTGGACCTGTCGCGCCTGGCCACGCACGGCCCGGTGCTGCTGCGTCCCGGCCAGGTCAGCGCGGAGGCGATCGCCGCCGTGATCGACCGCTTGCCGTGCGCGCCGGATGCCGCGGCGCCGCGCGCATCGGGCACGCTCGAATCGCATTACGCGCCGCACACGCCGGTCGCCATGCAAGACAGCGCGGCCCTGAAAACCACGCTGGCGCAGTTGCACGATGCGGGCCGCAAAGTGGCGTTGATCCACTACTCGGACCTGCCGCGCACGCATGCCGAAGTGCGCCTCGCGCCAAACCCGAACGACTTTGCGCACGCGCTATATGCGTCGTTGCGCGCGATGGACACTACAGGTGCTGACCTGATCCTGGTCGAAGCGCCGCCGCAAAGCGACGCATGGCTAGGCGTCAACGACCGCCTGCGACGGGCCGCCCACGGCTCCAGCGGCATCGTCCACGGTTTGCTTAACCGGGAACCTCCTATGTAAAGGACTCGCCATGCGCTCCGCCCCGCTCGTCCTGGCTTTGATGCTGCCGGCTTGCGGGGGTGGCGACAATGGCGTTCCGCCGCCGCTGCCCGAGCGCGGCAGCATGGTCGGCGCCGCCAGCGTGGCGGTGGAAAAAATGGAGCCGGCCGTCTTCGCCGCGCTGCTCGAATTCGGCCAGCCCGGCACCACCAAGATCACCGGCAACCCGCAGTGCGCGATCACCACGCATACCGTCAGGTACAACACGGTGGGCGGCGCGGGCGAGCCGACCGAGGCCAGCGCCGCCATCTTCGTGCCGTCCGGCGCCGCCGCCAACTGCAGCGGCGCGCGGCCGGTGCTGCTGTACGCCCACGCGACATCGGTCGAAAAATCCTACGATATGGCGAACCTGCGCGAGAACCGCGAGGCGCGCCTGGTCGCGGCGATTTTCGCCGCGCGCGGCTATATTGTCGTCGCGCCCAACTACGCCGGCTATGCGCGCAGTTCGCTGGCCTACCATCCCTACCTGAATGCGGACCAGCAGGGCGCCGACATGATCGACGCCTTGCGTGCGGCCCGCCTGGCGTTCGGCGCCATCGGCGCCAGCGCGTCGGCCAAGCTGTTCGTGACGGGATACTCGCAGGGCGGCTACGTCGCCCTGGCGACCCAGCGCGCGATGGAGTCCATGAACAGCGCAAACTTCGCGCCCACGGCGGTGGCCGGCTTGTCCGGCCCGTACGCGCTGGCCCAGTTCGGCGACACCCAGTTCGCCGGCTCGCCGCGCATCGGCGTGACGGCATTCCTGCCGATGCTGATCAGTGGCGGCCAGCTCAGCGGCGAGCACGTGTATGGCGGCACCTCCGAGCTCTACGAAGACCAGTACGCCGCGACGATCGAGACGCTGATGCCGGGGGTCGGCACGGTGGGCGACCTGGTGAACGCGGGCAAGCTGCCCGCCAATGCGCTGTTCGCGGCCGATTCGATGCCGCAAGCCTCGGGCTATGGCAAGTATTTCGGGGCAGGCAACCTGATCAAGACGGTCTTTCGCGACGCCTACCTGGCCGATGTGCAAGCCCATCCGTGTGACTTGAATGGCGGCGTCCCGCTCGCTTGCGCGCCGGAGAATTCGCTGCGCAAGCTGTTCCGCAAAAACGACCTGCGCAATTACGCGCCGGTCGCCCCGCTGCTGCTGTGCGGCGGTAGCGGCGACCCCACCGTGCCTTACCTGAACACGGTGTCGGCGCTGGCATATTTCTACGCGCGTCCGCATCCTGGCCAGCTGATCGAAGTCGATCTCGACGACTTTCCCGGCCTGCGCGATCCGTACCGCACGCCGAAGCTGAGCTTCATTGCCGCCAAGGTGGCGCTGCGGGCGGCCGCGATCGGACACGGCGACTCGCCCGACGAGGCGGTCGAAGCCAACTACCATGCCGGCCTCGCCGCGCCATTCTGCATGACCGCCACGCGCGATTTTTTCCAGGAAGTTCTGGCCCGCTGACCAGCTGCGCCGCGGTGCTGAATCGCGGCGGCGCGCGAATTTTCCCCATTCGTATTGACAGGTCCGGCACCGGAAGACCTGCGCTTGTTGCTGCCATCTGACGAAACGGAAACCTTTTCTCTATACAAGTGTTTCGAAGACTGGCATATTAGTAACGTTCCGAATAGCACGCCCGTTCGCTTCAAATCAGAAATAATTATCTCAGGAGACACAATGCGTCAAACTAATATCGCGCTCGCGCTGTTGACGGCGGCCGTCCTGGCAGCTTGCGGCGGCAACGGCAGCAGCGGCGGCGACCAAGCCCTCAAGAACAAATTCAGTTCGCAAGTGACCTTCGGCGACAGCCTGGCCGACGTCGGTTCGTACAACGTCGGCACCGTGGCAGCCATCGGCGGCGGCAAGTTCACCATCAACGGCAACAACACCACCAAAGAACCTACCCTGACCGGCAAGAACTGGACCGAACTGATGGCCGCGCAATTCGGCCTGGCCGCGCCATGCGCCGCGCTGACCGGCCTCGAAGGCGACGCCAGCAAAGGCTTTTCGGTACCGGTCACACCCCATGCCGGCTGCTTCGGCTACGCCATGGGCGGCGCCCGCGTCACCAATCCGGTCGGCCCTGAAAACAAGCTGACCGGCTCCGCCATCGGCGCGCTGACCATTCCGGTCACCACCCAGATCGCTAACCACCTGGCAGTTTCGGGCGGCAAGTTCAGCGGCACCGAAGCCGTCTTCGTGATGGCCGGCGGCAATGACGTGCTGGCGCTGCTGGGCCAGTTGTCCGCAGCCGCGACCGCTGCCGGCACCGCTGCCGGCCAGCAGACCTTCGGCAGCTCGCTGGTCGGCCAGCTGGCCGCCGGTGCGACCAATCCTGCTACCGCGGCGCAAGCTATCGGACTGGCACTGCAGACTGAGTCGGCCCGCCCAGGCCATACCGACGCCAGCGTCGTCGCCGCCGCTGTCGGCGCCGCCGCAATCCAGCCGGGCAATTCCGCCGTGGCGTCGCCAGCTGTTTACGGTCCGATGGTCGCCAAGGCGCAAGCCGACGCGGCTGCCGCGGGCGCCAAGGCAGGCGCTACCTACCTGGCCACCAACGGCCCAGCCAACGTGACGGCCATGAGCACTGCCGGCACCGAGCTGGCGAACCTGGTGAAGACCCAGATCGTCGGCAAAGGCGCCAACTTCGTGGTGGTGAACAACCTGCCGGACGTCGCGATTTCGCCGTCGGCCAAGGCCCAGACCGCCGACACCCAGGCGCTGATCAAGGCGATGTCGACCGCGTTCAACGCAGCGCTGAAGGCGGGCATCGCTGGCGATGCCAAAGTGCTGTACGTCGACCTGTTCACCCTGTCCGATGACCAGTCGGTCAACCCGGGTCCATACGGCCTGACCAACACCACCGCGGTCGCTTGCGGCGCGAATGCACTGGGCACTTCCTCGCTCGGCTGCAACGGCAGCAACCTGACTGCCGGCGACGTCAGCCACTACATGTTTGCCGACAGCGTCCATCCGACCCCGTTCGAACATTCGCTGATTGCGAAGTACGTCGCGGAGCAGATGATCGTCAAGGGCTGGCTGTAAGTTTCACGGCGGGCTCGCCGCGCGGCGGGCCCCACACCATAAGAATCTGGAGAAAAAATGAAATTACGTTTGAATAGCGCCGTGAAAATGCTGGCGCTCGCCGCCACGATGGTGGCTGCTTCGGGCGCATCGGCGCAATCGGCAGGCCAGTGGACCGCCAAGGTCGGCATCAACAAGATTACGCCGAAAGTCGACAGCGGCGACGTCAGCGCGCCGGCCCTGCCTGGTTCGAAGGCGGACATCGATTCCGACACCAAGCCGATCCTGGTATTCGGCTACGGTATCACCGACAACATCTCGGCCGAGCTCGACCTGGGTTTGCCGTACAAGCATGAGATCAGCGGCGCGGGCGCGATCGCCGGCACCGGTAAGCTGGGTACGGTCGAGGCGCTGCCGCCGACCGCGTTCATCCAGTATCGCTTCTTCGCACCGACCGCGATGGTGCGTCCGTACGTGGGCGCCGGCATCACCTACGCCTATTTCCAGAAGGCCACCGGTTCGGGTCAGATGACGGCGCTGACCAACACCGGCGGTCCTGCCACCACCTTCAAGATCGACAACAAGGTGGCAGGCACGCTCCAAGGCGGCGTCACGGTTGGCATCAACGAGCGCTGGTTTGCCGACCTGGCGGTGGCCAAATCGTGGCTGAAGACCAAGGTCCACTTCTCGACCGGCCAGACGCAGGACATGACGCTCGACCCCTTAGCGGTCAGCGTAGGCATCGGCTACAAGTTCTAAGCACAGCCTGATGAAAAAAACCCGCTTCGGCGGGTTTTTTTTAGGCTATGTGACCGTTAGGTGTGGGACCGCGCGGCGATGGCGGCAAGCGCCCGGTGCGGCGACAAACCAGGGTCAGGTCCGCCGGACCTGACCCCAGCCCTTGGACCGCGGCGCGCGTGTTACCGTGACATAGCTTTTTTTTATGGCTTACTGGAACGCCTGGATCCCCGTCTGCGCGCGGCCCAGGATCAGGGCGTGGATATCGTGCGTGCCTTCGTAGGTGTTGACCACCTCGAGGTTGACCATGTGGCGGATCACGCCGAACTCGTCGGAGATGCCGTTACCGCCGAGCATGTCGCGCGCGACCCGGGCGATGTCGAGCGACTTGCCGCAGGAATTGCGCTTCATCATCGATGTGATTTCCACCGCCGCCGTGCCTTCGTCCTTCATCCGGCCCAGGCGCAGGCAGCCCTGCAGGCCGAGCGTGATTTCGGTCTGCATGTCGGCCAGCTTCTTCTGCACCAGCTGGTTGGCCGCCAGCGGCCGGCCGAACTGGGTGCGATCCAGCGTGTACTGGCGCGCGATGTGCCAGCAGTCTTCCGCCGCGCCCAAGGCGCCCCAGGCGATGCCGTAACGGGCCGAGTTCAGGCAGGTGAACGGACCCTTCAGGCCGCGCACATCGGGGAAGGCGTTTTCCTCAGGGCAGAACACATTGTCCATCACGATTTCGCCGGTGACCGACGCGCGCAGGCCGAACTTGCCGTGGATCGCCGGCGCGCTCAAGCCCGCCATGTCCTTTTCCAGCACGAAACCGCGGATTGCGCCTTCGTCGTCCTTGGCCCAGACCACGAACACGTCGGCGACCGGCGAGTTGGTGATCCACATCTTCGAGCCGGTCAGCGCGTAGCCGCCCGGCACCTTCTTGGCGCGCGTGATCATCGAGCTCGGATCGGAGCCGTGGTTCGGCTCGGTCAGGCCGAAGCAGCCGATCCATTCGCCGGTGGCCAGCTTCGGCAGGTATTTCTGGCGCTGCGCTTCGGTGCCGAATTCGAAAATCGGCACCATCACCAGCGAGGACTGCACGCTCATCATCGAGCGGTAGCCCGAATCGATGCGCTCGACTTCGCGCGCGATCAGGCCGTAGGCGACGTAGTTCAGGCCCGGGCCGCCGTACTGGTCGGGAATGGTCGGGCCGAGCAGGCCCAGTTCGCCCATCTCGCGGAAGATGGAAGTGTCCATGCGCTCATGGCGGAAGGCTTCGAGGATGCGCGGCTTGAGCTTGTCCTGGCAGTAGGCGGCGGCGGCATCGCGTACCATGCGCTCGTCGTCGCTCAACTGGTTGTTCAGCAGCAGCGGGTCATCCCAGTGGAATTGTGCCTTGCGCGGCGATTCGGGTTTGTTCATGGGTTTCCTGTCTGGTGTTGTCGATGGAATGGGGCAATAACCAAGTTGTATAGGCTGCTTGCCGGCCTTGTCATTCTACCGGGATTGGCGTGCTGCCGAAGCGGCCGCCGTGAAAAATCAGCGATGCCTTCGGGTACACCGCACATTGTTCCACTTCTCCCACGAAGATCACATGATCGCCTTCCGGATAGCGGCTGCGGTTGTGGCATTCGAACCAGGCCGATACCCCTTTCAGGATCGGCTGGCCGGTGCGCGACAATTCGTACTCGGTGACCGCGAACGGGTCGTCGATCCGGCGCGAGAAGCGCTCGGCCAGCGCGGCCTGGTCGGCCGCCAGCACATTGATCACGTAGTGCGAGTTGCCGCTGAAGACGGGCAGGCTGTTGGCGCCTTCGCCCAGGCTCCACAACACCAGCGGCGGATTGAGCGACACCGAGTTGAAGGAACTGGCCGTCAGGCCGCGGAAACTGCCGTCGGCCAGCCTGGTCGTGATGACCGTGACGCCGGTGGCAAATTGCGACAGCGCGTGGCGGAACTGCGCCGAGTCGAATTCGCGCGCGGCGGCGCGGGGGGAGCTTGTGTTCATTGGTGCCCTGTGGATTTTAGCCATTATGCCAAATTTGCCGCACCAAATGTGAGCCGCGGCAGCCCGGAGGTGCACCCGCCCGCGGTTTGCGTTACAGTTATCACTGGGGAAAAATTATTGCCCGGGGGTGTGAGATGACGAAGCGAGCGGAAGTGGCAATCCTCGGGGGAGGATGTTTCTGGTGCCTGGAGGCGGTTTACCTCGAGGTGCGCGGCGTGACCCGCGTCGAATCGGGCTACATGGGCGGGCACGAACTCAATCCCACCTACGAGCAGGTATGTGCCGGCAGCACCGGCCATGCCGAGGTGGTGCGGGTCGAATTCGATCCGGAGCAGATCGGCTACCGCGACATCCTGGAAATATTCTTCACGATCCACGACCCGACCACGCCGAATCGCCAGGGCAACGATGTCGGCCCCCAGTACCGCTCGGTGATCTTCTTCAATTCGGCCGAGCAGGAATCCACGGCGCGCCACGTGATCGCCGAAATGGCCAACGTCTGGGACGCGCCCATCGTCACCGAACTGAAGCCTGCCGCAACCTGGTACCGCGCCGAGGACTACCACCAGGATTACTTCAACCGGCACCCGCTGCAGGGCTACTGCGCTTTCGTGGTCGAGCCCAAGGTTGCCAAGTTCAGGAAGACGTTCGGGAATCGCCTGAAGTGAGCGCCGGCGCCGCCTCCAGCAAAGGCGGCTGCTCATACATGTAGCGGCGCGACCACGGCATTGCCGACGGCTCCTGGCCCGCCTTGCCGCAGACGATCTGGTACAGGCTGATCCAGTCGTGGTTGAACGCGTAGGTGCAGCCGGCCAGGTACACATGCCAGATCCGGAAGCGCTTCGGATCGGTCAGCTGCTGGATGCGTTCCGCGTTGGCTTCGAAATTATCGGTCCAGATGGCGCAAGTGCGCGCGTAATGGCGGCGCAGGTTTTCCACGTCCCGTACTTCCAGTCCGCCTTGCTGCATGGTGCGAATTACCGTGGAGAGGTGCGCCAGCTCGCCGTGGGGGAACACGTAGCGGTCGATGAATTCGCCGCCGCCGTAGGGTGTGCCGCGGCTGTCGACGTCGGTGGTGGTCAGGCCGTGATTCATCACCACACCGCCAGGCGCCAGCAGCGCATTGATGCGGCTGAAATATTCCGGCAGGTGTTGGACGCCCACATGTTCGAACATGCCGACGCTGGTGATGCGGTCGAACTGGCCGGTGACGTCGCGGTAATCCTGCAGCCGGATTTCGACCAGGTGCTGCAGGCCGGCCCGTTCGACCTGCTCGCGCGCCAGCTGCGCCTGGTTTTCCGACAGCGTGACGCCGACGCAGCGGGCGCCGAAGCGCTGCGCCGCGCGGATCACCAGCGCGCCCCAGCCGCAGCCGATGTCGAGCAGGCTCTGGCCCGGCTGCAGGTCGATCTTGGCGAGGATGTGGTCGATTTTTTTCAGCTGCGCGGTCGCCAGGTCCTCCTCGCCGGTTTCGAAGTAGGCGCAGGAATACACCATGCCCGGGTCCAGCCAGGCGCGGTAGAACTCGTTGGACACGTCGTAGTGGTAGCGGATCGCCTCGGCGTCTTTTTCGCGCGTGTGGACGAACGGGCGCATGGCCCGCCCGAACACGCCGTGCGGCTTGAGGCTGGTCTTGGCGAGGGCATTGACGACGGCGATCATGTCGGCGGCGCGCCCGCTCACTTCGATCGCCCCTTCCACGTAGGCGCTGCCCAGGTTGTACAGCGACGGCGACAGCAGGTAGCGCACCGCCGACCTGCTCGGCACCCGGATCGTTACGCGCGGCGGCTCGCTCGAAAAATCGAGTTGCTGGCCGTTCCACAGGATGACGCGCAAGGGCAGGGGGAACGACATCTTGTCGCGCACCCCGGCGCTCCATGCGCTCAGTCGAATCTGGTTAAACACGCTACACCTCCAGCAGTACTGCCCGGGGCTGTGTATTGCCGGCAGCCCTAGGGTTGCAACCGTTGCCGTGTCCAGCTGCCGTCTGCTTGCAGCGTGTACACGATGCGGTCATGAAAACGCGAACGTCGCCCTTGCCAAAATTCGATACGATGCGGCACCAGGCGAAACCCTCCCCAGTTATCGGGGCGTGGTGGCGTTTCACCATATTGCCGCGCTATGTCGTCGTAGTGCTGTTCCAGCGCAGCCCTGTTGGCGATTGGCGCGCTTTGCGCCGAGGCAATCGCCGCCAGTCTGCTTTTCAATGGTCTGCTGTGGAAATATTTATCGCTCTCTTCCGCCGATGTACGTTCCACTACTCCTTCGATGCGAATCTGGCGCTCAAGTTCGCTCCAGAAAAACAGCAGGGCGGCGTTTGGATTCGCGGCCAGCTGGCGGCCTTTCTGGCTGTCGTAATTGGTGTACCAGGTGAAACCGCGGCGGTCGTACTGCTTGATCAGCACAATGCGCGAGGTCGGCCTGCCGTCCTGGTCGACGGTGGCCACGTTCATCGCGTTCGGCTCGTTCACTTCGGCCGCCAGCGCCTGTTCGAACCAGGTGTTGAACTGGTCGAACGGGTCGTCGGCGACATCCGATTCGTTCAGGCTGTGCTGGCCGTAATCTGTGCGCAGGGCAGCGACGCTGTCGCCGGTGGCGGGCGGCGCCGGCAGGATGCCGCGCCGCACCTGCATCGCCTCGCCCAGCTGCGCCATCTGCTGCGCGTTGAACAGGCGCTTGGCCATCGGCGCGATGCGCGTCTCCTCGCGTTCCATGTGCGCCGTGTAGCGGTCGGCAAAACGCTGCACGTTCGGCGCCGACAGCGTCGCCGCGCTGCCGTCGGCGATCGCGGCCAGGTCTTCGTGCAGGCTTTGCCACATCGCGTCCATCTCGTCGTGGTCCTGCAGGATGCCGGGCACCAGTTCGGCCAGGGTGGCGGCATCCTCGCCCTGCGCCACCGCCTGCAGCATCGGCACCAGGTTTTCCTCCTCGTCGGCGTGGTGCAGGTGGGCCGCCTTGTCGAAATACTTGATCACCGCCTGCGCGGCCTGGCGCGCCTGCTCGTCGGCGCCGTGGTGGGCGAGGTGCTCGGGCAGCTTCTGCATGGTGGCGAGCTGCTTCCGGATGCGGTCGTGGCAGTGTTTCAGCACGGCGATCGGCTGGTCGAATCCGGGGGCGGTGTCTGGCAGGGCATTCATCATCAAGTTCTTTCGTGGTATTTCTTCGTTGGCTAAGGAACATTTTAGAGCAGTCCCCGCGGCAACGTCCGTTAAAATACGCGAATGAAACCCCTGAACAATTTTATTCCTCCTGACACAACGGAACAAGTCGATTTCGAACGCCGTTTCGGCGGCATCGCGCGACTTTACGGCCAGCCTGCACTCGATCGTTTCCGCGCGGCGCACGTGTGCGTGATCGGCGTCGGCGGAGTCGGCTCCTGGATCGTCGAGGCGCTGGCGCGCAGCGCGATTGGCGCACTGACCCTGATCGACCTCGACAACGTTGCCGAATCGAACATCAACCGCCAGATCCAGGCCTTGTCGAACACCATCGGGCAAGCCAAGATCGATGCGCTGGCCGAGCGCATCGCGCTGATCAACCCGGATTGCAAGCTGACCCTGGTGGAAGACTTCATCGCCCCGGACAACCTCGAGCAGATGATCGGCGGGCGCGGTTTCGACTACGTGGTCGACGCCATCGACAATGCCAAGTCCAAGGCCGCGCTGATCGCCTACTGCCGCGACCACAATATTGCCCTGATCACCATCGGCGGCGCCGGCGGGCAGACCGACCCGACCCGGATCGCCGTGCGCGACCTGTCCAAGACCGAGCAGGAGCCCTTGCTCAAGCGGGTGCGCAAGCTGATGCGGACGCAATACGGCTTTCCGCGCGGCGAGAAGAACAAGTTCAATGTCGACGCGGTGTTTTCGATGGAGCCGCTGCTGGTGCCGGAAAGCGGCGCCGCGTGTGAAATCGACGCCGTCCAGCCTGGCGTCACGGGCATCAATTGCGCCGGCTTCGGCTCCAGCGTTGTGGTGACGGCCAGTTTCGGCATGATTGCCGCGGCCCACCTGCTGCGCAAGCTGGCCGCGGCGCCCACCGAACACCCCGGCCAGGCCCAGCTTTTGAATTGAGGTCTCGGCAATGCCTTGTTATGATAGGGTTGCAGGATTATTCAGTTTGACCTTCCTTTACTGAAAGAACTCACATGATTCGTCGTTCCCTCTTGCTCGCCATGCTGTGCGCCGCCGCTTCGCTGTCCCAGGCGGCTGGCCAGGACGCCTCCGCCCAGGCCGCCGCCGCGCCTGCCGCCGAAGTCGCCAATCCCCTGGTCAAGATCGACAACGTGGTCGGCACCGGCAAGGAAGCGACCGCCGGCGCCAACGTCGTGGTCCACTACACCGGATGGTTCTACAAGCCGCTGGCCACCAAACAGCGCGGCCGCAAGTTCGATTCCTCGCTCGACGCCGGCCGCGAGCCGCTGGTGTTCCAGCTCGGCGCGGGCCGCGTCATCAAGGGCTGGGACCAGGGCGTGGCCGGCATGAAAGTTGGCGGCAAGCGCACCCTGATCATCCCGAGCGAGCTGGCCTACGGCAAGCGCGGCGCCGGCGGCGGGTCGATCCCTGCCGATTCGGACCTGATCTTCGACGTGGAACTGCTCGACGTCAAATAATCACCATCACCGGCGGGGAGACACAGCATGAGAATCGCAAACGACGTCACTGAGTTGATCGGCAATACCCCGCTGGTCCGCATCCGCAACCTGGGCAAGGGCGGCGGCGCCGACATCCTGGCCAAGCTCGAGTTCTACAATCCGGCGCACAGTGTCAAGGACCGGATCGGCCTGGCGATGATCGAGGCGGCCGAGGCGGCCGGCCTGATCGGTCCCGACACCGTCATCGTCGAACCGACCAGCGGCAACACCGGCATCGCGCTGGCGATGGTGTGCGCCGCGCGTGGCTACCGCTGCACCCTGGTCATGCCGGAAACCATGAGCACCGAGCGGCGCACCTTGCTGCGCGCCTACGGCGCCGAGCTGGTCCTTACGCCCGGCTCCGAAGGCATGCTCGGCGCGATCCGCAAGGCCGAGGAGCTGGTCGCGGCCAATCCCGGCTGGTTCATGCCGCAGCAATTCAACAACCTGGCCAACCCGGAAGTGCACCGCCGCACCACCGCCGAGGAAATCTGGCGCGATACCGACGGCAAGGCCGACATCCTGGTGGCCGGCGTCGGCACCGGCGGCACCATCACCGGTGTCGGCGAAGTGATCAAGGCGCGCAAGCCCGGCTTCCAGGTCATCGCGGTCGAGCCGGAGGCGTCGCCGATACTGTCGAAGGGCACCAAAGGCCCGCACCCGATCCAGGGCATCGGCGCCGGCTTCGTGCCGGAAGTGCTGAACACCAAAATCTACGATGAAGTCATCTGCGTGAAAAACGAGGATGCGTTCGCCACCGCCCGCGCCGCGGCGCGTGAAGAGGGCCTGCTGGTGGGGATTTCCTCGGGCGCGGCCTTGTGGGCGGCGATCCAGGTGGCGCGCCGGCCGGAAAACGCCGGCAAGATGATCGTGACGATCATCCCTTCGTTTGGCGAACGCTACCTCAGTACCGCGCTGTTCGCCAACCTCGGCGCCTAGGGGCTCGCTGGGGTCAGGTCCGACATTCGGACCTGACCCCAGCCCTTAATGCGCGTGGCCGTGCAGCGAGCAGCCGTGCTCGGTCGTGCCCTGTTCGATCTGCAGGGTGCAGTGGTGGATCGCGAATTTTTCCTTGAGGCGGGCGACGATATTGTCCTGCTCCAGGTCGCCCGGATAGCCGGCCGGCATCACCAGGTGCACGGTCAGCGCGGTCTCGGTGGTGCTCATCGCCCAGATGTGCAGGTCGTGCACTTCCGTCACGCCGGCAACGTCGCGCAGGAATTGCGTCACCTCGTGCGGGTCGACGTTCGACGGTACCGCGGCCAGCACCATGCGCAGCGATTCGCGCAGCAGCGACCAGGTCGACAGCACGATCAGCAGGACGATGACGATGCTGACCGCCGGGTCGATCCAGGCCCAGCCCGTGTACATGATCGCCGCCCCTGACACCACCACCCCGAGCGAGATTGCGGCGTCGGCTGCCATGTGCTGGTAGGCCGCGCGGATGTTCAGGTCGTCCTTGCTGCCGGCCATGAACAGCCAGGCCGAGACGCCGTTGACCGCCACCCCGACCAGCGCCACGATCGACACGGTCCAGCCGGCGACGGCGGCCGGTTGGCTGAGGCGCTGCACCGCTTCCCAGCCGATCGCGCCGCACGCCACCATCAGCAGCAGTGCGTTGCCGAGCGCGGCCAGGATCGAAGAGCTGCGCAAGCCGTAGGTGAAATGGCGGTTGGGCGCGCGGCGCGCCAGGATCGCCGCGCCCCAGGCCAGCGCCAGGCCAAGCACGTCGGACAGGTTATGGCCGGCGTCGGCCATCAGCGCGGTGGAATTGGCGATGAAGCCGTAGCTGAACTCGATCGCCACGAACATCGTATTCAGGCTGATCGCCAGCGCGAACGCGCGCCGGTTGCCGTCCGGGTCGACGTGATGGTGGTGACCATGGCCGTGGCCGTGATCATGCGCGTGGTCGTGCTTCGCCTTGGGCTTCGCGTGGTGCTGGTGATCGTGCGGCGCGTGGCCGTGGTGCTGGTGGTCTTGGCTCATACATCCATTCCTTGGTGTCAGGGCTTCTGCATTTCAGCCTGGATCTTGTCGCGCGTCTTCGCGTCGAGCTTCTGCACGATCTTCGCCAGTTTCTCGCCGTTGCGCAGCGCGCCGGCCTGCTCTTCGTTCAGCTCTTTTGCCTGGACTACCGGCGGCGCGGGCGGCGCCGGCTTGAAGAAAATCGCCTGCCCGAACAGCACCAGCAGCGCGGCCAGCAGCGCGGCGCCGCCGGCAATGGCCATCATGCGCTTTTCGGCGTGGCCCGGATTGAAGGGCTGAACCAAGGCGGCCGGCTTCAGCAGCGCGGCGGCGGGACGCCCGGTCGGACGGCTGACGAAGCCGCCATCCTGCAGCGCCTGCGCCTGTTCCGCCAGCTCGCGGGTGGCGCCGTCGAGCAGGGCGACGTGGCGTTCGACCGCCTCGGCAAGCACCGCTTCGTTCAGTGCCACCAGCGCGAACACCGGGTCGTCGACGTCGATCTTGACGCCGGTCTTTTCAAATACGAGGGTGCGCAGTTTTTGCTGGTCCATGGCTTACCACTGGACTTTGTCGAGTTGTTCGAACAGGTCGCGGAACACGACCTTGATGCGCTGCTTTTCCATCACGTTGAACTTCTCGCTGGCGCGCACCTCGCCGACCGTCATGCGGGCGATGTTCATCTTCTTGATGTCGGCGCCGAAGGTGTCGGCGTTGCGCTGCGAAAGCACGACCCGCCCGCACACCCGCTCCGCGTGGTCGGCGTAGGTGTGCGATTCGGTGAACTGCTTGCCGCTGGTCGACTGCAGCAGGCCGAAATGCTCGTTCTCCCACAATACCAGCGGCACGTTGGTCGATTTGGCGGTCGAGACGAAGCCCATCGCGGTGTCGTGCAAGGTGTCGCCGCCGCCGACGATGGTGTGGATGTAGACCTTGCGGCCCGATTCCCTGAGCAGGTCGAAGCAGTCGTTTTCGAGCAGGTAGCCCATCAGCGGCGAGAAGGTGTTGGCGCCGTTGTCGACCACGCAGTTGCCGTCGTGCTCGAGCAGGTCGATCATCAGCGCGTCGAAGCGCTTGGGATCGATGTTGCGGGTGTCGGTCATTACCGGCACGTGCTTCACGTTCATCGCCTTGTAGCGCGAGAAGGTGGCGTTTTCCTGGTCGGTGTCGTAGCAGCGCAGCGGCAGCTCGTTTTTGCCGGCGAGCCACTGCGCGAGGATAGTCGAGACCAGGGTCTTGCCGATGCCGCCTTTGCCCTGCAAGATGAAGTGAACCGTGTTGTGCATCGAATGCTCCAAATGTTGATCTGATGTGCTGCTTGTTGCCTTTACTTGCCGCCTTCAATGGCAGCGGCCGGCGCCGCGGTCGGGCCGCCGGCCCGATTCGGCGTCGCCATTCGGCGCTTCCAGGAATTCCCATTCGTAGCCGCCGTCGCCCAGCACCAGCTTGAGCACGCCGAAGTGGTTGCTGTCGCGTGCTTCGCTGTTGGCAAGCGGCCACAAGAGTGGGGTCCGATAGGCGCCGCCGGTGCCCGCCACGAACTGGCGGATGCCGCGCGCATCGTCGCGCCGGCCATCGGCGTCCTGCGGCGCGAAACGCTCGTACACGTGGTCGTGGCCCGACAGCACCAGCTCGGCGCCGGCCTCGTACAAGGCCTGCCACGCATCCTTCATGCGCGCAATGTTTCCATTCATCCCGGAACTATACAGCGGGTGGTGCCAGTATGCGAGCGTGCAGCGCGCCGGATGGCTGGCCAGCTCTTGCCGCAGCCAGGCGATCTGGGCCGCATGCGCCGCGGGTCCGAGGTTGCTGTCGAGAGAAAATACCCGCCACGATCCCACCATCACGCTGTAATAGCCGCGCCCGGCGGCCGCGCCGAAATAGCTGAAATAGCCGCCGGCGCCCGGGGTTGCATATTCGTGGTTGCCGGGCGCGGGCAGGGTGCGCGCCTTGAACCTGCCCCAGGTCGGGCCGTAGCAGTTGGCAAATTCGGCGGCTGTGCCGCGCGGATAGGCCAGGTCGCCGAGCGCCAGCACCACCGCGCTCGGATCGGCCGCCATGCGCGCCTCCACCAGCGCGGCAGTGGCGGCCGCGCCGGACCAGGCCGGATCCGGATGCACGCAGCGCGCGATGTCGCCGGCGGCGTACACCGTCACAGCAGCGGCGGCATCGGCAGCGCGCGCCTGGGCGGGCGCCAGCAGGCAGGCGGTAAGGCAGAGCAGGATGGGGCGGCGAGCGGGCAATGGGATGGCGCCGGCTTAGGCGAGAAAGCGCAGCAGGCCCTGCAGCGCGTGGGCCACGCTCTGTTCGCGCACGGCCTGGCGGTCGCCGGCAAAGACCAGCCGCTCGGTCAGGGTCTTGCCGGCCATCGACCAGGCGAAGCACACCGTGCCGACCGGCTTGCCGGGCACCGCGCCGGCGGGGCCGGCGATCCCGGTGGTGGACAAGGCGACCTGCGCGCCGCTGTGCGCCAGCGCGCCTTCGGCCATCGCCGCCGCGACTTCATCGCTGACCGCGCCGTGTTGCCCGATCAGCGCGGGCGGCACGCCGAGCATCTCGGTTTTGGAGGTGTTCGAGTAGGTCACGAAGCCGCGCTCGAACCAGTCGCTCGAGCCGGCGATGTCGGTAACCGCCTGCGCGACGCCGCCGCCGGTGCACGATTCCGCAGTGCTGAGCAACATCTTCCTGGCCTGCAGGGCGCGGCCGGCGCGTATCGCCAGGTCGGAAATGTCCTTCGTCACCTGCTTTCCTTTCGTAGAATCGGGCCGCATGCCGGGCCAAACCCGCGCCATCGGCGCCTGGCGGCTACTTTACCATGGGCGCCGACAGGTGTATTCCGGCGCCGGCCGCGTTGCACGCGCCGGGCTAGCCGGCGAAGTGGTCGAAGCCGGCCAGCGCCAGCGCCAGGGGCTGGCCGGCGGCGTCGATGAAGCGCAGGCCCGGCAGGGCGTCGATCGTGCCCACCCGCGTTACCTGCGTGCCGCACTGCGCGGCCGCCGCAACGATCGCGGCGCGCTGCGCGGGCGCCGCGGTGAAACACAGTTCGTAGTCGTCGCCGCCGGCCGCGCTGAAGCGGCGCCGCAGTGCGCGCTCCTGCGCGGACAGCACCGGCCCTGCCGGCAGCGCGTCGGCGTCGAGCGTGGCGCCCAGCCTCGACGCGGCCAGGATATGGCCGATGTCGCCGACCAGTCCATCCGAAATATCCAGCGCGGCGTGCGCCAGCGCATCAGTCGCCAGCGCGCGTCCGAGCGCGACGCGCGGCGTAGGCATGTGCAGGCGCAGCGCGGCCTGGTGCAGGTCGGACGGCGCAAGCGTGCATTCTTCGCGCAGGCCGGCCAGCGCCAGGCGCGCGTCGCCGAGGGTGCCGGAGATCCAGACGTCGTCGCCCGCCACCGCGGCGTCGCGCCGCAAGGCCCGGCCGGGCGCCAGTTCGCCGAAAATCGTGATGCAGATGTTGAGCGGGCCCTTGGTGGTGTCGCCGCCGATCAGTTCGCAGTCGAATTCATCGGCCAGTTCGAACAGCCCGCGCGAGAACCCCGCCAGCCAATCCGGGTCGGCCTGCGGCAGCGCCAGCGCCAAGGTGAAGGCGACCGGCCTGGCGCCCATCGCGGCGAGGTCGGACAGGTTCACCGCCAGGCTTTTGTGGCCCAGCATGCGCGGGTCGGCGCCGGCAAAGAAGTGGCGGCCTTCGACCAGCATGTCGGACGATATCGCCAACTGGGTGCCGGGAGCGGGCGTGAGCAGCGCGCAATCGTCGCCGATGCCGAGGGTGGCGCGGGCAGGGCGCGAGCGCGTGAAGTACTGCTTGATCAGATCGAATTCGGAGAGCATGGGTGATTGTAACTCGCCACCAGCCGTCGTTCCCGCCAAGGGGCGGCGCCGAGCCCGGGAACGACGTTCCAGAAGAAGGCTACTTGTCCAGCTCCGCCTGCAGCGCCTGGCGCAGCGCCGGCGTATGCAGCGACAAGCCGAACCCGCGCATCACGCCGTCCTCGTCGAGGAAGCGTGAGATCGTGCGTTCGCCGTCTGCCGCGCTGACCCATTCGCCGCGGCTGCCCTGCGGCGGCGGCGCCAGCGCCAGCTTGCAGCTTGGCGTCTTGACCAGCACCGCATCGTTCTTCAGTTCGATCGGCGTCGGGGTGCCGGCCAGGGTGGCGCCGATCGCACGTGCCGCCGTCAACATCGGCGAGATATACGGCAGCACCGCGCTGCCTCCGGCCGTGCTGTATTCGGCACAGTCGCCCAGCGCGTAAATGCCGGGCGCGCTGGTGCGGCCGTGATCGTCGATGACGATGCCGCGCCGCGTCTCGAGTTTGGCCGCCTGCGCCAACGCGATCGATGGCCGCAGTCCGACCGCCGACAGCACGACGTCGGCCACCACGGTGCCGCCGTCGGCCAGGCTGACAACCAGCGCGCCGTCGCCGTGGCGCACACTGGACGCGGTAGTGCCCAGCTTGAGTGTGATCGGCAGTTCGGCCCACGCCAGCGCCAGCGCTTCCGACAGGGCAGGCGCGGCGAGCGCCGCCAGCGGACGCGGATTCGGATCGATCAGCGTGACCTGGTGGCCGCCGGCGACCAGGTCGTCGGCGAATTCGCAGCCGATCAGGCCCGCGCCGAGGATGGCGACGCGCGCCGGGCGGCCGAGCGCGGCCAGCCGTTCGCGCATTTGCGCATAGTCGTCGATGTGGTTGACCGAGAGGATATCGCCGGCCGCATCGCCTTCGATCGGCAGCCGGATCGGCTGCGCGCCGAGCGCCAGCACCAGGTCGCGGTAGGCGATGCGCTCGCCCTGCGCGGTGTCGATCACGCGCGCGCCGCTGTCGATCGCGGCAACCTCGGTGCGGGTCAGCACGCGCGCGTCCAGCGTTGCCGCCATTTGCTCCGCGCTTTGCGACACCAGCTGCGCGGCGCCCTTGCCGAGCGCGAAGGCGTTCGACAACATCGGCTTGGCGTAGGATCCGCCGCCGTCGTTGGACACCAGCAGCAGCGGGGTGGTCTTGTCGAGCTTGCGAAATTCACGGGCGACGCCGTAAGCGGCCATGCCCGCGCCGACGATCACAACCGGGAGCGGCGCCGTCATCTTACAGTTCCACCATCTCGAAGTCGGATTTGGCGACGCCACAGTCCGGGCACGACCAGTCGGCCGGGATATCGTCCCATCGGGTGCCGGCGGCGATGCCTTCGGCCGGCATGCCGACGCTTTCGTCGTAGATGAAACCGCAAACGATGCACTGGTATGTTTTCATGGTGAGTCCTTTATACGATATAGGGGAATTGTAGCGGCAGTTTCAGGCTGCTGCATTGAGCTTGTCGAGCGTGGCCTTGTAGTGGTTCGCGTGGCGCTCCTCGACATTGGCCAGCGCGGCGAAGCGCTTGGCGGCGATTTCCAGCGTGCGCTTGAACTGGGCGGCGTGCACTTTCGATTCCTCGATCTGCTCGTCGTATTCGGCCACCGCGGCGCTGTTGCCTTCTTCGATGGCCAGGTGGCGGAACTTCGGATACATCTCGGTGTACTCGTAGGTCTCGCCCTCGATCGCGATTTCCAGGGAGCGGGCCGGGGTCATCTTGTCCTTCGGGTAGAGCAGGTCGAGGTGGCCGAATGCGTGTTGAACTTCCTGGTCGGCGGTCGCTTCGAACGCTTCAGCGACGTCGATTGCGCCGGCTGCGCGCGCCAGCTTGGCGAAGTAACGGTACTTGATGTGGGCCATCGATTCGCCGGCGAAGGCTGCTTCGAGGTTTTCGATGGTGACGGACTTGGGTTGCTTGGCCATGCTGTTCTCCTGTTCGTTAAGATTGATTGATTTTGTCAATCGGCATGTGAAGAATAATAGCAATAACCGATAAATAGATAAAATTGATTAAACTCATCGGCATGATAGCCATAAGCTTTGTGTGCTGACGGTTTAACAACAAAATGTCATCCGCAACCTGACCGCCCTCGTCGCGCTGGTCCCGGCTTGAAGGCCGTGGAAAACTTCGAGTTACCCTTGCATGATTGGCGAAACTGCATCCTTTTCTGCCTCCATTACGGCCTTCGTAAAAATACGTAGCTTATTGAAAGAATCAGTCTGATAAAATCGACACTTCCCCCGACAGTAACCAGGAAGGCTGCACAGCATGGATTCGTCATCTGATAAAAAAGAAGAATTACGTCAACAACTGCGCATTGCAGCGCTTGAGTACCACCAGATTCCGCGACCTGGCAAAATCAGCATCGCGCCAACCAAGCAGTTGCTCAACCAGCGCGACCTCGCGCTTGCCTACACCCCAGGCGTAGCAGCTCCTTGCGAAGAAATCGTCGCCGACCCGGCGAACTCGTACAAATACACCGCGCGCGGCAATCTCGTGGCGGTGATCACCAACGGCACCGCCGTGCTTGGCCTTGGCAACATCGGCCCGCTGGCCGCCAAGCCGGTCATGGAAGGCAAGGGTGTGCTGTTCAAGAAATTCGCCGGCATCGACGTGTTCGACATCGAGATCAACGAAAGCGATCCGGACAAGCTGGTCGACATCATTGCGTCGCTGGAGCCTACTTTCGGCGGCGTCAACCTGGAAGACATCAAGGCGCCCGAGTGCTTCTATATCGAGCGCAAGCTGCGCGAGCGCATGAAGATCCCGGTCTTCCACGACGACCAGCACGGCACCGCGATCATCGTCGGCGCGGCGATCATCAACGGCGTCAAGGTCTGCGGCAAGAAACTCAATGAATGCAAGATGGTGGTGTCGGGCGCCGGCGCGGCTGCACTGGCCTGCCTCGAGCTGCTGGTCGACCTCGGCTTCCCGATCGAAAACATCACCGTCACCGACCTGGCCGGCGTGGTCTACAAGGGCCGCGTCGAACTGATGGACGAGGACAAGGAACGCTTCGCCCAGGACACGCCGCACCGTACCCTGGCCGAAGTCATTCCCGGCGCCGACATCTTCCTCGGCCTGTCGGCCGGCGGCGTGCTGAAACCGGCGATGGTCGCCGCGATGGCGGCCAAGCCGCTGATCCTGGCGCTGGCCAACCCGACGCCGGAAATCCTGCCGGAAGAAGTCAAGCTGGTGCGCGACGACGCGGTGATGGCAACCGGCCGTTCGGACTATCCGAACCAGGTCAACAATGTGCTGTGCTTCCCGTACATCTTCCGCGGCGCCCTCGATTGCGGCGCCACCACCATCACGCGCGAAATGGAAATCGCGGTGGTGCACGCGATCGCCGACCTGGCCCACGCCGAGCAGTCCGACATCGTGTGTACCACCTACGGCATCAAGAACCTGTCGTTCGGTCCCGAGTACCTGATCCCGATGCCGTTCGATCCGCGCCTGCTGACCCACATCGCGCCGGCGGTGGCGCGCGCGGCGGAGATCTCCGGCGTGGCAACGCGTCCGATCGCCGACCTGAACGCCTACGCCCAGAGCCTGCAGCAGTTCGTCTACCGCAGCGGCACCTTCATGAAGCCGCTGTTCCAGGTCGCCAAGGACGCGCCGATGGAGCTCAAGCGCATCGTCTACGCCGAAGGCGAAGAAGAGCGCGTGCTGCGCGCGGTGCAGGTCGTGGTCGACGAGAAGCTGGCGCGTCCGATCCTGATCGGCCGCCCGGCCGTGCTGGAAAAGCGCATCGAGAAATTCGGCCTGCGCCTGAAGCTCGGCGAGCACTTCGAGGTGGTCAACCCGGACCACGAAGAGCGCTACCGCGATTACTGGCAGACCTACTACGAAATGGGCATGCGTAAAGGCGTCACCCAGGACTGGGCCAAGCTCGAAATGCGCCGCCGCCACAGCCTGATCGGCGCGATGATGATCCACAAGGGTCACGCCGACGGCATGATCTGCGGCACCTTCGGCACCACCTGGCTGCACCTGCACTATATCGACCAGGTGCTTGGCAAGCGCGCCGGCGCAAACGTGTACGCGGCGATGAACTTCCTGATCCTGCCGGAGCGCCAGCTGGCGATCGTCGACACCCACGTCAACGAGAATCCGAGCGCGGAGCAGCTGGCCGAGATCACCGTCATGGCGTCGGAAGAAATGTCCCGCTTCGGCATCCTGCCGCGCGCGGCGCTGCTGTCGCATTCGAACTTCGGTTCGGCCAACACCGAATCGGCCAAGAAGATGCGCGCGGCGCTGGCGCTGATCCAGCAGAAGGCGCCGGATCTGGAAGTCGACGGCGAGATGCACGGCGACGCGGCGCTCGATTCGAAGCTGCGCGCCGCCACCATGCCGCATTCGACCCTCAAGGGCGACGCCAACCTGCTGGTGATGCCGGACATCGATTCGGCCAACATCGCCTACAACCTGCTCAAGACGGCGGCCGGCAGCGGCATCGCAATCGGGCCGGTGCTGCTCGGCTGCGCCAGGCCGGTGCACATCCTGACCCCGTCGGCCACGGTGCGCCGCATCGTCAACATGACCGCGCTGTGCGTGGTCGACGCAGTCTCGCAACGCTAAGCGCTGGATCGCCGGCCAGGATTTCCTTCCTGGCCGGTGTACGCAGCCGCGCTCATCCGCATCACCGCCGATACGTTCCGCCGACATTTCGATACAAATAAAGACAGAGGTAACAAACCGTAAGGGCGCGCCGTCGAAACCGCCTTTGGGTTCATAATGTCAGCGAGCCTATCTTGCTTATTTTGCACGAATTGCCATGGCGCAATATCGCAGCTCTGTTACAATACCAGTTGCCAGAAAATTCACGTATCCGGTAACCCGTCACTCTCATCACATCAATACCATGCAAATAACCAAAAAAGCCCTCATCACTGGTATCACTGGCCAGGATGGCGCTTACCTCGCGCAACTGCTGCTCGAAAAAGGCTATGCCGTCACCGGCACCTATCGGCGTACCAGTTCCGTCAATTTCTGGCGTATCGAAGAGCTGGGCATCCAGAATCACCCGAACCTGAACCTGGTCGAATTCGACCTGACCGACCTGTCGTCGGGCATCCGCCTGATCGAGACCTGCGATCCTGACGAGGTCTACAACCTGGCGGCGCAAAGTTTTGTCGGCGTGTCGTTCGAGCAGCCGGTCGCGACCGCGAAGATCACCGGCCTGGGCGCCGTCAACCTGCTCGAAGCGATCCGCATCGTCAAGCCGAAAGCGCGCTTCTACCAGGCCTCGACTTCCGAAATGTTCGGCAAGGTGCAGGCCATTCCGCAGGTCGAGGACACCCCGTTCTATCCGCGCAGCCCGTATGGCGTGGCCAAGCTGTACGCCCACTGGATGACCGTCAACTACCGCGAGTCCTACGACATTTTCGGCTCCAGCGGCATCCTGTTCAACCACGAGTCGCCGCTGCGCGGCCGTGAATTCGTCACCCGCAAGATCACCGATTCGGTCGCCAAGATCGTGCTCGAAAAGCTCGACGTGCTCGAACTGGGCAACCTCGACGCCAAGCGCGACTGGGGCTACGCCAAGGACTACGTCGATGGCATGTGGCGCATCCTGCAGGCCGACGTGCCGGACACCTTCATCCTGGCGACCAACCGTACCGAAACCGTGCGCGACTTCGTCACGATGGCGTTCAAGGCGGCCGGTATCGGCATCGAATGGACCGGCAGCGGCGAAGCCGAAACCGGTCATTGCAGCCGCACCGGCAAGCTGCTGGTGCGCGTCAGCCCGAAATTCTACCGTCCCGCCGAAGTCGAATTGCTGATCGGCGATCCGGCCAAGGCAAGGCGCGTGCTGGGCTGGGTGCCTGAAACCACCCTCGAGCAGCTGTGCTCGATGATGGTCGAGGCCGACATGCGCCGCAACAAGCTCGGTTTCTCGTTCTGATATGAACCGGCTGGCCACCGAAACCTATCCACCGCTCGACCTGCAAGGGGAAGGCGAGGGCAAGCGTGCGCTGGTGACCGGCCTGCGCGGCTTTACCGGCTATTACATGGCGCGCGAACTGACCGACGCCGGCTACCGCGTGTTCGGCACCGTGCTGCCGGGCGAGGAAGCCGGCCCGGACGTGTTCGAAGTCGACCTGTGCGACCGCGATGCACTGGCCGCGATGGTCGAACAGGTGCAGCCCGACGTCGTGGTGCACCTGGCCGGCATCGCCTTCGTGGCGCATTCGAACGCTGAACTGATTTACCGCGTCAACGTCGTCGGCACCCGCAACCTGCTCGAGGCCCTGGCCAATGCGCGCCACCAGCCTTCGGCCGTGCTGCTGGCGTCGTCGGCGAATATCTATGGCAACGCCAATGTCGCGCTGATCGACGAGAATGTCGCCCCGGCCCCGGCCAACGACTATGCGGTGTCGAAATTGGCGATGGAATACATGGCGCGGCTGTGGATGGACAAGCTGCCGATCGTCATCGCGCGGCCGTTCAACTACAGCGGGCGCGGCCAGGATGAGAACTTCCTGCTGCCGAAAATCGTGTCGCACTTCCGCCGCGGCGAGCGCCAGATCGAACTGGGCAACCTGGCCATCGCGCGCGATTTCTCGGACGTGCGGCTGGTCGCGAAAAGCTACCGCCAGCTGCTGGCGGCAAGCCCCGCCGGGCAGGCGTTCAATATTTGCTCCGGCCGCTCCAACTCGCTCGGGGACGTGATCGACTCTTTGTCCGAGATCGCCGGCTACCGCATCGAGGTCCAGGTCAACCCGGCCTTCGTGCGCGCCAATGACGTGCTGAAACTGGCCGGCAGCAACGCCAAGCTGGCCAGCGTGGTCGGCGCCATCGAACCAACGCCGCTGACCGAGACATTGCGCTGGATGTACCAGGCGTGAGCGAGGTCCGCGTCGGCCTCGGAACGACCATGATCGAACCGGGCCTCACCGGCGGCCGGCTGGACGGGATCGGGGTCTACACCGACGCCCTGCTGCGCTATCTGCCCGGCGCCGGCTGCCAGGTGACCGGCTATTCCTACCCCCGCCCGCGCGGCGACGCCTGCGCGATCAGTGTCGGCCAGCCGATGCCGCAGTCGTTCGAGGCCGCTTCGCTGCGCGACCTGCTGACGCCGAAGGCGAACCGCGTGCACATGCCGGCCGACATCTTCCACATCACCGACTACCGCATCGTGCGCATGGATTGCCCGCTGGTGGCAACCCTGCACGACGCGTTGCCGATCAGCCATCCGGAATGGTGCAGCCCGCGCCTGCGCGGCATGAAGAATTGGCTGCAGGGCAAAGCCGCCCGCAAGGCCGACCACGTGATCGCGCTGTCGCACTTCGCGGTCGACGAGCTGGTGTCATGCTTCGGCATCGACCCGCACAAGGTCAGCGTGGTGCCGTGCGGGGTCGACGACGAATGGCTGGCCGCGCCGGATGCCGCCGCGGTCGCGGCCACCTTGCAGGCGAACGGCCTGCGCCCCGGTTATTTCCTGTTCGTCGGCACGCTGCAGCCGCGCAAGAATGTCGGGCGCCTGCTCGAAGCCTACCTGCAACTGCCGGCTGCGGTGCGCGCCGAACGCCAGCTGGTGATCGTCGGCGCGGCCGGCTGGCGCTGCGAAGAACTGGTGCGCCAGATCGGCGCGGCACAACAGAACGGTGAACAGGTCGTCTGGCTGAGCTCGCTCACAGACAGCGCCGCGCTGCACCATATCTACGCCGGCGCCGGCGCCTTCGTCTTCCCCTCGCTGTACGAGGGTTTCGGCATTCCGCTGGTCGAGGCGTTCGCATCCGGCGTGCCGGTGGTGGCGTCGAACACCAGTTCCATTCCTGAAGTGAGCCAGGGCGCCGCCCTCGAAGTCGACCCGGCCAATGCCGGCGAGATCGGCGCGGCCATGCTGGCGCTGGTGCGCGACGACGCCCTGCGCGCGCGCTGCATCGCCGCCGGGCGCGCGCGCGCCGCACAGCTGACCTGGCGCGAAACGGCGCGCCAGACGGCCGCCGTGTACCATGCGGTGATATCCCATTGAGCCCCTCGCTTCGTATCGTTTGAGCTGATTTATGCGCGTCCTACATTTCTACAAAGACTATTTTCCAGATTCGATGGGGGGCGTCGAACAGGTGATTCGCCAGATGTGCGTCGGCACCGGGCGTCTCGGTGTGAGCAATGAAGTGCTGACCCTGACCCGCGGCAAGGACCTGCGTTCCTTCGAGTTCGAAGGACACATGGTGCATCGCGTGCCGCTCGACCTGAACATTGCCTCGAATGGCATTTCGTTTGCCGCGTTCGGCGAGCTGCGCCGACGCGCCGCCGAATGCGACGTGGTGCATTACCACTTCCCGTGGCCGTTCATGGACCTCGCCCACTTTGTGGGGCGCATCAATAAGCCGACGCTGGTGACCTACCACTCGGACATCGTGCGCCAGAAAATGCTGCTGCGCCTGTACCAGCCGCTCAAGCACCGCTTCCTGCAAAGCGTCGACACCATCGTCGCCACCTCGCCCAATTACCTGGCCTCGTCGGCGGTGCTGGACCGCTACCGCGACAAGACGCGCACCATCACCTACGGCCTCGACAAGAGCATCTACCCCGAGCCGGAGCAGGCGCGGCTGGACAAGTGGCGCGCGCAGGTGGGCGAGAAGTTCTTCCTGTTCGTCGGCGTGCTGCGCTACTACAAGGGCCTGCACATCCTGCTCGACGCGGTGCGCAACCTGAATTACCCGGTGGTGATCGTCGGCGCCGGGCCGATCGAGCACGAGCTCAAGGAGCACGCCAAGCGGCTCGGCCTGACGCATGTGATGTTCGTCGGCGCGCTCGACGACGCCGACAAGGTCGCGCTGCTGACCCTGTGCTTTGCGGTCGCTTTTCCGTCGCACTTGCGATCGGAAGCGTTCGGCATTTCCTTGCTCGAGGGCGCGATGTACGGCAAGCCGATGATTTCGAGCGAAATCGGCACCGGCACCACCTACATCAATATCCACGGCGAGACCGGGCTGGTGGTCCCGCCGAGCGACCCGGACGCCTTCGGCGACGCGATGCGGACCTTGTGGGACGACCCCGAACTGGCGCAGGCGATGGGCAAACGTGCCGAGGCGCGCTACGAGGAATTGTTCACCGCCGAGCGGATGGCGGTCAGCTACAACGCGCTGTACCACGAGCTGGTGGCGCGCCATGCCGGCGCGCCACAGGCCAGCGCCGCCGCGCGCCAGGGGTGAACACGTGATTGCCAGCCGGCAAACGCGTTGTGACCGGTTTCCGAATGCTGGTATGCTGGCTAAGTAGCGCCGGGAGTTCTTGCCTGGCGGCATGCTACGAGGGTATTGAATGGCGTTGAAGAAAGTTTGTATCGTTTTGCTGTTGCACGCAGCTTGCTCACTGGCACACGCCGGATCGGAGGCGCTGCGCCTGCATTTGCTGACGGAAGCTTCGCCGCCGGTGAGCATGATGGAAGGCAATAAGGTGATCGGCAGCGGCGCCGAGAAGGTCCGCGAAATCATGGCCCGTACCGGCACCGGCTACACGATGGACCTGCTGCCGTGGCGCCGCGCCTTCGCGTTTTCCCAGCAGCGCCCCGACGTCTGCCTGTTTTCCACGAGCCGCACGGCGGACCGCGAGCACCTGTTCAAATGGGTCGGCCCGACCGACGAAGCGCAGTGGGTCCTGCTCGGGCGCGCCGACCGCAAGTTCCAGCTGCGCACGCTGGAAGACGCGCGCGGGCTGCGCATCGGCACCTACAATGGCGACGCGCGCGACGAGTACCTGCGCGCACGCGGCTTCAAGGTCGACTCCGCGCCCAACGACATGATCAATCCGCGCAAGTTGATGCGCGACCGGATCGACCTGTGGGCGGCCAGCTTCAAGCGCAGCGGCGGTGTACTGAAGCGCAACGGCTGGTCCGACCAGATCGTCCCGGTACTCGAGTTCAACCGGGTCGGCCTCTACCTCGCCTGCAATCCGGCGGTGCCCACCGAGCTGATCGAGCGCATGAACGCGGCGCTCGACGCGATGGGGCGCGACGGCACCATGAAGCGCATCGACCGCAAGTACGAGCAGTGGGTCGAGCAAGTCAGCAGCAAAAACAGGCGAGCCCCATGAAGCTGTTCGACAGCGCGGTCACGCGCGCCGCCTTGCCCTTCGATGCGTTGATCGGTGCGCTCGAATCCATGTTCGTGACTGGCTGCGAAGTGCCGGCCCGGCATGTGCATTCGATTGCCGGCGCCGGCGGCGAGCAGGGCAAGGTGCTGATCATGCCGGCCTGGCAGCCGGGCGGCTACATGGGCATCAAGACCGTCAATATTTTTCCGGGTAATGCGGCGCGCGGCATGCCGGGCCTGTTCTCGACCTACATCCTGTACGATGCCGCCACCGGCGAGCCGCTCGCCCAGATCGACGGCAACGAGATCACCTCGCGCCGCACGGCGGGGGCATCGGCGCTGGCCGCACGCTATCTGACGCGTGAAGACGCCGGCCGCCTGCTGGTGGTCGGTTCGGGCAGGGTGGCGAGTTTGCTGCCGCACGCCTACCGCGCGGTGCGGCCGATTCGCGAGGTGGTGGTGTGGAGCCGAAGCCATGAGGCGGCGCTGCGGCTTGCCGCCGAATTGTCGGCCGACGGATTTGACGCGCGCGCCAGCGCCGACCTGGAAGCGGCGGCGCGCAACGCCGACATCGTCACCTGCGCCACGCTTGCCACCGAGCCGGTGATTCGCGGCGAGTGGCTGCAGGCGGGCAGCCATCTCGACCTGATCGGCAGCTTCACGCCGCAGATGCGCGAAGCCGACGACGCCTGCTTCGCCGGCGCGCGCCTGTATGTCGATACCCTGGAAGCACTGCAGAAATCGGGCGACCTGCTCGGCCCGATGGCGCGCGGCGTATTCGCCCCGGCTGACATCGGCGGGACGCTCGAGGCGCTATGCCGCGGCGAACTTGCGGGCCGCCGGAGCAGCGCCGAACGCACCGTATTCAAGTCGGTGGGCAGCGCGCTGGAAGACCTGGCGGCGGCGATCCTTGTCATGAACAGCGCTTTGCCGTAAGCCTGAAAAGCGCCCCTGGTGCGGCGCCAAGGCCGTGCTCTCCGCACATCCACTGCTATACTCGGCTGACCGTGTCGAGCACGGTTTCTTGTGCGCGCAGCTTCTGGAATAACGATTGATGGATGATTCAATGAACGCATTGGAAAACTGGAATCGTCTCACCTTCCTCAGTTGGAATGCCGGCCTTTCAACGCCGGCCTGGCAATTGTGGCTGGCCGGCGCCGTCGCCGACTACCTGATCTACCTGATTCCGATTGCGCTGACAGCGATGTGGTGCTCGGGCGGCAGGGCGCGGCGCGAAAGCGCGTTGAAGATATGCGCGCTTGCGGCGCTGTCACTGGGTATCAACCAGCTGATCGCCATTGTCTATCCCCATCCGCGCCCGTTCGAAATCGGCCTCGGGCACACCTTCATCCAGCACGCGGCCGACTCGTCCTTCCCGAGCGACCATGCGACCATCTTTGCCGCCATGGCCATCGGCATGTTGTCCACCAATGCAAAGTCGCCGACCGGTTGGGTCATGCTGGCGGCGGGCGCCTGCGTCGCGTGGGCACGCATCTACCTTGGCGTTCACTACCCGCTCGATATGTTGGGCGCGATTGGCGTGGTTGCCGCGACCTCGCTGGCGCTGAGCCCTGTGTGGCGCGCGCATGGGCCAGATTGGACCGCGCGCGCTGAAAAGCTCTACCATCTTGTGCTGGCGTGGCCGATTTCCCATGGGTGGATCCGGCGCTGACGCGCAACCCGCCTGCGTTTACCTTGCGCCGTCTCCTTTGACGACGGCGCCGCCCTTCATCACGAAGCCGACCTTGGCCAACGCGCTCACATCGGCCATCGGGTCGCCGGTTACCCCAATGATGTCGGCGAATTTCCCCGCCTTGATCGATCCGACTTTGTCCTTCCATCCCAGCAGTTCGGCGGCGTTGATCGTCGCAGCCTGCACCGCGGCCATCGGCGTCATGCCGTATTTGACCATGTAGAAGAACTGTTTCCCGTTGTCGCCGTGCGGGTAGACGCCGGCATCGCTGCCGAAGGCCATCTTCGCGCCGGCGGCATAGGCCTTCCTGAAGTTGTCGCGCTGGAGCTGGCCGATCTCCTTCTCCTTGGCCAGCGACTCGGGCAGGAAGCCCGCCTTTTCGCCTTCGCCCAGGATGTAGTCGTCGTTATAGATGTCCATCACCAGCCAGGTGCCTTTTTCCTTGGCCAGCTTGATCCCTTCCGCGTCGATCAGGCTCGCATGTTCGACCGAGTCCACGCCGGCGCGGATGGCGTCGCTGATGCCGCTGGCGCCATGCGCGTGCGCGGCCACCCTGCGGCCCAGCTTGTGCGCCTCGCCCACGATCGCCTGCATTTCCTCCAGCGTGTATTGCTGCGCGCCTGCCGCGTCGCCCTTGGACAGCACGCCGCCGGTGGCGCAGATCTTGATCAGGTCGGCGCCGTATTTAGCCATCTCGCGCACCTTCGCGCGCGCCGCCCACGGGCCGTCGGCTACGCCGTTGCCGACGTCCTTGTACTCCGGCGCCAGCAGGTTGTTGTCGCAATGTCCGCCCTTGATGCCGAGCGCGTAGCCCGACACCAGCATGCGTGGGCCCGGCGTGTCGCCGTCGTTGATGGCGTCGCGCAGGGCGATGTCGCCGTAGCCGCTGGCGCCGACGTCGCGCACCGTGGTAAAGCCGGCGTTCAGGGTGTCGCGCGCGGCGCGCACCCCGTACATCGCCGAGCGCATGTCGGAGCTCGACAGCGACATGTAGCCGTGAAGGCGCGGGTTGCTGGTCAGGTGGGTGTGGGCGTCGATCAGGCCTGGCAGCACGGTGGAAGTGGACAGGTCGATGATGCGGGCGCCCGGCGGAATGGCGATTGTCCCCGCCGCGCCGACCGCGCTGATACGCTCGCCGTCGACCAGGATCACCTGGTTTTGCAGCACGCGACCAGCTTCGACATCGAGCACGTGGCCAGCCTTGATGGCGAGTAGTTCGCCCGCCAGTGAGGGCGCCGCGAGCAGGCATGGAAACAACAAGGCGGCGGCGAGTCGCAGCGTGCAGTGGCGTGGTGATGGCATCAATTCAGTCTCCCAATGTATTTTCCGGCAGCCCAGGCGGCGCCGCGATTCTTTCTTGCGGACAATTTTACATTGTTACTCGCATCTCGCCAGCGGACAAGTCCCGGGGGCGCCGTGATCGAAAGACTTTTCCAACGTATTTTTGCTGGCCAGCGATCGCAGATTTTCGCTTTGATTTTTTCTCGCGGGCAGTACAAGCATCCCAGGCAGGTCGCCCGAAAAACAGGTGGTTTGTACTACGCAAAAGAGGACCAATGCACGGTGCATAGAATGCGACGCATGCCTATAGTTAGGCTTCAGCTGGCGCATTATTTCCGGCTGATGTGACCCAGGTAATGCCATCGACTTAGGGAGTTAACCATGCGTTTGAACGACCGCCTGCCCTTTGACCTCAGGTGTTTTTTGAGGAAAGACTCGGGCGCCTCGTTCAGTGAGTGCGCACTGGTTGCTTCGATTGTGATTGTGGTTGGAGTTATCGCTTTAATCGCATGGCAAAAGGCCTGGGGCTAGTACTGATTCCCCACTTCGGTGGCGGGTCAGGAGCGCGACGCAGCGAAGTCTCGAGGATTATCGATGCGTGGCACGGTGCACGATAGGTCAATAACCCGGCAGCATTTTTTTCAACCCTTGAAAGGCATTCATCATGAACTTCATTAAGAACTTCATCCGCGAGGAAGATGGCGTGACAGCAATCGAGTACGGACTGATCGCTGCGCTTATCGCTGTTGCAATTATCGTGGGAGCAACGGCCCTAGGATCCGCGTTAAATAATAAATTTAGCAATATCGCTGCTACGGTCACAGCGGCCTAAGCTGAAAATCCGGGTCAATTCTACGTTGCCCCGGATTTTGTTCAATGAAAGTGGCCGCAGGCAAGGTCATTGATTGCATAAAAAAGAGTAATTCGTATATGCGAGGCTCAAATGATAATGTCCATCAAGCGCATGCAGGATTCGGAAGACGGCGTGACCGCGATCGAATACGCGTTGCTCGGCGCACTGATCGCCGTTGCGATCGTCGTCACCATAGCAATGGTCGGCTCATCGGTTGGACTCCTTTATGCGGACGTTTCGGCTAAGGTTGCATTGGCAACCCAATGAGCGCGATATTTGCAACCAAGGAAACCGCCGCGCAATGCGAGGTCCTTCCTGCACTGCGTGAAAATCGGGTCCTGATTTTGATCATCGCAATTTACGCGGTTGCCGCCGTGGTCCTTACCTGGCAATTGGACTTGGTTCATGACGCTGCGCCCCTGCTGTCAGAGCTTGGTACGGCCGAATTGACAGGCCCCTTGTTCGCGCTTTGCGGCTACGCCATATACGTAATGTTTATAATTCGCCCCCCGCGGCTGACGCGCTTTCTCATCACCAGCGTTCGGCAATATATGACTCGAGCCAGAATATTGCACGCACTTCCCGTGTTCGTTCTGTTTCCGGTATTTGTAGTGAGCTTCACGATTTTTAAGGCCGCGCTTCCAGTCATTCGTCCGTATGCATGGGACAGTCGTTTCGCCCAGTGGGACCTGACCTTGCATGGAGGTACCCACCCGTGGGAGTGGCTACAGTGGATGGTGAGCCATCCGGCATTTACTGCGTTAATCAATTTTTCCTACCACCTTTGGTTCTTCATAATGATTGCGATGTTCTACTGGCTGGCGCTGACCATGGACAGGCCAAAACTGCGCGCTCAATTTCTTCTCAGCTTTTTGATCTCCTGGATACTACTCGGAACGGTAGTAGCAACCTTTTTCTCGTCTGTTGGGCCTTGTTACTACGGTTTGATATTGCCCGGTCACGATCCATACGCACCATTGATGGCGTACTTGCGCCAGACCAACGGCATCGTTCCGGTCTGGGCTTTGGACGTCCAGAAAATGCTTTGGGATGGATACCGCGGCAATGCAGGATCGCATGCGATGGGCATATCCGCGATGCCGAGCATGCATGTTGCGACATCCACCTTGTTGGCATTGGCGGGCTGGCGCCTCTCAAGGCAAGCAGGCATTGCGCTGACGCTGTTCGCGCTTGTCATCATGGTTGGTTCGGTCCACCTTGGCTGGCACTACGCCGTCGACGGTTACGTTGGTGCTGCAGGAGCTTTTGTGATCTGGCGGGTGGTCGGTTGGTGTCTGGCGGAACGCCAAAACGCACATCAAACCATTTTGCCGATTGCATCCTGGCAAACAACGAAACTCCCATGACACGGACACCCACCATGGCCAATCACCTGTACATCGTTTTACCCGGACTCATACTCTGCACCTTGCTTTCGCTTGCAGTTTGGAATGACGTTCTCACCCGCCGCATTCCAAATCGGCTTGTGTTGTCGGGCACGCTTATCGGACTCTTTATGAATTCCATCTTGCCGTTGGGCGCTGGATTTTTTAGTGAGCCATCCGGCGCGGTCGGCTTCCTCGCTGCGCTCGGCGCTACCTGTCTAGGGCTGGGAACGCTGCTTCCGCTCTATGCAATCGGCGCAATGGGCGCGGGTGATGTAAAGCTGATGGCAATGGTGGGAGCGTTCCTGGGGCCGGATGGGGTTCTTGGCGCGGCACTATTGAGTTTGCTCTCCGGCGGAATCCTGGCTCTCGCCGTCGCGCTCTGGACAGGCACGCTGGTCAGAGTACTGAGCAATACTGGCAACTTGCTGAAGCATACGGTTTTCCGTGCGATGGCCGGTACCGGCATTCACATAGACAAGCCCGTTACTCCGACAGGAAAACTTGCTTATGCAATAGCGATCATGAGTGGAACTTGCTTGCAAATATTTCTCGGCACTACAACTGACTGGAGCCTTCTGCCATGAAACAGCATCCTGCTGAAGTGAACTTGAAGCTAGGTCCCCTGCTGGCGGGGGCTGTTCTTGCCTTCGTGTGGGGAATATTTTCCTACCTTCACTGGTTCGCATTCAAGGCGACCGGGGAATGGTCGTACCTGCTGTTCTGTGCATCGGAGAGCCTCTCCGCAGTGCTGTTTCTCATCCGTTCTGACGCAATTACAGTTTCTGATGCCCCGATTGAATGGACGGCGGCAATCAGCGCCACGTTCGCTCCATTCCTGTTCGCTCCTGCGGTCTGGGGACTGCTGCCCCAGGCGAAGCTCCTGATCGTGGCCGGGTTCAGCTTTCAAATTGTCGGACTCATATCCCTGAACCGTAGCTTCGGAATCGTCCCGGCAAAACGCGCAATCAAGACATCCGGGTTGTACCGGTTCGTGCGGCATCCCTTGTATTCGAGCTATTTCATTTCTTTCAGCGGATACCTGCTGGCGAACACGTCTGTCGCGAATCTCGTCGTCTACGTCACGACAATCAGCCTGCTGATTTTCCGCTTGCTGCGCGAGGAGCAACACCTTGCAATGGACCCGGAGTATCGCGCATACATGCGGCGAGTGAAGCACCGGCTTGTGCCGCTGATTTTCTAAACTGCTACTGAGGGATCACCATGCTTTCCATCAGCAACGGCACTTCCGTCATAAGTCGGCTGGAACACCGGACGTTTCCGCGCGCGCCGTGCAGCGTTGAGGAAACGGGCCTGCCGTTCTTGTTCCTGGTGGACCTGGTGGTGAAGGTATTGTTCCTGCGCGGCCAGCTGCGCCTGGTCGAATTGGCGGCCCATGTCAAGCTCATTGTAAGCGTGCTCGACCGGGTGATCAGCTTCATGCGCACCGAAAGGCTGTGCGAGGTCACGCGTTCCGGCAGCAGCGGAACTGACGCCGACCTCACATACAAGCTCACCGAGCTCGGAATGGCCCGTGGCGCCGAATACTTTGGGCGTAATGCCTACGCCGGCCCCGCCCCGGTCACCCTTGCAGCATATTGCGCGCAAGTCCAGGCGCAGAGCGTCGCGGACATGCGCATTTCGCGCGCGGACATGGACGAGGAGTACGGCGATATTGTGGTGAACCCGGCCACCCTCGATCAACTGGGGGCGGCCATGAATTCCGGGCGGTCAGTATTCATCCACGGTCCGGCCGGCAGCGGCAAGACGTACTTGGCAGAGCGCCTTTCCGGTCTGTTAAAAGGACACATCTGCGTACCCTATGCCGTGCTCGTCGACGGCGAAATTGTGCAAGTCAACGACCCCGTCGTTCACCGTGCGGTGGAGGGCTCCGCCGCGGCGGCGGACAACTACCAACATAGGGCGCAGGTGGATGCCCGTTGGGTGCTGTCGGAACGGCCAGCCGTGGTGACTGGCGGGGAGCTGACGCTAGACATGCTGGACTTGCATTTCGATAGCGCGACCCGTTTTTATCAGGCACCGCCGCACCTGAAGGCCAATAACGGCATTTTCGTCATCGACGACCTGGGACGCCAGCGTTGCTCGCCAGTTGAACTAATGAACCGCTGGATCGTCCCTCTGGACCGCCGCGTCGACTACCTGGCTTTGCATACGGGTCACAAGTTTCAGGTGCCGTTCGATATGATCGTCGTATTTTCGTCCAACTTCGCGCCGGAGAATCTGGCGGATGGCTCCTTCCTGCGGCGGCTCGGCTACAAGATTCACGTCGGACCGCTAACCGAGTCGGAATACCAGCGCGTGTTCATCCAGGTCTGCGAGCAATACGGCGTGCCGTATTCACTCGATGCCTTCCACTACCTGCTGCAGGAGCACCACTACAAGGAAGAAAGGCCGCTGCTCGCGTGCTATCCGCGCGACCTCATTGCACAGGTGCGCGACATCGCGACATACGAAGGGCGGGCGCCGTGCGCGGACCCGGCCGTGCTCGATTGGGCATGGAATAACTACTTTACCGGTTCCTGACAAGCAGGTCGGTCCACGCGGGGAGAACGGAAAATGAAAAATACTCGGGCTTTGATGATGATGGTGTTCGCGGTCGTACTCGCGTTCGCGGCGGTATTCGTCGCGGCGCGCTGGATCAATGCGCAAGCTGCGGGCGCCACTAACAAGGTGGCGGTGGCGATTGTCGATATCGGGCTCGGCGCGCGGCTGAGTCCGGAAATGGTGCGCATGGTGGACTGGCCGTCGAGTGCCGTGCCGCCGGGCGCAATCACCGACCCGAAGATGGTCGAAACGCGGGTCACGCGCACCAGCATCCAGCACGGCGAACCTGTCATGGAAGGCAAGCTGGCGCCGCCCGGCACGCAGGGCGGGTTGTCGGCCGTTGTCGCTGACGGCAAACGCGCGATGACCGTGCGCGTCAATGACGTTGTCGGCGTAGCGGGCTTCGCGTTGCCAGGCAATTTCGTCGACATCCTGGTCAACACCCAGGACGAAGTAGCGAAGAAAAATACCAACCGAGATGCCTCTATCTCCAAGATCGTACTGGAACGAATCATGGTGCTGGCGGTTGCCCAGGAATCGAGCCGCGATGAAACCAAACCCAAAGTGGTCAACGCGGTCACGCTGGAGCTGACCCCTGACCAGGCTGAACGGCTGGATCTGGCGCGCAGTGTCGGCACCCTGTCGCTGGTGCTGCGCAACCAGATCGATCCAACCCCGGTCAACACCGAAGGCGCGACCAAGACGCGGCTGCTCGATGCCAAATTGGTCGAACTGTCGCCCAAGCTGGCGGCGGCTCCGAGGCCGAGACCCGCCGTGAAGCGCGGTGTGGTGACGGTGGTGGTGCCAGCGACGACGCATCAAGTCGACATCATCAAGGGGCTGGAACGTACTACCCAACTATTTTGATACTTGCCGGGAGCGATTCGATGAATAAATTCTGCAGCAGTACGGGTCCGGCGACGATGCGCGTAACGTTGGGGTTGACGATCGTGGCGGCGGCCACATCGCTGGCATACGGCCAGGTCGGCATGGAGGCTGCGATATTGGCGCCGAAGGACGCGCCCAAAGCCGCGAAAAACGCCGCCGCAGACAGGAAGCCAAAGCCAATGTTGATGGCAAAGTCGGCGCAAATGAAAAAGGTGGCGATGACAGGGGCGCCGCAAATGACGGGCCACGTCGAGCTCGCGTCGCGGATCAACCTGGCGGAAGGGAAATCTACCTTGATGCGCCTGCCGTATCCTGCCACCCGGCTGTCTGTGGGTGATGCGCATATCGCGGACGTCATCCTGCTCAACCCGAGCGAAGTTTACATGCTCGGAAAATCGGTGGGTTCGACCAACCTGATTCTATGGAACCAGGCGAACGATGCCACCATCATCGATATCTCCGTGGGCATCGATACGACCGCGCTGAGCGCTAGCTTCGGCCAGCTGATGAGCGAGGAAAAGGATGTCATCATCACTCCCGCCGCCGATACCCTCATCCTGTCTGGTACGGTATCGGACGTCGTCAGGGCGGACCAGATAATTGCGCTGGCCAACGCCTATGTGCAGCGCAGCTCGCGCGGCGGCCAAGGCGCCGGCGGAGTGGCCGCTGCGATGCAGCCCGCCGGCGGCGCGGCGGCAGGCGGGCAGCCGGCCGGCCCAAAGGTCATCAACATGCTATCCATTGCGGCGCCCCAGCAGGTCATGCTGGAGGTGAAGGTAGCCGAGGTATCCAAGACGCTGGTCGACCAGCTCGGCGTCGGCCTTGGCGCCAGCAAGGTGCGCGGAAACTGGACTTACACCTTTCTGTCCAATCTGCTCAGCAACAACCCCAGCATGGTCGACGGATTCAACAACAAGAACGGCAATTTCGCCACGCTCGATGCGCAAAAGCGCGACGGCCTGATCAAGATATTGGCAGAACCGACCATCATGGCGGTCAGTGGCCAGGAAGCGAGCTTCCTGGCGGGCGGGAAAATCTTTATCCCGGTCAGCCAGACCAATAATGGCGGCACGCCGACCATCACGCTCGAAGAGAAGGAATTCGGCGTGGCGGTGAAGTTCACTCCGACCGTACTGGCGGGTGGGCGCATCAACCTGAAGGTGGCGCCCGAAGTGTCCGACCTGAACAAGGAAGGCATCGGCATTACCGCCACCGGCATATCGACGACGGCAATCCTGCCTTCATTTACCACGCGGCGCGCAACCACCACGGTCCAGCTGTTCGACGGCCAGAGCTTTGCCATCGGCGGCCTGATCAAGAATAACGTGACCACCAACGTCAAGGCTTTCCCGCTGCTTGGCGAAATACCGGTGCTCGGAACCTTGTTTCGCAGCAGCGATTTCCAGACTGACCGCTCGGAACTGGTATTCATCATCACGCCGCACCTGGTGAAACCGCTGCCACCGGACTACCGCTTGCCCACCGACGCTTACATCGAACCGACCCGGGCGGAGTTCTTCCTCGGGGGAAAATTGGAAGGCAGGGGGCCAGCTACGAACCAGCGTCCCGCCCCCGCCAGCGCCGCCGCGCCCACCGGTTTTGAACTGAAATAGGAGAACTGTCATGGATCGCAATCAATTCGGAATTGGAAGCGTGGCCGCTGCGCTGCTGCTCGGAGTGACCGGCTGTGCGTCCACAACCCCGGTGCTGGATCGGCATTTCGGCGAGGCCGTCAACATGATGAAAGCCCAGCAGACGCTAAGCCCGGGCGCTGCCCTCAATGCCGATCCTGTCAAGGGCCTCGATGGCCAGGCGGCAAAGAGCGCGTATGACCAGTACCAGAAATCGTTCAAAACTCCTGAGCCGCAACCGAATGCCTTCACGATCGGTGTGGCTGGAGGGCGCTGAATACTGATCGCTGCTCAAAAAGGAACAGAGGAGACCGAATGATGAATACTGGAAAAAGGCAAAAGGGTGCGGTCGCCGTGATCGCGGCCTTGTCGCTTCCTATCCTGATCGGATTTGCAGGTCTGGCGCTGGATGTGGGGCACCTTTACGTTGAAAAGACCGAACTGCAGAATGCCACGGATGCGTGCGCGCTGGCCGCATCGCGCGAATTGACTTGCGATCCCAGTGCCGGTCCATGTGCCGCATCGTTTCTCATCAACGCTGAAAACAGCGGCATTTCCGTGGCCGCGCGCAACAAGGTCAATTTTCAAGCAACCGCAATCGATATCGCGCCCGGCGATATCAAATTCAGTACGACGTTTGCACCAAATTCCGCTTATTTATCCCGGGCAGCCGGTGCGAACCCTGCTTCAAAATACGTCATGTGCACTGCGCAGCAAACCGGCATCATTCCCTGGTTCATGCAGGTTCTGGGTGCGCAGCCTCAGGCCGTTAGCGCACAAGCGGTGGCAACCTTATCTCCAGCCCAATCGAACTGTGCAATACCGATCGGCATGTGTATGACAGACACCGGAACGCCGGCAGATCCGTTTGCCGGAATGGTGGTGGGAGACTGGGCGAGTATCACGTCCACTGGTTCGGGCAAGGACCGTTGGATTGACTTCACCCCAAGCGCTGGTGGCGCAAGTGAACTCGCCGACCTGTTCACGGGAACCGGTTCCTGTAACGTTCCAGCGGTAGGTGCGCAGGTCGGTGAACCAGGGACAAAAACAAGTCTCGAAAAAGCGTGGAACACCCGGTTCGGCCTTTACAAAGGGGGTAGTAGCATAACCGATGCTCCGCCTGACTATACCGGCTATGCCTATACGTCAGCCTCATGGGTATCGGGGAAAAATGCATTTTCGGGCGCGTCGACGACCAATAAAGGTGCCGCTGCACCTAATTTCGGGTCAGCGCGCGCGGTTCATACGGCATTCCTTTCATCGAACGACCCATCTGAAATCTCGCTGAGTGGCGGTTACAACTATAGTACGCCGGCCCAGCTTACGAGCAATGGAGCAGACCGAAGGCTGGTAACGGTTCCCGTTGTGGAATGCCCTGTGAAGAATGGCCTGTATCCGGTGCGCGGTTATGCATGTGCATTGATGTTGGCCCCAATGTCAAAGGACGACGACGACCCAAAGATTGAGTATCTCGGAAAATCTACGGATATCAACAGTCCCTGTGCAACCTCAGGCGCCGTCGGGGGGCCGGGCGGTGTTGGCCCCCGCGTTCCTGCGCTAGTGCAATAGGGAGCCGCCATGCATATCTTCCGGAAACAGCGAGGCATTGCAGCGGTGGAGTTGGCGATTCTCATGACCTTCGTACTGGTGCCGCTTGCGTTCGGCATGACCGAGTTTGCCCGCGCCGTATACCAATACAATGCCCTGACCAAAGCGACGCGTGACGCAACGCGGTTTTTATCGGGGCAAGGTCCCGGCGACGCAACGGATGCCCTCACAGCGAAGTGCCTGACAGTTTACGGCAACAAGACTTGTACCGGAACGCCCATCGTTCCGTACCTTACGATAGCAATGGTGACCGTCTGCGACAGCATTAGCTGCGCCGCCACGCACCAGAACCAGGCCACTGGCAGCGGCGTAATGAACCTCGTCACGGTGACTATCACCGGTTATCCGTTTACCTCGCTCGTGCCGCTAATCGTGCCGAGCATGAGTTTCGGTGCAATAAGTACGACGATGCGGCAGGTATTATGAAAATTCTGGCTCGGAAGGCTCATCCATATCGGTGCCGGCAACAAGGTGTGGCCGCAGTCGAGTTTGCGCTAGTGGCCGCCCTGTTTTTCACCCTCCTGATCGGGACGATGGAAATGGGGCGAATCCTCTTCTATTGGAATTCCGCGGCGGAAGCAACGCGTTTGGGCGCCCGCATCGCCGTCGTGTGCGACCTGGACAACGCCAACATCAAAACCCGCATGCAAACGATGCTGTCGATTCTGCCGGCTAACAAAATTTCGATTACTTACCAGCCGGCCGGGTGCGACGTCAGTACCTGTGAGTCGGTGACGGTCAGCATTCTTCCGACTGTCCCGGTTGCGACCTTTATTCCGTACGTGCCCTTGTCGCTGACGCTGCCGCCATTTTCCACGACCCTGCCGCGCGAAAGCATGCTCAGCACGATTGGCGGCCAGGCCAATCCGGTCTGCATGTAATCGGAAAACGAGATCGCCCACCATCTGTATTCGAGGAGCCACACGTGAAGATCGCCATCGTATCCAAGGACGAAAAGCAACTCGCGGAGTTGGCCCGGCTGCTCCGTGGGCGCAATACTGCCGATTCAATCCTCACCTCGTTTGGTTCGCTGGACAAGCTGACCGGATTTATCGAGACCGCACCGGATTTGTTGGTGCTCGACCAACCTTCGGTCGAGCACGGCGACTTGGAGCGCCTCGAACGCTTGAGCAATTTGTACCCGAAGATGGCCTGCATACTCACCAGCCGGCAGCACTCGCCCGAGTTCCTGATGCGGGCGATGCGCGCAGGTGTGCGCGAAGTCTTGCCTTCACCGGTCGGTGCCGAAAGCCTGTTTCCGGCTATCCGGCGCGTCGAAGAGAAGCTGCAACGGCATACCCACGCTGCCGGCAAGATTTTGGCCTTTGTGTCGTGCAAGGGCGGCAGTGGCGCCACTTTCCTCGCTACCAACCTCGGCTATGCACTGGCGACCTTGGAAAACAAAAAGGTTGCTTTAATCGATTTGCATCTGCAGTTCGGCGACGCATCGCTGTTTGTGTCAGATGGTAAACCGCTGGCGACGCTGGCGGACGTCGCGCGACAGATCCACCGGCTCGACCATTCATTGCTGGCGGCGAGCATGCTCAACGTGACGCCGAATTTCGCGCTCCTTGCCGCTCCGGAAGACCCCGTGCATGCTGACGATGTCAAGCCGGAACACATCGACGCCCTGTTAACGCTGGCCAGGCAACATTACGACTTCATCCTGCTCGATGTCGGCCGCGGCCTGGACGCGGTGAGCGTGCGCGCGCTGGACCAGTCGGACATGATTTTTCCGGTGCTGCAGACAACGCTCCCTTACGTGCGCGATGGCAAGCGCCTGCTCGCGGTATTCCGTTCGCTCGACTATCCCCGCGAAAAAATATTCCTGATTGTGAACCGCCACGAAAAAAGCAGCGAGATCAAGCTGGGCGACCTCGAAACCGCTTATGGAAGCGCCGTCTTCATGACCATCCCCAATCACTATGAGGCGGCGGCCGCCTCGGTCAACCAGGGTGTGCCCATCCTGAAGCTGGCCAAGAACAGTCCGATTTCAAAATCGCTGCAGGACTTTGCCAGGCTCGTCACAGGTCAGACGGGCAGGGTGCCACAGGGCTGGTTGTCGCGAATGTTCAAGAGCGCTTGATGTATCGATCGATAGGGCTACTGGAGAATTCGCCATGGAAGCAGAAATCATGACACTGAGGGACCGGCTTGGCAGCGGCAATGCCAGCAAAGGCGCGACCCACGGCGGCCAGAACCCGGGCGGCGCCGACAATCGTGCCTATCAGCAGCTCAAGCACAGTATTCATCAAACGCTGCTCGACCGGATCGACCTGGAAAGCCTGCAACGCCTGTCGCAAGACCAGATCCGCGACGAACTACGGATCCTCGTTGAGCGCGTGCTGGAAGAAGATGTTGTCGTCATCAACGACATCGAGCGCAAGAACCTGACGCGCGACATCCAGAACGAGATGCTCGGGTTCGGACCCTTGGAAACCTTGCTGGCCGATCCGACCGTGTCCGACATCCTGGTCAATACCTACAAACAAGTCTACGTCGAGCGCCATGGCCGGCTGGAGTTGACCGACGTGACTTTCACCAACGATGCGCACTTGATGAAGATCATCGACAAGATCGTTTCGCGCGTAGGGCGCCGCATCGATGAATCCTGCCCGATGGTGGACGCGCGCCTGCCGGACGGTTCGCGCGTCAATGCGATCATTCCGCCGTTGGCGATCGACGGTCCGATCATGTCGATCCGCCGCTTCGCCGCCGAGCCGCTGCGGCTGGCCGACCTGGTCGAATACAAGAGCATGACCGCCGACATGGCGGAGATCCTGCAAGGACTCGGCAAGGCGAAAGTCAACATCCTGATCTCCGGCGGCACCGGTAGCGGCAAGACCACCATGCTCAACGTGATCTCTGGCTTCATCAGCGCGTCGGAGCGCATTGTGACGGTGGAAGATGCTGCCGAACTGCAGATGCAGCAACCCCATATCGTCCGGCTGGAAACGCGCCCGCCGAATATCGAAGGCAAGGGGGAAGTGACGCAGCGCGCGCTGGTGCGCAATGCGCTGCGGATGCGGCCGGACCGCATCATCCTCGGCGAGGTGCGCGGCGGCGAAGCGCTCGACATGCTGCAGGCGATGAACACTGGGCATGAAGGATCGATGGCGACGATCCACGCCAACACCCCGCGTGATGCGCTGATCCGGCTGGAAAATATGATCAGCATGGCGGCATCCAGCCTGCCCAGCAAGGCGATGCGCCAGCAGATCAGTTCGGCCATCAGCGTGGTGCTGCAGGTGGCGCGGCTGACCGACGGCAAGCGCAAGGTGCTGTCGATCCAGGAGATCACCGGGATGGAAGGTGACGTCATCACGATGCAGGAAATTTATCAGTTCAAGCAGACCGGGCTGGATCCGCATGGGAACGTGATCGGCCACTTCTGCGCGACCGGTGTGCGGCCGCGCTTCATCGATCGGCTGCGCACTTTTGGCGTGACCATCTCCGAAACCTTGTTCGACCCAACCCGACAGTTTCACTAGACCGCCATGGACACTCTTTACTATATCTTCGGTACGCTCATTTTTATTGCGGTGGTCTTGCTGATCGAAGGCGCTTACCTGACCTGGAACTCATCGAAGGGACCGGAGGCCGAACGCATCGCGCGCCGCTTGCGCGTGATGTCGGCCGGTAGCCATGCCGGCGAGCAGAACAATTCGATCATCAAGAAGCGGCTGCTCAGCAACACGCCGGGGGTTCAGCGCTTGCTGCTGGAGGTACCGCGTGTCGGTGTCCTGGACCGCATGCTCGTGCAATCGGGCATGTCGTGGAGCGTGGCGGAATTCTCCGGCATCACGCTGGCGGCGTGTGCGCTGGCGTATTTCGCCGCCAGTTTCTTAGCACTGCCGCAGCCGTTTCGCATCGGGCTTGTCGCTGCGGCTGCTGTCCTGCCGTATCAGTTGGTCAAACGCGCGATCGCCAAGCGGCTGAATCGCATTGAGGCGCAATTGCCCGACGCACTGGACCTGATGAGCCGCGCCTTGCGTGCCGGGCATGCCTTCCCGACCGCACTGAAGATGGTCGGCGACGAGATGAACGACCCGTTGGCCAGCGAATTCCGGGCCGCGTTCGACGAAGTCAACTTCGGCATCGCCATGGCGGATGCGCTGATGAACCTGGCGACGCGTGTGCCCTCTACCGACCTGCGCTATTTCGTCATCGCAGTGCTGATCCAGCGTGAAACAGGCGGCAACCTGTCGGAACTGCTCGATAGCATCAGCGCCATTATCCGCGACCGGATCAAGCTGCTTGGCCAGATCCGGGTATTGTCTGCCGAAGGGAAAATGTCTGCCTGGGTCCTGGGGCTATTGCCGTTCGGAGCGGCGGCGATGATTCAGCTCACTAATCCACAATTTCTCGAAGTGCTGTTTACCGATCCGGGGGGGCAAAAAATGGTGATGGTGGCTGCTGCGATGATGTTTTTCGGCGTCCTCGTCATGCGCAAGATTATTCGGATTCGGGTATAGGAGAACCTGCCATGACAATCCTTCAACTTGCATTTTTGGGAACGCTATTCCTGGCGGTGTTTGCAGCCGCGATGCTTGCGTTGCGGCGGCTTGCGGCCAAGCCAGTGCAGGGGCGCCTCGATACGATTGGCACCCGCGCCGCGCCCAGCGCCAACAGCACCCCCAACCCATGGGTAACGCGCATCGTCAAGCTGACCGGGCCGCTGGCGAAGCTTTCCGTCCCGGACGAGGGATGGGAAAACTCGGTCATGCGCACCCGTTTCATGAATGCGGGGTTCCGTCAATCCGCTGCCCCGATCATCTATTTCACCGCCAAGACCGCGCTGGCCGTTGGCCTGCCGCTGGTGATATTTTTCACGCTCAGTATTTCCAGTACGAAATTCAGTTCAAACTCGCTACTGTTCTGGCTGTTGTGCTCAGCAGCGTTCGGCTACTACCTGCCCAATCTTCTGTTGAAAAATATGATCGGGCGGCGGCAACGCGAGGTGTTCGAGAGCTTCCCGGACGCGCTTGACCTGATGACGGTGTGCGTCGAGGCGGGGCTTGCCATGGATGCCGCGCTGGCCCGCGTGGCCGGCGAAATCGGCATGAAAAGCCGAGTGCTGAGTGAAGAATTGAATTTGGTCACGCTGGAACTGCGCGCCGGCAGCACCAAGGAAAAGGCGCTGCGTGGACTGGCCATGCGCACCGGCGTGGAAGACGTCGATGCGCTCGTTGCGATGCTGATCCAGGCCGAGCGGTTCGGTACCAGCATCGCCGCCTCCCTGCGCATCCAGTCGGACCAGTTGCGTACCAAGCGGCGCCAGCGCGCCGAAGAAGCGGCCGCGAAGATTGCGCTCAAGCTGCTGTTCCCGCTGATCTTTTTCATCTTCCCGTCGCTGCTCGTGGTGCTGATGGGACCTGCATTCATCCAGATCTACCGCGTAATGCTGCCCGCCATGGCCGGCTCCAACTGAGAAGGAAGGCAATCATGTTTACCTTACGTCCTATCGCATCCGCCGTGCTGGGCGCCTGCCTGCTGCAAGGGTGCGGCGCACCGCCGGCGCGCCAGGAGATGGTGGTTCAGCCCGCGATGCAGGTGCGCCATTCGGGCAACCAGACTGCCGCCAGCTATTACCAGGTGGGGCGCTACCACCAGCAGCACGGCGATCTCGAGCTTGCCTTGACGGCCTACACTTATTCGATCGCGCGCGACGAAAGTCAGCTCGAGGCGCGCAGCGCGGCAGCCGCCGTCCATGCGCAGCAGGGCCGGCTGGACCAGGCCAAGGCGATGTTGCTGGCGGTGGTGGCCGATTACCCTGCCGTCGCGCTGCCGTACAACAACCTCGGCTATGTGTATTACCTGCAAGGAGACTACGTCGCCGCGGCAACCACCTTGCGCAAGGCGCTGGCGCTCGAAGCGGGCAACGACCGGACACGCAACAACCTGCGGCTGGCCGAAGACGCAATTGCCGGCCAGAACGGCCGCGCCATTGCCGTCTCCGCACCGGTAGCGTCGCCCGTCGCGCTTGCGGCTGTACCGGCGGCTGCGGCTGCGGCCGCACCAACGCCAATAGCGGAGAGCTCGATGGAGCTGGTTGCGTTGGGTCCGAACGTATTCGAGCTCAAGCGCAGGGCAGCGCCACTCGCCGCATTCGTGCCGCTGGTGGCCCCCATACCTGCGTCCGTCACATCCGCCCGTATCGAAATCGCCAACGGGAATGGTATTGCCGGCATGGCAAGGCGGATCAAGCAGGTGCTCGGCCGGCAGGGTATCGCGGTGAGCCGGCTTACCAATGCCCGTCCATTTCACCAGGTCGCAACGACCATCGAATACCGCGCGGGCCACGCACAATATGCGCAGCAGTTGCGCGACGCTTTGCGTGGTAATGCGGTGCTGCTGGTGGTGCCCAATTTGCCCACCCAGTCCGATGTGCGGCTGGTGTTGGGCAGGGACGCGACGGTTCAACTTGCGTGGCTCAATACCGTCGACAGATCGCCCCCGCTGGCCGCACTTGCGCTGAATGTCCCGCAACTCGAATTCCCACTATAAAAAACCTCTCGGGAGTACACATGATCCAGAATACCCGCCGCGCAATTTCCTGGCTTGCCATTGTCATCGTGGCCGGCACCCTCGCAGCTTGTGGTGGCGGTGCCGCGCAAGGCGACCAATGTAAGGTGCTCGATCCGAGTCGCGATCCCAGCCTGCCCGGCTGCACGACGAGCTCGGTACCGGTCACGACGCCAGCCATCGCCACGCTCAAGCTCAGTTTGACCGACGCGGCTGGCGCCGCCATCACGACGGTGACGGTGCAGCGGGCGGGGACGGTGCAGGCATTGCTGAAGGATGCGAGCGGCAAACCGCTGACTGGAATTGCGGTGACATTTACCACCAGCGACAAGACGGCCAGCCTGGTACCCGCGTCGGGCGCAGCCCTGACCGATGCAGCCGGGATCGCACGCATCGGCGTGGTCGCCGGGACCCAAGCCGGCGGCTTCACCGTGACGGCCAGCGCCACTGCGGCTGGTGCAGGCGTGACTGGTACGCTTGGCTATGCAGTCAGCTTCCCGACACTGACACTGAGTCCGCTCACGGCTGCGCCATCGCCGTTGGCGGCAGGCGGCACGGCCACGCTGGCAGTGACGGTGATGGACGGCGCGCAACCGTTCGCACCGGCACAATCGGTCAGCTTCACGTCGCCGTGCGCGGCGGCCGGCAAGGCGACCATCAGCTCTCCTGTGATTACGGTCGCCGGGGTGGCCAGCACCTCGTACATCGACAAGGGCTGCGGCGCGGCAGATACAATTACTGCAACTACGAGCCTGGGAGGGGCCACGTCCAGCCAGACCGCCAGTATCACGGTGCTTGGCGCGGTCGCCGGACAGCTCGCCTTTGTATCGGCGCTGCCGCAAAATATTGCCATGAAAGGCACCGGTGGCCCTGGCCGTCAGGAGTCGTCAACCGTCACCTTCAAGGTGCTCGACAAGAACGGCAATCCGGTAGCAGGCGTAGCGGTCAATTTCCTCTTGTTTGGGACGATTGCCGACGTGAGTGGCACCGGCGGACTGACGCTGAATCCTGCGAATGCCACTTCGGGCGCGGATGGCATTGTATCGACTACTCTCTTCGCGGGCATCGTGAACACGCCAGTGCGGGTTACCGCGACGATTCGCGGCAGCATTCCCGCAGTGACCAGTACTTCGGACCAACTGGTCATTTCGACGGGTATTCCTGATCAGAAAAGCTTTTCGTTAAGCACCTCGATCTTCAACGTCGAGGGCGCGAACTTCGATGGCTGCCCCAGCAACATAGGCTCAACGGTAACGGTGAGCCTGGCGGACCATTTTAATAATCCCGTCCCCGATGGCACTGCAGTTAGCTTCACCGCGGAAGGGGGGGTAATCGATGCCTCGTGCCTGACAGGGTTGGTCAATACGCAGCTGACCAACGGTAGTGTGATCCAGCAGAAAGGGCTTCCAGGATCCTGCAGCGTGAGGTTTTGCTCGGCCCGTCCGCGTGCGACAGACGGACGGGTGACGATCCTTGCGTACGCTCTTGGTGAAGAAAGCTTCATCGACAATCCTGATATCACGAACAGTATCAATCGTTTCGACGATGCGGAAACATTTCAGGATCTGTGCGAGCCTGTTCGCTACGACGGGGCCGTTAGCGATGCGCAGGCAAACCCTGTCTGGTCGGCGCCCTTTTTAAAGGAGGGTGCAACGAGTCCGTTCGTTTGCCGATCTCCTGGACTCGGCGAAGCGTATATTGACAGCAACGGTGACGGCAGGTACAACGCTACGGGGGACCGCCAATATAACGGCGTGTTGAAACTCGATCCGGCAACCGGACAGACGGTTGCCAACAGCAGGGTACCGACAATCCACGTGCGCCAATCGCTGGTCCAGGTCATGTCGGGAAGCACAGCAGTGTTCGACACCTGTTGCGGGTCCTCGGTGGTCTTGAGCCACTGTACCGATGGAACTCCCTTCGTCAACGTGGCACAGACGTTCCGGGTAGCCGTCCGCGACAACAACCCGATCATCTTCCCAGGAAACACCCTGGCAGGGAATATTTTGCCAGCCGGAACGCGAATCGATTTCTCGACATCCAACGGCACCATCCTAGGCAACAGCAGTTTCATTGTGCCGAACACCAACGATGAAAATTCGGCGGCGTGGACTTACACCGTGCAGCTGCAAAGCGATGCGACACAGACCGATGCAGCCCATGGCTTACTTTGCACGAACACGGTCAGCAGCGGCTCGCTCGCCATCAAGGTAACGACTCCCCAAGGTGTCGTTACTGGCAAAACCTATCCGGTGGCGGATTAAGTTGAAATGAAGCGTATGAGATCAGGGGCGGCCGGCGCCGCCTCAACGCTCGGCCAAGGATGCCGGGCGCGCATCGCCATTTGCGGCGAGCCTGTGTTTGACCGCATACACATACAGTTCCAGACGCGTGGTGACGCCGAGCTTGTGGTACACCGAAGTCAGGTGGTTGCGCAGGGTGTGTTCGGAAATGAACAGGTGCTGCGCCACCACCTTGTTGGTGCTGCCGACGTGCTCGACGATGGCGGCAATGATGGTGCGCTCTCGACCGGTAAGCATTGCTTGCTTGTCAAGTTCGATGTCACGCTTGCGCGCCGGACGCCGTTCCAGCAAGTCGCCGAATAGGCGGCCCATCGATTCCTGATCGAGCCAAAGCTCGCCGAGATGAATTTTTTCTATCGCTTTCAAAACCTGTTCGGCTTCCGCATTCTTGTGCAGTATGCCGCGCGCTCCGGCGCGCACGGCCCGGTCAAGAATGCTATTGCGGCGTTCCCCGGACAACACGAGCGCACGCGACACGCCATTGGCCAATAGCTGCGGAATGATCTCCACCGCGCTGGCTCCGGCGAGGTCAAGGTCGAGCAGGATCACGTTGGGCGCCAGCCGGGCCGCGCCGGCGATCGCATCGGCGCAATTGCGCGCGGTGCCCACCACTTGCATGCGCGGACGTTCCCCATTAATCAGTTTTTGCAATCCCCACAGCATGGTCTGGTGGTCTTCCACCAGCATTACCCCGATGGTCGCGCCAACAATGGCTTGCGTGGGCGGGTTCATACTGGAATCTCTACACACACACCGGTGCGGCCGAACTCATCCTGGCGTACATAAGCCTTGCCGCCCAGCGAGGCGGCGCGCTCGCTGATCGAGCGCGGCAGAAAGGGCAGCGGCTGCTTGCCGTCGTTGTCGTTATCGATCTCAATGCGCAGCATCTCTTCGCCGCAGCGCAGGCGCACTGCCCCGTATTGCGCGACCGTATGGCGGCAGATGTTGCTGAGACCTTCCCGAACGATCTGCAACACTTCCGCGGTCAGCCGGTCACCCAGTGCCACTCGGCCTTCCACATCGACCGTGATGTTGACGCCATAAAACTGCATGATTTGCGATGTTTGCCGGCGCAGCGCCGAAAGGCAGATCGGCTCTTCGAGTTCGGGGGCGGCGCGCACGCCACCGGCATAATCGCGCAATTGGCAGATGACGCCGTCCGTCATGGCCAGCATTTTTGCCAGGTCATCGAACAGCGGGTTGGCTGGGGAGCTTTTCTTGCACATGGCGGCCAGTCCCAGCTTGAGGCCGATATACGGCTGGATCGCCGTGTCGTGCAGGTCGAGGGCGATTTTCTTTCGCTCGAGCGCGGCCGCATCGGATGCAATGCGGTCCAGCAGTTCGATGCTGTCGACGAAAGGCAATCCTTGGGCGGCGATATGCGCCAGGAACAAGGCATCGGCTCGTCCGAAATGGCGTTCGCCGCCCGCTATGTAGATGCGTCCTGCGCCGCCGGACAGAGTCACCGGGGCGCTTATGAAGGAATCGGCTTCGAGCAAATCTGCCAGCTGCTCGAATTGCGGTCCGTTCTGTTTGACCCAGTGGCCCGGTTCGCCATCCTGGCTAAGCGAAGCCCCTTGGAGCCGGGGTGCCTGAAGCCATGGGCGGCGGTACAACAAGATGTGGCTGCCCTGCTGCGCCAGCAGCGCGCGCGCGATCTGGGCATTGACTATCTCGGCGGGAACGGAGAGCGGACTGTCTGCGTGCACGGTACGGATCGAATAGCGTTCCGGCTCGGTTTCGTGCAGGACAACGATGCAACGTTGCGCGCCGAAGAAGTGCCGGCTTTTTTCCATCATCGCCGTGATGGTGCGGTCGGCGCCAAAACGCGGATTCGTCAGGTGGCTCAGGCTGCGCAACAGCGCTAACCGGAGTTTCAGCTGAATCTGGTTTTCGCCTAATCGTGCGATCAGGTAGCCTAAGGAGAGGAGGAAAGTCGCGCGTAGCAACAGCCGCGGCAGCTCGAAATCGACAACGGCAATAAATCCGCACGAAACAAACAGGGTGACTGAGCAGATGGTGACGCGCGCTCCTTCATCGAAGCCCCAACGCAGCGATGAAACGAGAATCGCAAAGAAAAAGAACAGGAAGAGAAAGCTGTTGACGCCTCCCGTAAAAAGGACAATCACGAAGAACCAGGCCACATCGATCCAGTGCATCAGTCTTCCGCCGGTGAACGACACCTTCCATTCCGAACACACGAAAATGACGATGCTGGTGGCCAGATAGCAGGAAAGGACAAAAGCAGCGATCGCGCTAATGCCGCCGATTCCGAGAGGGTCGATAAAAAAGGTGAGCAATGCCGTGACCGCAAGCACCAGCCTGATGCGCCCGACCATCTGTGCGTCCGCCACGTTGGACTGCGCGGCGGCGACTGCCAGATCCTTGCTAATCGAGAAAGTCGGCATACATACCCCAACTGATGTTATCGCGATGGATTTATCGGAAAATCATAGTAAAAAAATTTCGATATTTCCCGAAATAAAGAATCCGGATGTAACTGTAAGTAGCTAAACCATACGCCAAATTATAATCTCACAATGCTGTCAAGAAATCCATTTTTTATAAAAATCCATACCAAAGCGACACAAAAAAATAGGAGTATTTCCAAAGGGGAACTAACTTTTCGCCGCCGGAATTACGGAGGAGGAATGCGCCAGAATGGTGCACGGGGACTAGCGGCGAATCATCGTTCGCGCGGGCCAGCAAATGGCTTCGACCATACCGCTGGGCTTGTCGTCACCATCAATGCCAGTTGGGGGATATTCGTCCTTGAGAGGCCGGCGGAAAGTGCCGAAGACGACGTCAAAAACGGGGAGCAGCGCTGCGAAATTGCAGTCGTAGTGTTCGGGCAGCGCGGAATGGTGAAGGCGATGGTATTGGGGAGAGTTGAAAGCCATGGTCCACTTGTTACGATAACCGACGCGCAAATTCATGTGCAGGAAAATATTATAAAGAGACAGCACCGCGTACAGGGCAACTATCGTTGCATTGGCCTTGAACAAGACGCCGGGTACTAGGTAGACACTCACCATCTTCAGGCCTTGTTCCCCCCAAAAATGTCGATTGGTGGTGGTCGCGTTCAGTGCGGAATCACTGTGATGGAGCGAATGCATCGACCATAAAAAAGGTAGGCGGTGCTGGGCGCGATGGAACAGGTACTCCATGCAGTCGAGCGTCACTGCGTATAGGACGACGCCGGCGATCAATTGCCAGCCCGAGTCCGGCAGAACCAGCCAGCCACCCCCGCTCGCATTGACAGCAACAATCGTCACTGAGGAAACGATCGGCACGATGAGCGTCTGGATCGTCAGGTAGAACAAGCTGTAAACGAAGTTGAAGCGGGTCGACCGCAACGATTGCGGCTGGGCTGGATTGATGCGTTCGCACAGTAACGCGAATCCGAGCAAAGCGAAAAAAAGCACTGTGGCGATCAGCGCCGATTCCAGGTTTTTCGCGAAAGTCATCGAGGTCTCTTAACTAATTAAGCGGAGCGATATTCTTCGTTGGATTTTCGTAAAGACTAACAGGAAACAGAGAACTGTGTCGAGTGCGCGCACGCAAGAAAAGGTTATACACCTTTGAAATCCGGCAGCGGGACGGGCAACGTGGATGCACGCACACAGCGGTTCAACAATAAACCGCCCACAACCATCCAGGATCAATGTCCTGCGTCGGCCCCGTCAGAACAGTCGGTTTGTACTAGGCGAAACAGGGCTAATGCACGATGCATGAAGCCGGCTCGCCGTATTACAGTGATTTGATCGGTGTCGCTTTATTTGATTAATCGTCGAGAAGACGGGTGACCAGGTGGTGAATGGAAATGATCACGCAAGCCAAAAATACCTATTTGTCGCAACCCAAAAAAGGTCAGGGCGCGCGCGCCATGTTGATGACTGTGGCGGCGCTCCTCGACAAAACTCGATTGATACTGGTGTTGATATTTCTGCTCGCTCTCTCTTCGTTGCAACTTGTGGATCCGGATTATTTTTGGCATCTGAAGACCGGCGAATATATTGTATCCAACAACACGTTGCCGTCGGGCGACGTCTTTTCATACACGCGCTTCGGCCAGCATTGGGTACTACATGAATGGCTGTTCGAGGTCTTGCTGTACAGCGTGTTCAGCTTGGGCGGCCAAGTCGGTGTAAAGCTAATGACAGCCATTTTTTTGATGTGTACCCTCAGTCTGTTGCTTGTCATCACACAGCGTATCAGCCGCTCAGCCGCCGCAGCCATGGGCGTGACGATGATGGCCTTGATACCGCTGCTGGGCGGCATTGCGCCGCGCCCGCAGTTGGTGACTTATGCCTTCTTTACGATCTTTCTGTTTGGATTGTTGAGCTTCAAATATTGCCAGTCCAAAATTTCCTGGTTTCTCATGCCGTTGCTGATGATCGTGTGGGTCAATGCCCACGGCGGTTTCGTTATTGGTATCGCGCTCGTCGGCCTGTTCACCGGTTGCGAATGGCTTATCTACTGGATTAATGGCGTCGATGCGCCTGCACAGCGGCAGCGCCTTGCGCGACTTACGAAAATTGCGAGCGTCACTGTGCTCGCTAGCTTGGTGAACCCTGGCTTCCTGACGCACTGGCTATATCCGTTCCAAGTGATTGGCATGGCGGCCAATCACGTAATCCAGGAGTGGCAGAGCCCGAATTTTCATGATTTCGGGCCGCAATGTTACCTGCTGCTCGTGCTTGCTTTTTTCGCTTCGTATGCTTACGCCGATCAGCGACCGGATGCTACGGAGTTGCTGCTACCGGGCTTTTTCATCGTTGCGGGTTTCGTGTCGACGCGTCACATGCCGTTGGCCGCGCTTTCCCTGACGCCATTCACCGCGCGGTATCTCTCCGGAGCGATCGCGGCTGTATTTTCCGCTTGGCAGGGTTCGGGGTTGGGGCGCAGATACCGCAAATGGAGCGGCGCGCGACAACTGGGGGGCAGCGAATTTATCCTGAACTGGCTTGTGCTGTTGGTGGTACTTGCAGCCTTGGTTGGCTTTGCGCCTGTTTTTCAGGCGAGGGAGCAACTTCAGGCGAATAAGCGTCTGCCAATCGGCGCTACCAACTATGTGCTGGCGCATGCGATCACGGGCAATATGTTCAATGACTACGATGATGGCGGCTACCTGATCTATCGCTTGGCGCCGACGCGCAGGATATTTATCGACGGCCGCGCCGACCTGTACGGGGACCAATTCATCGGTGATTTCCTCGATATCTATCAAGGCAAGGCCAACTGGAAAGAAAAGTTCGACAAACTCTCGATCGACTACGCCATTGTCGGCAACGACGCGCCGATCAGGCAGCTGCTCAAGGCCGACCCCGCTTTCAGGGAGGTGTTTGTCGGTCTTCACCATTCGGTCATGCGGCGCGACGCGGGGCGTGAATCGGGTGCACATTGATTTCAGGCGAAGGGACAGGTGATGGCTTCCGAACTCGAATTGGTCGCGCTACAGGAGACCCTGTACCGCTCCAGCAACCCGACCCGGCGCTGGCTGCACTGCACTCGGCGCGACTGGATCATCGACGCACTGCGCCGCAATCGGGCGCCAGCAAAGTTGCGCGCGCTGGAAGTCGGTCCTGGCTCGGGTGTCTATTTGCCGGAGCTTGCGGCGCTGTTTGGCACGGTCGTCGCTAGTGATATCGAGTGCGCCTATTTGCGGAATGCCACGCGATTGTGCGCGCGCCTGCCCAATCTTCAACTGCTGGAAGACGATATCTGCAACTCCGCCATGGCGGCCCACAGCTTCGACCTGATCCTGTGCACAGAGGTGCTTGAACACATTCGCGATTCGGCCGCCGCGCTGGCCGGAATGCACCGCCTGCTCAAGCCCGGCGGCGTGCTGGTGCTGTCGACCCCGCAGCGCTACAGTCCACTCGAGCTTGCCGCCAAGATAGCGTTTCTGCCGGGGGTGATCCAATTGGTGCGGCTGATCTATCGTGAACCGATCCTGGCGACTGGCCACATAAATTTGATGACAGCAGGAACTGTGCGGCGCCAGCTCAGTGACGCCGGGTTCGCGGTCGAGCAACAGCACCAGTCCGGAATGTACATCCCGCTGATCGCCGAGTTCGGGGGCGCACGTGCGTTACGCCTCCAACAAAAACTCGAGCGGCAACTGCGCGGCAAGGCCGGTGGCGCATTATTGTGGACGCAATATTACATTGCGCGCGCTGCTGAGTATTGCATACCGAAAGGACCGCGCCATGCCACTCGATAGAATGGAAACCCGGGAGCATCTCATGCAGTCGCTGTCTGTCGTGGTGCCAGCTTTTAACGAGCAGGAAGTGATCGCCGAATTTTACCGTCGTATCTGCACGGTGTTCGACAGCTTGGATATGGATTGCGAGTTGATTTTCGTCAACGACGGCAGCACTGATGCGACGCTCGAGGTCATCAGTGGACTGTATCGTTGCGATGCGCGCGTGAGCGTGGTCGACCTCAGCAGAAACTTTGGCAAGGAGATTGCCCTTACCGCCGGCCTCGACCATGCTGACGCCGACGCAGTGATCGTCATCGATGCCGACCTGCAAGATCCGCCAGAACTGATCCCCGAGCTGATAGCGCATTGGCGGGCAGGCTACGACGTCGTCTATGCGCAACGTACGAGTCGCGACGGCGAAGGCATCGTCAAAAAAGTTACGGCGTTCCTGTTTTATCGCCTGCTGCAGAAAATGAGCCAGGTGAGGGTACCGGAGGATACTGGCGACTTTCGCCTGCTGAGCCGGCGTGCGGTCGACGCGATGGGCCAGTTGCGTGAGCAACATCGCTTCATGAAGGGTTTGTTTGCCTGGATCGGTTACCCGCAAGTGGCGGTGCCGTACAGGCGTGCCGAACGGTTTGCCGGTCTCACCAAGTGGAACTATTGGAATCTATGGAACTTCGCGCTTGAAGGGCTGACGTCGTTCAGCTGCGGCCCGCTGAAGGTTGCCACTTATGTCGGGCTGTTAACCGCGCTCTGTGCGTTTGCCTACGGCTTTTACATGGTGATGCGTACGCTCATCCTCGGCAATCCCGTCCCTGGTTATCCATCGCTGGCGGTTGCCATTTTGTTTCTGGGTGGCATGCAACTGCTGAGCATTGGAATTATCGGGGAATATCTCGCGCGCATGTTCGATGAAAGCAAGCACCGCCCACTCTACCTGTTGAAAAATTGGTTGTCGGCGCGCGGGACTCCGCCTTCGGACGCGCGCAGCCGCCAAATCCAACCTGTCGGAACCCAGCGGTTTCCGAGCGCCTGACATCGCAATATCGCCGATGGCCCAAACGCGCCACTGCCGTGGTTCTAAAGGTGCTTTTGCGTGATTTTCCCAGACTCGACAGGCGTAAAAAAGGACATAAGCCCTTGAAATACAAGAGGAAATGTCCTTTGGTGTTGCTATGTGTTTGTAGTCGCTGGTGCCCAGAGCCGGAATCGAACCGGCACGCCGCGAAGCGGCAGATTTTGAGTCTGCTGTGTCTACCAGTTCCACCATCCGGGCAGCATTACAGCACTACAAACGCAAGCCCCGCATTATAGACGAGCGGCGCGCAGAAAACGAGTTTTTTATGCACGGCCCCGGCATGACCCGGCGCATCGATCTTGCTGCCCGCAATTGTGGTTCAGGCGTATCATCTGCACTTTCCTGAGCAACCCGGCTGCCTGCCAGGCTGGCCCGCACGATGAAGAACAAGAAAATTCGCGAGATCATTCTCGGCAAGCCGCTCGACCCGATGAAAAGCGAGACCCGCCATTCGATGGTGCTGGTCGCTTTCCTGGCTTGGGTGGGGCTTGGCGCCGACGGCCTGTCTTCCTCCGCCTACGGTCCCGAAGAGACCTTCCGCGCGCTCGGCACGCACACCCATCTCGGCCTGTACATGGCGATCGCCACCGCGGTCACCGTCTTCATCATCGCGCTCGCCTACAACCAGGTGATCGAACTGTTCCCCACCGGCGGCGGCGGCTACCGGGTCGCCACCAAACTGGTCGGACCCTACATGGGACTGGCCTCCGGCTGCGCGCTGGTGCTCGATTACGTGCTGACGATCGCGATCTCGATCGCGTCCGGCGTCGACGCGCTGGCCTCGTTCCTGCCGCTCGGCTTCCAGCCCTACAAGCTGTGGGCCGAGGCCGTCGCCATCGGCCTGCTGATCGTGATGAACCTGCGCGGCCTGAAGGAGGCGATCCAGATCCTGCTGCCGATCTTCCTCGGCTTCGTCGCGACCCACCTGGTGCTGATCGTGTACGGCATCGTGGTGCATTCGTCGCACCTGCCCGCGCTGGTGCCGGCGACGATGGCCGAAACGCGTCACCTCGCCGGATCGATCGGCTGGACCGGCGTGGCCGGCATGCTGCTGCTGGCCTATTCGCAAGGCGGCGGCACCTACACCGGGCTGGAAGCGGTGTCGAACAACGTCAACCTGCTGGCCGAGCCGCGCGTGCGCACCGGTAAGATCACCATGCTGTACATGGCGCTGTCGCTGGCCTTCACCGCGGGCGGCATCATCCTGCTGTACCTGTTGTGGGACGCGCGGCCGGTGGAGGGCGAGACGCTCAACGCGTCGACCTTCAAGGCCATCATCGCAAACGCGGGCCTGGGCGGGCCGGTGCTCAACCAGGTGCTGCTGGTGATCGTGCTGGCGTTCGAAGCGGGCCTGCTGTTCGTGGCGGCCAATACGGGCTTCCTCGGCGGGCCTTCGGTGCTGTCGAACATGGCGGCCGATTCGTGGGTGCCGCACAAATTCCGCTACCTGTCGACCCGGCTGGTGACCGAGAACGGCATCCTGGTCATGGGCGTGGCGGCGCTGGCGATCCTGTTCTGGACCGGCGGCAAAGTGCAGCTGCTGGTGGTGCTGTATTCGATTTCGGTGTTCCTGACCTTCGCCATTTCACTGTTCGGTCTGTGCCGCTACTGGTGGCAGAGCCGCAAGCAGCACGAGCTGCCCTGGGTGCGCCGTTTCCTGCTGTCGCTGCTCGGTTTCGTGATCTGCGCAGGCATTCTCGCGATCCTGCTGGTCGAACGCTTCGCCGAAGGCGGATGGGCGACGGTGGCGATCATCGGCGCGATTGCCGCCCTGTGCGTCTTCATCCGCAACCACTACCGCGAAACGAAAGAGGCGATTCATTCAGTGGACGAAGTGTTCGCGAGCCAGCCGTTCGGACCGGTGACCGAATCGGTCGATCCGGATCCGGAAGCGCAGACCGCAGTGTTCATCGTCGGCTCCTCGCGCGGCGGCGGCTTGCATGCCTTGCTGTGGGTGCTGCGCATGTTCCCCGGCCACTTCAAGAACTTCATTTTCGTGAACGCGCGCACGGTCGATTCGCATGCGTACGGCGGCGAGGGGGCGCTCGAGAAGATGCGCGCGGATGCGGCGCAGACGCTGGAATTCTTTGTCGATTTTTGCCAGAGCCACGGGATGGCCGCATCGTCCTACATCAGCTTCGGCACCGACGCCGTCGACGAGGTGACCAGGATGTGCGAGGAGATCAACCGCACCTTCCCGAATTCGATTTTCTTCACCAGCAAGCTGATTTTTGCGACCGATAACTGGTTCACCCGGCTGCTGCACAATCAGGCGGCGCTGGCAGTGCAGCGCCGGCTCCACCTTGAAGGTTTGCAGATGGTGATCCTGCCGATGAAGGTGTGAGGGGGACGCCGAGTCCTTCAGGAGGCCAGCTTTTCCTGCAGCAGGTGCAGGGCGAATACCGGGCCGCCGATGGTGATGGCGTGGTCGGTCACGGTCACCGCGATCGCGTTTTCCTTCCAGCGAAACAGCCTGGCTTGCGGACGGTACTCGCGGGTAAGCTCGGCCGATTCGGCCGGGGCGTAACCCATCGACACGATGGTCTCGTCGAGCCGCTTGAGGAAGTGCTGGGCCTGGAAGCGCGTGACCACTTCGAACCGTGCCGGCAGGGCGGCGAATACGGGCGCCAGGCCGCCGATCAGCACCGGGATGACGATGAAGGCGACCGGCGCGTCCGGATCGAGCGCGACGAACACGATCGCGATCAGCGCCAGGCCCACTGTCATTGTCAGCGCCAGCGACATAAGCTGGCCCCAGGACTGGATCGGGCAAAGGAAACGGAAGGAATCGTGCGACCGGACAACCTCGGACATCGATACGCTTTTCATTTTGAGCTCCCCCTGGTTGGAACCTGTTGAATCTGCTTTCATTCTCGACGTCAACGTTGATAATGATTTGATATTTATCAATCCGACTGGACGTGTCCGCCAGTAATTTCGAACGGGGAGGCAGCGCCTGAAAAATCGAAGCACGCCTCATGCAATACCGGTAAATCCGAAGTCGGAGAAGGGCCGGGCTGGAGGAGCTGGAACCTGAATCGATGGACCTCGCCGGACTTGATGACGGGCCTGCAGGCAGGACGCCATTTCGGATAATGGCGATGCTGGTGTTCGGCGTGATCGTGACCGCCCCTGTTGCGCGCCGCGCAGCAGGGCCGCGTCTTGCCGGCGCTGCTGCTGGCGGCTCGCTGCCGTCGACTACTTGACGCGGCTGTACAGGCGGAAGCGTTCGTCCTTGTCGGTCTGGCGCCGTCCTTCCCACTGCAGCGCCCACTGCTTGCCGCGGAAGGCCTGCTCGATTTCGCGGTCGTCCTTCAGGCTGACGCTGTCCTGCAGCAGCAGCAGGTCGCAGGCCACGCCGCCGACCGCGGCAAACTGCAGCCCGCCATAGTAGGCGAACGACGCGCGCTGGGCCGGCCCGACATTGGTGGCGATGCAGCCGCCGCCTTCCGGCAGGCGGGTGGCGATCTGCTGCGCCACGGCGCGGTAGCTCTTGCCGTAATTGAGCTGCGGCAGCAGCAGCGTCATCAGCAGGACCCAGAACAGGATCAGACCGCCCGACGACAGCACCACCGCGCGCCACAGCACCGACGGCTGGCGCGAGATGCGCCAATGCACCAGCACGAACCAGCCGATGGTGGCGACGGCCGCGACCAGGAAGGCCACCAGCCCGAACTCGGCGTGGAAGCCCGGCAGCAGGCGCGCCGCGTTCTTGGCCAGCTGCGCCGGCCAGCCGGTCAGCGTGGCGATCCACCACAGCCAGGTGAAGGCGGCGATCATGGTCAGCACCATCACCGAGAACCAGTCGATGGCGTTGATGGTGCCGCGCTTCATGGCCGGCAGGCCGAACGCGGCCATGATGGCGAGCGGCGGCAGCAGCTTGAGCAGGTCGCCGCTTTCGGGCTGCGGGTCGAACAGAATGAGCAGGGTCAGCGCGCCGACAAAACTGAGCGGCAGCACGATGTGCAGCAGGCGGCTCTGGCGGCGCCAGGCGTAGATCGCCCAGATCGCGAACGGCCAGGCCGGCCAGAAGAACCAGATCCCAACCCGGAAGAAGGCCTTGAGCGAGCTCCAGCTTGGCAGGCCGATCTGGCTCAGGTTCCAGGCCAGCCAGGTGTCGACCGGCGACTGCTGGTAGGGCCGCAGGGTGACGGCCGGCAGGATCCACACCAGCGCGATCAGCAGCGCGATCAGGGCGGCGATGGCGAGGTCGCCAAGAGTGCGTTTGGCCGGCATGTCGAGGAAGCGGGTGCACAGCAACAGCGCCAGCGCCAGCGTGCAGGGCGACAGCCAGCCGCGCGTCAGGGTCAAGGCGCCCAGCGACAGGCCGATCAGGCTGGCGTTGCGCAGGCCCGGCGCCTCGACGTACCGCACCGCCCGGTACAGGAAATAGGCGAGCAGCGATCCTTGCAGGGTCACTGCCAGGGTTTCGTGGCTGTGGAGCAACAGTCCGAGGCAGCCGAGGTAGATCAGCAGGGCGGTATCGGCCAGGGTGCGGCCGTAATCGTTCGGTTCCGGCTGGCCGCCGAAGGCCAGCCGCAGCGGCTGGGCGTCCGCGCGCCGGCCCAAGTGGAAGGCGGTGTACCAGACCGACAGGGCGCCGGTGACGAAGATGCCGATGGTGGACACGCGCGCGGCCATGACGTCGCCCAGCAGCCAGCCGAACAGCTTGATGCACAGGGCGCCGAACCAGAATGCCAGCGGGCCTTCGTCGGCGAACGGCAGGCCGGCGATATTCGGCAGCAGCCAGTCGTTCAGGCCGCCGTGCGCCATGGTCCACATGATGCCGAAGCTGCCCGCGTCGTCCTTCCACGGATCGCGTCCGATCAGGCCGGGCAGGATGTACAGCAGGCCAAGCCCGAAGATGGCCCAGCGGGGCAGGGCGAGGGTGGCGGCGGCAGGGAGGCGGACTGGCTTCATCGATAACATTGGTGGCGGGCACGGCCCTGAATTCGGATAGTGCGTAGTATCCGCGAAAAAAAAGCAGCCGTAGCTGCTTTTTTTCACATGCGGCGAAAACTTAGCCGTTGGCGACGGCGGTCTTGGAACCGACAGCGCCGAATTTCTGGCGGAATTTCTCGACGCGGCCTGCGGTGTCGACGATCTTGTGCTTGCCGGTGTAGAACGGGTGCGATTCAGCCGAAACCTCGATCTTGACCAGTGGGTACTCTTGACCTTCGTGGGTGATTTTCTCACGGGTCTGGATGGTCGAACGGGTGACGAACTTGAAATCGCAGGACATGTCGTGGAACACGACGTCGCGGTATTCTGGGTGGATATCTTTACGCATGGTCTTGCCTCGCTTAGTTTTGGTAGCCAAACAGCACTTCGTCGGTCGTCACGCCTCTTGACCCGGTTGCCGATCACTTGCCAGGGGTTAAATACTGCAACCGGCGATTATACAGGGGTTGAGCAGCAGAAGGCAACAACTGGCTCAGCCGTGGCGCAAAAGCGAGTAGATGGCAAAGAGCAGGCCACCGAAACCCATCAACATGCTTGTTAAGGTCGCGCGCATCACTATGCGTATTCGGGTGCTCATGTTGGCGTGCTCTGCGCGCATTTCATCCCTCAACTCAGCGCGTAATTCGTGAACATCCTCCCTGGTGGCACCTATCGGCATGATGCGATCCTCTTGTTGTCTGTTCGTTTCGCCGATGCGATCGTTGTTGATAGTTCAGCTCGGTCGCAAAAGGGTTACAAATGCCAGGATCATTCCGCCAAAACCAACCACAACGGCGATGACCATTGTGGTCATTTGTTGTTGTAGTTTCGTTATCAAATCTCGCATTTCGGTTTTCAAGTTGGCTTCGATGCCGTGCATTTCTGCTTTCAAGTTGGCTTCGATGCCGTGCATTTCTGCTTTCAAGTTGGTGTCGATGCCGTGCATTTCTGCTGTCGATTTGCCTTCGATTCCATGCATCTCCGCGCGCAACTGGCTGATATCCGCCTTCAGCTCACCTTTCATACCGATCAAGTCGGTCTTAGTGGCAAGGGTGGGCAAGATGGTGTCAAACCGGGTTTCGAGAACGATCAGGCGCCTGTCCATCTTCCGATGGTAGCCACCGGGTTCGCCGTTGGCAAGCTCAGGCTCGGTAGTATCCGATCTGGCGGGCATGGCAGATCCTTATCGTAATCGTCTACTTTCTCGCATCGGCAGGTTCCACGTTTGATCCGCGTCTATCGTGTGTCGTCGAAACGTACCGACGTAAAAAAGGACGCCTCAGCGTCCCTTCTACGATGCTTCCCGGTGGACTTATCCGCCGCGCCGCATCAAGTCGAAGAACTCGTTGTTGTTCTTCGTGGCCTTCATCTTGTCGAGGATGAACTCCATCGCTTCGATCTCGTCCATCGAGTACAGCAGCTTGCGCAGGATCCAGATCTTCTGCAGCTGGTCCGGCTTGATCAGCAGTTCTTCGCGGCGGGTGCCCGATTTGTTCAGGTTGATCGCCGGGTAGACGCGCTTCTCGGCCAGGCGGCGCTCGAGGTGCACTTCCATGTTGCCGGTACCTTTGAATTCCTCGAAGATCACGTCGTCCATGCGCGAGCCGGTTTCGATCAGCGCGGTGGCGATGATGGTCAGCGAGCCGCCTTCTTCGATGTTACGGGCGGCGCCGAAGAAACGCTTCGGACGCTGCAGCGCGTTGGCGTCGACACCACCGGTGAGGACCTTGCCCGAAGCCGGGATCACGGTGTTGTAGGCGCGCGCCAGGCGGGTGATCGAGTCGAGCAGGATCACCACGTCTTTTTTCATTTCGACCAGGCGCTTGGCTTTTTCCAGCACCATTTCGGCGACCTGCACGTGGCGGGTGGCCGGCTCGTCGAAGGTCGAGGCGACCACTTCGCCGCGCACGGAGCGCTGCATCTCCGTCACTTCTTCCGGACGTTCGTCGATCAGCAGCACGATCAGGGTGCAGTCAGGATGGTTCGCGGTGATCGCGTGCGCCATGTGCTGCAGGATGACCGATTTGCCGGACTTCGGCGACGCCACCAGCAGGCCGCGCTGGCCTTTGCCGATTGGCGCGATCAGGTCGATGATGCGGCCGGTGATGTTTTCCTGGCCCATCATCTCGCGCTCGAGGCGCAGCGGCTCGTTCGGGTGCAGCGGGGTCAGGTTCTCGAACAGGATGCGGTGCTTGGACGCTTCCGGCGATTCGCCGTTGACCTTGTCGACCTTGACCAGCGCGAAATAGCGCTCGCCGTCTTTCGGGGTACGCACTTCGCCTTCGATCGAGTCGCCGGTATGCAGGTTGAAGCGGCGGATCTGCGACGGCGAGATATAGATGTCGTCGGTCGAGGCCATGTAGCTCGCGTCGGGCGAGCGCAGGAAGCCGAAACCGTCCGGCAGCACTTCGAGGGCGCCATCGCCAAAAATCTGTTCGCCTGACTTCGCGCGCTTTTTCAGGATCGCGAACATCAGTTCTTGTTTGCGCAGGCGTGCCGCGTTGTCGATATCGAGGCCAATTGCCATCTCGAGTAGTGCCGAGACGTGCATTGCCTTCAGTTCAGATAAGTGCATGAGTTGAGTCCCGTGACGGGAAAGTAAAGGTAGGGGAGGGAGTTGCGTGGGTTAATCAAGGTGGGAAGGAGACAGTCGAGGCTGATTCGCTTCCCGGCCGGATTAGACGACAGCGCGGGCGCGCTGGCGTCACTACATCATATCAGATGTTGCTGTCGATGAAGGAAGTCAACTGTCCCTTGGCCATTGCGCCAACCTTTTGGGCGGCAGCGACGCCGTTTTTGAACAGGATCAGGGTCGGGATGCCGCGGATGCCGAACTTGGCCGGTACGGCCTGGTTGGCGTCGACGTCCATCTTGGCGATCAGGATCTTGCCGTCGTATTCTTTGGCGACTTCTTCGAGGATCGGGCCGATCGCCTTGCAAGGGCCGCACCATTCGGCCCAGAAATCGACCAGCACCGGACGCTCGGACTTGAGGACGTCGGCTTCGAAGGATGCATCGCTGATGTGTTTAATATTTTCGCTCATGTTATTGCCTCAGTCAGAGGGTGGGATCAAATTACGCCTGGGGCCGCCGCTCTGAATCGGCGCGCCAGCCAGCTTCCTTTACTTGCAACACTTATGGTGGCGACGGAGTGCGCGAATTCAATAAGCGGAAGGGCGGCAAGGGGGCGTCAGGCGGGGAATTAGACGAAATAATAACCTATTTTCCCAAAAAGGGGCGTGGGATTGCACTAAATGTTGAGCTTTGTGCAAGCGGGGGGGCGCCGCGGGCTTGCCGCGGCAGCGAACTCAGCCGACGCTGCCGGTGTACTGATACAGCTCGCCCGGGTGCCACATCGTCACCACAGAGGCGACCTGTCCCATCGACGTGGTGCGGCGTTTCAGCACCAGGCAGGCCTGGCCCTCGTCGATCGACAGCATTGCGGCCACCTCGCGCGGGGCCGGCAGCGCCTCGATGCTGTAGGTGGCGCCCTGCAGCGGGGCGGCGGCCATCAGGTGCTCGTTGGGCGTGATCTGGGCGAAGTCCTGCTCCAGGTACTGTGGCGCGCAGGCCGGGTTGACCCAGCGGTCTTCGACCTGGATCGGGATGTCGTTTTCGAAGTGGACGATCACCGAATGGAACAGCGGACTGCCGCCGGCCAGGTCGAATTCGCGCGCCAGCAGTTCGCCGGAGCGGTCCGATTCGAGCAGGTGCAGGCTGCTGCGGTGGGCATGGCCGCGCGCGCGGATCTCGTCGGCGATGCTCTTGATCTCGACCAGCGTGGCCTGGTACTTCTTCGGCGCGACGAAGGTGCCGGAGCCCTGGCGGCGCGTCAGTACCTGCTCTGCGGTGAGCTCGCGCACGGCGCGGTTGACGGTCATGCGCGATACGCCGAACTGGCGCACCAGCGCCTGCTCGGACGGCACCACCTCGCCCTCCTTCCAGCGGCCGGCGGCGATCTCGCTCATCAGGTAGTCTTTGATGCGCTGGAAAATGGGCGTGCTGTCTTGCGCAATCTGGTCTTCCAAACTACTCTCCGAAGGGCCGGGTAAAAATCCGATTCTAGCACTTCGAATTCAAAAGCAAGACCCGGGGTGACGCCAGCGGCGCCGGGGCGCAGGATGATGGTTCGAGACTGAAACCACAGGGGACCACCATGAACGCAGTATTGAAGACCTCCAGCTACAGCACCGACGCCGAGCGCTGGGACGCGGTGCAGCGGCGCGACGCCGAGGCCGACGGGCAGTTCTACTATTCGGTCAGCAGCACCGGCGTGTACTGCCGGCCTTCGTGCGGCGCGCGGCCGGCGCTGCGCCGCAATGTCGCCTTCCACGCCAGCTGCCTTGATGCCGAGCAGGCCGGATTCCGCGCCTGTATGCGCTGCAAACCGGACCAGCCGCCGCTGGCCGAACGCCACGCGCAGGCGGTGGCGCAGGCCTGCCGCCTGCTCGATGCGGCCGAGGAAGGGCTCGACCTCGACAGCCTGGCGCAGGCGTGCGGCATGAGCCGCTTCCATTTCCACCGCATCTTCAAGGCGCATACCGGGATTACGCCGAAAGCCTATGCCGCGGCGCAGCGGGCGCAGCGGGTGCAGCAAGGCCTGGCGAGCGCGCCCAGCGTTACCGATGCGATCTACGCGGCCGGCTTCAACTCGAGCGGGCGCTTTTACGCGGCATCGAATGGCGTGCTGGGCATGAGTCCGAAAGCGTTCCGGGCCGGTGGCAGCGGCGCCTCGATCCGCTTTGCGATCGGCGCCTGCTCGCTGGGCGCGATCCTGGTGGCGGCCACCGACAAGGGTATCTGCGCAATCCTGATGGGCGACGACCCGGAGCTGCTGGCGCGGGATTTGCAGGACCGTTTCCCGCAGGCCGAGCTGCGCGGGGCCGAGGCGGAATTCGAGGAGACCGTCGCCAAGGTGGTCGGATTCGTCGAGTCGCCTGGCATCGGCCTCGACTTGCCGCTCGACGTGCGCGGCACCGCCTTCCAGCAGCGCGTGTGGCAGGCGTTGCGCGCGATCCCGTCCGGTTCCACGGTCAGTTACGCCGAGCTGGCCGAGCGCGTGGGCATACCGTCGGGCGCGCGCGCGATTGCCGGCGCTTGCGCCGCCAATCCGGTCGCCGTCGCGATTCCGTGCCACCGCGTGGTGCGCCAGGACGGCTCGATCTCCGGCTACCGCTGGGGCGTCGAGCGCAAGGCCGCGCTGCTCAAGCGCGAGGGCGGCGCGTGACGCCGGTCGCGCAGCTGGACTGGGACCGCATCGCGCTCGAACTGGACGAATCCGGCTGCGCGGTGGCGCCGGGGCTGCTGACACCGGAAGAATGCGCGGCGTACGCGGCCGGCTACGCCTCGCCCCAGCTGTTCCGCAGCCGGGTGGTGATGGAGCGGCACGGTTTCGGCCGCGGCGAGTACCAGTACTTCGCGTATCCGCTGCCGCCCGGACTGGCCGCGCTGCGCGGCGCCCTGTATCCGCCGCTGGCCGTCATCGCCAACCGCTGGCACGAGCAGCTCGGCATCGACACCCGGTTCCCGGCGCGGCACGAAGAGTTCATCGCGCGCTGCCACGCAGCCGGCCAGCTGCGGCCGACGCCGTTGATGCTGCAGTACCGCGAGGGCGACTACAACTGCCTGCACCAGGACCTGTACGGCGAACATGTGTTCCCGCTGCAGGTGGCCGTGCTGCTGTCGCGGCCGGACGAGGACTTCAGTGGCGGCGAATTCGTGCTGACCGAGCAGCGCCCGCGCATGCAGTCACGGGTCGAAGTGGTGCCGCTGAAGCAGGGCGACGCGGTGATCTTCCCGGTCAACCTGCGGCCGGTGAACGGCGCGCGTGGGCCATACCGGGTCAACATGCGGCACGGCGTGAGCCGGCTGCGCGGCGGTTTGCGGCGCACGCTCGGCATCATCTTCCACGACGCGCAGTGACCGACCATTGTTCCCGCGTAGGCGGCGGGGCTCCAGGTTCCGCCCTGCGCGGCAGTCCCTTCCTCCCCTTTTCAAGGCAGGTCGCCAACCGAAAACGGGTCGATTGAATAGGGATGGCAAGTGGCCAGGAACCCTTCCTGCGCCCGCACCTGCTCGATCCACCGCATCACGTTGCGATAGTCCTCCAGCGGCAGATCCGCTTCGTGCGCCAGGTGGGTGTACGCGAAGATCGACATGTCGGCGACCGTGTAGCTGTCGCCCGCAATGAAGGGGCGCGTGCCTAGCGCGCGATCGAGGATATCCAGCGCTTTCAGCGATTCTCTGCGCCGCATCGCCACCAGCGCCTCGGGCCGGCGCGCCAGTTTTCCGGTCATCGTCCAGTGCCGCAAAGTCGCGATCGCACCGACATGATCCTGCTCGAAAGACAGCCATTGATGCACCAGCGCCTGGTCGAAAGCATCGGCCGGCAGATAGCGCGTGCCGTGAGCGAGGAAGGCAAGGATCGCGTTCGACTCGGCCAGCACCCGTCCGTCGTCGAGCCGGATCGCCGGCACCGTGCCGGCCGGATTCACGGCGAGGTATTCAGGCCGCTGGCCTTCGCCTTCGAAGATGCTGACGATCTCGCTGCGGTAGGGCAGTTGAAGATGGTTTAGCAGCAGCCGCACCTTGTAGGAGTGCTGCGATGGCAAATAGTCGAATAAAGTCAACATGGTCATCCTCGATGGTGGCAAAGACCCGATTTGACCATTTTGCAAATTTAGATACACTCTACTTCTTGCTTTCCAATCGCCCCAGCACGAACGCCAACCGCCCACCGGAGAAAACCTCAATGCGCCTGATTCCCCTGCAGTGTTCCCTGTTCGTCCTCGTTTCCCTCGGCGTACTGGCCGCTGCGCAAGCCGACACCGTGCTCGATCGCGCCAACGGCTATACGCTGAACAGCAAGAATGAACTGGTGCGCTTCGCCTCGCTCGCATTCGACGACGCCGGCCGAGTGATTGCGGTCGGCAGTGCGGCGGAAGTAGCCGCCAAGGCGCCGAAAGGCCGCCACGTCGACATGCAGGGCAAGACCGTGCTGCCAGGCCTGATCGACGCGCACGGCCACGTGTTCGGCCTCGGCGCGATGCTGACCCAGCTCGACCTGTCGACCAGCACCTCGCTGGCGGGCGCATTGAAGTCGGTCGCCGCTTACGCAGCAGCCAATCCGAACCAGGCCTGGCTGCACGGGCGCGGCTGGAACCAGGAGATCTGGAAGCTGGGCCGCTTTCCGACCGCCGCCGAGCTCGATGGCGCCGTCTCCGACCGGCCGGTCTGGCTCAAGCGCGTCGACGGCCACGCCGGATGGGCCAACACGCGCGCGCTGAAACTGGCCGGCATCACCAGGTCGACCCCCGACCCGGCCGGCGGCAAGATCATGCGCGACGCGAACGGCAACGCCACCGGCGTGCTGGTCGATGCCGCCCAGGACCTGGTCAACAAGGTGCTGCCGAAGCAGACCGAGGCCGAAGCGCGGACCACGCTGGACCGCTCGCTGGCCGAAATCGCCCGCGTTGGCCTGACCAGCGTGCACGATGCAGGTATCGAGACCGGCAACGACCGCCTGTACCGCGACTATGCCGACCACGGCAAGCTCACTGCCCGCGTGTACGGGATGATCGGCGGCACCGAACGCGACTTCGACCAGCTTTCCGCCAAGGGCCCGCTGAAGACCTACGCGAACGACATGTATGCGCTGCGCGCGGTCAAGCTGTATTCGGACGGCGCCCTCGGCAGCCGCGGCGCGGCCCTGCTCGAGCCGTACAGCGACGAACCGAAGTCGCACGGCCTGCTGTTCCGCAGCGACGCCGAGATCCGCGCGATGATGCAAAAAGCGATGAAGAAGGGCTATCAGGTCAATGTCCACGCGATCGGCGACGCCGGCAACCACCAGATCCTCGACGGCTACGAACAGCTGGTCAGGCAGACCGCCACCAGCGGCCTGCGCCACCGGATCGAGCATGCGCAGGTCGTCACGCTGGCCGACATCGCGCGCTTCAAGGCGATCGGCATCATCCCGTCGATGCAGCCGACCCACGCCACTTCGGACATGAACATGGCCGAACAGCGCGTCGGCGCCGAGCGCATCAAGGGCGCCTATGCCTGGCGCACCTTCCTCAAGCAGGGTTCGCACATCGCCTGCGGTTCCGACTTCCCGGTCGAGTCGCCCAATCCCTTCTACGGCATCCACGCCGCCGTGACGCGCCAGGACGCCAAGGGCCAGCCGGCGGCCGGCTGGCACGCGGACCAGGCGATGACGCTGCCCGAGGCGTTCCGCTGCTTCACGCTGGACGCCGCCTTTGCGGCCCACCAGGAAAACCTGGTCGGCTCGCTCGAAGCGGGCAAATGGGCCGACTTCATCGTGATCGACCAGGACTTGTTCAAGATGCCGGCGCGCGATATCTACAAGACCGGCGTGCTGCAAACCTGGGTCGCCGGGCGCCAGGTCTACCAGAAGAAGTGAGGAAGTCGGGGAAGGCTGCCGAAAAGGGTTGACTGGCTTGTATAGACAACTTAGACTTCAAGCGCCTTCCCCCCAATCACAGGAGCTGCCATGAGCACTGATCCAAGCATCGCCGACCTCGACCCGCGGTTCGACCCGAGCCGCATCATCCGCGCCCCGCGCGGCACCGACCTGACCTGCAAGAGCTGGCTGACCGAGGCGGCCTACCGGATGCTGCAAAATAACCTGGATCCGGAAGTGGCGGAAAACCCGCAGCACCTGGTGGTGTATGGCGGCATCGGCCGGGCGGCGCGCAACTGGGCCTGCTTCGACCAGATCCTCGCGTCGCTGCGCACCTTGGAAGACGACCAGACCCTGCTGATCCAGTCGGGCAAGCCGGTCGGCGTGTTCCAGACCCACACGGATGCGCCGCGCGTCCTGATCGCCAATTCCAACCTGGTGCCGAAATGGGCCACCTGGGAGCACTTCAATGAACTCGACCGCAAGGGCCTGTTCATGTACGGCCAGATGACAGCGGGCAGCTGGATCTACATCGGCACCCAGGGCATCGTGCAGGGCACCTACGAAACCTTCGCCGAAGCCGGGCGCCAGCATTTCGGCGGCGACTGGGGCGGACGCTGGATCCTCACCGCGGGCCTGGGCGGCATGGGAGGCGCGCAGCCGCTGGCGGCCAGCTTCGCCGGCGCGGTCTCGCTCAATATCGAGTGCCAGCAGAGCAGCATCGACTTCCGCCTGCGCACCGGCTACCTCGACAAGCAGGCCGCCGGCATCGACGAGGCGATCGCACTGGTCAAGCAGCACACCGAACGGCGCGAGGCGGTATCGATCGGCCTGTTGGGTAACGCAGCCGAAGTGCTGCCGGAACTGGTGCGCCGCGCGAAAGCGGGCGGCATCGTCCCCGACCTGGTCACCGACCAGACCTCGGCGCACGACCTGGTCAACGGCTACCTGCCGCGCGGCTGGACCGTAGCGGAATGGAAGGCGGCCCAGAAGGACCCGGCCCAGCACGCGCACCTGCGCGCCGCCGCCGCCGAATCGTGCGCGCTGCACGTGCAGGCGATCCTCGATTTCCATGCGATGGGCGTGAAGGCTGTCGACTACGGCAACAACATCCGCCAGGTAGCGTTCGACCAGGGAGTGGCCGATGCCTTTTCGTTCCCCGGTTTCGTACCGGCCTATATCCGGCCGCAATTCTGCGAAGGCCGCGGCCCATTCCGCTGGGTGGCGCTGTCGGGCGACCCGGAAGACATCTACAAGACCGACGCCAAGATCAAGGAGCTGTTCCCCGACGAGAAGCAGGTGCACCACTGGCTCGACATGGCACGCGAGCGGATCCCGTTCCAGGGCCTGCCGGCGCGGATATGCTGGCTGGGCCTGGGCCAGCGCCACATCGCCGGCCTTGCGTTCAACGAGATGGTGCGCACCGGCGAACTGAAGGCGCCGATCGTGATCGGGCGCGACCACCTCGACACCGGCTCCGTGGCGAGCCCGAACCGCGAAACCGAAAGCATGCGCGACGGCACCGATGCGGTCTCCGACTGGCCGCTGCTGAACGCCATGCTCAATACCGCCGGCGGCGCGACCTGGGTATCGCTGCACCACGGTGGCGGCGTCGGCATGGGCTACTCGCAGCACGCCGGGATGGTGATCGTGGCCGACGGCAGCGAGGCCGCGGCGAAACGCCTGGCGCGCGTGCTGGTCAACGACAGCGGCTCCGGCGTGATGCGTCACGCCGATGCCGGCTACGACACCGCAATCGCATGCGCCCACCGGAACAACCTCGACCTCCCCATGATCAAATAAGATATGACGACTACTATGCAAAGCTGGACCCTGACCCCTGGCGCGATGACGCTTGCCGACTTGCGCGCCGTATGGAGCGGACCTGCGAACCTGACGCTGGCCGCAAGTGCCTGGCCCGCAATCGAGGCCTCGGCCGCGGCGGTGCGCGCGATCGTCGCCAAAGGTGATGCCGCATACGGCATCAACACCGGCTTCGGCATCCTGGCCAAGGCCCGCATCCCCGACCGGCAGCTCGAACAGCTGCAACGCAACCTGATTCTGTCGCATTCGGTCGGCACCGGCGAACTGCTGACCGATTCGGTGGTGCGCCTGGTCATGCTGATGAAGATCGGCAGCCTGGCGCGCGGCTTTTCCGGCGTGCGCCCGGTCATCGTCGAAACGCTGGTCGCGCTGTACAACGCCGGCATCATGCCGGCCATTCCCGCCAAGGGTTCGGTCGGCGCCTCGGGCGACCTGGCGCCGCTGGCGCACATGACGCTGGCGATGCTGGGCGTGGGCCAGGTGCGCGTCGGCGGGAAGCTGGTCGACGCCACCGAAGCACTGGCGGCGGCCGGCATCGAGCCGGTCGTGCTGGCTGCGAAAGAAGGCCTGGCGCTGATCAACGGCACCCAGGTGTCGACCGCGCTGGCGCTGCATGGCCTGTTCATGGCGGAGCGCCTGCTGGAAGCGGCGATCGTGGCCGGTTCGCTGTCGCTCGACGCGGCTAAGGGCAGCGATGCGCCATTCGACGCGCGGGTGCACGAAGTACGTGGCCAGCCCGGCCAGATCGCCACCGCGGCCATCTACCGCCAGCTGGTGGCCGGCAGCGCGATCCGCGCCTCGCACCTGGTCGGCGACGAACGGGTGCAGGATCCGTATAGCCTGCGCTGCCAGCCGCAGGTGATGGGCGCGGTGATGGACATCATCGTCAACTCCGCGCGCACTTTGCTGATCGAAGCGAACGCGGTCACCGACAATCCGCTGATCTTCCCGGAGACCGGCCAGATCATCTCGGGTGGTAACTTCCATGCCGAACCGGTCGCCTTCGCGGCCGACACGCTGGCGCTGGCGATCGCCGAAATCGGCGCATTGTCCGAGCGCCGCATCGCGCTGCTGATCGACGCCACCTTGTCCGGCCTGCCGCCGTTCCTGGTGCGCGATCCGGGCGTCAATTCCGGCTTCATGATCGCCCATGTCACCGCCGCGGCGCTGGCGTCCGAAAACAAGTCGCTGGCCCATCCCGCCAGTGTCGACAGCCTGCCGACCTCGGCCAACCAGGAGGACCACGTCAGCATGGCGACGTTCGCGGCGCGCCGGCTGGACGATATGGCGCACAATACGGCTGTCATCGTCGGCATCGAATTGCTGGCGGCGGCGCAGGGCATCGATTTTCACCGTCCGCTGGCCAGCTCGGAGCATCTGGAGCACGTGCATGAGCAGCTGCGGCGCAAGGTGCCGTTCTTCGATGCCGACCGCTTCTTCGCGCCCGACATCGAGGCGGCGAAGCAGATGGTCATCACGGGGACGTTGAGCGCATCGTGCAAGGAACTGTTCTCAGCGCTTCACCAATAGTCAGCCAGGAGTAGCGATGGATTTCGAGTTCAAGGCCGGCAGTATTCCCATCCTGGTGTCGATGCCGCACGTCGGCGCCGACATCCCGGACGACATCGCCTCGCGCCTCACGCCGTGCGCGCTGGCGAAGGCCGACACCGACTGGCACCTCGCGGAACTATACGGCTTCCTGGCGGAAATGGGCGCCTCCACCATCGCCGCGCGCTGGTCGCGCTACGTGATCGACCTGAACCGCCCGCCCGAGGATACCAACCTGTACCCGGGCATGGACACCACCGGCCTGTGCCCGGTCGATACCTTCGGCCGCGAGAGCCTGTACCGCGCCGGCGGCACCCCGTCCGAGCAGGAAGTCAAGCTCCGGCTGGACCGCTACTGGCGTCCATATCACACGCAGCTGCGCGCCGAACTCGATCGCCTGCTGGCGCTGCACGGCAGGGTGGTGCTGTGGGATGCGCACTCGATCGCGTCGGTGGTGCCGCGCTTTTTCGAAGGCCGCCTGCCGGACCTGAACTTCGGCACCGCCAGCGGCGCCTCGTGCGACCCGGCGATGGCCGAGGCGGTGGTGGCCAGGGCGCGTGCCGCCGAGCGCTTCAGCGTCGCCGTCAATGGCCGCTTCAAGGGCGGCTACATTACCCGCCACTACGGCCAGCCGGCCGCCAACGTGCATGCCATCCAGCTCGAGATGTGCCAGTGCCTGTACATGGACGAGAGCGCGCCGTTCGCCTACCGGCCGGACCTGGCGCGGCAGGTCCAACCCGCGCTGCGCGGCATGATCGATGCGGCCCACGAGTGGGTGCGCAAATGAACGCGCTGTTCGCCCGCCACGCGCTGCTGCCGCAAGGCTGGGCGGCTGACGTGCTGATCGAATGGGACGCCGCCGGCGCGCTGGTCGCGGTGACGCCGGGCGCGGTTCCGGCGGCCGGGACGGCGCAGGCGCAACTGGTATTGCCAGGCATGGTGAACCTGCACTCGCACGCCTTCCAGCGCGCGCTTGGCGGCCTGACCGAAACCGCCGGCGACAGTCCCGACAGCTTCTGGACCTGGCGCGAACTGATGTACCGCTTCGCCCGCAACATCAACCCGGAACAGATCGAAGCCATCGCGGCCCAGTTGTTTTCCGAATGCCTGCGCTACGGCTACACCTCGGTATGCGAATTCCATTATGTGCAGCGCACGCCAAGCGGCGCGCTGTATGCGCGTCCTGCCGAAACCGCCGAGCGGGTGGCCACCGCATCGCGCGCGGCCGGCATCGGCCTGACCATGCTGCCGGTGTTGTACAGCTATTCCGGCTTCGGCGAGCTGGCGCTGGGCACCGACCAGCAGCGCTTCCGCACCGATCCCGCACAGGTCATGCGGATGGTCGAGGTGCTCGAACCGCTGCGCGGCGGCCAGTTCGAAGTCGGCGCGGCGCCCCATTCGCTGCGGGCTGCCTCCATCGCCCAGATCAAGGAGCTGGTGCAGGCGCTGCCGGCAGGCCGTCCCGTCCACATCCATATCGCCGAACAGCAGGCCGAATTATTGCAATGCCATGACGCGACCGGCATGCGTCCGCTGCGCTACCTGTCGGAACATGTCGCGCTCGACCGGCACTGGTGCCTGGTGCATGCGACCCACATCGACGCCGATGAAGTGGACCGTATCGCCGACAGCGGCGCGGTCGCCGGCCTGTGCCCGACCACGGAAGCGAACCTCGGCGACGGCCTTTTCCCGCTGTCCCAGTTCATTGCCGCGGGCGGGCGCTTCGGCATCGGCAGCGACAGCCATGTTTCGCAGAGCCCGGTAGAGGAATTGCGCTGGCTCGAATACGGCCAGCGCCTGCAGCACCAGCGCCGCAACGTGGCGGTATCGCACACGCAGCGGCGGGTCGGCGAGTTCCTGTGGCAGGGTGCCTTGCAGGGCGGGGCGCAGGCCAGCGGCCGCCAGGTCGGCGCGCTCGCACCGGGCATGCGCGCCGACCTGCTGGTGCTCGACAGCGAGCACCCCAATCTCGACGGCGTCGCTCCGGAGGACGTGCTCGGTTGCTTCATCTTCGCCGGCAACGACAACCTGGTGCGCGACGTGCTGTCGGGCGGGCGCTGGGTGGTGAAGGGCGGCCGCCACATCGACCAGGACGCCATCGCCCGGCGTTATAAACAAGCCCTTGTCGAACTGCGGGAGTTTCGCTCATGACCATGCTGATACCGTTTGCCAGCCTTGTCCCGGTGCCGTGGAAGAACGGCGGCGGCAGCACCACCGAAATCGCGATCGAACCGCCCGGATCGCCATTCGATGACTTCGAATGGCGCATCAGCCTGGCGACCATCACGCATGACGGCCCGTTCTCGCTGTTTCCCGGAGTCGACCGCACGCTGGCGCTGGTGGAAGGTCCGGGGCTGACGCTCGATATCGACGACAGCCGCCGCTTCGTGCTCGGCGACGAAGACACCGTCATCGAATTTCCCGGCGAGGCGGCGATCATCGCCACCCTCGGCGGCGGCCCCACCATCGACTTCAACGTCATGACGCGGCGCGCGGTTTGCCATCACAAGTTCGGACAACGAAAGTTGACCGGCAGTTCGTCGTTCGCGCCGCGCGCCGACCGCACGGTTCTGTTCCTTGCCGAAGGCGAGGGCCTGTCGGTCTGCAGCGACGACGAGCGCATCGGGCTGGTGCGCTTCGACGCCGTCGTGTTCGATGCCGGCAGCCTGTGGACCCTGGAGGCGCAGGAAGCGACGATCTACATTGTCGATATCTACTTCGGCACCGAAGCGTCATGAAGGAAGCCGGCGACACTGTTTTCATCAATCTCCACCTGGCCACGATGGCCGACGGTTATGGCGAGCTGCGCGACGCCGCGATCCGCGTGCGCGACGGGCGGATCGCCTGGATCGGGCCGCGCGCGCAGGCGCCAACCGAAGGCGCCGCGCTCGTCGACGGCGACGGCTGCTGGCTCACGCCTGGGCTGATCGACTGCCACACCCACATCGTCCACGCCGGCAACCGCAGCGACGAATTCGAGGCGCGCCTGAATGGCGCCAGCTACGAGGACATCGCGCGCGCGGGAGGCGGCATCATGTCCACCGTGCGCGCCACCCGTGCGGCCACCGACGGCGAGCTGCTGCGCCAAAGCCTGCCGCGCATCGCCAGCCTGCTGGCCGAGGGTGTGACCACCATCGAGATCAAATCCGGCTACGGCCTGGACCTGGAATCGGAAGCGAAGATGCTGCGCGTCGCGCGCAAGGCCGGCGCCATGCTGCCGGTGGGCGTGGCCACCACCTTCCTCGGGGCGCATGCGCTGGCGCCGGAGTTTGCCGGACGGCCGGACGATTACATCACCGCCGTCTGCGAGATGCTGCCGCAGCTTGTGGCTGAAGGATTGGTCGATGCGGTCGATGCGTTCTGCGAACGGATCGGATTTTCCAGCGACCAGACCGAGCGCGTGTTCGAAGCCGCGCGCAAGCTCGGTGTGCCGGTCAAGCTGCACGCGGAACAGTTGTCCGACCAGGGCGGCGCGCAGCTGGTGGCGCGCTACCATGGGCTGTCGGCCGACCACCTCGAGCACCTGTCGGACGACGGCATCGCCGCGATGGCCGCCGCCGGCACCGTTGCGGTGCTGCTCCCCGGCGCCTTCTATTTTCTGCGCGACACCACGCCGCCGCCGGTGGCGAAGCTGCGCGCGGCCGGCGTTGCGATGGCGGTGGCCACCGACTGCAATCCGGGCACCTCGCCCATGACCTCGATCCTGCTGGCGATGAACATGGCCTGCACCTTGTGGCGCCTGACGCCGCAGGAGGCGCTGGCCGGCTGCACCGTCAATGCCGCGCGCGCGCTGGGCCGCCAGGCCGATATCGGCACCCTCGAAGTGGGAAAACGCGCCGATTTCGCGCTGTGGGAAATCGCGCGTCCGGCCGACTTGTCGTATTCGATGGGCCTCAATCCTTGCCGAGGCGTGGTCAATGCGGGCGTGCTGCGCGAGCCGGTGGTAAGCTGGCGCGACTGATTTTTCCTGGAGAGTGCGTGCGCACCAGACTTGACGCGGCCATCGGGGCGCTTGCAGTACTCATGTTCGCGGCCTGCGCCAGCGCGTTTGGCGCCGACGGCGGCGTGCTGCGGGTCGGCTCGAAGCGCTTTACCGAGTCGTACATCCTGGGCGAGGTGCTGACCCAGACCGCGGCCAAGCACGCCAAGGCCGAGCACCGCCAGGGCCTGGGCAACACCGCCATCGTACTGGCCGCGCTGCAGGCCGGAAGCATCGACGTGTATCCCGAATACCTCGGCACCATCGACCTCGAAATCCTCAAGAACGACAAGCCCACTTCGCTGGCGGAGATGCGCGCGGCGCTGGCGCGCATCGGCCTCGGGGTCGGCGTGCCGCTGGGCTTCAACAACACCTACGCGCTGGCGATGCGCGGCGACAGCAAGGGCGCCGACAAACTGTCCGAGCTGGCTGCACATCCGGAACTCAGGCTCGGGCTGTCGCACGAATTCCTCGGCCGCGCCGACGGCTGGCCGGGGCTCGCCAAGCGTTACGGCCTGCCGCAGCAGCCGCGCGGACTCGATCACGGCATCGCCTACGAGGCGCTGGCGCAGCGCCAGGTCGACGTCATCGACATCTATTCGACCGACGCAAAGATCCGCCAGTACGGTCTGCGCCTGCTGGCCGACGACCAGGCCTACTTTCCGCGCTACGATGCCGTGCTGCTGTACCGGCTCGACGCGCCCACGCGCTTTCCCGCGGCCTGGCGCGCAATCGAGCAGCTCGAGGGGCGCATCCCGGCCGACGCGATGATCTCCATGAACGCCGCGGCCGAACTGGAAGGCGAGAGCTTTGCGGTCGTCGCCGCCAACTGGCTCGCCGGCGGCGCAAAGGCGGGGGCGCATCGCAGCGCACTGATGGCCAAGCTGTTTGACCGCAGTTTGTGGAAACTGACGCGCGAGCACATCACGCTGGTGCTGCTGTCGGTGGCGCTGGCCTGCCTGGCTGGCATCCCGCTGGGCGTGCTGGCTGCGTTTGCACCCCGCCTGCGCCAACCCGTGCTGGCGCTGACCGGCATGCTGCAGACGGTGCCGTCGCTGGCCCTGCTGGCGATGCTGATCCCGCTGCTGGGAATGATCGGCACCGTGCCGGCGCTGGTGGCAATGTTCGTCTACGCGCTGCTGCCGATCGTGCGCAACACCTGCACCGGCATCCTGCAGGTGCCGCCCGGCCTTCGCATGGCTGCGCTGGCGCTGGGCCTGGACCGGCGCGACCGCCTGCTGCACGTGGACCTGCCGCTGGCGCTGCCGGTGCTGCTGGCCGGCGTCAAGACCGCCGCGGTGATGAGCGTCGGCACCGCGACCATCGCCGCATTCATCGGCGCCGGCGGCTACGGCGAACGCATCACGATCGGCCTGGCGCTCAACGACAACGACATGCTGCTGGCAGGCGCGATACCGGCCGCCGTGCTGGCCTTGCTCACCCAGGGCGCATTCGAAGCGGCCGAGTGGCTGCTTGCTGGCCGCAAGGCGTCATAGCGACTGCAGCTTGGCGCGCATCATCGACACCTCGCGGTGCAGGATGCGCTCCGCCTGGAAATCGTTCTCGCGTTGCAGGGCGATGGTTTGCAGGCTGCGCGTATGAACGTCGAGACGCGAACGCAGCCATGCCTTGTAGAGGCGCGTGGTGACGGAGTTGTGCTGGAATTTCATGGTTGGCCTGTCAATTAGACAATAAAGCCTCATTCTGCTTTTGCCGCGCATATCTTTGTTTGCGCTAGCTCAACCGTGCATGTGGATTCTTTGACCAGAATCAACTTGGGTAATTCCAGTTGGAGAATTATTGCAGTAACGGTTGCTCCAACCCAGATACTGTCTCCCCTCCCCATCCTCTAGGAATGGGTTAGCCCACGGCGATTCAGCCCGTGGGTTTTTTCTGCGTCCGGCCGGCGCGTATCAGCTGCGCGTGCCGCTCGCCAACTGGGTCAGGGCGTCGCCGGCCACGCGGCAGATGCGCCATTCCGGCATCACGTCGGCGCCGACACCCTGGTAGAACTGGATCGCATTTTCGTTCCAGTCCAGCACCGACCATTCGAAACGGCCGCAGCCGCGCTCGACGGCGATTTGCGCCAGTTTCACCAGCATCTGGCGGCCGAACCCCTTGCCGCGGTACGCCTGCTTGACGTACAGGTCTTCCAGGTACAGGCCCTTGCGGGTCAGGAAGGTCGAGAAGTTGTGGAAGAACAGGGCGAAGCAGACCACATCGCCATTCTCTTCGCCGATGATGGCTTCGCAGGACGGACGCTGGCCGAACAGGCCCTCATGCAGCAGTGCTTCGGTCGCCACCACCAGGTGTTCGAGTTTTTCGAATACGGCCAGCTCCACGATCATGGCGTGGATGTGGGCGACGTCGGATGGCTGGGCAGGGCGTACGGAAAAAGCGGAAGAAGTCATGGAGTCTCTAAAACAGGGGTTGGGTGAATCGGCGCTGCGCGCCGCGGCGCGGGCGAGCGGACCGCCCAGGCCACGCTGGACAGGCACAATATCATGCCCAGCCACTCCAGCGGGCCGGGGCGGTAATGTTCGAGCCGGATCGACAGCAGCACCGAGATGACCGGCGTGACGACGCCGACGTACACCGCTTTCTGCGAGCCGATCCGGTTGATCAGCGTGAAATAGGCCATGAAGGCGATCACCGAGCCGAAGATCGACAGGTACAGCAATCCCATCCAGTAGCGCGGCGCGGCCGGCAGCATCAGTTGCTGGCCGGTCAGTGCGATCCAGGCCAGCACCAGCGCGGTGCCCCAGGCCATCGACCAGGCCATGGTCAGCAGCAGGTTGGACGACTGTTCGCGCACCTTGGTCACGATCACGCTGCCGGCCGAACTCGATATCGTCGCCGCCAGCGCCAGGCCCAGGCCGAGCAGGAAATGGCCGCTGCCGCCGGCCAGGATTTCCTGCCATGCGGCGCCGATCGAGCGGCAGAACAGCAGGCCGACGCCGGCCATCGCCACCGCGCCGGCGGCCCAGGTGCGCCAGCCGATCGGGGCGCCGAACAGGATGCGGTTGCAGATCGGGGTCCAGAACACCATCAGCGCGAACAGCACCGCCACCAGCGCCGACACCAGGTATTGCTCCGAGCCGTAGGTGCAGACATACGATAGTCCGAAGGTCAAGAAGCCCTGCAGCATCAGCCAGCGCTGGGCGCGCCAGGGCAGGCGCAGGCGATCGCCGCGCAGCGCGCACCAGGCGAACAAGGTGGCCGCGGCGATGCCGAATCGATAGGCAACCGAGACCGCCGGCGGCACTTCGCCCAGCTGCAAGGTAATGGCCCAGAAAGTGGAGCCCCAGATCAGCGAGGCGATGGCGAACAGGAGAGGGGAGGACATCGCGAAAGTATACGAGTTTTCGCTATTTCTTGTCGGCATGGCGCCAAAACGACAGTTCCGCGCCTGCCGTTTGAGGCGTCACAAGGAGACGCGGGAGCGGTTTTTTCGGCCAGGCGCCGGACGGTATCATGGGGGACCAGTGTGCAAAGGCCACGCCATGAAACGCTCGCTCCACTTCAAGATCGTCGTCGTGCTCGGCTATGTCGCGCTGTGCACGATGCTGGTGGTGATCAACCAGCAGGCGGCGGATGGGGCCGCGCCGGTCGGGCAGGTGCAGGCCGTCGATTTCGAATAAACGCGTCAATACGCCACGTTCAGGCGGCGGTACAGGAAGCTGAGCACGAACAGTGGCCCGATCAGCAGGAAGCGCAGGTCGTCCAGGAACGACGGCTTCTTCCCTTCAATCTTATGGCCGATGAACTGGCCAATCCAGGCCAGCACGAAAATCGCGATCGACAGCGGCAGCACGGTGGCCGGCGGCATCGCCCTGAGCAGGCCGAGCATTAGCAAGGTCATCACCAGCATGCCGATCGCGAACGGGCGCGACAGCTTGAAGTAATACACCAGCGCCGCCGCGCTGACGGCCACCGCGGCCAGCGGATGGATCCACCACAGGATACCCAGCAGCGTGAACACGATCACGGGAACGCAGACGAAATGAATCAGTTCGTTGGCGTGGTTGCGGTGGCTTTCGCCGTATTGCGCCAGCAGCGTGTCGATGTCGCGCGCTTGTCCGGTCTGTTCCATGGGTGTCCCTGTCTATTTTTTGTTGATCTGGAAGTGCCGGATAATTCTACACCGGGCGGCGCGCGCCGGGTCAGATTGGCCGGGGCCGCCAATCGGATAGAATCGCGCCATGACTGATTCTTCCGACCCTGTGGCCGGCGCCGCCCTGACCGGGCTCGCGCCGGTGATTGCCGCCAATACGCGGATCCTGGTCCTCGGCAGTTTTCCGGGCGCCGCGTCGCTCGCCGCGCAGCAGTATTATGCGCATCCGCGCAATCAGTTGTGGCCGATCCTGTCGGCGCTCGTCGGCGAAGACCTCGCGGCCCTGCCGTATGCCGAGCGGCTGCCGCGCCTGCTGTCGCACGGCTTCGGCTTGTGGGATGTGCTGGGTGCCTGCGAGCGCAAGGGCAGTCTCGACGCCGACATCCGCAACGCTGCGGCAAACGACTTCGTGCGCCTGCGCGAGTATTGTCCACTACTGGAAACGGTCGGCTTCAATGGACAGGCATCCGGAAAATTCGCTTCGAAGTTTGCCGAAGTGGGGTATCGGACGCTGGTGCTGCCCTCCACGTCGCCGGCGCATGCATCGTTGCCGTTTGCCGAAAAACTGTCGATCTGGAAGGCGCTGCTCTAACGCGCTAATGCCACCACCCGCACCACCGACTCCAGGTAGTCCTCGAAGCCCATCCGCAGGTACAACTGGTGGGCGGCGGCGTTGGTGCTCATCACGTGCAGGAACGGCGTTTCGCCGCGCGCCATCTGGCGGTGGATCAGCTTCGCCATCAGCTTGCGCGCCAGGCCTTTGCCCTGGTAGTCGGGATGGGTGCACACGCCGCTGATCTCGCGCAGCCCCGCCACGTGCATCCGCTCGCCGGCCATCGCCACCAGGCGCTCTCCCTCGAAATAGCCGAAGTACTCGCCAAGTTCGATGGTCCGGATGCCGAATGGGCCCGGACGGCACAGCGTCGCCAGCTCCAGCGCCTGCTCTGCATGCTCCGGGCGCAGCGCAATCGCATCGGGCGCCGTGTCGGCGGTCGGCACGGCGGCGTTCCACAGCATCCTGAACATGGTCGACTCGGCTTCGATCTGCCAGCCAGCCGGCGGCGCGCCGGTCCAGCTGTCGCAGTAGAAGTGTTGGCCCGGTTCGCAGTAAGGCGCCAGCGCGGCGAAGTCGGGCTGCTGCGGATCGGCGAAAGCGAGGATCGGCGAGAAGCCGCGGGCATAGCGCCGCGCGCCGCCTTCGCCCGATGCGAACTGCGCGTGCGGTCCGGTCAGGGTATTCCAGAAAATATGGTCGAGAAGTCGGTTACGTTCCATGCGCATGCCGCCAGTAGAAAAATGCGATTGTATTACAGGCGGCAACGGGGATGGGCGCGGGCCTGCGGCCCTGGCGCTATTGCGTGAAGCAGTCGAGCAGCTGGTCGAGCAGGTCGGTGGTTTCGTCGTGCGACAGGCCGAGGTAGGCGCAGGCGCGTTCGCCGCCCTTGTCCCATTCGATCGAGACGGGATGGCCCTGGTAGGATTGCAGCGCGCGTTCGGCCAGCAGCGACAGCGCCACCAGCGAGCGCACCGCGTCGTCGCTGGCGCCGTCGTCGATCACGCTGTAGTCGTGGTGATGCAGGATCGCCCACGACACATCGCTCGACAAACCCCAGTTGCGCGCCAGCAGGCAGCCGATCGCCGCGTGGTTGGTGCTGTGGCGCTCGTCCTCGACGTCGGTGAATCGGCGCATGCTGTCGTCCGACGCGGCCTCAAAAGTGGCGCCGTAGTCGGCAAATCGGTTCAGCAGCAGCGCCACCCCGGTGTCGCAGAACAGGCCGAAGGTGTGGGCGACGTCGGGCGCGCCGATGCGCAAGCGGCGCGAGAGGAATACCATCGCTTGCGCGCGGCGGGTCGACAGGTCCCAGAACGCGGCCAGCGAGGCGCTGTCGGAGGCGATCGCCTGGCGCGCCAGCAATCCGGTCATCAGCGCCGCGACCTGGTTAATCCCGAGGAAGCCAATGGCCTGCTCGATCGAAGTGGCCTTGCGGGCGCCGCCATAGAACGAGGAATTGGCCAGCTTGAGCAGCGCCCCGGACATGCCCACGTCGCTCGAAATGATGCGCGCGATGGCGGCCGGCGCAGGTTCGCTCGACGCCAACTCGCGTTGCAGGTCGGCCAACAGGCTGGGGCGGGGCGGGATCCGGATCGACTTGATCAGCGCATCGACCGGGTCGGCGCCCTTGGGCGCCACTGCGAGGTTGTTCATTTGTTATTTCTGGTAATGATGCTTTTCGGAACTATCCCTCACTATAAACCACTGGCCGCTTCACCGCACCCGCCGTGAGGCAACTGTGGCTTATCGGACATACCTTCACGTGCAGGCACGTTAAAATCCGCTGATGACAACGACAACCCTGGCAGGAATCGATTTTGAGGCGCCCTCCCACGAAGTGGCGCGCCGGCTGATCGGCGTGGTGCTGCTGGTCGACGGCGTCGGCGGGCGGATCGTCGAAACCGAGGCTTATGATCGAGAAGATCCTGCTTCGCATAGCTTCTCCGGCCAAACTGAGCGCAATTTCGCGATGTTCGGGGCGCCGGCCCATGCCTATGTGTACCGTTCGTACGGCATCCACTGGTGCCTCAATTTTGTCTGCCGCGAGCCCGGCCATGGCGCGGGAGTGCTGATCCGCGCGCTCGAGCCGTTGGAAGGCATCGACACGATGCGCGAGCGGCGCGGGCTCGAGGCCGAGCGCTTGCTGTGTTCCGGGCCCGGCAAACTGTGCCAGGCGCTCGACGTGTCGCGCCGGCACAACGGCATGGCGCTGGCGCTGCCGCCGTTCGAACTGGGGGCGGCGCCGCGGAAGATAGAAGTGGTGGAGGGGCCGCGCGTCGGGATCTCGAAGGCGATGGACGTGCGGTGGCGCTTCGGGCTGGCCGGCTCGCGCTTCGTCAGCCGGCCGTTCTGACCCGACTCAGGCTTTTTTGCGGCCCGGATTGGAATTGCCCGGTGCGCGCACGCCCAGCGCATGCTGCATGCCAGCGCGCATGCCGCTGTGCGGCGAACGGCGCTCGTCCGGGTCCTGGAATTGGGGCTCCGGCTGGTCGCCGTCGGGCAGCCCGTCCGGGTCGGGCGGCGCGTCGGCGCCTTCGATCTTGAAGATCGAGACCGCCTGCGCCAGGTTGATGGTCTGCTCGTGCAGGCTGGCCGCCGCCGCCGCGGCTTCCTCTACCAGCGCGGCGTTCTGCTGCGTCATGTCGTCCATCTGCCCGACCGCATGATTGACTTCGGCGATGCCGTCGGCCTGCTCGGAACTGGCCACGCTGATGCGCGCGATGATGTCGTTGACCTGCTGGACCGAGGCGACGATATTGCCCATGCTTTTGCCCGCTTCGTTGACCGAGGCGCTACCGCCGTCGATGGTCGCGACCGAGGCGGCGATCAGCGACTTGATTTCCTTGGCCGCCGCCGCCGAGCGCTGGGCCAGCGTGCGAACCTCCGCCGCCACCACCGCGAAGCCGCGGCCTTGTTCGCCGGCGCGCGCCGCTTCGACCGCCGCGTTCAGCGCCAGGATATTGGTCTGGAACGAGATTGCGTCGATCACGCCGATGATCTCGACGATCTTGCGCGAGCTCGCCTTGATCGACTCCATCGTGCTCACTGCGCGGTCGACCGCCTTGCCGCCGTCGGCCGCGAGGGTCGCGGCGCTGGCCGCCAGTTCGGTCGCCAGCCTGGCGTTGTTGGCGTTGTCCTTGACCGCCACCGTCAGCGTCTCCATCGCGCTGGCGGTCTGCTCGAGCGAGCCGGCCTGCATTTCGGTGCGGGTCGACAGGTCCAGGTTGCCGGTGGCGATTTCCTGCGAGGCAGTGTCGATCGAGCGCACCGACGACAGGATGCTGCGCAGCGCGGTGTTCAGGGTGCCGATGGTGCTGTCGAGCGCGCGCGCGGTGTCGGCGATCTCGTCGCGCCCATCGCTGCCGGCGCCGGCCGTCAGGCGGCCTTGCGCCAGTTCGGCCACCACGTCCGAGATGGCGCGGATATCGGCCAGCATCGCGCGCCGCACCAGGAATGTGGCCAGCATCGACAGCGCGATCGACAGCAGCACCAGCGCGGCCATCGCCATGCCGAGCGTGCGGAATTCGGCCTTGGCGGCACCATAAGCGCTCTCGCTGAGCGTCTTCTCCAGCGTCGACAGAGCGGCCAGCTGGCCGTTCAGCGCGACGAATTCCTTCTCTGCTTTCTGCATCGAATTGGTGGCGATCGACTGGTCGACCTGCGCCAGTTCGATGGTCTCGCGCACGCTCTTGCGATATGCCGCCAGCGACTGCACCGAGGCGTCCACCAGCTTGCGCTCGGCCGGATCGGAAATGGCCGCGAGCGCGGCCAGCTGGGCGCCGATCGCATCGTGCTTGCGGCCGATGTCGACGATCAGCCCGTTCAGGCGGGCCTGGGCGAAGCTGCCGTTGACCCACGCCAGCAGCTGGTAGATGTTGGCGTGCGCGTACTTGGCGTCGCCGGTGACGTCGGCCGTCGCCTTCAGGCGCGCCGCGCGCACCTGCACCATGTTTTCCAGCGAAGCGTTCTGGCGCACCATGCCGTAGTAGGCTGCGCCCGACAGGAACATCAGCAGCACCAGCACCAGCCCTGGCGCCAGCAGCAGTTTCGGACCAATCCGCAGTTTCTTCAGCATGCTCGCTCCCGCCCGCCACCGCGTCGATTTATTTGGCTATTTCACCGTTAAATGTGGGACCGCGCGGCGATGTCGGCAAGCGCCCAGTGCGGCGACAAACCCGGCTGGGGTCAGGTCCGCCGGACCTGACCCCAGCCCGTGGGCCGCGGCGCGTGCATGAAGAGGTGGCACGTCGACGCCGCAAGTCGCCCACACTTTACGGTGACATAGCTATTTATTTCTTGTACAGGCCCGCTTCCAGGATCACGCCGTCGACCAGCAGGATATAGGTGGTCTTCGGCTCGATCTTGCCGCTGGTCGGATTCTTGTACTGGTAGTCGACCCAGCCCTTGCCCTTGGCGGCGGCCAGTTCGATGATCTCGCGCCGGTACTTCTTGCCGTTCGCGTCCGGCACGTCGGTCAGGTCCTTGCCGACGATCGATGGGTTGTAGGGATGCGCCAGCACGATCCCGGTCTTCACGTCGCGCAGGTCGACGTAGAGCGAGCCTTGCACGAAATCGGGATCCTTGGCAGCGATCCGCTTCATCATTTCTTCCTTGCCTTTGGCCTTGACCAGCACGGCGCCCCGCTCGGCCATCGCGATGGCGTCTTTTTCGGTCGGTTCGGCGGAGGCCAGCGCGCAATTGGTGGCGAACGCCAGGCACAGGGTGGTCGCGGCGACGATCAGCTTCATGGTATTTCCTTTCCGGGGAGGATGACGAAATGTTGCTTAGGCGCATTGCGTAATTTACGCTCACTGCCATCGGGCAAATTGCGCAAACGCAATATCGCCGCGACGCGGGTGCTGCGGACACGGCGGCAAGGCCTCATTCCAGTCGGAAATCTTCCTGTATTTCAATTGATATACGGCAATTCTATTGCTGGCGGCGCCCCTATCATGGATTCCTGCCGGTAATTCCTAGTACCCGGAATCAACTACGGCAGCCCAAGCTCTCTTTCTTCCCTACTATGGAGAATGCCGTGACCACCGAATCCATGCCTGCCAAGTTCAAGCCCTACACCCGCCAGAGCATCGTCACGGCACGCCAGTGGGACTGGATGAGCCCCGACCTGCAGGAAGCCGTGCAGGTGGTGTCTCACGTGCTGCCGTTCCGCACCAACGAGTACGTCATGGATCAGCTGATCGACTGGCACAGCGTGCCCGACGACCCGATCTTCCGGCTCACCTTCCCGCACCGCGACATGCTGCCGGCGGCCGAATACGCGCAGTTGCGCGAGCTGGTGCTGCACAAGAAGGATCCGGCGGCGACCGCCCGATTGGTGCACTCGATCCGGATGCGCATGAACCCGCACCCGGCCGGCCAGATGACCCACAACGTGCCGCGCGTGAACGATGCGCCGCTCAAGGGCCTGCAGCATAAATACAAGGAAACCGTGTTGTTCTTCCCCAGCGCGGGCCAGACCTGCCACGCCTACTGCACCTTCTGCTTCCGCTGGCCGCAGTTCGTCGGCATGGACGACATGAAGTTCGACGCGCGCGAATGCAGTGAACTGGTGGCCTACCTGAAGACGCATCCCGACGTCACGGATGTGCTGATCACCGGCGGCGACCCGCTCATCATGAACTCCCGTTCGCTGGCCGAATTCATCGAGCCGCTGCTGGCGCCCGAACTGGCGCACATCCAGAACATCCGGCTCGGCACCAAGTCGGTGGCTTACTGGCCGCAGCGCTTCGTCAGCGATCGCGACTCCGACGACCTGTTGCGCCTGTTCGAGAAGGTGGTCAACGCCGGCAAGAATCTGGCCATCATGGGCCACTACAGCCACGCGGTCGAACTGCGCAATCCGATCGCCCAGAAGGCGGTCAAGCGCATCGTCGGCAGCGGCGCCACCTTGCGCATGCAGGGCCCGCTGATCCGCCACATCAACGAAGACCCCAAGAGCTGGGCCGAGCTGTGGACCACCGGGGTGCGGCTGGGGGCGATTCCCTACTATATGTTCGTCGAGCGCGACACCGGCCCGAGCGAATATTTTTCGCTGCCGCTGGCGCGCGCGCACGAGATCTTCCAGTCCGCGTACCAGATGGTATCCGGCCTGTCGCGCACCGTGCGCGGGCCGTCGATGAGCGCGTTCCCCGGCAAGGTGGTGATCGACGGCGTGGTCAACATCAACGGCGAAAAGCTGTTCGCGCTGCAGTTCCTGCAGGCCCGTAATCCGGACTGGGTGCGCAAACCGTTCTTCGCCAAATTCGACCCGGCTGCAACCTGGATGGACCACCTGGTGCCGGCCTTCGGCAAGAAGAAGTTCTTCTTCGAGTCGGACGAGCCGGAACACGGCCATGCGCCGGTGGGGCGGGTGATTCCGCTGGTGCAGGTGGCAAGGCCCGACGCGAAGCCCTGCGGCCAGCGTTCCGACGCCGCCTGACGCCGGAGCCGAGATGGACGGCGAGCGGACCGCGCCACGCCTTTCCGGCGTGGCGGTATTTTTCCATGTGTTCCTGCCGTTCGCGCTGGGGCACTACCTGTCGTCGCTGCTGCGCAACGTCAACGCGGTGCTGGCGCCGAACCTGGTCGGCTCGCTGTCGCTCGGCAGCGCCGAACTCGGACTGCTCACCAGCGCATTCTTTTTCTCGTTCGCGCTGGTCCAGCTGCCGGTCGGGATCGCGCTCGACCGCTACGGTCCGCGCCTGGTGCAGCTGGTGCTGATGCTGGTTGCCGCGCTGGGCGCCTTGCTGTTCGCCACCGGTGCCAGCTTCGCCCAGCTGGTGGTGGCGCGCTTTGTCATCGGGCTGGGCCTCGGCGGCTGCTTCATGTCGGCGGTGAAGGCCATCTCGACCTGGATCTCGCCGGCCAAGCTGCCCTCAGTGCACGGCTATCTGATCGCGATCGGCGGGCTCGGCGCGGCATCGGCCACGCTGCCGGTGCGTCTCGCGCTGCACTACACCGACTGGCGCGGCCTGTTTATCATGCTCGCCGTTCTGACCGCCTGTGTGGGCATGCTGATCTGGCTGGTCGCGCCGCGCAGCGCCGCGCCGGTCAACGCAAAGATGCCCACAGTGCAGGCTATCCTCGACGTCTACCGCGATCCCGCCTTCCGCAAGACCATCTCGCTGGTGCTGGTTCCGCACACGGTCTTCTTTGGCATCCAGGGTCTGTGGATCGGGCGCTGGCTGTCGGACGTCGCACATTTCTCGGACGCGGCGGTCGCTTACCTGCTGTACCTGAGCATGGCGGCGGTGATCTTCGGCGCCATCGCGGTCGGCATGCTGACCGAGTGGGCAGGGCGGCGCGGCATCAAGCCGCTCGACGTGGCCGGCGTCGGCGTCGTCGCCTTCCTGCTGGTGCAGGCCGCGATCGTGCTCAATTACGCCCCCAGCTGCCAAATGCTGGCGGTGCTGTTCACGCTGGTGGGCACGATCACCGGCATCGAGTACGCGATCGTCGCGCAGAGCATGCCGCGCGAACTGACCGGGCGCGCCGCCACCTGCCTGAACCTCTTGATCTTCAGCGGCGCCTTCCTGGTGCAGGCCGGCTTCGGCCAGCTGATTTCGCTGTGGCGTCCCGACCTGCTGGGCCACACCCCGGCGATCGCCTACCGGGTCGCGTTCGGTGTGCTGCTGGCGCTGCAGCTTCCCGGCCTGGTCCTGCACTTCCGGGCCCGGCGCGCGCCCGCGCCCGAGCGGGTAAAATGCGAAGTTGGCATGCTCACCCCGAAAGAAGAATATGAAATTGGTTCGCTACGGTCGTCAAGGTAAGGAAAACCCCGGCCTGATCGACGACGAGGGCAGGCTGCGCAGCCTGTCCGGCCTGATCGACGACATCGGTCCGGAAGCCTTGTCCGACAAGGCCCTGCGCAAGCTGGCCAGGACCGACGTCGCCAGCCTGCCGCTGGTACGCGGCAATCCGCGCTTCGGCGTGCCCGTCGCGGGCGTGGGCAAGTTCATCGCCATCGGCCTCAATTACGCCGACCACGCGCTGGAGGCCGGGCTGCCGATCCCGAAGGAACCGATCGTGTTCACCAAGGCGATCTCCTGCCTGTCCGGCGCGGACGACCCGGTGGTGCTGCCGCCAGGCGCCAAGAAGGGCGACTGGGAAGTCGAACTGGGCGTCGTGATCGGCGCCCGCGCTCAATACGTCAGCGAAGCCGATGCGCTCGATTACGTGGCCGGCTACTGCGTGGTCAACGACGTCTCCGAACGCGGCTACCAGTTCACCGATTCGCAGTGGGACAAGGGCAAGGGCTGCGACACCTTCGGCCCGGTCGGTCCGTGGCTGGTCACGCGCGACGAGGTGATGGACGTGCAGCGCCTCGACCTGTACCTCGAACTGAACGGCAAGCGCATGCAGACCGGCAGCACCGAGACCATGATCTTCACGGTGGCCCAGATCGTCAGCTACCTGTCGCGCTTCATGACGCTGGAGCCGGGCGACATCATCGCCACCGGTACCCCGCCCGGCGTCGGCTTCGGCCGCAAGCCGCCGCGTTTCCTGAAACCGGGCGACACGCTGCGCCTGGGCATCGCCGGCCTCGGCGAACAGCAGCAGGAAGTGCTGGCCTACCCGGGGCGCTAGGCCAGCGCGGCATTGACCGCGTCGGCCAGGCGCGAGACGATCTCGCCCAGCTCCCCTTCGGTGGCGATGAAAGGCGGCGCCAGCAGGATATGGTCGCCGTGCTGACCGTCGATGGTGCCGCCCATCGGATACACCATCAGGCCATTCGCCATCGCCTCCGCCTTGATCGCCGCGTGCAGCTTGCGCTCGGGCGCGAACGGCTGCCTGGTCGGGCGATCGTGCACCATCTCCAGTGCCATGAACAGGCCGCGCCCGCGGATGTCGCCCACGTGTTCGTGCTTGCCGAACGCGTCGACGAGCATGCGCCGCAGCGACTCGCCGCGCATCCGCACCTGTGCCAGCAGGTCGCCGCGCTCGATCACCTTCTGCACCGCCAGCGCGGCCGCCGCCGCCACCGGATGGCCGATGTAGGTGTGGCCGTGCTGGAACGCGCCGCTGCCCGAGCGCAGCCGGTCCACCAGCGCCGCCTGCGCCAGCACCGCGCCGATCGGCTGGTAGCCGGCGCCCAGTCCCTTGGCGATGGTGATGATGTCCGGCGCCACGCCCTCCTGCTCGATCGCGTACATGGTGCCGCAGCGGCCCATCCCGCACATCACTTCGTCGGCGATGAACAGGATGCCGTAGCGGTCGCACAGCGCGCGCACGCCGGCGAAGTAGCCTGGCGTGGGCGGAATCGCGCCGCCGGTCGCCCCGACCACCGGCTCGGCGCAGAACGCGATCACTTTGTCGGAACCGGCCGCGAGGATCGACGCTTCCAGTTCTTGCAGCAGGCCGGCGGTGTACGCATCCTGCGTCTGGCCGGCGGCGCGGTCGCGGTACTCGTAACAGGGCGCCACATGCGGCACGTCGATCAGCAGGGGCGAGAAATGGCGGCGCCGGGATTCGTTGCCGCCCACCGCCAGTGCGCCCAGCGTATTTCCGTGATAGCTCTGGCGGCGCGCGATGAAGATGCTGCGTCCGGGCTGTCCGGCCTCGACGAAATACTGGCGCGCCAGCTTCATCGCGGTTTCCATCGCCTCCGAACCGCCCGATACGAAATACACCTCGCTCATGCCACGCGGCGCGCCGGCCGCCAGCCGCTCGGCCAGTTCCTCGGCTGCCTCAGTGGTGAAAAATGCGGTGTGGGCGTAGGCCAGCCGGTCGATCTGGCGGTGCATCGCAGTGATGATGTCCGGATGTCCGTGCCCGAGCGAGGACACCGCTGCGCCGCCGCTGGCGTCGATATAGGTATTACCGCGGCTGTCGCGCACCAGCACGCCCTGGGCGCTGACCGCCACCGGCGGAGCCTGGCGCAGGTTTCGGTGGATAATGTGGGTCACGCCGCCTCCTCCTCGGTTGCAACATGTTGACGTTTGACATTAGGCGCGATCGCCGGCGTTTCTTTTGATTTTTACCCCAAGCTGTGCGAATATTTTTCCGGACGTACACACATTGACGAAGGACAGCATGAGCAACGACCGCCTCGGCCCCATCCCCGACGAGCGCCTGACGCCGGAGCAGCGCAGCGCAGCGCAGGCGATCATCGCCGGCCCGCGCGGCGCCGTGTACGGGCCGTTCGTGCCGCTGCTGCGCAGTCCCGAGCTGATGGAAAACGCCCAGCGCATGGGCGAATACCTGCGCTACCGCAGCGCGATCGGCACCCGCCTGTCGGAGCTGGCGATCCTGGTCACCGCGCGCCAATGGAACCAGAAAGTGGAGTGGGCGATCCATGCGCCGATCGCCGAGCAAAGCGGCATCAAGGCCGACGTGATCGCGGCGATCGCCGCGCGCCGCAAGCCGCTCAGGATGCGCGACGACGAATCGGCAGTCTACGAATTCTGCATCGAGCTGCACCAGCTCAAGCGCGTCACCGACCAGACCTACGCGACGGCGCTGGCGCTGTTCGGCGAGCACGGCGTGGTCGACCTGATGGGCATCAACGGCTACTACACCTTCCTGGCGATGGTGATGAACACCGCGCAGACCGCCGCTCCACCGGCGCCGGGATGGTCGCTGCCGGACTAGGGCGACTCCCATTAGGCCTGATTATGGGGCCATGCAATGCGGTGCCATGCCAATTTGACAGCGTGGTGTCGCCACCACGAGGCCCCGTGTTAACTGGCTCCCTGCGCCGTTTTAACTTGCTCCACGGCAAATTATCAACGTAAGATTCAGGCTATGGTTCGCGCGGTTCAGTTTCTGGCCCGGCACCCTGTTCATCGGGCCGGCGAGCGAGACTTGCGGACATTCGCAAGCGCACCACCCTGCCTGTCCCTGCCGAACCGGCAAGCGATATCAAATCGCGGTTCCCCACACTGGTTTCGCCCTGGCCTCTCCCATTTCCGGGCGAAGCCGGCAGCTGCGTTCGAATTGATTTTCCGTCATTACTGTTCAAGGAAGCAAACATGTCGTTTTCAAATCTAAAAATCGGTGTGCGCCTGGGACTCGGCTTTGCGCTGGTGCTTGCCCTGCTGGCCGCCATCGCGGGCCTCGGCCTCGCGTCCATGGGCCGCATCGACGCGCGCATGCAGCAAATCGTCGATAACCACAACGTCAAGATATTCTCAGCCGGCGCGATGGGCGAGAACTTCCGCGACATCTCGCTGGCCGTCGCCAACATCGTGCTGGTGACCGATCCTGGCGATGTCAAAGAACAGGTCGAACGCCTCGCCGCGGCCCGCACGCGTTACGGCGCCGCCAAGAAAGTCCTGCTGGCGACGCAACTGAACGACAAGGAAAAGGAACTGCTGGCCAAGATGGACCAGTCGATCGCCTTCGCCAAGCCGAAAGTCGACAAGACGGTTGAAATGGGCATGGCCGGCCAGCGCGAGGAGGCCACCGAGAACATGCTGACCCAATCGGCGCCCGCCACCGCTGCCGCAATCGCCGTGCTCGACGAGATCGTCGCGTTCGAGAAGAAGCAGGCGCGCGAGGCCGCCGATGCGGCCAGCGCCGACTACGCCAATGCGAACCGCCTGATGCTGGCGCTGGGAGCGTTGGCGATCCTGGCCGGCACCGCTGTGGGCTGGATCATCACCCGCTCGATCACCCGTCCGCTGCACGCCGCCGTGGCGCTGGCCGAAACGGTCGCTTCGGGCGATTTGAGCAGCACGGTGGAAGTGACCAGCCGCGACGAGATGGGCCAACTGATGCAGGCGCTCAAGTACATGAACGACAGCCTGCAGAAGATCGTCGGCGAAGTGCGCGAAGGCACCGATGCCATCGCCACCGCCTCGGGCGAAATCGCCAGCGGCAACCTCGACCTGTCGGCGCGCACCGAGCAGCAGGCCAGCGCGCTGGAAGAGACGGCGTCGTCGATGGAAGAGCTGACCTCGACCGTCAAGCAGAACGCCGACAACGCGCGCCAGGCCAACGTGCTGGCGGGATCGGCGTCGGACGTTGCGGTGAAGGGCGGCCAGGTAGTGTCGCGAGTGGTCGACACGATGGGCGAGATCAATGCTTCGGCGCGCAAAATCGTCGACATCATCGGCGTGATCGATGGCATCGCCTTCCAGACCAACATCCTGGCGCTGAACGCGGCGGTTGAAGCGGCGCGCGCCGGCGAGCAGGGACGCGGTTTCGCCGTGGTGGCGACCGAAGTGCGCAACCTGGCGCAGCGTTCGGCCGCGGCGGCGAAGGAAATCAAGACCCTGATCGGCGACTCGGTGGCGGCGGTCGAAACCGGCTCGAAGCTGGTCGACCAGGCCGGCGCCACGATGGGCGACATCGTCGCCAGCGTCGCGCGCGTCACCGACATCATGAGCGAGATCACCGCCGCCAGCCACGAGCAGGAAGCGGGCATCGAGCAGATCAACCAGGCGATCGGCGAGATGGATGCGGTGACGCAGCAGAACGCCGCGCTGGTGGAAGAAGCGGCAGCCGCCGCAGGCTCGCTGCGCGAGCAGGCCGGCAACCTGGCGCAGGCGGTGAGCGTCTTCAAGCTCGGCGCACGCCAGGCTCCGGCAGCGCAGGCAACCGTGCGCAAGCTGGCCAGCGCGCCGTCACGAAAAAAAGCAGAGCCGTCGCGGATCGCTTCGACCAGGGCCGCCGTCAACGACCAGTGGGACCAGTTCTAAGTCGAGCCGGCAGGCCGCGCCGATGCCGCCACGTTTGCGAAGCATGCGAACAGCAGCAGCGAGAGCGGCGTCATGACCAACCGTTCAGCCGGACTGCCGGACATCAGGTTGCCGAGCGCGTTCAATGCGAGAAAGGCAGTGATCGCCCACGCGGCGATTCTGATCGGGCGGGCGCCTGATCCGGGCCGGACGATATCGGCGCGCGCCAGGACCACCCAAGCCGCCAGGGCGAGCATCGGCAGTGCAGCGACACTGGCCCAGCGATAGGCGATGGGAAGCGTGCCGTTGAATCTGCCGCCCCACGCAAATTGAGCGGCCGGCAGCCCGGCTGCCAGCGCCGCTTGGAAGCCGGCCAGCGCGCCCAGTAGCGTGACCGACGCAAAGGCTGAGGCTTTGCGCATCATGCGCTCAGGCGAGCGCTTCTTTTGCCGCTTCCTCCGGCGTCAGGCCGTCGTAGAACTGGTCGGTGAACCATTCGACCTCTTCCTCGATATGTTCCTGCGCCTGGGCCTGAGTGGCGCCGCCGGCGACAAGGAATTTTTCAACTTCGATGCACCAGTTAATCAGTGCCATCGTCTCTTCGTCGAGTTCTTCTTTCTTAGCCATCGTAATTCCCCTTGATCGTATTCAGGCGGCGAGGCCCTTGGCCAGCAAGTCCGCGACCAGCTGGTTCAGGTCGACGTCGCGTTCCTTCGCCTGCGTCTGAAGCTGCTGCACCAGGTCGGCGTTGATCTTGACGGCGAACGGCACCAGGCCGGCCGCCTGGTCCAGCTTGCGCTGCTCGCGGCGATCCGGTGTGGTGGTGCCGCTATTGCCGAAACCGGCTACGCCCGGGGCGGTCATCTTGCCCATCAATTTCTTGGCGTCGCTCTTTGCCATGCCGGTTTTTTTCATGTGATGCTTTCTATGAGTGAGAGTGTTCGGCGAATTCTACGCCGGAACGAAAATTACGGCGCTTGTTCAATTGTTACCTATAAAACCGTCGTCTCCGCCATTGGCGGAACCGACTTCCCGCGCAGGCGACGCGCAGGCGGGAACCTATGCTGAGTAAGCAAAGCATGCTCAGTATGGATTCCCCCCTACGCGGGAACGATGGTTCGGGGTGTAGCGGGTAAAGCGGGCAGCGTGCTCAGGCCAGCACTTTCTTGAGCCAGGCGCCAATATGGTCGACCTCTTCCTGGCACAGCGAGTGCTGCATCGGATAATCGTGCCACTCGACCTGGTAGCCGAAGGACTTGAGCAGGTCGCGCGACTGCTCCGCGCGGGCGATCGGGATCACGCCGTCGCTGCGGCCGTGCACCATGAAGATCGGCGTGTCGATCGACGCTTCGCTGCGCTCGTGCGCGATCGTCGTCGACAGCGGCACATAACCGGACAGGCACATCAGGCCAGCCAGTTTCTCGGGATGGCGCAGGCCGGTCTGCAACGCCATCGCGCAGCCTTGCGAAAAGCCGGCAAGGATAATATGGTCGGCGTCGATGCCGCGCGCCTTCTCGCGGTCGATCAGCGCCTCGATCTGCAGCTGCGAGCGGCGCAGGCCGCCCTCGTCCTCGCGCCGCACCAGGTCGGCGTTGGTGATGTCGTACCAGGCACGCATGACGTAACCGCCATTGACCGTCACCGGCATCGTCTCCGCATGCGGGAACACGAAACGGATGCCGGGCAGGCCGGACAAATCCAGCTCGCGCACCAGCGGCACGAAGTCGTTGCCGTCGGCGCCCAGTCCGTGCATCCAGATGATTGCGACCTGCGGATTCGGCGCGGTTTCGATTTCGATGTTTTCGAGCAGTTTGGTCATGCGGATTCCTGTCAGGTAGATTGTGGGCGCAGCGCCGACTTCGGGCGGAACGCCTTGCACACGGCCGGATCGGTTTCCATGTACGGTCCGCCGATCAGGTCCACGCAGTACGGCACGGCGGCGAAAATCCCGCCGACCACCTGCTTGCCGTCGGCATCTTTCAAGCCTTCCAGCGTTTCCTTGATGGCCTTCGGCTGGCCGGGCAGGTTCATTATCAGCGCGGCGTGGTCGGGCGTTTCGCGGATCACCGCCAGCTGGCGCGACAGGATCGCGGTCGGCACGAACTGCAGGCTGATTTGCCGCATCTGTTCGCCGAAGCCCGGCATTTCTTTTGTGCCCACGGCCAGCGTCGCCTCGGGCGTGACGTCGCGCCGCGCCGGGCCGGTGCCGCCGGTGGTCAGCACCAGGTGGCAGCGCTGCTGGTCCACCAGCTCGACCAGGGTGCGTTCGATTTCGGCGCGTTCGTCGGGGATCAGGCGGGTCTCGACCCGGAATGGCGTGGTCAGGGCGGACTTCAGCCAGTCGGCCAGCGCCGGGATGCCCTTGTCTTCGTACACGCCGCCGCTCGCGCGATCGGACACCGACACCAGGCCGATGACCAGTTCGGCGTCGTTACTCGTCTTCGCGCTCATCTTCCACCGGGTCGAAGTCGAGGTCTGCCTCATCGTCGGCCTTGGCCGGCTGGCCCTTCTTGGACAGGTCCTTGAGGATCTGGAAAATTTCGCGGTAAGCCTTCGGCGGCTTGCTCTCGGCCTGTTCCTTGCGCGCGTTGCGGATCAGCGTACGCAGGTGCTGGCCGTCGAGCTCGGGGTGCTCGGCCAGCAGCACGGTCAGCGCCTTGTCGTCGGCCAGCAGCTTCTCGCGGCGGCGCTCGAGCGCGTGCAGCGCGGCGGTATCGGCCTTGGACATGCCCTTCCAGCTGTCGATGGTGCGCTGGATGATGGCGATTTCCTCTTCATCCAGGGTGCGCATCTTCTTGCCGACGAACTGCATCTGGCGGCGCCGGCCTTCGTGGTTGGTGATGGTCTGGCACATCAGGATGGCATCGCGCACGTCTTCCGGCATCGGCACCCGCTTGACGCGGTCGCGCGCTTCATTGACGAGTTCTTCCCCCAGCTTCTGGACTTCGAGGCTCTGGCGTTTGGCCTCGGACTTGGAAGGACGCTCGTATTCTTGCTCGAACTCGGAGGATTGGAACCCGCAGGCACCGCGGTTTGGATTTGGCATGATATGGATCCGATAGGCGCAAGGCCGACCAGTAAAAACAGTAAACGACTGCTATGATAACCGTTTTACCGGCCAGCCAAGAAAACACGACATGAACGACTCCGTCTTTATCCACACCCAGGACCAGCTGAAACAGCTCGCCGCCGACGTTTTGGCGTTCGCGCGCGAGAAGGGCGGCACCGATGCCGCGGTCGAAATCAGCGAGGGTAGCGGGCTGTCGGTGTCGGTTCGACGTGGAAAAATCGAGACGATCGAGCAAAACAAGGACAAGGGCATGGGCGTGACGGTCTATATCGGCCAGAAACGCGGCAATGCCAGCACCTCCGACTTTTCGCCGGCCGCAATGCGCGCCACGGTCGACGCGGCCTACAACATCGCCCGTTTCACCGCCGAAGACGACTGCGCCGGCCTGGCCGACGCCGACATGCTCGAACTGGCCCCGCGCGACCTGCGCCTGTGCTACCCATGGCGCATCAGTACCGAAGAAGCGGTGGAGCTGGCCAAACGCGCCGAAGGCGCCGCCTTCGACGTCGATCCGCGCATCACCAACAGCGAAGGCGGCAGCGTGCACGTGCAGCAGTCGCACTTCGTGGCGGCCAATTCGCGTGGTTTTTCGGGCGGCTATCCGTTCTCGCGCCATACGCTGTCGGTCGCGCCGATCGCCGGCAAGGGCGCCAAGATGCAGCGCGACGACTGGTACACCTCGGTGCGCGACGCCAGCAAGATGGCTGCGCCGGAAGCGGTGGGCCGCTACGCCGCCGAGCGCGCGCTGGCGCGCCTGGGCGCACGCAAGCTCGACACCCGCACCTGCCCGGTGCTGTTCGAAGCGCCGCTGGCCGCCGGCCTGCTGGGCGCCTTCGTCCAGGCCACTTCGGGCGGCGCGCTGTACCGCAAGTCGACCTTCCTGCTCGATTCGCTGGGCCAGTCGGTGTTCCCCAAGCATATCCAGATACTCGAAGACCCGCACCTGATCGGCGGCGTCGGCTCGGCCCCGTTCGACGAGGAAGGCGTGCGCACCGTGCGCCGCAACGTGGTCAAGGACGGCGTGGTGCTGGGCTACTTCCTGTCGACCTACTCGGCACGCAAGCTGGGCATGAAAACCACCGGCAACGCGGGCGGTTCGCATAATCTGTCCATGACCTCGACCAACACCAAGCGTGCCGACGACTTCGCCGGCATGATCAGGAAGATGGGCCGCGGCCTGCTGGTGACCGAGCTGATGGGGCAGGGCACCAACTACGTCACCGGCGACTATTCGCGCGGCGCGTCCGGCTTCTGGGTCGAAAATGGCGTGATCCAGTACCCGGTCGAGGAAATCACGATCGCCGGCAACATGAAGGACATGTTCAGGCAGATCGTCGCAATCGGCAGCGACACCCTCATCCGCGGCAACAAGGAGACCGGCTCGATCCTGATCGAGAACATGGTCGTCGCCGGCAGCTGATTCGTCACCGCCCTCTTTCCCTTTTACCCCGAAAACCTCGTCGTCGCGCCAGCGGCGATCCATGCTGACTAATCGTTGGACGCCCGGCATGGATCCCCGCTGGCGCGCGAACGACGTACTTGAGGGGGCCTATAGTGACGCAAATCCACATTTCCGTTGCAAGGTTTCAACTCCGCTAATACACTAGCCCAAGCAAAAAAAGTTGCCCGGGCATATTCCGCGATGAAACCTACAGGAGACAAAACCATGGAACGTCGTTCATTCCTCAAGAAAGCGGCCATCGGCGCCGGTGTTGCCGCAGCAGCGGCGCCGGCGATGGCGCAGGCACTTCCCACCGTCAACTGGCGCCTCGCCAGCAGCTTCCCGAAAAATCTCGACACCATCTTCGGTGCGTCCGAACTGTTCGCCAAGCGCGTATCCCAGCTCACCGGCGGCAAATTCACCATCCGCGCGTTTGCCGCGGGCGAAATCGTGCCGCCGCTGGAAGTGATGGACGCGGTGCGCGCCGACACCGTCGAAATGGGCCACACCGCCTCCTACTATTACGTCGGCAAGGATCCTGCCTTCGCGTTCGATTGTGCGGTGCCGTTCGGCCTGACGTCGCGCCAGCAGACCGCCTGGATGGAAGTGGGCGGCGGCAAAGAGCTGATGCGCGAGTTCTTCAAGGGCTACGGCATCATCAATTTCATGGGCGGCAACACGGGCACCCAGATGGGCGGTTGGTTCCGCAAGGAGATCAAGACCGTCGCCGACCTGAAAGGCCTGAAGATGCGCATCAGCGGCCTGGCTGGCAAGACCATGGCGCGCCTCGGCGTGGTGACGCAGCAGCTGGCTGCCGCCGACATCTACCCGTCGCTGGAAAAAGGCACGATCGATGCGGCTGAGTGGGTCGGCCCGTACGACGACGAAAAGATCGGCATCTACAAAGTGGCGCCGTTCTACTATGCGCCGGGCTGGTGGGAAGCCGGTCCGCAGCTGTCCTTCTACATCAACATCAAGGAGTGGGAGAAGCTGCCGAAGGAATACCAGGCCGCGGTCGAAACGGCGACCTACGAGGCGCACGTGTTCATGCAGGCCAAGTACGACGCGCAGAACCCGGCCGCACTGGCGCGCCTGATCAAGAACGGCGCCAAAGTGCGCTTCTTCTCGAAAGAGATGATGGATGCCGGCTTCAAGGCCGCGAACGAGATGCTGGACGAGGAAGCCGGTAAAAATCCGAAGTTCAAGAAGATCTACGAGCCGTGGAAGGCGTTCCGCAAGGAGCAGAATACCTGGGCCTCGGTGGCCGAGGCGAGCATGCAGAACTACCTGATCAGCGCAAACCGCGGCAAGTAGCCGATCCCGCACCCGGCCGCCGTCCGCATGTCAATACGGACGCGCCCCGCATGCTGCGTGCCCAGCCACGCAGCATGATTTCCCCTCCCTGCGCCGCCGTCCCCAAGACGCGCGTCATGCCATACCGCGAGTCACCCCCGGTTTTTCGCATTCTGTCGCATGGGCAACATTTTTTGCCTGCTTTCTGCGATGATGTCGTCCGTTGCCAAAACGGACCGCGTGTCCGCATCCTTTCCACCTGCTGAGAATTCATGCCTAACGTTTCCAAGCCATCGCGCACCCTGCATCTTCGCCTCCTGTTCGCAGCCCCCGCCATCTTCGTCATGATCGCCGCCCACGCCGCCGGCCAGCAGGACGTCACTGGCACGCCGCCTGCCGACAAGGCGAAAGAGCCGATCCAGAAAGTCGAAGTCAAGGGCGCCGCCGCCTCGTACGACGCGCGGCGCAACGATACCGCCACCAAGATCGTCGTCTCGCAGGAAGAAATCCTGCGCAACGGCGACACCACCATCGGCGAGGTGCTCAAGCGCCTGCCGGGTGTGACGGTGGGCGGCGTGCAGGGCCGCGGCGGCGACATCCGGATGCGTGGCCTGGGCAGCGGCTATACCCAGATCCTGCTCAATGGCGAGCCTAGCCCGCCCGGCTTCTCGCTCGATTCGCTGTCGCCCGACATGATCGAGCGCATCGAGATCATGCGCGCGGCCACCGCCGAATACAGCACCCAGGCGATTGCCGGCGCAATCAACATCGTGCTCAAGAAGGCGATCGTCACCGCGCAGCGCGAGATCAAGGCCGGCCTGCAGGAAGACAACGGCAATATCGGCAGCAACGTCAATTTTCAGCTGGCTGACAAAAAGGGACCGCTGTCCTACGCGGTCGGCGGCGGTCTGACCTGGGCCAGGTTCGAGCGGCCGTCGGAAGTGGTTACCGAAGGGAGCAACCCGGCTGGCGCGGCGACCCTGTTGCGCCGCGCGGACGAGCAAAGCCGCGGCCACTTCGAGGCCTTCAACCTGTCGCCGCGCGTGAACTGGACGCTGGGACCGGGCGACGTGATCACCTCGCAGAGCTTCGTGAACATCAACCGCTTCAAGGGCGACAATACCGAACGCGTTCACACTCTGGTCGGCGCGCCGCCGCAGTTCAGCGGTACCGATGTCGAGATCGACTCGAAATCGGAGCTGCTGCGCAGCGATTTGAGCTGGACGCGCAAACTGGCGCAGGGCGCCAAGCTCGATACGAAGGCCGGCGTGAATTTCAGCCATCGCGACACGCGCGCGCCGTCTTTCAACTACGACGCCGCTGACACCCTGGTGCTGAACCGTCTGATCACCTCGGCGGTGACCGACAAGGGATTAACGGCGAGCGGTAAATACTCGACCCCGATCTTCGAAGGCCATGCGCTGGCAACCGGCTGGGACGCCGCCTACAGTAAGCGTGACGAAGACCGGATCCAGCGCGAGAGTTCGACGCGATCCTGCCAGAGCGTTCCACGGTTCACCTGCCCGCAAGACCTCGACCAGGTGTTCACCGCCAACGTCAAGCGTCTGGCGCTGTTCGCCCAGGACGAATGGACCGTGACTCAGCGCTGGTCGGTCTACTTCGGCTTGCGCTGGGAAGGCATCGAGACGCGCAGCGAAGGACTCAATTACGCGCCAGTGGATAACAAATCGAGCGTATGGAGCCCGCTGTTCCAGACCCTGTGGAAAATCCCAGGCAGCAAAGCCGACCAGGTGCGACTCGGCCTGACGCGCACTTACAAGGCGCCTGGCGTGGGCAGCCTGATCCCGCGCCGCTTCGCGTCCAACAATAACAGCGCGACCAGCGCGGACACTCAGGGCAATCCGATGCTCAAGCCGGAACTGGCCTGGGGCCTGGACCTGGCGTATGAACACTTCCTGGAAGGCGGCGGCTTGCTGACCGCGAGCACTTTCTTGCGACGCATTCAAGACATCACGCACAATCAGGTAAGTCTGATCAATGGGCTGTGGGTCCAGATGCCGGTCAACGACGGCGTGGCAAATACGCGCGGCGTCGAGCTGGAAGCCAAGTTGCCGTTCCGTTCCTTGTCCAAGTCGGCGCCGAATATCGACTTCCGCGCGAACCTGGCGCGCAACTGGTCAACCCTGACCTCGGTGCCCGGACCAAATAACCGTCTCGACCAGCAGACGCCGTTCAGCGGCACTGTGGGCGCGGACTGGAAACTCGAAAGTGTGCCGCTGACCCTTGGCGGCAGTTACAGCTTCCAGAACGGTGGACCGGTACGCATCTCGGAGAACCAGTACTCGTATTCGGTGCCGAAACGTTCGCTGGACGTATATGGCCTTTGGAAATTCAATCCGAAGAACCAACTGCGCGTTGCGGCCGCCAACGCACTGCACCAGGACAACCTGGTGCAGTGGAGCTATGTCGACGCCACCGGCCGGCTGAGCGACACCACCATCACGCCGACATCGGTGGTGTTCCGCGCCCTGCTCGAAATGAAGTTCTGACCGGGGGCGCCGCGTCCCTCCGACGCGGCCGCTGTACCGAAAGAGCCCCGAAAATCCGGGGCTTTTTTGCGCGCTGCGCCCATGTTTATCTCGCCAATCTGCCACTCGACCAGCAATTCGCCCCGCTTATCGCACAGGCAAATCCTGCGGCGAATCTTCCTGCCACCATGGCGGCCGTATCTGTGCGTCCATCCATAACCGAGCAGGGAAACCGCCTTCGCTCGATGTGTATGGCCTGTGGAAGTTCAACCCGAAGAACCAGCTGCGTGTGTCGCTCGCCAATGCACTGCACCAGGAAAACCTGACGCAGTCGAGTTACGTGGATGCCAGCGGAAGGCTGAGCGACACCACCATCACGCCGACGTCGGTGGCGCTGCGCGCCCTGCTCGAAATGAAGCTTTGACCGAGCAAACGAGAAAACGCCCCGAAGATCCGAGGCGCTTTTCTAAGCTATGTCACCGTAAAGTGTGGGAGGCGCCGACGTGCCACCTCTTCATGCACGCGCCGCGGCCACGGGCCGGTGTCAGGTCCGGCGGACCTGACACCGGGTTTGTCGCCGCACTGGGCGCTTGCCGCCATCGCCGCGCGGTCCCACACTTAACCGTGAAAACGATCATCCTCGGCGGATCGCCCGCAAAATCGGCTGCAGCACCGCGGCGCCGAGGCGTGCACTGCGTGCGCCATCCCAGCCGGTCTGCTCATCCGGATCGTTGGCGTTGTCCTTGAACGGCAGCTCCAGCGTCAGCGCCAGGCACCCGAACGCATGGGTGATATGCGGCGAACCCATGGTCAGCACCTCGTCCGTGTACGGCGCTTCAGGATATCCGTGCTCGGTCTGGAAGTCCGGACTGGCGATCTTGAAGTCCTCGGCGAACTGCTTCTCCTGCGCCGCCTGTTCGGCCGTAAACGTCGGCAGTGCGCCGCTGCCGGCCACGAACACATACGGCAGACCTTCGTCGCCGTGCACGTCGAGGAACAGGTCGCAGCCGGTTTCCTTCATCTTCTGCTTGACCAGGAAAACTTCGGGGCTGCGCTCCATCGTCGGCGTGTTCCACTCGCGGTTCAGGTTTGCGCCGGCAGCGTTGGTGCGCAGGTTGCCGCGCACCGAGCCGTCCGGATTCATGTTCGGCACCACGTAGAACACCGTTTCCTTGAGCAGCTGGCGGCCGAACGCGTCGGACGGATCGAGCAGCGCGTCGAGCATGCCTTCGACCAGCCATTCGGCCATCGTCTCGCCCGGATGCTGGCGCGCGATCACCCACACTTTTTTGGCCGCGGCCGGATCGCCGATCACCAGCACGTTCATGTCGCGTCCCTCGACGGTGCTGCCAAGGTCGATCATGCGCACCTGCTCGGACATCTGCGCGCGGTCCAGCAGCTCCAGGTGGCGCTCCCACGAATACGGCTCGAAGTAAGCGTAGTACACGCTGTCCATGCCCGGCGTGTGGCTGATCGTCATGACCTGGCCGTCGAAGGAGGTCGGCACGCGGAACCAGTTCACGCGGTCGTAGCTGGCCAACGCCTGGTAGTCGTTCCAGCCGTCCGGATAGGCGGTCTTGCCGGCGTTGAGGAAGCGGATCGTGCACGCTTCACCCTGCGCGCCCTGGAGACGGAAGTAGAACCACTGGGTGATGTCCGCATGCGAATCCTTGCGGATGTTCAGGTCGATGGAGCCGGCGCTTGTGGCGCTGACGACATCGATGGCGCCAGCGTCGAACTGGCTGCTGATCTTGATAGACATGGTAAGTCCTGTGTTTGAATTAAAAGCGTGAACCCAAGATGATACTAGAACCGAACCTGAGAATCTCCTGCGCCGTGTCAAATCCGCCAAATGGCGTTTTGTTACCGTTCAGGTTTGGCCGCGCATCGGGCGCCGCCGGGTTCGACGTGGAGTGTCAAATGGCCGCCATCTGTTTTTCGTTTGCCGAGGTCACCAGCATCAGCAGCCAGGGCTTCTGGCTCCAGTTCGGCGATGAAGAAATGTACCTGTCGTTCGTCGAGTTCCCCCGCTTCGAACACGCCACCGTGGCCCAGATCACGCGGGTGGTGTGCATCAGCTCGAATCGCGTGTACTGGCCTGGGATCGACCTCGACCTCGCGCTCGACAGTATCCGCAATCCACTCGCCGGCGAACTGCACCGGGCCCGCCACGACTGCTAGGCAGGGCCCGTTCGCGCCGGCTGCAGCATCAGCCGCATTGCACTACACTCAGGGCGCAGGCACAGTTTTTCGCCCGGGGGGAATGACATGAGTCGAAAGCGGCCATCCACGGAAGTCGAGCTGGAAATGCTCCAGCGGGAATCGTTCAACTATTTCATGCTCGAAGCCAACCCTGCCAACGGCCTGGTGATCGACAAGTGTGCGCCGAATTGGCCGGCCAGCATCGCCGCGGTCGGACTGGCGCTCGCCGTGTATCCGGTCGGCGTCGAGCGCGGTTTCATCAACCGTGCGGCCGCGGTCAGGCGGGTGTTGACGACCTTGCGATTTTTCTGGGACAGCAAGCAGGGGCCCGAACCCGACGCCACCGGCTACCGCGGTTTCTACTATCACTTCCTGGACATGGAGACCGGCCGCCGCGTATGGGACTGCGAACTGTCGACTATCGACAGCACATTCTTTCTGGCCGGCGCGCTGACCGCAGCCAGCTATTTCGACGGTGTGCACGGCGACGAGGCAGAGATCCGCATGCTGGCCGACCGCCTGTACCAGCGCGCCGAGTGGGACTGGACGCAGGTCGATGGCGGCGCGGTGTCGATGGGGTGGACGCCGGAGGCCGGCTTCCTGCCGTATCTATGGCAGGGCTATGACGAGGCGATGCTGCTCTACATCCTGGGACTCGGCTCGCCGACCCATCCATTGTCCGAGGCAAGCTACCAGCGCAGGGTGGCGGCGTATCAGTGGGAGCACAGCTACGGCTACGACTACCTCTACTGCGGCTCCCTGTTCACCCACCAGCTGTCGCATATCTGGATCGATTTCCGCGGCATTCAGGATGGCTTCATGCGTGAAAAAGGCATCGATTATTTCGAGAACAGCCGCCGCGCAACCTACGTCCAGCAGCAATACGCGCTCGACAATCCGCTCGGATTTGCCGGCTACTGCAGCTGCTGCTGGGGCATCACGGCCAGCGACGGCCCGGGCCCGGCCGTCCTTGAGATAGACGGCACCAGGCGCGAGTTCTACGATTACGTGGCGCGGGGTGCGCCGCATGGGCCCGACGACGGCACAGTCGCGCCGTGGGCCTGCGTGGCGTCGCTGCCGTTCGCGCCGGAGCTCGTGCTGCCGGCGATCGACCATCTGGTGCACGAGATCGATCTGAAGGCGGGCAACGCGTACGGCTTCAAGTCCACCTTCAATGCGACCTTCCCATGCAATTCCGCGAACGTGCACGGCTGGGTGTCGCCCTGGCATTTCGGTATCAACGAGGGGCCGGTGGTGCTGATGGTCGAGAACTACCGCAGCGGGCTGCCGTGGCGCCTGACGCGCGATTGTCCCTACATCGTCAACGGCTTGCGGCGCGCCGGTTTCCGCGGCGGCTGGCTGTCGGCGCGCTAAGCCAGCATATGCGCCTGGACTTTCGCGCTCGTGAAGTCGATGAGCGCGCTCACCGCTCGCGGCAGCTGCCTCCGGCTGAGGTAAACGAGGTGGACCCCGAGACCGTTCACGCCATACCCGGGCAGCACTTCCCGCAGGCGGCCAGACTGCAAGTGCGGCGCCACTATCATTGACGGAAGCAGCGCGACGCCCAGGTTCGCCAGCGCGGCGTGCAGCATCGCTTGCGCCGTGTTCGCGCCGAATCGACCCGTCACCTTGACCTCGACATCGCCTTCCGGGCCATTGATCGACCATGACGCCGGGCCGCCCAGTTTCGGGAAGCTGATGCAATCGTGGCCAGCCAGGTCGGCGAGCGTCAGCGGCGTCCCGCGCCTCGCCAGGTAGGCCGCGCCGGCCACCAGCATCGAGCCGCTGGTGCCCACCTGGCGCGCGACCAGGTTTGGTTCGCTGATTTTGCCGGCGCGGAAAGCGATATCGATGCTTTCGCCAATCAGGTCTGCGCGCGCATCGCTCAACAGGAATTCGGTGCGCACTTTCGGATGGGCCGCAAGGAACTCGGCGATCCAGTCCATCAGGAACCAGTTGAAGAAGTCGGCCGGTGCGGCCACGCGCACGGTGCCACTGGCCACTTGGGCATCATCGATGAATTCCTGCGAGGCCTGGGCCAGCGCCTCGACCTGCTCGGCGCAGCGATCGAACAGCGTGCGGCCGGCGTCGGTCAGCGTCAGCTTGCGCGTCGAGCGCTGCATCAGGCGCACGCCGAGCTGGCGTTCCAGTTCCTGGATCCGGCGGCTGGCGGTATTGGGCGGCATCCCAAGGCGGCGCGCCGCTTCGGCGAAGCTCCCGGCGCGGATCACCTGGACAAACAGCGCCACATCGTTCAAGTCCATCGTATTCATCCATTTTTGGATTAGTGAAATACGATTATGCCACCTAGTGCTCCTATCCCGTGCTGCGTAGACTGTTTTCAGCGACTCCCACATTCCCAGCGTGTCGCCCCCTCGACAAGGAGCACCAATCATGGCAACCATTCTTCACATAAACAGCAGCGTTCGCAATCAAGGTTCGCTCTCCCGACAATTGACCGGCGAGTTCCTGGCCAAGTGGCGAGCGGCCAATCCCGCCGACATGGTGGTCGAGCGGGACCTGGCTGCCGTGCCGGTACCGCACCTGACCGAACAGATGATGGGCGCGTTCTTCACACCCGCCGATCAGCGCAGCCCGGAGCAGGCGCAGACCGTACAGCTGTCCGATACGCTGGTGGACGAATTGCTGGCCGCCGATGTCATCGTCATCGGCGCGCCGATGTACAACTTCTCGGTGAGCTCCACGCTGAAGGCCTGGATCGATCATGTAGCGCGCGCCGGCCGCACCTTCCAGTACTCCGCGGCCGGCGTCGTCGGCCTGGCGACCGGCAAGCGTGTCTTCATCGTCACAGCAACCGGCGGCGTGTACAGCGAGGGGCCGTCGCAGTCCTTCGATTTCCTCGCCACTTACCTGCGCAGCGTGCTCGGTTTCATGGGCATGACTGATGTCACCTTCATTCGTGCCGAAGGCCTGGCGATGGGCGATGACGCAGTGGCTGCGACGCTGTCGAAAAGCCGCGCCGCGCTCGACAACCTGCTGCCGGCTTGAGCGCATGTCCTCGATATTGAAGGAGCCTTCGATGAGCCGCACGACGACAGCACCGGCCACGCGCCGGATCGCACACCGCACCACCGGGCATCGCCATGGGCCGGTCACGCGCCTGATGAGCCCCGGCGACCTCGGGCAGCGCGTCAAGCCATTCGTCTTCCTCGACCTGTTCGATTCGAGCGGATCGGCGCCTGGCAGTTTCGGGCTGCACCCGCATTCGGGCATCGCGACCCTGACCTTCATTACCCATGGCGCGGTCAGTTATGAAGATACCTCCGGCGAAAAGGGCGTGGTAGCGCAGGGCGGCGTGGAGTGGATGGTGGCGGGCGGCGGCATGTGGCATGGCGGCGGCTGGTCGGGCGACGAGGGTGCGCGCGGTTTCCAGTTATGGGTGGCGCTGCCGCCCGGGCTGGAGCAGGGCGCGGCGGCCAGCACCTACCTGGAGCCCGCATCGGTCCCGCAGTCCGGGCCGGTGCGGGTGCTGCTCGGCCATTACGCAGGCGCCACCAGTGCGATCGCCGCGCCCTCGTCGATGAACTACCTGGCGGTGCGCCTGAAAGCCGGGGAGCACTGGCGCTACGGTCCTCCACCAGGACACACCGTCGCCTGGGCTGCGATCGCCGAAGGTGAACTGCACGCGCCGTCCGCGCTGAAGGCCGGCGAAATGGCGGTGTTCGAGGAGTCGGATGGGCCGATTGATTTCCACGCAGCCGACGATACCGAATTCGTGATCGGTTCGGCGGTCAGGCATCCACACGAGCTGGTGACGGGCTACTACTCGGTGCACACCAGCGCCGAGGCGCTGCGCGAGGGAGAGCAGCGCATCCGCGAGATCGGGGATCGCCTGCGCGAGCAAGGCCGGCTGCGCTGAAATGGACGGTCTGGCTCCTTCCTTGGTGGCTCGCCGCCTCAGACCCGATGAGACGCCATAGCAAGGCGGCTGACTTAGGCCAGAGGCAGCGCTGGTCCTTTGCCAAGTGAATGGCCGCTGTCGACGCCAGCACGGAAATCGTGAACTTGCGAGATGCCCACCGGCGCCGCGTTGACGTGGGAAGCACAACGTATTTCCTGGATTCGACGGAGTTGTGGGCGCGGAGCTATACACAATGGGTGGTGCGGGAAGCGAAGGATGCGTCAATACTGCATGATCTTGACGGCATACGAAGATCGGCGAATCCGCCCGAAGCATTGTCACAATGGAGCGATGCTAACTTCGTTGGTATCGCTCAAGAAATAAGCGCGCTTTTTTCGAAACGGGGTTGGATATGAGTGTCGAAACAGGACGTCAAACCGAAGCCGAATTCCTGGATCTTATCAATTCAGTGCTCGATCCCGATACACGCCGTCGCTACGGCGAACGGAGCGCTGTGGTCAAATGTGCCAGCGCACTCGGCATTCTGACGAGTTCGGCGGTCAGACTGGATGAGCAAGAACGAATCGTTTGGAAGACCGATCCGGAAGAGGTGCTGCGCCGGCTCGACTTCGTCACTCGAATGAAAAAAACGCGACACCTGAGTTTTTCGACGCGATCAATTTGTATTTCACGCAGGCGCCTCGGCCCGAAGCAACGGGTCAGCATAAGGGACCCGGCCCAGGTTGAATCTTGTATCGCGCTTCGCCGCAAATAACGCCACTCGCGCTGCGGGGGCGCTTGCGAATCGTCTGAATTGGAATACAGAAGATCGTCAGCGGCGTTGAGCGAGGCCGGCCCTCGCTAATCGAGCCCGCCGAAGCGCTGCGAGAATGCGGCGTCGGCCAGCGGCGCGTCTTCGTCCTCGCGCCGCATCGCATCGACCACATGCTGTTCCGCCGCGGCGGCGATCGCGCGGTACAGCGTGCGCGCCAGCTCGTAGGCGCGCGCGCCAGGCCACGGATCGGGCAGCAGCTCGACCGGCAGCATCGGGTCGTGCAGCTGGACCCGGCGGTAGGCGTGGATCAGCAGGGTGCGGATCACGAAAGCCTGTTCGGGCGCCAGCTCCGCCCCCGCCAGCGGCAGCGCCAGCAGTGGCTCGAACTGGTCGATGAACTGCTGGTAGCCGGCGATCACGCCCGACAGGTCCCAGCCTTCGCCCACCAGATCCGGCAGCGGCCGGCCATCGACTCCCTGCAGCGCCGTCGCGCTGCAGGTGAACAGTTTGTTGGCGGCGCCCAGCCGCAGCAGGATGTCCTGCAGCACCTCGCGATCACCGGCCGGATGGCCGAACACGCCGGGCGACACCATCGAGTAACCCTCCCACACCAGTTCCTTGCGCAGCGCGGCGCGCAGCGGCGCCTCGAGCTGGCCGCCGGCCAGCAGCAAGGTCCAGTTGCCGTCCCAGTGCACCTCGAGCGGCGCGTAGATGCGGCGGTTGGCGCGCTCGAACCGCGGCAGCGCCTGCGGCAGGATCGAATACGAACTGCGGCGGCGGTCGCGGTTGGCCACCAGCCAGCCTTCCTGCGCCAGCCGGAACACGCTGGTGCGCAGCAGCCGGTCGTTGACGCCGAGCGGCGCCAGCAGCTCGATCAGGCTGCCCAGCCAGACTGTGCCCCCGTGCGGCGCGATCGCGTCGCCGAAAATCGTCATCACCAGCGACTTCGAGCGCGGCGGGTCGCCGGCCAGGAAGTGGGCGATCCATTCGGAACTGGTCAATTGTTTCATAGGCGAAAGTGGTTGCGCGGCTGGCCGATCTGGCAAGCAATGCCGCAGTTTACTTTAGTGCCGGATCGGCGCAGGATTAATTTCAATCTTGTATGGATGACTACAGGATACACAATTTTAATTCGATTCAAATTTTCTGTGTACTTCTTATTTTTTGTATCGTATTATTTGTTCACAGCCTTTGCATCAGGAGACACAGCATGTACGCACAACTGGTAGAAACCGGCCTCAAGAAAGTCCAATCGCTCGCCGACATGGGCGAGGAGGAGCGCGCTTTCCAGGCCCGCATCGACGCCGGCGTCAAGATCGAAGCGAAGGACTGGATGCCGGAGGCGTACCGCAAGACGCTGATCCGCCAGATCTCGCAGCACGCGCACTCGGAAATCGTCGGCCAGCTGCCCGAAGGGAACTGGGTCACGCGCGCGCCGACCCTCAAGCGCAAATCCATCCTGCTGGCCAAGATCCAGGACGAAGCGGGCCACGGCCTGTACCTGTACAGCGCCGCCGAGACGCTGGGCGTATCGCGCGACGAGCTGCTGGCCGCCCTCCATTCCGGCAAGGCCAAGTACTCGAGCATCTTCAATTACCCGACCCTGTCGTGGGCCGACATGGGCGCCATCGGCTGGCTGGTCGACGGCTCGGCCATCATCAACCAGATCCCGCTGTGCCGCTGCTCGTACGGGCCGTATGCGCGCGCCATGATCCGCGTCTGCAAGGAAGAATCGTTCCATGCGCGCCAGGGCTACGACATCATGATGAGCCTCGCGAAAGGCACGCCGGAACAGAAGGCGATGGCGCAGGATGCGCTGAACCGCTGGTGGTGGCCTTCGCTGATGATGTTCGGTCCCTCCGACGCCGAGTCGGTCAACAGCGCGCAGTCGGCACAGTGGCGCATCAAGCTGTTCTCGAACGACGAACTGCGCCAGCGCATGGTCGACCAGACCGTGCCGCAAGCCGAATTCCTCGGCCTGACCGTGCCCGATCCAGATCTCAAGTTCAATGCCGAAACCGGCCACTACGAATTCGGCGAGATCGACTGGAGCGAATTCCACAACGTCCTGAAAGGGAACGGCCCGTGCAACCGCGAACGCCTCGCCACCCGCGTCAAGGCCTGGGACGACGGCGCATGGTTCCGCGATGCGCTGGTCGCCTACGCGGACAAGAAAGCGGCGCGCGCCGCAGCCTGAATCAACGAATAAATCGGAGCAGACAATGAGCAAAGAATGGCCCCTGTGGGAAGTCTTCATCCGCAGCCAGCATGGCCTGGCGCACAAGCATGTCGGCAGCCTGCATGCACCCGACGCCGAGATGGCGGTGAATAATGCGCGCGACGTCTACACCCGCCGCAACGAAGGCGTGTCGATCTGGGTCGTGCGCGCCACCGACATCGTCGCCAGCAGCCCGGCCGACAAGGGCGCGCTGTTCGAGCCGGCCAACAGCAAGGTGTATCGCCACCCGACCTTTTTCCCAATGCCTGAAGAAGTGAAAAACCTGTGAACACCGACGACATGATCGCGAATGACAAGATCGACTATCTGATGCGTCAGGGCGATAATTCATTGATCCTGTCGCAGCAGCTGTCGCAGCTGTGCGGCAAGGGCCCGGCGCTGGAAGAGGACATGGCGCTGACCAACGTCGCGCTCGACCTGCTGGGCCAGACCCGCATGTGGTACGCCTACGCCGCCGAACTCGAAGGCCGCGGCCGCAGCGAGGACGACCTGGCCTTCCTGCGCGACGCGCCGGCCATGCGCTGCTGCCTACTGGTCGAGCAGCCGAACGGGAATTACGCCGACACCATGATGCGTCAGTTCTTCTTCGACACCTGGCACTACTTCCTGATGAAGGGCCTGCTCACCTCGAGCGATGCGCGCGTCGCCGAGATCGCAGAAAAATCGATCAAGGAAGTAACCTACCACCTGCGCCGCAGCGGCGACCTGATCGTACGCCTCGGCGACGGTTCCGCCGACAGCCACGCCAAGACCCAGGCTGCGGTCAACTACCTGTGGCCGTACACCGGCGAGATGTTCTTGTACGACGGCGTCGACAATGCGATGGTCGCGGAAGGTGTGGCGCCTGCTTCCGAGCCGCTGCGCGCAGCCTTCCTCGAACACGTCGCCGAGATCTTCGCCGAAGCGACCCTGACGATGCCGCCGCCGGACGCATGGATGCAGCGCGGCGGCAAAAAGGGCGTGCACAGCGAACACCTGGGCTACATCCTGGCCGAGATGCAGTTCCTGCAGCGCGCCTATCCGGGAGCGGAGTGGTAATGATGCAGCAGGCAGCGAGCACCGCGCAGGTATGGGACTGGCTCGGCCAGGTCACGGATCCCGAGATCCCGGTCATCTCGGTGGTCGACCTCGGCATTGTGCGCAATGTCGAGTGGCAGGACGACGAATGCGTCGTCACCATTACGCCGACCTATTCGGGCTGCCCGGCGATGCAGGTGATCGCCGAATCGGTGACGGAAGCGCTGCACAGCCACGGCGTGCCGAAGGTCAAGCTGGTGAACCAGCTGTCGCCGGCGTGGACCACCGACTGGATGAGCGAAGCCGGCAAGCTGGCGCTGAAAGACTATGGCATCGCGCCGCCGGCGCAGCAGGTGATCGACATCAGCGGCCTGCACACCGGCGTCAAGCGCGGCGTGGTCCCCAAGCTGACGGTGGCTTGCCCCAACTGCGGCTCCACCCACACAGAACTGACCAGCCAATTCGGATCCACGCCCTGCAAGGCGCTGTACAAGTGCCTCGATTGCCGCGAACCGTTCGATTATTTCAAGTGCCATTAAGGCCATCCATGAGCAAATTCTATCCACTGACAGTCGCCGCGGTTCACAACGAAACGCGCGACACCATCGCAGTCACTTTCAACGTTCCGCCCGAACTGAAGGACAGCTTCCAGTACCAGCAAGGCCAGCACCTGACCTTGCGCGCGCTGATCAACGACGAAGACGTGCGCCGTTCCTACTCGATCTGTTCGGCAGTGCAGGACAAGCAGCTGCGGGTGGCGATCAAGCGCTGTTCCGGCGGTCTGTTTTCGACCTGGGCCAACGATACGCTCAAGCCGGGCGCGGTAATCGAGGTGATGCCGCCGATGGGCCACTTCAACGTGCCGCTGGAAGCGGCCAGGGCGCGCAACTACGTCGCCTTCGCCGCCGGCAGCGGGATCACGCCGATCATGTCGATCATCAAGACCACCTTGCTGACGGAGCCGAACAGCAGCTTCACCCTGTTCTACGGCAACCGCGCATCGTCGACCGTGATCTTCAAGGAAGAACTGACCGACCTGAAGGACATGTACATGGACCGGCTGCAGCTGGCCTACGTGATGAGCCGCGAGCAGCAGGACATCGAACTGTTCAACGGCCGCATCACGAAGGAAAAAACCGAGCTGCTTCTGCGCCACTGGGTGCGGGTCGAGGACATTGACGTCGCCTTCATCTGCGGGCCGGAAGACATGATGCTTGGCGTCTCTGCCGCGCTGCAGGAAGCGGGCATGCCCAAGCAGGACATCAAGATCGAGCTGTTCGCCGCCAGCATCCCGAAGCACCAGCACAAGCCGCGCGCACTCAGTGCCGACCTGCCGCATGAAACCGAGGTCACCGTCATCATGGACGGCAACCACACCAGCTTCACGATGGACAAGGACAAGGAGTCGATCCTCGATGCGGGCCTGCGCGCCGGCATCGACATGCGCTACTCCTGCAAAGGCGGCGTATGCTCTACCTGCCGCTGCAAACTTATCGACGGCAAGGTCGACATGGACGTCAACTACGCGCTCGAGGACTACGAGATCGCGCGCGGCTTTGTCCTCAGCTGCCAGAGTTTTCCCGTGACCGACAAGGTGGTGGTCGACTTCGACCAGGCCGAATAATCCGATAACAAATATAGCCGGAGACAGCATGAACTACCAAAACATCTTGTTCCAGATCGAGCACGGCATCGCGAAACTGACTCTGAACCGTCCCGATAAACTGAATAGCTTCACCCAGGCGATGCACCTGGAAGTGCGCCACGCGCTGGCGATCACCGCCACCGACCCGAGCGTGCGCGTGCTGGTGCTGACCGGCGCCGGCCGCGGCTTCTGCGCCGGCCAGGACCTGGGCGACCGCGCGGTCGAGCCGGGCGAGAAGGGCGTCGACCTGGGCGACTCGGTCGAGCAGTATTACGCGCCGCTGGTGCTGTCGCTGCGCGCACTGCCGATGCCGGTGATCTGCGCCGTCAACGGTGTGGCCGCCGGCGCCGGCGCCAACCTGGCGCTGGCTTGCGACATCGTGCTGGCCGCGACCTCGGCCAGCTTCATCGAAGCGTTCTGCAAGCTGGGACTGATCCCGGACACCGGCGGCACCTGGCACCTGCCGCGCCTGATCGGCCAGGCGCGCGCCACCGGCCTCGCCATGCTGGGCGAAAAGCTGAGCGCCGAGACGGCCGAGCAGTGGGGCCTGATCTGGAAGTGCGTGCCCGACGCGGCGCTGATGGACCAGGCGATGTCGATGGCCGAACATTTCGCGGTGGCGCCGACCAAGGGCCTGGCGTTCACCAAGAAGGCGCTGCAGGCGAGTTGGGCCAACACGCTACCGGAGCAACTCAAGCTGGAAGGCGAGATGATGCGCGAACTCGGCTACAGCCACGACTACAAGGAAGGCGTCGCCGCGTTCATCGCGAAACGTCCGGCCCACTTCCGGGGAGAATGAGCGATGACCGGGCAAGCACTTGAAGCAGGCAGCATCGTCGCGGTCATCGGCAGCGGCGCGATGGGTTCGGGGATCGCGCAGGTCGCTGCTGCGGCGGGCCACAATGTGATCCTGTTCGACACGCGCGCCGAGACGGCCGCAAGGTCGATCGCCGACATCGCCAAGGTCTACTCGCGGCTGGTCGAGAAAGGCCGCATGTCGGCCGCCGACGCGGAATCAGCAACCGCCCGTATCGGTGTCGCCGCGACCTTGTCCGATGTGCGCGACGCCGCCATCGTGGTCGAGGCGATCGTCGAAAACCTCGAGGTCAAGCGCGCCGTGTTCGCCGAACTCGAGACCATCGTCGGCGACGACTGCATCCTCGCCACCAATACCTCGTCGATCTCCGTGACCGCCATCGCCGCCGAATTGCGCCGACCGCAGCGGCTGGTCGGAATGCACTTTTTCAACCCGGTGCCGCTGATGGCGCTGGTCGAAGTGATCAGCGGCCTGGCCACCGAACCGGCGGTTGCCGACACTGTGTTCGCCACCGCCGCGGCGTGGGGCAAGAACCCGGTGCACGCGAAATCGACGCCCGGCTTCATCGTCAACCGCGTCGCGCGCCCTTTCTACGCCGAGGCGCTGCGCCTGCTGTCGGAGCAGGCGGCCGAACCGGCCACGCTCGACGCGGTGATGCGCGAAGCCGGCGGTTTCCGCATGGGCCCATTCGAGCTGATGGACCTGATCGGCCACGACGTCAATTTCTCAGTGACGAAGTCGGTGCACCAGGCCTACTTCGGCGACCCGCGCTTCACGCCATCTGTGCTGCAGCAGGAGATGGTCAACGCCGGCTTCCTCGGCCGCAAATCTGGCCGCGGTTTCTATCGCTACGGCGATGATGACAAAGTGCCGGCGCCACAAACCGAAGCCGCGCAGCCCAAGCCTGACTCGGTCAGCATCAGCATCGAACCTGGCGTGCTGCATCCGGTCACCGATCCGATGGAGCAGCGCCTGAAGGGCGCCGGCTTCACGGTCGCGCACCGCAAGCCGCTGCCTGGCGCAGGCGCGCACGAGGCGCCGGCATTCCACTGCAACGGCGCGGCGGTATTCCTGACCGATGGCCGCACCGCCACCGAGCGCGCCAACGCCAACAAGCATCCGGACACCGTGCTGTTCGACCTCACCTTCGACTACGCCGGCGCCAAACGCATCGCGCTGGCCCGCGCCGACCAGTGCAGCGATGCCGCGTACAACGCGGTGGTCGGGCTGTTCCAGGCCGCCGCCTTCGCCGTCACGCGGATCGACGACGTGCCGGGCATGGTGGTGATGCGCACCGTCGCGATGCTGGCCAACGAGGCCGCCGATGCGGTCAACCAGGGCGTGTGCAGCGCCCAGGCGGTGGACATCGCGATGCAGAAGGGCGTCAACTACCCGCGCGGCCCGCTGGCCTGGACGGACGCCGTGGGCGTCGCGCAGATCGTCACCGTCCTTTCGAACCTGGCCGCAAGCTATGGCGAAGACCGCTACCGCGTCTCGCCGCTGCTGCGCCGCAAACTCGCCGCTTATCCGGCAGGAGCACGTTTTCATGCATAGCAATCCGCGCATCGATCCGCAAACTCTGGCCGAACTGGCCGGAAAAACAATGTACGACCGCGATCCGGCCAGCCAGGCGTTGGGCATGCTGCTCGTCGAGATCCGGCCCGGCTACGCGCGCATGACGATGCCGGTGCGCGCCGACATGCTGAACGGGCACCAGACCTGCCACGGCGGCTACATCTTCATGCTGGCCGACAGCGCATTCGCTTTCGCCTGCAATTCGCACAACCACAACACGGTGGGCGCCGGCTGCACCATCGACTACCTGGCGCCGGGCCGCGAAGGCGACCTGCTGACCGCCGAAGCGACTGAGCAGGCGCTGGCCGGCAAGACCGGGGTGTACGACATCAAGGTTATGAACCAGGACGGCCGCGCCATTGCGCTGTTCCGGGGTAAATCGCACCGGGTCGCCGGCATGGTGGCCGAAGTCGCCGCCTGATTAAAATTCGAGCAACGAGGAGACAACGATGGTCCAACGCACCCCCGCCCCCGGCGACCTGGAGCCGATAGAGCGCGCCAGCCGCGACGAACTGCAGGCGCTGCAGCTCGAGCGCATGAAGTGGACGCTCAAGCACGCCTACGACAATGTGCCGCATTACCGGGCCGCGTTCGATGCGGCGGGCGTCCATCCGGACGACCTGAAGTCGCTCGCCGACCTGGGAAAATTCCCCTTCACCGAGAAGAAGACCCTGCGCGAAAACTATCCGTTCGGCCTGTTCGCGGTGCCGCGCGAGAAAGTGGTGCGCATCCACGCATCGAGCGGCACCACCGGCAAGGCCACCGTGGTCGGCTACACGCAGAACGACATCGACACCTGGGCCGGCGTGGTCGCGCGCTCAATCCGCGCCGCGGGTGGGCGGCCGGGCGACATGGTGCATATCTCGTACGGCTACGGCCTGTTCACCGGCGGCCTTGGCGCGCACTACGGCGCCGAGCGCCTGGGCTGCACCGTCATCCCGATGTCGGGCGGGCAGACCGAGAAACAGGTCCAGCTGATCTGCGACTTCAAGCCGGACATCATCATGGTGACGCCGTCGTACATGCTGAACATCATCGAGGAGTTCTCGCGCCAGGGCATGGATGCGGCCGAGTCCTCGCTGAAGGTCGGAATCTTCGGCGCCGAGCCGTGGACCGATGCCATGCGCGGCGAAATCGAAGCGCGCGCCGGCATCGATGCTGTCGACATCTACGGCCTGTCCGAAGTGATGGGGCCGGGCGTGGCCAGCGAGTGCATCGAGAGCAAGGACGGTCCGGTGATCTGGGAAGACCACTTCTATCCAGAGGTGATCGATCCCGAGACCGGCGAAGTGCTGCCCGACGGCGCCGAGGGCGAACTGGTATTCACTTCGCTGACCAAGGAAGCGTTGCCGGTCATCCGCTACCGCACCCGCGACCTGACCCGCCTGCTGCCGCCGACCTCGCGTTCGATGCGGCGCATGGGAAAGATCACCGGCCGCTCGGACGACATGCTGATCATCCGCGGCGTGAACGTCTTCCCGAGCCAGATCGAAGAGCTGATCCTCAAGCTGCCGGCGCTGGCGCCGCACTACCAGCTGGTGGTCTCGCGCGACGGCCATCTCGACAAGCTCGACGTGCTCGGCGAAATGCGCGATGCTTCGCTGACCGAGGAAGCGATGTCGCTGTTGTGCCGCGACCTCGAGCACCAGATAAAAACCTTTGTAGGCGTGAGCACCAAAGTGACGCTGATGGCGTCTAATGGTATAGAGCGCACCCTGACCGGCAAAGCCCGGCGCGTGATCGACAAGCGCCCGAAATCTTAAGCAGCACGGAGAGAACTGTGACCCAATTTATCGATGCGTTCATCTGCGACGCGATCCGCACCCCGTTCGGCCGCTTCGGCGGCGCCCTCGCCACTGTGCGCGCTGACGACTTGGCAGCCTTGCCGATTGCCGCGCTAATGGCGCGCAACCCGGACGTCGACTGGTCCGCCGTCGATGACCTGTATTACGGCTGCGCCAACCAGGCCGGCGAAGACAACCGCAACGTCGCGCGCATGGCGGGCTTGCTGGCCGGCCTGCCGGTCGATGTCCCGGGCAGCACCATCAATCGCCTGTGCGGCTCGAGCCTGGACGCGGTCGGCATCGGTGCGCGCGCCATCAAGGCCGGCGAAGCGAGCCTGATCATCGCCGGCGGCGTCGAAAGCATGACGCGCGCGCCTTTCGTGATGGGCAAGGCCGACAGCGCGTTCTCGCGCGCCGCGAAAATCGAAGACACCACCATCGGCTGGCGTTTCGTCAATCCCCTGATGAAGGCGAAGTACGGCATCGACTCGATGCCCGAAACGGCGGAAAACGTCGCGCGCGAATTCAACGTCAGCCGCGCCGACCAGGATGCTTTCGCGATCCGCAGCCAGCAGCGCTGGGCCGCCGCCCACGCCGACGGATTTTTTAAGAATGAAATCGTGTCCGTTTCCGTGCCGCAGAAGAAGGGCGAAGCACGCATCTTCGACACCGACGAACATCCGCGTCCCGACACCACCATCGAGATGCTGGCCAAGCTGAAAGGCGTGGTCACGCCGGACGGCAGCGTCACCGCCGGCAATGCGTCGGGCGTCAACGACGGCGCCTGCGCGGTCCTGATCGCCTCCGGCAGCGCAGCCGCGCGCCACGGCCTCAAGCCACGCGCCCGCATCGTCGGCATGGCCACCGCCGGCGTGGCGCCGCGCATCATGGGATTCGGCCCGTCGCCCGCATCGAAGAAAGTGCTGGCCCTGACCGGCCTTTCGATCGGCCAGATGGACGTCATCGAACTGAACGAAGCATTCGCTGCCCAGGGCCTCGCCGTCATGCGCGACCTCGGCCTGCCCGACGACGCGGCCCACGTGAATCCGAACGGCGGCGCCATCGCGCTCGGCCACCCGCTGGGCGCTTCCGGCGCGCGGCTGGTGACGACCGCGGTGAACCAGCTGCACCGTACCGGCGGGCGCTACGCCCTGTGCACCATGTGCATCGGCGTCGGCCAGGGTATCGCCATGATCATCGAACGCGTTTAGATTCACCACCCAAGAGGAGACAAAGATGTTCACAACAATATTTAAAAAAACCGTCCTGTTCGCAGCCATCGCCGTTGCCGCAGCCAGCGCTACGGCCGCCGATCCGATCAAGATCGGCTCGGTGCTGTCGGTGTCGGGACCGGCCGCTTTCCTCGGCGACCCTGAACTGAAGACCCTGCAGCTGTACATCGAGAAGATCAACGCCGAAGGCGGCGTCCTCGGTCGCAAGCTCGAACTGGTGCACTACGACGATGGCAGCGACGCGGCCAAGGCCAACAGCTTCACCAAGCGCCTGATCGAGTCCGACAAGGTCGACGTGCTGATCGGCGGCACCACAACCGGCGCCACCATGGCGATGGCTCCGCTGGTTGAAAAAGCCAGCCTGCCCTTCATTTCGCTGGCCGGCGCGGTGGTCGTGATCGATCCGGTAAAAAAATGGGTGTTCAAGACCCCGCACACCGACCGCATGGCGGCCGAGAAGGTGTTCGAGGACATGAAGAAGCGCGGCATCAGCAAGGTAGGCCTGCTGTCCGAGACCAGCGGCTTCGGCGCGTCCGGCCGCAAGGAGACTCAGACCGTCGCTTCCAAATACGGCATCACGCTGGTGGCCGATGAGACCTATGGCCCGAAAGACACTGACATCACCGCGCAGCTGACCCGCATCAAGGGTACGCCGGGCGTGCAGGCAGTGTTCGTGTTCGGCCTCGGCCAGGGCCCGGCGGTCGTGACCAAGAACTACGGCCAGCTCGGCATGACCAGCATTCCGATGTACCAGTCTCACGGCGTCGCGTCGGACGAATACATCAAGCTGTCGGGCAAGGCCGCTGAAGGCGTGCGCCTGCCGACACCGGCGCTGCTGATCGCCAACGCGCTGCCGGCCGGCGACACGCAGAAAGCCGTGGTCACCGGTTACGACAAGGCCTACAAGGACCGCTACAAGATGGATCCGTCCACCTTCGGCGGTTACGCGCTCGACGCGCTGAACCTGTCGGTCGACGCGATCAAGCGCGCCGGCGGCACCGATCGCGAGAAAGTGCGCGCGGCGCTGGAGAACACAAAGGGCTTCGTCGGCACCACCGGCGTATTCAACATGTCGCCGACTAACCACATGGGGCTGGACCTGTCCGCGTTCCGCATGGTCGAAGTCAAGAACGGCGACTGGCAGCAGCTGAAATAAGGCCACCCGATGCTCGCTCAGTTCCTCCAGTTCCTGTACTCGGGAATGACGGTCGGATCGGCCTACGCGCTCGCCGCGCTGGGCTTCACGATCATCTACAACACCAGCGGTGTGATCAACTTCGCGCAGGGTGAATTCATCATGCTGGGCGGGATGCTGGCGGCCATCATGGCCGGCGCCGGCGTCCCGCTGCCGCTGGCGATCATTGGCGCCGTCATCGCCACCGCGGTGGTCGGGCTGGTGATGGAAAAGGCCGTGATCGAGCCTGCGCAGAACGCGCAGGTGGTCACCCTGATCATCATCACCATCGGTGCGTCGCTGACGATCCGGGGACTGGTGCAGATCTGGCTGGGCAAGGGCACTCATTCGCTGGCGCCGTTTTCGGGCGACGCGCCGATCATGCTGCTGGGCGCCAGCCTGCTGCCGCAAAGCCTGTGGGTGCTGGGCGTGACGCTCGCCATCGTCGGCGTGCTGGCCTGGTTCTTCGGGCGCACCTTGCTCGGCAAGGCAATGCTGGCGACCTCGCACAACAAGCTGGCCGCGCAGCTGGTCGGCATCAACACCCGCAAGGTGCTGCTGTTGTCGTTCGGTTTGGCGGCGCTGCTCGGCGCGGTGGGCGGCATCCTGGTCGCGCCGATCACCTACACTTCCTACGACGCGGGCATCATGCTCGGGCTGAAAGGCTTCGTCGCCGCAGTGCTGGGCGGTCTCGGCGGCGGCGTCGGCGCCATCGCAGGTGGCCTCATCCTCGGCATCGCCGAAGCCATGACCGCCGGCTACATCTCGTCGTCATACAAGGATGCGGTGCCGTTCGTGCTGATCCTGCTGATCCTGTTCTTCATGCCGCGCGGCCTGTTCGGCGCCAAGATTTCGGAACGCGTATGAAGCTGAGTATTAAGCCGAATTCTTCCCGCCACCGCGGCTTGCTGCTGCTCGCGCTGGTGCTGGCGGTGCTGCCGCTGGTGCTGCCGAATGCCTTCTACGTCGACGTGGCGATCCGCATCGCGCTCAACGCCATCGTAGTCATCGCGCTCAATCTGCTGATGGGCTACACCGGCCAGATCAGCCTCGGGCACGCCGGCTTCTATGGCCTGGGCGCATATGCCTCGGCAGGACTGACCACGCACTTCGATTGGCCGCCACTGGCGGCATTGGCCGCCGGCGCGGTCGCTACCGGCCTGCTGGCCTGGGTGCTGGCGCGTCCGGTGCTGAAGTTGAAAGGCCACACGCTGGCGATGGCCACCCTCGGCCTCGGCATCATCATCTCGATCGTCATCAACAACGAGGCGCAATGGACGGGCGGGCCGGATGGCATGGCGGTGCCGTCGTTCGCGCTGGCCGGCCTGGCGGTGGCGGGCGAAACCAGCTGGTACGTGGTGGCCGCCGTGTTGCTGCTGCTGATGACCTGGCTGGCGCTGAACCTGATCGATTCGCCCGTGGGCCGCGCGCTGCAGGCGATCCACGGTTCCGAGATCGCCGCGCGCGTCGCCGGCGTCGACACGACAAAATTCAAGGTACGCGTGTTCGTGCTGTCGGCGGTGGTGGCAAGTATCGCCGGATCGATATCCGCGCATTACATCGGCTTTATCACGCCGGGCATGGCCGGCTTCTTCCACTCGATCGAGCTGGTGACGATGGTGGTGGTGGGCGGCATGGCGTCGGTGTTCGGCTCGATCATCGGCGCCGCGCTGCTGACCATCCTGCCGCAGCTGCTGCAGGCGTTCGAAGGCTGGGAAGTGGTCGTGTTCGGCGTGATCCTGATGGCCACCATGATCTTCATGCCCAAGGGCCTGGTGCCAAGCATCGCCCAGCGCCTGCGCGCGCGGCGGGGAGCGGGCAAATGATGCTGTCGATCCAACACCTCAGCAAGAGTTTCGGCGGCGTGCACGCGGTGCAGGACGTCAGCTTCGCGGTGCGCGAAGGCGCGATCCATTCCGTGATCGGCCCGAACGGCGCCGGCAAGACCACGCTGTTCAACCTGGTCAGCGGAATCTACACGCCGAGCGCCGGCAGGATCATGTTCAACGGCGAGAACGTGGCCGGCATGGCGCCGGATGCGCTGGCGCGGCGCGGCTTGAGCCGCACTTTCCAGAATCTCCAGGTATGCATGAACATGACCGCGATCGACAACGTCATGGTCGGCTCGCACCTTCGCCTGAACCAGAACCTGTTCGCGTCGATGCTGCGCCTGCCGGCGGTGCGGCGGATGGATGCAGAATGCCGCGCCGAAGCGGCGCGCCTGATGGATTTCGTCGGCGTCGGCAAATACCTCGATGCGGACGCAAGCCAGATGCCGTACGGCGCCCTCAAGCGGCTCGAGATCGCGCGCGCGCTTGCCGCCAGCCCGAAGATCCTGCTGCTGGACGAACCCGCCGCGGGCCTGAATCACACCGAAACCGGCGAGATCGAGGACCTGATCCGCAAGGTCGCCCAGTCCGGCGTGACCGTGCTGCTGGTCGAGCACGACATGAAGCTGGTGATGAACCTGTCGGACCATATCCTGGTCCTCGACTACGGCAAGACGCTGGCCGAAGGCACGGCCGCCGAGGTGCGCGCCAATCCGGACGTCATTGCCGCCTATCTCGGCGCGGCCGCTTAAGGAATGCAGATGAAAGATTTTTCCAGCGCGCCGCCGGTGCTGCAGATACAAGGGCTAGGCTCCCATTACGGGCCGATCCAGGCGCTGCATGGCGTCGACATCGAAGTGCGCCAGGGGCAACTGGTTGCGCTGGTCGGGGCCAACGGCGCCGGCAAGACCACCCTGCTGCGCGCGATCTCCGGCGTGCAGCCCGTCAGTGCCGGCGCGATCCGTTTCGACGGCGCCGACATCACCCGCATGAGCGCCGACCAGCGCGTGCGCGCGGGGATCTGCCAGGTGCCGGAAGGGCGCCAGGTATTCGGCCCGATGTCGGTGGAAGACAACCTGCGCCTGGGCGCCTACACCCGGCCGAAAGGCGAGCTGGCCGCCGACCTGGATCGCGTATTCGTGCTGTTCCCGGTGCTGAAGGAAAAACGCGCGCTGACCGCCGGCATGCTGTCGGGCGGCCAGCAGCAGATGCTGGCGATGGCGCGCGCGCTGATGGGTCACCCCAAGCTGCTGCTGCTCGACGAGCCGAGCATGGGCCTGGCGCCGCTGCTGATCAAGGAGATCTTCCGCATTGTCGAAAGCCTGCGCGACCAGGGCATCACCATCTTCCTGGTAGAGCAGAATGCCCATGCCGCGCTGGCGATCGCCGATATCGGCTACGTGATCGAAACCGGCGCCATCGTGCTGTCCGGCCCCGGCCCCGAATTGCTGGACAACGAGCAGGTGCAGAGCGCCTACCTCGGAATGTAAAACGCGGAGAGAATGCATGGTCAAGGTTTATGAAATCAATGGCGTCACCCCGGTGGTGCATCCGTCCGCCTATGTGCATCCGAGCGCGGTGCTGATCGGCGACGTGATCGTCGGGCCGCGCTGCTACGTCGGGCCGCTGGCCTCGATGCGCGGCGACTTCGGCCGGCTGGTGCTGGAAGAGGGCGCCAACCTGCAGGACTGCTGCGTGATGCACGGCTTCCCGGGCGACGACACGGTGGTTGAAGTCGACGGCCACATCGGCCACGGCGCGGTGCTGCACGGTTGCCGGATCAAACGCAATGCGATGGTCGGCATGAACGCAGTGGTGATGGACCAGGCGGTGGTCGGCGAAGACTCGATCATCGCCGCGATGAGCTTCATCAAGGCCGGCATGGTGATCCCGCCACGCAGCATGGTGATGGGCGCGCCCGCCAAGGTGGTGCGCCAGCTGGAAGACAAGGAAATCGCGTGGAAGAGTTTCGGCACCACGCAGTACCACGAACTGGCCGTGCGCTCGATGCGGACGATGCGCGAAGTCGAATCGAAGGACGAGGTGGAACCGGACCGCAAGCGGATCGAGTTCGGCTTCGACATGCACAAGCCAAAAGAATAGACGTCGTTCCCGCGCAGGCGGGAACCTATAGCACCTTTGTGCAGAGTTGGTATAGGTTCCCGCCTTCGCGGGAGCGACGGTTTGGAGCCAACTAGCAAGTTTAATTTAACGGCAATGGGGCGTACAACATGCCCAGAAACCAGATCCGGAGAACCGAACATGAGCAACGTATCAACCCTGCAAAGCCTGATCGGCGGCCGCTGGCTCGGCGCCGAGCCGCACCTGCCGCTCAATAGCGCGATCAACAGCCGCCTGATTTACCACACGCACGCCGAGAAGATCGACTTCGAGGAAGCCGTCATTTACGCCCGCAAGACCGGGGTGCCGGCGCTGATGGCGATGGACTTTCAGACCCGCGCGGCGCGCCTGAAAGCGCTGGCCATGTACCTGATGGAGCGCAAGGAAGAGCTGTACGAGATATCGCACCATACCGGCGCGACGCGTCCGGACAGCTGGGTCGACGTCGAAGGCGGCATCGGCACCCTGTTCGCATTCGCCAGCATGGGCAGCCGCGAGCTGCCGTCGTCGAACGTGCTGCACGAAGGGCCAGCCATCGCGCTGGGCAAGCGCGGCGGCTTTGCCGGCACCCACATCCTGGTGCCGCGCGGCGGCCTGGCGGTGCACATCAACGCATTCAATTTCCCGATCTGGGGCCTGCTCGAAAAATTCGCGCCGAGCTTCCTGGCCGCGATGCCGTGCATCGGCAAGCCGGCCACCGCCACCAGCTATCTGACTGAAGCCGTGGTGCGCATGATGCACGAGTCGGGCCTGCTCCCGGACGGCAGCATCCAGCTGATAATCGGCAGCACCGGCGACCTGCTTGATCGCCTGGGCGGCGCCGACGTGGTGACCTTTACCGGCTCGGCCGACACGGCGATGAAGCTGCGCGCCAACAAGAACCTGCTCTCCAACTCGGTGCCGTTCACGGCCGAAGCGGACTCGCTCAACTGCGCCATCCTCGGCCCGGATGTGACGCCGGACGATCCCGAGTTCGACCTGTTTGTCAAAGAAGTCGCGCGCGAGATGACCGGCAAGGCCGGCCAGAAATGCACCGCGATCCGCCGCATCATCGTGCCCGAGTCGCGTGTCGATGCGGTGGCCGAGCGCCTGCGCGACCGTCTGTCGAAAATCGTGGTCGGCGACCCCAGGGTCGAAGGCGTGCGAATGGGCGCACTGGCGTCGATGGAGCAGCAGCGCGATGTGCTGGAGCGGGTCGCCATGCTGGCCGAAGGTAACGAGGTCGTGTTCGGCGCCAAGGATGGCTTCAAGCCGGTGGGCGAAGGCAGCGAGAGCGGCGCTTTCTTCTCGCCGACGCTGCTGCTGTGCCGCAACGCGATGAGCAACGACGCGGTGCACGACGTCGAGGCTTTCGGCCCGGTCAGCACGATGATGACGTACTCCGGCATCGACGAGGCGGTCGCACTGGCCGCGCGCGGCAAGGGCAGCCTGGTCTCCACGCTATGCACCAAGGATCCGCAGGTCGCCGCGCGCGCCGTGCCGGGCCTGGCCGCATATCATGGCCGCGTGCTGGTGCTCGAGCGCGAGGCGGCGGTCGATTCGACCGGCCACGGCTCGCCGCTGCCGCAGCTCAAGCACGGCGGACCCGGGCGCGCCGGCGGCGGCGAAGAACTGGGCGGCATCCGCGCGGTGCGCCACTTCCTGCAGCGCGCCGCGCTTCAGGGTTCGCCGACCATGCTGTCCGCGGTCACCGGCGAATACGTGCGCGGCGCGGCCGTGCAAGAAGGCGACGTGCACCCGTTCCGCAAATATTTTGAAGACCTGAAGATGGGCGACTCGCTGTTGACGCATCGACGCACCGTGACGGAGGCCGACATCGTGGCCTTCGGCGGCATCTCGGGCGACTTCTTCTACATGCACTTCGACGAGATCGCGGCGAAGGATTCGCAGTTCGGCAAGCGCATCGCGCACGGCTACTTCGTGCTGTCGGCCGCGGCCGGCCTGTTCGTGTCGCCGGCGCCGGGGCCGGTGCTGGCGAACTACGGCCTGGACAACCTGCGCTTCATCACCCCGGTGGCGATCGGCGACACGATCCGCGCGCGCCTGACCTGCAAGCGCAAGGTCGACCGCAACCGCACCGATGAACGCGGCGTGGGACAGGGCGTGGTGGCGTGGGACGTGCAGGTCACCAACCAGCACGAAGAGCTGGTGGCCAGCTACGACATCCTCACACTGGTGATGAAGAAGAGCTGACCGGGCCGGCGCCGCCTGCACTACGGGCGGCAACTGGCAAGGCTGCTGGATTTGCGGCATTGTGATGCTACAAATAAGCTAGCAGCGGGTAGCCGCAAACCCATTCTGGCCGCGTCCAACCCGGGTAAATCAGTGGCGCACGATCGGGATCGCCAGCGCGCGCTGCATGTCATAGGTCTGCTGGCGGACGCGCTGCTGCGCGGCCCGTTCCTCCTGCAGCCGCTCGTTCTTCGCGTTGCGGGCGGCATATTCCCTTTCGCGCGTCGCCTGCGAGTCCGCCATCTGCAAATCGTAATGAATGCGCTGGCCATCGTTGCGCGCGCGTTCGGTTTCGCGCAGGCGGTTCTGTTCGGCCTGGTTCTTGTCCAGCAGCTGCTGGCGGGCCAGCTTCGCTTCCTCGGCTTCGGCCAGCCTGGTCGCTTCTTCCGCGGCGACCTTGGCCTTTTCCGCTTCCAGCGCAATGCGCGCCACTTCGACCTTCTTCGCGTGCACCGTATAGACGCCGAACGCGCCCGCCATGATCAGCGCGAACACCGCCATCGAAATCCACGGCATGCCGGGTTTCTCGACCACCTCGTAGATGATCGGACGTTCCTTGAGCTTGAGCTTGTCGTCGTATGCCTGGCGGCGTGAAGGTGAAGACAGGATTGAATACGCCTCCTTTACCGCCTTCGCGCGGGTCATGTCCTCTTCGTCATCCCTGCCTTCACCGGTGAAGGAATCAATGATGGACTGGTAGGCTTGGTCGATCTGTTTAGCGTTGGTGTTCCTGCTAATGCCCAGCACATCATAGAGAGTATTCATCCTGCGGCCCTTACATTATCGATCATGTAAATATATCATGAAGATAATTAGTTGCCTAAAAGAATTTAGATAATTTCATCTATTTTGTTGCTGTGAGGATTCATCCTTGGCCCCGGCCAGCGGCTCATCTGCCGAGTGGAGTTGCGGTCGGCCAGGGTGTCGAATTGATGATCTGCAGGCTTTGCTCGGCGGTGAAGCCCTTCCGGCGCAGCGCATCGAACAGATTTTTCTTGAATACCGCGATGCGTTCGGCCGTCTCTGGCCGCTCCGCTACCTTGAGCTGTGCCTCCAGCTGCACTTCGGTCATCCGCGCCAGCATGGGAAGCATCGCGCTGGTCGAATCCATCATCCTCTGCATTTCTTCGGGCGTCGGTTTTTGCGGCGACGGGGCCTGCGCATGCGCCAGGCTGGAGACGGCGAACAGCGAGGAAAGCACAGCTGAATGAAGGCGCATACATGACTCCTTATTTCACAATCGGTTGACCGGCCGGGCTGGCGCTTACTTGCACATCACCCTGGTCGGGACGATCGGCTCATCGAGCACCCAACCGGCATATTTAAGCGTCAGGCGTGCGCTCGACTCCATGATCGGTGCGGTCGGACAGAACGCCTTGTCCGCGCGGGAGATCTTCGTCAGTTGCGCGGTGGTCGGATTGGTCCATTTGTCGAAGCGGTAGAAAGGGTAATCGGCGCGCTTCAGGCGGAACCTTTCCGTCAGCTGGCCGTGCTCGATCTGCCAGACGAATACGCCGTTGACGCCGCAGCACTCCACCGGATTTGCGGCGACGATGTAGGCGCCGTCGGGCGAGATGTTCGTGTCCGCGTACACCTCGTATTGCTTGCCGGTCGAGCGGGCGATCCAGTAGCGGGTGGCCGACTCGTATCCGAGCAGTTCGACGACGAAAAACTGGCGGTCCGGCGACAGGCCAAGCAGGCGATAGATGGTGCAGCTCTGCGGTCCGGATGCGCAGTCGTCCTTCGATTCGAAGCGCGCCTTGCGTCCGCCTTCGAGCGTCAGCGTCAGCACTTGGCCGTCGCGCGCGGCGATCGGCGACAGTTCACTCAGTACGCGCTGCTCCAGCGTCGGCTCGGCGCCGCTGTCGGATTGGGTGGCGGAGGACGCGGAAACGGTGCACGTCGCGGCGCTCAATAACAATGTCAATACCAAGGAGGCGTGGCGCATCTGGGTCCTTTGTAGATGGAGGTAACTGCATGCACGGCCAATGAAGCGGATGTCCTCCGTTTCATCCACAACTAAAGGAACACCTATGAACAGCAAATCAGTAATCTCAGGCCTGATGGCCATGTGCCTGATCGCGAGCAGTTCCGCTTTCGCGCAACGCAACGATCATGACAACGATCGCAACGACCGCAAGGACCGCAACCCGCACGCCCAGAATGACAAGGACCACAAGGGCGACCAGAATCGCGGCCGCAACGACCGCAACGACTACATGCCGCACGCGCAGGAATCGCACAACGGACCGCGCGGAGCCGGTCCGCGGCACGACATGCGCAAAGGCAGCCGTCTGTCCAACGACTACCGCGGTAATCAATACGTCGTCAACGACTGGCGCGGCCACCACCTGAACGCACCGCCGCGCGGCTACCACTGGGTGCAGACCGGAAGCGACTACGTGTTGGTCGGTATCGCCACCAGCATCATCGCCCAGGTGCTGCTGAATAACTAAGCCTGGCGATGCGCCTGCGGGCGCATCCGCCGCGGCGCATCACACGAAACCGAGGTTGCGTGCACTGGCGTTGTAGTTCGCGAGACTCGGCAGCATGCCGAGCAGGTCGCTGTCCGACACCCCCATCCATTTGCCGAGCGTCGCCGCCAGCTGGTCGACCGAGGTGGTCGGCAGCAGCCGGCCCTGGCCGACATCGTCCGGTCCGTTGTTGGCCACGACCGGCGCAGTGCCGTAGAAGTTCTTTCCCTTGACCGCGCCGCCCATCACGAAATGCATGCTGCCCCACCCATGGTCGGAGCCATCGTTGTTGCCGCTCATCGTGCGCCCGAAGTCGGACGCGGTGAAACTGGTGACCTTGTCGGCCACGCCCAGTTCGACGGTCGCCTTCTGGAACGCGGCCAGCGCGGCGGCGACGCCGGCGAGCAGGCCGGGATGATCGGTCAGCATCGCGTCGTGATTGTCGAAGCCGCCCATCGACACGAAAAATACCTGGCGCTTGGCGCCGAGCGCGGGCGCCGCCGAGATCATGCGCGCGACCATCTTCAGCTGGTCGGCCAGGCTGTTCGCGGCCGGGAACGTGGTGGCCAAAACCGGCGCCAATGCCAGGGCGCCGGTCAGCACCGAATCGGCGTCGATCGAGCGCTTGGTGACACGGCTGTATTCATTTTCCAGCAGGTGCGCGCGCGGCTGGCTGACCAGGGTGCGCAGCGCTTCCGAACAGGCGGATGATCCGAACAGCGGATTTTTCAGCCCGGCCAGCGGCACCGAGCCCCCGGTCGACACCTGGTACTGCACCGCCGATTTCCCGGACATGAACACGGCGTTGCCGGACACGTTCACGCAGGTGAAAGTGGCATTGCCGTTGCCGCTTTCGAACAGGTCGCCCATGCGCCCGCCCCAGCCGGAGGTCGCGCCTTCGGGCGATGACGATTGCCATACCGATTGCTGGTCGTTGTGCGAGAACAGCTTGGGCGGCAGCTTCACCGATTTGTTCGTGTACTGCAGCTTGGTGGTTGGCTGCACCAGCGTGCCGACATTCAGGATCACGCCCAGCTGGCCGCCATCGAACAAGGGCAGTAGCGGGGCCAGTTCAGGCGCCAGCGCGTACTGGTGGGCCAGTCCGGTGCTGTCGACCGGTACGCCGGCCGGATTCAGCGCAGTGGCCGCAAGGCTGGCGCGCGTGTATGCGAACGATGGCCGCATCAGCTGGTAAGCCGCGTAGCTGGCGCCGTCGTATGGCACGAGCGTGTTCGCGTAGTCGTTGCCACCGTAGAGGAACACGCAGACCAGCGCCTTGTAGTCGGTGGCTGTGGCTGCCGAGGCTTCCGCCATCGCGGCCAGGTTCAGCGCCCACGGAGCCGCGATGCCGGCCACCGACAGTGCCGAGGCGCGTTTCAGGAAGGCGCGGCGCGAAGAGTCATTGCTATGCATGGCGGTGCCCTTATTTAAGGATGATGAATTCGGGCGCGGCCAGCACCAGCACCTGCGCCGCGTAGATCCGGTTCAGGCGCGCCGTGTCGGTGCCGGAAGCGAGGGAGTCGATCCCGCCTTTCATCAGCGCCACTGTGGCGGGCGACAACTGGCCCGCCGCCAGCACCACATTCAGTTCGTCGAGCAGGGACTGGGAATTGTCGGCCAGCGGCAGCAGGCTGGCGTAATCGGCCTTGACGTCGCCGACGCCTTTGCTCACCACCGTCTGCATGAAGTTGACGTAGCCGACCACGCTCGACTCGTTGGTGATCTGGAATTCAGGGGCGACCATGCCGGCGCTGCCGATCGCGCTGTTCGGCGGCACATAGCCGGGCCGGAAAAAGTTGAACACGCTGCCGGAACGCAGCGGGCTCTGGCCGAGACGGGTCGAAGGATCCGAGGTATTCCCGACCGCCCATGCATTGGCGGGCGAGTTGGCGTTGAACGCGCGCGCCCAGGCAGCCAGCCGCAGGATCGGTTCGCGCTGTTTGCCGAAGGCGGGGTCCGTCATCCGCGCAGCGCTGCGCGCCTCGTCGTCGAGCAGGATCGCCCTGACCACCGCTTTCAGGTTGCCCTTGGCGCCGGCGCCGTCGTTGTTGAAGACGGTGGCGATGCGCGTGACGTAGGCCGGGCTCGGGTTGCTGCACACCAGCCGCAGGATCAGCTGGCGGCCGATGAACGGGCCGACATTGGCGTGCGCGAAAATGGCGTCGAGCGCGAGGCGCATGCTGTCCTCGCCGCTGGCGCCGGCCGGGATCGTGGTGCCGAGGAAGGCCTTGCTGCCGGTCTCGTGGCGGCTGGCAGTCATGGTCATCGGGCGCCGCTTGTAGTCCGGCGTGTTGGTGTCGCCGCCGGCGAGATCGTAGTTCCAGCCCGTGAAAACGCGCGCCAGGCCGGTGATGTCATCCAGCGTGTAGGTTTCCTGCGGCACGCCGCCGGACAGTTTCGGGGTGCCGTCGAGGTTCAGCTGCAGCAGGCCGATCGTAAACAGCTGCATGACTTCGCGCGCGTAATTCTCATCGGGCATGGCGCCGGTGGTGGCGTTGAACTTGACGTTGTTACGGAAGGTGAGGTACTCGCCCATCGGCGCGCTGGTCGACACTTGCCCCAGCAACGTACGGTAATTGCCGAACGCCTGGCCTTCGAGCAGGTCAAGATAAGCGGCAGCGGAGAATGCCTTCCAGCCGCCGTTAAAGCCGGACACCGACGCCACCATGATTTCCGACAGTGCGAGCGTGACGCGCTGGCGCAGGGTATCGGGCGAGGAGAGCATCTTGCGCCAGGTGCTGGCATCGGCGCCGGCTTCGCTGTTCTTGTTCGCGAGCTCGTCATAGCCCTTCGATACCATCCATTCCCAGCGGGTGCCGGACGGCGCCATCGCGAATTGTTCGTCGAGCCAGCCGGCGTAGCCGATGGCCTGTACGCGGGCGATCTGTTCGCGGGTGGCGCCCATCGAGGCCTGGGCCAGGAAGCGCGACGCCTCGGCGGCGGTCGGAGTGCTGGAAGGCGGGGGCGGCGTAACGGGAGGAACGGGCGTGGGTGTTGGAGCCGGTGGCGCGGCGGAACCGCCGCCGCCGCAAGCGGTGAGCAAGGCGCCGGCCAACGTGGCGGCCAGGATGCTGTCAGCTGCACCCGGCTCGTGGGCCAGACCTGGTTCCGTTACCGATTCGATATCTGCCATGGGAGCACCCGAAGTTGTTAGAAAACAAGTCTACGAGTGATGGTAGAACAACATGTTCCGGATTCCAATCGGCAATTTGTAAATATTTGTTCGACCGCACGCTACCCCGGGGTCAGTGCCGACATTCGGACCCGGCCTCGGCGTTAGCGTGGGATTGAAGCGGAGTTCTTGGCAGCGACGGATGGGTCTGTGTCCGAATGTCGGCACTGACCCCAAGGGCTTACTTCGGTTCCGGGTCGTAGCTCGGCGGCTGCATGTCGCCTTGCTGCGGCACGTCGAGCTTGAGTTCGAGCTGCTCCTTCATGTCGATCTTCTTCTCGATCGACACCAGGCGCGGGAAGGCGATGATCAGCGCCACCATCGTCACCTGGATCAGCACGAACGGAATCGCGCCCCAGTAGATGTCGCTGGTCTTGACTTCCTTCGGCGCCACCGAACGCAGGTAGAACAGCGCGAATCCGAACGGCGGGTGCATGAAAGAGGTCTGCATGTTCACGCCCAGGAGGACGCCGAACCAGATCAGGTCGATGCCGAGCTTGTCCGCGACCGGGCCCACCAGCGGCACCAGGATGAACGCGAGCTCGAAGAAGTCGAGGAAGAACGCCAGCACGAAGAACATGATGTTGACCACGACCAGGAAGCCGGTGCTGCCGCCGGGCAGGCTGGTGAGCAGGTGCTCGACCCACAAGTCGCCGTTCACGCCGCGGAACACCAGCGAGAACACGGTCGAACCGATCAGGATGAAGATCACGAAGCACGACAGGCGGGTGGTCGAGTGCATGGCCTGGCGCAGCAGCGACCAGGACAGGCGCCGGTTGGCAATCGCCAGAATCAGCGCCCCCGTCGCGCCCATGCCGCCACCCTCGGTCGGCGTGGCCAGTCCGATGAAGATGGTGCCCAGCACCAGGAAGATCAGCGCCAGCGGCGGGATCAGCACGAACACGACCTTTTCGGCCATTCGTGAGAGCAGCGCTAACTTGAAGAAGCGGTTGGCCAGTGCGAACAGGAATGCGAATGCGATGCCTACCGCCGCCGAGAATATCCCCAGTTCATCGGCCGGCATTTGCGGATGCGCAGGGCCGTACCAGGCGGCGAAGCCGTAGGCCAGCGCCACCGTGGCGATCACCAGCGCGAGCAGCGAGCGCGCGCCGCTGTCGCCGTTCGGCTCCTTCAGATTGCGCGCTTCCGGCGGCAGCGCCGGCACATGCAGCGGCTTGAAGATCGACAGCGCCAGCACGTAGCCGGCATACATCACCGTCAGCAGCAGGCCGGGCACGAAGGCGGCGCGGTACATGTCGCCGACCGAGCGGCCCAGCTGGTCCGCCATCACGATCAGCACCAGCGAAGGCGGGATGATCTGCGCCAGCGTGCCGGAGGCGGCGATCACGCCGGACGCGAGCCGCTTGTCGTAGCCATAGCGCAGCATCACCGGCAGCGAAATCAGACCCATCGAAATGACCGATGCGGCGACCACGCCGGTGGTGGCGGCCAGCAGCGCGCCGACGAAAATGACCGCGTAGGCGACGCCGCCGCGGATCGGCCCGAACAGCTGGCCGATGGTGTCGAGCAGGTCCTCGGCCATCCCGGATCGCTCCAGGATCAGGCCCATGAAGGTAAAGAAGGGGATCGCGAGCAGTGTGTCGTTGGCCATGATCCCGAAGATCCGGTTCGGCAGCGCCTGCAGCAGTTCGGGCTTGAGCAGCCCCAGTTCGATGCCGAGGAAGCCGAAGAACAGGCCGTTTGCGGCGAGGGAAAACGCTACCGGGAACCCCGACAGCAGGAAGATGACGAGCGCGCCGAACATGATAGGCGCGAGATTGGCGATGATGAATTGTTCCATGTGTCCCCGTTGGTGCTCTTATTATTGTGGACCGGCGTTCATTACAGCTTGTTGGCTGACTTGATCGCTTCGATTTCTTCTTCCGGCGTGGCGACGTGCTTGGCGAATTCATGGCCGTCGATGCGGCCTTGTAAAAACGCGATACGCTTGATGACTTCCGAAATGCCCTGCAGGACCAGCAGGCCGAAGCCGATCGGCACCAGCAGCTTGGCCGGCCACACGATCAGCCCTCCGGCGCTGCTTGACATCTCGCCGGTAAGGATCGAATAGCGCGCGAACGGGATGCCGTAGTAGAGGATCAGCAGGGACACCGGAAGCAGGAACACCAAGAAGCCGACCAGGTCGATCCAGACCTGGGTGCGTTTGGAAAAGCGCCCGGTGACGACATCGATGCGCACATGCTCGTCGCGCTTCAGGGTGTAGGCGCTGGCGAGCATGAAGATCGAAGCGAACAGGTACCACTGGATTTCGAGCCAGCTGTTGGAGCTGGACTTGAAGATGTAGCGCACCAGCGCGTTGCCGGTACAGATGAGGACCGCCGCCAGCAGCGCCCAACTCACCACGCCGGCGATCTTTTCGTTGAGAGTGTCGATTGCGCGGGAGAGGGACATGAACATGGGCAGGCTCCTGAGGGTTATTTGGCCAGCTGGCCCCGGACGCGGGCGATTGCGGCGCGCACCTGGCGCGGCGCGGTGCCGCCGACATGGTCGCGCGCGGCGACCGAGCCTTCCAGCGTCAGCACGGCGAACACGTCGTCGCCGATCAGCGGCGAGAACTCGCGCAGTCGCTCGAGCGACATTTCAGACAGGTCGCATTTGGCGTCGTCGCAGGCGCGCACCGCGCGCGCGACCGCTTCGTGGGCGTCGCGGAACGGCAGGCCCTTCTTGACCAGGTAGTCGGCCAGGTCGGTGGCGGTGGCATAACCCTGCAGCGCGGCCGCACGCATGTTTTCCGGCTTGACCGTGATCCCGCCGGCCATGTCGGCGAAGATGCGCAAGGTGTCGACGACGGTGTCGACGGTGTCGAACAGCGGCTCCTTGTCTTCCTGGTTGTCCTTGTTGTAGGCCAGCGGCTGGCCTTTCATCAGGGTCAGGAGGCCCATCAGGTCGCCGTACACGCGGCCGGTCTTGCCGCGCGCCAGTTCCGGAACGTCGGGGTTTTTCTTTTGCGGCATGATCGACGAGCCGGTGCAGAAGCGGTCGGCGATGTCGATGAAGCCGACGCGGGGGCTCATCCAGATCACCAGCTCTTCGGACATGCGCGAGACGTGCATCATGACCAGCGCGCCGGCGGCGCAGAATTCGATCGCGAAGTCGCGGTCGGAGACGGCGTCCAGCGAGTTGTGGCAGACGTCGTCGAAGCCGAGCGTTTTCGCCACGCGCTCGCGGTCGATCGGGAAGGTGGTGCCGGCCAGCGCGGCGGCGCCCAGCGGCAGGCGGTTGACGCGCTTGCGGGCGTCCATCATGCGCTCGACGTCGCGCCCGAACATTTCGACATAGGCCAGCATGTGGTGGCCGAACGTGATCGGCTGCGCCACCTGCATGTGGGTGAAGCCCGGCATGATCGTGTCGGCGTGCTGTTCGGCCAGGTCGGTCAGGGCGCCGCGCAGCGCTTGCAGCAGCAGCACGATGTCGTCGATGGCGGAGCGCACGTACAGGCGGATATCGGTGGCAACCTGGTCGTTGCGCGAGCGGCCGGTGTGCAGGCGCTTGCCGGCATCGCCCACCAGTTCGGTCAGGCGCTTCTCGATGTTCAGGTGGACGTCTTCCAGGTCGAGCAGCCATTCGAAGCTGCCGGCCTCGATCTCGCCCTTGATCTGGGCCATGCCGCGCTCGATCTCGGCGCGGTCGGCGGCGCTGATGATGCCTTGCGCGGCCAGCATTTCGGCGTGCGCGAGCGAGCCCTGGATGTCGACCATCGCCAGGCGGTTATCGAAGAACACCGAAGCGGTGTAGCGTTTGACCAGGTCCGAGACCGGTTCGGAAAAGCGCGCCGACCAGGCTTCGCCTTTGTTGGAGAATTGTGCAGTCATGATGTGGGGCCCTATTGATTTACCTGATTATAAACAAGGAAGGGGCCAGGGCGTGACTTTCGCCCGGAAATGGCCGATTATTCGGCTGGCACGGTACCGCTCAGCGGGATGAATTGTTCGCCTCAGCACGTCGTCCTCGCGAAAGCGGGGGATCCAATTCATTCGAAACTCGCCGGCGCTTCCTTCACACGGAACGTTGGGCGGCTCGTGCGGAGACGACGGTCCAAACTTATCAGGAGACATGCATGAAACGATCGGCACTGGCTGCACTGTTGTTCACCCTGGCGCTCGGCGCCATCGCCGGAGCGTCCGCGCAGGACGCGAAAGCGCCGGCCGCACCGGCGCCGGCCGCCGCGGCGCTGCCGGCCGACGTCGGCTCGGTCGACGGCGTCATCGCGGCGCTGTACGACGTGATCTCCGGCCCGGCCGGCAAGCCGCGCGACTGGAACCGCCTGCGCTCGCTGTTCGCCCCGCAAGGCAGGCTGGTGGCGGTCGGCATGCGCCCGGACGGCAGTTCGCCGGCCAGCGTGATGACGGTGGACGACTACATCGGCCGCGTCACCAAGCCCTTCAACGACGCCGGCTTCTACGAAACCGAGCTGGCGCGCGGGACCGACAGCTTCGGCCAGATCGTCCATGTGTTCAGCACCTACGAGTCGCGCCACGCGCCGGCCGATGCCAAGCCGTTTCAGCGCGGGATCAACAGCATCCAGCTGTACAACGACGGCAAGCGCTGGTGGATCGTCAACCTGCTGTGGCATGCCGAGGGCGCCAGCAGCGCGCTGCCGGAGCGCTACCTGAAGAGCCGCTGAGCGCTACCAGCCCTGGATCCACGCGACGACGGCGCGCCAGGGCGCGAAGCTCATCGACACCATGAAACTCAGCTGCTGCACCGCCAGCAGGGCCAGCAGCAACACGTAGGGCGCGCGCACCTTGCCGAGCTTTCGGTCGTGAAGCAGCAGCGCGATCACGATCAGCTCGGAGACCGCGAACGAGATGTGCAGCGCCATGTCGAACGAACTGACGCCCGGCACCACAGCGCCGACCAGCCGCGACAGTGCAGGCGGCAGCAATGGCAGGGCGGTCGACGCCATGAAGCGCGCATGCAGCGGCATCTCGCGGCGGTAGTGCAGCGCCATGGCCCAGGCGAACACGAACCAGGCGATCGAGCTGATGTCGATGAAGGCCAGGCGCGGTCCGAAGCTGCGCGCGAAGCCGCTGTCGCGGGTCAGCATGTCGTGCACGATCATCATGCCGGAGACGGCGAACAGCGGCACCAGCAGCAGCGACAGCTTGCCGGCGCTGCGGTGGAGCGTGATTTTTTTCTGGCTCATCAGCCAGCCCTGGCCGATGAGCAGCAGCATCCAGCACGTCGCGACGAGGCCATGGAAATGATGCAGGGCCCTGGCGTCGCCGAGGCGTGCATAGTACGAGGGGAAGAAACCGGCGAGCGCGATCAGCAGCAGCAGCGAAAAATACCAGGGGGAGCGGGAGTACAGCGGGGCGGCGCGCGCATGCATCGGATGGTCTCCCTGGATGACAACGGTGGCAAGTTGCTCGGATGGCAACTAGTTTAGTCCCACAAGTTCATGCGCGTCAACGAATTTACTGCCGGGCTGCATCACGTTTATCTTTCGGGAAGTCGGGAATCGGACATCAAAGCTAGGTAGAATTGACTTTTTTACGGGGATGCACACCGCCATGTCCAGTTTGCAGATCAGTACCGACCGGTCGGAGCTCGATGTTCCGCTGATATACCGATTCCTCAGCGAGCAATCGACCTGGGCGATCGGGATTTCGCGCGCGGTGGTCGACCGCGCAATCGAAAATTCGCTGTGCTTCGGCGGCTACGTGGACGGGCGCCAGGTCGCGTTCGCGCGGGTGGTCACCGATTTCGCCACCTTCGGCAACCTGGTCGACGTGTTCGTGATCCCGGAATACCGCGGGCGCGGCTACGCTGCCGAGTTGATGACCGCAGTGATGAACCATCCGAGCCTGAAGGGCCTGCGCCGCTTTACCCTCGCGACCGGCACCGCGCATCCGCTGTTTGAAAAGTTCGGCTTCGCTTCGCCGCAGCGGCCGGAGGCGCTGATGGAACGCTACTTCCCGAACATCTACCTGTCCTGACGCCTGGTTCCAGTTCATCAGGCAGGACGGCGCCAGCAGCGCCATCCAGCGCGCCCAGGTAATCCGGGGGATCCGCGCCAGCGCCAGCACGCCGACTGTGATGCCGCAGGCCGGGATCATCGGCGTGGTGAATTCGCCGAACTGGAACGCCCAGGATCATGGTGCCGCGCGCCAGGACGATCACCAGGGGCGATGCCGATATTAGAGGGATTCAGGAACGCCGCCCCGAAGCCGACTAACGGGATCGACACGCCGGTGATGGTGTCGTAGCCGAGCGCCAGTGCGAGCGGCACGAAGATCAGGATGAACGGGATCGCTTCCTCGTTCATGCCGAAGGTGGCGCCGCCCAACGAGAACATGGTGATGAATACGGGGATGATTGCCGCGCGCACGAACTGCAAATGGGCATGCGCCCGTACCACCGACTTGATCATCGCACCGATCGCCTCGGTTTTCTGCAGCACGGCGAAGCGCCGCCGACGATCAGTACGAAGCCGATGATCAGCGCCGCTTCGACGAAGCCTTTGATCGGCACCATCATCAGCGCGACCGGGCCTTGCGGGCTGCTGCCGATGTGATGGAACGAGGCCGGGTCGACCAGCGCGCGGCCATTGACCGTATGGGTGTCGTATTTGCCGCCTGGGACCAGCCAGGTCGCCAGCGCGATCATGGCCAGGATGGCGAACATCAGCACGAAAGTGTTCGGCAGCCGGATGTGCTTCATCATGCCCCGAGCAGCTTCCCGGCGCGGAAGGCCTTGGCGCCGGCGATCTTCCCGACCGCCATCCCGCGCAGCAGGTGGCGGTGCGCGGTGCGCGCGAAGAACACGCCCGCCACGGTCGGCCGCAAGGTGCTGACCTTGCCGCTGACCGGATCGATCAGGTCGGCGATCGCGTCGCCGGCTTCGACCCGGTCGCCCAGGTTCTTGAGAAATACCAGCACGCCGGCATGCGGCGCGACGATCGGGTCGACGCCTTCGAGCGGGGTCGGCGCGCACAGCGGCGCCGGCAGCAGCTCGAGCGGGATGTCGATCACGCCGCTGTGGGCCAGGAACTGAAGCAGGGCGTGGGCGTCGTGCTGGGCCAGCTCGTAGCTGACGTCCATCTCGCCGCGCAGCTCGACCGTGGTCGAAAGGCAGGCCATCGGAATCGGATACTTCGGCCCGAAATGCGCGGCCAGATCCCACCACAGGCGCGAACAGGCTTCGTCGAACGGCTCCTCGCCCGCTTCCAGCGCGAGCAGCACCGCGTGCGCGCCCATCAGCGCCGACAGCGGCGCGACCGCGTCGGCCAGCGGGGTGCCGGTGTAGATGTGCACTACCGCCTCGTTATCGCAATGCAGGTCGAGCACGATGTCGGCGTCGATCGCCATCCCCAGCAGGATTTTTTTCAGCGATTCCGCATCGCTCGCCGGCTGCCAGGCGGCGACCGAATCGCGCGCGTGCGCGCGCAGCAGCGCGACGTTGGCGTCCGCATCCTTACCCAGTTTGCCGTCGAGTGAAGCCTTCAGGTCCTGCGCCACGTGCTTGTAGGCGCGGTTGAAATTGGTGCCGGTCGACAGGTCAAAGCGGCCGAACGGCGCGCCATGGATCGCCTGCGCCAGCCCGAGCGGATTGGCCGCCGGCACCAGCACGATCTCGCCCTTCACCTTGTCCTGTGTCTCCAGCGCCGCCAGTTCGGTGCGCAGGAACTGCGCCACCAGCATGCCCGGCACTTCGTCGGCGTGCAGCGCAGCCTGGATGTAGACCTTCTTGCCGCGGCCGGGCGCGCCGAAATGGAAGCTGGACAGCTGGTAGCTGCCGCCGCTTTCGGGCGTGGAAATCTGGTGTCGTTGTGCTTGCATGCTGGGAACCGGGAGGACGAACAGGCGCTCAGTGTGGCATAAACATTAGCTCAACGACAAGCCGGTGCGCGCGCGTGCGATTCGCGCGTGGGCGGCGTGAAGCGCGCGCACATTTGCGCCATGGCAAATAGCGCGCACGACCCAGGGGTATTCTAAAACAGGCTCAAGCATGCGACATGACTTTTAAACAATGTGTATTATTTATTTACAGGCTATGACCCGACTAACACGGAGGCACGTGGCCGCAGCGCCGTTGCGCATGCATTGCGCGCGCGAACTGAGCGCGAGCTGCGACGCCGTCGGGCGAGCGAACTGCTCGCTTTTTTTTTGGAAGGAAGCATCATGTTCAGGACCCTGTACCGTGTCGCGCTGCTGGTGGCGATCGCTGCCGGGGCCATCGCGCGGGCGGCCGAAGCGCCGGCCCCCAAAGGTTCGCTGGTGATCGTCGGCGGCGCGCTGCGCGCGGATAACGCGGTCGTGTGGGAGCGCATCGTGCGCCTGGCCGGCGGCGAGGGCGCCCGCATCGCGGTGTTCGCATCGGCTTCCGCCAATCCCGAGAAGGCCGCCAAATTCAATATGGACCTGCTGAACCAATACGGCGCCGACTCCTTCTTCATCCCGGTCGCGCTCAAGCTGGCCGGCACCGATTACCTGGCCGCGGCGGACGACCCGGAACTGGCGGCGGCGGTGCGCAAGGCCGGCGGCGCTTACTTCGCCGGCGGCGACCAAGGCCGCATCACGCGCGCGCTGCGTCGCCCCGACGGCAGCAATTCGCTGGTGCTCGACGCGCTGTGGGAGATGTACCGCGGCGGCGGCGTGATCGCCGGTTCGAGCGCGGGCGCGGCCATCATGAGCAGCACCATGTTCGACGAGCCGAAGACCGTGCTGGCCACCCTCAAGCAGGGCGTGGCCGAGGGACACGAGATCGCGCCGGGTCTGGGATTCATCGGCGACGACGTGTTCGTCGACCAGCACCTGCTGGTGCGCGGCCGCTTCGCGCGCATGCTGCCGGCGATGCTCAAGAAAGGCTACAAGCTCGGACTCGGGATCGACGAGAACACCGCGATGGTGGTCGGCCCCAACCGCGATGTCGAGGTGATCGGGTACAAGGGCGCGCTGCTGATCGACCTGTCCTCCGCCAGCACCGAACCGGGCGCCTTCAACCTGACCAACGCCAAGGTCAGTTATCTCGACAACGGTGACCGCTTCAACATCGTCAGCGGCCTGTTCACGCCGTCGCTGGAAAAGAGCGACGGCAAGCTCGACCCCACCAAGCCGTACTACCGCGAACCGCTGTTCAACGCCGACATCCTCGGCAACAGCACGGTGGTCGACCTGATGGGCAAGCTGATCGACAGCGACCAGCCGGAGGCGATCGGCGTCACGCTCGGTAGTCCGCGCAGCATCCAGCCCGACCTCGGATTCGAATTCCGCTTCAGCCGCGGGCGCGACAGCATCGGCTACATGTCGGCCGCGTCGGAAGCCTACTCAGTCTACAACGTCAGGCTCGACATCCGGCCGATCCACATCCGGCTGCCGCTATACCAGTACAAGCAGGAGCGCGCGGTGGTGGCCCAGCAGGGACGTGACTGATTTTAGTGTCGAAGGCCTCGCGGCCAGGATTACAATGCTGCACGATCTTTATCCCGCGAGGAGTCGCAATGCCTGTATCCATGATCCGTTCCCTGGCTGGCGCGCTGGCGCTGGCCGCCGCGGCAAGCACTGCCCACGCGCAGGCGCCCGCCACCATCCGTGTCGACTACATCCACAGCGGTAACGCGCTGTCCGACAGCTATGCGATCGAGCGGGTGCTGGTCGAGCCGTTGCCGTGGCCCGGCGACCTGGCGCAAAACATCGACCGCACCGACCGCGGGCAGAACCGGGTCGAAGTGGTGGACGCCAAGACGGGCGACCTGCTGTATTCGCGCGGCTTCTCGACCATCTTCGGCGAGTGGCGCTCCACCGACGAAGCGAACAAGACCAGCCGCGGCTTCCACGAATCGGTGCGGTTTCCTGCGCAGGGCAAGCCGGTGCGGGTGCGCATCCTCAAGCGCGATGAGCGCAACGAGTTCTCGGTGGCGTGGAGCGTGGAGGTCGACGCCAATGCGCCGGACGTGATCCGCAAGCAGGGACCGGCGCCGGCGCAGCCGATCCCGATCACGGTCAGCGGGCCATCGCCGAACAAGGTCGACCTGCTGATCCTCGGCGACGGCTACACGCAGGCCGACATGAAGAAGTTCGAAGCCGATGCACGCCGCCTGGCCGAACACCTGTTCAAGGTATCGCCGTTCCGCGAGCGCGCCAACGATTTCAACGTGTGGGGCCTGGCCGTGCCGACCCAGGAGTCCGGCATCTCGCGGCCGTCGACCGGCGTGCACCACGCGTCGGCGCTGGGCACCCGCTACGATATTTTCGGCAGCGAGCGTTACGTGCTCACGCTCGACAACCGCGCCCTGCGCGACATCGCCCAGTACGCGCCCTACGAGTTCATCGAGATCCTGGTCAACAACGACACCTACGGCGGCGGCGGCATTTTCGGCCAGTTCAGCACCGCGGCGGCCAGCAACGACTGGGCCAACTACCTGTTCGTGCATGAATTCGGCCACCACTTCGCCGGCCTGGCCGACGAGTACTACACCTCGCCGGTGGCCTACCAGTCGAGCGGCGCGCGGATCGAACCGTGGGAACCGAATGTGACAGCGCTGCGCGATCCGGCCAATCTCAAATGGAAGAAGCACGTGAAGGCCGGCACGCCGCTGCCGACTCCGTGGCCGAAAGCCGAGTACGAGGAATACGCGCGCGCCTACCAGGCACGCCGCAAGGCCTTGCGGGACGCGAATCGTCCGGAGGCCGAAATGAGCGCACTATTCCGCGAGGATTTGGCGCACAGCAATGCATTGTTCTCGAAGGCAGCGCACCGCCACGACGTCGGTGCGTTCGAGGGCGCCAACTACGAAGCGAGCGGTTACTTCCGGCCTGAGATGCAGTGCATCATGTTCGATCGAAGTGAAACTTTTTGTAAGGTATGCCGTGACGCGATCAGCACGATTATCGACCTCTACGCCCGGGGAACGGTGCGAAAATAGGTGACTTTCCTGATGCGATGGCGAAAAGGATGTGTGTCAACCGAGCAGTGCTGTAGGCCGTTGAAGGAGGGAACGGCAGGGATGATGTGTGTGTGCGATAGCGTACAGACCCTGTTGTCGTAACGTCATATTCTTTGTTCGTGCCCAGACGCAAGTTTCGGACGAGAAATGAAAGAAGACGATAGGACTGTCGCTTGAAAAGGCCCGGCCACAACGTCCAGATGCTCACTCCACTCATCACTAAAAGGAAACACCATGAATAAAGTACTCGCTGCCCTGATCGCCGGTCTGTTCGCTACTTCGGTGTACGCACAAGCCCCGGCCCCAGTCGCCACCCCGGCTGTGACCAAAGCTGAAGTGAAAGCTGACAAGACCGTCGTGAAAGCCGAAGCCGCCGAAGCTAAAGACGTCGCCAAAGCTGACGAAAAAACAGGCAAGGCCGTCGCCAAAGCCCACACCAAGAAAGTCAAGGCTAAAGCCAAGGCCGACAAGAAGCACGCCGACGCTGCAGCTGATGTCGCCAAAGCCGCACCTGAAGACAAAATGAAAGCCGAAGCCAAAGCGGAAGAAAAGACCGCCAAGGCTGACATGAAGGCCGACAAGACGATGATCAAAGCTGACGCAAAAGCTGAGAAAGTCATGGTTGATGCCAAGGCCGACAAGGCCGTCGCCCACACCAAGACCGTGGAAAAGAAAGCTGAAGCCGCTGCCGACGTGAAGAAAGCAGTTGCCAAGTAATCGAACTGGCTAGTAATAGAAAAGGACAGCGCGAGCTGTCCTTTTTCATTTGGCGAACCTTAAGACCGTCGTCCTCGCGTTAGAGCAGCGGCCGCCTAGCCGGCATCCGACTCCGTGGTACGCATCGCCAGCGACAGCGCCTTGACCTTCTGCGCCAGCGGCTTGCCCTTGAGCGCGCGCTTGCCGAAGTGCGGCTCGAGGCCGGACGCGAACAGCTCCACGATGCGCGGCTTGGAGCCAGCCCAGGTACCGACCACGTTCAGGCCCTTCTGCGTGATTGGCTGGACCGCCAGCAGCTTCTCTTTCGGCTCGAGATGCATCAGGATCACGCCGCGTCCGCCGTTGGTGAGCACCTTCATCTCGTCGAGGCCGAACACCAGTACGCGGCCCTTTTCGGACAGGCAGGCTATCGCGCCGGCTTTTTCAGCGATCACGCGCGGCGGCAGCGGAACGTCGCCTGAGTCGAGCGTGAGAAAGGACTTGCCGCCCTTCAGCCGGCTGACCATGTCGCCGGCCTTCGAGATGAAACCGTAGCCCGCGGAAGAGGCCAGCACCAGCGAGGTCTGCGCACTGCCCGCGAAGTAATGCAGGATGCGCGCTCCGCCGGACAGGTCCACCAGGGTGGTGATCGGCACGCCGTCGCCGCGCGCGCCGGGCAGTGCGGACACTGGCACCGAATACACCTTGCCGTTGTCGCCGAAGCCGAGCAGGGTGTCGACGGTACGGCATTCGAACGCGCCGTACATTGCGTCGCCGGCCTTGAAGGTGAACTGAGCGGCGTCATGGCCGATGCCGGTACGCGCGCGCACCCAGCCTTTTTCCGACACGATCACGGTGACCGGTTCATCGATGACCTTCTGCTCGGCCACCGCCTTCTGTGCTTCTTCGATCACGGTGCGGCGCACGTCGCCGAACTGCTTCGCGTCGGCTTCGATTTCGCGGATGATCACGCGCTTCATGGTCGACGGGTTGTCGAGGATGTCCTGCAGCGTGGCTTTTTCCTTGCGCAGTTCGGCCAGCTCCTGCTGGATCTTGATCGCCTCGAGGCGGGCCAGCTGGCGCAGGCGGATTTCGAGGATGTCTTCGGCCTGGATCTCGGACAAGCGGAACTCGGCGATCAGCGCGGCCTTCGGCTCGTCCGCATTGCGGATGATGTGAATCACCTTATCGATGTTCAGAAGGATCGTTTCGCGGCCTTCCAGGATGTGGATCCGGTTGTCGACTTTGCCCATCCTGAATTCGGTGCGGCGGCGCACCGTCACGAAGCGGAACTCGATCCACTCGGCGATGATGTCGGACAGGCCCTTCTGGCGCGGGCGGCCATCGCCGCCGATCATCACCAGGTTGATCGAATTGGACGACTCGAGCGAAGTATGCGCGAGCAGCATCAGCATGAACTCGCCCTGGTCCTGGTTCTTCGACTTCGGCTCGAACACCAGGCGCACCGGCGCGGCGCGGCCCGATTCGTCGCGGATCGTGTCGAGCGAACCGAGGATGGTCTGCTTCATCGTCAGCTGCTCGGCCGACAGCGCCTTCTTGCCCATCCTGATCTTCGGATTGGTCAGCTCCTCGATTTCCTCGAGCACCTTCTGCGACGAGGTCCCGGGCGGCAGTTCGGTGACCACCGCCTGCCATTGGCCACGCGCCAGCTCTTCGATCTTCCAGCGCGCGCGCACCTTCATGCTGCCGCGGCCGGAGGCGTACATCTCGGCGATCTGCGCGGCCGGCGTGATGATCTGGCCGCCGCCAGGAAAGTCCGGACCGGGGATGATCGCCATCAGTTCGGCGTGGGTGATTTTCGGATTGCGGATCATCGCCACCGCCGCCTGCGCCACTTCGGTCAGGTTGTGCGACGGGATCTCGGTGGCCAGGCCGACCGCGATGCCCGAGGCGCCGTTGAGCAGCACCATCGGCAGGCGCGCCGGCAGCGTCTTCGGCTCCACAGTGGACCCGTCGTAGTTCGGCTGGAAGTCGACCGTACCCTGGTCGATTTCGTCCATCAGCAGGCGCGCGATCGGGGTCAGGCGCGCCTCGGTGTAGCGCATTGCCGCAGCGCCGTCGCCGTCGCGCGAGCCGAAGTTCCCCTGGCCGTCGATCAGCGGATAGCGCAGCGAGAAATCCTGGGCCATGCGCACCAGCGCATCGTAGACCGACTGGTCGCCGTGCGGGTGCAGCTTGCCGAGCACGTCGCCGACGACCGCCGCCGACTTGCGCGGCTTCGCGGTCGGCCCGAGGCCCAGGTCGTTCATCGCGTACAGGATGCGGCGCTGGACCGGCTTCTGGCCGTCGCACACGTCCGGCAGCGCGCGGCCCTTGACCACTGAGACCGCGTAATCGAGGTAGGCGCGCTCGGCGAAGGTCGACAGCGTCAGCGTTTCATCGTCGTCGCCCGGCGGTGGCGGCGGCGGCGGCGCGACGTCATGCGGAGGCGGTGGCGGAGGAGGAGCTTCGCCGCTTGGCGGCGCCGGGGGCGCGTCAAATAAGTTCGCTTGTGAAGGCATAATTTTGTTCAGTTATGTTCGGTGTTTCAAAACCCGGGTCAGACCCCGGTTTTCGAATGTTTCAAAACCCGGGTCTGACCCGGTTTTAGATGTCAGCTTCCGTTTCGTTGCCGTGCTCTTCGATCCAGGCGCGGCGGGCGGCGGCTTCGCCTTTGCCCATCAGCATGTTGAAGCGCGCCGACGAGTCGCCGTGGCTGAAGTCGCCCAGCGACACCGGCAACAAGCGCCGCGTATCCGGGTTCATCGTGGTTTCCCACAACTGCTCGGCGTTCATCTCGCCCAGACCCTTGAAGCGCGAAATGCCCCACGCGCCTTCCTTGACGCCGTCTTTGCGCAGCTTGTCTTCGATCGCCACCAGTTCGCCCGCGTCGAGCGCGTACAGCTTCTGGATCGGCTTCTTGCCGCGCGCCGGCGCATCGACCCGGAACAGCGGCGGACGCGCGATGCAGATGTGGCCGTGCGCGAACAGCGCCGGGAAGTGCTTGAAGAACAGCGTCAGCAGCAGCACCTGGATGTGCGAGCCGTCCACGTCCGCATCGGATAGGATGCAGATCTTGCCGTAGCGCAGGCCCGACAGGTCCGGCGTGTCGCCATGGCTGTGCGGGTCGACCCCGATCGCCACCGCGATGTCGTGGATCTCGTTGTTGGCGAACAGCCGGTCGCGGTCGGTCTCCCACGAATTGAGCACCTTGCCGCGCAACGGCAGGATGGCCTGGAACTCCTTGTCGCGGCCCATCTTGGCCGAGCCGCCCGCAGAGTCGCCCTCGACCAGGAAAATTTCATTGCGGGTGATGTCGGACGATTCGCAATCGGTCAGCTTGCCCGGCAGGACGGCGACGCCGGACGATTTCTTCTTCTCGACCTTCTGCAGCGAACGCAGGCGCGACTGGGCCTGCTTGATCACCAGCTCGGCGAGCTTCTTGCCGTATTCGACGTGGTGATTGAGCCACACTTCGAGCGGCGGCTTGGTGAAGGTCGATACCAGCCGCACCGCGTCGCGCGAGTTCAGCCGTTCCTTGATCTGGCCCTGGAACTGCGGGTCCAGCACCTTGGCCGACAGCACGAACGAAACGCGCGCGAACACGTCTTCGGGCAGCAGCTTGACGCCCTTCGGCAGCAGCGAATGCATCTCGACGAAGTTCTTCACCGCGCCGTACAGGCCGTCGCGCAGGCCGGACTCGTGGGTGCCGCCGTTCGAGGTCGGGATCAGGTTGACGTAGGATTCGCGCACGACCGCGCCTTCCTCGGTCCAGGCCACCACCCAGGCCGCGCCTTCGCCTTCGGCAAAGCCTTCCGAATCCGGGCCGGCGTACTGGGCGCCTTCGAACACCGGAATCAAGGTTTCGCCGTTCGAGGTCTGCGCCAGCATCTCGTTGAGGTAGCCGCGCAGGCCTTCGTCGTACTTCCAGGTCTGCACGTCGCCGGTCTTGGCGTTCTTCAGCGTGACCGTCACGCCGGGCAGCAGCACCGCCTTCGAGCGCAGCAGGCGCTGCAGTTCGACTTTCGAGATGTCGGGCGAGTCAAAGTATTTCGGGTTCGGCCAGGCGGTCACGCGGGTGCCGGACTTCTTGCCGTCGCGCGGCGCCGGGCGCGAGCTCAAGGGCTCGATCACGTCGCCGTCGGCGAATACCAGGTGATGCAGGCCGTTGCCGTTGTCTTCCTTGCGCCAGACCGTGATTTCGAGGCGCGACGACAGCGCGTTGGTGACCGAGACGCCGACCCCGTGCAAGCCGCCCGAGAACGCGTACGCGCCGCCCGAGCCCTTGTCGAACTTGCCGCCGGCGTGCAGCCGGGTGAACACGATCTCGACGGTGGGCACGTTTTCTTCCGGGTGCAGGCCGACCGGAATACCGCGTCCGTCGTCCTCGACCGTGATCGAGCCGTCCGCGTTGATCGTCACGCCGATGTTGTTGCAGTGTCCGCCAAGCGCCTCGTCGGAGGCGTTGTCGATCACTTCCTGGATGATGTGCAGCGGATTTTCCGTCCGGGTGTACATGCCCGGGCGCTGTTTGACGGGCTCGAGCCCCTTGAGGACGCGGATCGATGATTCGCTGTAGTCGGATGCGGGTTTTTTAGTGGCCATACTGGTTTTCATTTATGCGGATGCCTGCGCATTCTATCTTGTCGGACGGAAAACGATGAGCTTTGGCGAGAATGATTCTGCTTGCTAGTCACTGCGATTGTGGTTAGATTCATACGGCGGGCAGGCCGATTGGCCTGAGTGTCGTCATACTGATGCTAAAAATGCATTCTCAAAAATACCCCTTCGCGGTGCGCCTCATCGGTTTCGCCGCACCCGAGGCAGCGCACGTCAGCGCTGCGCTGGCACAGGCGCCGCCGGCGGGACCGTCGTATTTTTGCTTGCTGGACGATAGTTTGCAAGAACCGGACCTGTATATCGCCAACGGCGACGACCTGATGTCGATGACCGCACTGGCCGGCGCCAATCCCACCGATCTGACCCCCGCACTGCTGATCGGCCAGCCGGCCCCGGCATTCGCCTTCCCGCAGCTGCCGCGTCCGCTCGACTCGGCGCTTATGCACCAGCTGCTGGCCGGCCTGATCCTCAAGCGGGCCCAGGCCATGGCGCGCCTGACCGCGCGCGGCATGCCGCCGATCGTCGAGCGGCGCCGCCGCCCGCGCCTCGACATCGACGTCACCGATCCGTCCGACTACGAGCCGCGCCGCAAGCCGTCGCCGTCGGGCGCGATCCTGATCGTCGACAAGGGCGGCGCCTTCCGCGACCACGTGGCGCGGGTGCTTGCGCCGCATGAGCTGCCGGTCGAATGGACCGACCGCGCCGGCACTGCGGTGCGGCTGTGCGACGAGACGCCGGTGTCGGTCCTGATGATCAATACCTCCACTCCGCAAGTCGATCCCTACCGGCTGTGCGCCGACGTCAAGGGGCTGCCGGAAGCGCAGCGCACCGCGGTGGTGTTCCTGGTCGGCCGCGGCTTTCCCTACGATGCGCCGCGCGCCCACGCGGTCGGGGTACGCGGCCTGCTCGACAAACCGGTCGCCGACCGCCACCTGTACACCGCCATCAAGAAGCTGATGTCGCTGCCTTGACGCGATTGTTACAAATTTGAATCGTGCGGCAAGGCAGCGGCGCTATAGTGAATGGATGGCAGATACCGATAAGCCCGAACCTCCGGATACCGAACGGCGCAGCGGCGAGGACCAGAACGGTCCGACCCGCGTGCCCGACCGCCGCGGGCGCGCGGAAGGCGTCGCGCGTGGCGACGGTCTGCCGCGCTACCAGCGCAGCAACGACACCCCGCTGGCGCTGGCCGGGCGTGTGTTGTCGTCGCGCTTTCGTTCGCTGCGCGACCGCTTCAGCCGCGACTTCATGCGGCGCACGCTCAACATCGGCGTTTCGGCGCGCATCTTCCATCCCGAACCCGGCTCCACCGGCCTGCGCTCGAAGAACCTGCAGTACCTCGAAGAGTCGATCGCCCAGTGGGTGATGTCGCGCGACGTGCTGGTGTTCATGATCCCGACCGTCAACACCAACGGCCTGCTGCATCCGAGTAACATCACCTTGCGCCATTACGCGCGCCACCTCGACGGGCTGGTGCTGCAGGGCGGCGCCGACGTCTCGCCGCAAACTTATTCGGAAACGGCCACCCGGCCGGAGTGGGGCGGCGACCGCGCGCGCGACCTGTACGAACTGGAGCTGCTGCACGAATTCGTCGACGCCGGCAAGCCGGTGCTGGGGATCTGCCGCGGCTGCCAGCTGATCAATGTGGCCTTCGGCGGCAGCCTGTACCAGGACGTGGCCACCAATGTGCCCGACGCGATGGCGCACGTGAACGACGAGTACGACGCCCACCGGCACGCAATCGTATTCTCGCAGGGGTCCTCGCTGGCGCGCCTGTTCCCGCGCCAGAAGCGGCCGGTGGTCAATTCGATCCACCACCAGGCGGTCAAGGAACTGGGGCGCGATATTGCGATCGAGGCGATGTCGGATCCGGACGGGATCGTCGAGGCGATCCGCTACCAGCGTGCCGATTTTGTCATGGGCCTGCAGTGGCATCCCGAGTTCCACCGTGCCGGCGGCCAGGAGCTGCTCGACTGCACGCCGATCCTCGACGAATTCTTGCGCGCTGCGCGCGAGACCCGATTCTAGGGGCAGCAGGCCGAGGGGTCAGACGGGAACGCCGAGTCCCCGGTTTTGCTTTGTCGTGGGATGTCGGGAAGCCGAGTCCCCGGTTTGCAGCCGCCAACACAACCGGGGTCAGACCCTAAAAAAACAAAACCGGGGTCTGACCCCTAGCCGCTGCGGAAACAGCGGATCGCCGCATCCACCATTCCCTCGCAGCTACCCTGCGCCGCATACTGCTGGCGCAGGTAGTTGGCGTCGCTGGCGCCGTTGGCCGCCGCCTGCAAATGGCGCAGCGCCATCGTGCTGCCGAGCGCCTCCCCGTGCGGCTCCATCAGCGCGAGCGTGTTCAGGATGTCTTCGCGCAGCGATACCGTCTGGTAGGTTTTCGGATGCGTGATCGCGCCTTCGAGCCCGAAGCGGCAGGCCTGGAAGCGGTTGTAGTTGTAGACCAGGTAGTCGTCTTCGACCGGCGCCGGCTCGCCCCGCTCGAGCAAGTGGCGGCACAGCGCCTGCAGGTAGCCGGCCAGCGCCGCCGCCCGCTCGACCGTCAGCGGTGTGTCGCATACCCGCAGTTCGATGGTGCCGTATTCGGGTTTGGGCCGGATGTCCCAGTAGAAGTCCTTCATGCTCTTGATGATGCCCGTGCCTTCCATCTTGGCGTAGTAGACATTCGCGAAGTCATCCCAGCTGAGCGTGAACGGCGCCCGCCCGCTCATCGGGAAGGCGAACACCGAATTGAGGCGCGCCGAGTCGAACAGCGTGTCACGCCCCTGCACGAACGGCGACGAGGCCGACAGCGCAATGAAGTGCGGCACGTAGCGCGACAGCGAATGGAGCAGGAACATCGCGTCGTCGCCCGAGCGGCAGCCGATGTGAACGTGCTGCCCGAAGATGGTGAACTGCTTGGCCAGGTAGCCGTACAGCGAGGACAGTTCCTGGAAGCGCGGCTTGGGAAATATCTTCTGTTCCGACCAATGCTGAAACGGATGGGTGCCGCCGCCGCAGATGCCGATGTTGAGCGTATCGGCCGCGGTGACGAGCGTGTTGCGGATCTCGTGCAGCTCGGCCAGCAGCGGCGCGTGGCTGGTCTGCACGCTCGAATTAATCTCGATCATGCTCTCGGTGATTTCCGGGGTCACGTTGCCGGGAAAAGGCTTCTTGCCCAGCAGGTGCAGCAGGTCCGGGCTGGCGGCGGTCAGGTCGAAGTCCGACAGGCTGACCAGCTGCAGTTCGAGTTCGACGCCGAAGGTCAGCGACTCCGACTTGGCAAACGGTTCAAGCGCCATGCTGTTGCTCCGGTGTTTCGCGCGCCCAGATCAGCGCGCGCTGCAAGATGATGGGGGCGAGGATTTCCAGCAGCAAGGTCACCGCCGCCATTGCGCGCACCGTATCGGCCAGCGGCAGCCCGGCCTGGCGCGCGTGCTCGAGCAGCAGGACCACGAAAACCGACAGCGGCGCCAGCCCCAGCCCGGTCAGCGCGCCCTTGCGCCACGAGATGCCGGACAGGTGGGCGAACGCGGTCACCCCCAGCGTCTTGGTCGCCAGGCGCGCGGCGACCAGGGCCAGCGCCGGCAAGCCGCCCGCCAGCACCTGGCGCCAGTCCAGGGTGGAGGCGGCGTACACGAACAGCAGCACCGCCAGCAGTTCGCCGAGCGCGCCGAAGTTGCGCTGCGCCTGGCCGAGGGCGACCCGGCGGTGGCGCGCGGTCAGGCCGAAGGCCAGCGCCGCGACCACCGGCGACAGGTGGAAGGTGTAGGTGACCGACACCAGCAGGATCACCGACAGCGCGAACGCGACGGTGGTGTCCTGCGCCAGGTTGCCGAGCGCGCGCAGCAGGCCGGGCACCACCACGCCGGCGAACGCGCCGGCGGCGGCCGACAGCGCCAGCAGCACCAGGCTGTGCCAAACGGCGTCGCCGAGGTCCTCGGAGGCGCGGAACATCCAGAAGCCGACCACCAGGTTGAAGGCGAATACCGACAGTACGCAGTTGAGCGCGGCCAGGTGCATCACGCGTTCGGTGACCTGGCCGGAGCTGCGCTGTTCGTTGATGACGCGCACCACGGTGGCGGGCGAGGTGGCCATCGATAGCGACGCCAGCATCATGGCGGTCATCTGCGCACTGCCGAAGAGGGTGGCGACCTGGTACACCGCGACGAAGGTGGCGCCGGCTTCGACCAGTCCGGTCACGCCGATCCACGGATTGGTGCGCAGCCAGCGCAGGTTGATGCGGTAGCCCAGTTCGAACAGCATCAGGCCGAAGGCGACGTCCGCCATGACCAGCACCGGCCCGGCGTCCGGCACCGGCAGCACGCCGACCTGGCCGCTGGCGAGGATGAAGCCGACCACGGCATAGAAGCTGACGCGCGGCAGGCCGGTCCAGCGCTGCCCGAATTCACCGGCCAGCCAGGCGACGGCGATGGCGAACGGCCATGCAAGGCTGGTCAGGATCGACAGCAGATCGGGCATGCGAGGTCCTTGCAAAAGTTAATTGATGAGTTGATTCTACAAGACGACTGCGGCGGTCACGGTTCCGATTGCCGCATGCCACTGACTGTGAAAATAATACTAAGCACCCGTCGTTGCCTTTGTGCGGCAACGGACAACCACGGGGTCAGGTCCGGCGGACCTGACCCCAGCCCCTGGACCGCGGCGCGCGTGTTACCGTGACATAGCCTTTTGTTATTTGCTCAGAAGGCGCATCCCGCGCTCGAGCCCATCGATGGTCAGCGGGAACATGCGGTGATTCATGATCTGCTTGATCACGGAAATCGACTGGCGGTATTGCCACACGCCTTCCGGCTCCGGATTGAGCCAGATGAACTTGGGGAAGGCATGGCAGAAGCGCGCCAGCCATTCGGCGCCGGCTTCCTCGTTGTTGTACTCGACCGAGCCGCCAGGCTGCAGCACTTCGTACGGACTCATGGTCGCGTCGCCGACGAAAATGAGCTTGGTGTCGGGCGGGTACTTGCGCAGGATGTCCCAGGTCGGAAAGCGCTCCGCATTGCGGCGCCGGTTGTTCTTCCACAGGTAGTCATAGACGCAGTTGTGGAAATAGAAGAACTCCATGTTCTTGAATTCGGTCCTGGCCGCCGAGAACAGTTCCTCGGTGCGCTCGATGTGGTCGTCCATGCTGCCGCCCACGTCGAGCAGCATCAGCACCTTGATCTTGTTCTTGCGCTCAGGCTGCATCTTGATGTCGAGCCAGCCGGCGTTGCTGGCCGTGGCGCGGATGGTGGCGTCCAGCGCCAGCTCGTCTTCCGCGCCTTCGCGGGCGAACTTGCGCAGGCGACGCAAGGCCACTTTGATGTTGCGGGTGCCCAGCTCGCGCTCGCTGTCGTAGTCGCGGTAGGCGCGCTGCTCCCACACCTTGACCGCGGTGCGGTTGCCGCCGGCGCCGCCGATGCGGATGCCTTCCGGATTGGTGCCGCCGTTGCCGAACGGCGAGGTGCCGCCGGTGCCGATCCACTTGCCGCCGCCTTCGTGGCGCTCCTTCTGCTCTTTCAGCAGCTCGTTCAAGCGGTCCATCAGCTTGTCGTAGCCGAATTTCTCCAGCGCCGCCTTCTGCTCCGGCGTCAGTTCGCGCTCCATGCGCTTGAGCAGCCAGTCGAGCGGGATCGCGCTGTTGGTCTCGAAGGCGCCGCTGATGCCCTTGAAGTACTGCGCGAAGGCGCGGTCGAATTTGTCGAAGTGCGCCTCGTCCTTGACCAGCGCCAGCCGCGACAGGAAATAGAAGTCGTCCATCGACTGGCCGATCAGGTTCTTTTCCATCGCCTCGAGCAGGGTCAGGAATTCCTTGATGGTCACCGGGATCTTCGCGTCCTTGAGGGTGAAGAAAAAGTCGATCAGCATGTCATTGGTCCGCGTGAACCTGCAGGCGGTCGCGCAGGCACGATTCGATGCCGTGCCATTCGCCGCGCAGGATGCTGTAGATGACGGTGTCGCGCACGCTGCCGTCGCGCCGCGCGCCATGGTGGCGGATCACGCCGTCCTTGCGTGCGCCCAGGCGCTCGATGGCGGCCTGCGACGCAAAATTGAGGTTGTCGGTGCGCAGCCCGACTACTTCGCAGCCGAGGGTGTTAAAGGCGTGCGCCAGCAGCATCAGCTTGCAGCTGGTGTTCACGCCGCTGCGCTGGCGGCTCTTGCCGTACCAGGTGTAGCCGATCTCGACCCGGTCGATGGCCGGCATGATGTCGTGGTAGCTGGTGGTGCCTATCACCGCGCCGGTGGCGGCGTCGACTACCGCGAACGCCAGCCGGTTCGGCATCGCCAGGGCGGCCGCGATGTACTCGTCGACCTGTTCGGGCGTGGGCACCCAGGTCACGCGCAGGGTCCAGATATGGCCGTCCTCGGCGGCGGCGCGCAGCCCGTCCGCGTGATGGGCTGCAAGCGGCTCGAGGCGCACGCCGTTGAATTCGAGAGTGACCGGGTCGACCTGGATCATGGCGCTTAGCGGTTGGTGCGCGACATGTAGACCAGGCGCTCGAACAGGTGCACGTCCTGCTCGTTCTTGAGCAGCGCGCCGTGCAGCGGCGGCACCACGGTCTTGGTGTCCTTGCTGCGCAGCGCCTCGGGACCGATGTCCTCGGCCAGCAGCAGCTTGAGCCAGTCGAGGAATTCCGAGGTCGACGGCTTTTTCTTCAGGCCCGGCACGTCGCGCACTTCGTAGAAGCTTTGCAGCGCCTGGGCCAGCAGATCCTGTTTCAGGGTCGGGTAGTGCACCTTGACGATCGCCTCCATCGTGTCCTTGTCCGGGAACTTGATGTAGTGAAAGAAGCAGCGGCGCAGGAAGGCGTCCGGCAGCTCCTTCTCGTTGTTGGAGGTGATGATCACCAGCGGACGGTGCCTGGCGACGACCATCTCGCGCGTCTCGTAGACGTAGAACTCCATCCGGTCGAGCTCGCGCAGGAGGTCGTTCGGGAACTCGATGTCGGCCTTGTCGATCTCGTCGATGAGCAGCACCACCGGCTCGGGCGCGGTGAACGCCTGCCACAGCACGCCCTTGACGATGTAGTTGTGGATGTCGCGCACCCGTTCGTCGCCGAGCTGGGAGTCGCGCAGGCGCGACACCGCGTCGTACTCGTACAGGCCCTGTTGCGCCTTGGTGGTCGACTTGATGTGCCACTGCATCAGCGGCATGCCGAGCGCATCCGCCACTTCCTCGGCCAGCATGGTTTTGCCGGTGCCGGGTTCGCCCTTGATCAGCAGCGGACGCTGCAAGGTCAGGGCCGCATTGACCGCCAGCTTCAGGTCAGCGGTGGCGACATAACTGTCGGTGCCTTCGAAACGAGGCGCCGGTTGATGGTGTGCATGCATGGGTGTAATGGCCAAAAAAGGAATTATTTCGAGTATATGCCAGATGCGCGGCGCGGGCAGGGCGGCACTTTGAATCTGGACTGCAACCCGGTCTTCGGTTAAAATCGCAGGTTGATAGTGCAAGTTGCAACTTTTGCACGGCCGGACCCGATTACTACCTTACCATTGCAACCATGAAAAAAATCTTCGCACTTCTCGTGCTCGCCGGCATTTTCAATGTCGCCGCAGCAGCGGACATCGTTGGAAACCCCAAGGCCGCCAAGGTTGAAGCGTGTATCGGCTGCCACGGCATCGCCGAGTACAAGGCATCGTTCCCGGAAGTGTATCGGGTGCCGAAGATCGGCGGCCAGTCAGCCAAGTACATCGAAAGTGCGCTGAACGCCTACAAGAAAGGTGACCGCAAGCATCCATCGATGCACGGCATCGCCGCCAGTCTGTCCGACCAGGACATCGCCGACGTTGCAGCGTATTACGCGCAAATGCCAACCGCCACCGCGCAGAAATAAGGACAGAACAATGAAAAAACTGATTACCGCCCTGTTCTGCGGCGTTGTTTCCCTCAACGCTTTCGCCGGCGGCAACGTCGCCAGCGGCGAAGCGCTGGTCAAGAAGTACAGCTGCGCGGCCTGCCACGGCGCCGACTTCAACAAGCCGGTCGACCCGAGCTATCCGAAGCTGGCCGGCCAGCACGCCGACTACCTGGCGCATGCGCTGATTGCCTACAAGCGCGGCGACGGCGCGAACGGCCGCAGCAACCCGATCATGGCCGGCCAAGTCAAGCCGCTGTCGGACCGCGACATCGCCGACATTTCCGCCTACCTCGCGAGCCTGCCGTCGAGCCTGTCGACGCCGCACCGCTGATCGCCGCCGTCCGCGGACGGCAAGCAAAAAAATCCTTTCAGCCTTCGCCGGTTCGAAAGGATTTTTTTTGGCTATGTCATCGTTAATTTGGGCGGCGATGGCGGCAAGCGCCCAGTGCGGCGACAAACCCTCCCGTGGGCCGCGGCGCGTGCATGAAGAGGTGGCACGTCGACGCCGACCCACATTTTACGGTGACACAGTTTTTTGACGCCAAATTATTCCTGCCGGCAGTGCGTCAGACACGGAAACTCAGGCACACTGGCGCATCGCCACTATTTGAACATTCGTGATCGCCACCATCCTCTCCGCGCTCTTCCTGCTGGCGATGGGCCAGGGCCTGTTCCTCGCCGTCGCGGCATCGACGTGCCACCTCTTCATGCACGCGCCGCGGCCCAGGGGCTGGGGTCAGGTCCGGCGGACCTGACCCCGGGGTTGTCGCTGCACCGGGCGCTTGCCGCTATCGCCGCGCGGTTCCAAAACTGGGGTCAAGCCCGAATGCCGGACCTCGTATATTGATCGTACCGATTCGACAGGCGATAATTGCGCTGTTGGAACGTCCGAGCGGAGTGACATTGATCGGACAAAGTGCCTCTGAGCTCGTGGGTCAGATAGGTGCCTCCGCTCGTTTCTCATTTTTC
>JBKPEJ010000059.1:0-2726 GCA_046728335.1 Pseudomonadota bacterium | reverse complement strand
CAAGCGCAACTGTCGGCTGAACGATGGTCGTGTCCAAAGTGAAGGAAAGGCTGGCGGTTTTGACATTGCCAGCAATATCGGTATCGGTGACCAGCACGGTGTGGCTGCCATCAATTGTCGGGGCTGTGTAAGTGGCTAAAGTGGCACCGCCGTCGATCTTGTAGCTGCGCGTGACGTCAGCCGCTGCCGCGCCCACCGACAGCGCGGCATTATTGGTGATCTTGTCGCTACCACTAGTGCCAGTGTCCTGCACAAGCGCGATTGTTGGCTGGGCGATGGTCGTGTCCAAAGTGAAGGACACGCTGGCGGTCTTGAGATTGCCAGCAGTATCGGTATCGGTGACCACAACGGTATGGCTGCCATCAACTGTCGGCGCAGTATAAGTGGACGAAACGGCGCCGCCGTCAATCTTATAGCTGCGGCTGACGTCTGCCGCTGCTGCGCTCACCGTCAGCGCTGCGACATTCGTGATCTTGTCGGTGTTGCTACTGCCGCTATCGTTGGTCAGTGCGACCACCGGCGTTGCGATGGTGCGGTCCAGGGTGAAGGTGATGCTTCTGCTGGCCGTATTGCCGGCCGTATCGACGTCGTTGATCACCACGGTATGGCTGCCGTCCGTGACCGGGGCCACATAGCTGCCCGCGGCCGCGGCGCCATCGACCTGGTAGATGCGCGTGACGTCAGCGGCCGGTGCGCCCACCGACAGCGAAGCATCATTTGTGATTTTGTCGCTGCTGCTACTGCCACTGTCGTTGGCCAGTGCCACCACCGGCATGGCGATGGTGCTGTCCAGGGTGAAGGTGATGCTGCTGCTGGCCGTATTGCCGGCAGTGTCGATGTCGTTGACCACCACGGTATGGCTGCCATCAATTGTCGGGGCAGTATAAGTGGCTGAAGCGGCGGCGCCATCAACCGAATAGCTGCGCATGACGTCAGCTGCTGCCGCCCCCACCGACAGCGAAGCATAATTGGTGATCTTGTCGCTGCTGCTACTGCCGCTGTCGTTGGCAAGTGCAACCACCGGCGTGGCGATGGTGCTGTCCAGGGTGAAGGCAAGCGGCCCGGAATTGACGGATACATTGCCAGCCACATCGGTCTGGCGCACGACTACGCTCTTGGCACCGTCGCCGCTCAGCGTGAAACTGCTGCCGCTGCCCGTAGTCCAGGTGGTGCCGTTGTTGGTACTGTATTGCCAAGTCGCCCCGCTTTCCAGGCCGCTGACATCGACCCGGCCAGAATTGGTGATGTAGTCGGCATTATGGCCCGCAACACCGTCGGTGCTGTCGAGGTTCAGCGCCAGCGTAGGCTGCACGGCAGCGGTATCGAGCGTGAAGGCCAACGCGGTGCTGGCAGCGGAGACGTTGCCAGCCACGTCGGTCTGACGCACCTGAACGTTGTTGGCGCCTTCGGTTGCGGTGAAGCTGGAGGTCCAGTGTGCGCCGTTGTCGATACTGTATTCGACCGTTGCACCAGCTTCCAGGCCGGTGACATTGAGCGTGCCGACCTTGGTGATGCCGTCAGCCGCGCCGCTGTCGGTGGTCAGCGCCACGACAGGCGCCGTTGCGCCGGTATCGAGCGTGAATGCCAAGGCGGTGCTGGCGGCGGAGACGTTGCCGGCCAAGTCGGTCTGACGCACCTGCACGCTGTTGGCGCCTTCGGCCGCTGTGAAGCTAGATGTCCAGGTGGTGCCGCCGTCGACGGAGTACGCCAGCGTTGCGCCTGTTTCGGTACCCGTCACATTGAGCGTACCGACGTTGGTGATGCCGTCAGCCGCGCCGCTGTCGGTGGTCAGCGCCACGACAGGCGCCGTTGCGCCGGTATCGAGGGTGAAGGCCAAGGCGGTGCTGGCGGCGGAGACGTTGCCGGCCAGGTCGGTCTGACGCACCTGCACGCTGTTGGCGCCTTCGGTTGCGGTGAAGCTGGAGATCCAGTGTGCACCGTTGTCGATACTGTATTCGACCGTTGCACCAGCTTCCAGGCCGTTGACATTGAGTGTGCCGACCTTGGTGATGCCGTCGCCTGTAACGCCCGAGTCGGTGGTGAGCGCCACGACGGGTGCCGTTGCGCCGGTATCGAGCGTGAAGGCCAAGGGGGTGCTGGCGGCGGAGACGTTGCCGGCCAGGTCGGTCTGACGCACCTGCACGCTGTTGGCGCCTTCGGCTGCGGTGAAGCTGGAGATCCAGTGTGCACCGTTGTCGATACTGTATTCGACCGTTGCACCAGCTTCCAGGCCGTTGACATTGAGCGTGCCGACCTTGGTGATGCCGTCGCCGGTAACGCCCGAGTCGGTGGTGAGCGTCACGACGGGCGCCGTTGCGCCGGTATCGAGCGTGAAGGCCAAGGCGGTGCTGGCAGCGGAGACGTTGCCGGCCAGGTCGGTCTGACGCACCTGCACGCTGTTGGCGCCTTCGGCCGCTGTGAAGCTGGATGTCCAGGTCGTGCCGCCGTCGACGGAGTACGCCAGCGTTGCGCCTGTTTCGGCACCCGTCACATTGAGCGTGCCGACGTTGGTGATGCCGTCAGCCGCGCCGCTGTCAGTGGTCAGCGCCACGACGGGCGCCGTTGCGCCGGTATCGAGGGTGAAGGCCAAGGCGGTGCTGGCGGCGGAGACGTTGCCGGCCAGGTCGGTCTGACGCACCTGAACGCTGTTGGCGCCTTCGGTTGCGGTGAAGCTGGAGGTCCAGTGTGCACCGTTGTCGATACTGTATTCGACCGTTGCACCAGCT
>JBKPEJ010000058.1:0-45638 GCA_046728335.1 Pseudomonadota bacterium | reverse complement strand
AATGGCGAAACGTGCGGTCATCTCGGCAGTGACGCACAAACTCGTCCATCTTATTTATGGGGTCGTCACCAACAATCAGAAATTCGATCCCAATTACCAGCCGAAAGGGCTTGCAATCCAATACGGTATCTGACCCCAGCCCGTGGGCCGCGGCGCATGAAGAGGTGGCACGTCGACGCCGCAAGTCGTCCCACACTTTACGGTGACATAGCTATTAAATGGGGTCAGACCCCATTTAAATTTGGTCCTGCCCCCTGCGCGCCGACATTTCAACAGTCAGTATTAAATGGGGTCAGACCCCATTTAAATTTGGTCCTGACCCCTGCGCGCCGACATTTCAACAGTCAGTGACCGTGCGTGAGGAACAGGACGATCACCACGCCAAGCGCGATCAGCAGCACTTGCGGAATCGATTCACGCACCGTGGCGCGGCGCTGCATCTGCGGCATCAGGTCGCTGACGGCAATGTAGATGAAGCCGGAAGCGGCAAACACCAGCACATACGGAATCAGGCCGCTGGCGCGATCGAGCGTGTAGTAGCCAAGCAGCCCGCCCGCCACCGCCATCAGGCTGCACAGCAGGTTGAACACATAGGCGCGCGTCCGCGTGAACCCGGCGTTGAGCAGCACGATGAAGTCGCCGATCTCCTGCGGGATTTCGTGCGCGATGATCGCCAGGCCGGTCACCAGTCCCAGCTGCGGGTTGGCCAGGAAGGCCGCCGCGATCAGGATGCCGTCGGTGAAGTTGTGCATGCCATCGCCGATCAGGATCATCCATCCCGCCTTGCCGGCTTCGCGCGCGTCGTGTCCGTGCGCGTGGTGGTGGCCGTCGCCCTCATGATGGTGCGAGTGGCGCAGGACCGCGAATTTCTCCAGCATGAAGAAGCACAGCAAGCCCGCCAGCAAGGTGGCGAACAGGCTGCGCGGATCGGCCTTCGACTCGAACGCCTCCGGCAGCGCATGCAGCAGCGACGTCGACAGCATGATGCCGACCGACAGGCTGACCATGCGTTCGACCATCTTCGAGAGCAGCGCGAACGAGAACACCGCCGCGGCGGTGATGCTGAAAACGCCGGCGATGGTTGTCGCCAGCAAGATGGAAATCAGGATTGGGTCGATTTTAATGCCTCGTGAACGCAGCTTTTGCCATGCTGGCAACCGGGCATTGTACTGCACTCTGGCGGCGTCGCCCTACCTCATCAGCGGCGCCCCTGCCAGAATCGGCCGGCCAGGTCCTGCAAGGCCTGGCCAGCGCGGCTCCGCTTTGTCAATCCGCCACCGCAGCCAGCGTCGACTCCACCAGGATCGTATAGCCAGGGGCACTGGCGGCGACCTTGTACGAGGCGAGCGCCGGTGCGACATCAGGCTGCACGGTAAAGGCCAGCGGGCTGGTCGCGCTATATACCGCCAGTTGCGGCGCAAGCATCGGCAGTTTCAAGAACGTCACAAAGCCGGTCGCCAGGTCGGCCATGCGATAGCCAATCACGACCTTTGGCCCGGCTCCAAAACTCTGGCTTGCGGCGCCGTAGGCCGGTTCCACCGCGCTGGCCGGCTTCAGGGCAAGCACCGCGAATACATGGCCGGTCGCCGCCGCAGTCATGTCAATTGGCGTCGCCTCGGTATTGATCGCCGTGGTGCCGACCGCAGTAGCGACCGGCACGCTGGCAATCACCGCGGCAGCGCGCCCGTCGGCGGTCACGACAATGTCGTAGTTGCCCGGGTCAAGGCGCGACAAGTTGAATTCGCCGGACACCGGATCGGGCGCCGTGGCGCGCACGATCACCCCGTTCTGCTGGGCACTCACGCGGACGTGGTTGCCCAGCAGAACGGTCGCGATAAAGCCTTTGATGCCATTTTTTACCGTCGGCAGCGCTTTGACGACCGGGCGCAAAAGATACTGGGCGCCGTTGTTCGGCACCACCGAACGGCAAGCGTCGAAGTCGGCGATCAAGGTCATGGTTTGTCCGTTCGCAATATCAAATCCCGGACCGATCGCGATCCCTTCGGGCGCGACGATTTGGGTTCGCAGCGGGATCTCGGTGGCGCTGCCAGTGAGGACGACACTGTTGGTAGTGTCGTTATCGCTGTTCGGATCCAGCACAAGGCGCGTCTGGGCATAATGACCTGGTAGCAACGCGGCCGACGACAGGTTCTGGAGCGCGCCATTGTTCAGCTGCGCGATATTGATCCGGCGTGCCGGCTGCAGCGCGATTTCCGTCCAACCGGGATCGCCGGCGGCAGCAGTGGCGCTCGTGTGAAAGCGCAGCTTGGTGACCGTCACGTTGACGGCGTCGAAACCGCAGGCGGCCTCACCCGCCAAAGCCATGCTCACAGTGCCGAACAGTACCGGCGAGCCCGGGGTCGGCGTTGGCGTTGGCGTTGGCGTTGGCGTCGGCGTCGGCGTTGGTGTCGGTGTCGGTGTCGGTGTCGGTGTCGGCGATGGCGATGGCGATGGCGATGGCGATGGCGACGGGCCCGGCGCAGGATTGACAACCGGCGGGAAATCCCAGGTCGGCAATGGCGGCAAATCGGCTATCGGAGGCGGCGTCGCAGGATTAGACGGCGCGGGGACAACCGGTGGTGTCGGCACCGGCGGAGGCGTCACCACCGGTGCTGGCGAAATCACGGGGGCGGGGGCGCTCGACCCGCCTCCCCCGCCGCCGCAAGCGGCAAGCGAAGCCATCGCGATAGCGGAAAGAGTCAGGCGGTGGTAGCGAAGGAAAACTGTTTTCATGATGTGTCCCAAGGTCATTCGATGGCGTCGGCGAACAAATCGCAGCTCCCCATATCATCGAGCTTATAGAACCGACAAGAAATTTCCGTTCGCAAACACACATTAGACGAAAATATAATTTTATGCAAAAGTTACTATTAGTTTTCCATAAAACACTTACAGGAAATGAACGTGCCGCCGACGCCCGGGCGGCTCCCCGGCCGTCGGCCATGACTTCATGCCGCGCCATTGGCCCTGAACCAGGCAAGGGCGCGCGCAAAACCGTCCTTGGCGTCCGCCTCGACGTAGCCCGGACGATAATCGGCATGGAAACCGTGACCCGAATCGGGGTACACCACGAAGTCCGACTTGCTATTGCCCTTCGCGAGCGCCGCTTTCATTTGCCCGATCGACTCCAGCGGGATGCCGCCGTCCTTGGCGCCGTACAGTCCGAGCACCGGCACTTTCAGTCCGGGCGCGATGTCGACCGGATTGGCCGGGCTGATCGAATTCGGCGCGCCAACCAGCCGGCCGTACCAGGCCACGCCTGCCTTCACGCCCGGATTGTGTGCCGCGTACATCCAGGTGATGCGGCCGCCCCAGCACCAGCCTGTGATAGCCAGCTTGTCGACGTTGCCGCCGTTGGCCTTCGCCCACGCCACGCAGGCATCCAGGTCCGCCATGACTTCGGCGTCGGGCGTTTTCGAGATGATGTCCTTGATCAGGTCCGCGATACTGGCTGCCTTGCCGGCGTCGCCGTGACGCACGAACAGGTCGGGCGCCAGCGCCAGGTAGCCTTGCTTGGCGAAGCGGCGCGCGACGTCGGCGATGTGTTCGTGCACGCCGAAGATCTCGGAGACCACCAGCAGCACCGGCAGGTTCGATTTGCCTTCGGGCGCGGCGCGGTACACCGGCACGGCCTGGCCGTCGACGCTGATGTGGAAGGTGCCGGTGGACAGGCCTGCGCTGTCGGTTTTGATCACCGTCTGCGCGCTGACCGGCATCGCGGCGGCGGCAAAGCCGGTGCCCAACGCCACTTTGAGAAAATCGCGGCGATCCACGCCATTCGAGCCCGCTGCCTTGTGGACCAGGGTGTCGCCGTCTTCGATGAGATTGTTCATGTGTAGCCATCCGCCACAGTGATAGGGGTGGCAATCTTAGCATCGCTCCGGGTTGGCTGCGCATGCGAAAGAAAGCTGGGGTCAGGTCAGACATTCGAACATTTCAAGAAACGAAATGTCCGAATATCAGACCTGACCCCAGTGAACCGCCGCGGGCGTTGCGCGCAAAAACAGACGCAGCCCGCGCTTGCTTACGGAACCAGCGTGAAGTTGACGTTCGACTGGGTGGCCGTCGTGATATCGACGGCAGCCACCGACTTGGTGGTGTAGCCGGTCGCCGACGCGTCCACCTTGTACTTGCCGGTGCCCGGGGTGCTGGTCAGGTTCTGGGCAAACACCAGCGGCAGCGTGGCGCTGTACGCGGTGTACTGCGGCGCCGCGACCGGCAGCTGGGCCAGCGTGTAGGCCCCGGTCGCCAGGTCCGCACCCTGGTACTTGATCGTGACCGTCGGACCGGCCGCAAACGACTGCTTGGCCGCCACGAAAGCCGGCTCGGTGGCGCTGGCCGGCGTCATCGTCACGACGCCGCTGATCGAACCGGTGGTACCGGCGACCAGGTTGATCGGCGCGGCCGATGTGCTCAGTGCGGTCGTGCTGGTGGTAGTCGCCACCGGCACTGCGCCGATCACCGATGCGGCGCGGTCATCGGCAGTGATGACGATATCGTAGTTACCCGGAACCAGGCGCGCCAGGAAGAATTCACCCGTTGCACTCGGCACGGTGGAGCTGACGATCACGCCGTTCTGCTGCGCCGACACCATCACGTGGCTGCCCAGCAGCGCGGTGCTGACAAAGCCGGAGATGCCGTTGGCGGCCGTCGGGATGACCTTGATCACCGGCTTCAGCATGTACTTGCCGTTGCCGGTCGTGACCACCGATTTGCAGGCGTTGAAGTCGAGCACCAGGTCGACCTTCTGGCCGGCAGCGACGTCGAATTCGTTCGCCAGCTTGATGCCGCTTTGCGTGCCGCTCGGGGTCTCGAGGGTCTTCTCCGCGGTGGAGCCGGTCGGGACGACCGAGTTGGCCAGGCCGGTTCCGGTGTTTGCATCGAGCACAAGGCGCAGCTGCGTGTAATGGCCGGCCGGCAGCGTGGTCTGGCCGAGTGCGGCCAGGGTGCCGTTGGTCAGGTCGAGCAGGTTGATCTTCTTGGCGGGGCTGAGCGTGATGTCGCTCCAGCCGGCATCGGTGTCGCTGGCGCTCGAGCTGGTGTGCACGCGCACTTTGTTGACGGTGACGTTGACGGCGTCGAAGCCGCATGCCGGCGCGTCGGTCATCGAGACGGCCAGCGTGCCCATGTTGGAGGTCGGGGACGGGGAGCTGGCAGTGCCGCCGCCGCCGCAGGCGACGAGTGTGGCCGCGGCGATGGCGGTGGTGGCGAACATGCCGATACGGAAGAAGTGTGCGTGCATAGCGATTGCCTCTTTATGTTTTTGCGGATGAGTGTCAGAGCTTCCAGCGAACTGCGCTGTAATGACACCTTACTATCCAAAACGCAACAAATTCGTGCGCCATCGCACCTTGAAACTTCCGCTTACATTTCTTACAGCTAAGCGATGTCAATACAATCACTCAGTGTTGTTTTTGTGCATATACGGCTCGCAAAAAAAACTGGGGTCAGGTCCGCCATTCGAACATTTCCAAAACACGAAATATCCGAATGGCGAAACTGACCCCGTGTGCAGCCGCCGGCCGTTCAGACCGGCCCCAACTCCCGGGCCGTCAGTGCGCCTCGTCCCAGTTCTTGCCGATACCGACTTCGGCCAGCAGCGGCACCTTGAGCGCGGCGACGCCGGCCATCAGTTCCGGCAACTTGACCCTGACGAGGTCCAGCTCGGACTCCGGCACTTCCAGCACCAGCTCGTCGTGCACCTGCATGATCATGCGCGTGCCCAGGCCGGAGGTCTCCAGCCAGCCCTGCACGGCGATCATCGCCAGCTTGATCAGGTCGGCGGCGGTGCCCTGCATCGGCGCGTTGATCGCAGCCCGTTCCGCACCCTGGCGGCGCGGGCCGTTCGGCGAATTGATCTCGGGCAGCCACAGGCGCCGGCCGAACACCGTCTCCACGTAGCCGCGCGCCTTGGCCTGCATGCGCGTGTCGTCCATGTACTGCTTGACGCCCGAGAAGCGCGCGAAATACTTGTCGATGTAGCTTTGCGCCGCGGCGCGGTCGACGCCCAGGTTGCTGGCCAGGCCGAAGGCGCTCATGCCGTAGATCAGGCCGAAGTTGATCACCTTGGCGTAGCGCCGCTGCTCGCTTTGTACTTCCGCCGGCGGAATGCCGAAGATTTCGGCGGCGGTGGCGCGGTGGATGTCCTCGCCCTCGGCGAACGCGCGCAGCATCGCCTCGTCCTCCGAGATATGCGCCATGATGCGCAGTTCGATCTGCGAATAGTCGGCCGATACGATCACGTTGCCCGGCGCGGCGATGAAGGCTTCGCGGATGCGCCGCCCTTCCGCGGTGCGGATCGGGATGTTCTGCAGGTTCGGCTCGTTCGACGACAGCCGTCCCGTCACCGCAACCGCCTGCGCGTAGTTGGTGTGCACGCGGCCGGTGTCGCGGTTGACCATCTTGGGCAGCTTGTCGGTGTAGGTCGACTTCAGCTTCGACATGCCGCGGTATTCAAGCAGGATCTTCGGCAGCGGGAAATCCTCGGCCAGCTTCTGCAGCACCTCTTCGTCGGTCGACGGCGCGCCGGTCGGGGTCTTCTTGATGACCGGCAGTTGCAGCTTGCCGAAGAAGATTTCGCCGATCTGTTTCGGCGAGCCCAGATTGAACGGGCCGCCGGCCAGTTCGTAGGCCTTCTGTTCGAGCTCCATGATGCGCGCGCCCAGCTCACCGGACTGCACGTCGAGCAGCGCCGCGTCGATCAGCACGCCGTTGCGCTCGATCTTCTGCAGCACGACGGAAGTGGGCAGCTCGATCTTGCGATAGATGAAGTCGAGCTTTGGATCGCTCTCGACATGGCCCTTCATGGCCTGGTGCAGGCGCAGGGTGATGTCGGAGTCTTCGCCCGCGTATTCAGTAGCGCGTTCCAGTTCGACCTGGTCGAAGCAGATCTGGCCGGCGCCCTTGCCGCACACTTCGACGAAGGGGATCGTGGTGTAGCCGAGATGGCGCAGCGCCATGTTGTCCATGTCGTGCGGCTTGTGCGATTCGAACACGTACGACTGCAACAGCGTGTCGTGCACGATGCCGCGCAGGGTCACGCCGTGGTTGGCGAAAATATGGCTGTCGTACTTGAGGTTCTGGCCGACCTTCGGCTTGTCCGGGTTCTCGAGCCATGCCTTCAACTTTTCCAGCACCAGCTCGCGCGGCAGCTGCTCCGGCACGCCGGCGTAGCGGTGCGCCACCGGGATGTAGGCGCCCTTGCCTACCTCGACGCTGAGCGATATGCCGACCATCTGCGCGGTCATCGGCTCGAGCGAGGTGGTTTCGGTGTCGACCGACGTGAGCTCGGCGGCGTCGATCAGCGCCAGCCACTTGTCGAGCTGCCCGGCCGTGGTGACGGTCTCGTACTCGCCGCGGATCAGCTTCACAAACTGCGGCTCGCCGAACAAGTCGCCTTCGGGCGAATTGAGCGCCGGACCCTGCGGGCGGCCCGCATCCGGATTGGCGACGATTTCCTTGAGCAGCGTTTTGAAGCCGTAGCGCTGGAAGAAGTCGCGCAGGCCGTCCTTGTTTTCCGGCTGGCCGACCAAGGTCTCGGTGATCGACACCATGTGGCCGGTCAGGTCGCAGTCGCATTTCACGGTGATCAGCTCGCGCCCTTTCGGCAGCCATTCGAGCGCGGTGCGCAGGTTCTCGCCGACCGCGCCGGTGATCTGCAGGTGGTTCTGCATGACGCCTTCGAGGCTCTCGTGCGCCGCCAGCCATTTGAGCGCGGTCTTCGGGCCGCACTTCATCACGCCGGGGATGTTGTCGACCGTGTCGCCGATCAGGGTCAGGTAGTCGATGATGCGGTTCGGCGGCACGCCGAACTTGGCCAGCACGCCGGCTTCGTCGAGCTTTTCGTTGGTCATCGTATTGATCAGCATGACCTTGTCGTTAACCAGCTGGGCCAAGTCTTTGTCGCCGGTCGAGACGATCGTGTTCATGCCGAGTCTGGACGCTTCAACCGACAGCGTGCCGATCACGTCGTCCGCTTCGACGCCTTCGACCATCAGGATCGGCCAGCCCATGTGCTTGACCGCTTCGTGGATGGGCTCGATCTGCAGGCGCAAGTCGTCGGGCATCGAGGCGCGCGTGGCCTTGTAGTCGGGATAGAGGTCGTCGCGGAAGGTCTTGCCCTTCGCATCGAACACGCACGCGATATAGGCCGCGGGATAGTCGGCGCGCAGGCGGCGCAGCATGTTGACCATGCCGTGCATGGCGCCGGTAGGATGGCCGTCCGGGCTGCGCAGGTCCGGCAAGGCGTGGAACGCGCGGTACAGGTAACTGGAACCGTCTACTAACAGCAGGGTATTTTGCATGGTGCTTGAATAAGAGTAAGGGCCGGCGCGGCCGGCGAAGTGTCTAACATTATCGCAGAATCCAGCTTGGAGAAAACGCAACAATGCGTTAGGGCGTATGCTGTCCATATGAGGGCGGATTCGACACTTTCCACTGGAAACCGTGTCGATTTGTTACAATGACATTTAACGAATACAAGGTGAATCACCATGGCGCGCACCACTGATGTTTGGAAGTTCCTGATACTCGGCATGCTCGCGCACGTGAGCCTTGCCCAAGCGCAGCAAGCCACCCAGAAACCGCCGAGTTCGGCGCCGCCCAAGATGGAGCGGGTCGAGGAAGGCAGCGATGTACCGATCACCGTCACCCCTGAGCAGCGCAGCCGCCAGAAAATCACCGAGAAGCGTGTCGATGGCGGCCGCACCACCGAGGTGCAGGTTTCGAACGGCAAGAGCAGCTACACGATGAAGGCCAATCCGCCGGATGCCGTTTCCCAGCCGGGCGACACGACCAGCGGATCCTTGCGCTCGCCGCAATGGAAAGTGTTGGAATTCGACCTTTTCAAGAAGAAGCAGAAGGAAGGCGAAACGGCCGAAGCCACCGGGACGGCAGCCGCTCCCCCACCGCCGCCGCCAGCCAAGTAAAACCCCAACCGCACCGGCACGGCGCCTGCGCGCGCCTTGCCCCGATTCCCCGTACCTCACCTACATCTCGCTTGCACATGGCAGTTTTCACCGCGGTCAGTCTGGAAGACCTCACCCACTGGATCGAGCAATTCCCCCTAGGCAAAGCGATCGCGATCAAGGGCATCGCGTCCGGCATCGAGAATAGCAATTTCTTCATCACGACTGAGCGCGGCGAATTCGTCCTGACGATTTTCGAGAACCTCAGCTTCGACCAGCTGCCGTTCTACCTGCAGCTGATGCGCCACCTGGCCGAACGCGGCGTGCTGGTGCCGGCGCCGGTCGCCAACACCCAGGGCGAGCTGGTGGTGCCGTTGCATGGCAAGCCGGCCGCCATCGTCAGCAAGCTCGAAGGCAGCTCGCAGATGGATCCGCGGCCGGCGCACTGCGCCGCCGTCGGCGCGATGGTCGCCCGCATGCACCTGGCGGCGCGCGACTTCCCGCTGAGCCAGCCGAACCTGCGCGGACTCGACTGGTGGACCGAGACCACTCCGAAGGTATTGCCGTTCCTGGACGCCGGCAAGGCCGCCCTGCTGCAGGCCGAAATGGCCTTCCAGCAGTCGTTTGCCGACGGCGAGCCGTACCGGCAGCTGGCGCGCGGACCGGTGCACGCCGACCTTTTCCGCAACAACGTCATGTTCGACGGCGAACGCCTGACCGGATTCTTCGATTTCTATTTTGCCGGCTGCGACACCTGGATGTTCGACCTGGCCGTCACCGTCAACGACTGGTGCATCGACCAGGCCACCGGCGTGCTGGACCAGGCGCGCGTCCGCGCGATGCTGGCCGCCTACCACGCGGTGCGCCCGTTCACCGGCGCCGAAGAGGCGTCCTGGCAAGCGATGCTGCGCGCCGCCGCGCTGCGTTTCTGGCTGTCGCGCCTGTATGACTTCTACCTGCCGCGCGAGGCCGAAATGCTGACGCCGCACGACCCGGCCCACTTCGAGCGCATCCTGCGCGAACGCATCGCCACCCCGGCGCCGGGATTGTTCGCATGAGCGCGATTCCGGCAAAAGCCGGCTGGGCATGGCTCAAGCAAGGCATGGGATTGTTCCGCAAGCAGCCCGCCGCGCTGACCACGCTGCTGTTCGCCAACGTGTTGTTCAGCTTCACGATCAGCGCGGTGCCGTTGCTGGGGCAGATCGCCGCCGTGGTGCTGATTCCCTCGTTCAGCATGTCCTTCATGCAGGCCTGCCTGATGATCGAACATGGCCAGCGCGTCACGCCGATGGTGCTGATGACGGGTTTCCGCAAGCCGGGCGTAGTGAACCTGTGCAAGATCGGCTTGGCCTACCTCGCCGTCACCGCCGTGCTTACCGCGCTGGCCTACCTGATGCTCGGAGATGCGTTCTGGAAGCAGGCCGCCAGTCCGACCACCCCGCCGGTGATCGACCGTTCCGACGTGCTGGGCGTGATGGTGATCGCGGTGCTGCAGATCGCCACCGTGATGGCGCTGTGTTTCTCCGCGCCGCTGGCTTATTGGCAGAAAATGCCGCCCGGCAAAGCTATTTTCTTCAGTTTCTTTGCCGTGCTGCGTTCGGTGCGGGTGTTCATCGTGATGCTGGTGGCCTGGTTCAGCATGTTCATTGGAGCGACCATCGTGCCGCTGGTGATCTTCGGCAATGGCTCGATGGGCAGGGTCGTGATTGCATGGCTGGGCTTCTTGTTCATCCTGCTGCTGCAATGCGGGATGTATGCGGGTTATCGCCAGATTTTCGGCGTGCCTGAACTGGCCGCCAAGCCACCGGTCGCCTGACCGCCGCAACTTACTGAAAGGTCCTGATCATGCAAAGCAAGAAACCGGACGCCGCCCGGCTCGACAAGATCGTTGCCGATGCGCGCCGCGCCGCCGACACGCGCGAACAGGGCTACCGCGAGCGCTCGCTGAAGATGTATCCGTGGATCTGCGGACGCTGCATGCGCGAGTTCACGCACGCCAATGTGAGCCAGCTGACGGTGCATCACCGCGACCACAACCACAACAACAATCCACCCGACGGCAGCAATTGGGAGCTGTTATGCCTGTATTGCCACGATAACGAGCACTCGCGCTACCTGGAAGCCGACCGCGGCGCCGGGCTGCAGGCGCCGGAGATGCAGGCGGCAACCCACAATCCGTTTGCGGGCCTGGCGGGCCTGATCAAGAAGAAAGACTAGCTCTAACGTAGCGGAAAACTGGCTCGGCTTAATGAAGGCGCCGCGGCCCAAGCGCGGGGGTCAGGTCCGGCGGACCTGACCCCGGGCTTGTCGCCGCACCAGGCGCTCGCCGCCATCGCCGCGCAGCCCCAGACTTAACGGTGACACAGCCTAATCAGCGCCCCACCCGCTCCAGCTTCGCCACCGACAGATCCAGCACCTTCATCCCCGCGCGCCCGAAATTGATTTGGGCGCGCGCGTTGCTGCCACCACCTTCGATGTTGACGATCACGCCCTCGCCGAACTTGGCGTGCGCGACCGATTCGCCGATGCGCCAGCCAGGCCCTTGCTGCTTCTGGGTGATCTGCTGGGCGATCTTGTTGTCCGAGCCGGCGCTGGTGAATTTGGTCTCGTCCCACGCGGACTTCTTGTTGCCGAACCAGTGCGACTGCACCCGCGGCGACATCCACTTGAGCGCCGCTTCCGGCAGCTCGTCGAAAAAACGCGACTTCATGTTGTAGCGGGTCTGACCATGCAGCATGCGCTGCTGCGTGAAGCTCATGTACAGGCGCTTCTTGGCGCGCGTGATCGCCACGTACATCAGGCGGCGCTCCTCGTCGACGCCGTCCATCTCGCGCGAACTGCTTTCGTGCGGGAATAGACCCTCTTCCAGCCCGGTGATGAACACCGCATCGAATTCCAGGCCCTTGGCCGAGTGCACCGTCATCAGCTGCACCGAGTCCTGCCCGGCCTGCGCCTGGGCGTCACCCGCTTCCAGCGAAGCGTGCGACAGGAAGGCCGACAGCGGCGACATCACGGTCGGCAACGGCGCGTCGGCGTCGAGGATCTCGATCCCGTCCTGGTTGAGGATCGCTTCGCCCGCCTGCGCATCCGCGCGCGGTCCAAGGTGCGCGGGCGCGCCCTGGCCAAAGCCTTCTTCCTGCACGAACTGCGTGGCTGCGCTGACCATCTGCTCAAGGTTCTCGATGCGATCGGCGCCTTCTTTTTCGTTGCCGTAATGGGTCAGCAGGCCGCTCGCCTCCAGCACCACGCGCACCATTTCGGGCAAGGCGAGCTGCTGGGTTTCGAAGCGCGCGCCCTCGATCAGCTTGACGAAGGAGCCGAGCGAGGAGCCGGACTTGCCGGTCACGTAAGGCACCGCCGCATACAGCGAAATGCCGTATTGCTCGGCCGCCGCCTGCAAGGTCTCGATCGAACGCATGCCGATGCCACGCGTCGGGAAATTCACCACGCGCAGGAAGGCCGAATCGTTGTGCGGATTGTCCATCAGCTGCAGGTAGGCGATCGCGTGCTTGACCTCGGCGCGCTGGAAGTAGCGCTGGCCGCCGTACACGGTGTAGGGCAGAGCGGCCGCGAACAGCGCGTGCTCGATCACGCGCGACTGCGCATTGGAACGGTACAGGATCGCGATCTCGCTGCGCGCGGCGCCGTCGGCGATCAGGCTCTTGATCTCCTCGATCAGCCACTGGGCTTCCTCGAGGTCCGACGATGCTTCATAGATGCGCACCGGCTCGCCGTGGCCGGCATCGGTGCGCAGGTTCTTGCCGAGGCGCTTGCTGTTGTTGGCGATCAGCTGGTTGGCGCTGTCGAGGATGTGGCCATGCGAGCGGTAGTTCTGCTCCAGCTTGATCAGGTTCTCGACGCGGAACTCGCGCTCGAAGGCGCTCATGTTGCCGACGTTGGCGCCGCGGAAGGCATAGATGCTCTGGTCGTCGTCGCCCACCGCGAACAGCGCGCCGCCGAACTGTTCTCCATGGCCGGCCAGCAGTTTCAGCAGATTGTATTGGAGGTCGTTGGTGTCCTGGAACTCGTCGACCAGGATGTGCTTGAAGCGCGCCTGGTAATGCTCGCGCAGCGGCTGGTTACGCTGCAGCAGCTCGAACGAGCGCAGCAGCAGCTCGGCGAAATCGACGACGCCCTCGCGCTGGCACTGCATGTCGTACAGTTCGTACAACTCGACCATCTTGCGTTCGATCGGGTCGTAAGCCTCGACCTTGTTGGCGCGCAGTCCCTGGTCCTTGGCGTTGTTGATGAAATACATCAGGTTCTTGGCCGGATATTTTTCATCGTCGACGTTGTTGGCCTTGAGCAGGCGCTTGATCATCGACAGCTGGTCTTGCGAATCGAGGATCTGGAACGCCTGCGGCAAGGCCGCGTCGCGGTAGTGCGTGCGCAGGAAGCGGTTGCACAGGCCGTGGAAGGTACCGATCCACATCCCGCGTGTACTGACCGGCAACATCGCGGACAGGCGCGTGAGCATTTCCTTCGCCGCCTTGTTGGTAAACGTCACCGCCATGATCCCGGCCGGCGATACCTGCCCGGTCTGGATCAGCCAGGCGATGCGGGTGGTCAGGACACGGGTCTTGCCGGAGCCGGCGCCGGCCAGGATCAGGGCGCTCTGCTGCGGCAAGGTGACGGCGGCGAGTTGTTCGGGATTCAGATTGTGGAGGAGATTCTGCATCCCGCCATTATACCGGGCGGGGTCGGCGCGCGACGGCACGGCTTAGCCTGCCGCTGCGGGCGGGAGCTCGGACACAAGGAAGTCGAGGTCGCACTGGGGCGAGGCGCCTTCCTGGATTTTCACACGATGCCCCAGGCCTGGTACGCCCGACGGTGGCTGCACTTAGCGGGCGGAACCCACCTCCGCCAATTTCGTCACCACCACCTCCAGTTGGCAGGCCGGCGCGCTGCTTTCGACCTGCCGCTTGACCACGGCCGGGGCGCCGAGGCGCGCGGTCAGTGGCGCGGCGGGCGCGCTAGCGTCGCCGCATCCGAATGCGCCCTCCAGCTTGACGGCGTCTGCGCCGGCGGCGGCAAGCGAGAATGCCGCTATCAATTTCCCCTGCTTGTCATCAACCGATATGTTGAACGACTGGCCGTCGCGCGCCTGCGCACGCTGCTGGGACTTTCCGGCCGGCGTCGTGAACGTCATGGCGACGTCGTAGAGTTGCTTGCTTCCGGCGACCGGTGCGCTGTCGCGAGACAACATCAACTGGCCATAGGTGCCGGCGATCAGGAGTACGACCGCGACGACGCGAATCACATTGCGGGGCGATGAAAAGAATGATGAAAACCGCGAGGACAAGGCTGCACTCCTTCAGTAGGTGGCTCCTGCCATTATTGCATGCACCCCTGGGTTTGCCGGAGTCGCGTCGAAAAGCTGGGGTCAGGTCAAACATTCAAACATTTCAAATGACGAAATGTCCAAATGTTCGACCTGACCCTGTCCGTCCCCTCTACGTCACCAGACCCGGCAGCGCTTGGCCGCCACCATCGGCTGTCCCGGCTTGCACGAGAACGCATCCTGGAACTGCGGCATGTTGACCACCAGCCCATTCACGCGGTACTTGCCGGGCGAGTGCGGATCGGTCAAGGCGTTGACCCGCAGGTTTTCCGGCCGGTCGTTTTCGCAGGCCCACTGCGCGTTGCCGATGAAGAAGCGCTGCTCCGGCGTGAGTCCGTCGCGTGGCGCGGCCTGTTGCGGCAGCGTCGCCATTTCCGTCTTCCACGCCATCCAGCCGAGGATCAGCCCGCCCAGGTCGGCCACGTCTTCGCCCAGGGTCAGCTTGCTGTTGATCTTGATGTCGTCGACCACCGTGTACTGCGCGTACTGGTCGACGATGCACTGGGCGCGCTGGGTGAATTGATTGGCGTCCTTCTTGGTCCACCAGTCTTTCAGGTTGCCCTGCGCATCGAACTGGCGGCCCTCGTCGTCGAACGCATGGGTCAACTCGTGGCCGATGGTGGCGCCGGTGTTGCCGTAGTTCGGCGCGTCGTCCATCTTCGCGTCATACAGCGGCGGCTGCAGCACGCCGGCCGGGAAGTTGATGTCGTTCATCTGCGGGTTGTAATACGCATTCACCGTCGGCGGCGTCATGCCCCACTCCTTGCGGTCGAGCGGCTTGCCGATCTTGGCCAGCTGGCGCTTCGATTCGAAGATGTTGCCGCGTTCGATATTGCCGACGAAGTCGTCCGGCTTGACCGTGTACGAACTGTAGTCGCGCCACTGGTCCGGATAGCCGATCTTGTTGACGATCGTGGCCAGCTTCTGTTGCGCGCGCGCCTTGGTCGCGGGACTCATCCACGCAAGTGACTCGATATCCTTTTCCATCGCCTGTTCGACCTGGCGCGTCATGTGCAGCGCTTTCGCCTTCAGCTCCGGACTGAAGGCGCGGCTGACGAATTCCTGGCCCAGCGCTTCGCCCAGCTGGGCGTCGACCAGGGTCACGCAACGCTTCCAGCGCGGTGGCTGCTCCTTTACGCCGCGCAGGGTCTTGCTGAAGAAATTGAAATGCTCGTTGTCGAAAGCCGGCGACAGCGCGGGCGCCGTGGTGCGCGTGACGTGCCAGCGCAGGTAAGTTTTTATGGCGTCCAGGTCGTTGCCGCGCCACTGCTTGGCGAGCTCCTTGTAGAACGCTGGTTCAGTCACGTTGAACGTAGTCAGCTGCGGCTCTCCCAGCGCGGCCAGGTAAGCCTGCCAGTCGAAGCCCGGCGTCAGCGCCTGCAGGCCCTTGGCGTTCACCTTGTGGAACAGCTTGTACGGATCGCGCTTGTCGACGCGCGACAGGGTCGCCTTCGCCAGTGCGGTTTCGATCTGCATCACCTTGGCGGCGGAACGGCGCGCCTGGTCGGCGCTCTCGCCCAGCAGCTCGAACATCTTTCCGATGTGGGCCACGTACTTGCTGCGGATCTCGGCCGACTTGGCGTCGGTCTTGAGATAGGAATCGCGGTCGGGCAAACCGATCCCGCCGCCGTTAGCGAACGCGATCACCCGCGTGGAATCGCCGAAGTCCTGGCTGGAGCCGAACGCGAAAAACAGGCCGTCGTCGGCCAGCGCCAAGTGCAGGCGGGCCAGCACCGCCGGCAGGTCGCCCATCGAATGGATCGAGTCGATCTGGTCGAAGTAGGGCCGCAGCGGCAGCGCGCCGCGCTTTTCGATCGCCGCTTCGTCCATGCAGGCGGCGAAGTAGTCGCCGGTCTTTTGCTGGGTGGCGCTGCGGCCGGCACGCTGCTTGGCCAGGCCGTCGAGGATGCCCCACAGGTAGCGCTGGTTATCGCGCGTCAGCTTGCCGTAGACCGACCAGCGCGCCTGGTCGTCCGGAATCGGATTGTTGTTCATCCAGCCGCCGCAGGCGTACTGGTAAAAATCGACGCACGGGTCGGCGCCCTTGTCCATCGCGCTGACGTCCAGTCCCGGGGTGTACGGGAAGCTCGTGGCCGGCTGGTCGGCCGGTTTGGCCGGCGCCGGCGCCTGGGCCGCGGCAAGTGTGGCGAAGCCGGCGGCGCTGAGCGAAACTAGGGTACGGGCAAACTGGCGCATGGACGTTCACTCCAAAATCGTCCATGCTGCCATAGACCTTTTGACAATGCAATGGCGGCCGTTGCGCTGGATCAGCCGGCCGGCGCCGGGCTCGCCAGGCCCTTGGCCTGCGCATCCTTGATCAGGCCGCGCACCACCTTGTCGGCAGCATGGCTTTCGGCGTCCATCTGCTTGCCGAGCACATCCATTTTCTTGCCCAGCGCATCCATCGGCTTGCCCGCCTCTGTCATCTTGCGACCGATCTCATCCATCGGGCCCTGCGCCTGCTGCATGCGCGCATGCTGGGACTGCATGCCTTCGGCCTGCTTCTCCATCTGGCGCCCCATGTCGCGCATCTTGTCGCCGAGCTGGTCCATCTCGCGGCGCAGGCTGGCGCGCCGCGCCTCGTCGGCGCCGTCCATCTGGCGGGCCAGTTTTTCCATCTGGCGGCCGAGCTTTTCCTGCTCCCGTCCCAGCGCATCCATCTTGCGCTCGACGCCGCGCTCCTGGTTGCGCTCGAGGTTGCCCGCGGCGCGCTCCATGTCCCGACCCAGCGCTTCCATCACCTTGCCGTGCTTTTCCATCTCGCGGCCGTAGCCTTCCATTTCCGCGCCCAGGCGCTCGACCGGCGCCCACGCCTCGCCAATTTTGGCCAGCACGGCGGGATCGCGCACGACGTAGGCCTTGTCGCCATCGCGGAACCACAGGAACTCGCCTGGGATCGTGCGCTTCACCGCTTCGATCTCTTTCCAGTCGGCGCCGTTGCCGTGGACGTTGGTATCGCGCCCGTTCGGCCGCACCAGCGCGTAGCCGTCTTCGCTCCCATGGCCGGAGCGCCGTTCAGCCCTGGCAGGCCGCTTCGGTGCAAGCGGCGCGATCGGGGTAACCGGCGCCGTTACTGCGCCGCGCGCGACCGGCGCAACCGGTGCGACCGGCGCAGCAGGTGCGGGCTGGGTCTGGGTCTGGGCGTTGGCGTAGAACGCGGCGCAGGCCGCCGACAGGCCGAGGATCGGCAGCGCCATCTTCCAGTTCAGTGGTTCGGATTCCGGGCGGACCAGGCGTTTGATACGATTCATGAGATTTCCTCCGTGTGCCGCATGGGCGAGGTGGGGAGTGGTGGCGAGCTGGAAACGGTCCAGTTCGGATAAGGCAAGCGCCAGGCGCCGCGGTTCGCCCAGCATGCTCGCGGCTACGTCATCGGCGATCTGTTCGCGTTCGAGCCGGATCCGGCCCGAGAGCCACCAGACGGTCGGGTGGTAAAACAGCACGATCTCGATCGCGCTTTGGAACAGGTTGACCAGGTAATCGTGGCGCTTGATGTGCGCCATTTCGTGCGCCAGCAGCGCTTCCAGCAGTTCGACCGGCATCCCGCTCGCCAGCGAGGCGGGCAGCAGCACGACCGGGCGCCACCAGCCGGCGGTCACCGGGCTGGGCAAGTCGTCGACCAGGCCGAGCCGCACCGGGCGCGCGATGTCGAAACGTTCGGCCAGGCGCGTCACCCTTGCCTGCCAGACGGGATCGCTGCGCGAATGCGACGGCAGGCTGCGGCGGTGCACCCACAGCAGGCCTAGCAGCATGCGCAGGGCCAGCGCGGCGGCACCAAGGGACCACAGCAGCATCACCAGCGGCAGGCGCTCCTGCAGCGCCTGCTCCCACACGGCCAGGCGGTCGGTGGCCAGCGCGACGGGATCGGCACCCGCGGCTGCGGCCGGACCGTAGGAATCGGGCAGCGCCAGCGGCAGCAAGGTGGTGGTGGCGGTATGGGTGTCGAGGATGCGGCCGATGGTGCCGGCCAGCGGCAAGGCGGCGCACAGCAGCAAGGCGGCGCAGGCGACGGCGTAGCGGGTCTGCGGGCGCGCGCCGCGAAGCAGGCCCAGCACCAGCGCGGCGGCCCAGCCGATGAGCAAACCCTGCCAGACGAAATCGAGCAGCGCCCACGCCAGGCTCGGGACGACCGAGGTCAGCAGCGCGTTCATGGTTGGGTTCCTTGGCGTGGCGGGTTCATGCGGTCTCCAGGTCGATGGAACTAGAATAAAATATCTAGATTAAAAAGTCTAGAAGTTTTTTTCTACTTTGCGCCGGCAGCGCGACAGGATGAGATTAGGCGGAAACGGGGGACGGCTCCAGAGCGGTGCGATGGACAGCAGGAATCGGGGAATAGGTGGCATCGGCGCGCAAGATGCTCCCCCCGTCGTTTCTGCGAGTGGCAGGAACGACGGCCATGAGGGTGTGGGGAAGGGTAAACGCTAGTAAATCACCACCGAGCGAATCGATTCGCCGGACTTCATCAGGTCGAAGCCTTCGTTGATGCGCTCGAGCGGCAGGCGGTGCGTGATCAGGTCGTCGATATTGATCTTGCCTTCCATGTACCAGTCGACGATCTTCGGCACGTCGGTGCGCCCGCGCGCGCCGCCGAACGCGGAACCTTTCCACACGCGCCCCGTCACCAGCTGGAACGGACGCGTCGAAATCTCCGCCCCGCCCGGCGCCACGCCGATGATGATTGACTGGCCCCAGCCCTTGTGGCAGCACTCGAGCGCCTGGCGCATGGTGGCGGTGTTGCCGATGCATTCGAAGCTGTAGTCGACGCCGCCGTCGGTCAGGCCGATGATGTCGTCGACCACGTTTTCCGACGTCGTCGGATTGATGAAATGGGTCATGCCGAACTTGCGCGCCATCGCCTCGCGTGCCGGATTCAGGTCGACCCCGATGATCTTGTCCGCGCCCACCATGCGCGCGGCCTGGATCACGTTCAGGCCGATCCCGCCCAGGCCGAACACCACAACGTTGGCGCCCGCCTCCACCTTGGCGGTGAACAGCACGGCGCCGACGCCGGTGGTCACGCCGCAGCCGATGTAGCAGATCTTGTCGAATGGCGCGTCCGAACGCACCTTGGCCAGCGCGATTTCCGGAACCACGATGTAGTTCGAAAACGTCGAGGTGCCCATGTAGTGGTAGATCGGTTTGCCGCCGATCGAAAACCGGCTGGTGGCGTCGGGCATCAGGCCGCGGCCCTGCGTCGAGCGGATCGACTGGCACAGGTTGGTCTTTTGCGACAGGCAGAATTTGCACTGGCGGCATTCCGGCGTGTACAGGGGGATGACATGATCGTCCTTGCGCAGGCTCTTCACGCCCGGTCCCACGTCGACCACCACGCCGGCGCCTTCATGGCCGAGGATGGACGGGAAGATGCCTTCCGGATCGGCCCCGGACAGCGTGTAGTAGTCGGTGTGGCAGATGCCGGTGGCCTTGATTTCGACCAGCACCTCGCCCTCCTTCGGACCTTGCAGTTCGACCTCTTCGATCGTCAGCGGCTGGCCCGCCTTCCATGCAATCGCTGCCTTGGTTTTCATGGTGGTTCCGTGATTGAGGTGATGGGGATGCCATCATATCAAGCCGGCGGCAAGCTTGCCGCTTCGATCAGGAAATCAGGCCGGCTGCAGGCGCTGCTCCCACAGCGCCTGGACCTGGCCGGCCAGGCGCAGCGGCACCAGCGGCTTCGGGATCACGCCGATCGCGCCGGCCTCCATGTAGCGCGCGAGGTCGGCCGGCGCGGTCAGGGCGGTGACGAACAATGCCGGCGTATCGGCCAGGTGCGGCATGGTACGCAGCAGTTTCAGGGTGGCCATGCCGTCGAGCTCTGGCATCATCACGTCGAGCACGATCAGGTCGGGACTGAAATCTTTGGCGGCGATCAGCGCTTCGCGTCCGGAACTGCATTCGCGTACGGAAAATTTTCCGATCACTTCGAGCACCAGCTTGGCGGTGGTGCGCACGTGCAGGTCGTCTTCGACGTAAAGGATCGTGGTCAGGTCGGTGTCAAGCATGTCAGTCTCCTGCGGAAGTTGGTGTAGGAAGTCCGAGCATCTGAGAAATGGTGGTCCACAGCAGGCGCGGCGACGTCCACGGTTTCGGCAGGAACAGGCCTGAGCGTGTGCGCCAGGCAGGCTGGCTGGCTGAATAGACCAGCAGCGGGATCGCGGTCAGCGCGGGCAGCAACTCGACCGCGTCGCCATCGGGCAAGCTCGGGTCGATCACGACTGCCGAGAAAATATGCGTCTTCAGCTGCTCGCGCGCGGCGGCCAGGGTCGGCACGTGGGTCACGCGCGCTTCCGGCATCAGCAAGATAGACAGCGCCAGCGCCGCGGCGCTGTCTTTGTCGATGTGCAGCACGTGCGGCGTTGACGCCGGCCCCTGGTGCAGGGCCAGCGGCTCGAGCGGATAGACGACCGACGAGAGATGGGCGGCCCCGCCATCGGAAGCGTCGGCGAACCGCAGCATCGGGCTGGCAACACTGCGCCGCAACGGCACGTGGGCCGCCGGGGAGTCGGCCCGGTTGCTGCCAGGCCTGCATTTGGGATTGATTCCAGGCGCTTTCATCGCGGCCTCCTTCGGTAACCAAAACGATTGGGTTCCGGCAACAGGCGCGCGAAGGCGCCAAACGATCAAACCGGAACAGGAATCGGCAGGGTGGGGCCGAGAATGTTGCAATCGGCCGCAGGGAGAGGGCGGCGCTGGGAGGGGGTGGAACAATCGGCGGATCAGGGATTGTTCACAAATCTACGGAATTCCAACTATTAATTCCGAGAAGCAAGTGTACCGCACTTCGACGCGCGCCGTTGTGGCGCCGCATAGTTTAATTTTTCTCGTTGCGATAAGAACAAACGGGACCGGTGCGGCGGCGTTTCTATTGGCTATGTCACCGTCGAATGTTGGACCGCGCGGCGATGGCGGCAAGCGCCCAGTGCGGCGACAAACCCGGGGGTCAGGTCCGCCGGACCTGACCCCAGCCCTTGGGCCGCGGCGCGTGCATGAAGAGCTGTCACGTCGACGCAGGTCGTCCCACACTTTATGGTGACATCGCTTTTTTATTTCGCCTTGATGCGGCTGGCGAAAGCGGCGTGCAGGCCGTTGAGGACTTCTTCGGCGGCCAGCAGCTGGTCGGCCACTTCATTGATCTTGCGCCGGCTCGAACGTGCATGGTCGCGCAGCACTTCGAACGCGGTGTTGCGATCGGACTGGAAGCGGCCCATCAGCAGGCCGACGGCCAGGCTGGTTTCGCGGCCGGCGGCCAGCGCGGCGTTCAGGTTTACTTCGGTGCGGCGCAACTGGCGGATTTCGTCGGCGCGCGCCAGTCCTGCCTCGAACGCGGGCATCAGGTGCACGGCATCGACCGGCTTGACCACGAAACCGACCGCGCCATAGGTGGCGGCCTGCTTGCCGGTTTCAATGTCGCCGGTGGCGGACAGGAACATGAACGGCACCGAGGTGTTTTCGTGCAGGTGGCGCGCCAGTTCCAGGCCGGACATGCCGGGCATGGTGATGTCGAGCAGCGCCAGGTCCGGCTCGCGCTGTTCGATCTGGCGGATCGCTTCCGCGGCCGAAGTAGCGGAGACGGTGTCATAACCGGCATGGCCCAGCACTTCCGCGAGGAACTGCAACAGCAGCGCGTCGTCGTCGACGATCAGGATCAGGCGTTTGGCGTTGGAAGCTGAGTTCATTTTTTGGGAAACCCGTTGAGTCCGATTGGAAATAATTATACGGGCTGCCGGTCGACAACGGCGCATGCTCATGACGCTGCACTGGGGTCAGGTCGACATTCGGACATTTTTAACCTTTCCATCACGCGCAAAATGTTAAAAAAGTCCGAATGTCGGTCCTGACCCCAGTGCGTGGAAAAAGAGCGCCGGCACGCGGCGCAGCCTTCGCCCCGGTCATCTATAATGGTTGTTTCGCAAAACACACACGCCTACACCATGGAATTAGCCAAGTCTTTCGAGCCAGCCGATATTGAACAGTTCTGGCGCAACGAGTGGGAACAGCGCGGCTACTTCGCCGCCACCACCGACGCCGACAAACCATCGTTCAGCATCCAGCTGCCGCCACCGAACGTGACCGGCACCTTGCACATGGGGCACGCATTCAACCAGACCATCATGGATGGCCTGACCCGCTACTACCGCATGCGCGGCCATAACACCGCCTGGATCCCGGGCACCGACCACGCCGGCATCGCGACCCAGATCGTAGTCGAGCGCCAACTCGACGCGCAGAAGATCTCGCGCCACGACCTCGGCCGCGAAAAGTTCATCGAAAAAGTCTGGGAGTGGAAGGAAAAATCGGGCGACACCATCACCGGCCAGATGCGCCGCATGGGCACCTCGCCGGACTGGGCGCGCGAATATTTCACGATGGACGAGCCTCGCTCGAAAGTGGTCACCGAAGTGTTCGTCCGCCTGTTCGAGCAGGGCCTGATCTACCGCGGCAAACGCCTGGTCAACTGGGATCCGGTGCTGGGCACAGCGGTCTCGGACCTGGAAGTGGTGCAGGAAGAGGAAGACGGCTCGATGTGGTACATCAAGTACCCGCTGGCCGACGGCAGCGGCACCATCACGGTCGCCACCACCCGTCCCGAAACCATGCTGGGCGACGTCGCCGTGGCAGTCGACCCGACCGACGAGCGCTACACCGCGCTGGTCGGAAAGTTGCTGAAACTGCCGCTCACCGAGCGCGAAATCCCGATCATCGCCGACGAATACGTCGACAAGGAATTCGGCACCGGCTGTGTGAAGATCACGCCGGCCCACGATTTCAACGACTACGCGGTCGGCCAGCGCCACAAGATGCCGATGATCTGCGTGCTGACGCTGGACGCGAAAATCAGCGACGACGCGCCGGCCGCCTACCGCGGCATGGACCGCTTCGCCGCGCGCAAGCAGATCGTGGCCGACCTCGACGCCCAGGGCCTGCTGCAGGAAGTCAAGCCGCACAAGCTGCAAGTGCCGCGCGGCGATCGCACCGGCGTGGTGATCGAGCCGATGCTCACCGACCAGTGGTTCGTGGCGATGAGCAAGCCGGCGCCGGAAGGCACCTTCTTCCCCGGCAAGTCGATCGCCGAAGTCGCGCTCGAAAAAGTGGCGCAAGGCGAGATCAAGTTTGTGCCGGAAAACTGGAGCACCACCTACAACCAGTGGCTGGGCAACATCCAGGACTGGTGCGTGTCGCGCCAGCTGTGGTGGGGCCACCGCATCCCGGCGTGGTACGACGACGCCGGCAACATCATTGTCGCGCGCACCGAAGAAGAAGCCCAGGCCAAGGCCAAGGCCGCCGGCATCACGGGTGCGCTGCGCCGTGACGACGACGTGCTCGACACCTGGTTCTCGTCCGCGCTGGTGCCGTTTTCGACCATGGGCTGGCCGGAAGAAACGCCGGACATGAAGATGTTCCTGCCGTCGTCGGTGCTGGTCACCGGCTTCGACATCATCTTCTTCTGGGTCGCCCGGATGGTGATGATGACCACCCACTTTACCGGCAAGGTGCCGTTCGAGACCGTGTACGTGCACGGCCTGGTGCGCGATTCCTCCGGCCAGAAGATGTCCAAGTCGAAGGGCAACACGCTCGACCCGATCGACCTGATCGACGGCATCGACGTCGAGTCGCTGGTGGCCAAGCGCACCACCGGCCTGATGAATCCGAAAGACGCGGCCAAGATCGAGAAGGCAACCCGCAAGGAATTCCCCGAAGGCATCGCCGCCTACGGCACCGATGCCGTGCGCTTCACCATGGCCAGCTACGCCTCGCTGGGCCGCAACATCAACTTCGACCTGGGCCGCGCCGAAGGCTATCGCAACTTCTGCAACAAGATGTGGAATGCCACCCGCTTCGTGCTGATGAACACCGAAGGCAAGGATTGCAGCCAGGCGCTTGATGCCGACCTGTCCCAGGCCGACCGCTGGATCATCTCGCTGATGCAGCGCGCCGAGCTGGAAGTGGCCAAGGGTTTCGAGGACTACCGCTTCGACAACATTGCCGCCACCATCTACAAGTTCGTGTGGGACGAGTACTGCGACTGGTACCTGGAAGTGGCAAAAGTCCAGGTCCAGAACGGGACCGAAGGCCAGCAGCGCGCCACCCGCTACACCCTGCTGCGCGTGCTGGAAGTGATCCTGCGCCTGGCGCACCCGATCGTGCCGTTCGTGACCGAAGCGCTGTGGCAGGCGGTCGCGCCGCTGGCCGGCAAGACGGCCGAAGGCAGCGGCGACTCGATCATGGTCCAGCCCTACCCGATCGCCAACGAAGCGCTGATCGATGCCGGCGCCGAAGCCTGGATGGGTGAACTCAAAGCCCTGGTCGACGCGACCCGCAACCTGCGCGGCGAAATGCAGATTTCGCCGTCGGTGCGGGTGCCGCTGATCGTCGAGGCGGCCGACGCCGCCGGCAAGGCCAGCCTGCACAGCTTCGCGCAATACGTGCAGGCGCTGGGCAAGCTGTCCGAGGTGCAGATTGTCGACGCGCTGCCGGAATCACCCGCCGCGGTGTCGATCGTCGGCACCACCAAGCTGATGCTCAAAGTGGAGATCGACGTCGCCGCCGAACGCGAGCGCCTGGCCAAGGAAATCGCCCGCATCGATGGCGAGATCGCCAAGGTCAACGGCAAGCTGGGCAACGAGAGCTTCGTCGCGCGCGCGCCGGCCGCCGTGGTGGCGCAGGAAAATGAGCGTTTGCTTAACTTTTCGGCTACCATCGCCAAGCTGCGCGAGCAGTTTGCCAAGCTGCCTGTCGCCTAACCTAACCGGAGACCGATGATGCGTGCCCTTCCCCTCACCCTGGCGCTTGCCGCCTTGCTGTCGCTTCCTTCCGCCTGGGCCGACGACGCCTCGCCGGTGGGCCTGTGGAAGAACATCGACGACGTCACCGGCAAGCCGAAGGCGCTGATCCGGATTTCCGAGAACAAGGGCGCACTGGAAGGCCGCATCGAGAAGCTGTTGCGTCCCGCCGGCGAGGACCAGAATCCGAAGTGCGACCGCTGCGAAGGGGTCAACAAGGACCAGCCGATCGTCGGCATGGTATTCCTGCAGGGCCTGACGAAGAGCGGCGACGAATACAGCGGCGGCCAGATCCTCGATCCCGACAACGGCAAGGTCTACAAGAGCAAGCTGAAGCTGGTCGACGGCGGCAAGAAGCTCAATGTGCGCGGCTACATCGGGATTCCGATGCTGGGCCGAACGCAAGTCTGGGAACGCGTGGAGTAATTCTCGGCCACGGCCGGACGCACGCATATCAACGCAAAGGGCCGCTCGGCCCTTTTTTCATGGCGCGCCACTTGCACGCGAAATAATCTGACGGTCGCTTGACATGCAAGCGTTTACTTGCCTATACTGTGGACATGCAAGCGAATACTTGCATTTTTTCTCAATACGCAAGGGCAGTCAGTGAACGACATAGACAAGGTGTTCAAGGCGCTAGCCGATCCCAGCCGCAGGCAATTGCTCGACTCGCTGAACGCAAGGAATGGCCAGTCTTTGACGGAACTGTGTCAGGGCCTGGAGATGAGCCGGCAAGCGGTCGCGCAGCACCTCGGCTTGCTGGAAGAAGCCAATCTCGTCGCCGTACAGCGGCAGGGGCGGGAAAAAATTCACTACTTCAACCCGGTGCCGATCCACGACATTTACCAGCGCTGGATCGCGAAATTCGAACAGCCTCGGCTGGAAGCGCTGCACAACCTCAAACAGAAACTCGAAGGAGAAAGTCATGAGTAAGGAAAAATTTGTGTACGTCACCTACATCAACGCGACGCCGGAGAAGACTTTTCAGGCGCTGATCGACGGCGAGATGACGCGCCAGTACTGGCAACACGATAACGTGTCCGACTGGAAGCCCGGTTCGCGATGGGAGCATCAGCGCTGCAACGAGGCGCACACCACCGATATCGTAGGCGAAGTCATCGAGAGCACGCCGCCGCGCCGCCTGGTGCTGACCTGGGCTTCGCCGGACAACGCGGCCGACAAGGCCCGGCACTCGCGGGTGGCGATCGACATCGAGCCGGTCGGCGCGATGGTGCGCCTGACGGTCACGCATGACGAACTCGAGACTGGATCGGACATGCTCAAGGGCATCAGCAATGGCTGGCCGCGCGTGCTCTCGAGCATGAAGACCTTCCTCGAGACGGGCCGTCCGCTCGTCACCTGGACCCAGGCCGAGTAGGAGCAGGACCGCGCCGGGAGGCGAACGGATCAGGCCCGCGGCCGGGCCGCCAGGGCCTTTGCCAGGTGGCGGTCCAGCTGGTTGGCGAAATTCTGGCGGTCCGCGTGGCCGAACGGCGCAGGGCCGCCGGTTTCCACGCCGCCGCTGCGCAACTCTTCCATGAAAGATCGCATCGTCAACTGCTGGGCGATATTGTCGGCGGTGTAAAACTCGCCGCGCGGGTTCAGCGCGAAGCCGCCCTTGTCCAGCACCAGGCTGGCCAGCGGAATGTCGGCCGTCACGACGAGGTCGCCGGGCGCCAGCAGGCGCACGATTTCCAGGTCGGCCACGTCGAAGCCGGCCGGCACCTGCAGCGCGCGGATGAAGCGCGACCCGGGCACCCGGATCAGCTGGTTGGCGACCAGGGTCACATTCAGCTGCAGCCGTTCGGCCACCCGGAACAGGATTTCCTTGCACACCGCCGGACATGCGTCCCCATCGACCCAGATCTGCATAATGTTGCCTTAAGGTAACTGTGTTGCCATTTTGCCGAAATGACACATTGCATTGTGGAAAAAAAATAAGTTGTGTTATCTTTATTAAAGAATCTGAAATCCCTGCAATTAAACGTTTCCTGGAGCAAGGCACAGACCTTGGAGCTGCCATGATACTTGTCCGGTTTATTTCGTTCCTGATCGGAAGCCTGATCGTAACGGGCGCCCCTTTTTTCCTCTTGCCTGATACGCCCCAGCGGCCCAGCGACTTCGGCATGGCCATCGGCGCATGCGTGGTCGTGGCGCTGCTGGCGTCCGGCTTTTTCGTCATCGGCGTGGCCGGCAACCACATGAAGCGCTCGCGCAAGACACGCATTCTCGCCGGTGTGCTGCTCGCGTTTCCCATCGCCGGCAGCCTCGCTGCCCTGGTGATCGACCGCCAAAGCGATGACGTGTGGATGGTCGGGCCGCTGCTGTGCGGCGCGATCTTTCTGTTCATCACCTTCGTGTATCCCGCCAGGCGCCGCCGCTCGCACCGGCCGCTGCGCCCACGCGACCCGGCCGCGCTTCCTAGAACGCAGAGCTAGTCCGGGGCACGGTCCCACAGCTCGCCAGCCGGGCTGGTACGCGGCGCGGCGACCCCGAAATGGCTGTATGCCAACGGCGTGGCGATTCGCCCACGTGGCGTACGCTGCAAATAGCCTTGCTGGATCAGGAACGGCTCGAGCACATCCTCGATGGTGTCGGCCTCTTCCCCGATCGCCGCGGCAAGGTTGCCGATCCCGACCGGGCCGCCGCCGAACTTGAACAGCACCGCTTCGAGCAGCTTGCGGTCCATTACATCGAACCCCACCGAATCGACGTCGAGCATGACAAGCGCGGCGTCGGCCATCGCCTTGGTGATTTCACCGTTGCCTTTCACTTCGGCATAGTCGCGCACCCGCCGCAGCAGGCGGTTGGCGATACGCGGAGTGCCGCGCGCGCGCAGCGCGATCTCGCGCGCGCCGTCGTCGGCGATCGGCGCGCCCAATAGCGCGGCGCTGCGGGTGACGATGCGGGTCAGTTCCGGCGCCGTGTAGAACTCGAGCCGCGCGACGATGCCGAAACGGTCGCGCAGCGGATTGGTCAGCATGCCGGCGCGGGTGGTGGCGCCGACCAGGGTGAACGGCAGCAGGTCGAGCTTGACCGAGCGCGCGGCCGGCCCCTCGCCGATCATGATGTCGATCTGGTAGTCCTCCAGCGCTGGGTACAGGATTTCCTCGACCACCGGCGACAGGCGGTGGATCTCGTCGATGAACAGCACGTCGTTCGCCTCGAGGTTGGTCAGGATCGCGGCCAGGTCGCCCGGGCGCTCGAGCACCGGACCTGAAGTCTGGCGCAGGTTGACGCCCATTTCGCGCGCGATGATGTGCGCCAGCGTGGTCTTGCCCAGGCCGGGCGGGCCGAACAGCAAAGTATGGTCGAGCGCTTCCTTGCGCTTGCGCGCGGCGGAAATGAAAATTTCGAGCTGGCCGCGGATCTTTTCCTGGCCCACGTATTCGTCCAGATGCTTCGGCCGCAATGCGCGCTCGATCGCCTCCTCGTTGGGCGAGGCGGGCGTGGCGGCGATGATGCGCTGCTCGCTGAAATCGTCGGTCTGGATGCTCATTGCTTGTTCCGCAAAAAAAGAAATTTTGGCTCAGGAAGCCTGCCTTGCAAGGCAGGCCCGTTACGGTGGAGCAGGAAATTGCCGCGGCATGCCGCGGCCATGCGAAACGGGCCGGCCTTGCAAGGCCTGCCTCCTCGCGCGCCCCTTCACCCTTTGGACAGCGCCTTGAGCGCGTACTTGATGCCGTCGGAAACGCTGCTCCCGGCCGGCATGTTCTTCAGCGCGGCCAGCGCTTCCTTGTCAGAATACCCCAAGGCCAGCAGCGCGTTGAGGATATCCGATTGGGCGTCGTGCTGCACGGCGCCGCCCGGCGCGCCGAGGTCGGCGCCCAGCTTGCCTTTCAGTTCGAGCAGCAGGCGCTCGGCGGTTTTCTTGCCGATGCCGGGCACCTTGACCAGCCGCCCCGCTTCCTGCAGCGTGACCGCCTGCGCCAGGTCGGCGATCGTCATGCCCGACAGGATCGACAGCGCGGTGCGCGCGCCGACGCCGGTGATCTTGATCAGCTGGCGGAACACGCTGCGCTCGGCAGCGTTGCCGAAGCCGAACAGCAGGTGTGCGTCCTCGCGGATCGCCTGGTGGGTGAACAGGGTCACCTTCTCGCCCAGCTGCGGCAGGTTGTAATAGGTACTCATCGGCACATCGACTTCATAGCCGACGCCGTTGCAATCGACCAGCAGTTGCGGCGGATTTTTTTCGAGCAGGATTCCGGAGATGCGACCGATCATCGATAGCCTTTTGAATGGTGTTAGACGAGGCGTCCGTTTTTCATGCGCAGCGTGCCCATGCCGGGCGCGAGCGCGCCGATCAGGGCCAGAGCATCATGGCTGTTGGCGTGGCAAATGGCAACCCCGAGCGCGTCGGCGGCATCGGTGCCGGGCAGGCCGGGCAGCACCAGCAACCGCGCCACCATGCCCTGCACTTGTTCCTTGGCCGCGCGGCCGGTGCCGACCACCGCCTGCTTGACCTGCAGCGCGGTGTATTCGGCCACGTCGAGGTCGCCCCCGACCAGCGCGGTGATTGCCGCGCCGCGCGCCTGCCCGAGCAGCAGCGTCGACTGTGGATTGACGTTGACGAACACCTTCTCGATCGCGGCGCAGTCGGGATTGTAGGTGCGGATGACTTCGGCGATGCCGGCGAAAATCACCTTCAGGCGCGGCGGCAACGCCCCCTCGCTGCCGGTCTTGATGGTGCCGGAAGCGATGTAGCGCAGCTTGCTGCCCTGCTTTTCGATCACGCCGAAACCAGTCGTGCGCAGCCCGGGGTCAATGCCAAGAATAATCATGGACGAATGTTATACCGGCTGGCAAGGTTCGTGGAGAAATACTGTGTAAAAACACAGGCTTTTCCACGTTTTGCGCTGAAATGCCCAGGGGCCAGGCCCGACATTCGGCTATTTCGGTGTTTTGAAATGTTCGAATGTTGGACCTGACCCCGGGTCTACGGCAGATCAGTGGCGGAAGTGGCGCATGCCGGTGTACAGCATGACGACGCCGCGCTCGTCGGCCGCGTCGATCACTTCCTGGTCGCGCATCGAGCCGCCCGGCTGGATCACGCAGGTCGCGCCGGCGTCGACCACCACGTCGAGGCCGTCGCGGAACGGGAAGAACGCATCCGACGCCACCGCCGAATCGGCCAGCGTCAGGCCGGCGTTCTGCGCCTTGATCGACGCGATGCGGGCCGAATCGATCCGGCTCATCTGGCCGGCGCCGACGCCCAGGGTCATGCCCTTGGCGCAGAACACGATCGCGTTCGATTTGACGTACTTGGCGACGCGCCAGGCGAACAGCATGTCCTGCAACTGCTGCTGGCTTGGCTGCTTCTTGCTGACCACGCGCAGGTCGCCAGGTCCGACATTGGCGGCATCGGGCGACTGCACCAGCAGGCCGCCGCCAACGCGTTTGACGTCGTACGGATTGTTGCCGCCGCCCAGGGCAATTTGCAGCAGGCGCACGTTCTGCTTGGCCGACATGATCTGCAGCGCTTCGCTGGAGAACGACGGCGCGATCAGCACCTCGACGAACAGCTTGGCGACCGCCTCGGCAGTCTTGCCGTCGACTTCGACATTGAAGGCGATGATGCCGCCGAAGGCCGAGGTCGGGTCCGTTTGCAGCGCGCGGCTGTAGGCGTCCAGCGCATCGGCGCCAATGGCCACGCCGCACGGATTGGCGTGCTTGACGATCACGCAGCCGGCCTGCTGGCCGAGGCCGCCAAGCGACTTGACGCATTCCCAGGCCGCGTCGGCATCGGCGATATTGTTGTACGACAGTTCTTTGCCTTGCAGCTGCTTGTAGTTGGCCAGCGCGCCGGCGGCAGGGGCCAGGTCGCGGTAGAACGCGGCAGACTGGTGCGGGTTCTCGCCATAGCGCATGTCCTGCACCTTGTCGAACGTCATGTTCAGCACTTGCGGATAGGTGGCGCGGGTCGCGTGCGCCTTGTCTTCGCCCAGGCTGGTCAGATAGTTGGTGATGGCGCCGTCGTACTGCGCGGTGTGCGCGAACACTTTTTTCGCCAGCATGAACCTGGTGTCGTAGCTCACCGCGCCGGCTTGCGCGCTGGTGCCCTTCATTTCCGCCAGCACCATGCCGTAGTCGGCCGGATCGCACACCACCACCACGTCCTTGTGGTTCTTGGCCGCCGAACGCAGCATGGTCGGACCGCCGATGTCGATGTTCTCGATCGCGTCTTCCAGCGTGCAGCTGTCCTTGGCGACGGCCTGCTGGAAGGGATACAGGTTGACCACCACCATGTCGATGGTCGGGATGCCGTGTTCGGCCAGCTTGGCGACGTGCTCGGGAAAGTCGCGGCGCGCCAGGATGCCGCCGTGTACTTTCGGGTGCAAGGTCTTGACTCGGCCGTCCAGCATTTCAGGAAAGCCGGTGTAGTCGGCCACTTCGGTCACCGGCACGCCATTGTCGGCGAGCAGTTTCGCGGTGCCGCCAGTGGACAGGATGTTGACGCCCATGGCGGAAAGCGCGCGCGCGAAGTCGAGTACGCCGGTCTTGTCGGAAACGGAGATGAGTGCTTGAGTGATCATGGGAGTGGTCCGGTTGATGAGGATACTTGGTGGTACAACTAGCGCGGTCCGCGCGGCGGCGAGGCGCGCGGGACCGCGCCCTCGCCCCGGCGACGGCGCCTTACAGCAGTCCGTGCTCTTGCAGCTTTTTGCGCAAGGTATTGCGATTGATGCCCAGCATTTGCGCCGCGTGGGACTGGTTGCCCTCCGCGCGCATCATCACGACTTCAAGGATCGGTTTCTCGACGGTGAGCACCACCATGTCGTAGATGTTCGACGCTTGCTGTTCGCCCAGGTCGTTGAAATACTCCTCAAGACTTTTCTGGACAACTTCCTGGATACTTTCTTTGCTCATTTTTTCTACTTCATCCGGCTGATTAGTGTTGTCGTCACTGCTCTTGAGGCAGTGTTCCGTTCCGTGTTCTTATTGTTCCCCTACCCGCCTCATGCGGCCATCGCTGGCTCGTCGATGCTGGCGGGCCGGTATTGTAACCGGTCGCCAAACCTGTGCTGCGTTTCAAAGAATTCGTCGACCGCGGCCAGTTGCTCCGACGTCGATTCGAGCATGTTCATCCGGCGCCGGAACAGCTCGCCGCCTTCCAGTTCGCGCACGTACCAGCCGATGTGCTTGCGCGCCGTCCGCACGCCCAGGAATTCACCGTAGAACGCGTAGTGCGCCTGCAGGTGCTCGTGCATCAGGCCGCGCACTTCCTCGACCATCGGCGCCGGCAGGTAGGTGCCGGTGCGCAGGAAATGATCGATCTCGCGGCAGATCCATGGCCGGCCCTGGGCCGCGCGGCCGATCATCACGGCATCGGCGCCGGTCAGCGCCAGCACGTCGCGCGCTTTTTCAGGCGTCGTGATGTCGCCGTTGGCCACCACCGGGATCTTCACCGACATCTTGACGGCGGCGATGGTGTCGTATTCGGCGTCGCCCGAGTAGCCGTCGGCGCGGGTGCGGCCATGCAGGGTCAGCATCTGGATTCCGGCCTGCTCGGCAATGCGGGCGATGCGCAGTGCATTCTTGTTCTCACGGTTCCAGCCGGTGCGAAATTTCAGCGTGACCGGCACGTCGACCGCACCCACCACCGCGTCGAGGATCTTTTCGACCAGGTCTTCGTGCTGCAGCAGGGCCGAACCGCACCAGCTGTTGCAGACTTTCTTGACCGGACAGCCCATGTTGATGTCGATGATCTGGGCGCCGCGCTCGACGTTGAATCTGGCGCAATCGGCCAGGTCCTGCGGATCGGCGCCGGCGATCTGCACCGCCTTCGGCTCCATCTCGCCGGCATGATCGGTGCGGCGCGAGCTTTTTTCGGTGGCCCACAGGCGCGGATTCGACGCCGCCATCTCCGACACGGCATAGCCGGCGCCCAGCTGCTTGCACAACTGGCGGAACGGACGATCCGTCACGCCCGCCATGGGAGCGACAAATACATTATTACGCAGCAGGTAAGGGCCGATTTGCACTGGAGATTTTGGAATCGATGACGGAACCCGCTATCTTACCCGATGTACTGCTCAAATAATAAGCACTTTTTTGTTACGACAATTCATCGAGCGTGCGCGGCGCCAGATGCGCAACCTCGCCCCAGCTGAGCAGCTGGAGCCTGCCCTTGTCGACAATGAAGCGGTTGATGCTGGCGTTCAGCACCGGGAAGGTGCGCGGGGTTTCGAGCGGCAAGGCGAGCGCCGCGCGGTAGGCGCACTCGAGCACGCCGCCATGCGCGACCAGGGCGATCGCCTGGCCCGGATGGGCTGCGGCCAGGCCAAGGATGGCGCCGAGCGCACGGGTGTAGAACTGGCGGAACGTCTCGGCCGTGCGCACGCCGGCCGGCATTGCGGCGTCGATGTCGCGCGCCTGCCAGGCTGCGAACTCCGCCGGAAAGCGCTGCTCGATCTCGGCGTAGAGCAAACCTTCGAAGCCGCCGAAGCAGCGTTCGCGCAGCGCCGGATCGATCGTTACCTGCAGGCCGCGCGTGGCGGCGACCGCTTCGGCGGTCTGGAATGCACGCCGGAGGTCGCTGGCGACGACGGCATCGAGATGTTCGCCGGCGAGCGCCGCGGCCAGCGCTTCAGCCTGGCGCTCGCCTTCAGCGTTGAGGGCGATATCGATGTGGCCCTGCAGGCGGCGTTCGGCGTTCCAGGCGGTTTCGCCGTGGCGGATCAGGACAATGTGAGTGGAAGACATGGGCCGCATGATACCAGCCCAGGCAAGGATCTGAGCCGGCAGGTCGGACCCAGGTTTGGGCGCAGACCTTACCTGGCCAGCCCCGCGGCCACCTCGGGATTGAGCGAATACACGCCGAACACCTGCGCCTCATCGAGGATATGGCCGCGGATCGCCAGCTTCGCCTCGGCGCCCGTGAAGCGCCCCTCCAGTGCGAAGCGCGGCACGTCCAGCGCATACAGGCAGAACAGGTATGCATGGGGCCGCATGTCGTTCCACGGCGGGCACGGGCCGTCATAGCCGTAGTAGTCGCCAGCCATGTCGGGGTCGTTGGCGAACCAGCCGGTGTAATCGTTGACTGCCTGGCGCAACTGGTGCTCGGTGCCGTTCTTGATGGTGAACGGCAGCAGTGGGCCGGGCTTGCCGTGCGGCGTGACCAGTTCGGACACCTTGCCTTCGCCCAGCGACTTGAGCGCGACCGGAATGTCGACCAGGGTCCAATGATAGAACTCGGTGCGTGGCAGGTCTTCGGCCACCACCCTGCCCTCACGGTTGACGTCGACCACGCTCGACGGCGAATCGACATCGCGGCAGAACAGCGCCAGCGACTGGGTACCGGGTGGCACTTCGTCCCATGCGAGGTGAGGATTGCGGTTGGCGGAATAGCGCACGTGGCTGGCCGGATCGATCAGCGCGAATGCGCACTCGGGGGGAATCACGCCGCCTTCCGTAAAGGAATCGCTCCAGAGTCTCATTGCAGCCTCCTGCGCTTTGACGTATGACAGCGCGCAGCCCTCTCAGGTTTCAGCCTGCCCGCGCCGCCGGGGCGATTTGCAGCCAAAAGGTGACCGGCCCGTCATTCGTCAACGACACCTTCATGTCGGCTCCAAACTGGCCCGTGGCCACCGTAGCATGGCTGGCGCGGGCCCGGCGCACAAAATGCTCGAACAGGCGCAAGCCGTCCTGCGGACTGGCGGCCGGCGAAAACGACGGCCGCGTGCCGGAATTGGTGTCGGCCGCCAGCGTGAATTGCGGCACCAGCAGCAAGCCGCCCTGGATGTCGGCGACGCTGCGGTTCATCTTGCCGGCCGCGTCGCTGAACACGCGATAAGCCAGCAGCTTGGCCAGCAGCGCGTCGGCTTCCTTCTCGGTATCGCCCTTCTCGGCACAGAGCAGAACCAGCAGGCCGGCGTCGATCGCGCCGATCAGCGCGCCGTCGACCACCACGCTGGCGTGACTGACACGTTGCAGCAGTGCGATCATGCGCTCAGCGTGACGCGGGCAAACTTGCGCTTGCCCACTTGCAGCACGAAGCTGCCGGCGTCGAGTTTGAGCGCCTTGTCGCTGACCACGGCGCCGTCGATCCGCACCCCACCCTGGTCGACCATGCGCATCGCTTCCGAAGTCGAGGCGCACAGCCCGGCCTGTTTCAGCAGCTGGGCAATACCGGCCGGCGCGCCGGACAGGGCCACTTCCGGCACGTCGTCCGGGATGCCGCCCTTGGAGCGATTGACGAAGTCGGCCAGCGCATCGTCGGCCGCCTGCGCCGAGTGGAAGCGGGTGACGATTTCCTTGGCCAGCGCCACCTTGGCGTCGCGCGGGTTGCCGCCGCCATCGACCACGGCCTTCAGTTCGGCCAGTTCGGCGATCGAACGGAACGACAGCAACTCGAAATAGCGCCACATCATCACGTCCGAGATACTCATCAGCTTGGCGAACATGGTGTTGCCAGGCTCGGTGATGCCGATGTAGTTGTTCTTCGACTTGGACATCTTTTCGATGCCGTCCAGGCCTTCGAGCAGCGGCATGGTCAGGATGCACTGCTGTTCCTGGCCGTAATCTTTCTGCAGCTCCCTACCCACCAGCAAATTAAATTTCTGGTCCGTTCCACCTAGCTCAAGGTCTGCTTGCAAAGCGACCGAATCGTAGCCTTGCATCAAGGGATACAGGAACTCATGGACACTGATGGGTGTCCCACTCTTGTAGCGTTTGGTGAAATCGTCGCGCTCCATCATTCGTGCCACGGTGTAACGCGACGACAGCTCGATCATCCCGCGCGCACCCAGCGGGTCGGACCACTCGGAGTTGTAGCGAATTTCCGTGCGGGCGGCGTCGAGCACCAAAGAAGCCTGCTTGAAGTACGTCATCGCGTTCAGTTCGATCTGTTCGCGCGTGAGCGGCGGACGCGTGATGTTGCGGCCCGACGGGTCGCCGATCATCGACGTGAAGTCGCCGATCAGGAAAATCACCTGGTGCCCGAGGTTCTGCAGCTGGCGCATCTTGTTCAGCACCACCGTATGGCCGAGGTGCAGGTCCGGTGCGGTGGGGTCAAGCCCGAGTTTGATGCGCAGCGGTTTGCCGCTTTGCTCGGAGCGTGCGAGCTTTTGCGCGAATTCGGATTCGATCAGCAGTTCGTCGACCCCGCGTTTGGTGATCGCGAGCGCTTCCAGCACGGAGTCCGTGAGCGGCAGCGAGGGGGAAGCCGGCGCGTTGGCAGCGTTCTTGGCAGGGGCGGAAGAGGTCATAGGTGCTTTATCAACAGAAACTAAAAAAATTTGGCAGGCTCAAGAGTTTGATATAATGCTCGATCCCGTCAACGTTGCCCAATGAAAACTATACGTAACAACAACAAGAAAAAGTAGTCGTCCATCGGATGTTCAAGCGGCAAATTTTAACTGATTGCATGAACCCTACAAACAAAATCACAGGCAAAAGCTGGACCGGCCTGCTAGGAACGACGCGAAAGGCGCGCATCATCAGCGCGGGCGCGATCTTTCTTGCAGTCTGCGCATTCGGCGCCGCGGGCGTAGCCCCGCTCGCCCCGGATGCGTCCGACCTCCCAGTCAAATCCATCGCGCAAGACCTGGAACTGCCGAACCTGGCGGATCAGATCGCCGCGCTTCAGCAAGAACCCCAGCAATTCATCCACGAAGAAAAAGTCCGCGCGGGCGATTCGCTCGCCTCCCTGCTCTATCGCCTCGGCGTCGACGACCAGGAAGCCATGGCTTTCATCAAGAGCGACAAGGTCGCCAAGGGGGTCATGCAGCTCAAGACCGGCAAGCGCGTGCAGGCGGAAACCGGCGAAGACGGCCAGCTGCGCTGGTTGCGCGCGACCGTGGTCGACGGCAAGGACAATCCCGTCAAGAATATTTCGATCACCCGCAAGGGCGACAAGTTCATCGCGCAAGAAGCCGCTCCCAAGCTCGAGCGGCGCGTTGAAATGCGGGCGCGCACCATCACCAATTCGCTGTACTCGGCCACCGATTCGAGCACCGACGGCGGCAAGCTGCCCGACGCGATCGTCGCCCAGATCATCGAGATGTTCTCGACCAGTATCGACTTCCGTACCGACCTGAAACGCGGCGACCATTTCAACGTGGTCTACGAAACGTTCTGGCAGGACGGCGAGATGGTGCGCGCTGGCCGCATCCTGGCCGGCGAATTCGTCAACCGCGGCGTCACCTATCAGTCGGTCTGGTTCGAAGATCCGTCCAGCAAGCAAGGCGGCGGCTACTATTCGTTCGACGGCAAGGCGCTGAAAAAGGCCTTCCTCAAGTCGCCGCTCGAGTTCTCCCGTATTTCGTCGGGCTTCTCGATGCGCGTGCATCCGATTTCGGGCAACTGGAAAGCGCACAAAGGCGTCGACTTCGCCGCCGCGCAAGGCACGCCGATCCGCGCTTCGGGCGACGGCGTGATCGACTTCGCCGGCGTCTCCGGCGGCTACGGCAACATGGTCGTGATCAAGCACTGGGCCAATTACAGCACCGCCTACGCCCACATGAGCCGGTTCGCATCGGGCATGCGCAAAGGCAGCAAGATCAGCCAGGGCGACATCATCGGCTACGTCGGCTCGACCGGCTGGTCGACCGGCGCCCACCTGCACTACGAATTCCGCGTCAACAACGAAGCGCGCGATCCGATGTCGGTCAACGTCGTCGCGCAAGCGCCGATGACGCCGGCCGAACTGGCGCGCTTCAAGAACTCGGCGGCCGACATGAGCCATCGCTTCGCGCTGCTGCGTCCGGGCGGCACGGCGCTGGCGGCACGCTAGTCCATTACGACACAGTGGGCGGGAAGGCAAATCGCTTTCCCGCCCATTTTTTTTGAGCAGATTCCATGACCACCTCTTCTTCGCTCTATATCGGCCTGATGTCTGGCACCAGCCTCGACGGCGTCGACGGCGTACTGGCCGACTTCGCCGACGACGGCGCGATCCGCACCCTGGGCGCCGCCTTCATCCCCTTCGACAGCAAGCTGCGCGCCGACCTGATGGCGCTGCAGGCCAACGGCCAGAACGAAATCGAACGCGAGGCAATCGCCGCCAACCAGATCGCGGCCGCCTACGCGGCCTGCGTCGCGCAGCTGCTGCCGTCGGCCACCGGACAGGTGCAGGCGATCGCCGCGCATGGCCAGACCGTGCGCCATCGTCCCGAGCTCGGCTTCACGCGCCAGACCATCAACGCCTCGCTGCTGGCCGAACTGACCGGCATCGACGTGATCGCCGATTTCCGCAGCCGCGACGTGGCCGCCGGCGGCCAGGGCGCGCCGCTGGTGCCGGCCTACCACCACGCGCAGTTCGGCCAGCCCGGCCAGACGCGGGTGGTGGTCAACATCGGCGGGATCGGCAATATCAGCGTGCTGCATGCGGACGGCGCGGTGACCGGCTTCGACACGGGCCCCGGCAACGTCCTGATGGACGGCTGGATCGCGCGCCACCAGGGCAAGGAATACGACGCCGACGGCGCCTGGGCGGCGACCGGCAAGGTCGATGCGGCGCTGCTGGCGGTGCTGTTCGAGGAGCCCTACTTCGCGCTGGCCGCGCCGAAAAGCACCGGGCGCGACCTGTTCCACATGGAGTGGCTGGACGCGATGCTGGCGCGCTGCCCGGCGCTGCCGCCGGCCGACGTGCAAGCCACGCTGACCGCGCTGACGGCCGTCAGCATCGCGCGCGCGATCGAAGGCGAGACGAAGCAGGTGGATGCGGTGTACGTGTGCGGCGGCGGCGCCTACAACGGCGTGCTGATGCGCGAATTGAAGGCCGCACTGGGCGGCGGCACCACGGTGGAATCGACGGCGGTGCTGGGCGTGGCCCCGAACCGGGTGGAAGCGCTGGCGTTCGCCTGGCTGGCGTACCGCTTCCAGCAACGAAAAGCGGGCAATCTGCCCGCTGTGACCGGTGCAAAGGGCGCCCGGATCCTAGGCGCACTCTACCCGGCCTGAACTCTTGCGGCTGCCCCGATCGACCGGGGCAGTGCCGTTCTTAGACCGAGAACGAAGACCCGCAACCGCAGGTCGAGGTGGCGGTCGGGTTCTTGATGACGAACTGCGCGCCTTCCAGGTCGTCCTTGTAGTCGATCTCGGCGCCCACCAGATACTGGTAGCTCATCGAATCGATCAGCAGCTGGACGCCGTTCTTGACCATCGTGGTGTCGTCTTCGTTGACGATTTCGTCGAACGTGAATCCGTACTGGAAGCCCGAGCAGCCGCCGCCCTGCACGAATACGCGCAGTTTCAGGTCCGGATTGCCCTCTTCCTCGATCAACTGCGCCACTTTCTGCGCGGCGCTGTCGGTAAAGATGATCGGCGACGGCATAACGTCTTGCATTTCGGCTACTGCATTCATGGGGTGACTCCTACTTGGAAACGATTAGAGCCATTATAGACTGTTGATGCAACTCACGCTTTAGTTGCTGCAGTTGCCTGCGTGGCTTCGGCGACGGTCAGGTGGAACACGGGTTCGCCGGATTCCTGGTGGGTCAGCGTGCCGGTGACGGCCGCGCCGCCGTGCATCTCCAGCAGTTTGTAATGGACATTCCCTACAATGCGGCCTTTCGGCTGCAATTCAAGGAGTTCCGATGCATATACCGGGCCAGCGATGTAGCCGTTGACGACCAGGTTGGCGCAGCGCACCTCACCTTCGATGCGGGCGTACTCGGAGACGATCAGCACATTGTCGGGACCGTCGGACGCGATCACGTTGCCGTGCACCTCGCCGTCGATGCGCATGCCGCCGGTGAAGCACAGATCGCCCTCGATCCGGGCCGAGATGCCGATGAGGCTGTCAATTTCGCTTTTCGCGTTACGACCGAACATGATGGGCCCCTCGAAGTTGCTGGATTGTAAATTCGATCAGACATCAATCAATTTACCGCTATCAACCTTGGACGCTTTGATCTAGATCGTTGCCAATAGGGTATTTTGGAGCGGCCCTGGCAAACTTGCCCTTACGGCAACAGGGCGATCTGTTGCAGGCCGGTCGTTTCCGGCAAGCCGAACATCAGGTTCATGCACTGGACAGCCTGGCCGGAGGCGCCCTTGACCAGGTTATCCTGCACTGCCAGGATCACCACCAGGTCCGAGCCCTCGGGACGATGCAGCGCCAGGCGCAGCATGTTCGAGCCGCGCGTCGAGCGGGTTTCCGGGTGCGAGCCGAACGGCATCACGTCGACGAAGGCGTCGTCCTTGTATTGCTGTTCGAACAGCGCCTGCAGCGCCGCATTGTCGATGCCCCTGGTCAGGCGCGCGTACATCGTCGAGTGCATGCCGCGGATCATCGGCACCAGGTGCGGCGTAAACACCAGGCCCACCTTCTGGTCGGTATAGCGCTGCAGCTGGGCCGAGGTTTCCGGCGTGTGGCGGTGGCCGGACACACCATAGGCCTTGAAGTTATCGCTCGACTCGGAAAACAGCGTGCCGATCTCGGCTTTGCGGCCGGCGCCGGACACGCCCGACTTGGCGTCGGCGATCAGGCTGCCCGCGTCGACCAGGCCGGCTTTGAGCAGTGGATAGAAGCCGATCTGCATGGTGGTCGGATAGCAGCCAGGGTTAGCGACCAGCTTGGCCGACTTGATCGCCTCGCGGTTCAGTTCCGGCAAGCCGTACACCGCCTGCTCCAGCAACTCGGGCGCGGTGTGCGGGATCTTGTACCACTTCTCGAAGCTAGCCTGGTCCTTCAGGCGGAAGTCGGCGGCCAGGTCGATGACCTTGACGCCCGCTTTCAGCAAGGCCGGCGCCTGCGCCATCGCAACGCCGTGCGGGGTAGCGAAGAACACGACGTCGCACTTGGAGAGGTCGACCTTGTCGGGCGCCGAGAACGCCAGGTCGACATGGCCGCGCAGCGACGGGAACATATCGGCCACCGGCAGGCCGTCTTCCTTGCGCGACGTGATGGCGGTCAGCTGCACATCGGGGTGGGCGGCCAACAATCGCAACAATTCCACGCCTGTGTATCCGGTGCCGCCAACGATGCCAACTTTGATCATGTCTGTTCCTTCGAGTATTAAGAATAAGGTGTTGCCTGAAGCAAGCTGCAATTTTAACAGCCTGAAAAAATCCCTGCGCCCGCCTGCCCTTCCAACAAATGGGGTCAGACCCGTTTTTCCTATGGTGGAATCGAAAAGGCTAGTCGAAAAAAACGGGGCCAGCCCGATTTTCACGTTTCTCGTTTGATGGGATCGAAAAACACGAGTCGAAAAAACGGGTCTGACCCCATTTTGGGCGGACCCCATTTTGGGCGCCGGTGTTTCAAAACCCGGGTCTGACCCCGGTTTTGGAATTCGGCGCAGACGAAAAAAAACCGCCGGGCTTTGCAGCCGGCGGTTTCTTCGCGCAGCGCCCGGGAGGCGCTGCTGGGAAACGAATTAACGCTTCGAGAACTGCTTTGCGCGACGTGCTTTGCGCAGACCAACTTTTTTACGCTCGACTTCACGTGCATCGCGGGTAACGAAACCGGCACGTGCCAGGTCGCCCTTCAATGCTGCGTCGTAGTCGATCAGTGCGCGGGTGATGCCGTGACGAACCGCACCAGCCTGGCCGGACTCGCCACCACCGTGAACGTTGACCTTGATGTCGAAACGCTCGACATTGCCGGTCAGTTCCAGCGGCTGGCGAATGACCATCAGGCCCGTTTCGCGCGAGAAGTACTCGGCGGCCGGTTTGCCATTGACGATGATTTGGCCAGTGCCAACTTTGATGAAGACGCGAGCGACTGCACTCTTGCGACGGCCGGTGCCGTAATTGTAGTTACCGATCATGTCAGCTCCTTAGAGAACGAGTGCTTTAGGTTGCTGGGCCGCGTGCGGGTGGGAACCTTCCGCATACACTTTGAGCTTCTTGATCATGGCGTAGCCAAGCGGGCCCTTAGGCAGCATGCCCTTGACCGCTTTTTCAAGCGCGCGACCAGGAAAACGCTCTTGCATTTTCTTGAAATTGGTTTCGTAGATACCGCCTGGGTAGCCGGAGTGACGATAGTACGTCTTCTCGGTTGCCTTGGTACCGGTCACGCGCAGTTTGCCTGCGTTGATCACGACGATGAAATCGCCGGTGTCGACGTGAGGAGTGAATTCAGGTTTGTGCTTGCCGCGCAGTCGGAGTGCCACTTCGCTGGCAACACGTCCGAGGATCAGATCCGTCGCGTCAATCACTAACCAATCGCGCTGGACTTCATGTCCTTTAGCGGAAAAAGTTTTCATGTTGACTTCCTAATATATAAATCGCTCAAATGGTGGTTCCGCTCTTGCTGCCGCGGACTCTGCCTTATTGTCTTTCCTGAGCAAACGGAAAGCCGGCAATCATAGCGCACTTCGCCCCATCCGGTCAACCCGCCGTTCGGCCTGTGTCGCATTCGGCACGCCCGCCCGGGCCTGCGCCCAAGTTGCCTCAAGACATCTATTCAAAACCTAAACTATTGGTTGACCCGGGAAACAGTGGCAATTTAGTATGGATCGGCATCCACCTTGGAGAGACTTGTGAAATTACGCTTTTGGCTGGGCGCCGCGCTGGCCGGCTTGCTGTCGCTGAGCTCGGCAGCCGGCAACGCCGCGCAGAGCGGCGCGCGCACCCGCTCCTGTCACCTGCCCGGCTCGGAAGAGGCGCTGCGCTGCGTCAGCGTGCCCGTCGCGCTCGACTATGCCAAACCCGGCGCCGCCAAACTGAGCCTGCACGTGACGGTCGCGCCGGCATTTCGCGAATCGGCGCGCCCGGATCCGCTGTTCGTGCTGGCCGGCGGCCCCGGTGAGGCGGGCTCGGACGTGCTGGCCCTGGTGAACAATACTTTCCGCCGCATCCGCGCCACGCGCGACATCGTGTTCATCGACCAGCGCGGCACCGGCCTGTCGGGCAAGCTCGACTGCGAGAGCAAACCGGGCCAGGAGGCGCTGACCGAAGACCAGATGGAAGCCGTGATCCGCGCCTGCATCGGCGCCATGAGGGTCGATTTCGCCGCCTACACCACCGCCGCCGCCGCGCGCGACATCGAGCAGGTGCGCCTCGCGCTCGGCTACGGCAAGATCAACGTCTGGGGCGGCTCCTACGGCACCCGCCTCGGCCAGGCCTACGCGCGTGCCTTCCCGGCCAAGCTGCGCGCGCTGGTACTCGACGGCGTGGCCGCGCCCGAGCAGGTGATCCCGGCCGGCGGGCGCGACAGCCAGGCCGCGCTCGACGCCCTGTTCCGCCAGTGCGCCGCCGAACCGTCCTGCCAGCGCGCCTTCCCGGCGCTGCGCGCTGAATTCGGCGCGCTGGCCGACAAGGTCGCGGCCGGCAAGGTCAAGGTCGAGATCGCCGATCCGCGCACCGCCGAGCCGGTCAAGCTGGCGATGACCAGCGCGCGCTTCCTCGGCACCGTGCACAGCATCCTGTATTCGCCGGCCGACAGCCGGCGCCTGCCGTTCCTGATCCACAGCGCCGCGCAAGGCCGCTGGGAGCCGTTCGTGGCGCGCCGCAACGTGGCCGCCGATTTCTCGGCCGAGGGCTCAAACGCGCTGGTGCTGCACCTGGCCGTGGTCTGCGCCGAAGACATGCCGCGCCTGACCCCGGCGCTGCGCCGCGACGACGCCTCGGCCCTGACCGCGCCGATGCTCGAGCGCCTGCCCGGCCTGTGCCAGGCGATGCGCGTGCCGGCCGTGCCGCTGGCCGCGCCAAGCACGATTACGGCGCCGGTGCTGATGCTGTCCGGCGTGCTCGACCCGGTCACGCCGCCGCGCCGCGCCGAAGCCGCCGCAAAACACATGGCGCATGCCCAGCACCTGGTGGTGGCGAACGCCGGCCACGGCATTTCGCAGCTGGGCTGCACGCCGCGGCTACTGCGCGAATTCCTTGACCGCCCGGACTTGCCGGTGAAAGCGGCCTGCCTGAAAGACATTCCGGTGCCCGGCTTCCAGCTCGGCAGCGCCGGACCGCAACCCTGACCTGGATACGCGATGATCGAAACACATGAAGTGCGCAAACAGTTCGGCGCCGTGCAGGCCCTCGGCGGCGTCAGTTTCAAGGCGCGCGACGGCCAGATCACCGCGCTGCTCGGACCGAACGGCGCCGGCAAGACCACCCTGCTGCGCCTGTTGGTGGGCCTGCTCAAGCGCGACCACGGCAGCATCCGCATCGACGGCGTCGACCCGGCGCTCGACCCGATGGCGGTGCGCAAGAACATCGGCTTCCTGACCGACCAGTTCGGCCTGTACGACCGCCTCAGCACGCGTGAATACCTGGCCTATTTCGGCGAACTGAACGGCATGGCCGGGCCGTCGCTGCAGGCGCGCATCGACGAGGTGGCCGACCTGCTGGCGATGAACGACATCCTCGAGCGGCGCGCCAAGGGCTTCTCGCAGGGCCAGCGCATCAAGGTGGCGCTGGCGCGCACCCTGCTGCACCGGCCGCGCCACCTGCTGCTCGACGAGCCCAGCCGCGGGCTCGACGTCATGAGCACGCGCGCGCTGCGCAGCGCCCTGAACGCGCTGCGCCAGGACGGCTGCTGCGTCATCATGGCCACCCACGTGATGCAGGAGGTGACCCACCTGTGCGACGACGTGATCGTCATCGCCAAGGGCCACACGGTGGCGCAGGGCTCGCCGCAGCAGTTGTGCGAGCGCACCGGCATCGCCAGCCTGGAAGACGCGTTCGTCAGCCTGGTCGGCACCGAAGAGGGGATCGTCGCATGAAGGAGAAATGGCGGATCGTGTTTCTCAAGGAATTCCGCGAAACGATGCGCGACAAGCGCTCGCTCGGCTTGCTGCTGCTGTTTACGTTCATGTACCCGGTGATGCTGGGGGTGATCCTGCACCAGCAGATCAAGCGCGCCACCAAGCCCGAGCGCGAAGGCATCGAACTGGCCGTGATCGGCGCGGCGCAGGCGCCCAACCTGATGGCCCAGCTCAAGCAGAAGAACATCACCGTCGATCCGCACGGCCCGATGGATGAGGACGCGATCAGCGAGCTGCTGCGCGCGCGCAAGTCGGTGGCGGTGCTGCGCATCAGCGACAAATTTGGCGAGAACTACCAGGCGATGCGGCCGGCGCGCGTCGAGCTGTGGTTCGACTCGGCCGCCGACAACGGCGCGCGCCAGCGCGACATCGAGGAGGTGCTGCAGGCCTACAGTTCCAGCGTCGCCAGCGCGCGCCTGCTGGCGCACGGGGTGTCGCCGGCCACGGTGTCGCCGATCCAGCTGCAGCGCTACGACACCGGCAGCAACGCCGCGCGCTCGGCCGGCCTGATCGGCAGCATCCTCGGCTTCCTCTTCTTCCCGGCCTTCATCTGCGGCCTATCGGCGGCGGTCGACAGCACCGCCGGCGAACGCGAGCGGCGCTCGCTCGAAGTGCTGATGTCGCAGCCGGCGCGCACCTGGGAACTGGTGACCGGCAAATGGCTCGCCGCCGGCGCGCTGGCGGTAATCGGCATCACGTTCGAACTATTCCTCGCGCACGCCATCCTGTCCTGGCTGCCGCTGGAGGAGATCGGCATGTCCTGGCGCGTCACCACCGCCGCCCTGCTGATGGTGTGCGTCGCGTCGGTGCCGCTGTCGCTGTTCGCCTCGTCGGTGCAGATCGCGGTGGCGATGAATGCGAAATCGTTCAAGGAAGCGCAGAGCATGCTCAGCTTCGTGGTGTTGCTGCCAATGATCCCGGGCATCGCCGTGTCGATGCTGGACCTGAAGACGGC
>JBKPEJ010000065.1:0-34082 GCA_046728335.1 Pseudomonadota bacterium | reverse complement strand
CGACGGCAGTGGCGTCAGCCGCGGCCGAGCAGCCAGCCGGCGACGGTACGCCACGCCAGGAACGCGGTCCGCGTCCGCCGCGCGGCCCGCGCCAGATGCGCGAACAGCGCCAGCAGCGCGAACCGCGTGAGCCACGCGTGGCGCAGCCCCAGGCTGAAGGCGCCGAAGCGATCGCCACCGCGGAAGGCGCCGATGCGTCGCGCCGCGAGCGCGGTCCGCGTCCGGAGCGTATTTCCGACGGCAAGATCCGCCAGAAAAAGAACAAGAAGGGCAATCCCGGCCTGCAGCACCACAAAAAGCCGAGCAACTACGATGCCGACGCGGCGTTCTCGTACGTGACCTCGGACGCGTTCGACGCCAACGACGGCGGCCGCTCGCAGCCGTCCAAGCCGGTCAAGCGCGACCTGACCTCGGACGACGACGCGCCGAAGCTGCACAAGGTGCTGGCCGAAGCGGGCCTCGGTTCGCGGCGCGACATGGAAGACCTGATCGTGGCCGGCCGGGTGTCGGTCAACGGCGAGCCAGCCCACATCGGCCAGCGCATCCTGCCGTCCGACGCGGTGCGCATCAACGGCAAGCTGATTCACCGCAAAGTGAGCACCAAGCCGCCGCGCGTGCTGGTGTACCACAAGCCGGCCGGCGAAATCGTCAGCCATGACGACCCGGAAGGCCGTCCATCGGTATTCGACCGCCTGCCGACCATGAAGGCCGGCAAATGGCTGGCCGTCGGCCGCCTCGACTTCAACACCGAAGGCCTGCTGCTGTTCACGACCTCGGGCGACCTGGCCAACCGGCTGATGCACCCGCGCTACAACATCGACCGCGAATACGCCGTACGTACGCTGGGCGAACTGGAAGAGGGCATGCGCCAGAAGCTGCTGGCCGGCGTCGAGCTGGAGGACGGCACCGCTTCGTTCACCAAGATCGCCGACGGTGGCGGCGAAGGCATCAACAAGTGGTACCGCGTGGTGATCGGCGAAGGCCGCAACCGTGAAGTGCGCCGCATGTTCGAAGCGGTCGGGCTGACTGTGTCGCGCCTGATCCGTACACGCTACGGCGCGATGACCCTGCCATCCGGCCTGAAACGCGGCCGCTGGGAAGAACTGGAAGAAAACGACGTGCGCGCGCTGCTGACCGCGTTCGGCGTCGAGAAGAAGGGCGACAAAGTGGCGCCGGATTCGCGGGGTCCGAAAGGCCGCGGTCCGGCTGGCCCACGCGTGGCGGGCGAGGTTGACGGCAACCGGATCGACCGGGTCGACGCCAACCGCAACGCCGATCCGTTCGGTCCGCCCAACGGGCGTGGCGGGCGCGGTGGCCGTCCGCAGGGGCGCAGCGTGGCGCCGGTCGGCGCCGGCTTTGGCGGCATGCCGGGTGGTCATCCGACCGCCGGCGGCGGCCAGGGCCGTCCGCAAGGCCAGGGGCAGGGCCGTCCGCAGGGTCAGGGCCGTCCTGACGGTGGCCAGGGTGGCCGGCCGCAAGGCCAGGGTCGCCCAGGCGGCCAGGGCCGTCCGGGGCAGTCGGCAGGCAGCGGCGGACCGAAAGGCGGCCGCCAGCCAGATCCCTTGCAGACGACTTTCGGGTTCGGCAACGCCGGTTCGGCGCGCCGTGCGCAGGGGCCGCAAGGCCCGCGCGGCGCCGACCACGGCCTGCCGCGCCGTGGCCGCCGCGGTTAACGGCCCGGGTCTGACCCCGCGGGGTCAGACCCGGAATTTGCGCGTGGTCTTGAGTGTTGTTGAAATGTAAATTTGCCCTGTGAGCGATTGCGGGATGCCCTCAAAAGAGTTATAATCTACAGCCTAATAAAAGTTCCTTCGCAGCGTTTTCATCGTGCAAGTGCTTTCATCTGGCAGGGAATATAAGAAGATGGGCAGATGCCCATTTTTTTTTTGGTAAAACGTTTTAGCGGTCCGTGCGCGGACCTGGGATCTGGAGAAACCGATTGCAGCAGTTTGATTTAATCGCCAAGACAGTCGCTGGCCTGGGCTACGAACTGGTCGACGTGGAACGAGGCGACCGCGGGATCTTGCGCGTGTATATCGACTTCTCCGCAGCCGATGCGGCCGAAAAGGGCCTGATCACGGTCGAGGACTGCGCCACGGTGAGCCACCAGCTGTCGCACGTGCTGACTGTCGAAAACGTCAACTACGAACGGCTCGAGATCTCGTCGCCGGGGCTGGACCGCCCGGTGCGCACGCTGGCCGACTTCGAACGGTTCGCCGGGCACGAGTGCACAGTCAAACTGCGCACCGCGTTTCCCGGTAGTGCCAACCGCAAGACCTACACCGGGGTCCTGCAGGCGCCGCAAGGCGACAAAATCGGTTTGGAATTTGAAAGTAAGGATGGACCGGCGCAGTTGGAATTTACGCTCGCCGATCTGGATAAGGCACGCTTGGTGCCGCAGGTGGATTTTAAGAAGGGCAAAGCATGAGTCGCGAAGTATTGTTGTTGGTAGATGCGCTGGCGCGCGAGAAAAACGTCGATAAGGATGTCGTCTTCGGCGCGCTCGAATTCGCCCTGGCCCAAGCCACGAAAAAACGCTATGAAGGCGAGGTCGATATTCGCGTTTCCATCGATCGCGAATCGGGCGAGTTCGAGTCCTTCCGCCGCTGGCACGTGGTTCCCGACGACGCCGGCCTGCAACTGCCGGACCAGGAAATCCTGCACTTCGAAGCCGTCGAGCAGATCCCGGACATCGAAGTCGACGAATACATCGAAGAGCCGATCGAGTCGGTCGAGTTCGGCCGCCGCTTCGCCCAGGACACCAAACAGGTCGTCCTGCAGCGCGTGCGTGACGCCGAGCGCGAACAGATCCTGGTCGACTTCCTCGAGCGCGGCGACGCACTCGTGACCGGCACCATCAAGCGCATGGAACGCGGCGACGCGATCGTCGAATCGGGCAAGATTGAAGCGCGCCTTCCGCGCGACCAGATGATCCCGAAAGAGAACCTGCGTATCGGCGACCGTGTCCGCGCATTCATCCTGCGCATCGACCGCAACATGCGCGGCCCGCAGGTGATCCTGTCGCGCACCGCGCCGGACTTCATCATGAAGCTGTTCGAACTGGAAGTGCCTGAGATCGAGCAGGGCCTGCTGGAGATCAAATCGGCAGCCCGCGACGCCGGCGTGCGCGCCAAGATCGCCGTCTACACCGCCGACAAGCGGATCGACCCGATCGGTACTTGCGTCGGCATGCGCGGTTCGCGCGTGCAGGCCGTGACCGGTGAACTGGGCGGCGAGCGCGTCGACATCGTGTTGTGGTCGGACGATCCTGCGCAGTTCGTGATCGGTGCGCTGGCCCCGGCCAACGTGTCGTCGATCATGGTCGATGAAGAGAAGCACGCGATGGACGTCGTCGTCGACGAAGAAAACCTGGCAATCGCGATCGGCCGCTCCGGCCAGAACGTGCGCCTGGCCGCCGAGCTGACCGGCTGGAAGATCAACATCATGACGGCCGAGGAGTCTGAGAACAAATCGGCCGCCGAGACCGCCGCGGTGCGCGCGCTGTTCATGGAAAAGCTGGACGTCGACCAGGAAGTGGCCGACATCCTGGTGGAAGAGGGCTTCGCTTCGCTGGAAGAAATCGCCTACGTGCCGATCTCGGAGATGCTCGACATCGAGTCGTTCGACGAAGACACCGTCAACGAACTGCGTACCCGGGCCCGCGATGCGCTGGTGACCGAGGCGATCGCTTCGGAAGAAGGCCTGGAAGGCATGGACGAGGCGCTGGTCAACCTGGAAGGGATGGACCGCACCACCGCCGGCAAGCTTGGCCTCGCGGGGATCAAGAATGTCGATGGGTTCGCAGCACTGGCATACGACGAATTTGGCGCCATCCTGGCCTTGCCGTCGGACCGCGCACGCGAACTGATCAAGAATGAATTTAATGATGTGACCGACGACGAGATGAAGCTGGTCGACTCAAAATACGATGACCGCGCCAAGGCGTTGCAGGCGAAAGCCTGGAGCCTGGCAGAACTGGCCAAGGCTTAATTTGAGTATCTTTATCATCTCAGCGACACATAGAAAAGAGGACTGAATGGCGAGTAACAACGTAGCCCAATTTGCCACCGAACTGAAGATGCCTGCAGACTTGCTGCTGACGCAGCTGCGTTCTGCCGGCGTCGAGAAAAGTTCGACGTCAGATCCATTGTCGAAAGATGATAAGGATAAGCTGTTGAATCACCTGCGCCGTACCCACGGCACGGCCGGCGAAACCGAGAAGAAAAAGATCACGCTGACGCGCAAGGAAACGACCGAGATCAAGCAGGCCGACGCTTCGGGCAAGTCGCGCACGATCCAGGTAGCAGTCAAGAAAGTGCGCACCTTCGTGCAGCGCGACGAACCTGTCGCGGCCGCACCGGTTGCGGCAGCGCCGGCAGCGCCGGTCATCGATGCCGCCGAACTGGCGCGCCGCGAAGATGAGGCGCGCCGCCAGGCCGAGCTGATCGCCCGCCAGGAAGCGGACCTGCGTGAAAAGCAGGAACGTCTCGCCAAGCTGGACGCTGAAAAAGAAGCCCAGGCCAAGCAGGCCGAGTCCGACGCCAAGAAGGAAGCGGCTGAGGAAGCCAAGCGCGCCGCGACCCAGGTTGCAAGCGCCGGCGTCGCCGCCGACGACGAAGCCAAGAAGGCTTCCGCCGCCGAAGCCAAGGCGAAGTCTGCCGCTGCCGCCAAGGAAGCTGCCGACCGCGCCGAAGCGAACGACAAGGCCCGCAAGGCCGTCGCCGACGAAGTCGCCCAGATCAAGGCCATGATGAATGCGCCGCGCCGTGCGATCAAGGCGCCCGAGCCAGTCGCGCCGCCAGTGGCAGCGCTCAAGCCGAAGGCGCCGGAAGGCACGCTGCACAAGCCAGCCGACAAGAAGCCAGGCGAAAAGGCTGCCGACAAGAAGCCGGTCACGGCGGACAAGAAGTCGATCAAGTCGGCCAATGTCTCGTCGACCTGGTCGGACGACGCGAAAAAACGCGGCGCGCCAGGTTCGATCAAGCCACGCGGCAACGTCGGTTCCGGCGGACGCGATGGCTGGCGCGGCGGCGCCAAGGGCCGTCGTCCTTCGCACAACGAAGACCGCGAAACCAATTTCCAGGCGCCGACCGAAGCGGTCATCAAGGACGTCCACGTGCCGGAGACCATCACGGTCGCCGAACTGGCGCACAAGATGTCCGTCAAGGCGTCCGAGGTCATCAAGCAGCTGATGAAGCTGGGTCAGATGTGCACCATCAACCAGGTGCTGGACCAGGAAACCGCGATGATTCTCGTGGAAGAAATGGGCCACAAGGCATTTGCCGCGGCGGAAGACGATCCGGAAGCACTGCTGGCCGACCAGGGTGAACATACCCACTTCGAGTCGACCTCGCGCGCACCGGTGGTGACCGTCATGGGCCACGTCGACCACGGCAAGACCTCGCTGCTCGATTACATCCGCCGCGCCAAGGTTGCATCGGGTGAAGCGGGCGGCATTACGCAGCACATCGGCGCTTACCACGTCGAAACGCCGCGCGGCATGATCACCTTCCTCGACACCCCGGGTCACGAAGCCTTTACGGCGATGCGTGCCCGCGGCGCCAAGGCAACCGACATCGTCATCCTGGTGGTGGCGGCGGACGATGGCGTGATGCCGCAAACCAAAGAAGCAATCGCCCACGCGAAAGCTGCCGGCGTACCGCTGGTTGTCGCAATCAACAAGATCGACAAACCGGGTGGCAACCTCGATCGCGTGACGCAGGAACTGGTCGCCGAACAAGTGCTGCCGGAAGAATACGGCGGCGAGTCGCCATTCGTGCCTGTGTCTGCGAAGACCGGCCAGGGTATCGACGAGCTGCTCGAGCAAGTGCTGTTGCAAGCCGAGATCCTGGAACTGAAGGCGCCAGTCGATGCGCCGGCGCGCGGCCTGGTGGTCGAAGGTCGTCTCGACAAGGGCAAGGGCCCGGTCGCGACCATCCTCGTCCAGTCCGGTACGCTGCGTCGCGGCGACGTGATCCTGGCAGGCTCTTCGTTCGGCCGCGTGCGCGCGATGCTCGACGAAAACGGCAAGCCGATCACCGAAGCCGGTCCATCGATTCCGGTCGAGATCCAGGGCCTGACCGAAGTGCCGGTTGCCGGTGAAGAAGTCATGGTCATGGCCGACGAGCGCAAGGCGCGTGAAATCGGTCTGTTCCGTCAAGGTAAGTTCCGCGACGTGAAACTGGCCAAACAGCAGGCGGCGAAACTGGAAAACATGTTCGACAACATGGGCGAAGGCGAAGTCAAGAACCTGCCGGTCATCATCAAGACCGACGTTCAGGGTTCGCAAGAAGCACTGGTCAGTTCGCTGCAGAAGCTGTCGACCTCGGAAGTCCGGGTCCAGGTGGTGCACGCGGCGGTCGGCGGCATTACCGAGTCGGACGTCAACCTCGCGGTGGCCTCGAAAGCGGTCATCATCGGCTTCAACACCCGGGCCGATGCCCAGGCGCGCAAGCTGGCCGAGTCGAACGGCGTGGACATTCGCTACTACAACATCATTTACGATGCGATCGACGAGATCAAGGCGGCGTTGTCGGGCATGCTCTCGCCAGAGAAGCGCGAGACCGTCATTGGCCAGGTCGAGATTCGCCAGGTCATCCTGGTGTCGAAGGTCGGCGCGATTGCCGGTTGCCTGGTCACCGATGGCGTGGTCAAGCGTTCGTCGTCGGTGCGCCTGCTGCGCAACAACATCGTGGTGTGGACTGGCGAAATCGACTCGCTCAAGCGCTTCAAGGACGACGCGAAAGAAGTACGCGCCGGCCTCGAGTGCGGCCTGTCGCTGAAGAACTACAACGATATCCAGGTTGGCGACACCCTGGAAGTGTTCGAAGTTCAGGAAATCGCCCGTACGCTGTAAGCTGCGGCACGCAATACCGCAGGGCGCCATCGGCATCACGCTGATTGGCGCCCTGCGTTTTTTATAAGAAGTAATATAGATCATGGCTAAACACAGCAAAAACATCCCGGCGCGCGGCTTGCGCGTCGCCGACCAGATCCAGCGCGACCTGGCCGTCATCCTTGCCGGCGGCTTGAAAGATCCGCGCATCGGCATGGTCACCATCACCGAAGTGCAGATCACGCCCGATTACGCGCACGCCAAGGTGTTCTACACCATGCTCAACGATAACAAGGATGCGATCAAGAACACCAACGACGGCCTGCATGCCGCGTCCGGCTTCATCCGCAACCAGCTGGGCAAGCTGCTGCACATCCACACCTTGCCGGCGCTGCATTTCGTGCACGACACCTCGACCTCGCGCGGCATGGAAATGTCGTTGCTGATCGACCAGGCCAATGCGACCCGCGCGGCCGACGCCGAGCCGGATCCGGTACCGGAATCGCCAGAAAATACTTGATGGCTCAAGGATATGTAAAAAAGCCGCGCGACCTGGTCGACGGCGTGCTGCTGCTCGACAAGCCGGTCGGGCTGTCGTCGAACGACGCGCTGATCAAGGCCAAGCGCGTGCTCAACGCCAAGAAGGCGGGACATACCGGTACGCTCGATCCGTTCGCCACCGGCCTGCTGCCGCTGTGCTTCGGCGAGGCGACCAAGTTTTCGCAGGATTTGCTGGAAGCGGACAAGACCTACGAAACCACCGTGCACCTCGGCATTACCACCAATACCGGCGACACCGAAGGCGAAGCGATCGCCACGCATGAAGTGAAGGTCAGCCAAGAGCAGATCGACGCTGTGCTGGCGCAGTTCCGCGGCCCGATCATGCAAGTGCCGCCGATGTACTCGGCGCTCAAGCGCGATGGCAAGGCGTATTACGAATATGCGCGCGAAGGCATCACGCTCGAACGCGAAGCGCGCCCGGTCACCATCCACAAGCTGGAATTCATTTCCTACGAGGCGCCATTCCTGAAGCTGCTGGTCACTTGCAGCAAGGGCACCTACATCCGCGTGCTGGGCGAAGACATCGGCAATGCGCTCGGCTGCGGCGCCCACCTGAACGCCCTTCGGCGGACGCAGGTCGGTGCGCTGACGGTCGAGGGCATGGTGACGCTGGAGACGCTGCAGGCCAATCCCGCGCCGCTGTCGATGCTGGCGCCAGTCGATGCGCTGCTGTCATCGTTCCCTGCCGTGCAGCTCACTGATGAGCTGGCGAAACGCTTCCTCAACGGCCAGCGCCTGGCGCTCGGCAAGGAAGCAGTCGCGGTGCCGGCGGAGCAGGGCAGAGTGCGCGTTTATCAGAGTGACAAACTGCTCGGCACTGCCATCCTGCAGGAGTTCGCTATCCTCGCTCCTGAACGCCTGATCGCGTTCAATCCCGCGGCCTGACCCACTGCGCGTGGCTACGTACGCAGACGCACCGGCAGCGGCATTCCAACAATCGATGTTGCCCCTGGAGAAACGATACCGGTCCGATCCGAAATGATCCGGCGAATTTGCCATCATTGTTCGTGATACATTGGTATTTTCATTTTACTTGGGACCGCCAGTCATGCGCCTGATCCTCGCTTCCATCGCCTTGTGTGTCGCCACCGTTGCACAGGCCGCCGATCCGGCCGCGAAACCTGACCCGGCCCAGCAGTTGGCCAAGCTGGTGCTGCGTAGCCAGGAGGGAGAGGCGGCGGCCAAGGAAAACGCCTGCCCGCCGGACCGGACCGCGTTCAGTGAAAAGCTCAAGCGCGATTACATGAATATGGCGATGAGCTTCGGCGGAATTTCGCCGCAGTCGTATTACTGGCCGGACATCGAAGAATTGTTTTACCAGTTTCGCAGCGCGCAGTGCCCGGATACCAAAAGCCCGGTCGACATTTTTGCCGAGACTGTGAGCAAGGAAATATCGAAAGCAGATATCGACGCGGCGATCGTGTTTTACGGCTCGGTGGAGGGCAAGCGCGTGCTGGCGGGAGTGGCCAAGGCGCAGCAGGCGGTGCGGGGTGCGATGTTCGAACGGTCGGCGCAGTCCGACGCCGCCGGCATCGCCCACCGGGAAGGCCTGCGCGCCCTGATCGCTCGCTACAAGGCCGATCCTCGCTGAGCCAGCAAAATGAGGAGGTCGGCTTAACTGACCGATTCCCGCTTCGCGAGGCTGGCTCCAGCGCGGCCTGGTCCGGCGGACATGAAAGGAATCGGGCCGTCCAGGGCTTGACCGAGTCGCAGGAGCGAAGCTTTGCTGCTCCAACTCTCTGCATTTCCCTGCCGCCCAATTAAGCAAGCCATTGAAATTGCGCCGGTTTTCTGCTTTGTGCAGTGCAATACACCATGCGCGTGCTATACTAGTGGGTTCCAGAAATCAGAAACACCGTACACCTTCGTACACCTCGTACCTCAGTACGTACCTTCTCAGTTCATTACGACCATGTCTACTCAAAAACGCGCAATTCGTAACATCGCCATTATCGCCCACGTTGACCACGGCAAAACCACGCTCGTGGACAAGCTGCTGCGCCAATCCGGTACTTTCCGTGAGAACCAGCAGGTCGAGACCCGCGTGATGGATTCGAACGACCTCGAAAAAGAACGCGGCATCACGATTCTGTCGAAGAACTGCGCTGTCGAGTACGAAGGCACCCACATCAACATCGTCGACACTCCAGGCCACGCCGACTTCGGCGGCGAAGTCGAGCGCGTGCTGTCGATGGTCGACTCGGTGCTGCTGCTGGTCGACGCACAAGAAGGCCCGATGCCGCAGACCCGCTTCGTCACGCGTAAAGCGCTGGCGCTGGGCCTGAAGCCTATCGTCGTGGTCAACAAGATCGACCGTCCGGGCGCACGCGCCGAGTGGGCGATCAACCAGACCTTCGAACTGTTCGACAAGCTCGGCGCAACCGACGAGCAGCTCGACTTCCCGGTCGTGTACGCATCGGCACTGAACGGCTATGCCAGCCTGGACGCGGAAACCCGCGAAGGCGACATGACCCCGCTGTTCGAAGCGATCCTGAAGCACGTCCCATCGCGCGACGATGATCCTGACGGTCCGCTGCAGATGCAAATCACCTCGCTCGACTACTCGTCGTACGTCGGCAAGATCGGCATTGGCCGTATCTCGCGCGGCCGCATCAAGTCCGGCCAGGACGTCATCGTCCTGAACGGTCCTGATTCGACCCCGATCAAGGGCCGCATCAACCAGGTGCTGAACTTCAAGGGCCTCGAGCGCGTGCTGGTCGATGAAGCTGTCGCCGGCGATATCGTGCTGATCAACGGTATCGACGAAATCGGCATCGGTTCGACCATCTGCCAGCCGGACACGCCTGATGCGCTGCCGATGCTGACCGTCGACGAGCCGACCCTGACGATGAACTTCATGGTCAACAACTCGCCCCTGGCCGGCCGCGAAGGCAAGTTCGTCACCAGCCGCCAGCTGCGCGACCGCCTCGACCGCGAACTGAAAGCGAACGTCGCACTGCGCGTTTCGCCGACCGACGACGATACCATTTTCGAAGTGTCGGGCCGCGGCGAGCTGCACCTGACGATCCTGATCGAAAACATGCGCCGAGAAGGCTTCGAGATGGCCGTATCGCGTCCACGCGTGGTCTACAAGATGGTCGATGGCGTGCGCCACGAGCCGTTCGAGCAACTGTCGGTCGACGTCGAAGAAGCGAACCAGGGCGGCGTGATGGAAGAACTGGGCCGCCGCCGCGGCGACCTGCAGAACATGGAATCGGATGGCAAGGGCCGTGTGCGCCTCGAGTACAAGATTCCTGCGCGTGGCCTGATCGGCTTCCAGGGCGAATTCATGACCCTGACCCGCGGTACCGGCCTGATGTCGCACGTGTTCGACGAGTACGCACCGGTCGACAACACCAAGGGCGAAATGGCTGGCCGCCGTAACGGCGTGCTGATTTCGCAGGACGACGGCGCCGCTGTTGCCTACGCCATCTGGAAACTGCAGGACCGCGGCCGCATGTTCGTGGTTCACAACGACCCGGTGTACGAAGGCATGATCATCGGCATCCACTCGCGCGACAACGACCTGGTCGTCAACCCGATCAAGGGCAAGCAGCTGACCAACGTGCGTTCGTCGGGTACCGACGAAGCGGTGCGCCTGGTGCCGCCAGTCCAGATGTCGCTCGAATACGCGGTGGAATTCATCGCCGACGACGAACTGGTCGAGATCACGCCGAAGTCGATCCGCCTGCGCAAGCGCTACCTGAAAGAGCACGAGCGCAAGCGTGCAGGTCGCGAAGCGTAATTAACAAGGGGCGCTTCGGCGCCCTTTTTCAATATGACCCAGAAAACACTCCCTTCCCGCCGTCTGTCGGTAGCCCCGATGATGGACTGGACCGACCGTCACTGCCGCGTATTCCACCGGCAGATCACGCGCCACACCTGGCTGTACACCGAGATGGTGACGACCGGGGCGCTGGTGTACGGCGACGTCGAGCGCCACCTGCGCTTCAACGAGGAAGAGCATCCGGTCGCCTTGCAGCTGGGCGGCAGTGATCCGGCCGACCTGGCCACCAGCGCGAAGCTGGGGCAGCAGTACGGCTACGACGAAATCAACCTGAACTGCGGCTGCCCGTCCGAGCGGGTGCAGAAGGGCGCATTCGGCGCCTGCCTGATGGCCGAGCCGCAACTGGTGGCCGACTGCATCAAGGCGATGCGCGACGCGGTGACGATCGACGTGACGGTCAAGCACCGGATCGGCATCGACAAGGTGGAGAACTACGGTTTCGTGCGTGACTTCGTCGGCACCATTGCCGATGCCGGCTGCAACACCTTCATCGTGCATGCCCGCAATGCGATCCTGAAAGGGCTATCGCCGAAAGAAAACCGCGAGATCCCGCCGCTCAAATATGAAGTGGCCTACGAGCTCAAGCGAGAGTTTCCCGGCCTGGAGATCATCATCAACGGCGGCATCAAGACCAGCGACGAGATCGCCGCGCACCTCGAGCACGTCGACGGCGTGATGATGGGGCGCGAGGCGTATCACAACCCGTACGCGATGGCCGGCTACGATGCCCGGTTCTACGGCGCCGGCGGCGCCGTCAAATCGCGCCTGGAAGTGCTGGAAGCGATGATCCCGTATATTCAAGCCCAGCTGGACCTGCACGCCGCGCGCGGGCTCAAGCTCAACAGCATCACGCGCCACATGCTCGGCCTGATGGCCGGGCTGCCGGGAGCGCGCAACTTCCGCCAGATCATGTCGGACCCGACCAGGCTGGCCGGCGCCGATCCGCGCCTGCTGCTGGAGGCGGCCGCGCGCATGCAGCAGGTGGCGTAAGCTTTCGCTTCGTGGGCGTCGACGCGCCATCTCTTATGCACGCGCCGCGGTCCAAGAGCCGGGGTCAGGTCCGCCGGACCTGAAAGGAGTCGAGCCTTGCAAGGCTCGACCGTTTCGCAGGAGCGAAGCTTCGCTTCACTAAACCCCTGCTTCACCCCCGGGGTTGTCGCCGCACCCGGTGCTTGCCGCGATCGTAACGGTGAGATCGCCGCATCCGGGTCGTCCTGCCCCTGGCATTGCCATTGCATCAAGCCTGACTCAGGCTTGCATCGCGCCGTATTTACCCCTCTAATTTCCGCGTAGAAACAACACAAAGTAGTATAGGAACGGCAAAAAGCTTGCCTGTGGGCAAATATCCCATCTATAATTCCTTCTCTGCTTTTTCGCTTTCCCCATGTCTCAGCGCAAATTCTGTTGTTCCGCTGAAACAACTCGCTCCAGATCTTGTATTTTTGCATCCGCAGTCATTTTTTTGAACTATCCTGAGAGCAATATTCGCGCGCACTGTTTATTGGCGGATAAATGGAAAAAATGAGTTGGGCGGCGCTGGTAGTTTTACGGGCGAAATCGATTAATCGTTCTCTAGAAAAAGACACGAAATGAATTTATCAAACATGAAAGTCGGAATGCGACTCGGCCTCGGTTTTGCGCTGGTCCTGTTCTTCCTTGTTGCCGTGACGGTCACCGGTATCTTGCGCATGGCGCAGATCCAGGATCGCCTCGATCGCGTCGTTGGCGTCAATAACGTGGTTACCCGTTACGTCATCGACATGCGCGGCAACGTCAGCGACCGCATCAACTCGATGCGCATCCTGACCATGATGTCGAGCCCGGACGAGATGGAAGGCGACATGAAGCGCATGAAGGACCAGACGGCCAAGTACGACGAGATCGAGAAGAGGCTGACCGACAAGTTCGCCATCGAAGCGTCGCCGGCGGAAAAGGCACTGCTGGCCCAGGTGAAAGAACATGAAGGCGTAGCGATGCCGGCAATTGCCAAGGCGTCCGAGCTGTGGCTGGCCAGCAAGGCCGAAGATGCGACCCGCGTGATGATCAAAGAGATCCGCCCGGCGCAGAAAAAATGGATGGACGCGCTCGAGCAACTGGCGACCCTGGAAGACAAGCTGAACTCGCAAAGCCAGATCGATGCCGAAACGGCGTTCGTGAATGCACGTAACTTCATGCTGCTGATGGGCGTGCTGGCAGTAGGCATGGGCGTGCTGGCAGCGGTGGTCATCACCCGCGGCCTGCTCAAGCAACTCGGCGGCGAGCCTGATTACACGGCACGCATCGCCGGCAGCATCGCCCATGGCGACCTGTCGATCGCGATCGAGACCTCCGATTCCGACAAGGGCAGCCTGCTGGTCGAAATGAAGGAAATGCGTGACAGCCTGGTCAGCATCGTCGGCCAGGTGCGTATCGGTACCGAGACCATCGGCACGGCGTCGCGTGAAATTGCAGCCGGTAACATCGACCTGTCCTCGCGTACCGAAATGCAGGCCAGCTCGCTGGAGAAGACTGCTTCGGCGATGGAAGAACTGACCTCGACCGTGAAGCAGAACGCCGACAACGCCCGTGAAGCGAATCTGCTGGCGGCGACCGCATCGGACGTGGCCCGCAAGGGTGGCGACGTGGTCTCGCAAGTGGTCGACACCATGGGTTCGATCAACGCATCGGCCAACAAGATTGTCGACATCATCGGCGTGATCGATGGCATCGCGTTCCAGACCAACATCCTGGCGCTGAACGCGGCAGTGGAAGCGGCACGTGCCGGTGAGCAGGGCCGTGGTTTCGCGGTCGTCGCCTCGGAAGTGCGTAACCTGGCGCAGCGCAGCGCGGCAGCGGCAAAAGAAATCAAGACTCTGATCGGCGATTCGGTCGAGAAGGTCGAGCGCGGCAGCAAGCTGGTCGGCCAGGCCGGCGTGACGATGGATGAAGTCGTTGCCAGCGTCAAGCGCGTGACCGACATCATGAGCGAGATCGCCAACGCCAGCCAGGAGCAGAGCGCCGGTATCGAACAGGTGAACCTGTCAATCATCGAGATGGACAGCATGACCCAGCAGAACGCGGCGCTGGTGGAAGAGGCCGCAGCCGCGGCGCAAAGCCTGCAAGACCAGGCGAGCGAACTGGCCCACGTGGTCAGCATCTTCAAGCTGGTCGAAGGCGAAGAGCCGCACGTCGTGGCGAAGGCCGCGGCAGTGGCGGCTCCGGTCGCGGCCAGGCCGGCGGCACAGTTGCGCGTGGCCGCACGTCCAGCGCTGAAGAAGCCAGCCCCTGCAGCCCCAGCTGCACCGAGGCCGAAGAAAGTCGTGGCCACGGCCAATAACGACGAATGGGAAGAATTCTGAGTCAGTAACTGCAGTTGATTGGCTTTACAAGTTTGTTAACACGAAGTGGAAATAAAAATCATGAATAAGCGTTCTATCAGTATCGTCGCAGCGCTGTTGTTGTCCGGCGTATGCAGCACCAGTTTTGCAGCAGAAACACCAGCAACTTTCGATGCCAAGAATTGCAAGGCAGATTATCCGAAAGCGTCGTTGATGAATGAGGAAGAAGGCCTGGTCTCGATGTCGTTCCTGGTTTCGGCCGACGGCAGCGTGGTCGACTCGAAAGTGGAGAAGAGCAGCGGTCACAAGAATCTGGACAAGGCAGCGGTCAAGGGTTTGAGCGCATGCAAGTTCAAGCCGGGCACCAAGGATGGCGCACCCGCGCAGACCTGGACCAAAGTGGAATACGTCTGGAAGCTGTAATCGTTTTAGCGATTTAATTTTTGGGAAAAATGGTATGTCTACAAATTCGCGTTACCTGAGTGTTCTCGCAGCCTTGGTGCTGTCCAGCATGACCGTCGCTGTTGTAGCCGCTGAAGTTCCGGCAAGCTTCGATTCCAAAACATGCAAGGCCGACTATCCGAAGGCGTCACTGATGAACGAGGAGCAGGGCACGACGTCGATGTCCTTCCTTGTTGCGCCGGACGGCTCGGTGGTCGAATCGAAGCTGGATAAGACCAGCGGCTTCAAGAACCTGGACAAGGCGGCGATCAAGTCGATCAGCGCCTGCAAGTTCAAGCCGGGCACGAAGGACGGTTCGCCGGCCCAGACGTGGACCAAAGTCGATTACGCCTGGAAACTCGATTAATCTGTAGATCTACCTCGCCCCGGCGGCGGTGCGCGCGCCGGGGTGTTCTTCCTGCTCTTTCCCGCACATTCTGTAGCGCCGCGTGGCGTTCGACAGCGATGCCGCCATGGCGTTCTCCGCCGCCTTATTACACCTTTTGCATGACCACCGCCTATGTCCTTTGATGGAATAGGGGATAGCCAGTATTCCGTTTACGCCGTTCGCGCCATTCCGTATATTCTGGGCCATGAAAGACGCACTGCTCATTGCTGCCGCCTGCCTGCTCGCCCTGTTCTCGACGATCGGCGCGTCGCTGCCGTATCCGATCCTGCCGCCGCTGTTCGCCTCCGGCGTGGCCAACAACCTGAATCACTTTCTCGGCCTGCCGCCGAAACTGCTGTTTGGCATCGCGCTGACCATCAACCCGGTCGGGCTGATGATCGGTTCCGCCTTGCTCGGGCCGCTGTCGGACCGGTTCGGCCGGCGCCCTGTGCTGCTCGCTACCGCGCTCGGCGCCGCAGCAGGACATGCGGTGACGGCCCTGGCGCTGATCCTCGAGTCCTATCCGCTGTTCATCTTTGCGCGCTTTGTCACCGGCCTGCTGGAGGGTAACGGCTCGGTCGCGCGCGCGATGCTGGCCGACCGGCTCGAAGGCGACATCCGCCTGCGCGCGTTCTCGTGGCTGAACGGCGCGTTCTACATGGGCTGGCTGGCCGGACCCTTGCTCGCCGGCGTGACGCTGGCCTGGGGCCTCACCGCGCCGTTCTGGGTCGCGGTGGCGGCGCTGGTGCTGATGGCGGTGCTGGTGGCCGTCGTGCTGCCGCGCGAAGCGCCGTCGAGGGCGACGAGCTCGTGGTGGCATGTCGCGCGCAACCAGCACTCGCTGAACCTGCTGCGCTATCCTGAACTGCGCATGCTGTTCATCGTGCAGCTGGCATTCACCTGCGGCGTCACCGCGTTCTATGAGTTCTATCCCTTGTGGCTGGTCGAAGTGGCTGGCTACGATGCGCGCGGCATCGCCTGGATCACGGCGGCGCTGTGCGGCCTGATGACGTTCACGTCGCTGGTATTCGCCGGGCGCCCGAGCAATATCGCGCCGCTGCGGCGTGCGGCATGGAATGCGTTCGGCGTGGCGGCGGCGGTGGCACTGGTTGCGGCCGGCAATGTCTGGGTGGGGCTGGCGGCCATCATCCTGTTCGGCATTCCGAACGCGTTCTACAACGCCGTGGTGCCAGGCTGGTGTGCCGACCGCTTCGGCGCTTATGGACAGGGCGCCGTGATGGGGCTGCTGTCGACGATCTTCTGTATCGCCAATATCCTGATGGCGCTGGCCGGGTCGGTGCTCACGCTGATCGATACCAGGCTGGTGCTGGTGCTAGGCGCCGCGCTGTCGGCCTGGGCCGGCTGGCGCTTGCAGGGATGGCGTGTGCAAATGGCCGCGACGGGATCGGCCGGAGTGGCCGCCAAATAGGCCGTGTCGGAAACGTTTCGCGCGCCAGTGCGGCACAGCACCTTTGCAGCGGGTCCGTCGCGCTTAGAGGCGGCCGGTGCTGTGCGCCAACACGGTCGGGGAAAAATAACGCAAATAGCCATCGTACAGCGCACCATTGTGCGCGGCGCCAGCCAACATCTGTTCCAGCGTGGCGCGATCGCTTGCAGACAGGGACTTGTTGGATATGTAGATCCCGCCCTTCGACCAGGGCAGCTCATCGAGTGGCTCGAAGCGCAAGCGTCCCTGCAGGCCGGCGACCCGCGCATCGGTGGCGATAGCGCCGACCACGGCGGTAGACGGCAAGATCGTCACGTCAGCCATGCCGGCGTTGAGCAGGCGAGCTACCGAAAGCGCGTCCGGCTCCAGGAACAGGCGTTTTTGTTGAGCCAGTTGGCGGCTCAATTCCTGATAGGCCTGTCCATAGTCATAGCCGCGGACCAGGGCGACGCGCAGCTTGGGCTGCGCGAGCAGCTGTGCCATCGAGGTAAGCGGAGCTTGTTGCTTTTCCACCGAGACCAGCGACGCCCGGGTCGCTACCAGGGGCACGAACAAGCCCGACTGGTCGCGCTTGTCGCTGCGGGTGGCGGCGACCAGCAGATCGGCCTTGCCGTCTTCGAACATCATTTCGGCGCGAACGCGCGGCACCACCGACCAGACGAATTGGCAACCGGCTTTGGCGCCTAGTTGTTCAAGCAATTGCGGGAAAACGCCGCTCACGGCCTTGCCATCGACGATGACCGATACTCCCAGGGGCGACACCGGCACGACAATGGGACGGACACAGGCGCCCCAAGCGGGCGACGCGAGCAACAGCAGGGCCAACGCGCGCCAGCTCATCATGCAGCGCTTCGGAGCGTCGCCTTGCAGCGCTTCGTGCAGACAGGACAAGCCAGGCTCACCGGCATCAGCGCACCGGACCCGGTGTCGGGCAAATCAGGCGCTGGTGAAAGGAAATTGACGCACATTGTTGCGGGCAGGAAAGTGAATCGGCGTTCCAATCATAGCACTCTTCCGCATAGGCTCCTTCCCCGGGGTCATAGTGAACGCCAGGTGAATTTGGCGCATTTTCCCCAAGGCAATCACCGCTCTGACCGGATGGAACTGTGCGCGCTTGCTGATGCATGGCGCGGCTGCGCTGGCTTCCCCCGCATATCCGGCCGCCATGCTGCAGGCGGAGGTCGGGCCCGACCGGGTCCAAGTGACAATCGATGTCCTGCTTGGGTCAACGCGGTGATGGAGGCGGGAACGGCGTTAGCCGCACGCCGCCTGCACATGCCGTGCCTGCCGGTCAGCGATCGCACCAGTATGGTCGCGCCAGGATTCCAGCTGGGACGCTATCCTCGCATCATGGCTCCCATCTCAAGGCCACGCCTGGCGTTGCCGTGTCCGTTACGAGCGACAGGTGTTGACTTTAGGGGGTAAGCTCGACTCTTACTGGCCCCCCTTCTTCAGGTCAGTTACGGGGGAGGCGAAGATGAATCAAACGCGTTTAGATGAGCTGTGGTTGATTGCAATAGCTTCTGACACGGAAGCCCTGCGCCTTAAAAAGGCCATAGCCAGTCACGGAGTTTTCACTAAGGTAATTTGCCAAGTTGCAACCCTCAATACCATGGATGTCGTTGATTGCGGTGTGAGACAGCAAGCTTTGGGAGAGCACTTCTCGGATACGTATGTGAGGCGTCGAGAGTTCGAGGGAGAAACTTGGGGCCCTTGGCGATCGTGCGGCTTTGTCTCGTCAACTTGATCTGCAGCGACGGCGTGACGTCGCCGCGCCTAAACTCATCCGTATGGCGAAAGTAGCCACCCGCTTTGTAGGATGAATGGCGGGCTTTAGGATGTCGGGCAGCGCAGTTTGATTTTTGCCGCTAGGTCCAGCGCTGCGTCGACTGCATCCGTAAATTCTAGAATAGTGAACGGCTTGGTCAAATATCGAAAGAAGCCAGCCTTGAGTCCTTTTTCGATCTGAGACGGGTAGGCGTTGGAAGAAAGCGCAATTACCGGGATGTGGGACGTTGCCGCATCTTCTCGAAGGCGCTGGAGGGCCTCGTCGCCATTCATTCCTGAAAGTTGAATGTCCATAAGGATGATGGTGGGCTGAAGTGAAATTGCCAGGCTGAGGCCAGCAGGCGCGTGCGTGGCGGACACCAGTGTGACATTGCCGCGCCGCTTTAGAAGGGCGTCCACCAGTTCAAGATTGGCGGCATTATCTTCCACATACAGCACAGTTACCAAATTATGACGATCGGCCGAAAGTGGCGGAAATGTTGGTGTCTTGGCGTTGGACATATGCGTTCTTTTCTTGGCGGTATCGCGAGGTGTATACCGCGAAAATTTCCAAGCGTCACTATAACATGTTTGGAAATCTGTCCGTCTGTTACCACGCATAGGCGTTTTTGGAATTGATCTTCCAACAACACAACTCATCAAGTAACGCACGTCAGTGATCGGACGCTCCGAGTCAAAGGCGCATTTCGCATCCCAGGCGGCGATGCCGGCGTCGAATAGGGCATTGGCCACCACGAAGAACATCTTGACGTCCAGGTCATCATTGTTGCGGTCGCGCGCGGAGACGTACTGCGCGAACAAGTGAACGGCTACCGTTTCAAGGGAGCCGCCCGGTCGAGCGAATGCCTCCGTTACCTCTACTGTGCACCGCGCAGGGCTTCAGGATTTATGCCCTGCGACGACGCATCACGCCAAGACCTGCCAGTGCCAAGCCAAGCAGCGCAATGCTGGCCGGCTCAGGGATGGCGGTGGCAGGCCCAGGGATGGCGGTGGCAGTCAGCGTGCCGCTCCAGGTATTGTTAACCAATGTTCCGCCGCCAAGCACGATCGCTTGCATCGCGGCGATCGAGGTATTGGTGTACTGGGCGGTGATTATCGAATTGAACCGGGTGCGGTCTTCGCCCGGATCGCAGAAATTGTTGGCGCCGGCATCGCAGATAAAACCCGATATCGAAATGGTAGCCGTTACGTTGCCGCCCAGTTCGGTCAAGAGATATGGCGCCCAAGGAAAGGTACCGGGCGCCACCATCACAGCCTCAAATTTCCAATTTGGCGCTGCATCGAAAGCGAAAAAATTCTGAATCGAGGATAGAGTACCAACTGGGAAATAATTCCCATCTGCCGCGTTGTTGCTCAAGTCCTGGATCTTGCCATTGGTAAAGCCGCCGATGCCCGCTGCGAACGATGGTCCCGCAAACGACCCCGTATTCGCGCCGACAAATGTTTTGAAACCACCGTAGGTTGGGGTCGGATCGAAGCCAGGATTCGTCGACGGATTCCAGTCGACCTCGCCAAACGAGATACTAATCTGGCCGAAAGTCAGTTCGGCTGTGCCAAGAACGGGGGTGGCGTTGGCGGTTGCTATCGTTGCGGCAATGATACTGCTAGCGATGAGCGCTTTGCCGAATAAAGAGAGTCGTTTCATTTACTTCTCCGGTAAATTTGAAGGGAAATTCGCGTACGATTTCACCGAGCATTAACCGTGCCAAACGCGACAATATTTGGAAAAATAACGATTAATCAAACACTTGAGCAAATATGTCGTGTTTTATATCAAGGGCAACGCAGGTTGCTGTAAGAATTTTCGACAGACCTAATGGAAGGAATATTTCGTGTATTGCTCAGGTCGGTTAATCTCTGCCGGCGTCATCCGAGCGCATGGCGTAGCTGGGTTTGAACGCGTCTGGGCGACGGAGCCCTGCAGGGCCGGTACAGAACGCGCAGCGCAACAGCAAGACTGACGCCGCGCCAGGAAGTCGACCGCCGCCTGGCGCCCGAGACTGATGTCGAGGTGAAGTGCGAGATGCACCTGAACGGCGCCTAGTTGAGCGCGGCGGCGGGATCTCATCAAGCGATGATATGTATCGCGCGCGAAGAGTTGATCCAAAGCGGATCTTCCCAAAATTTGGAAGTCATCTTCCAAGAAAACAAAAATGGCTACAGGCCGAAGCGTGTAACCATCTGATTTTACAGCGTATTCTTTGGGGTGGCTGATGGGGCTCGAACCCACGACAACAGGAATCACAATCCTGGACTCTACCAACTGAGCTACAGCCACCATTGACTTGCATTTGTTCCGGTGCTCCCGGAACAGAGCGAGATTATACAAACATCTGGGAAAACTGGCAAATCTAATTGAGGCTCAGGCTGGATTGACTGATTTTGTTCCGATCTGGACCTCCTGGACCGGCACCGGCAGCCCCAGCAGACTGGAAAACGCCACCGTCAGCGCCGTCGCGCTCGCGCTGGTGTAGCCCTCGAGCCGGGCAGCCTGGCCATCAGCAGCGCGGGCCGTGCCGGCGGCCTCGAGCAGCCGGGCAAGCTGGCGCGCCACCGCTTCGCCGGTATCGACAAGCACGATGCTGTTCGGCGTGGCGCCGGCGACGATGCGTTCGATGGCCGCCTGGACCAGCGGATAGTGGGTGCAGCCGAGCACCAGCGTATCGGCGCCCTGGTCGAGCAGTGGCACGATGTAGCGCGCCAGCATGGCCGCGGTGGCGTCGGAGTCGAGTTCGCCCAGTTCGATCTGGTCGGCCAGGCCGGTGCAGCCCTGCAGCAGGAACTGCGCGTTCGTCGATAGACTGATCTGCTCGCGCAGCAGCTGGAATTTTTCGCCGGCCAGGGTGCCATCGGTCGCGAGCACGCCGACCTTGCCATTACGCGTCGCCGCCGCACCCGGCTTGAGGCCAGGTTCGACGCCGACGATCGGCATGTCGGGGTAATGTGCGCGCAACAGTTTGATGGCTGCGACGGTGGCGGTATTGCAGGCCACGACCAGTGCCTTGGCGCCTTGCGCGACGAGGAAACCTGCGATCGCCAGCGAGCGTTCGGCGACCACCTGTTCCGGCTTGTCGCCGTAGGGCGCGAAGCCGGAGTCGGCAAAGTACAGCAGGTGTTCATGCGGCAGCAAGGCGCGGATGTGGCGCAGCACCGAAAGGCCGCCCACACCCGAGTCGAACACCCCAATGGGAGCGTTGGCCGCCGATTGCATGCCGTTAGGCGACGGTGACGGGAATCTTGCCGACGCTCGACAGCGATTCGATCTTCGCCGCCCATTCCTTCGGACCGGTGGTGTGCACCGAGGTGCCGCTCGAATCGACTGCGACGGTGACCGGCATGTCGGTCACGTCGAACTCGTAAATCGCTTCCATGCCCATGTCATGGAAACCGAGCACTTTCGCGCTCTTGATCGCTTTCGACACCAGGTAGGCGGCGCCGCCGACGGCCATCAGGTAGGCCGACTTGTGCTGCTTGATCGATTCGATCGCCGCCGGACCGCGTTCGGCCTTGCCGATCATCGCGATCAGGCCGGTTTTCTCGAGCATCATGTCGGTGAACTTGTCCATCCGTGTGGCGGTGGTCGGGCCGGCCGGGCCGACCGCTTCATCGCGCACCGGATCGACCGGGCCGACGTAGTAGATCACGCGGTTGGTGAAGTCGACCGGCAACGGCTCGCCCTTGGCCAGCATGTCCTGGATGCGCTTGTGCGCGGCGTCGCGGCCGGTCAGCATCTTGCCGTTCAGGAGCAGGGTCTGGCCCGGCTTCCACGAGGCGACTTCTTCCTTCGTAAGCGTATTGAGGTCGACGCGGCGCGATTTCTCGGTGTCCGGCGCCCAATGCACATCAGGCCAGGTCGACAGCGACGGCGGTTCGATGTAGGCGGCGCCCGAGCCGTCCAGCACGAAATGGGCGTGGCGGGTGGCGGCGCAGTTCGGGATCATCGCGACCGGCTTGGAGGCGGCGTGGGTCGGGTACATCATGATCTTCACGTCGAGCACGGTGGTCAGGCCGCCGAGGCCTTGCGCGCCGATGCCCAGCGCGTTGATCTTGTCGCACAGTTCGATGCGCAGTTCCTCGGTCTTGTTCTGCGGGCCGCGCTGCTTCAGTTCGAACATGTCGATGTCGTCCATCAGCACTTCCTTGGCCATCAGCATGGCTTTCTCGGCGGTGCCGCCGATGCCGATGCCCAGCATGCCTGGCGGGCACCAGCCGGCGCCCATGGTCGGCACGGTCTTCATGACCCAGTCGACCAGCGAGTCGGATGGATTGAGCATGACGAACTTCGATTTGTTTTCCGAGCCGCCGCCCTTGGCCGCGACCTTGACGTCGACGGTGTCGCCTTCGACCAGTTCCATGTGGACCACGGCCGGCGTGTTGTCCTTGGTATTCTTGCGTTCGAACTGCGGGTCGGCCACGATCGATGCGCGCAGCTTGTTGTCGTCGAAATTATAGGCACGGCGCACGCCTTCGTTGACGGCGTCGGTGACGGTGCCGGAGAAACCTTCGAAGCGCACGCCCATGCCGATTTTCAGGAACACGTTGACGATGCCGGTGTCCTGGCAGATCGGGCGCTTGCCTTCGGCGCACATGCGCGAGTTGGTCAGGATCTGCGCGATGGCGTCCTTGGCGGCCGGGCTCTGTTCGGCCTCGTAGGCGCGCGCCAGGTGCGCGATGTAGTCGGCCGGGTGGTAGTAGCTGATGTACTGGAGCGCGGCGGCAACCGATTCGATCAGGTCTTCCTGTTTGATGACTGTCATGGGATTCTCGAGAAGTTAGTGTGGTCGGGATTGGTTCTGGGTGCCGATCATGATGCGGTCGGTGTAGGCGATCGCCATGGCCGACAGCAGGAACACCACGTGGATCACGGTTTGCGAAGCGATGATCTCAATCTTGTAGGCGCCCGCATTGATGAACGTTTTCAGCAGGTGGATCGACGAGATGCCGATGATCGCCATCGCCAGCTTGGTCTTGAGCACCGAGGCATTGACGTGCGAGAGCCATTCCGGCTGGTCCGGATGCAGCTCGAGGCCGAGGCGCGAGACGAAGGTTTCATAGCCGCCGATGATCACCATGATCAGCAGGTTGGAAATCATCACCACGTCGATCAGGCCGAGCACGACCAGCATGATGGTCGCCTCGTTCAGCTTGTCGGGGCGCGCGGCGCCGGGTACCGTGACGGCGTCGAAGATATGCTGCAGCGCGGCTTCGTTGCCGATCGCCGCGCCGATCAGGTCTTTCAGTTCGACCCAGAAGTGAAATACGTACACGCACTGGGCCAGGATCAGGCCGAGGTACAGCGGCAGCTGGAGCCAGCGGCTCATGAAGATCAGGCTGCTGAGGGGGCTGAGCTTGGGTTCTGTGTTCGGAACGGTAGGGTCGGACATCGGGCGGGCAAACTCCAGGTGGCAAAAATATTCCAATGCGTCATTTTACACGCGCTGCGGCGCGCTGCCGATAAGCGCTAAGGCGCCGCAAAAGCTTGGTAAAATTCACAACGTGGCGCTCTGCGGTCCTTATTATGTAAGGGCTCAGTAAGCGACAGCAGCTAATGTGGGACACAATAATTACTAGGAGACAAGCATGGCCGGAACAGACAGCAAGCAGGAAGAAAACCAGGGTTCGCACGAAAGCCGCGTGTTCGCCCCGTCAGCCAAATTCGTCGCCAGCGCCGCCATTTCCGGGATGCCTGCTTACGAAAAACTGTGCGCGGAAGCTGCCGCCGATTACGAGGGATTCTGGGCCCGCCTGGCGCGCGAGAACCTCGAGTGGCACAAGCCGTTCACGTCGATCCTGGACGAGTCCGACGCGCCGTTCTACAAGTGGTTCAAGGACGGCGAGCTGAACGCGTCGTACAACTGCCTCGACCGCAACCTGAAGAACGGCAACGCGAACAAGACCGCGATCATCTTCGAAGCGGACGACGGCACGGTGACCCGCGCCACCTACCAGGAGCTGTACGAGCGCGTCTGCAAGTTTGCCAACGGCCTGAAGGCGCGCGGCATCAAGAAAGGTGACCGGGTCATCATCTACATGTCGATGTCGATCGAAGGTGTGGCCGCGATGCAGGCCTGCGCGCGGATCGGCGCGACGCACTCGGTGGTGTTTGGCGGCTTCTCCGCCAAGTCGCTGCAGGAGCGCATCATCGACGCCGGCGCGGTCGCCGTCATCACCGCCGACGAGCAGCTGCGCGGCGGCAAGCACCTGCCGCTGAAAGCCATCGTCGACGAAGCCCTGGCGCTGGGCGGCTGCGACACCATCCGCGACGTGATCGTCTACAAGCGCACCGGCGGCAAGATTGCCTTCACCGAAGGGCGCGACATCTGGCTGCACGAGCTGGTCGACCAGCAGAGCGCCGAATGCGAGCCGGAGTGGGTCGGCGCCGAGCATCCGCTGTTCATCCTCTACACCTCCGGCTCGACCGGCACCCCGAAAGGCGTGCAACATTCGACCGGCGGCTACCTGCTGTGGTGCGCGTTGACGATGAAGTGGACCTTCGACATCAAGAAGGACGATATTTTCTGGTGCACCGCCGACATCGGCTGGGTCACCGGGCATAGCTATATCGCATACGGTCCGCTGGCGGTGGGGGCCACCGAGATCGTGTTCGAAGGCATCCCGACCTTCCCGAACGCGGGCCGGTTCTGGGAAACCATCGCCAAGCACAAGGTCAGCATTTTCTACACGGCGCCGACGGCGATCCGTTCGCTGATCAAGGCGGCCGATGTGGATCCGAAAGTGCATCCCAAGAACTACGACCTGTCGAGCCTGCGGCTGCTCGGTTCGGTGGGCGAGCCGATCAATCCGGAAGCGTGGATGTGGTACTACAAGAACGTCGGCGGCGAGCGCTGTCCGATCGTCGACACCTTCTGGCAGACCGAGACGGGCGGCCACATGATCTCGCCGCTGCCGGGCGCGACGCCGATGGTGCCGGGCTCGTGCACACTGCCGCTGCCGGGCATCATGACGGCGATCGTCGACGAGGCCGGCGCCGACGTGGCGAACGGGCAGGGCGGCATCCTGGTGGTGAAGCGGCCGTGGCCGTCGATGATCCGCACCATCTGGGGCAACCCGGAGCGGTTCAAGAGCAGCTACTTCCCGGATGAGCTGGGCGGCAAGTACTACCTGGCTGGCGACGGCGCGATCCGCAACAGCGACACTACCTATTTCACGATCACCGGGCGCATCGACGACGTGCTGAACGTGTCGGGCCACCGGATGGGCACGATGGAGATCGAATCGGCGCTGGTCGCCAATCCGATCGTGGCGGAAGCGGCGGTGGTGGGCAAGCCGGACGACACGACGGGCGAATCGATCTGTGCATTTGTCGTGCTCAAGCAGGCGCGGCCGACCGGCGAAGAGGCCAAGCGGCTGGCGCTGGAGCTGCGCAACTGGGTCGCCAAGGAAATCGGGCCGATTGCCAAGCCGAAGGAGATTCGTTTCGGCGACAACCTGCCGAAGACGCGGTCGGGCAAGATCATGCGGCGCCTGCTGCGCGTGCTGGCCAAGGGCGAGACGATCACGCAGGACATCTCGACGCTGGAAAATCCGGCGATTCTGGAGCAGCTCAAGGAAGCTTCCTGACGCTGGTGGGCGAGGGGCACGGGCGAATGTCTTGGTACTCAGCGGAATGTTTGCTATAATCTGCGGCTTCGTGAAAGCGAAGGAAGTCAATACCGGAGAGATGGCTGAGTGGCTGAAGGCGCACGCCTGGAAAGCGTGTGTAGGATAATATCCTACCGGGGGTTCGAATCCCCCTCTCTCCGCCAAGAATAGAAAAAAATGGCCACCCCTGCGGGTGGCCATTTTTTTTTATTCCGGACGGAGCGAGGGGGATTCGAAGACGCGCCCTTGCAAGGGCGCGGCTCTCCGAATCGCCCATCTGCCGTCGCTGCGCGACGGCGCGCCGGAGGCGCTGGCGCGAAGCGCGATTTTTCTTGCAGCAACATTGCTGCAAACACCAATGCTTGCCAAGGCAGGCTGAATCGCCGGTGCGCGGTGCTGCATTGTCGATCTTCATGTCTGTGCTCACGGTTATTGCGCGTGGCCTTCGATAATGCGGAAATCACGCTCGGCAGCGGTCCCCAGCACGCGCAGCGCGGCCTGATACGCCTCGCTGGCATAAACCCACCGCGCGTGTGCAAAGCTCGAGAATTCGACGATGACCGTGCGCTGGTGCCGGCCCGCTTCGTGCACCTTGATCGCGTCGCCGGTCCGGGCCAGGATGGTCCCACCGTTCGCCGCAATCGCCACCTCGGCCAGCTTGCCATACGCTTTCAATGCAGCCTCGTCCGATACCGACCGGTATGCGACCACCCAATATCCATTGTTCATTTTTGCGCTCCTCCGATGTGTAAAGCGTGCTGCTCGCGAATCAGACCAGGATCAGCGTCACGTCGATGTTGCCGCGTGTCGCATTCGAATACGGGCACACGATATGGGCTGCGGCGATCAGTTCTTCCGCCACGGCGCGATCCATGCCAGGCAGCGAAATTTTCAGCTCGGCTTCGATGGCGAAGCCGGTTGCAATCGGACCGATGCCGACCGTGCCTTCGACCGAGACGTCCGCCGGTACCGGGATCTTGTCGCGGCCGCCGACGAATTTGATCGCACCAATGAAGCATGCCGAGTAGCCGGCCGCGAACAGCTGTTCAGGGTTGGTGCCGACTGCGCCGGTGCCGCCCAGTTCCTTCGGCTTGGTCAGCTTCAGGTCCAGCACCTCGTCGGAGGAGATGGCGCGGCCTTCGCGGCCGCCGGTTGCCCTGGCGCTTGCGCGGTACAGAATATTTTGGATGGACATAGTTGCTTTCCTTTGCATGGTTGAAGGGATTCCTCCCGCCCGCCGATCGATGCCGCGCCGGACGGGAGCAAGCGGTATCAGCCGCTTACCATTTGCCGTTGTGAGCGCCGGCATCCACGTGCAGCACTTCGCCGGTGACCTGTTTCGCTTCGGTCAGATAAACGACGGCGTCGGCGATGTCCTCGACGCTGGCAATCAGGCCCATCGGCGAGAGCGTCTTGAGGAAATCCACGGGATTATCTTTGTGCAGCGGGGTAGCGACGACGCCGGGCGCGACCACATTCACGCGGATGCCGTCTTTCGCGTATTCCATGGACAGGTTGCGGCTCATTGCGTCGATGCCGCCCTTGGTCATCATCGGAATGGCAACGGTAAAGCCGCCGATCGGGTTGTCGACCAGGCTGCTCGAGATGGCGACGATGCTGCCGCCCCGTTTTTGCGCCAGCATCTGCTTGATCGCCAGCTGGCTGATGTACACATAACCTTCCAGGTTCGTGTGTACCAGCGACTTGAGGTCTTCCGGCGTGTAATCGATGAAGGGTTTCGGGAAGAAGATGCCGGCGTTGTTGACCAGCGCGTCGATGGCGCCGAATTTCTCGATGGCGGTGGCAGCGACCTTGACGGCGGTGGCCATCTCGCCGATGTCGCCGTCCACCAGCGCCAGCCGGTCGGAAGGCTGGAACGCGCCGGACTTGCTGATACTGCGCGAGGTGGCGACGACGTTATAGCCACGTGCCAGGAAAGCCTGGACGACGCCGGCGCCGATGCCCTGCGATGCGCCGGTGACGATGATGGTTTTTTGCTGCTGCGTCATGATGTTGCTCCAAAAAGGTTAGGGTCAGTGAACTCCGGTCTTGCTTCAGGTTCCGGTGAGATTCACTTTACTGCGATCATCCAACGCGATAAAGCCCACTTCTGGACTTAGTGTTATTACCCGATGTAATCAATCCAGTCGGCATTCCGCGATATTCTTGCGCCCTACAAGCTGCGCCGGAAATACCAGGCCCCGGCATCCACCCACACCTTATTATCTGGAGTTTCATCATGCTGGATCTGCACTACTGACCTACCGCGAATGGCATGGTCAGGAGCTCGATGGTTTTCCAGCGCTGGCCCGCTGGGCCGAGCGCGTGGCTGCGCGGCCGGCAACACAGAGAGCATATGCGCTGGCCGACAGCATCATCAATGCGCCCGCGGAGAAAGAAGGGGAAATGTAAAGCAGGAATAGCCGCGTCGACCGTGTTGCCAGTTCAGGCGGAATGCCTGGGCTGCCAACATGATCGACTATACTTTCCACGGCAGTAAATCAGCCGCCGCCAGCGCGAGTTGATCGATCAGGAAACCAATCCAGCATGAAACGCAATTTCGACAACGTTTTGCTCGGCAGCATAGAGCTGTTTTGTTTGGCTGCCGAACAAGGGAGCTTCACATCGGCGGCGAACGCCGCCGGCGTGACTCCGGCCGCGGTGAGCCGCTCGATCTCCCGGCTCGAAGAGCGTCTGGGCGTACGACTGTTTGTGCGGACGACGCGGCAAATCCGCCTGACCGAGTCCGGCCTGGTGTACTTCGAACAATGCCGGCAAGCGCTCGGTCAGCTGGTCGACGCCGAGCGCGAAATCACCGGCGGCCAGAGCACGCCTTCCGGGCTGCTGCGCATCAGCATGCCAACGCCTTACGCCCACTATCGCGTGCTGCCGCTGCTGCCAGAGTTTCGCGCGCGGTATCCAGAGGTCCAGGTCGACGTCCACCTGAGCAATCGGAATATCGATTTCGCCGAGGAGGGCTACGACCTGGCCATCCGCGGACGCACGCCGCCCGATTCCAACCTGATTGCCCGCAAGCTCGAGGATGCAGAACTGGTGCTGGTGGCCACGCCAGCCTACCTGAAGCGCGCCGGTACACCCCAGACACTGGAAGATCTGCAGCAACACGACTGCATACAATTCGAGTTGCCCAGCACCGGGCGCAAGATCCACTGGCCATTCCACGTCGACGGCGGGAAAGTCATCGATGTCGCCACGCCTGGCGGCTATTGCTGTTCCGACGATGTGCTGGGCATCGTGACGCTGGCACGCAGCGGCGCCGGATTGGTCCAGACCTATCGCTTCATCGTCGCACAGGACCTGGCGCGCGGCGAGCTGGTCGAACTCCTGCCGCAGCATGGCGGCACATCGCGCCCTTTCATCCTGCTGTATCCGCATGCGCGCCATTTATCGCTGCGGGTGCGTACCTTTGTCGACTTCCTGGTCGAAAAACTCCATTCGCGCTAAGCGCTGCCACGCACGCCAACCGGAATGGTGCCTGGCCGCGCGCCATATCGATGGGCAAGCAGGGCGGCAAGGATCAGCAGCGTCGCGGAGATGGCCATCGCGGTGCGCACGCCGTTGAGGATGTGCGCGCCGCCGCCGGCCGCGACCAGCGCACCGAACACCGCGACCCCCAACGCGCCGCCGACCTGGCGCGCGGTGTTGAGCACGGCGGAGGCGACGCCGGCTTGACGCGCCTCGACGCTGCTCAGTATCGACGTCGTCATTGCCGGCACCGCCAGCCCCATGCCGGCCGGTATCATCGCCAAGCCAGGCAGCATGTCGAGGAAACCTGCGGAGTGCGAAACGCCCAGCACGCCGAACAAGGCGTAGCCTGTCGCGCCGATCAGGCCGCCCAAGATCATGGGCGTGCGCAAGCCGGTGCGCGCCGACATCCATCCGCTGGCGATATTCGAGAAAATGAAGGTCCCAGTCAGCGGCAGAAAGGCCAGGCCGGTATCCATCACCGAATATCCGCGCACCTTTTGCAGGTAGAAGCTGAGGATGAAGATGACGCCGTAATACGCGAAGTTGACCAGCACGCCGAACAACACGGCGGCGGAAAAGCTGGCATTGCGGAACAAGCGCAGCGGCAGCATCGGGTTTTGCGTACGGCTTTCCACCAGCAGGAAGGCGGCGCCGGAAATCAGTGCGCAAGCCATCGCTGCCAGCACGAACGCGCTCGACCAGCCAAACGACGGGCCTTCGATCACCGCTCCGATCAAGGCGCTGAGCGCGATCATCGCGAGCAACTGTCCGGGAAGGTCGAAGGAGCGCGCCGTGTCTTTGCCATGCATGCGGGGCACGACGGCGCGCGTCAGCAGGAAGCCGGCAATGCAGATCGGCACATTGACCCAGAAGATGCTGCGCCAGCCGGCCGTCGACAGCAGCAGGCCGCCCACAACGGGGCCGGCGGCGATCGAGACGCCGCCGGCGGCAGTCCACCACCCGATCGCCTTCGCCAGCAGCTTCTTGTCGCCGGCGTAAGCAAAATTGAGGATGGACAGCGAACTCGGTACGAGGAGCGCCGCGCCCACACCTTGCAAGGCGCGCGCCACATTCAGTGCCATCGGGTTGGGCGCCATCGCGCAGCCGATCGAGGCGGCGGTGAACAGCGCGAACCCGCCAAGGAAGACGCGGCGCGGGCCGAACTTGTCGCCCATTGCACCAGCGGCCAGCAGACACACGGCGAAGCCAAGGGTGTAGGCATCGACCACCCACTGCAGTGCCGCCACGCCGGCGCCCAGGTCCGCGCCGATCCGCGGCAGCGCGACGTTGACGATGGTGACATCGAGTTGAACGATGATGAAGGCGAAGCTGGTCGCCAGCAGGATCACCGGCGACGGTGTGTGTAAAGGCTTGTTCATGGCAGGAATCCGATCGAGAACCACAATATGGCGGCGATGGCGATCAAGGCCGGCAACGGGCGCCCAGGTAAGGCCAGGCCCGCGCCATGGCCTTTTCCGGCGCCACCATGCCGATCGCGCAAGCGGCATGGTCGTGCAGCTGGTCTGAAAAATGCGACGGCGGGGACGATCAGGCCGCGTTCACTTTTTGCAGGATGGCGTTCAACTGCATGTCGAGCTGGTCGACATGCGCATATCCCGGGCTGATTTCGAACAATTGATCGTTCGCTTCGAGCAGCAGCGCAGGAAAACTGTTGATCCCGATCGCCCGCACTTGAGCGAACTCGGCGCGCGTGGCGGCGATCGTGGCGGGGGCGGACCACTCCTTGTGGAATGCGGCCACGTCGTGCACGTGCCCCAACTTTTCCAGCGCGGCGACCGCGACCTGTGCCAGTACCGCGCCATCGGTGGTATCGAGCCCATCGACGTAAAACGCGTTCTGCAGCGCGCGGAATACCGACAGCAGGTTCGCCTGCGGCGCGATCTGGCGCGCTGCGACCACGGCCCGGCAAATCGGCTCGGTGTCGTAGACGAAGTTTTCGCGCGCCAGGAAGGCCTCGCGGTTGAAGGGCAGGCCGCTATTTTGTTCGACACGCGCCCAGTGCCCGAGGCGGAACTGTTTGCCGCTATCGTCGAGCAGGTCGGTGGCGCCGGCGCGCACGCCGCCGACCATGATGTCGAGGGAGAGCTCCGGGTGGCGCGCCTCGAGGGCAGTCATTTCTTTGCCGAAGCCGTAGCACCACGAGCACATGGGATCGCCAATATAGATGAGTTTCATTATTGGCATCCACCCTTGTTCTTGGACTCACGCTCGCGCAGGGTCGTGATGTTCTCGCGGTTCAGCCCCCAGTTATCGGTCTCGACTTCGTCGATGATGACGAAGGTGGTCGCCGGATTCTTGTTTAGTACGCGCGAGAGCAAGTCGGTGGCGCCCTCGATCAGTTCCAGCTTTTGCGCGGGAGTGACCCCTTCTTTGGTGATGCGGATATTTACGTATGGCATGGTAGTGGTCCTTGTCGATGATGGTTGCTGGGTATGCTTGCCAGGTTCGGTTGCGGAGGCGCCGTCCTTCTGTGTGCAAATCCTTACGCCTTGACACCGACTATACTTATGCCGCCTTCCCAGATAAATACCGGTTGCGGAAAATGACTTGATACGCCGTGTAATCAATCGGAGGAGATCATGGCGGATCGGCAAGCGCGCCCCAGCCAACCACCCTTGCGGGGTAGATATAATGAAAATGAATGAGTAGACTCCAGCGAAGTTGTTATCCGAATACATCGCTGTGCTGAGGTGTGGTGCTGATGGCCCATCGTCGACTTCGGTGCTTCACAAGCGATCAATCGCGAAAATCATGGGCAAACAGGAGATTGGAACGCATCCAAAGTTGAAAAATATTCTGGCGCTATTCGCAGGACTCGCCATTGGCAGCATCGTCAATATGGGACTCATCAATATGAGCGCCAGCGCGATCCCGCCGCCGTTGGACGCCGATGTGACGACGATGGAAGGTTTGAAGGCGTCGATGCATCTGTTCGAGCCCAAGCATTTTCTCTTCCCATTTCTAGCGCATGCTCTCGGCACCCTGGTGGGCGCCGCGGTGACAGCTTTTATCGCGGCATGCCGCAAGTTTCATTTGGCGATGTTCATTGGTGTCATATTCCTGGCAGGGGGAATCAGCAGCGTTTTGATGCTGCCTTCGCCACTCTGGTTCAATGTGGTCGACCTGGTCGCCGCTTACCTCCCGATGGCGTGGCTTGGCTGGAAATTGGCCACCTTGAAGGATCGGGAGCGGGCCGTCTCTACGATGTGACTTCTTTCCAGCCCGCGCCCGGATCGAAGGTGTCCATCTTCGCTCCGATGGCGGCCGAACCCCTGCCCAGGTCTTTTTGGTACACCTTGCCGTTGTGGCTGACGATGAACGTCATCACGCCGCTTTCGCCATACCGGTCGGGATACGCCACCAGCCCGAAGCCGGCGATCATGCGACCGTTGATGATGTAGTTATAGGCGCCGCCTGGCGCATTCTTGCCCTGGCGCGTGAGGATCCGGTAGCGGTAGCCCCGGTATGCATCTCCGGTCTTGTGGCCCTTGAGATACGCCGCGCTCTCGGCCACCAGCGGACCGAAGGGGCTCATTTCCTCTCCCTTGCCGGCATCGGCCGGCCAGAACAATCCGTCCTTCTTGCCGGGCGCGCTGGCAAGCCGTTGCGCGTACTGGAGCACGCCGTCGCCGTTGCGGTCCTCCGCGGCATATTGCTTTTGCGCGTCGAGATAGGCATTCAGGACAATGATGGCGTTGCGCTCGTTGGCGCCGATACGGCGGTTGATCAGCTCGTCCTCGCCTTGCTCGGTCGCGAAGCGCCAGCGCTCGCCGGCCTTCACCAGCGGAATCGGCACGGGCCACGCCTGGTCGCCGATCAGCAGCACGCGTTTATCCTTGCCCGCTTCTTTGAGAAGGTGATAGGCCTGGATCGCCGCTGCAATCTTGGCGCGGTTCGCCGAATTGGCGGCCTTGTCGGGCGGGACGACCAGTTCCTTGTGCTTGTCGCCGAAGATCGCGATGAGCGCGTCGTCACTGTCGGCCTTGAGCGCGGCCAGCAGCGCATTCACTGCTTCGTCCGGCGTAGCGTAAGTTGTTTGCTCGGCGGCGAAGGCGGCGAGCGGGAATGCCACGAGCCACACCAGCGACACCCGGCGTAGTGCACGCAGCATGGGGGGGATGCGCATCGCGATGCTTAACTTGTGAATTGCGTTTCGGGGATTCATGAGTTGCCTCCTAGCGACCGCGACGACCACCGCCACCCCGCATGCCGCCGCTGGACATCGAGCCCCTGCTGGAGGCGCCCCGCGAACTATTCGCGCGCGCGGCGTTGCCTGATCCGTAGCCGCCCAGCGCGCCGCCGCTTTGCGCGCCCGAGCGCTGGGCCGATCCGCCGCGCGCGCCGCCGGCATCGCCGCCGAGTTGCGACGAACGGCCACCACCGGCGCCTTCAGCTCCTCGCTGGGT
>JBKPEJ010000055.1:0-52902 GCA_046728335.1 Pseudomonadota bacterium | reverse complement strand
TACGAGATTGAACGCAACGTCTCGTGGGCTCGGAGATGTGTATAAGAGACAGGGCAGGGCAGTCCTTGATCTCCGCTCCGTTGGCGACCTTGGGCGCGGCCGCGGGCGCCGCCGCCGCCACAGCCGGCGCGGGCTTGGCAGGCGTCTCCCTGGCGCTGGCTGCCGGTCGTGCCGGTTCACGCGCGGCCTTGCCCGGCGCGGGCGGCGGAGTGGCTTCGACGGTGGCCGGGCCCTTCGCGCCCGGCGTGCGCAGTCGCGCGATACGCGCTTGCGCGAGCGCCACGAATCGTCCTTTCGGATAGGCCTTCAGGTAGGCCTCGTAATCGCTGACGTGGGTGCTGTCCTTGATCGATTCCCAGAACGCCAGCTCGAATTGTTCGGCGCTGTTTTTGGGAACGACACCGGCCAACTGCATGTCGGGAACGCTGCGTTGCGCCAAGGCGTTCGGCGCAGCAACGGCCGCCGCCAGTACGCAAAAGACCAAAAGTTTCTGCCACATCAGCGGCTCCTCTTTCTTGCTGCGTTCGAGAAGAATTGACCTTGCGATTCGACTAATAGTGTGCCAGATTTACGAAGTGGGAGTCGCACGTCCAAACAACCCCAGCAAGGAGTACGCAATCATGCGCAACGTTATGATTTTCTCCGCGCTGCTCGTCGCAGCCCTGCAGTTCGGACCTGCTTGCGCCGCGCCCACCGCCGCGCCGGAGAATGCGCAGGTGTACTTCATCTGGCCCTACGACGGCACGGTCATCACGGGCGGAAAATTCTGGGTGCGCATGGGGCTGCGCAACATGGGCGTTGCGCCGAAAGGGTCGGGCGGCCCCAACACCGGCCACCATCACTTGCTGATCGACACCGAGTTGCCGTCGATGACCGAATCGATTCCCAACGACCGCAACCACCTGCATTTTGGCGCCGGCGAGACCGAGGCGCGCATCGAACTGCCGCCCGGCAAGCATACGCTGCAATTGCTGTTGGGCGACAAGGATCATATGCCGCACAACCCGCCCGTGCATTCGAAAAAAATCACTGTCATTGTGAAATAAGCGGAGCGCCCGGGCGCCATCGGCGATATCGCAATCAACCGGAGAATAAAAAATGCGCAACCTGTTCGCCGCCGCGGCATTGATGGCCACCCTGTCCGCCGGAGCCGTGCTTGCCACCAACGCTCCCCCGAATGCCTACCTCTACATCGGTTGGCCGGTCGACGGCCAGGTGGTGCCGGCCGGCAAGCCGTTTAAAGTGTGGTTTGGATTGCGCAATATGGGCGTCGCCCCGAAAGGCGTCGCGTTCGCCAACACCGGCCATCACCACCTGCTGATCGACACCGAGCTGCCGCCGGCCGGCACGGAGATACCATCGGACCGCAACCATTTGCATTTCGGCGCGGGCGAGACCGAGACCATGCTCGAGCTGCCGCCCGGCAAACACACGCTGCAGCTGCTGATGGGCGACGAAAACCATGTGCCGCACACGCCGCCGGTGTTTTCCAAGAAAATCACGATCACCGTCAAGTGAAGCAGGCTGGACGGTGAATACGGAACTCTTGCAATATGGAACCAAAAGCGACATTTTCCGAATCGGCCGGACCGGTCATGGCCTACCTCGAATGGTTGGGCGCCGAAGCGGCCAAGCCGGCGGTGTTCCCGATCCACGATGAAGCGGTGATCGGGCGCGATCCGCAAGACGCGCTCGCGTCCGACAAGTACATCTGCATCCCCGAGCAGACCATCAGCCGGCGCCATGCGCGCATCCGGCGCCGCGGTGGCAATTACTATGTGGAAGACCTGCATTCGCGCAACGGCACCTTTGTGCTCGGCGAACGGCTCGCGCCTGGCGCCTGGCATCCGCTGCGTGACGGCGACGAGCTCGCGCTCGCCTCCGCGCAGCTGGCCTTCCATTCGCTGGTGCTGCCCGAGCGCGGCGCGGCGCCAACCGTGATCACCAAATCGGTCGACGCCACCCAGTTCACGCCCGCGCTGGTCGACACCAGGCAGGCTGACCGCAGCGACCTCGAGAAGACGGTGCACCGGCTGCACGCGATGGCGCAGGCCAGCATCGCGCTCGGCGCGGTGACCGACCGCGAGACGCTGATCGAAAAGATCATGAACTTCATCTTTGATCTGTTCCCGCTGGCCGAGCGCGCCTTCATCATGCTGCGCAACAACGAGCGCGACCCGCCTACGCCGGTTGCCGCGCGGCGGCGCGACGGCGCCATCGAAGATCCCGCGCAGGTACGCATCTCGCACACCATCGTCGACGAAGTGCTGCACAAGAAGCGCGCGATCCTGTCGGTCGACACACTATCCGACCGCCACTTCGCCGCGCACGAGTCGATCGTCGCGCAGGCCATCCTCAGCGTCATGTGCGTACCGCTGATCCTCGGCGATGAAGTGCTCGGGCTGATCCAGGTGGACACCTCGTCCGATCCGCAGGCGTTCCAGGAGACCGACCTCGAAATCCTCAGCGGCGTGTGCGCCGAGACCGCGGTCGCGCTGAAGAACTTCCAGCTGTATTCCGACATCAAGGGCCTGCTCGACGGTTTCGTGTGCGCATCGGTCCAGGCCATCGAAGAACGCGACCCGGTCACCGCGGGCCATTCCTTCCGCGTGGCCGGCTATGCGGAGAACCTCGCCATCGCCATCGAGCGCGCGGACGATCCCACGTTGCGCCGCGCCGCATTCACGCCGGCCCAGCTGCGCGAAATCCGCTATGCCGCGCTGCTGCACGACTTCGGCAAGGTCGGCGTGCGCGAGCATGTGCTGCGCAAGGAGAAGAAGCTGCACCATGCCGACATGCGCCTTCTGGAACAGCGCTTCCGCTATGCGCGCGCCTGCCTCGAACGGCACGCCTGGCGCAATCTGACCGAGCGGCACGTGCAGGGCGAGTTCAGCATGGCGGCGTTCCGCCAGGAGCGCGACCGGATCGAAGCCGAGCTGCGGGCGGAAAGCGCGCGGCTCGACGAGTTCCTCGACATCATCGTGCGCGCCAACGAACCGGCGATCTCGTACACTGCGCCGCTGCCCGAGCTCGACGCCATCCGCCACCACGCGTGCATCGATGCGGACGACGCGGCTTTCCGCCTGCTCACCGACGACGAATTCGCCGCGCTCAACGTTTGCAAGGGCTGCCTGACGCCCGACGAGCGCCGCCAGATCGAAGCGCACGTGGCCGATTCCTACTCCTTCCTGATCCTCATCCCCTGGACGCGCGAACTGGCCGGCGTGCCGGCGATCGCGCACGGCCACCATGAGAAGCTGGACGGATCGGGCTATCCGATGGGGCTGCATGGTGGGCAGATCAGCATGCAGACGCGGATCCTGACGATCAGCGACATCTACGACGCGCTCACCGCGCGCGACCGGCCGTACAAGCAGGCGATCCCGGTGGAGCGCGCGCTCGACATCATCGACGAAGAATGCCGGGCAGGGCACTTGGATGCCGCGCTGTTCAAAGTGTTTGTCGAATCGAAAGGATGGGAACTGCGAACCAATGGATAAGGCCGCTTCCACCTTGTGTCGGGCACGCAAAATGCTCATTGATTCGAAGAGATCGAAACCGCGCCGCCACCCACGTCGTCCTCGCGAAAGCGGGGACCCAATTCGCGGCAAATAGTGTTGGTTTTTATCGGAGGAGTCTGTCGCATTGTGTTGGGTCGCAAATGGGGTCCCCACCTACGACGGAAAAGGTGGGACTGAACGATGAGCGATTCGATCAGTTCAAAGTGTTTGTCGAATTCGAAAGGGGGGAACTTAGAACCAATGGATAAGGCCGCTTCCACCTGGTATCGGGCACGCAAAATGCTTATTGATTCGAAGAGATCGAAACCGCGCCGCCACTCACGTCGTTACCGCCACTGGCAGTAACGACTCCTCGCGAAAGCGGGGACCCAATTTGCGGCAAATAGTGTTGGTTTTAATCGGAGGAAGCTGTCGCAATGTGTTGGGTAGCAAATGGGGTCCCCGCGTGCGCGGGGACGACGGCGTAATTGGGGATCGCACATGAACGATTGGATCAGTTGCAGGATGAGAAACCAGGCACTCGCCGGCACGGTTGCGCTCGCCCTGTGTGGATGCGCCGACGTCAGCCAGAAACCCTACAAGACCCCTGACGCCCCCACCAAGACGGCCTGGTCAACCCAGAAGACCCTGCCGGTCGCCCCGGCCGACATGATCACGGTCGACTGGTGGAAGCAGTTCCGCGACCCCTACCTGGACGGCCTGGTAGGAAAAGCGCTCGGCTCCAACTTCGACCTGAAAATCCTCGCCGCCCGGATCGGCGTGGCCCAGGCTGAAATCGGCGAAGCGCGCGCCGGCGCCCTGCCCACGATCGAAGCCGGCGCCGGCGCCAGTTTCGAAAAAACCACCGGCCAGAAATTCATCAAGCAATACAACCTCGGCACCCAGGTCAACTGGGACATCGACGTATGGGGCAAGGTCGCCAAGGGTGTCGAAGCGCAGACGGCAGAGTTCAACGCGAGCGAAGCCGACTGGCGCGCCGGCTACCTCACGCTGGCATCCGATGTGTCGACGACCTACTTCCAGATCCTGCAGTTCGACGAACAGATCGACCAGCAGAGCAGGACGCTGGAAAAGAACAAGCAGATCCTCGCCACCTACGAAGCGATGTACCAGAACGGCCTGGTGCCGCAGACGCGCCTGCTGCAGCAGCGCGCCGAAATCAACCGGCTGACCAACGACCTGATCGAACTGACCCGCCTGCGCGCCCTTGCCGGCAACGCGCTCGCCACCCTGCTCGGCACGCCGGCCGGCGAATTCAAGGTGCCTACCGGAAGCCTCCAGCAGCGCGTGCAGCTGCCAATGGTGCCCGAGGGGCTGCCGTCCCAGCTGCTCAAGCGCAGGCCCGACATCGTCGCCGCCGAGTACCGCGTCCTGGTCGCGTACGACCTGGTGGGGCAGGCCAAGCTGGCGCAGCTGCCGTCGATCAGCATGACCGCCCGCGGCGGCACATCCAGTTTCCAGCTGGGCAACCTGTTGAAATCGTTCACCTTCGGCCTGCTCCCGAGCATCAACTTCCCCATTTTCGATCCGAGCGTCAAGGCGCGCATCAAGACCAGCGAGGCGCGTACCCAGGTGGCGGAACAGGAATATCGCCGCACTGTGATTGGCGCGTTCGAGGAAGTGGAGAATGCGCTAGTCAACCTCGACGCGCATCGCCGGCAGCGCGTGGAACTGCAGCAGCAGTCCGAACAGCTGGGCGTCGTTGCCGCGCAGATCGAGGCACAACTAAAGGAGGGCATGGTGTCGCAGCTGGAAGTGTTCGAAGCCGAGCGTACGCTGCTTGCGTCACAACTGGCGCTGCTGGCGAACCATCAGCAAATCCTGTCCGACACCGTGACCCTGTACAAAGCCCTGGGCGGCGGCTGGCCGCCAGTGGACGTGCGCAATGCATCCCGCAACTAAAACCACCGCAAAGCCAATTTGCCGGCGTGCCGATAGCGCGGGCGAGGGGTCAGACCCCGGTTGTTCAGTTAGGGGACTCGGCGTCCCCGTCATGACCCCGGTTGAGTTAGCGGCTTCGCACCGGGGTCGGACCCCCAACGGAACCACCGGGGTCCGACCCCTAGGCAGCAACCCATGGCCCCCGACGCGATGATCGCCATGCAGCGCCCCGCACCCGGTCGGCAGCTGATGATCGTGCTGCAGCCGGTCTCGCATCCGGATCTCGCCGCCATCCACATCCGCGACACCCTGTTCGCGATCGGCCGCACCGAAGCGCCCTTCGACTCCTACGCGCCCGAACTCGCCGCCGACCTGTCGCGCCGGCACGCCCGTATCTTCTGCGAACACGGCGCCGTCTACCTGGCCGACCTGGGCAGCAAGAACGGCACCACCGTCAACGGCGCCCCCCTGAAGCAGGCGATCCGCGCGCTGAATGAGGGCGACGTGCTCGGCCTGGGCCCCACGCTGACCTACCGCGTGCAACTCGAACAAGGCGCCGTAGCACCGAACACGGCCAGGCTGTCCAGCCTCACGCTCACGCCGGAACCCGGCGCCGCGGACCTGCAGCCAATCGTCATCACGGAATTCCCCTTCCTGATCAGCAAGGCCGACGACACCTTCGCGCGCTACAAGGACGCCAACCCGCAACAGGTCAACTACCTGTCGCGCCGCCATGCGCACATCTTCCTCAAGGGCGGCCAGCCCTACGTCGAGGACCTGGGCAGCACCAACGGCACCTTCGTCGATGGCACGCGTCTCGACGAGCACGCCGTCGCGCTGCACGAGGGCGACGTGGTCGGATTCGGCGGCCACCACTTCGTCTATCGCCTGAGCCTGGAATGGGAAGCCGCCGCGCCCGACCCCACCCTGACGCGTATCGGCGTGCTGCCACCCACCTCTGCCGGGCCAGTGGCCGATGCCGACAAAACCACATTTGTCGCGGCCGCCGATTCCTTCCTCGACATTTTCTGCGTCGAACAAGCGCCGGTAGACGACGCCACACCGGATGCCTCGACCGCGCCTGAACCGGGAGCGGACGGCGGGGCGGCACGTCCGCAAGGAAAGGCAGCCGTCTTCGTCTCCGGCCTGCTGGCGGCGCTGGGCCGCAAGGAAGCGCTGGACATGCCGCGCCTGATGCGCTGGGGCGCGGCCGCGTTTGCGCTGGTTACGCTCCTGTCGTGGTCGCTGTACCACATCGGCGCCCCTGAGCGCGAGGCGCAGGACCTGCTCGACAGCGGCAAGTACGCGCGCGCCGCAGTGGTAGCCACCGAAGGCCTCGCGCGCGACCCGGACAACACCAAGCTCAGGTCGCTGAGCACGGCGGCGCTGCTCAAGGCCAACCTGCCGTTGTGGATGGCCCTGGTCAAGGCGCGCCAATTCAAGCGCGCGGCTGCCCTGGTTGCCACCATGAAGCAGGTCGCACGACAGAATCCGGAAATGGAACCGCTGCTGGCCGAACTCGATTGGATCGTCCAGCTGGAATTGTTCGTGGCCGCCAGGGGAGGCGCACAGGCGCCGATCCGCGACGCAACCGACGGCGCCAAAATCCAGGCCTTCCTGAAACAGTGGGAAGAACAGAACGCGGCGCACCAGCGCGCCTTCATGACCATGTCGTCGCACGTGCCGGCGTTCCGCGATGCCTACGCGGACGCCTTGAGCGACGTGCGCAAACTGGCGCTCGCAAGAGCCCAACCCCAAAATGAGCCAACAGCCCCTTAAACCCCTGACCGAAGCGCTCGAGGACCACAGCGCGGAAGGCATCTCGATCCTCACCGCCGACCCGTGGCGCTTCACCCAGGCGACGATCTACACGATGGTCGCGCTGGTGTTCGTCGGCCTGGTCTGGTCGTTCTTCGGCCACGCCGACGTGCTGGTGACGGCGAGCGGCACGCTGGTGCCCGCGTCCGAAGTGCGGCGCCTGTACGCCCCGATCGACGGCGAGCTGAGCAACATCTACATCGCCGAAGGGCAGCCGGTAAAACAGGGCGACGTGGTCGCCAGGCTGTACGCGCGCGGCGCGATCGAGGCGGCCAAGAACGCCCTCGAAGCGCGCCTCAAGCTCGAGGATGCCGAACGGGAATGGAAAGAATTCCCCGAAAAGAAAGCGCTGATGGAACGCCGCGCCGCCGCGCTCAAGGAAGCGACCGAAGTGGAAGAGAAACAGCACCAGCGCCGCCTGGCCGAAGGCACCAGCAAGATCGCGCAGGGCCAGATCGCGCAGCAACAGGAAGCGCGCACCAACCTCGACGACGCCAGGCGCGCGCGCGACGCGGCCAAGGACGAAGCCGACAAATACTCCCGGCTGATCGCCATGGCCGGCGGCGGTGGTGTATCTCAGCTGCAAGTAGAACAGAAGAAGAATGCGCTGGCGGCGGCCGAGAACGCCATGCGCGTGGCGCAATCGCGCATGACCGAGCTGAGCGCGCGGCAAAGCCTGGAATCGACGCAGGCCAGGTCGCAGCTGGAAACCAGCGGCCAGGAACTGACCAAGCTGCGGTTGCAGTCGGAAGCGGCGGACCGCGAAGTGGCCAACGTCGAGGACAAGCTGAAGCTGCAAGTCCAGACCGCGCGTCTGGTGGCCGACGCCGCGGCCCGCATCAAGTTCGAAAACATCGACAAGGAAAACTTCCTGCTGATCGTCGCCCCGGTGGACGGCGTGATCACCGACGTGACCTCGACCCAGCCCGGCGACAAGATCCAGGCCAACTCGCCGTTGGGCGGCATCGCGCCCAAGAACGCCAAGCCGATACTGAAGATCGAGATCGCCGAGCACGACCGCGCATTCCTGCGCGAAGGATTGCCGGTGCAGCTGAAGTTCAATGCGTTTCCGTACCAGCGCTATGGCCTGATCCGCGGCACGCTGCAGTTCATCTCGCCGGCGACGAAACCGTCGCTGCAAACCAAGCAGCCTGTGTACGAAGGACGCGTGACACTGGAACAGGATCAGTACAAAGTGGGTGAGACGACGTACCCGTTGCGGTATGGGATGACGGCCGTCGCCGAGATCGTGGTGCGGGAGCGGCGGCTTATCGATCTGGCGCTGGATCCGTTCCGCAATATTGGCGGGTGATGCTGACGTGTTCCCGTCCGAATTCCTAACGTCGTAGCCAATCTCCTTTTTGGAGTGATGCATTTCTCCTAAACGAAGACTCGGCGCTCTTCGTCCGACCGCAGCACTGAGCGGACGCTGAAAGTATCCGAAAACCCCGAAACCGTCATCCTCGCGAAGGCGGGGATCCATGCTGAGCTTGAAGGCCATTGGCTCTTCGGCGTGCCGCGATAAGGATGAATTCGCCGCTAATACTTGCTTCGATCGGATCGAGTGAGGGCGTCGCTATCAGATTGCCAGTTTTGTTCCTACTGAATTGCCATCGAGCACTTGTCTCGGGCTATACTGAGTTCTTTGTCATTCTGACACCTCATGGCAAACTCGCTCCCAGACGGCCTGTACGACCAACTGCTCACTGACGACCTTGTTACAGAACTCGGCCAGAACGTCCATCAAGATCATCACACCCTCGAAGATCTCGACCCAGGTAGTTCAACAAGACGATTGGCGGAAGCACTGGCCGAGCAACTTGCGAACGTGCTTCAAGAGATCGCGCCACGACAGCTTGAAAATTCGACCGAAAAAGATGGCAAAGGCAACCGACTTCAATCGCAGTTGGAATTCGTGAACGCGATGCTGGTCGACCTGCGAAAGCGGCTCGCAGAACAGTTTCCTGATCAGGATTACGGCTCGAACATTCGCCTACTTGCGTCGCCTGCAAAAAACCTCACTGCAGTTCACCGCAAGCGTACAGCGCCCACAGCCCCGGACACTGGCGTTACCTCGCCATGGCTGTTCACTGCCGCGAAAGCCTCGCCCGCATTGCTGAGCGAACTGCGCCATGAACTCGGCAGCAGCGATCGTGTCAATATCCTCATGAGCTTCATTACCGTCTCCGGCATCCGCAAGATCCGCGATATTCTGCAAAGCATCACTGCGCTCGATGGAACGGGACAGGCCCGAACCCAACTTCGAATTCTCACCACTACCTACATTGGCGCAACCGAGGCCCAAGCCGTTGACGAGCTCGCGCGACTGCCAAATTGCGAAGTGCGCATTTCACTTGATGGACGCCGTACTCGACTCCACGCAAAGGCCTGGATCTTCGAACGCGACAGTGGATTTGGCACAGCGTATGTTGGTAGCGCCAATTTGACGCAAGCTGCGCTCGCCGGTGGACTCGAGTGGACCGTCAAATTCCCGGAACGCGGTCAGGGCGCAATGTTCCAGCAAGCTCAGGCGCACTTCGAAACCCTCTGGCACGACACTGAATTTGTCGCATACGATCCCAATCGACCAGAGCATCGCTTAGCCCTTAACTTGGCAATTGCGAAAGAGAAAGGCGGTGGGAAGGTCGATCAACCCGCGAACGTTCTCAGCTTCTTCGACCTCACGCCAAAGAACTACCAGCTCGAAATGCTTGAGCAACTTCAGACCGAGCGCGAGCACGGTCGGATGCGCAATCTGATTGTAGCTGCAACCGGTACGGGTAAAACAGTGGTGGCGGCATTCGATTATCAACGCCTTTGCACGCAGTATGGAGGTCGCCCTCGGCTTCTGTTCATCGCCCATCGGATTGAAATTCTTCATCAGGCCTTGCGCACCTATCGTGAAGTGCTACGAGATCCCAGCTTCGGTCAACTACTTAGCGGGAATAATGCGCTCAATAGTCCAGATCATCTTTTCACGACAATCGAAAGCCTGCACAGCAACGAGCTGCTTGATCGTTATGGCGAAACCTATTGGCATACAGTTGTTTTCGACGAATGCCATCGACTTGCCGCCGCGAGTTTTGACGCAGTCGCGAGGCGAGCGAAACCCTCCATCCTCTTAGGCCTCACCGCTACGCCCGAGCGAAGCGACGGGAGGCCGATTGCTTCCTATTTCGACTCCCGGCCGGATGGGAGTCCGGCGGTGGAACTCCGTCTGTGGCATGCGCTTGACCTGCAGTTGCTTGCCCCGTTTGAATACTTCGCGTGCGATGACAGCACCGATCTGCGACACATCCCGTGGCGCCAGCCCGGTGAAAGTGCGGTCCTCGACAGTGTCCTCACGGGGAACGATATTCGCGCCAGGATGATTGTCAACGAATGGCGGCGATTATGCGCAGATCCTCGTCAGAGCAGAGCAATCGCCTTCTGTGCGAGCGTGCAGCATGCAGAATTCATGACCGATCAATTCAACAAAGCGGGGCTTCCGGCACTATGTCTGACGGGTCAATCGACGCACGCAGAACGAGAAGCTGCGCCCGCCGCACTCGCGAGAGGCGAAGTATGTGTCCTAGTTACCGTAGATTTGTTCAATGAGGGCGTAGATATCCCCGTCGTCGACACTCTTCTGCTTTTACGGCCGACACAGAGTCCGGTCCTCTTTCAGCAACAGATTGGTCGCGGTTTGCGCCTTTCGGCCGGAAAGGAAAGCTGCCTGATTCTCGATTTTGTCGGCCAGCATTCGGCCGAGTTCCGATTTGATCACCTACTTGGTCAGATCACCGGACTCAATCGACGGCAGTTAATTGATGGTGTCGAGAACGGCTTCAGTCAACTGCCCGCAGGCTGTCACATCCAATTGCAACAGCGCAGCCGAGATCAAATTCTCAGCAATTTACGTAAACTCATTCAACAAAACTGGCGGCGCATGACCGCGGAGTTGCAAGCCTACGCCAGCCTAAAAGGGCGCCAAAACGTCAGCTTGGCGAGCTTTCTTCACGACCAAGCTCTGAGCATCGAAGACATCTACCGCGCCTCAGGTCATAGTGGGTGGACGGCACTCCGACGCGCAGCAGGACTAATCGTTGGCGACGTCAGTCCTGAAGAAGAATATTTTGGCCGCCGCTTTTCTGCGCTGTTGCACTCAAACGACCCAGCACAAATCGCTTTGATGGCAAACACCGCGGCTACTCTGCTGGACGGACCTGATTTCAACTCTCGTGGCGCGCTACGCCTGCAAATGTTGGCGTATCAGATCGACGGGACAGCTGCGAGAGTGGGTAGCGGTAGAGATTTCGCGAAGCGATTAGCAGAAAATCCGCATAGCTTTGGTGAACTCGCTGAGTTGGCACGGGTACTTGAGGGTAATGCTTTGCCGCACTCGGTGCCAGTGCCAGGACTGGAATGGACGCCGCTCTGTCTGCACGGCCATTACCGACTCAACGAGATTCTCACCGCAGTTGGGTTTCTGACCGCGAGTAGCCGGCCGTTATTCAACACTGGCGTGTTGCGTCTCAAGAACCGTCAGGTAGAACTAATGTTCGTTACACTGGACAAGCGCAATGGCTTTCATGAAACGATCGCCTATCACGACTACGCGCTGAGTCACGACTTGTTTCACTGGCAGTCACAAAACAGCGCGGCGCCTTCTACAAAGATCGGACAGCAATACCTGAATAGCGTGGGTGAAAGTCCGAACGGATGGACATTTCAATTGTTTGTTCGGATCGATCAGGACAGTGCTTACTTGGCTTGCGGGCCTGCATCGTTCCAGACGAGCCACGGCGAACGTCCGATGAATATCACTTGGAAGCTCGACGTTCCGTTGCCCGCCTCGGCATTTAGCCAATTCAGTGTATTGAGAACGCTTTAGAACGAAGCGATGTCTACTAGGAATTTTGTTTATAAGCGGGCGTCCGTCGAAAGCTGGCAGACTGTTTAAATGAAAAGCCGAGTCAGTCTCAATCCCGATATTGGTAAAAAGTAATTGAACAGAATGCTAGACTCTCTCCTGAGGCCTCCATTGCGTAGAGGCCATTGAGAGGGCTGGGCGTCTATGCGGAAATATTGGTGGGTGAATCACAAACAAACGGCAATTCAGGAAATCAGCGGTGGCTACCTGTGGTCGCCAAAAGTTCAAAAGAATGGCGCGATCAGCAAATTTTATGAAAACATGCGAACCGCGTCGCCCGGGGACTTTGTTTTGTCCTTCGCCAACGGAGAAGTGCGATACGTCGGTCGGGTGTTGGATTTCGCGCTTTCCAGTGCAAAGCCGGTTACTTTTGGGGCAGCAGGCGACTCTTGGTCAGATGATGGCTGGCGCCTGCCGGTCTCTTGGCGAAAACTGGGAAAGGCCGTACGACCGAAATCATTCATTCAAGAGTTGGGACCGTTGCTTCCGACAAAATATTCGCCGATCCAAGCAAATACCGGTAACGGTAATCAAGCTGCCTACCTAGCCGAGATTAGCTTCCAAGCATTTCAGACCGTTGTGGGTAAGGCAGATCTAGACCTCGATCTCGCGATGGCGATACCGGAACTCGCCAGTATTTTCGGTGACGCCACCGAGCAGTTGGACGACGCCGTGGAGCGGCAGATATCGATGTCGACAGCGTTGTCTGAGACCGATAAGGTTCAGGTGATCAAGGCGAGGCGCGGGCAGGGTATCTTTCGTTCCAACGTTCAGAAGCATGAAAAGCATTGCTTACTTACAGGTGTAAGTTCACAGTATCTGCTCGTAGCGAGTCATATAAAACCATGGCGCTCTTGCTCGAATTCGTTCGAGCGCCTTGATGGTAACAACGGTTTGCTCCTTACCCCACACGTCGATCTTCTTTTTGATCGCGGATTGATTAGTTTTAGTGACGAAGGCGCGCTCTTGGTTTCGGCGCGCATGGACCCGAAGGATCTTGCTCGCTTGGGGATTGTCACTAGTAACATGTCCGCACACCATTTTAAGGTGGAGCAGCGAGCCTACTTGAACTACCATCGAGACAATGTCTTTGTAAGCTGATTCGTGAGTTTGGCGGAAACGCCGAGGTGGTCAATTCGAACTGGATTGGTGCACGTTGCAATGACAAATCGAGTCAGGGCTTCCGGCTTTTCTCGGCAAGCTCGATGGACTTCAGCGTATCGAGTGCTGATTCGCGCCATTGACTGCCAAGGGCCAGAGCTTTTTCGGCCGCCGCACGGGCCTCCTGCAGGCGGCCGAGTTCCATCAATGCGACCGCGAGGTTATTGAAAGCCGCACCGCTGTCGGGGTGCAATTCGCTGGCGCGACGATACGCATCGGCTGCTGCTGCCCGGTCGCCCGCAGCGTACGCGGTGTTCCCAAGCCCCAATGCCAGCGCCAGATTGTCCGGCCAGCGTTTTACCGCAATCGCATAGGTTTGGCGGGCGGCGGCGGGCGAACTGCCCTTTTCAAAAGCGACCAGTGCATCGACCGTTGCCGCTTCCCCTACCGTCGCCGGCAAGCGGCCAGGCGGCAGCGTCACCATGCCCCAAAAGCCGCTGCGGCCCCAGGTGTGTTCGAAGGTGGACATCGGCATCACCATCCGTTCGGTGAGGCCGGAACGCAGGATGATGTCGCCGCGCTCGAAGTCATAGCCGATCGCGACCGCGTAGTGCCACATCGGCTTGATCGGGAGGCTGAGATTTTGCAGGACCAACACCGGGTTGCCGGCCGCAAGTTCTGCGACCAGGGCGTCAATTCGAGGGGGAATCGTCATGCTGAGGGCGCCGTTGCGGCGCGCCGCGGCCAGCATTTCCACTTGCAGGCTGCCCTCCCGTTGCGGAAGGTAGACTTGGGGCACCAGAGCATCGGCATCGATGGCAAAGCCGGCTGCGCGCAGCGACATGGCCAGCGCGGCAGGTCCGCACTGGTAGCGCTCTTGCGCAATGAATGGGGTGCTCTTTAATTCAACCTGGCGCTGCAGGTCCGCATGCGGAGCGGACAGCAGCGCCTTGGTTTGTGTTGCTGCGCAACCGGACAACAGCACCAGCGTCAGGGCAAGCCCTGTCAACCAGGAGAACCGGGAGCGCATCATTTCGGCAGATTAGTGACGCATCGACTTGGTGAACGGGAATACCTTGGTCAGGCCGAGGATGTCCGTAACCAGCAGCAGCACGAAAATGAATACGATAGCACCGACGATGCCGTCGCCGCCGGCTGGCAGGGAATCGATCTTGTTCGCGACCGATGCCGCCTCGGCGTCGGACATTGCCGCAACGCGAGCGCGCGCTTCATCGGTGCTGACACCCATTTTCTGCAGTTCGGCCTGTACGTCGGCGCGTTCGAACGTCGCCGCAACTTTCGCGCGGTTCTGCTCGGCGGCTGCGGCCGTGACTACCTGCTCGGTGCTGACGATGGCGGCTTGCACCGATTGGGTGAAGCCGACAAACACCAGCGCGGTGATCATCGTGTGCACGAACAGTTTTTTCAATGGGTGAATCATTCAAAGCTCCTCAAGTAGATTGGTATGTACATTGTAATGGGAATGTAATTTCCTCGACGCAATAATCTGTAAGCTTTTGTTTCCGTTACGGCACGCTCACCTTCACCGTATCGCCATCGGCGCCGGTCGCGGTCACCGTCACCGTGACGCCGTCAACGGTAATGACGTCGCCGGCGTGCAGCGCCGCGTCTTCAAACGCCGGGTCGGTCGAGCCAATCCGGCGCTGGGTGCGGTAACCGCCGCCGAGCTGTGCGATCGTCATGTCGACCGTATAGACCAGTACGCCTTCATGGCTGGCAACGATGTGATCATAGCCTTCGTTCTTGCGCGATTCGATGGCCAGCATTTTCGAGCCGCTCAGCGGCACCAGCATCACCTTGGTTGCGGTGTTCTGCCGAACGAGCGGGCTCAGCGTGACAGTCGTGCCGCTTTGAGTGAGGCCCGTTTTCGGCAGGCAGGCCACTTGCGCCTCGGGCAGCCAGCCTTGCAGATAGCGGTCCCAGCCGTTGTGCTCGATGGCGTTGCGGCTCCAGTTGTTCGCCATCAGGCCCCACGAACCGAGCGACGCCGAGGCGTGGTTCAAGTCTTCGTCGTACAGGCCGAAAGCGTGCCCGGTTTCGTGCGCCATCCATTTCAATTGCGAGTTCGGGCCGTTGCCGACGAGGTACATGTCGGCGCCGCCGGTGGCGCCGTTGGTCACGTAGCCGGTGCTGGTCCAGGTCGGCGCGGTAATCGCCGGACCGTAGCCCATCTGGCTCATCGGCATTTCCTTGGGCACCAGGAAGTACACCGCGTCGTACTGGCTGTAGTCGATCTGGCCATCGGTCATCGCGATGATATCGCTGCGGTAGGCCCCGAAATCGCCGGAGCCATTGGTCGAGGTAAAGCCGTATTTGCTTGGCGAGAACGGCAGGCGCACCCAGTTCGGCACGATCGAGAAGTCGAATGCGAGCTTGCCGTACGACTGCTTGAGGTAGAAGTCGCGCATGTCGTTGGCAAGCGGCGTGAAGAATACCGACGGATTATCCTGGCCGTTCAAGTTCGGGAAGTCGACCGGCACGATCAGCGCCCGGATATGCCCGGTCGATGGCAAGCGCGTGCGCACTTTCGGGAAGCCGGCCGAAAGGTCGGTGGAGAAACTGCGGTTGGCGGTGACCTGGTCCATCAGCTGGCACGCCGAGGTCTGCTTGAAGGTCGATGCCGGCTCGCTGGCCAGGGTCTTGAGCGCGTCCTGCAGTTGCTGCGCCTGGGGTGTCGCGGCGACGACTGCGACCTTGAGCGTGACGGCGTAGTAGCCGAGGTTGCCGGCTGCGTTGTCCTGGATAGTGGCGGCGCCGGCGGCGCTCACCGTCACCTGGTAGCGCTGGCGAACGAATGTCGCCGAGGCGCCGTTCGGCTCGACCGTGTCGAACTGGTAGCTGCTGCCGGCCGGCAGGGTCAGGTGGAGGCTGCCGTCGCTGTTGGCGCCGACGAACTGGAAGCCCGTGTTGGCCGTCAGGTTTTGCAGGAAAATGCCGGTGGCGAGCGGCGTGCTGGTGCGCGGATCGTACAGCCACAACTTGAGGTTGGTGCCGGCCGGGGCCGCCTTCAGGCTGCTTGGCACAGGCGGCACCGGACCGGTGCTGCCGTTGCCCGAAATGACGACGGTGTTCGTCAGCACGGTCACTTCTTTCGTGGTCACCGCATTGACGAACGGCGGCGTGGCGTTGAACACGCCACTGCCACCGGCACCGGTCGAAACAAAGCTGCCAGTGGCCAGGCCGCTGGTCTTGTTGACGCTGCCGGTAAAGGTGCTGGTGCGCCCCGCGCCGGTCAGCGTGATGATGATCTTGCCGCCCACGGCAACGGTGCCGGTGCCGGTCAGGTCGGTGTTGAGGGTGGTCGAATGTGCGGTCGCGACAATGGTGCCGTTGGAGGCGAGTTTGAGCGTCAGCGTGCCGATATCGTCGCCGCGGTAGCTGCCGCTGTAGTCGCCGGTAAATTCACTGACCGGGTTCGAGGGCGCCGTCGTGCCGTATAGCGTGTAGGCGACGCCGTTCGTGATGGCCGGCAGCACCAGCGTCTTGTTCTCCGGGGACTCGGAAAAACCCTGCAGCACCTGGGCGCGAGTGAACTTGATGCCGTCTGAATTGGTGCCGTCGAGGTGGCTGACATAGAACTGCAGTCCTGAATCGTCCGGCGCGCGATGCAGGACATTCGTGTAAATCAGGTTTACAAAGGCGCTGGTGTTGAGCGCGCCGTAGGTAGAGCTGAATTCGGGGCTGTCGATGAAGTTCTGGGCGATCTGCTGCAGCGTATAGCCTGCGTCGAGAGCGTTGATCTGAAAGCCGAGGCCGCCGAGATCGGGCTTGCGGTTGAACGCCGCCTGATACATGCGGTAGGCCTGGCCGGGCAAGCCGTTGAGGTCGAGGCTGAGTCCTGTGTCGGCAAAGCGCAGGCGGGTTTGCGCGCTGACGCTCTGACTGGTGCCGCCGACGATATCGGTGACGGTGAAGCCGGTGGCGGTGGCGGCGATCGTGTACTGCGACAGGTTGCCGGCGAACGTCTCGGTGGTGCTAACAGAGCTTTGCGCGAGCAGGCGCGTTCCCCCCGCGTTGGTGGCCGGAGGGGAGTCGGAGCTGCCGCAGGCGACCAGCATCGACGACAGGACAGCGGCCAGCAGGCGCGATTTGGTAAACATCTATTCCTCGTGAGATTGATTTTGGGAAACAATCTCTATGTTAAAGCAATATTTTGAACAATAGTGCTTTGACACAAGTTATTTGTACCTTTGGCGATGTGTAAAGGCTAACTTTGTGATTGGAGTATTTGTGAAATATTCGCGAGGCGTGTGAATTTCGCGACCGGTGCTCCTCCATCAGCGCCAGCAAATGGCCGTCGCGGTCCTGGAGGAAGACCATCGGGCCGCTGTCGCCCTTGTAGAAATCGATAGCGGAAACTCGCTCACAGCCTGGTTTCTTGGGGGCGTAACGCAGAAAAGAACTCTTCGAGTGCTTGATCTGCACTGGTCCTGGCTGCGGCGACAGCCTCTTGTCCAAAGGCTGTTCCTTCTATGGAGAAGAAAGTCAGGTCATGCAGTCCGATGGTGCCCAGGATGGTTCTCAGGTATGGCGTCAGAAAATCAGGCTGGCTCGTGCGCTCTCCGGAATATTTTCCTCCCGAGGACACCGCGACAAACACGGGACGGTCGCGTAGGACGCCTGTCTTTCCTTCCGCGGTCATTTTGAACGTCCGACGGATTCGAACGATGTGATCTATCCACGCCTTCAACGCAGAAGGTACGGTGAGGTTGTGCATGGGAGTTCCAATGACCACGACGTCGGAACTCTCCAGTTCCTGAATCAGTTCTTCGGACTGGAAGATGGAGCCTTCGCGAGAAATGTCTGCGGGCGACGGTTGTGGAGTGCTAAGCGCGGTCGCGTAATTTTCATCCACGTGCGATATCGTGCCGACCACCCTGTTTATCAGCATCGCCTTTGGCTCACTCCTGAGCAAATACCCGATGATTTTGGTGGAGAGCCGGTAGCTCTCAGAGGCTTGCCCGCGAGGGCTGCAACTAACATGCAGAATTTTCATCATCTATCCGATTCCAAGTTTTTCTAAAGTCCGTCACACGTAAGACGTGAAGCGGATCGCTCATGTGACAGCCGCTCCGCGTGCGATTCTGATTTGAAGCGTATACAGGGTTTCATTCTACGAATCGCATGACCCATATCCAAGATCCATGAATCGTGTTTTCAACTGATCCATGATCGTTCTTTGAGCGCGGGGCGATTTGCGGCGTCGACGCGCCATGCGGCGCGGCCCAAGGGCCGGGGTCAGGTCCGCCGGACCTGAAAGGAGTCGAGCCTTGCAAGGCTCGACCGTTTCGCAGGAGCGAAGCTTCGCTTCACTAAACCCCCGCTTCACCCCCGGGGTTGTCGCCGCACCGGGCGCTGCCGCCATCGCCGCGTTCATACACTTATCGGTGACATAGCCTTTTTGTTTGCTTTGAGCTGTCGCTTTGGGTCATCATGGCGCAATCATTTTCTAACCAACTGCAGAATCAACTAGCCCATGGCCGTCGCCAACCCCAGCAATCTCTCGCCCTTGGACCCAACGGCGGCAGAGCCTTTCTACCGGCAGATCTACGATCGGTTTCGAGGCGCCATTGCCGGCGGATTGTTGAAGCCAGGTGACCGGATCCCGTCTGCCCGCGCGCTGACCAAAGAGTTGGGTCTGGCAAGGGGGACTATTGAGGCTGCCTATTCCTTGTTGGCCGCTGAGGGATACATCCAGGCGCGCGGCCAGGCAGGGACCATCGTGACCCCGGGCCTCAAGCCGGTAGCGCCAGTTGCGAGCACAGTTCCGCAATCCGGTAGCGCTCCAGCGGCCAGTTTTCGTCCGGAGTCGATTCTGCCGTTCCAGATGGGTTTGCCTGCCCTGGATGTGTTCCCTCGCAAGATCTGGGCGCGCCTGGGCGCACGTTGCGTCCGTGCTATGCAACCATCGGACATGACGCATCCGCCGGTAAACGGCTTGCAGGGATTGCGTGCCGAGATCGCGTCATATCTTCACGTGTCGCGTGGGATCAACTGCTCTCCAGCTCAGATCTTCGTCACATCGGGATACCGCCATTCCATCGAGTTGATTTGTCACTCGCTGATGAAGACAGGAGATCGCGTTTGGGTTGAAGACCCGGGCTACCCGCCCACGCGGGAACTACTCCGGCATATGCAGCTCGCACCCGTCCCCGTGCCCGTCGATCGGGAGGGCATGGTCATTTCCGAGGGCATCAGGATGGCGCCGCGAGCACGCGCCGCAGTGGTTACACCTGCACATCAGAGTCCGCTGTCTGTATCGTTATCCCTACCCCGGCGCATGGCGTTGCTGGATTGGGCCGCGCGAAATAATTCATGGATCATCGAGGACGATTACGACGGCGAGTACCGGTACGTGAGCCGTCCGCTGCCGGCGCTAAAGAGCCTGGATCGCGATGGGCGAGTGCTCTATGCGGGCACGTTCAGCAAGGTGCTTTTTCCGAGCCTGCGCCTTGCATATCTTGTCGTACCGGAAGCGCAGGTCGAGCGGTTTGAACAGATCACGCAGGCCTTGCCAGGTGGGAGTCCGCAGCTTACCCAGGCGATCGTCACAGCGTTTATCAAGGAAGGTCATTTCGCCCGCCACATCCAGCGGATGCGCAGGCTCTATGCCGAGCGTCGGGAAGCGACAGCGGCAGGCCTGGAAAGCGTGCTGGGGAAATACATGCGAATCGATTCGCAACCAGGCGGGATGCATCTCATCCTGCGGTTGCAAGGCCAGCAGTCGGATCGTCAGCTGGTTGCGCGCATGCGGGAAGAGAGCCTTTTCGCGGAAGCACTAACGGACTGGACGATGAGCGGTGAGGGCGCCTCGGCCTTGCTGATTAATTTCACGAATGTCGACTCGCAGGCCACCGCCGAAAATCTTGGTCGGCGGATTTTGAAGCTGATATGACGCCTGCTTGGGATCATGGCCTACAACTCAAGACGAATCTTGGATCTTCTAAAGTAGGCCAAGATGCCGCACGATGGAGTCCTTCAATTAGCCAATAAAAGGATTCATCATGGGAAATCGTCTCGACTACGCCAAGGCTTCGCCTGAAGGTTACAAGGCATTCGGAGGGGTGTACGTTTACCTCCAAAAATGCGGGCTTTCAAAAGAACTGATCGATCTGGTCTACTTGCGCGTTTCGCAAATCAATGGCTGCGCGTATTGCATCGATATGCATTCCCGCGACCTGCTCAAGAATGGGCTTTCCGTGGACAAGCTCGTACTCGTGCCGGTGTGGCACGACGCTGGTGCGGTATTCAGCGCCCGCGAACGCACCGCGCTCGCCTGGGCGGAAACCGTAACCCGCGTGGCCGATACTGGTGTGCCCGACGCCGACTATGAAGCCGCGTCCGCCGAATTCAACGAAAAAGAACTCACCGATCTGACTTATGCGATCGGATTGATGAACGCGTTTAACCGGTTGGGCGTTACGTTCCGCACGCCGCCCGCTGCTGCTGCCAAAGCTTGAAGCAGGATCTCACACCTATGTCATGGGTACTACTCACCATCGCCGGCATTCTGGAAATCGCATTCGCCCTCGGCATGAAGTCGTCTGAAGGATTTACCCGGCTGATACCTGCGCTGTTTACGATCGTCACCGGCGTGTCGAGCGTCCTGCTGCTTTCGATTTCGCTCCGCACACTGCCGGTGGGGACGGCCTACGCGGTCTGGACCGGCATTGGCGCGGCAGGCACCGCGATCCTGGGAATGATGATGCTCGGCGACTCCGCTGCGCCGCTAAGGCTGTTCTGCATCGTTCTAATTCTGGCCGGCGTTATCGGTCTCAGGCTGGTTTCGGCATAGAATCCGAACTTGTGTCGACCTAGGCTGGGTCGTCGGGCACCCGCTTTTTTCGTTGCCCGTTACTAGTCCATTTCTATTGACGCCCAATGCACCGCATCGGGCGTATTCCGACTTCGTCGCAGACGCGGCGGAGGTTTTTAGAGGTGGCCTTAAGACACGCCAACGAGCCTTCACATCACTAGTAGAGGCTGTACGGATTCTTTATAGTCATCATGCTTTCGATGACTTGGCCGTCCTGCATGTCCTCCGAATAGAAAGTTTCGCACCCCGCTTGGAGCGCGGCGGCCAGCATTAATGCATCATAAAAGTGGAGGCGGTATTTTTCGTGCAGGAAAAGGCCGCGTTTGTGGACCTCCAGGGTCAGCGGGACCACGTCCGTGCACAATGCCTCGAGCGTGGCCAACATTTCCTTGGTCTTTGGCCAGTCGAACTTCCTTCTCAAGGTAACGTTGCAGAGTTCGTTGAAGACTTGGACGCTCGTAAAAATTTCGCCGCTCAGTAGGAGCTGAAGCGTGATGTCGCCTTTACGATTGGCCTCGATTTCGTCCGGTGTCAAAGTTACACCAGGTGCCGGTTCTTTCCCCTCAAGGACGTAAACCAGCGTGTTGGTGTCGAGAAAAATCCTAGCGCTCATTCGCGTCGATTCGGTCGAACTTGAAATCGCTCGGGATCGTGCCACGGAGTGCCCGCAGGCGTTCGATCAAAGCTGCCCGCGAAGGGGTCTTGACGATTTCAAATGCGCGTTCGTTGGCGACATGGATCGTGATATCGTCCCCTTCCCGAAGGTCGAGCGCTTGCACAACGCTCGCTGGTATGCGCACGGCCAGGCTGTTGCCCCATTTTGCAACTTGCATCGAATCCTCCCCCATCTGGATGATATACATTGTTTGTTTCGTGTATCCATACTAAGCCGATCGCCAAGAAAGTCAATGCGTAGCGCAGCCTCGTTGGAAGCGAACCGCGTTTTCTGCCTCGCTGGGCTCCTGTCATTCGACCTCGAATCGCGAAGTCGGTAATTGTTGACCAGCTTCAACCTATTTTCTACGGTTCCATTCTCTAATACGTCCTTGCGGCCGTGACGGGCCTGGATGCGTTTCAGCCTGCCGGGTTTGATCAAATTAACGAGAAAGCTTGCTATGGACACAAATCGTAGCTCCCGTGCGCCAACCGTGAAGCCGGCATCGAGCACGACAGCAGAACCGAGCGGGAAGAAATGGGTCAACAGGTTTCAGGGAAGCTCATCAACCCGGGATTTGACTATGCCCTTTCGCAACGGCGTGGAAGACTTCGTCGCCGCGCTTCGTGCCGCGGGCGCCACCGTTACTATCGCGGCGACCCTCCGGGATCCCGAACGCGCCTACCTGATGCACTGGTCGTGGCGTGTCATCAAGAAGAGTGCGGATCCGCTAACCATTCCCCCGATGAAGGGTGTCGACGTTTGCTGGGCCCATGATGGTGCGGATGGAAAGTACTCTCGCGAGCGTTCGATCGAGGCGGCGAGGGAAATGGTGCGCGGATTCAATATCGAAAATCTGGGAGCCGAGCCAGCACTGCACTCGCGCCATACCCTGGGACGCGCGATCGATATGGCGATCCGGTGGGACCGCAAGCTTTCGATTACCGATGCGGGCGGCGCGATCGTTGCAATCGCGTCGTCGCCCCGCACTGGCCTCAACAATCAGCTTCGCCGCGTCGGCGCCAGTTACGGCGTCATCAAATACAATCGTTCAGGGCGCGACGACCCTCATTGGTCCGATGACGGAGCCTGAAATGTTCAAGAAAATTGCATTTGCAGTCGGCATGCTGCCCATGTCATTCATATTGTTCGCGCAGGTTGCTTTACCGAACGACGTTGAGAAATTCATCGCGAAGCGCGAAGGATGCGATCACATGCGCGGTGAAATTCCGGAGCCAGCGCAGGAACAACGTATGAAGGAAGTTAATCGAGAAATTCAGAGATTGTGCAAGGGGACTGACCAGCGTCTCGCGCAGCTGAAGAAAAAATACGCCTCCCATCAAGCGGTCATGAGTCGGCTGGATGAGTTTGAGCCGGTGATCGAAGCGCCGCAGAGACGCCGAAAATAAGGCCGCGGAGTTAGTATCAACACACCTCTTATCGGTATTTTCGCAGACGCACTGTCGCCCACCATCTTCGTCATTATTGCAGACGGATGGCGGTGTCAAATATCCAGGTGCGGCGAATTTCGATCACGTCATACTGGCGCGCCAGGACGGGCGGGAAGGCGCCATAGGGCGCCTGGCTGGCCACGACTTTTCGTATCGATTCGTCGATAGCGGCAACACCGCTGGAGACCACGAAAGTCACCTTCTCGACGGAGCCATCGGCGCGCAGTGCCACCGTCACAATCGGTCGGGCGTGAGGCTTTTTCACCGCTTCGCGCACCATGTCGAAAGTCATGTTCATCTCGATCTTCCGGCTCATGGCTTCGGCGTACAGAACGAGATCGGCATTCGGATCGGCGCGGCCAAAGAGCCATCCGCGTCGAAGGCTGCTTACCGTGGGCAGCAGCGTGCGGGAAGGGTTCAACGCTGCGTCGCGCTGGGCCGCTTCCTCGTTGAGTTGCTTGCCGATCGCGCGCAGCCGCTCCTCGCGTTTCGCCTCCTGCTCAGTTTTCTCCCGCTGCGCCAGTTCTTGTCTTGCCTGTTCTTGTCGTGCTGCCTCTTGCTTCACTGCGTCTTGGCGCGCCGCCTCTTGCCGTATTGCGTCCTGCCGTGCTGTCTCTTGCTTTATTGCGTCTTGGCGCGCGGCGTCCAGCTGGTTCTGCGCTTGCCGCGCCGCTTCAAGCTGCGCTTGCCTTGCCTGTTCCTGTCGTGCGGCCTCTTTGCGCGCAGCTTCGAGTCGCGCGGCCTCGGCCCGTTCCAGTGCCTGTCGAGCGGCGTCCTGCTGCGCCTTCTCGTCCTGTCTTGCCTGCTCTTGTCGCAGCGCCTCTCGACGCAGACCCTCTTGCCGGACGCGCTCCTGACGTTCGACGTCCATTCGGGCAGCTTCAGTCCTCGCCGTTTGCTCAGCGCGGGCGGCGTCTTGTCGTAGCTGCTCTTGCCGCGCCGCTGCTCGCTGCGCGTCCGCCATCAGTTCCGCCTGCCTCAGTTTTTCTGCGCTCTGTTTCTCTTGCTCGACCCTGGCCTGTTCAAGCGCTCGTTCCCGCGTATCTTGTTCGATCTGCTTCTGCGCCGCATCGCTGGGTGCTGGTATCTCACTCGCCTGGATAGGAATGTCTCGCACCACGTAGTTTGCGGGCGCTTTCGGCGCGATCGGCAGGTTCCCGTCGGGCCGCTTCGCTGCCGTCATGACCGGCACCGGAGGCGGTGCAGGAGCGGGTGTCGGCGCGGGTGTTGGTGGCGGGATCAATTCGGCGGCCGCCTCACTACGCCCAACGGCGGGAGGTGGCAAAGCCATTGGTGTCACGTTGTTCGCAATTGCGGGCTTGTCCATTGCGGTCATCCCCGCGTTGGCCATTTCTGTCGGCGAAATATTGGCCGGCGCCGGCGCCGGCGCCGAGGCAGACGCCGCGGGCCGCGCCGGCGCAAGGAAAATGCGCAAATCATCGGCCCCCAGGCGCCTTTCTTTCCAAGGAAAGTTTAGGCCGGGAAGTCCGAATGTCTGACCACCTAAGGTGATGCTCAGCAGCAGGGAGTGAACTAGCAAGGAGAGCAAGAGCGCGGCGTTCAATCGCCCGGGGCCGCGCTGAATGACGAGAGCAGTTCTCAAATTGGAAACCCTTTGCGCAGGAGGCTTTGTTCCATATGGGCTCTCGCATTCTTAGCGAAATTGCTGTGTACTTCAGCGTGTACCAATGTCACCATTACGTATGGGACCGCACGGCGATGGCGGCAAGCGCCCGGTGCGGCGACAACCCCAGGGTCAGGTCCGCCGGACCTGACCCCAGCCCTTGGACCGCGGTGCGTGCATGGCGCGTCGACGCCGCAAGTCGTCCCACACTTTACGGTGACATAGTCAATCAAAAGGCCCAAGCAATGCTCAGGCCTTTTGTTCCTTCGGTAGATCGCCGCTTGAAAGCAGTGTCAGTTCATGCAACCCAAACTGCTGTCTTTGGGTCTGGCTACACCCGTTAAACGTCGATATTCCCAGCCCGCAGCGCATTCGATTCGATGAAGTTGCGGCGCGGCTCGACCTCATCACCCATCAATGTGGTGAAGATCTGGTCCGCGGCAATCGCATCTTCGATCTGCACTTTCAGCAAGCGGCGAACGGTCGGATCCATCGTGGTTTCCCACAGCTGCTCCGGATTCATCTCGCCCAGACCTTTGTAGCGCTGCTTGGATACCGTGCGCTCGGCTTCGTCGCGCAGCCACTGCATCGCGTGGTGGAAGTCGTTCACGGTCGATTCCTTGACGCGGTCGCCTTCGCCGCGGCGGATGAACGCGCCTTCGCCGATCAGGCCCTTGAAGGTCGCCGCGGCCGCTGCTAGCACGCTGTAATCGGCGCCCTGGACGAAGTCGGCGTCGATCGCGCTGACCTTCACGTTACCGTGGTGCATACGCTCGATGCGCAGCATGTGCTTCTCGTTCAATTCGTCCGAACGCACCATCACTTTCACCGCCAGGTCGCCGATGGTCTGCTCCAGCGCCTTAGCCGACACTTCCGCGCTTTCCTGGGTCGACAGGTCCAGCGTCACGCCGGTCATGATCGCGGTCAGCGCGGCGCGGTCGATCACGCGCGTCAGGCGCATCATGATCGCGTTGGCCAGGTTGAACTGGCGTACCAGCTCGGCCAGCGGCTCGCCGGTAATCGGGTCGGCGCCGTCGCGCGGAGTCAGCGACGCGGTGTTCAGCGCCACCGTCATCATGTAGCTCGCTTCTTCGACGTCATCCTTGAGGTAACGCTCGTCGCGGCCGGCCTTGACCTTGTACAGCGGCGGTTGCGCGATGTAGATGTGGCCGCGCTCGACCAGCTGCGGCATCTGGCGGTAGAACAGCGTGAGCAGCAGCGTGCGGATGTGGGCGCCGTCAACGTCCGCATCGGTCATGATGATGATGCGGTGATAGCGCAGCTTCTCGACGTTGAATTCGTCCGGCCCGATCGAGGTGCCCAGCGTGGCGATCAGCGTGGTGATCTGCTCCGACGACAGCATCTTCTCGAAGCGCGCCTTTTCCACGTTCAGCACCTTACCGCGCAGCGGCAGGATCGCCTGGAACTTGCGGTCGCGCCCTTGCTTGGCCGAGCCGCCTGCGGAGTCACCCTCGACGATGTACAGTTCGCACAGCGCCGGGTCTTTTTCCTGGCAGTCGGCCAGCTTGGCCGAGAGGCCCAGGCCGTCCATCACGCCTTTGCGGCGGGTCAGGTCGCGCGCCTTGCGGGCAGCTTCGCGCGCACGCGCGGCTTCGACGATTTTGCCGCAGATGATCTTGGCGTCGTTCGGCTTTTCCATCAAGTAGTCGGTCAACGTCTTGGCGACGATCTCTTCGACCGGGCCGCGCACTTCGGACGACACCAGCTTGTCCTTGGTCTGCGAGGAGAATTTCGGCTCCGGCACTTTCACCGACAGCACGCAGGTAAGGCCTTCGCGCATGTCGTCGCCGCTGATTTCAACCTTGGCTTTTTTCGCGAAATCGTGTTCGTCGATGTACTTGTTGATCACGCGCGTCATCGCCGCGCGCAGGCCGGTCAGGTGGGTGCCGCCGTCGCGCTGCGGGATGTTGTTGGTGAAGCACAGCACTTGCTCGTTGTAGGCGTCGTTCCACTGCATCGACACGTCGACGCTGATGTTGGTGTTCTGGTCCGACATGCGCTCGCCCGTGGCCTGGAAGATGGTTGGGTGCAGCACGGTCTTGGCTTTGTTGATGTACTCGACGAAGCCGCGGGTGCCGCCTTCGAACGCGAAGATCTCTTCCTTGCCGGTGCGCTGGTCGGTCAGCTTGATGCGCACGCCATTGTTCAGGAACGACAGTTCGCGGATCCGCTTGGCCAGGATCTCGTAGTGGAATTCGACGTGCGTGAAGATCTCTTCGTCGGCCCAGAAGTGGACGTCGGTGCCGCGCTTGTCGGTCTCGCCGATCACCTTGATCGGGGACACGGCGAAACCGTCGACCATTTCGATTTCGCGGTTTTGCGGCACGCCGCGCACGAATTCCATGTAGTGCACTTTGCCATCGCGGCGGATGGTCAGCTTCAGCAGTTTCGACAGGCCGTTCACGCACGATACGCCCACGCCGTGCAGGCCGCCGGATACCTTGTACGAGTTCTGGTCGAACTTGCCGCCGGCGTGCAGCTCGGTCATGACGATTTCGGCCGCGCTGCGTTTCGGGTCGTGCTTGTCGTCCATCTTCAGGCCGGTCGGTACGCCGCGGCCGTTGTCGGTGATCGAGATCGAGTTATCCGAGTGGATGGTGACGTGGATCTCGGTGCAGTGCCCGGCCAGCGATTCGTCGATCGAGTTGTCCAGCACCTCGAACACCAGGTGGTGCAGGCCGGTGCCGTCCGAGGTGTCGCCGATGTACATGCCCGGACGTTTGCGCACGGCTTCCAGACCTTCCAGGATTTGAATCTGGGCGGCGCCGTATTCTTGCTCTTTGGCGGGGATTGCTGGTGTGTTCTCGGACATGGACTGCTTTCTCAAAAAACGATACTGAATGTTTCGGGCACTTGCTTGGGGTCCGCGCTTGTGACGCCAACCCCAATTGCTTCGTCACCTTCAAAACCGTCGTTCCCGCGAAGGCGGGAACCCAATTTTTGCGCTATGACGCGACGAAATTGGATCCCCGCGTGCGCGAGGATGACGGTTTTAAGGGTGGCGGTTTTTACTAAATACGCATTGGCATCACAACGTACTTGAAGTCCGGGTTGTCCGGAATCGAAATCAAGGCCGACGAATTCGAATCGCCCAGCGCGATGTTGATCTGGTCGCACTTCAGGTTGTTCAGCACATCCAACAGATACGTCACGTTGAAGCCGATATCGACCGAATCGCCGCCGTAGTCGATCTCGAGTTCTTCGACCGCTTCTTCCTGGTCGGCATTGGTCGAGCTGATCTTCATGCTGCCCGGGGTGATGATGCAGCGCACACCCTTGAACTTGTCGCTCGTCATGATCGCGGCGCGCTGCAGGGAACGCAGCAGCTCGTCGCGGCCGATCGTGAAGTCGTTCTTGTAGCCCTTCGGGATCACGCGCGTGTAGTCGGGGAACTTGCCCTCGACCAGCTTCGACACCAGCTCGATGTCGGCGAAGGTCAGCTTGACCTGGCTCGCGGCGATGTCCAGCTGGACCGTCTCGTCGTTCTCTTCCAGCAGGCGCTGCAGCTCGATGATGGTCTTGCGCGGGATGATCACTTCCTGGCGCGTGAATTCCTGCTCGGTCTCGACCTGGCAGAACGCCAGGCGGTGGCCGTCGGTCGCCACGGCGATGACGTTGCGTCCGTCGAGCACCAGCAGCAGGCCGTTCAGGTAGTAGCGGATGTCCTGCTGCGCCATCGAGAAGTGCACCATCTGGAACAGGTGCTTCAGGGTCTTTTGCGGCAGGGTGACGGTGGCGTTGAAGCTCTCCGCCACCGAGACGGTCGGGAACTCCTCGGCCGCCAGGGTTTGCAGGGCGAAACGCGATTTGCCGGTTTGCACGGTCAGGCGCTTGTTCAGCAGCGTCATCGTGACGTCGCCCGATTCGGGCAGCGCGCGCAGGATGTCGAGCAGCTTGCGCGCGGCCACGGTGGTGCCGGCCTCGTCTGGGCCCGAACCGATCTGGGCGTGTGTGGTGATCTGCACTTCCGTGTCGGTCGACAGGAATGAGACGTTTTCGCCGACTTTGCGGATGAGGATATTGGCCAGAATCGGCATAGTGTGCCGACGCTCGACAATACCGCTCACGATCTGCAGAGGCCGGAGAAGGGTATCTCGGGTGGTTTTGACCAATTGCATAGTAATCCTCGGTAGGTTAATCGTAGAAGCTGGTTTTCGACTGTTACTTTTTTGACATTGCCCGGGATAGCTGCGCTACCCCGTCTACACTCCGCTATTTTGCCAGAAATTGCCGTGGCCAAATACCTGTTGGCTGGAAGGGGGGTGCGGGGTTCCCCGTAGGCCGATTCGCAGCCGGGCAATGGGGTCAGGTTCGCCGAACCTGACCCCGGGTTTGTCGCCGGCGCCGGCCCCAACCACGAACCTCTTTTCATCCGGCGCCTCAACTTCGGGGTCAGGTCCGGCGGACCTGACCCCAACCCCTCTACCCCTTCAACGTCTGTTCCAACACGTGCAACTCATGATTGCACTCGGCATTCTTGGTCCGGTCCAGCGCGATCTTGCGCACCGCGTGCAGCACTGTCGTATGATCCCGCCCGCCGAACAGTTCGCCGATCTCCGGCAAACTCTTCTGCGTCAGTTCCTTGGCCAGGTACATCGCGATCTGCCGTGGCCGCGCAATATTCGCCGGCCGGCGCTTCGAGTACATGTCCGCCACTTTGATGTTGAAGAAATCGGCCACCGTCTTCTGGATGTTCTCCACCGAGATCTGGCGGTTCTGCACCGACAGCAGATCCTTCAGCGCTTCCTTCACCACATCGATGGTGATGTCCTTGCCGTGGAAGCGCGAATACGCCAGGATCTTGCGCAGCGCGCCTTCCAGCTCGCGCACGTTCGAGCGCAAATGCTTCGCCACGAAGAACGCCACGTCATCCGAGAAATTCACGCCTTCCGAATTGGCCTTCTTGAGCAGAATCGCCACCCGCATCTCCAGCTCCGGCGGCTCGATCGCCACCGTCAGGCCGGAATCGAAGCGCGAGATCAGGCGGTCGTCCATGCCCGTGATCTCTTTCGGATACGTGTCGCTGGTGATGATGATCTGCTTCTTCGCCGCGATCAGCGCCTCGAACGCATAGAAAAATTCTTCCTGCGTACGGCTCTTGCCGCCAAAGAACTGAATATCATCGATCAGCAGCATGTCGAGCGAATGATAGTAATGCTTGAAATCGTCGAAGCCCTTGCGCTGGTACGCAGTCACCACGTCGCGCACGTATTGCTCGGCGTGGATGTAGCGGATCTTGGCGCCCGGCTGGTCGGCCATCACCTGGTTGCCGATTGCGTGGATCAAGTGGGTCTTACCCAGGCCCACGCCGCCGTAGAAGAACAGCGGGTTGTACGACACGCCCGGATTGTTGGCGACCTGGATCGCGGCGGCGCGCGCCAGCTGATTGGCCTTACCGGTGACGAAACTGTCGAAGGTCAGGTCGGTGTTGATGCGGCTCTGCTCGCGCCGCGGCGAACTGCCGATGTTGAACATTTCCGGCGCGGCTGCCGCATCGGAGCTGCGCAGTTCGCCCGGCATGCCGTTCGACTGCGGCGCCGGAACCGGTGCTGCCGCTTTTTTCGGCAGGTTGTTTTTCGGGTCGAGCACGAACTGCACCTCGATCGGCGCTTCCCAGTACTGGTGCGCCAATGCGGTGATGCGGGTGGCGAATTGCGACTTCACCCAATCGAGCTTGAAGCGATTGGGCGCGGCAATGCGAAGCCGACCGTCCTCGTAGTCGAGGGCGATCAGCGGCTTGATCCACGCACTGAATTGTTGCGGTGTCAGCTCCAGTTCCAACTGCGCGGAACAGGTCTGCCAGAAATTTTCCATGAATCGTCTTGTGATAAAAATAAGGTGTGGAGGGCGCTCAGCTGCCCCTTGGCGCGGATGCGTCGCGCGAGGGGTTCGCCACACGTAACGCGCTATTCTACCTGTGACGGGCTGAGTTATCCACAGGCACGACGTTATTTTCGTTGCCTGTTGCCAAACACACAGGCACGAAAAAGCCGTCTTGTTGCCGCATCGAAACTAGGAGGCAGATCCCGGTTTTGCCTTGTTGGGGTCTGTCGGGGACGCCAAGTCGCCGGTTGCGTTGGCCGCTTCCGACCGGGGTCAGACCCCGGTTTTGTTTTGTTAGGGTGGCGGGGACGCCGAGTCCCCGGTGGTGTTGCGCCTGCGAAACCGGGGTCAGGCCCCCAACTGAAACACCGGGGTCTGACCCCTCCGGCCGAGTCCAAAGCAAAGCCGACCTTGACAAGCCGAGCCGAAATGCTGTCTAATTCAGGGTTCCCCGCCCGTATTCCGTGCAATTCAGTCGAAACGCTGCGTGTACGGCAGCGGGCAAAAAAGTAATAGCTGTGGCGTGTCGCTGGCTTAACCATCTGCGAAATGTCATTTGCGCCCAAACTGACGGGACGTCAGACCCGATTTTGCATTTTATTTTGCTTTAAGCGAGACCACCATGAAACGTACTTACCAACCTTCCGTCGTTCGTCGCAAGCGCACGCACGGCTTCCGCGCTCGTATGGCTACCCGTGGCGGCCGCGATGTCCTGAACGCTCGTCGCGCCAAGGGCCGCAAACGCCTGGCCGTATAAGGCTACGAATGACAAGCGAAGGTTCACACGACTTCGCGCGCGTTCGGCGTATCGTTAAAACGGATGAATTTTCATCCGTTTTTCGTTTGCGCCCGGCGCAAAAAACGGCGCATTTCGTGCTCTACACCCGCTCCAATGAATTGCCGCATGCGCGGCTGGGCGTCGTTGTGGCCAAGCGATTCGCACCGCGCGCGGTCACGCGCAACACGATCAAGCGCGTCACCCGCGAGCTGTTTCGCGTCGCGCAGCTGCCCGCGCTGGACTGCATCGTGCGCCTCGCGCGCCCGGTCAACGCCAAGGACGGCCCGGCCACCACGGCGGCGCTGAAAGCGGCGATCCGGGTTGAAATCGCGCGCCTGTTCGCTTCGCAAAAGAATGTCCGGCCCGTGCCTGTGCCGGCCGAGCCGAAAGCGGTCGCACCATGAACAAACTGCTCGTCTTGTTGTTGCGCGCATATCAGCTGCTGCTGTCCCCGATGATGGGACAGAGCTGCCGCTTTTATCCGACCTGCTCCAACTATGCGATCGAAGCGGTGCGTACCCACGGCGCGGCGCGCGGTTCGCTGCTCGCAGCGCGCCGCGTCTGCAAATGCCACCCCTGGAACGAAGGCGGAGTCGACCTGGTGCCGCCTCCGCGCGACAAGAATGCATCAACTTCCGCTTGCGGTTGCAACCACTCCTGAATTTAACTCCTGACCAAGACCTCAATGGATATCAATAAACGTACCCTCATGTGGATCGTGTTCGCTGTATCGCTGGTCGTTCTCTGGAACGACTGGATGGTCTCGAACGGCAAGCAGTCCATGTTCTCGGCCACCCCGCCGGCCAAGGTTGCAATCGCACCTACGGGCGCGGGCGGCGCAGCCTCCGCGCTGCCGGCGCCTGCCGCGCAGCCGGGTGCAGTTCCTGGCGTGCCCGGCGCGCCGGAAGCCGCCGCCCCGGCCAAGCGTGAAGTCATCACCATCACCACCGACGTGCTCAAGGCCGACATCGACACCGCCGGCGGCGTCGTGCGCCGTCTCGAACTGCTGAAGTTCAAGAAGGCCGGCCACCCGGGCTGGTTCGGCGGCTGCTTCGGCCTGTTCGAATGGTGCAAGCCACGTGCCGACAATACGCAGAACGAAGTGCTGTTCGACGAAGGCGCCGACCACGCCTACCTGGCGCAAACCGGCCTGGTTGGCGGCACGGCCCTGCCGAACCACAACACCGTGTTCACCGCCAAGCCTGGCGCGCGCGCCATCGACGGCGGCAACGACGTCCAGCTGGTGCTCGAGTCGGAGCAGGGCGGCGTCAAGCTGACCAAGACCTACACCTTCCACAAGGGTTCGTACGTGATCGACCTGCGCCACGACGTCACCAACGTCGGCGCCGCGCCGGTAACGCCGTCGCTGTACCTGCAGCTTCTGCACGACGGTAACAAGCCTGAAGGCGACTCGTACTTCAACAGCAGCTTCACCGGCCCGACCCTGTACACGCCGGAAGAGAAGTACCAGAAGCTCGACTTCGCCAAGATCGAGAAGAATGGCCACGCCGATCACGCGACCAAGTCGAACAACGGCTGGATCGCGATTTCGCAGCACTTCTTCGTGTCCGCGTTAGTCCCGCAAGAGAATACCGCGCGCGATATCTACACCAAGAAAGTGGATGTCAACCGTTACGCCATCGGCACCGTGAGCCCGCTGGGCGCCGTCGCGCCGGGCGCCACCGTCAGCACCACCGCCAAGCTGTATTCGGGTCCGCAGGACGAGAAGCTGCTCGAAGGCGTGTCGCCGGGCCTCGACCTGGTCAAGGACTACGGCTTCCTGACGATCATCGCCAAGCCGATCTTCTGGGTCATCAACCAGCTGCACAATGTGCTGGGCAACTGGGGCTGGACCATCATCGCCTTCACGATCCTGATCAAGCTGGCGTTCTTCCCGCTGTCGGCGGCAGGTTACAAGAGCATGGCCAAGGTCAAGCTGGTGACGCCGAAGATGCAGGCGATCCGCGAGCGCTACAAGAACGATCCGGCCAAGATGAACCAGGCCACGATGGAGCTGTACAAGACCGAAAAGATCAACCCGCTGGGCGGCTGCCTGCCGATCCTGGTGCAGATGCCGGTGTTCATCGCGCTGTACTGGGTGCTGCAGGCGTCGGTCGAATTCCGCGGCGCGCCGTGGATCGGCTGGATCCACGACCTGTCGCAGCATGATCCATGGTGCATCCTGCCGGTGCTGTACGCGATCTCGATGTACATCACCACCAAATTGAATCCGGCCCCGCCTGATCCGATGCAGGCCAAGATGATGCTGTTCATGCCGCTGGCGTTTTCGGTGATGTTCTTCTTCTTCCCGTCCGGCCTGGTGCTGTACTGGGTGGTCAACAACATCCTGTCGATTGGCCAGCAGTGGGTCATCACCAAGAAGTTCGCTGAAGCGCCCGCCAAATAAGGCGCTAGCGAATGCAAAGAAGCCCGTGACATCACGGGCTTTTTTTTCGAGCGCGGGGCCGCGCGGCGATGGCGGCAAGCGCCTGGTGCGGCGACAACCCCGGGGGTCAGGTCCGCCGGACCTGACCCCAGCCCTTGGACCGCGGCGCGTCAGCCCATCCCAATCTACTTTACAATTCCACCATGAACCTCGACTCTTCCCCCATCGCCGCGATCGCCACGGCGCCCGGCCGCGGCGGCATCGGCGTGGTGCGCGCCTCCGGCAAGAACCTCGCGCCGCTAATCGCCGCGCTGTTCCCGCACGCCACGCTCAAACCGCGCCACGCCACCTATATCGATTTCAAGGCTGCCGACGGCGCCGTCATCGACCAGGGCATCGCCATCCTCTTCAATGGCCCACACTCCTACACCGGCGAAGACGTCCTCGAACTGCAGGGCCACGGCGGTCCGGTCGTGCTGCAGATGCTGCTCGCGCGCGTGCTCGAAGCCGGGGCCGAGGCCGGCGTGCGCCTGGCCGAACCGGGCGAATTCACCCGCCGCGCCTACCTCAACGACAAGCTGGACCTGGCCCAGGCCGAAGCCGTCGCCGACCTGATCGACGCCTCCACCGAGGCCGCCGCAAAGTCGGCATCGCAGTCGCTCTCGGGCGCCTTCTCGAAAACCATCCACACGCTGGTCGACCAGACCATCAACCTGCGCATGCTGGTCGAAGCGACACTCGATTTCCCGGAAGAGGAAATCGACTTCCTCGAAAAGTCCGACGCGCGCGGCCAGCTGGCCGTCATCATCGATTCGCTCGACAAGGTGTTCAAGCAGGCGGCGCAAGGCGCGCTGCTGCGCGAGGGCCTGAACGTGGTGCTGGTCGGCCAGCCGAACGTGGGCAAGTCGTCGCTGCTCAATTCATTGGCGGGCGCCGACGTGGCCATCGTCACGCCGATCGCCGGCACCACCCGCGACAAGGTCAGCGAGACGATCCAGATCGAAGGCATCCCGCTGCACATCATCGACACGGCCGGCATCCGCACCATCGACGACGCGGTCGACCAGGTCGAGCGCATCGGCATCGAACGGACTTGGGGAGAAGTGGGCAAGGCCGACGTGATCCTGCACCTGCTCGACGCCAGCTACGGCCCGACCGGCGCCGACGAGCATATCGTCGCCGCCTTCCCGCCCGGCGTGCCGGTGCTGCGCATCTGGAACAAGATCGACCTGTCCGGCCACAAGCCGGCGGTGGACCCGGCCGCGGACGCGGTCAACGTCTACCTGTCGGCGCACGAGCATATCGGGATCGACCTGCTGCGCGCCGAACTGCTGCGCATCGCGGGCTGGCAGCAGACCGGCGAGTCGCTCTACCTGGCGCGCGAACGCCACCTGATCGCGCTGCGCACCGCACGCCAGCATCTCGACTTCGCCGCCGCGCACGCCGCGCAGACCGACCAGTCGCTCGACCTGTTCGCCGAGGAGCTGCGGCTGGCGCAGGCGCAGCTGTCGAGCATCACGGGCGCGTTCTCGTCGGACGATCTGCTCGGCGTGATCTTCGGCCGGTTCTGCATCGGGAAGTAAAATGGCATCCAACTAATAGCATCCGGCAATGTCTCGCGTTGATCTTCCCTGCTGAACTCAGTCGCTTGGAGCGATCAGAAAACGCATCGGCATATTCATCAAGGAGAACGTAAATGTTTAGCTATATTCTGATTGCAATCGCAGCGGCGTCCGGAACCCCAGCACTAGTGACGACCCACGAATTCCGAAACCTGGAGGCGTGCGAGGCGGCGCGGGTATTCCTGATGGAGAATGCGCCGCAGAACCGGAAGTCGGTCGTCTGGCACGAGCAATACGTCAATGCGCAGTGCGTCCTGTCGCAGGCTAAACGGTAGGGTTAGGCTGGCTTGATGCGGGCGTCGGTCAGCAACACGGGAATTGCGAAATCGAGGCCGTCGCGAAGTCCAGGAGCCTGCGAAGTCATTGACTTGGCACGCTCTTTTCCTCGGTGGCCGATGCGCCGGTCTTATCGCGCAGCTTGCGGGCGAATTCGCCAAGCTCCTGGGCATTCATGTCCGACACGGCGGAATACTGCATGCCGTCCTGGCGCCAGCGCAGCACTTGAAAGCCTTGCCGGCTGCTCGCGCGCGGCGCCGCGTCGCTGGCGGCGACCGGCCACACATACAGGTTGAGGATGTGCTTGCGGTGCTGGTAGACCATCGCCGCCACCGGCCGCTGGTTCAGGTAATCGAGGCGCCCGCCGATCAGCGCATACCCTTGCTGCGCCAGGTCGACCACGGGCGGCGAAAAATCGAGCTTGCCGGCGAACCAGGGTTTCACCGTATGCTGGTCGGTGGAGGCCACATCGGCCAGATGATTCGGCATCAGCGAGCGGAAGTGGCTCGCCACCAGCTCCTGATCGAGTGGCTCGCCGCGCGACGGCTGGTACAGGTACAGCGCCAGCGTGACGGCGCATGCGACCGTACCCAGGCCGGCGGCGCCGACGCCAAGCCAGCTCCACGGCCATGCAGGCGCGGCGCGCGATCGGCGCGGTTGCTGCTGCGCGATCGCAGTGCGGATCCTGTGCTTCAGATGCTCGGGTGCGGCATAGCGCGTGCTTTGCTGTGCGATCGTGGCGCGCAGCGCCTGCAGCTGCGCCAGTGCCGCGCCGCACTGCGCGCAGCCGGCAAGGTGCATCTCCAGTTGCAGCGTGGCGGACGCGTCAAGTTCCTCATCCAGGTAGGCCGACATCCAGTTCAGCGAGTGTTTGCATTCCATCTCATTCTCCTGCCGCGTCTTGCTTCAGATAGTTCAGCAGCATCTTGCGCGCGCGCGCCAGGCGCGACATCACGGTGCCGATCGGGATGTCGGCCACCTGCGCGATCTGCTTGTACGACATGTCGTCCATTTCCTTCATCACCAGCACTTCGCGGAAGGCCGGCGGCAAGCGTTCCAGCGCCTGGTTGACGGTGCGGTCCAGATCGCGGCCGGCGGCGATACGCGCGGGATCGCTTTCTGCCTGCTGGCCAGCATCGGCGCCGTGCATCTCCTCGTCGAAACTGACGTCGCCGCGCTGCGGCCTGCCGTCGCGCAGCGTGGTGTAGTAGGTATTGCGCACGATAGTCAGCAGCCAGGCGCGCGCATCGCCGCCGCGAAAACCGCCGGCAAAGCGGAATGCGCGCAGATAGGCGTTCTGCACCAGGTCGTCGGCATCGTGCTCGTTACGGGTGAGCCAGCGCGCCAGGTTGTAGGCCGCGTCCAGATGCGGCATGGCGATCGCCTCGAATCGCGACTGCGCGGTGTTGTCGTCGTCCCCCAAGAACATACCCATCGTAGTGGCCCAGTAATTGGAGACTCGGAGCGGCGCTACTTTATTCCCGCAAATTTAAGAAAAAAATATCGCGGCCAGCCGGGAATATTTGCGCGCCATTGCGGGTTATAGCAAGTACGCCCGCCGTGCATTTCCGCAGCGATTATGACATGGAAGCAGGCGCTGATTGCAAGCAACCCTATTGATAGAAGCGGAGTACATCATGATCGATCGCAGGAATTTCCTGAAGCTGGGCGCTGTCGGCGGAGGCGCCGTCTTCATGTCCGGCCTGTTCCATGCCGCCGCCGCGGCGGGCAGCGAGGACTTCTATTTCGTGCAGCTGTCCGACTCGCACTGGGGCTACAAGGGGCCGGCGAACCCGGACGCGCAGAACACCTTGCGCAAGGCCGTGGCGCAGGTCAACGCGCTCGATGTACGGCCCGATTTCATCGTCTTTACCGGCGACCTGACCCACACCACCGACGATCCGGCCGAGCGGCGCAGCCGCATGGCGCAGTTCAAGGAGATTGTGGCGGGCCTGAAGGTCAAGTCCGTCCATTTCCTTCCGGGCGAGCACGATGCCTCGCTCGACAACGGCGCCGCGTTCCAGGAGTCTTTCGGCCCCACCCATTACAGCTTCGACCACAAGGGCGTGCACTTCATCGCGCTCGATAATGTGTCCGATCCGGGCGCGCGCATCGGCGAGGCGCAACTGGCCTGGCTGAAGGCCGACCTGGCCGCGCAGCCCGGCAATGCGCGCATTGTCGTGCTGACCCACCGGCCCTTGTTCGACCTGGAACCGAAATGGGACTGGGCCACGCGCGACGGCGCGCAGGCAATCGCGCTGTTGATGCCGTATCCGAACGTTACCGTTTTCTACGGCCACATCCATCAGGAAAACCATCACATGACCGGCCATATCGCGCACCATTCCGCAAAATCGCTGATCTTTCCGCTGCCGGCGCCGGGCTCGCAGGAGAAGCGCACGCCGCTGCCGTGGGATCCGGCGATGCCGGGCAAGGGGCTGGGTTTTCGCGAAGTCGATGCCGAGCCGAAGCTGGCCGCCTACCGGATCACCGAATTTCCAGTCGCGAAAGGATAGATCATGCAGCCTTCGCGACGGCGTTTTTTGATTGCTGCTCCTCTGGCACTCGGTTCAGCGCTGGTGCTGGCTGGCACTGCCCATCGCCAGGTGGCGCGCAAGGAGCGCGTGATCAAAATCGAAGCGCGCAGATTCCGCTTCGAGCCCAACCTGATCGAGCTGAAAGCGGGCGAGGCGGTGGTGCTGGAATTGACGGCGCTCGATTTCGCGCACGGGTTCAGCATTCCGGAGTGGAAAATGCGGACCGATCTGATGGTGGGCAAGGCGGTGCGGGTGAGTGTGAAGCCGGAGCAGGCCGGAAAGTTCACCTTCTTGTGCGATAACTTCTGCGGCAGCGGTCATGAGGAAATGAATGGCAGCATCGTCGTCACAGCGTGAACGGACGCACGACTGGCATCACAGGTTTTTGGCGATTCAATCGTGCGCGGCTTTTGATGATGTCATCTTTATAATTCCAGCCAAGCCGGCTTAGCTCATCTGGTAGAGCGGTTGAATTGTAATCATCAGGCAGCGCGGTTCGAGTCCCGCAGTCGGCACCAGAATTTCCCGAAAGCCTGGTCAAGCTCTTGTTCGCAAGGGCGGCCGGGCTTTTTTGCGTTTCTGTATCGGGAGGTTACAGGGGCGGCCAGGACGGTAGGTATGTGCTACGCTTTTCCCATCGTTAAGCCAACCGGAAAGCGGGCAGAAACATGACAAATCATCGTGGCGGCACTTGGGCCGGCCGGATCAGGAGCAGCGCCATCGTGCTGCTCGCGTGCGGCCTGCTCGCCTCGTGCGCGAGCATGGTCGGTCCGCGCCAGGTCGAGATCCCGCTGCACAAGCTGCAGGCCGGCGTCGACCGCCGCTTTCCGCTCAATAACTCCGCCCTCGAATTGTTCGATATCCGGCTGAGCCGTCCGCAGCTGGCGCTGCTGGCCGACAGCGACCGGGTCAGCCTGGCCATGGAGGCCTACGTCGCGCCGCCGTTCATGAAGCAGTCGTGGAGCGGCAGCCTGGCCTTGTCGGGCCGGCTGTATGTGGACGCCGCGCGCAGCGCCGTGTTCATCACCGAGCCCCACGTCGACCGCTTCATCGTCGAAGGCATGGACGAGGGGCGCCAGCGCCAGTTGGGCAAGATTGCCAACGTCCTCATGGGCAAGGTCGTCAGCGATGTGCCGATTTACAACTTTCGCATGGAGGACTTGCGCTACGCCGGCGTGCAGTTCGTTCCTACCCGCATCAGCACCACGCCCGATGCGCTGGTCGTGACTTTGGAACCGGCGCGCTAGTGCGTCCTCCCGCTGTGTGCGCCACCCCATTTCGCATTCCTGGTATAGAATTAATTGACATTTGTAAAGCAATTCCGGGGGCGGGCCGAGCGATGTTGGTGCGTTGCGACAACACAAGAACTGTCCGGATTTACAGCATTGCAGAGGCCGCACATTCGGCGTAACTTGTAATTTTACGGGGGCGCAGACGCGGCATCGCGCGTTCGCTGGCCTGCTTGAGCAATCTCATGCCCGCGGTATTCCGCTAAAGTAATCTTGCTGTACGACGTAAGGCCTGCTGCCGCTCGAAGGGGGAATCTTGGGAACCGTACACGAGAGTTTGCCGAACAAGGATGGGAGCACGGAAGCATCCGTCGCGCCGCCCTTGCCGCCCCCGCTGCGTCCGCGCCAGAGCCTGCCGCCGAAGGGCTCGTGCTGGTATTGCGAAAAGCCGCTCGACAGCGTGCGCCGCTTCTGCGGCAAGGAATGCGCCGACGGCTTCGACGAAGAAGCCGAGTTCACCCGCTGAAGCGCCGGCTTCAGGTCCCCGCCGTTCCCCGCCCCGAATTCACAATCCGCCCCAGCGCTTCCAGCGCGCCCTCGAAATCGAAGTCATTCGCCGCCAGCGCCACCTCGCGAAATCCCGCCTCGCCCAAGGCTGCCTTCAGGCTTGCGTCCGACTGTTCCAGCAGGTCCACCGCGGCGCCGTCGCCGCCGGCCAGCAGCTCGGCCAGTTGCGCGAGCAGTGCCTCGCCGGGCGGCGATGGGCGCGCCGGCTGCGGCGTGTTTTCCGGCGCCGGTTCGTCCGCCAGCACGCGTTCGATCACGGTCATGACGTCCGCCAGCGCGCAGCCGACCGCGGCGAGCGCCTCCGCATGGCTGTTCCCCGCGTGGCGCAGCGCGAACTCGAGCCGGCTGGCCTGCTGGTGCAGCACATGCGCGCTGATCATTCCGGAAGCACCCTTCAGGGTATGCGCCATGCGGTGCGCCAGGCGCAGGTCGGCTCCGTCGATGGCGGCCTGCATCGCCGCCACGCCCTCGCCATGGTCCTTGCGAAAGCGCGCGAGCATGCGTGCGTACAGCGCCCGGTCGCCCATCACGCGGCCGATTCCATCGGGCATATCGAGCAGGCTCAAGCCTTGCGCACCGGCGCCGGGAGTGTTTCCGTGGGAAGGCTCGTCTGCTATTGTCATGACAGTAACAATAGCAGATTTTGGCGGGGGGCTGTGCAGCGAAGGCCAGGCCCCGGTTTTTCGGTTTGGGACTGACCCGCTGCGCTGCCGCCTACTTGGTGGTAAACGACCAGGCCTTGACGACGGGGACGCCATCGGCGGTGCCGACAAAACTCACGTCATAGGTGGTGGCGGCATTGAGCGGGGCAAGCGGCACGATCGCGGCAGCCGAATTCGGCGTTTCCGGGTCGGTCGCATGCTTGAGCAGCTTGACCGACAGGTCGGCGCCGCCGCGCGGACGGATTGTGAAGCTCGATACGGTAAGCACTGCCGTGATGTCGCCATGGACGCTGACCGGATAGCCTACTTCGTTCAGGCCAAAGACAGGATCCGGCGATTCGTTGTCGCTGAAGAAATTCGTCGTCACCATCGTCTGGCCGTTGTATGGCCAGTTCACCAGCACGCCGAGCCCGAGGCCCGGCCCGTAGCCATTGTTGGCGGTGAAATCGCTGGTGAAATAGGTATAGCCGGCGCCGGTGGTGGCCGAGCCGGTGCCGATTTCCTTGAACTGCGGTTCGAATATCACGAAGCGGTGATAGATCGCGGTGATCAATTCCTCCGCCATGTAAAAACCGGACCCATTGGTGGTCGCCGAGATCACCTCGCCGTAAGCGCGGTTGGCATTGGTGGCAAAGGTGTAGCCGGCGGCGGCCAGGCGCGCCGCCAGGTCGGCGCCGGTAAAGCCCGGCTCTTTGGGATCTTCGTTGTGCGACACGGTGTTGTTGAGTTTCTGGTAATCCGAATGGGACTGGGCCGCGCGGTCGACCTGTACGTTCTGCACCAGGGCCGCGACGCCGATCTGGCTGCGCCGGAAATTGATCCAGTTCCTGCCGTCGATTGCCACATTGCCCACCGAAGCAGGCGAACCCTGTACGGGCGTGACAACGAGCGGAGCAGGCATTGGCGCGGCGGGAGCGCTGCTGTCGCCGCCTCCGCCGCAGGCGACCAGCGCCCATGCGGTTGCCAAGCCGGCCAGGCCGGCATACCAGCGATTGGAGAGTTTCATGTGATTTGTCCCGTGCACGTTATTCCTTTTCTGCCCTAGATTCTAGGCGGATTTGAGATTTGGTGAGATTTACTTGCCGGCAGGCCCGCGCCTGCAATTCAGCCTGCGCTGTAAAATAGTTAATTCACGCACTTCATCGAGCGAGCATTTGAAACCTACCCGCCAACAGCGCATGGCGCGCGCCAAGTTCGCACTACCCAGTTTTGTCACGCTGCTGTCGATCGCATGCGGCTTCGGCAGCATTGTCATCTCGGTCGACAATGCCCCCATCGGCGATCCGGGCGCCTACCGCATGTCGGCGATCCTGCTGGTGCTGGCCGGCGTGTTCGACGCGCTCGACGGCTTCGTCGCGCGCGCCACCAACACCGCTTCCGAATTCGGCATGCAGCTCGATTCGATCGCCGACGTGATGAACTTCGGCTGCGCCCCCGGCTTGCTGCTGTACTGCTACGGCTTCGCCCAACTGGGCCAGGGCCAGCCGACCCTGCTGCGCGCCGGCGGCCTGGCCTGCTTCGTGTTCGTCGCCTGCGGCGCCTTGCGGCTGGCGCGCTTCAACGTCAACGTCGGGCGCACCGACCCGCGCTATTTCGTCGGCATGCCAATCACCGCCGGGGCGGCTTGCGTCGCCTCGGTCGTGGTCGCCTGGCCGGCGCCGCTGACCACCAACCTGCAGGGCTACATGCTGATGGCGCTGATGATCGCGATCGGCACCTTGATGGTATCGACGGTCCGCTTCCCCAGTTCCAAGCAGCCGCGGAACAAATGGGTGTTCATCGCCATCGCCGTCAACCTCGGCTTGCTGGCCTGGTTGCAGACCAAATTCTTTGCTTTGTTTTTTGTTTTTTATGTGAGTGTCACGCTGCTGTTCAATATCGGATGGCAGCAGGGTTGGCGCGGTGTCGCGCCGCCCGAGGTCTACGAAGACTGACGGGGACGCCGGGTCCTCAGGCGAATTTTTCGAGCATTGCCGCCAAATGAATGGCGCCGGCCTGGGCTTCCGCCAGGTCCTGCGCGTTGGCGCTCTGGTTGACGATACTGTTGGTGAGCAGCTGGACGAAGGAGCGGTCCAGCGCCTTCCGCGCGGCCGCCATTTGCTGGGCCACCGCATCGCAATCGGACGGCTGCGCCGCCAATGCGATCAACTTCTGCACTCCACGCAGCTGGCCTTCGATGCGGGCCAGCCTGTTCAATAAATCCTTCTTTTGCTGCGCGCTCAGCGCCTTGCCTTCGACAATCTTCAGCGAACTGTCAGACATGCAAGCTCTCCTGTTCAGGCAACCTCGTGGGATCGCGCCGCACGCAGAATTGTAAACCAATCCGTGCGGCTGAGCGTAAAGGAAGTGCCGTTTACCGCGACGGCGACCGCTTCGATGCGGCCGCTGCCGGTCAGCGGAATCGGCCGGCATGGCAGTTGCATAATCCATGCGAACACCACGCTGGCGAATGGCTGTCCGAGTTCGTCGGCGAGGCGCTTGATCACCAGCCGCAGGTTCTCCGCATGTGCGCCGTTGCCGCTGAACAGGCGGCCGCCGGCAAGCGGCGACCAGATCATCGGCGCCACGCCCAGGTCCTGCAAGCCGTCGAAGGTTTCATCGAACATCGGCGCCACGTGCATCGGCGAAAACTCGACCTGGTTGGTGGCCAGCGCGATGCGGCGGTTGAGCGACTCGAACTGGTGGCGGCTGAAATTCGACACGCCGAAGTGGAGCACCTTGCCGGCCGCGCGCAACGCCTCGAATGCTTCGGCGATTTCGTCGAAATCCATCAGCGGATCGGGGCGGTGGATCAGCAGCAGGTCGATGCGGTCGGTCTGCAGCTGGCGCAGCGATTCCTCGGCCGAGGCGACGATGTGGTCGGCGCTGGTGTCGTAATGCTGTATCGAATGGCCCGGCCGCTGCGGCGAAACCAGTTTGATGCCGCACTTGCTGATCAGTTCCATCTGGTCGCGCAGCGACGGCTTGGCGCGCAGCGCTTCGCCGAACAAGCCTTCGACGCCGTAGCTGCCGTAGATGTCCGCATGGTCGAAGCTGGTCACGCCGAGCGCGATGCACTGCTCGATGAACGCCACCCGCTGCTCGACCGGCATGCCCCACTCCGTCATGCGCCACATGCCGGCGACAATGCGCGACAGTTGCAGTCCCTGGGAACTGGTGGCAAGGCGCGGGCAGGAGAGGTCGGTCGGCAGCTTGTGCGGCATCGTGGCTATGTCTTTCTTGGAGGGTGAGGAAACCGGGGTCAGACCCCGGTTCAGGGATTACTTGAACATCAGGCGCATCGAGTCCCAGGCGCGGCCGAAAATGGTCGCCTGCGGTACTTCTTCCAGCGCCACGACCGGCAGTTCCAGCATCGGTTTGCCATCGACCATCATCTTCAGGGTGCCGACCTTGCCGTTGCGGGCCAACGGGGCGACCAGCGGATCCTTGCGCTCGAGCACAGGCTTGAGCTTGGCGGCGACGCCCTTCGGCACCGTCACCAGCACGTCGCTGGCGAAGCCGATCTTGACCGACGCCTGGGAGCCCTTCCACACTTCCGGCGTGGCGATCGCCTGGCCCTTCGAGTACAGCTTGACCGTGTCGAAATTCTGGAAGCCCCAGTTCAGCAGCTTCTGGCTTTCCTGCGTGCGCGACGAATCGGACGTGGTGCCGAGCACCACCGAGATCAGGCGGCGCTCGCCGGAATTGCCGTTCGGGCGGTGCGCCGAGGCGATCATGCAGAAGCCGGCGTTTTCGGTGTGGCCGGTCTTCATGCCGTCGACCGTCGGATCCAGCCACAGCAGGCGGTTGCGGTTCGGCTGCGTGATCTTGTTATAAGTGAAGCTCTTGACCGAGTCGATCTTGTAGAACTCGGGGAAGTCGACGATCACGCGCGCCGCCAGGGTCGACAGGTCTTGCGCGGTCGAATAGTTTTCCGCGCTCGGCAGGCCGTGCGGGTTGGCGAAGTGGCTGTTCTTCATGCCCATGCGCTCGGCTTCGCGGTTCATCAGCGCGACAAACGCGGCTTCGTCGCCGGCGACCGCTTCGGCCAGCGCGACGGCGGCGTCATTGCCGGACTGGACCATCAGGCCGTACAGCAGGTCGTTGATCTTGACCGGGGTGGCGGGATCGATGAACATCTTCGAGCTGCTGGCGTCGACTTTCCACGCCTTGACCGACACGTTCACCATCTGGTTGATGTCGATCTTCTTGTCCTTGAGCGCCTGGAACGTCACGTAGGCGGTCATGACCTTGGTCAGCGACGCCGGTTCGATGCGCGCGTTCGGGTCTTGGGCGGCGATCACCTGGCCGCTGGTGGCGTCGAGCAGGATCCAGGACTTGGCGGCGATGGTGGGCGCCGGCAGCGTCTGCGCGACGGCGGCGCTCATCAGCAGGACACTGGTGGCCAGGGCGGCGAACATTTTTTTCATGGGAATCAAAGTCTTCAAAGGGTGGGAAGCGAGGCAATGCCATCAGGCATTGCCGTAAAAGAAGTGGGCCAATTATAGCGAGGATTAATCGGTCCGCCGCCACAGTTGTGTTACAAGATTCTTGATGTGGCCGAGCTTGCGGTGGAAGAAGTGGTCGGCGCCCGGAATCACGATCACCGGGATGTCTTGCGGACGCGCCCAGTCGAGCACCGCCGCCAGCGTGATGGTGTCGTCGACTTCTCCGTGGATCAGGATCGAATCGGCCGGAACATCGGGCATCGCCCATTTGCCGGCTGCGCTGCCGACCAGCACCAGGCGCTCGGCGGGCTCGCCGCCCTCGAGCAGCCGCTTCTGCAGCTGCGCCATCACGAAGGTGCCGAACGAAAATCCGGACAGCGCTACCGGCAGCCCCGGATACCGCGAACGCATGTGCGCCAACATCACCGCCATATCGTCGGTTTCGCCGTGGCCGTGGTCATGCACGCCTTCGGACGCCCCGACTCCGCGGAAATTGAAGCGCACCGCCACGTAGCCCAATCCCACGAAGGTGCGCGCCAGGGTCTGGGCCACCTTGTTGTCCATGGTGCCGCCGTACAGCGGATGCGGATGGGCGACCAGCGCGATGCCGCGCGGCGCGTCGGCCGGCATGTCCAGCACGCATTCCATGTTGCCGGCGCCGCCGGTGAGGGTGAATTTCTCGGATTGTTTGTTCATGTGGTAAGACGTGTCAGATTTTCAGGCGCTCGACGACCTTGCCGCCGACCAGGTGGCTGTCGATGATTTCGTCGATGTCGCTGTTGTCGATGTAGGTATACCAGGTGCCTTCGGGATACACCACCATCACCGGGCCTTCTTCGCAGCGGTCGAGGCAGCCGGCCTGGTTGATGCGGATTTTCTCGTGGCCGTTCAGGCCGAGCTGCTTGATGCGCGTCTTGGCATGCTTCTGTGCCGCCTGCGCGCCGCGTTCGCCGCAGGAAGGGCGGCCGTCATCGCGCACATTCATGCAAAAGAACACATGTTTTTCGTAATAGGGTTTGTCGCTCATCGGGATTTTTCCGCAAAAAATATAGGTTCTCCGCAATGATACCCGCTCTCACTGAGGATTGAGTTTATGCGAAGGAAGAAGCAGGAACCACAGCGCGCAAAACGGCCACAGCAACGAGAGGAACTGGGCGGCGCCATTGAAATTCAGAAACTTTCCTTGCACCCAGCCTTGCAAGGTCGACACGAAATACGGGTTGGCCGGGATCGTGTTCACCACGATCAGGCTCAGCAGCAAGGTAACGATCGCCAGGCGCCGCTGCGCCACTTGCGGCGCGAAGGCGAGGCCGGCCAGCATGATCAGACCGATCAGGAAGCCGCCCTGGGCGCCCGGCGTAATCCACACCCAGGCGTTATCGGGCGTGAACAGCAGCGAACTGGCCAGCGTCTTGAAGATCAGCGCCGCGCCCAGCATGGCCACGATCAGCGCCAGGCGCGGCGCGCCGCGGCGCAGGATGCACAGCATGGCCAGCACCGCGCCGGTCATGCCGCAGGCGGTGATGATGGTTTCGGACAGCCAGTACTGCTCCACGCTCATCGCCGCGCCCGGACGCAGCAGGGCGACCAGGTCGATGCTGGTGTCGAGCCAGGCCGACAGCCACTCCGAAAAGATCGGCAGCACCTGGCCGTGGCCGAACAGGTAGCCTTGCGGGTAGATCTGCGCCAGCGGCCACAGTGCCAGCAGCACCAGGCCCTGGCTGGCGTGCGGCGCGAACCAGCGCTCGCGCACCTGGAACAGGCGGCTCTGGTTCAGGTAGGAGCGCGCGCCGGCCGCGCCGATGAAGGCGCCGATGAAGCAGCCGATCGAATTGGTCAGGAAGTCGAGGTTGGACGGCACCCGGCTTGGCAGGTAGGTCTGCACCGCTTCCATCGTGCCCGACACCAGCATGCCCAGCACTGCGGTGAGCAGCACCGCCCAGGCCCCTCTGATGCGCGGATACAGCGACGGCACGATCAGCATCCCGAGCGGCAGGTAGCCGACGATATTGACCACCACGTCGAAACCGGTCCAGTAGCGCGGCGGAGTCAGGTTCAGGAAGGTCCACGGTTCCAGGCCGGTACTGCGCCAGCCGGTAAACGGAAACCAGCTCGCGTACACGATCAGCAGCAGGTACACCAGCAGCGCCGCACGCACCATCGGTGAACCCTTGCGCCGCTCCGGGCGGCTTTCCGCGGGGCGGCCTTCCGATGGCATCATCGCTTCGGCAGGTTCTGCGTGGTGCGCACGTTTTGCGTGGCCAGCCAGCCGATCATGTCGGCCGAGAGCGCGTCGGTGGCCTGCGCCAGCGCGCGTGCGCCGCCTGCCGCATCGGCGCTGGACGCGTTCACCTTGTGGTTGAAGGTGCGCTGGTCGATCAGGGTACGGCCCTGGAACAGCGATGCGCGCACCACCACCTGGCCGTAGCTGCTGGTGGCGCTGTCGAAGGTGTGGGTGAAGTCGTCGAGGTCGATGCGCAGCAGCGGCACGCCGTTCGAAGCGTCGGTCGCCGACAGCACCTTGACGCCAGCCTGCGACACGCGCGCCTTCAGGCGCTGCGTCAGCATCTGCAGCGGGGTCGAGCTCCAGCGGCTGTTCGCGTATGAACGCGCCTGCAGCGGATCTGCGTAGTTCAGGCGGTAGAACATGCGTTCGCTGTCGAAGGCGGCGTTGCCGGTGACGTCGGTCACGACCACGGCCGGCATCGCCACGGCGGCGCCGTTGGGGACGACCGGATTGACGGAGGAGCCGAAATCGTACAGCGTATTGCTCGCCGCTCCTTTGCCGCCGGACGCGCAGCCGGCCAGCAGCGCGGCGCAGGCCATTGCGAGCAACAGCGGCTTCGAGGCGCGGGTTGTGAATCGGGCTATGGTCTGGTTCATCGGTTTTCCTTATTTGGTCGGTGCGACAAAGCCAGGTTCGCCTGGCCCCGGGGCGACTACGGCGGCGCCGAACAGCAGGCCTTGCGGCCGGTCGGACAGCGAATTGGCGGTGCGCTTGACCGCCCGCAGCGAAGTGCGCGCCTCGTCGGTCATCGTCACCACGTGCGGCAGCGTGTCCAGTTCGAGGTCGCTGGTGACGCCTTCGAGCGAGCCGCCGACCCGGTCGATGGTCTCGGTCAGGCGCGTGATCGGGCCGTCCGGCGCCTGCAGCGAGGTGGCCAGTTTGTCGTAGTTCTTCACGGTCTTGCTGGCGCTGGCCGACAGTTCGTTGAACGACGCCATGGTCTGGTCGGCCTTGGCGGTCAGTTCGGGCAGGCGCTTGAGCGTGGGCTCAAGCTGCTTCGGTATCGCGGCGTAGGCGTCGGCGGTCTTGCCGAGACTCTCGAGCGCGCCGATCATGATCTTCTGGTTCTCCGGCGCCACCAGCTGGTCGATGCGGGTGGTGATTTCCTCGGTCTTCTTCAGGATGATCTCACCGCGCTTTTCCAGCTGGTCGAGGAAGCCCTGGCGCAGCGGGATCGCGGCGACGTGGTCCTTGTCGCTGCGCAGCAGCGGCGAGCCGGTAGTGTCGTCGTCGAGCTGGATGAACGCAATCCCGGTCACGCCCTGGTAGCCGAGCTTGGCGTAGGTGGTCTTGGTGACCGGCGCCTCAGGGTCGACCGACAGCCGGATCACGATCTGCCCGGCGCTGGCGGGGTTGAAGCTGATGTCGTCGACCTTGCCCACTTCCAGGCCGCGGTAACGCACCGCTGCTTGTGGATTGAGGCCAGGGATCGATTCCGTGGTGGCGATCAGGTAAGGTACGCGCTCGACCCGGTCGCGGTTGAACCAGATCCCGGCCAGCACCGCCGCGATCAGCAGGGCGATGGTGAAGAAGCCGGTCATCAATGCATGCGATCTGTTTTCCATATGTCAGTTCTCCGATACTTTCGCTTGCTCGGCCGTGAGCTTATGCTCATGTTCGTCGAGCACTTCGAGGGCGCGTTGTCCGCGCGCACCCAGGAAAAATTGTTTGATGAAAGGATGATCCACCTTGATGATATCGCGCGTCGGTCCGAGCGCGATCACGTGTTTTTCGGCCAGCACCGCGATCCGCGTCGACAGCGCGAACAGCGTGTCCAGATCGTGCGTGACCATCACCACGGTCAGGCCCAGTTCGCCGTGCAGCGACTGGATCAGCGCCACGAAGGCGTCCGACAGGTCGGGATCGAGCCCGGCCGTCGGTTCGTCCAGGAACAGCAGCTGCGGCTCGAGCGCCAGCGCGCGCGCCAGCGAGGCCCGCTTGATCATCCCGCCCGACAGGTCGGACGGCATCTTGTTGGCGTGCTCGATGCCCAGCCCCACCATGTTCATCTTCAGCAGCACGGCGTCGTAGATCACGTCTTCCGGCAGCGCGCGCAGTTCGCGCATCGGCTGCGCGATATTGTCGAACACCGTCAGCGCGGAATACAGCGCGCCCTGCTGGAACAGCATGCCCCAGTGGTTGCGCATGCGCTGCAGCTGGTCGGCGTCGGCTTGGCTGATGTCTTCGCCGAACACCCGCACGCAGCCGCGCGCCGGCCTCTCGAGCCCGAGCATCTGGCGCAGCAGCACGGTCTTGCCGGTGCCCGAACCGCCCACGATCGACAGGATCTCGCCGGCGTAGATTTCCAGGTTCAAGTCCTGGTGCACCACGGTGCGGCCGAACTTGGTCCACAGGCCCTCGATCTCCACCACCGGCGGGCCGACCTCCTCGGCCGGGTTCATGGTCAGCAGCGGCGCATCGCGCACCGGCGTGATCTCGTCGGCTGGCCTGGTCTCGTCCATCAGTAGAACCCCACGCCGCTGAAGATGATTGCGAATACCGCGTCGGCCAGGATGACCACCGTGATCGCCGTGACGACCGAGGTCGTGGTGCCGTGCCCGAGGCTTTCGGTATTCGGCTTGATGCGCAGGCCGAAGTGGCAGGACACCAGCGCGATCAGCATGCCGAACACGGTGCCCTTCAGCAGGCCGATGAGGTAATTCGCCAGCGGCACTGCGTCCGGCAGCTTCTGGATGAAATAGCGGCCCGACAGCCCCAGTTCGACCTTGGCCGACACCATGCCGCCGATCAGGGCCATTGCATCGGTCCAGACCACCAGCAGCGGCATCGAGATCGCCAGCGCGAGCACCTTCGGCATGATCAGCCGGTAGCCGTGCGAGATCCCCATTACCAGCATCGCATCGAGTTCTTCGGTCACCCGCATCACGCCCAGCTGCGCGGTGATCGACGAGCCCGAGCGGCCGGCCACCAGGATCGCCGCCAGCAGCGGGCCCAGTTCGCGGATCACGCTCATGCCGAGGATGTTCACCAGGTACATGTCGCCGCCGAAGGTGCGCAGCTGCTGCGCCGACAGGTAGGACAGCACCACCCCGATCAGGAAGCCGACCAGGGCGGTGATGCCGAGCGCCTCGAAGCCGGCGTGGAAGATGTTCGCCGAAATCTCGCGCCACGGCCCGGTCAAGGGATGGCGCGCGAAGCGGCCTATGTCCTGCACCACTTGGCCGATCAGCTTGATGAACCCCATCAGGTGTTCGAAGAACGACATCATCGCGAAGCCGAGCTTCATCACCCAGGTCAGGCGGTGGCGGCGGGTGCGCGGCAGTTCTGTCCTGCTCGATTCCTCGATCCGCTTGAACAGTTCCTCCTGTTTCGGCGCCAGCTTCAGGTCGGCCGGGCGCTGCTTGCCCCAGGCGTTCCAGAACATCTGCGCGCCGATGTGATCGAGGCTGACGATCCCGGACAAGTCCCATCCGCGCGTCCGCTCGCCCTCCAGCGACGCCAGCGTCTTGGTGATGGTCTTGATCGCGTCACGGTCCGCCAGCGCATGCACCTGCCATATACCGCTGGCCGTGACAGCTTCGGTTCCGCTGCTGTCGGCTTGGCGTATGGCTAAAGTTGGCGCATTTTCAATTGGCATTGCGCCAGTGTAAAAGAGTTTGGCTGCTCCTGCCAGTGATGTTCTCTAGCGTGTTCAGGCTGCCAGATGGCGCGCCTGGCGCATCGGGGCCGCCGCCGCCGGCTTCGGCTTCTCGGCCGGCGCATCGATGCGGCCGGCGTAATCGCGGCCTACCAGGTCGAGTGCGGCGTGCTTCGCCATGCCGCGCACCTGCAGCCATTGCGTCACCAGGGTGGCCAGCCGGTCCAGCGCGATGCGGTGGGTGGCATCGGTCTTGCTGTAGATCCAGTCGGAGAACGCCATGAAATTGTCGAACGGCTGGTCCCCGAGCATCGTCTCGATCGTATTGGCGAAGCGGCCCGAGTTGGCGACCAGGTCCCAATAGCGGGCGAAGCGCACCAGCCGCAGCATCGTGCCGAAGTCGACATCCCTGGTGGCCAGGATCGTGTACGGCGGGTAGGGATCGAACACCATGCCGAACGTCTCGGTGTGGCGGATGATTGGCGTGCCGCGCAGCCGCTTGAGGATGCCGAACTGGATTTCGTGCGGCTTGAGCGCGACCAGCTGGTCGAAGCCGCGGGCAAAACTGGCCACGTCTTCGCCCGGCAGGCCGGCGATCAGGTCGACGTGCAGGTGGGCGTTGGACTGTGCGCACAGCCAGCGGATGTTGTCGGCGGCCTTGGCGTTGTCCTGCTTGCGGCTGACCAGCGCCTGCACTTCGGGATTGAAGCTCTGGATGCCGATCTCGAACTGCAGGGCGCCCGGCGGAAACTTCGCGATGCCTTCTTTCAGCGCGTCGGGCAGGTGGTCGGGCACCAGCTCGAAGTGGGCGTAGACCGGATCGTCCGGATTCGCCTCCAGCTTGTCGAGGAAGAACTGCATGATCTTCAGGCTGGTCTTGATGTTCAGGTTGAAGGTGCGGTCGACGAACTTGAACAGCCGCGCGCCGCGCGCATGCAGAGACTCGAGCTCGCCCAGGAAGGTGTCGAGCGCGAATGGCCAGGCGGTCTTGTCGAGCGCCGACAGGCAGAACTCGCACTTGAACGGGCAGCCGCGCGACGCCTCCACATATAAGGTGCGGTGCGCGATGTCGTGGTCGGAGTAGAGCGAGTAGGGCATCTTGATCTCGGCCATTGGCGGCTGAAGGCCGGTGTGGACCTTCATCAGCGGCTTGGGCCCGTCCAGGATCTCGCCGCACAGCTTGGGGAACGTCACGTCGCCCCAGCCGGTCACCAGGTAGTCGGCCAGCCGGACGATCTCCTGCTCGGCGCTCTCATGCGACACTTCCGGTCCGCCCAGCACGATGACGACCTGCGGCGCCACCCGCTTGAGCATGGCGACGACGCGGGTGGTCTCCTCGACGTTCCATATATAGATGCCGAAACCGATGATGCGCGGCTTCCCCGCCAGCAGCTTCTCGACGATCTCGGTGGTCTTCGCGCCGATCACGAACTCCTGGATGCCGGCCCGCGGCTGCAGCGCCCCCATGTTCGCCAGCAGGTAGCGCAGTCCCAGCGAAGCGTGGGCGTAGCGGGCGTTGAGGGTCGAGAGGATGATCGTCATGGTGCGTGTTGTGGCGGGAAAACACGCATTTTACGCCCGCCCAGACTATTTCTACCGAAATGTCGCAAACACCCTTGCCAAGGGTGAGGGCGGTTTGCTATAGTTTGCCTCCCGACGAAAAAGTCGCAGCGAATCAACAGCTTGCGGATGGTTTATCGGAAACTGCCTTAACGGCAGGCAAGAAAAAAGAAGTTGACGGAATGTGAGAAACGCTTCATACTCTTCCTTCTGTGCTGCTGACAAACACAACGCTTTGTCGACAAGCAGCGAGCAGTTCCAAACAAGTTCTTTAACAATTAACAGTCGATAAGTGTGGGCGTTTGATGAAGGTGCCAATGACTTCGGTC
>JBKPEJ010000053.1:0-24387 GCA_046728335.1 Pseudomonadota bacterium | reverse complement strand
GGCTGGTGGTTGCCTATCTCGCCAACGGCGGCGGGCGCGGTCCCGCGGCCGCGCGCAACCTCGGCTGGCGCAGCGCGCGCGCCCCGCTCATTGCATTCACCGACGACGACACCGTGCCGGCCCGCGCCTGGCTGCAAAACGGGCTGGCCGCCTTCGACGACAGCGTCGATGCGCTGTGCGGCCGCGTCGAGATGCCGCTGCCGGCCAGCCCCACCGACTACGAGCGCGATGCGCAACAGCTCGAGCGCGCCGAATTCGTCACCGCCAACTGCTTTTGCCGCAAGTCAGTCTTGCAGGCACTGGACGGGTTCGACGAACGCTTCCTGCTGGCCTGGCGCGAGGACAGCGACCTGCACTTCCGCCTGCTGGCGATGCAGGCCCGCATCGCGCGCGCACCGCAGGCGCTGGTGGTGCATCCGGTGCGTCCGGCGCCATGGGGCGTGAGCTTGTTCCAGGTTCGCAAGATCGCATTCGACGCCTTGCTCTACAAAAAACACCCGCAGCTGTACCGCCAGAAAATCCGCGCCACGCCGCGCTGGGACTACTACGCCATCGTGGCGGCGATGCTGCTGGCCGTGCTGGGCGCCGCGTCCGGCCAGCCGGAACTGGCGGGGGCCGGCGCAGCCGTCTGGTGCGCGCTGACCTGGCTGCTGGTGCGCCGCCGTCTGCACGGCACCTCGCGCAGCGTCGCGCATGTCGCCGAAATGGCGCTCACCTCGACGCTGATTCCGCCGCTGGCCGTGTTTTGGCGGCTGGCCGGCGCGATCCGTTTTCGCGTGCCTTTCGGCTGAGGTCCGCCATGCGCCCGCTCAGAGTCCTCACCTGGCACACCCATGGCAGCTACCTGTACTATCTGAGCCAGGCGCCACACGAGTTCTACGTCCTTTCCAAGCCGGACCGGCCGCCCGGCTACGGCGGCCGGTCCGGCCATATCCCGTGGGGCGCCAACGTACACGATATGCCTGTCAGCCAGGTCCGCGAGCATGAATTCGATTGCGTCGTGTTCCAGGATGGCCGCCAGTACCTGCACGAACAGCACGCATGGCTGAGCGCGGCCCAGCGCGCGTTGCCGCGCATCTATGTCGAACACAATCCGCCCCGGCTCGACCCGACCGACACGCCGCATCCGGTGGACGACGCCAACACGCTGCTGGTCCATGTCACCCACTTCAACGCGCTGATGTGGCACAGCCGGCGGACGCCGACCCGCGTGATCGAGCACGGCGTATGCATCCCGGACGGGGTGGCCTACCGCGGCGACCTGGCGCGCGGACTGGTGGCGATCAATCACCTGGCCCGGCGCGGGCGCCGCCTGGGCGAGGACCTGTACCGCGAGGCGCGCACACAGGTGCCGCTCGAGCTGGTCGGCATGGACGCCGCGGCGCTCGACGGCCTGGGTGAAATCGAGCACGCCGCCCTGCCCGCCTTCGCTGCGCGCTACCGCTTCCTGTTCAGCCCGATTCGTTACGGCAGTCTGGCCCTGGCCGTGCTCGAGGCCATGATGGCCGGCATGCCCATCGTCGCGCTGGCGACGACGGAAATGGCGACGGTGATCGACAGCGGCGAATCCGGTTTCATCGACACCAACCCGGCGCGCCTCCTGGAGGGGATGCGGCAGCTGTTGCGCGACCCCGGGCTGGCGCGCGAGATGGGCGCGCGCGCACGCCGGCGCGCGCTGCAGCGCTTCGGCATCGACCGTTTCAGCGCCGACTGGGACGCGGCCCTGCGCCACGTCTGCGGCGCCTGACCCCGGAAAGGCGCGCCATGGCCCCCGACGACTCCTGCCCTGCCGATCCTGGACGCCAGCCGCCGCTGCGGCGCATTGCCATTGTCAGCGACCATGCCTCGCCGCTGGCGCCGCCCGGCAGCATCGACAGCGGCGGCCAGAACGTCTATGTAGCATGCCTGGCCCGCGAACTGGCGCGCAGCGGCTACCTGGTCGACATCTTCACCCGGCGCGACGCCATGGGCCAACGCCAGCTGGTGCATTGGTCCGACAACCTCCGCGTGATCCATGTCCCGGCCGGTCCGCCCCATTACGTCCCCAAGGAACAGATGCTGCCCTATATGGATGCCTTCGCCCGCTTCGTCACGCGCTTCGCGCGGCGCCAGCACGTCCGGTATGACGTGGTGCACGCCAATTTCTTCATGTCCGGAATGGTGGCGCGCCACCTCAAGCGGGTGCTGGGCATCCCTTTCGTCATCACCTTCCATGCATTGGGCCAGGTGCGGCGAATGGCCCAGGGCGCGGCCGATACCTTTCCGCTGGCGCGCCTGCGGATCGAGAAGGCGCTGATGCGCGAGGCGGACCGCATCATCGCCGAATGCCCCCAAGACCGGCACGATATGGAGCAGCTGTACGGCGCGCCGCCCGACCGCATCGCGCTTGCGCCCTGCGGCTTCGATCCGCGCGAGCTGTGGCCGCTCCCGGCGGCACGTGCGCGCACCAGGCTGGGCCTGGCGCCGGCCAAGTTCCTCGTGCTGCAGCTCGGCCGCATGGTGCCGCGCAAAGGCATCGACAACGTCATCGAAGCGCTGGCCATCTTGCGCGCGCGCCATGAGGTCGACGCCCAGCTGCTGGTGGTCGGCGGAGAAACGGATGCGCAGGCCGATGGAGCCGCGCCCGAACTGTGCCGCCTGCGCGCGCTGGCAGGACGGCTCGGTATCGCCGAACATGTGCTGTTTACCGGCCGCAAGGAGCGCGCCGAATTGCGCTATTACTACGGCGCGGCCGACGTCTTCGTGACCACGCCCTGGTACGAACCGTTCGGCATCACGCCGGTCGAGGCCATGGCCTGCGCGCGGCCCGTGATCGGCGCCGATGTGGGCGGCATCAAGAGCACCGTGATCGACGGCGACACCGGATTCCTGGTGCCGGCGCGCAATCCGGATGCCCTGGCGGCGCGGCTTTCCGTATTGCACCGCGATCCTGCGCTGGCGCGCCGGATGGGCAGCGCAGGCCGGCGCCGCGCCTGCCGCTTCTATACCTGGCGCACCGTGGCACAGCAGGCCGTCGCAATCTACATGGCGGCGCTGGCCGATGCGGCCCACGGCGCGGCCCCTACCCTTTCCACTGCCTAGGAGCTGCCATGGACTCTTCCGAAACAACCGGCCTGCGCGGCAAAAGCATCTTCATTACCGGCGCCGCCAGCGGCCTTGGCGCCGCACTGGCCGAGCTGCTGGCGGGCGACGGCGCGGAGATCGTCATCGGCGACATCAACCACGAAATGGCCGCCGCGACTGCCGCGGCCCTGGGCCGGCACGGCGCGCGCGCGCATGCGATCGGGTTCGACGTCGGCGATCCGGCGGCCGCCGCGCACGCCATCGAGGAAGCGGTCGATACCTTCGGCCGGGTCGACGTGCTGATCAACAATGCCGGCACCGACGTCACGCTGCCGATGGCCGAACTGACGCCGGAACAGTGGCGGCGCGTCATCGACACCAACCTGAACGGTCCCTTCCTGCTGGCCAAGCACGCCGCGGCGCACATGCGGCGCGCCGGCGGCGGCCACATCGTCAACGTCACTTCCACCGCCGCCAAGCGCGCCTGGCCGAACGCGAGCGCCTACCACGCCAGCAAATGGGGTCTGTTGGGGCTGTCCCACGCGATGCACGCCGAGTTGCGGCCGCAAGGCATCAAGGTGACCGCCGTCATTGCGGGCGGCATGCGCACGCCCTTCCTGCTCGAGCGCTTCCCGGACATCGATGCCGGTACCCTGCAGGAGCCGGGCACGGTGGCGGCCGCAATCCGGTCGGTGCTGCTGCTGCCGCGCGAAAGCGTGGTGGCCGAGATCATGGTGCTGCCGATGCGCGAAACTTCCTGGCCCTGAACCATGCGCGCCATCTTCCTCGACAAGGACGGAACCCTGGTCGACGACATTCCGTATAACGTCGAACCGGACCGCATGACGCTGTGCAGCGGCGCCGGTCCCGCCCTGCGCCTGCTGACCCGGCTCGGCTACCGCCTGTTCGTCGTCAGCAACCAGGACGGCATCGCTGCGGGGCGCTTCAGCGAGGCCGCCATGTTCGCTGTGGGCGCGCGCCTGTCGGACCTGCTGCATGCCGAGCGAGTGGAGCTGGCCGGTTTTTATTACTGCCCGCATCACCCGTGCGGCGCGTTGGCGCGCTATGCATGCGAGTGCGGCTGCCGCAAACCCCAACCGGGCATGCTGCTGCGCGCGGCGCGCGAGCACGGCATCGACCTGGGCGCCTCGTGGATGATCGGCGACATCCTGCACGACGTGGAAGCGGGCAACCGCGCCGGATGCCGCAGCCTGCTGATCGACAAGGGCAGCGAAACCGAATGGCGGCGGGGTCCACAGCGCATGCCGACGGCAACGGCAACCGATCTGATGGCCGCGGCGGCGCTGATCGCGTCCTGCGACGGGGAGCGGCGATGACCACAGGCGGCTGGAGCGGCGCGCGCGACATCCTGTGCGTGCGGCTGGACGCGCTGGGCGACGTGCTGATGTGCACGCCGGCGCTGCGCGCCCTGAAACAGGCGCACGTCGGCCGGCGGCTAACTCTGCTGACCTCGCACAGCGGCGCCGCGGTCGCGCCCTTCATCGACGAACTCGACGATGTCATTGCCTATCCGGCGCCATGGATGAAAAGCAGCGCCGCCCGTCACCATCTCGAAGACGCCGCCTGCATCGACGCGCTGACCAGGCGGCGCTTCGACGCCGCCGTCATCTTCACCTGCTATAGCCAGAGCGCCCTGCCCGCTGCCATGCTGTGCTACCTGGCGGGCATTCCGCTGCGCCTGGCCCATTGCCGCGAAAACCCCTACCAGCTGCTGACCGACTGGGTGACCGATCCGGAGCCGGACGCCGGTATCAGGCACGAGGTACGCCGCCAGCTTGACCTGGTGGCCAGAATTGGCTGCTGCGCCGCCGGCGGCCCGCTCTCGTTCCGCGTGCGCGATGCCGATCTGGACCGCATGCGAAGTTGGCTGGCCGATGCCGGCATTGCGCCGGACCAGCCCTTGATCTTGCTGCACCCGGGCGCCAGCGCGCCCGCGCGCCGCTATCCGCCCGATAGATGGATGGCCGTGATCCGCGTCCTGGCCGAGCGCGGCGCAGGCGCAATGGTGCTGAGCGGCAGCGGCGACGAAGTGGCACTCATCGAGCAGATCCGCGCTGGCTGCGGCGTGGCCGTGCATTCGCTGGGAGGCAGACTCAGCCTGGGGGAGCTGGGCGCCGCGATCCGGCTCGCCTCGGTCATGGTGTCGAACAATACCGGACCGGCGCACATGGCTGCGGCGATCGGCACCCCGCTGGTCGATTTGTATGCATTGACCAACCCCCAGCATACGCCTTGGCAGGTCGAACATCGCCTGCTGTTCCATGACGTCGCGTGCCGGTATTGCTATAAAAGCGTGTGCCCGCTGGGCCATCACGACTGCCTTGCCAAAATCGACCCGCGGCGGGTGGCGGACGCCGTGTGCAGCCTGCTGACCTCAATGACGCAGCAATCGCGCCATGCGCGCTATTGGCGCCGGAATGACCTTGCGTCGGGCTAGTGCCCAGGGCAAGCCGCCCAAGGCGGCCAGCAAACCAAGCGCATCGTCGCGACTGCGCACGGCGGCCCGGCAGGCGCGCAAGGTTTCGGCCAGCATCATGCCGGCTGGAAGGCGCAGCCAGGCCAGCCACAGCGCATTGCGTCGCAACAGGCGGCGGCGCGCCGCGCCGTCGCGCAGCGCCGACGGAAAATGGTGCACCGTCAGTTGCGGCGCATAGCAGATGCGCCATCCGCGCGCGAGCAGATCCAGGCTGAGCAAGGCTTCCTCGCCGCCGATCAGGAAGCGAGGCTCGTAGCCTCCCGCCGCAAGAAACGCGGAGCGGCGCACCACGGCGGCGCCGGCCAGAAACCCCATCAGGGCCGGTCCCGGCAAGCCGTCGCGCGGCAGCGGACTGCTGGCCATCGCGGCGCAGGTTGGATCTTCCGCGGCATGTTCGCCGACCAGCACGCGCGCGCACAGCACCGCCAGCGCCGGATGCGCATCGAGCAGCGCCACCGCCGCTTCGAGCGAGCCCTCCGCCCACCAGGTGTCGTCGTCACAAAATGCGACATACTCGGTCGCGGCGGCCAGCACGCCTTCGTTGCGCGCCGCCGCGCCCCGATTGCGCCCCATCGCGACCAGCCGCACCGAGGCAAATTCAGCGGCCAGCATGGCGCGCGTGCCATCGCCTGGCCCATTGTCGACCACCACCACGGGCGGCGGCGCGGTCAGCTCCATCGTGTGCAGCAAAGTGCGGCGCAAATCCGTGGGGCGCCGGTAGGTCAGGACCACCAAGGTCAGGCGCGGCTTCACGGCGCCTGCTCCAGCCGCCACAAGCCTTCCGGTGCCAGCAGGTCGGCCGGCGTTCCCAGCGCGCGAAGCTGGCTCAGGTAGCACGCGAGCGCCGCGCGTTTTCTCGCCGCCGCGGCAGGCGCGGCAAGCGGCGTGGCGCAAAATCCGGCCTCGAGCAAGGCGGCCAGGCGGCGCTGCAGCAAGCCCGCGCGGCGCCGGTACAGCGCGTCTTCGTACATGATCCAGGAAAGCTGCGGGTATTCGCCGATCAAGGCGAGCATCGCCGCATGCACCAGCACATGGTCCGAATGGAACAGTCCGGCGGGGAACAGCACGGTGCCGGGAACCGTACGATCAAGCAGGCCGCGCAGCGCTGCGCGCAGCGTCTCGTGACTGGGACTGTCGAGGTACTGGCTGTCCAGGAAATCGAGCCACAGCGCACTGGCCGACAGGGCGGCGAGCGCGGCGCCGTCTTCCGCCCGGCGCGCAGCGACGGCCTGCCGCGCATCGCTGAACCCGCAGGCCGCGTCCCATGGCGTCAGTCGCGTCATACCATGCGGGGCGCCCGCGCACACGGTAGCGACCAGCGCGCCCGGATGCCCGGCCAGCCAGTCGCCGCAAGAAAAGACACCATCGTCAAGGTGTGGCGAAACAAGCAGTGCGCCAGCCATGTCATTCATTCGCCGGTCATGAGGAAAGCTGGTTCGACCACGGCTACTGCAGATAGTTGGCGCTGCCGCTCACGGTGCGGCGTTTGACACTGACTGCAAGGCCGGCCGTTTGATAGGCATCAAATCCGCTGCAGTCCGATGGCCTATGCTGTCTGAGTTTCACCACACCACACATATTCAGAGGAGTGAGATCATGAGTTTCGCAGACCGCGACAAATATGGCATTTACAAGGACTATGACGAATCGGGCCCGGGCCCGGCGCTGATGGGCGCCGGGACCCTGATCGGCGATGATGTCGTCAATGGACAGGAGGAGAGCCTTGGCGACATCAAGGAAATCATGCTCGATACGCGCAGCGGCCAGGTCGCTTACGCCGTACTTTCGTTCGGCGGCTTCCTGGGAATAGGGGAAAAATTGTTCGCAGTTCCATGGCAGGCGCTGCAGCTGGACACCGTCAACAAGCGCTACGTTCTCAACATCGACAAGGAGCGCCTGAAAGCGGCACCCGGCTTCGATCCAAACGACTGGCCCGACATGACCGATGTCACGTGGGTTAACCAGATCCATAATTACTACGGCACCGATCCGACCCGCAGCGTCAGCATGGGCAGCAACATCCCAATGGGCGGCGTGATCGGCAGTGGCGCGCGCGGCGCCGGCGCCAGCAGCATGGGCGCCGGACACGCGGGCACCTCTAGCGGTGCGGGCACCTCCGGCAGTAGCGGCGCCGGCGGCAGCGGCACCGAACTTCCTTGAGGCCGCTGCCAAAGCACAGTTCGACTGAATGTCCGGGCAACTGGGGGGCATCCCATCCCGTTCACGAATGCACGTCGAGATGCAGCGCCGTCGGACAGATGGTCTTTCGGTAGCAAACCAAGGCGCTCGGCTGATGACAGCTGAGCGCCCTGCACACCTGCAGCCTGGGCGGCATGTTCACTTAGCCTTGCCCGCCTTTGCTCCGTGCATCTCTTGAGCCAGCTTCAAATGCTCGTCAACCGTGGGAAGCATCTTGGCCACGAGCGCCTTCACGTCTGGGTCCTTTGCCTTGGACTCGAAGCCCTTCAGCTTCGCGTGCACTTTGCCGTGATCCGAGACGCCGGCGCCGGCGATATACGCTTTATCGAAAGCATCACCGGACAGTTTATCCAGTTTGGCGGCGCTCGCCTTATGGGGAGCGTCGACCTCGGTCGGCAGGGCAACGCCCTTGCGCTGCGCCAGCGCAGTGACGTCATTCAACGCCTTAGTGTGGTCGTCGACCATCTTCTGGGCGAATGTTTTCACTTCTGCGTTTTGAGTTTTACCAAGCGCCATCTTTCCGGCGTCCACTTCAGCCATGTTGGCCATCGCCATATCGGCCACTATCTTTTGGTCCGCCTTGGTCAGCGTCGCCGCCGGTGCCGGTGCCGCAGCGGGCGCGGTAGCCGGCGCCTGGGCGAGGGCGACGTCGGGAACACCCCATGCGCAGGCAACAGCGAAGACGACCAGGGCCGCCGCTTTTTTTTTCTCTGACATTTTCTGCTCCTTAAAATTGAACGGACCGATTTTGAGTATAGAAGTCTAATCAAAGCGAAAAAATACCTGCGCTACGTAGAGTTAGCGCAACGATCATGCTCCCAACCAAAGTGTCAAGGAGCCCGCGCTTCCACGAGCACGAGCACGAGCAGCACGCAGTCGACACGAGAATTTTAGGAACGTCAAAGTGCCACACGCTTGCGCTGTAGCCCTTTTTTCGTTGAAAATCGGATGGCAGGCGCGATTGCACTTACCGTCATCAAGAATTGCCTATGCGAGTACCTGTTGATGGTCGGTGGCCGGCAGCGGGACCGAAATAAAAAATCCCTGCATTTCATCGCAACTCATCGACCGCAATATCTTGATCTGATTTGCGGTTTCGACCCCTTCCGCGACCACACGCATGCCAAGCGCATGCGCCATCGTAATGATCGCGATGAATAATATCTTTCCCTGCTCGGTTTTTTCGAGCCGCCTGGTGAACGCCTGGTCAATTTTGAGAATGTCGAAATCAAGCAGTTGAAGCTGCGCCAGGGACGAGTATCCGGTGCCGAAGTCGTCGATCAGGAGCTTGATTCCAAGTTGCCGGATGGCGGCCAGCGACTCGATGATGTCCGAACTGCTCCCCACCATCGACGATTCGGTCAGCTCGATTTCCAGCAGGTTCGGGTTGAGATTGTAATGTCGGATGGCGGAAGAAAGGATGCTGGAGATGTCGGTCTCATTAAACTGGCGGGAAGACACATTGACCGAAACCGGAAGCAGTTTCTGGCCATTTCTGGACCAATGCGCCAACTGCGCGCAGACCTTGTTAATGACCAGCTCTCCCAGCCTGAGGATCAGCCCCGTCTCCTCCGCCAAGGGAATAAATTCCCTCGGCTCCACCAGCCCCCTGGACGGATGCTCCCAGCGAACCAGCGCCTCGAAGCTGGTCGCGGCGTTGGTGAAAACATCGACCCGCACCTGGTAGTACATCACGAACTCGTCGTTTTCCACCGCGTGGCGCAGCTCGCCCTCCCGTTCAAGACGCGCCCGCAGCTCATCGAAGAATGCCAGGTCGTAAAAGCTGTAGCCGCCCTTTCCGCTCGTTTTCACTGAATACATGGCAATATCGGCATTCTGCAGCAGCGCCGCCGCATCCGTTCCATCACGCGGAAAAACGCTGACGCCAATCGACGTGCCGATCGAATGCGCGCCCTGCAACAGCTTGAACTGGGGCTTGAAGGCGGCAAGAACCCGGGCGGCCACTTGCCCTGCATCGGCCACCACGACGTCGTTTTCCAGTATCACGACGAACTCGTCACCGCCAATCCTCACCACGTTATCATGCGGGCGCACGGCCTCTTTCAGCCGCTGCGCCGCATGACGCAGGAGTTCATCTCCGGCAGCATGCCCCATCGTGTCATTGACGAATTTGAACCCGTCCAGGTCGATGAACAGCAAAGCTAGTGCCGTCTCGTTCGCGCTGGCGTGGGCGATGGCCTTGGGGAGGTACCACTGAAGCCAATGACGATTCGGCAATCCGGTCAGCGCGTCGTGATTGCCACGGTGCTCCAGCGCTTCCACATGCGCTTTCGTGTCCGAAATGTCGCGCAGCGTCACCGCCAATTTGGAATCGGAACGAACCGCCTTCAGATATATCCAACGAGCACCCTCGGCATTGTCACCACGAAATTGGAGCTCGCCTTCAAACTGGCCGGCATTCATGGCATCCTGCAGTGCGATCATCATGCCCTCGTGGGTATCTTCGCGATACACACTGGAAAACCTGCGTCCAATGAGGGCTTCCCGCCTTTGGCGGCAGAATTCCGCGCCGTTTTGATTGCAGTCGATAACTTCGAATTCGTCAATTCCGCCATGAGGATTTGTCAGTGCGCCCAGGATGAAGAAGCCCTCGCTGCTGCCCTCAGTGGCCATCCGGTAAGTGGCTTGAATCATCTGGAGTTGATGCTTCCTCCAGCCCAGGCGCAAAGCGAAAGCGATGCCGCCCAGGCTCACCACGGCAAACCCCAGCGTCGTCAGCAATGCACGCCGCATGGTGTCTGTGCGCGCTGTCCAGTACGGTGCGAGGGTAAGCTCTTCATCCAATCCGGTCACGGCGAACAAGGGATAGCCCGGCACTTTTTGCCATCCGACAAACCTGTTCCGTCTGTCAGCAAACCATCGCCGACCCTCGAACATGGCACTCCCGCCGGGTGCGGTAAAGCGGGGTACCGCAGTCCATAATTGCGCGTCCGCCTTTTGTATGTCCTGCCGCCCGATGCGCGATGCGCGAACGAGATAGTCTTCGCCGACAATGGCCAGATAGCCAGTAGTCCCAAAGGTCGCGACATCGAAGTGGGCGGTGAAGTAATCCGGAGTGACCGACATGACGACGACGCCATCGAAATCGCCATTGGCGTCCAAAATCTCCCTGGAAAATTGGAGAACTTTACGTTTGGACGCACGCCCGATGGTTGGCTTGTCGATGAACAGATTATCATCCCTTGACGCCATCTGCGCACGAAAGTACGCCCGGTCTTTCAGGTTCAGGCCGGGCGTTGGTATTGTGCTCGTGCGAACATTGCCTTCGCAGTCGGCAATGGCGACGTAGGACGTTGTGGAAGGCGGAAACAGTCCTTGTTCCACCATCTTCTCCAATTCCAACGTTCCCTTGGACAAGCCCCATTCGTACCGGACATGAAGCAGGCTTTGGTCCACCGCGTCCACCGTCCTGGCGACCTGGCCCGCATACCCTCGCGACAGGGTTGCCGCGTCAACGATGCCGTCCCGCTCCGCCCTGCGTCTGTCGTTTTCCAATGCGGTAAGCAGGGCTCCCCAGGAAAGCGCGCATATCAACAATCCCGCAATCAGCCATGGCGCGTATGAACGCCAATTCTGGAGTGAAACGCGCAAGGTGCTGAGGAGTTTGGGGATGCCGGCGCTGCGCTGGGCGATTACCTGGCGTAGTTTCTTTTCCATGAGAGGCTCTTCCTGGGGCACCTGAAGAACCAACAGCGTGACACAGATTTGGCGCCTTTGTGGTGCAATGCATATCGTGCATGCGATTGCGATACGGACCTGATGGCCAGCTCGAAATCCGCTTCGGCGCGCAAGCCTTTTTCCCTGCGGGTCAGGATGCTACCGTTCCGGCATCATCGTGCATACGGATTGAAGTAGTCGCGCTCTTCCTCCTGAGTCGGTTTGTGATTTTTGACCGCCTCTACCGCCTCGGCCTGGACTTCCGCGCGCGTCCTGCCGGTGGGACGGGCTGCCGACGCCTGCTCGGATCCCGCCGACGACGAGCCGCTGGAAGTATTGCTCGCGCCGTTCAGCGCGCAACCAGTTGTCAGAAGAAACGTCGTGGCCAGCGCAGCGAATTTGATGTTCACGATCTTCTCCGGTTGGTTCAATCTCAAAACCAGAATAGTCATGCTGGTTTGAGCATGCAACCGCAACAGGGGGAAAACTTTACGCCGGTTCGTCGCTGCCCGATCCTTTTGCGAGCGAAATAGATGTAGAGTTGACGATTGACTATCTCAAGGAGGAATTCCATGCCAATGCAGAAGCCGTCCAACATGCTTGCCGCCACATTCCTCGCCCTCGGGCTCGTCGCCAGCTGCGCCTCGGCCCAGGTGAAACGCACGCCGGTGCTGACCGCGGACGTGGCGGCGCCCGGTCATCAAGCGGTGGTCGTTCGTGGCGAAATCGATCCCGGCGCCGGCGCGCCGCGGCACAGCCATCCTGGCGACGAGATCAGCTACGTGCTGGAAGGCGAGGCCGAGTTGCTCATCGACGGCGAGCCGCCGCGCCTGGTCAAGGCTGGCGAGGCGTTCGTGATTCCGGCCGGCAAGGTGCATGGCGCGCGCAATCCGGGCGCGGCACCGCTGCGGTTTGTCGGCGTGTATGTGGTGGAAAAAGGCAAGCCCTTGGCTACCGCGGCCAAGTAGCCTCCCGCGGCAATTGGCCACGGCATCTGGCAATGTAACAATATGTGAAAAAATGGAAATGTGGCGGGAAGCGTCTAAAATTTAACTATCACCTCCGCACTCTCAGATGGTTAGATATCATGAAGCCGCTTTGGAAAGGCGTAGCGAAACGCCTGACATTTTCGCTCCTGATGGCAGCGTCGCTCGCCGGATGCGCCGTCTACTCACCTTACCCGGCAGATGCCTATTATTCATATCCATACGGATATGGCTATGGGTATGCACCGGCTTATTCGGGCCCTTACTACGTGGGACCGCCGGTGACCTTCGGTCTGGGGTTCTCGTATTATGGCGGCGGATACGGCTATCATGGACACCACGGCGGTCACTATGGCGGCTGGCATGGCGGTCACCACAGCGGATGGGGTGGCAGCCACCACTGAGGGCCCGCGCAGCCAGCCGGATTGTTGAACTTGTTGCGAAGTGTATATCTTGTAAGCACGAGCATCATTTCCGTATTCTCAGAACAATTTCTCTATAGTGAAGTTACACAAACTTCATTTGGAGAATTCTGATGAAAACCACGATCCTTGGTACTGCCGCCGCCCTGCTGATCGGCTCGGCTGCTTTTGCTCCGGTGCAGGCAATCGCCCGCGACCGCGTCGTGGTCGTCCGCGAAGCCCCGCCGGCGCCACGCAATGAAATGGTGCCGCACGCGCGCCGCGGCTACGAATGGACTCCGGGCTACTGGAACTGGACAGGCCACCGCCACGTGTGGACACGCGGCCACTGGGAACGCGTGCGCCACGGCTATGTTTACCATCGCCCGGAATGGCAGCAACGCGACAATGGCTGGTATATGGACCGCGGCGGCTGGCGCCGCGGCGAACGCGCCGACGGCATGAGCGACCGCGACCGCGACGGCGTGCCGAACCGCTTCGATCAACGGCCGAATAATCCGAACCGCCAATAAGCATCAGCTTCCCAGCGCGCGACGGGCCGCTTCCCGGCGCGCCCAGCGGCGCTTCCCCCATCCAGCACCACTTTCGAAACGGCCCTGTTGGCCGTTTCTTGCAATCTATCCCGCCGAATGTGCAGTCTGTCGCAATCCGATAGGGTCGCGCCGGGCCCCTCGCTATAGTTCACTCAACCCAACGAACTTTAGCCCACAGGAGCCCATCATGAACATCGCAAAAAACATGGAAGTCATCTTCATCGCCGCCCTCGCACTGGCCTCCGCAACCAGCCTCGCGCATGCCGCGGCGCCCGCCCACCGCAACAATGCGCCGCTGGCTCAGCAGGCCGTCAGCGCCACGCCGATGACGGTGGTGACGATCACCGGCAAGCGCCTGAGCGCCGCGCAAAAAGCCCAGCTCGGCGCTTGACCGCCAGCTCACATCAGCTACTCAACGCGGGGAAGAACATGCATAAATTGATCGGTGCGGCAGTCATGGCGGCGACGCTCGCAGCAACCTCGGGTGCGGCAATCGCCCAGCAAACCAGCGAGACCCGCACGATCGATGCACGCGTGTTGAAGGTAAAACTCGGCGGCGTGATCGACCTGCGCATCAAGCAGGGCCCGACTGCCGCGCTGGTGATTTCAGGCGACCAGAAATATGTGTCGAAGGTGGTCACGAGCCAGCAGGGCGACACCATCCATATCGATGTCGAAGGCGACCGCAAGCACATCCATTTCGGACGCAACAACAAGGATCAGCTGCGCGCCGAGCTGACCCTGCCCAACTTGAACGAGCTGGTATCGCAAGGCGTCGGCTCGGCCGACATCAACGGCTTTTCGGGCGACCAGATCCGCCTGGCGCTGGACGGCGCAGGCACCGTGACGCTCACCAGCCGCTACCGCAACATCGACGCCAGCCTCGGCGGCGTCGGCAGCATGACGCTGAATGCGGCCGACACCGATCGCGTCGAACTGAGCCTGCGCGGCGCGGGCCGCATCGAAGTGAACGGACAAAGCAAGCTGCTGCGCGCACGGCTGGGCGGCGTAGGTAGCCTCGAGGCGAAGGAGTTGCGCGCCGACGCAGTCGACTTGAACATGACCGGCCTGGGCAGCGCGACAGTGTACGCGAAAACCAGCGCCAACCTGTCGCTCAACGGCCTCGGTTCGGCCACCGTGTACGGCAAGCCGGTCAACCGCAAGCCGATTGCGAGCGGGCTCGGTAGCGTCAGCTGGGAATAAGCGCGACACCGGATCATCCGAAAGCAAAAGCCGCCTGATTCCGAGGCGGCTTTTTTATGGCTATGTCACTGTTAAGTGTGGGGCCGCGCGGCGATGGAGGCAAGCGCCCAGTGCGGCGACAAACCCGGGGTCAGGTCCGCCGGACCTGACCCCAGTTCGTGGGCCGCGGCGCGTGCATCAGCCCACCTTGGCAGCCCGCGCCAGCGCTGCCTTGATGAGGCGGCGCGCTTCGACCTTGCTGCGCACCAGGTCGCGCCCGATCACCAGCCGCATGTCCGCCGTGTTGCAGCTCTCTACCTCTTGCAAGGTGGCGCCGCCGAAACGTTCGGCCAGCTTGGTCGCGGCTTCGCGGAACGCGCCCTGGTATTCGACGCGGGTATGTTCGACGTTGAAGCTTTTTTCGTTCGACAGCCGAACCACGCGCAGGCCCGGGTGGCCGATCTTGCGCGCCAGTGAGCGGGCCATGCCGGTGATGCCGTTGCCATTGCGGATTTCGAGCTTCGCGACTTCCTCGACCGTCCCCGCCGCTTCGTCCGGCTGCGCCTCCTCGATCGCTTCCACGCTCGGCGCGGCAACCGGCATGGGCGCCGCCGTCAGCGTCGGCAGTGCCGCGCGGCGCAGTTCGAACATGCCGCTGCCGGTCTGGCGCACTTCGGTTTTTGCCCAGCCATCCCGCGCAGGACCGGTGCGGACGGCGCCATCGATGACGGCCACGCCCTTGCGCTCCGCAAGCGCGTAATCGGACTTGAAGTCGTGCTGCTCGAGCGCGCTGGCCTGTTTATACATCAGTTCCGCGCGCTCGGTCCGGCCGATTTTTTCGAGCGAGCTGCCGAGGTAGCGCCAGGCCCGATAGTTGAGCGGGTCGAGCAGGCAGGCCCGCTCGAGCGCGGCGATGGCCTGCTGGAAGTCGCCGTTGAGCAGGTGCGCGTAGCCGAGATTACTGTATAGGAAGGCCGAGCCCGGGCCGGCGGACGCCGCCGGCCCCGCAGTCAGCTCCTTCCACAGCGCGATCGCTTTCGGAAAATCTCCCTGCTCGGCGTACAGTGTCGCCAGGCCGTTGGTGGCATTGATGTGGCGCGGATTGGCCCGCAACGCGGCCTGGTAAGAGGCGATCGCGGCCGGGTAGCGTTTGGACATATGCTGCTGGCGCCCCAGCACATAGGCGTCGTCGGGCGAACCGGCCGCGCGCACCAGCGGCGCCTTCGGCTCGCTGCGGTGGCTGACGTCGGCGCAGGCAAACAGCAGCGCACCGGCGCAGGCAAACAGCAGCGCACCGGCGCAGGCGGTCGACAAATATTTCACTGTTGGACGCATGACATTCTCCTGGTTGCTCGCTTATTGGGTGGCGGCCATCGCCGGCATCAGGGTGCGCATGATCTGGATCGCGGCCGGCCCGATCAGCACCATCAGCACGGTCGGGAAAATGCAGAAAATCAGCGGGAACATCAGCTTGAGCGCGATCTTGGCGGCGCATTCCTCGGCCATCATGCGGCGCTTGGTGCGCAGGTTGTCCGAGTGCACCCGCAACGATGCGCCCATGCTGGTACCGAAGCGCTCCGACTGGATCAGCATCGCGACCAGGGTGTCGACGTCTTCTACGCCGGTGCGCAGCGCGAAATTGCGCAGCGCTTTTTCCTTGGTGAAGCCGGCGCGCATCTCCATCAGCACCAGCTGCAGTTCCTGCGCCAGCACCACGCTCTTGATGTGGATTTCACCCGCTACCTTGATCAGCGCGCGTTCCAGGCTCAGGCCCGCTTCCACGCACACGGTCAGCAGGTCGAGCGCGTCGGGAATGGTTTCGAAAATCTCGCGCTGGCGGCGGCGCGCAATCCGCACCATTACCAGGTTCGGCAGGTAGTAGCCCAACGCCGCGCACGCAAACAGCAGCAGCATGAATCGCTGGCCGCCGACATGCTGCTCCGACAGCGCCAGCCCGAGTGCGACCATCGCCGGGATGCCCAGCGCCAGGACCGTCTTCGAGGCGAAATACAGGGTCGGCGCGGCTGGCGTGCGCCAGCCCGCATTCATGAACAGGGTGCGCAGCGCCGACTTTTCCCAGCCCTCGTCCGGCAGCGACAGCCTGGTGAATGGTTGCGCCACCTTGGCCACCTTCTCCACCCAGCCGCCGGTTTCGAGCTGGCTGGGCTCGGCCTTGCCCATGAAGGCGACCAGCCGCTCGCGCAATGTGCGCGGCGAAAAAATCATCATGGCCAGGCCGGCCAGGCCGCCGACGATGGCAAAGACTATCAGCAGGAACAACAGATGTGCTGCGCTCATGGCGCCTCCTCAGATTCGAATGTGGATCAGCTTGCGCAGCCAGAACACGCCGCCCATCAGCATGCCGGCGCCGTACCACAGCACTTTCACGCCGATTGGGTCGGACCACAGAATGCCGACATAGGACGGGCTGGTGAGCGTCATCATCACAATCACCGCGAACGGCAGCAGGCCGAGCACCCAGGCCGACATGCGCCCCTCGGCCGACAGCACCCGCACCTGCGCCACCAGCTTCAGGCGCTCGCGGATGATGTGGCTGATGTTGCCGAGGATTTCGGCCAGGTTGCCGCCGGCCTCGCGCTGGATCAGCACCGCGATCACCAGGTAGCGCAGGTCGGTCAGCGGAATGCGCATGGCCAGGTTGGACAGCGCTTCGTGCATCGGCACGCCGTAGTTGATCTCTTCATGCGCGGTGCGGAATTCACCCGAGAGCGGCTCCGGCAGCTCGGTACCGACCATCTGCAGCACGTTGGTGAACGAATGGCCGGCGCGCATCGCGCGGGCCAGGAAATCGGCCGCCTCCGGCAGCTGCTCTTCGATCTTCTGCAGGCGCAGCCGGCGGGCCCGGCGCAGCAAGCTGTAAGGGATGCTCATGAAGCTCAGCGCGATCACACAGCGCATCAGCAGCGGCGCGGGCCACATTTGCGCCAGCAGCAGGCCGGCGCACAGCAGGCCGGCGGTCCAGGCGCCGAACTGCGCGACCGACCATTTGACCCCGGCCTGCTGCAGCAGGTTGTCGACCCGGCGCGCAAGCGGCATGCCGTGCAGGATCTGGTCCAGCCATTCGCCCTTGCTGTAGCGGCGCTGCTTGAGGATCGAGATGCGCTCGGCGCTGCCGCGCGGACCGTCCGACATCAGGCGCAGCCTGCGCGCGATGCGCTGGGCTCCGCCGCCGTGGGTGTCGGCCCACCACAGGTAGGCCCCCTCGACCATGAGGATAATCGCGGCAAACAGCAGCACCGCAAAGCCGTAAAAGACACCATCCATGTCGCCCCCTGTTCAGTCCTGTTGGCCGAAGGCCGCCTATTCGAAGCTGCGGTCCGGGTCGAACGCCGATTCGGCCACCGCCGCGCCGAACAAGCGCAGGCGGTCCGCAAAGCGCGGCCGCACCCCGGTCGCGCAGAAATGGCCAAGCACCTTGCCTTCCTGGCTGACGCCGGTCTGCTCGAAGCGGAAGATCTCCTGCATCGCGATGATGTCGCCCTCCATGCCGGTGATCTCCTGCAGGCTCACCAGCTTGCGGGCGCCGTCGGTCAGGCGGGTCACCTGCAGCACCACTGTGACGGCAGAACAGATCTGCTGGCGGGTGGCGCGCGGGGTCAGGTTGGCGCCCGCCATGCCAACCATGTTTTCCAGCCGCGCCAGCGCGTCGCGCGGGGTGTTCGAGTGGATCGTCGCCAGCGAACCCTCATGGCCGGTGTTCATCGCCTGCAGCATGTCCATCGCCTCGGCGCCGCGCACCTCGCCCAGGATGATGCGGTCGGGGCGCATGCGCAGCGCATTGCGCACCAGCGCGCGCTGCGTGACTTCGCCCTTGCCTTCGATGTTGGGCGGGCGCGTCTCGAGCCGCACCACGTGCGGCTGGCGCAGCTGCAGCTCGGCCGCGTCCTCGATCGTGACGATTCGCTCGTTGGCCGGGATGAAGCCCGACAGCAGGTTCAGCAAGGTGGTCTTGCCGCTGCCGGTGCCGCCCGAGATCAGGATGTTGATCTTGGCCTGGCCCAGCGCCTGCAGCACCTGCAGCATCGGCGGCGTCAGGCTCTTGTAGTCGAGCAGGTTCTCCACCGTCAGCGGATTGACCGAGAAACGCCGGATCGACAGGATCGGGCCGTCCACCGCCAGCGGCGGGATGATCGCGTTCACGCGCGAACCGTCTGACAGGCGCGCGTCCACCATCGGGCTCGATTCGTCGACCCGGCGCCCGACGCGCGAGACGATCTTCTCGATGATTTTCATCAGATGGGCGTTGTCGTGGAAGGTCACATCGGTCAGCTCCAGCCGGCCGCGCCGCTCCACATACACCTTGGCGAAGGTGTTGACCAGGATATCTGACACGGTGGGGTCGGCCAGCAATGTCTCGAGCGGTCCGAAGCCGAGCATTTCGTGCTGGATGTCGAGCACCAGCGCGTGCCGCTCGACCTGGTTGAGCACGATGCGCTCTTCCTCGATGATGCGCTGGATCAGCAGCGCCAGCTCGTGCTTGAACTGCTCCGCGGTGAGGCGCTTCAGGCGTTCCAGGTCGATCCGGTCGAGGATCATCTGGTGCATGCTTTTCTTCAGGTCCTGGTAGGCGTGGTTGGCCACCTCCGGCAGCGTCGCCGGCGCCACCAGCGCATCCTCGGCATTGGCCAGCCGTTCACGTAAACTCATGGTCTCGCTCCATTCAAGTTACAGGTCGGCGTCGCCGCGCCCGAAGATCCGATCGAACAGTCCTTTGTTTTCCGTCACGCGGCGCGCCGTCACCATCTCTACCAGCTCGGCCAGGCTGCGCGCCACCGCGCTCGAACGCGACAGCTGCAGCACCGGCACGCCCTGATTGACCGAGTCGGTCACCGCCATGTAGTCGTTCGGAACGGTGTGCAGCACCTCGACGCCCAGCGCCGACTGCAGATCCTGCAGGCGCAGCTTGCCGCCCTTTTCGTAGCGGTTGACGATCAGCCGCGTGTTGTCGACCGGGTAGCCAAGCGAACGGAAGATGTCGAGCAGGCGGCGGCCGTCGCGGATGTCGGGCAGCGCCAGCTGCAGGATCGGATAGATCGCATCGGCGCTGTCGAGCGCGCGCAGCGAGATGGCGTCGATCTGGCGCCCGACGTCGAGCACGATGAAGTCGTAATGCTGGCGCGCCACCCGCAGCAGCGTGTCCATCTGTTCCGGCTTGAGGTTGACCGCGTTGCCCGGATCGTCAGCCGCGGCCAGCACGCCGAACCCGGTCGCCACGTGCACCAGGCAAGATTCGAGGAAGGGGCCGTCGACCCGCGCGATCTGGCCGCACACGTCGGACAGGGTCATGGCCGGCTTCTGGTCCGACACGTACAAGGCGGCATCGCCGAACTGGCCGTGCAGGTCGATCAGCAGCACCTTCTTGTCCGCCAGCGTGGCCAGCGCATAGCCGAAATTGGTCGAGATGAACGTGGCGCCGCTGCCCCCCTTGCAGGCGATGAAGGCCAGCACTTTGCCGTCGCGCATGGCCACGACGCCAGAGCTGTTGGCGATCCGGTCCAGCGCCTCGTGGAATGCATGGTGCACCAGCGGCAGCTGCAGCACTTCGCGCACGCCGGCGCGCATCGCGCGAATCAGCAAATCCTGTTGCTGCTCGGCGCCGGTGAGGAGGATGACGGTGGCGGCGCAATAATGTTTGCACAGGCGGTCGAGCAGATCGGCGTCGGCCGCATCGCTGTCAGTGGCATCGATGATCACCAGCGACGGCGGGACGGCCGGCAAGCGGTCGAGGGCATCGCGCAGATTGGCGCGATTGGCGCCGATGCTCAGGGGCGGCACCCGCGCTGCGCCCTGCGAGGCAATTTCGGCGTGCAGCTGGCTGTCGCGGCTAATCAATAAGGCTTTCATCGTTAATCCTTGTCGGCGAACACGATCAGCTAGTTGTTACGGCGAGCAGGCGGCACGCAAGCCGAGCGATTGCGCCGCCACGATGGTGGTAAAGCGGACAGATTGAGGTGAAGGCCGAACGCGCATCGATACCAACAGCGCGAGCTGCATCCGGTTCGCGCGTGTCAGCCTGGATGGGGCGGCCCCGCGTCGCCACGCCGTCGCCGTAGCGCGGCATTGGGCGCCGGCTCATATGGCGCATCGCGGCGGCGCCCGGCCTGGTCATCGCGGCGGCCCGGAATCTTCATTTTGCGATCACGATGCCGGGGGTGGCGCCGGCGCCGCCCGGGGTCTGGCCAAACGAACGCTCGTACTGCTCCTGCGCGGCGCGCGCGGCGCGGCCGTCCATCCCGTCGACCGGGTGGGGATTGCGGACCGCGGCCGGCTGCGCCACCTGGGACGCGAGTGCGGCCCGGACCGACTGGCCGAAATGGGCATCCGCCTGGGGGCTGGTGGCACAGGCCGACAGCAGCAGCGCCATCGCAGCCGCGATCGAGACTCGAATCCGAAGCGTTGAAGTCACAGGACCTCCCTATTTGAGTTCAAAGCCACCGGCGCTGTCGGATGACAGCGGCGCACCTGGCGGCGTGGTTGCGGCGGCCGGCGCGCGCCCCTCCAGGCGGCCGCCCAGCATCAGTCCGATGCGTCCCGGCGCGACCGCGAAGTCGGTCGGCAGCGCGTAATTGGGCGGCAGCGGCTTGACCAGGTGGGCGGTGATCACGAACACCAGCTCGGTGCGGTCCTGCTGGTAGTCGGTACTGCGGAACAGCGCGCCGAGGATCGGCAGCTCGCCCAGCACCGGCAGCCCCTTCAGAGTGGTGACCAGGTTGTTCTTGATCAGCCCGCCGATCGCGAAGCTTTGGCCGTCGTACAACTGGACCGTGGTGCTGGCGCGCCGCGTCGTGATCAGCGGCAGGATCGTGCTGCCGGGCTGTCCGGAGGCGGTGAAGCCGACGCCCTCGCGCGACAGCTCCGATACTTCCGGCGCCACCCGCAGGTTGATCCGGCCGCCGGCCAGCACGGTGGGCGTAAAGCGCAGGCCGACGCCGAACTCCTTCTCTTCCAACGTGACCTTGTTGTTATCCTGGGCCACCGGAATGAAGATCTTGCCGCCGGCCAGGAACATGCCCTCCTGGCCGCTGATTGCCATCACGTTCGGCTCGGCCAGGATCCTTATCAAGCCGTCCTGCTTCTGCGATTCCAGCGTCAGCTGGTTGCCGTTCTTGTGGCGCGCATCGAACAGGCCGCCGGCGCTGCCGGTCAGGAAATTCGACAGCAAGGTGGTGGCCCAGCTGCCGGACGCGTACTTCAAGGTGGCGCCCGCCTCGAGCTTTTCGAGCAGGGTTTTCGACACTTCGGCGATCTTCACCTCGAGCATCACTTGCTGCGGCGCGCTGACGTTGAGCATGTTCACTACCCGCGCCCCGGACTGGCTGCCCCCCTGCGCGCCGGAAGGGCCCGCAGGCGCCGCCGGGTCGGTCTTGCCGACCGCGTTGAGCGCTTGCACCGGCCGGCGCACGAACGCGGCGGCCAGTTCGCCGACCCGCGCCAGGGTGCCCGCGTCGGACACGGTGCCGGTCAGCACCAGCGAATCGGCGGCCGCCATCACCTGGATGTTTTTCTGATCCGGCAGCACTGCGGCGAGGCTGGCCTGGAACGCGCTCGGATCCATCGTGACGACGATGTCGACGATGCTGCAGGCGCCGCTCGCGCCCTGGATGATCATATTGGTGCTGCCCACGTCGATCCCGGCGATGTACATGGTGTCGGGCGCGACCAGCATCGCCTGCACCACGCCGGGATTGCCGACGCTGCGGTGCAGGAGCGGCTCGGGCAGGCGCATCATCGCCGACTTGCCCAGCTGCAGCTGGAGATTGCCGGGCTTGGCGCCCTCGCCGCTGCAGCGCGGCCCGATTTCCCCGCGCAGCGCCACGGCGGGCGCGGCCGGCGCCTGCGATTGCACCGCGGCGAAAGCGCTGCCGGCCGATGTCGCCAAGGCCACGCTGCAAGCGAAGTGGCGCGCACGCATCACGCGCGGCGGTCTGACGCATCTGTCCATTGCGTTCATCCTGAAAAAAACCGGTTGAAAATCAGAAGCACTCTTGCGACATGTTCACGCCGTTCAGCACACCGACGCAGTTGCGCTTGACCAGCGCGGCCTGGCGCAGCTCCGGCGCCCTGGCCACCGGCGCCGGGCGCGCCACGGCGACCAGGGGCTTGATCACCGGCGCCGGCTCCACTTCGCGCAGCATGGTGCGCTTGGTGGCGCCGCCGGTCCGGGCGTCCTGCGGATCGACCTGGTTGCGCAGCGCCAGCGACAGCGTGCCAACGCTGCGCGCCAGGTCGAGGTTTTCCGCCTGCGCCGGCGTCACTTCCAGCGTGACGGCGTTGACCACGCGCGGCCTGGTTTCATCGCGGCTGACTTCCTGCGCGACCGCCAGCACAAGGATACGTTCGAGCACGATCTTCGACACGTTCTGTTCGTGGCCGCTGCGCTCGCCCGCCGCCGCATCCTTCTGGGTGCTGACGATGATGTCGACGAAGTTGCCCGGCAACGCGAATCCGGCCACGCCGATCACGTCGTTGACGCGTACCGTGATGGCGCGCTTGCCTTCGGTAATCAGGGCCGACAGGCCGCCCACCGTGCCGGCCGGCGCCAGCTTGGCGTCGCTCACCGGCTCGCCGCGCAGCACGCTGCTCTTGAGCACGCGCCCGGTCACTTTCTGCGGGTCGCTGTAGGCGCCTTGCGGCAGGCTGCCGACCGGCCAATCGGCCAGCTTGAGCATATCGGGCGTCAGCCGTTGCCCGAGGTTGACGTCGCTGGCCGCAACCACGATCCGGTCGGCACTGTTGGCCGGCTGGCGCAGCAGCCAGCGCGAAGCGAGCACCACGGCGCCCAGGCCGAACAGGATGGCGATGCCCATCATCACGATTGCACGCTTGTTTTTCATTTTCACTCTCCGAACATGACGGCGCCGTGGTCCGGCGCGGCCAGGGCGGGATTGGCGGCCATCGGCGCGCAGCAGGCGAACATGCTGCTCCAGGCCTGCTCCAGCGCGCCAACCGTCAGGCGTGGCGGCGCGCCGGCAAAACTGGCAAAGTCGGCCACCCGGCCCAGCAACTCGCGCGGATAACTCGCGAGCAAGGGCCGCGCGCTCGCCCCGTGCAGGTGGTGCAGCAGGTAATCGGCGGCGTCCTCGTCGTACGGCACCCGCAGCACGGCGCACTGGCGCCGCAGCAGCGCCCGGTAGCTGGACTCGCTGAGCGGGCCGAGGTGGATCTTGTAGCCGATGCGGCGCAGCAGCGGCTCATCGAGCACCGACTGCGGCGCCAGGTTGGTGGCGAACACCAGGGTGACGTCGAACGGCACCGTCTCGGCGTGGCCACCCTGCAAGGTGAGCACGTCGGTGCCGTAATCGAGCGGGCCGATGAAGCGGTTCAGCAATTCCGCGGCCGGCACGCGCTGGCGGCCCAGGTCGTCGACCACGAACAGCCCGCCGCTGGCCCGAAAATGGGGCGGCGCATGGTAGATGCCATTGGCGGCATCGAAGCGGAAGTCGAGCATCTCGCGGCTCAGTTCGGCGCCAACCTGCACCACCGGACGCTGGCAGACAGTCCAGCGGGTATCCTTGCCGCGTTCGTCGAACTGGCGCGCTTGTTGCGCCAGCGGGGCCTGGTGCAGCAGCGGATCGTGGAACTGGACGATCTGATGGTCGACCAGGATCGCGTATGGCACCCCGACCACGCCCTGCAACAGCCGTCCCAGCTTGCGCGCCAGCGCCGACTTGCCGCTGCCAGAGGGGCCGTGCAGCAACACCGCGCGGCCCGAATGCAGCGCCGCGCCGAGATGGTCGCGCAGGCCGGCATCGATGCCGTCGTCGGCGAGCGCGGCGCCCAGCTCGGCGGCGCCGCAGCGCCCGGCC
>JBKPEJ010000048.1:0-45613 GCA_046728335.1 Pseudomonadota bacterium | reverse complement strand
CTTCAGCTCCTCGCTGGGTCGACCCGCGTGCGCCGCCGGCCCCTTCGGCGCCTCGCTGTGTGGACCCGCGCGCACCCGCATCACCGCCGCGTTCCGCGCCGCCGGCCCGATCACCGCCGCGTTCCGCGCTGCCGGCCCGATCACCGCTGCGCTGCGCGCCGCCAGCCAAATCACCGCTTCGCTGCGCCCCTCCGCGTGCGCCCCCGGCGGCATCGCCCGGGCGCGAACCGGCATAGCGTGAAGACGTCCCCGCGCGGCCGGCCCCGCTACTGACCTGTCCGGGGCGCTTGTCCGATTTCCAGGCGGTGGACTGCGAGCGCGTTTGGGAACGATTGACGTTGGTGTTGGTGTTGCGGTTGACCGTGATGTTGTTATTGCCCCCGCTCCAGTTGGCGCCGTAGTGGTTTCCGCTCCAGGCCGCGCCAATCGCGGCGCCCCAGATCAGGCCCGTGGCGAGCGCGGCGCCCGGTGCGTACGGATAGTAATAAGACGGATAGGCGTACGGATAGTAGCCATACACTGGAGCTGCGCTGTACGCGACGACGGTGGTGGGGTTGTACTGGGGCACATAGATGACCTGCGGGTCGGCGGGGACGATCTTGATCACTTCTTGCTCCACGACCACGGATTGCTTGGGATCGGACTTCAGGTTGCCGGCGGACTGCGCCTTGCGGCGAAAGCTCTGCACCGCGTCCAGTACGGCTCCTTGATTGGCGACGACTGCCTCGCCGAGATCGGCCGTCCAGTCGAGGTCGTCGCTCATCCGCTTGACGATTTCGGGATAGTTGACCAGCGATTTGACCGAGTCATCCCATTGTGCGTCGATCGGCAGTTTGGGGTCCTTCTTGCGCTTCTCGAGGAAACGCTCGGCCTGCACCATCTGCAGCGGATTGGTCGACGCCGGGAGAATCAGCGCGACCAGGTCGTCGGGATACAGCGCGAAGGGTGCGACGAGCTTTTCGAGCTCCTCGGGCGATGGCGCTGGCGCGGTAGCGCCGGACGCGGCCGGCGCCTGGGCCCCGGCCGACGGCACGGCGATCAGTGCGACGCAAGTGACCAACGCCGCCAATCGGCGCAATACCAGCCGCGCGAAGTGCGATTGGTGGGTGCTCGTGGACATGAATCATGCCTCCAGTGTCGTTGTCAGCCGACCAGCGGAATTCCGTCCGCCAACTCGTAACGGATCACCGCGCGAATCTTGTTTTCGATTTGCAGATAGCGCACTGCTTTGGCGACCGGGAGTACCCGCGTCAGCTTGGCCGCATAGTCCTTGCGCAATTTGGTCTCCGACTCGTCGATGGCGATGGAGTCATCGAGCAGTTTCTTCGCCGTGGCATCCGAGATCGGGCCGGCTTTGTACGCGTCGGAGTAGGTGAGGATCGCACTGCGGACGCGCGCGTTGATGGCTTTTAGATCGTTCTGGTAGGCGTCGTAGATTGGCCAGAAAACCTTCGCCTCGGCGTCGGTCAATTGCATGTTGGCCGCAACGACGGCCTTCTTGTCCGCCCTGAGCTTGTCGCCCAGGATCTGCATGTTCATGTCGCTCGACTTGTCCTGCGCATAGCCTGGCGCGGCGACAAATGCGAAGGCGACAATCAGCGACCACAACAGTTTCGTCATTTTGCTCTCCTTGTCGTGAGTCGATCAGCTCTGGTTGCGCTGCCGTCTTGACGGACCGCCGGCGGACCAGATTGATGTAACTCGCCTCAGCAAGGGAGCACCGGTCGCGCCGCGTGTCGGCGTTCCAGTTCAGGATAGCGAGATGCCCGGCAAGACAACATTGGACCTTGGTCCCATGTTGTGCAGGCGCCCAGGTTCACTGATCGGCGCGCTCCACATCACCGCCCACGCTGTCCTCTTCGGCCTCGATCGATCGTCTGGGCGCCGCCGGAGCGTCCGATTCGACGTTCGGGTTTTCGGGCGCGAGCGCAACCGTTTCGGTTTCCTCCACTTCGGGGCGCGGCGTTGCCGTCATCTTCTTCCCGAGTTTCCGCGCTTTTTTCTTGGACATTGGCTTGCTCCTTGTCTGAACAGTTCGCGTGATCCGCAACCCACCCTACACGCTACACCAACTCGCTTGCACCTGGCGTGCAAGTGCGGCCTCCAAGGTGCCGGTCAAATCTTTTGCACGATTTTCGATATCGCCTTCATTTTCCGTTCGTTGCGTTCGCTGTAACGATCGGTCAGGTAATCGGATCGCCCGCGCATCAGCAGGGTGAACTTGAACAGCTCTTCCATGACATCCACCACCCGGTCATAGTAGCCAGATGGGCGCATGCGCCCGGCGTCGTCAAACTCCTGATACGCCTTGGGAACCGACGACTGATTCGGAATCGTGAACATGCGCATCCACCTCCCCAGAAGGCGCAGGGTGTTCACCACATTGAACGACTGCGAGCCGCCGCACACCTGCATCACCGCCAGCGTCCGACCCTGGCTCGGTCGCATGCCGCCATGCTCGAGCGGAATCCAGTCGATCTGGTTTTTCATCACCGCTGTAATGGCGCCGTGACGTTCGGGGCTGCACCAGACCTGGCCCTCGGACCATAACGATAGCGCGCGCAGCTCCACCACTTTCGGATGAGACTCGGGCACGCTGCCGGCCATCGGCAATTCGGCCGGATCAAAAATTTTGACTTCGGCGCCGAACTGCTCGAGGATGCGCGCCGCTTCGAAAGTGAGAAAGCGGCTGAAGGATCGCTCGCGCAGCGATCCGTACAACATCAGGATGCGCGGCGGATGATTCAATTCCCGCGTTGGATGGAGTTTCGCCAATGTCGGTTGGTCCAGTTGCTCCATCTTGATGTTGGGAAGATTGGTCGCTGGTTCATTCATGCGCATTCTCCTGCGATGATTTGGCAAAGTCGCTCGGCGCGACCGTTCCTCCAACAGTGGCGCCACGCGGCGCCGCCGGATAGAGCCAGCAGAATACGAGCGTGGCCGCGGCGGCGCCGAGCAGTTGCGCTGCGATGAATCCGGGCGCGTCGATCGGGCGGATCCCCGCGAAGGTATTGGTCGCGCTGCGCGCCAGCGTCACGGCCGGATTGGCAAACGAAGTGGACGACGTGAACCAGTACGCCGCGGTGATGTAGGCCGCGACGGCAAACGGCGTGACGGCCGGCCGGCTGCGCGAACAGCCGATGATGACGGCGATGAGGCCGAAGGTGGCGACGAATTCGCTCCACCATTGCGAGGCGCCGGTGCGCACATGTTCCGATGCGAAAAACACCGGATCCCCAAACATCAGGTGCGCAGCCGCGACGCCGGCGAACGCACCGGCAAGCTGCGCCGCGATATATGGCAGTACTTCCGATGCGGGCATGGTCTTCTGCCACGCCTCGGACAGCGTGACGACCGGGTTGAAATGGGCGCCCGAGATGGTGCCGAACATGAGGATCAGCGCGACCAGGCCGGCGCCGGTGGCGATTGCATTGGCGAGCAAGGCGAGTGCGCCATTGCCGCCCGCCAGGCGTTCGGCCATGATGCCCGAACCGACCACCACGGCGAGCAGGAAAGCTGTGCCCAGGCCTTCCGATACGATGCGTCGTGAAAGCGTCATGGCGTGGCCGCTCCGATGCGATCGAGTTCGGTCTTGAGCCGCGCGCGGTCGTGCTTCAACTCGTCGAGGGGAAGCGCCAGGAACGCCTCAATGCGCGTGCGCAGGATGCGATAGGCCTTCATGAATGCGGCGTCGATCTCGGCGTCGCTGCCCGTCGCGTGTGCGGGATCCTCGACGCCCCAGTGCGCGCGCAGGACCGGTCCGAGGTAGGCCGGACAAGTCTCGCCCGCAGCGCTGGCACAGACGGTGATCACGATGTCCGGCGTCGCGGGAAGCGCGTCCCACGACTTGCTGGAGTAGCCCTCGGCGGCGATACCTTCCCGGGCCAGCAGCGCGAGCGAACGGGGATGCACGTAGCCGGCGGGGTGGCTGCCGGCGCTCATTGCCTTCCATCCCGCGGGGGCGAGATGGTTGAAGGTGGCCTCGCCGAGGATGGAGCGGCAGGAATTGCCGGTGCAGAGGAAAAGTACGTTCATGGTTGGGGGGCCGGGATAGGCTTTCGGTTGGTCGGAGTTTCGACGGCACATGCTGGCGCACACACCGGCGTGCATGGGTTTCCGCCACAGCAGTTCTCGGTGAGGAATCCCACCAGGGCGTTCATCGTGCCGAAATTGGCGGAATAGATCACGAAGCGGCCGTCCTGGCGGGAAACGATCAGCCCGGCGTGAGTGAGTTCCTTCAGGTGGAACGACAAGGACGAAGAGGGGACCTTGAGCTGGCCGGCGATTTTGCTCGCGGCCATGCCTGGCGGTCCTGCCTGCACCAGCAAGCGAAACACCGCGAGCCGTGAATCCTGGGCGAGCGCGGACAGGGCGCTGATTGCAACTTTGGTTTCCATCACTCTCTCCGATCAATATATTCGATAATTCTACATTATTGGAAATATAGAAGTAAGCAACGAGCGATGGCCAGCGCGAAAAGCGAGCAAGCATAGACATTTTTTGCATTGGCGGTCGGAATAATTGATATCGAATAAATGCAATAGCGACAACATCTTCCAAAATGGGCTTGCCGAGTTCAACCAGCGGCGCTGGCCGACCCGCCCAAACCATCCCTGTTCCTTTGAAGCGAGGAGTGATGCTCGATGAGGCAAATCTACGAATACCATCCGATAGTCGGCTACCGTTTCATCCCTAACCTGCGCGCCCGGATACCGCACGAGAGCGGTGGTTACCTGATTCAAGTCAACGACGCCGGATTCCGTTCGAACCGGCCCTTCGTCGCCGCGCGCCGGCCGGGCGTGCCGCGTATACTGGTGTTTGGCGACTCGTTCACCGCCGGCGACGCGGTGCCGAACCACGAGCGTTATACCGACCTGCTCGAAAGCGAACTGGAGGCCGAGGTGTACAACTTCGGGCTGTCGTCGACCGGCACCGACCAGCAGTACCTGGCGTGGCGCGAGTTTGCCCGCAACATCGAGCATGACGTGGTGGTGATCGCCGTGTTCGTTGAAAACGTTCGGCGCGTGACCGCGCACTACCGTCCCCATCGTGACGCGAGCGGGCACGAACGCATCTACGCCAAGCCTTACTACACGCTTGAACAGGGCCAGCTGCAGCTGCATCACGTGCCACCGCGCGCCGAGCCGCTCGAGCTCGATGAAATGGCGCCGGAGCAGCAGCAGGCTGTCGATGCCGGGGGGCGGTTCCCGATGCTGCGCAAAGTGGTCAACGCGATCGGCGCCAAGGACGCGGTGCAGCGCGTCACGCGTTACCAGCCGCTGCCGGACTACGATTCGCCGGACACCGCTGGCTGGCGCCTGATGCGCGCCATCCTCACCCAGTGGGTGAACGCGCTCGATCAGCCGGTGGTGCTGATGCCGCTGCCGCTGCCGCAGCATATCGACGAAGCCTGCGACTCGTCCGGCTACCAGGCCAGGTTTGCCGAACTGGCGGCGGAGCTGGACTGCACGCTGCATGATCCCTTGCCGGCCTTCCTCAGTTATGCGAAAAGCCACCGGCGCCGCTTCCGCTGGGAGAAAGACATCCATTTCACGCCCGAAGGACACAGCGTGCTGGCGCGTTCGCTCGAGCCGGTGCTCTGGCAGCTGCTGGGAAGCCGGCCCCAAGCGAAGGAAATAGCATGAGCAATACCATTCTCGGCATTTCAGCCTTCTATCACGATGCCGCGGCAGCGCTGGTGCGCGACGGCGTGATCGTCGCCGCAGCGCAGGAGGAGCGCTTCACGCGCAAGAAGCACGATCCGCGCTTTCCGATCAACGCGATCAACTACTGCCTGGAGGAGGGCTTCGTCGACGCCGCCGACCTGGACGCGGTGATCTTCTACGACAATCCGCTGGCCACCTTCGACCGCGTGGTCGAGAATGCGCTGGCCGCCGGTGAAGAGGGGCGCGAACAATTCCTCAAGGCCGCCGGCCAGATCCTCGGCGACAAGGTCTGGGTCAACGAGCACGCGCGACGCGCGATGGGTTCGCTCGGGCGCGAGGGACAGGTACTGTTCGCCGAGCACCACATGGCGCACGCCGCCAGCGCGTTCTATCCATCGCCGTTCGAACGGGCGGCCATCCTCACCATCGACGGGGTAGGGGAGTGGGCCACCACCAGCCTGGGCGCGGGCGACGGCAAGGAGCTGCGCCTGTTCTCCGAGATTAACTATCCGCACTCGCTGGGGTTGCTGTACAGCGCATTCACCTATTTCTGCGGATTCAAGGTCAATTCCGGCGAGTACAAGCTGATGGGCCTGGCGCCCTACGGCGAGCCGCGCTATTACGAGGCGATCCGCAACCACCTGATCGATGTGCGCGACGACGGCTCATACCGGCTCGACACCTCGTATTTCGGCTACCTGAGCGGGATGGTGATGACGGGCCAACGCTTCGCGGACCTGTTCGGCGGGCCGGCGCGCGTGCCCGAGGCGCCCATCACGCGGCGCGAGATGGACCTGGCGGCCAGTGTCCAGAAGCTGACCGAGGAAATCATGCTGAGGACGGCGCGCCACCTGCGCTCGATCACCGGCGAGTCCAAGCTGGTGATGGCCGGCGGCGTCGCACTCAACTGCGTGGCGAACGGCAAGCTGGTGGCCGAAGGCATCTTTGACGAGGTATGGATCCAGCCGGCAGCGGGCGACGCCGGCGGTGCGCTGGGCGCGGCGCTGCTGGCCGAACACGTGTACTTCGAGCGGCCGCGCACGGTGGCCGTCGCCGGCAAGGACGCGCAGCAGGGCAGCTATCTGGGGCCGGCCTTTTCAAGCAGCGAGGTGCTGGCCTTCGTCAACCGCCACGCCTATCCGCACACGCAGATGGCCGACCAGGCGGAGCGGCTGGCGCTGGTGGCCGGCGCGCTGGCGGAGGGCAAGATCGTCGGCTGGTTCTCCGGCCGCATGGAGTTCGGGCCGCGCTCGCTGGGCGCGCGCTCCATCCTGGGCGATCCGCGCAGTCCCACCGCGCAGGAGACCATGAACCTGAAGATCAAGTACCGCGAATCGTTCCGTCCTTTCGCACCGAGCGTATTGCGCGAACGCTGCGCGGAGTACTTCGAGCTCGATTGCGAGAGTCCGTACATGCTGCTGATCGCACCGTTGCGCGAGGAGCGCCGGATCGCGATGGACCGGGTCCATTTCGACGATGGCGACGACGACATGCTGGCGATGATCAACCAGGCGCGCAGCGACGTGCCGGCCATCACCCACGTCGATTATTCGGCACGGGTGCAGACCGTCGATGCCGAAACCAATCCGGAATACCATGCGCTGATCCGTGCGTTCGAGGCGCTGACCGGCTGCGGCATGCTGGTCAACACATCGTTCAATGTGCGCGGCGAGCCGATCGTGTGCACGCCCGAAGACGCGTACCGCTGCTTCGTGCGTACCGAAATGGACCTGCTCGTGCTGGAAGATGTCATCCTATGGCGCCATGATCAGCCGGCCCTGATTGAGCAAGAAGACTGGAGGAAGACGTATGAGCTCGACTGACGATGCGTTGATGGCGGCGGCGATCGGGCCGCTGTTCGACGAAGTACTGATGCCGATGGCGCAGCGCCTGCGCGCTAGCGGCGTGCAGCCGTTCCCGCTGGAGCCGGATGTTTCCTGGCTGAGCTACTACGTGCGGCGCAAGCGCGCGGCGATGACGCGCGCCGATTTTACGGGGGCATCGTGCGTGGATGTTGCGGACCTGGAGCTGAAACTGGCAGCGCATTGGCAGGCGATGGGGCGGCACGACCTGGCCGCACAGGTGGCCAGTGTCGGCGCGGCGGCGCGCGCAGCGCAAGCCCTGCTGGAAGCCGAGGCGCCCGAGGCGGAGCTAAATCCTTACGTTTACGCGATGTTCTGACGTGCAACAGGCTTTCGGGCCGCGTTCCGGCCCATTGTTACGGCTTGCATTGCCTGATTACTTTTTCTTGGCAGCGGCGTTTTGCGCCTGGGCGTTCGCGTTGGCCTGGGCCTGAGCCGCGGCCTGCTCACGTTCCTTCTTCTTGCTCATGTGGTGGCCCACCGCGCAGCCGGCGGCCGCACCTGCCAGTCCGTGATGTCCTGCGACGTGTCCGGCGACACCGCCAACCAATGCGCCTTTCAGACAACCTGCACTGGACAAACCCGATACCGATGCCAGGGAAAGCGCGAGCGACAGGGCGATAATTTTCGTTTTCATGAGGTGGGTGCTTTCATTGTCGTTAGGAGATTGGCGCAGAGTCCGCCAGCCCAATAACAATATTACGTCACATGATCGGAGTATGTGCGACAGCTCGCATATGGGCTCAGGCTGCATCCTGCTGTGTTACCAGATGTAAAGATCGTCAACGGGCAGAGGCCGCTCGGCGTTTTTGACTCAGCGATACAGAAAACGCTACTCGATCAACTACATGAAGGATAACGCCATGAACAAATTAATCGCCGTCTTGATTTCCGGTTTGGTGGCAGGTTCCGCCTTCGCCCAGGCGCCGGCAATTGTTACTACCAAAGTCGCGCCAGTTACTACTTCGGCCGCGGTCAAGGCTGACGCCAAGGAAGTCAAAGCTGTCGCCAAGGCGGATGCTACGGAAGTCAAAACCGTCGCCAAAGCCGATGCGAAAGAAGTGGGCACAATCGCCAAGGCGGAGACCAAGGAAGCCAAGACCGGCATTTCGGCTGACGCCACGGTAGCGGACGCGCATGCGACCGCGAAGAAGTCGAAAGCGAAAGCTCATGCCAAGGCGGCCAAGGCCAAGGCGCATGCGCATGCGGTCGAAGCGAAGGCCGATGCAAAGGCGGCCACTGCCAAGTAATGCGGTTATCGCGGTAACACTAAAAAGACAGGCGCTGCCTGTCTTTTTCATTTTCGGACGCCGGGGGCAAATGTCGGTACCGTTTTGCGGATATGGCAGAATGCCTCGTCCAAAACAAATCTCGCAGGGTCTATGGAAATTACCGAAGTGGTTGAAATCGCCGACGAAGCCAGTCACTCTCTCTCGCTGAACCGGCGCGTTGCCGTCACCGTGGCGCTGCTCGCGACGTTCATGGGCGTCTGCAAAATCAAGGACGACAATATCGTGCAGGGCATGCAGCAAGCCCAGGCCGACAAGATCGATCACTGGTCGTACTACCAGGCGCGCAATGTGCGCGAGGAGATTGCCGGCTCGCTGGCGACGCAGTTGAAGCTGACGGCGATGGGGCGGCCGGCGGCTGAACAATCGGCCTATGCGGACGCGATCAAGAAATACGAGACGCTGGCCGCAGATCAAAAAGCGAAAAAAGAATTGGTCAGGGCGCAGGCGGAGCACGATCAGACAGTGTATGACGCGTCGAACTACCGCGACGATCAATTCGATTTGTCGGACGTGCTGCTGGCGATTGCGATTTCGCTGCTGGCGATTACTACGCTGACCGGGCAGCGCTGGCTGTATTGGATGTCGATGGTGCCGACGTCGATCGGTGTGTTCTTTGGTGTGGCAGGATTGGCCGGGCTGCCGTTTCATCCGGCGTGGATCATGGGATTGCTGTCGTAGTTGGATCCGTGCTTTTAGACGGGCAGGATGCGGGAAACGCGATGAATCGGGACGGCAGAGCCTTTAGTTGCCATAGCTCAAGATGCGCAGCGAATCGAATGGGATGATTCATTCTTTGACTTCGTTGAGGGCGACATGTCTCCACTTATTTCGGCCATTCTGCTTGTACTAGCAACATCGGCTGCCGCTTCAGGACGCGTTGATGAGCGTGCGAGTAACGCCCAAAGTGGCCAGCAAATTCTGCCTGATGGGAATATCTTGGACGGCATCCCCAGCGCAAAAGCATTATCGGATCTAGTTTCGAAGAGCCGGGCGAATTTGGTCGCCTTTCCCGCCGGCGCATTTGACATGGGCGACTGGGGACCCGAGGTCAATGAAGGCGGTTTGCCTTTTGATGGTCCTGATTCCAAACCACTTCATAATGTACGGCTAAGCGCATTTGCGATCGGAAAACTGCCAGTAACCTACGCCGATTTTGACTTATTCACGGCGGCGCTGCGGTTACCGAGGGTGAATCAAGAGTCCGTCGTGCAAAGATATCGAAAGCCCAACAATCCGGTTGGGGTCAGCTGGCAAGGCGCGTACGACTACTGCCAATGGTTGGGCAAGCTGACAGGCCTATCCTTTGAGCTTCCCTCGGAAGCGCAATGGGAATACGCGGCTCGGAGCGGTGGACGAAGGGTTCGTTATCCCACCGATAACGGCGAGCTGGAGGAGGGACGCAACCTTCCTAGCTTCGAGCAGCGGGAAAGAGCGGGAGGCCTTGTTCCGGTTGATAGCTTCCCCCCCAATCAGGCCGGAATTTACTATATGAGTGCTGGGGTCGTCGAATGGACCAATGATTGGTACAACAATGATTACTATGAACGGTCGCCCGTGGAAAATCCGCGAGGTCCGTCCGAAGGTGCTGCGCGTGTGGTGCGTGGTCATGCAGGATCGGCGAGCAGCGCGATGACGTTTAAACGTTGGAAATACGTCCCCAAAGAACGAGTCGGAACTTGGACCATGTACGGACGCGAGCGCGGCCAAGCCAATCGAGAAATACCGCACACCAAATATTCCTCTTCGGGCGAGCCGGTATTTCGGTGCGTATTAAATTAAACAGGAATAATCAAATAGTGTTAGAAGTTGGCATGGATTACGCATACATTGGGTGTTCGATCCCAAGCTTCGCCGAGACGAATTCTGGTTCGCTGTTCCAAATAAACGGCCTGCTCATGAGTGGTTCGGCTTGTGCCAGGCGACTTTCTGTACTTGCAAGCGACCCTTCATTTGGTGTGCCCCGCAAACACGAATGAATCATGGCTAGGCCGATACCTTTGTCTTGTTTGTCGCCCATCGTTGGAGTCATGTGTTCAGCAACAGTCTCCAGCTGATTGGTCGTTTGGGGTGCCCCCAAGGCTAAAGCCATTAGTTCGTGAGCCTGTTCCCGAATTCCTTCCACGCCGATACTCATCGATGCAATCTGTAATTGAATTTTTCCAAGAACTTCGGGAGGCGCGTAGCTCAACCAACCTCCAGTTTGCCTCTGCAATTCCGTACGAATACGACGCGCAAAGTCCCGCGCACCACTCGTGCCGCTGTGTATTGCCTCGTCGATCTCCTTGCTCACGCGTAAGTACTCCCCGCGCAAATCTAGTAGGCGCTTACTGACGAATTCTTCGATGCTTTGGCCATTAGCGATTACAAGATATTTTATCCGGCAGTAGGCAGTGTAGGCATCCGAATCGATGGCATCGACAATCTTATGGTAGTCAGCACGCTTCAGTTGGTACGCGAGGCACTTGAAAAATTCACCGATGGTTTCAGTTCCCACTTCAAATTTCATTGACGCATCTCCGCCGATGCGTAAGCACGCCCCCAACTTCACGTAGATGACGAATTTTCCGTCTTCGTGCTTAATTTGAAATGCCCCTTTCAGTCCTACTCCAGCGAGGACAGTGTAGGTGGGACTCACCTTGGCCACGTCTTTGAACTCCGCTACTGCCTCGTTGGGTTTGATTTTCATGGGTTTTCCATGGCTGCTTGCGCCTTCTGGATTGAGCCACTGAAGCACACCTATTGCATCGACCCCGGCCCGCCCGCCCGTGAAAGCGTCCAATTCCGCCTTCGCTCCAGCACGTACTTTCGCACCAGCCTTGTCTTTGTCTTCGGCAGGAATCCCCCGTAAGCCTTGCTTTCCTCCGGTATAGCTGATTCCTACTTCAACCTCCACAGCAAGGCTGGCGCCAATTCCGCCTGACAGAATAATGTCACCACAAAATCGCCAATATCCGAGCTCGAAAGTCTGTTCGGCGGCTTCTGCTGTTGCGTGCCATCCAGCATAGTGCGGGTAGTACAAATATGTTCTTATTCGCCCCTCCGCAACGGCGAACGATGCCTGGGCATTTGCCTTGACACCAAATTCACCGGATTTTGCACCCCGCAATAAGGTGCTTGTCCAGTTTTCGTCACGCTTGTCGCCAAGGTTTCCCTTGAACGGGTTGAAATTCACTTCGAGGCTAGCGCCGGCGGTATATCGCATTAGCTGAGCCTCCGCCGAGAGGTCAATGTTTCGATGAGGATCGTTAGGGGCAATATTGAATTTCCTGTCGAGATCTTCGATGGAACGGTCTATGAATGTGGAGATATCCCCATTCATCGTCCGGGCCCATTCCGACAGGACGCCAGAGTAGGCTTCTGCATCGTTGGGCTTAAGCTTCCACTTCTTGGAAAATTTCGCTTTGTCCTGCACCTTCGCGGCGATTCTTTGCTTAATTTCGTCGGTGTTTAGTTTTCCGTCCTTGAATACTTTATCTGCGGGCCGTTTTTCTTTTTCGCCATCGAGTAGGTAGATTCGTTTGTCGGCCAAGACTTGTTGAAGCGTCGTACTCTTCACGTAGATTGGTACGCCTTTCTGTTGTTGCTTGCGCTTTTTTAGCGATACGAGTTCGACCATCTTCGCACCTTCCTTCGCGTCCAATCTGCCCAAAGGCTGGAGGGTCTTCTTGACGTCCGCACTCGCGAGCTGCATATCGCTCATCGCTCGTTGCAGCACAGCGTCTGCAGCGGCCATTTCTGAAGCTACGCCCCGTTTATGGGCTTCCCGCAGCGAGAATGCAGCCTCCGTGAAGCGCTTATTTGCGCTTTGGAGATTTTCGATCTTTTTGCTATGCTCGTCTGCTTCGGCGTGGAATGCTCGGTACTCTTCCGGGAACAGTGCAAGAAAGCCATTCTTCTCCGGCCAGTACATTAGTACGCCATCGCCCGGGGTTATATCGACTTCATGAAATGTATCCCGAGGCTGAGTGGTGAAGGAAGTGGCGTGCGGTTGTTTGCCATCAGATTTCACTGTGATGATTGTCATTGGCCACTCGTTTTCGGTTTGTTGAAAAATGAAGGTTGCGCTAGTCCTGCTCTGGTAGGAAAAGTTTGAGCTCTGCCTTTTTTCGAGTGAACAGACGTTGTGTGCGGCCCGCCGCATCCGTGATGCCGGTTACGGTTAATCCTTCCTCCGTTTCGATGCGATAAGGCACATGCGCCATGGGCTCGCCTGTTTCTTCATTGCGCACCACGAATGCCTGGTTGTAGACTTCGCTGGATTTCGGTATGGCGTGTCCAGTGGAGGCGCCACTCATCGGTCCCGCCAGCTCTTTCTTGCTCGCTTTGAACTCGATCTTTCCCGGCCCATGGAGCATGATGTTGCCTCCTTCGAGCTTGATGTACGCGCCTTGCGCGGTCAGTAGCGCGTGCAGTTTTGCGGCGATCGTGACCGACTTCGTGATGCTCGCCACCGTGATTAGCTTGTCCGCCGTGATCCGCGTTTCGTCCGACTGGCTCTGGCTGCTGACCTTGCCGCTAGCTGCATGCAGCTTGATGCCGGTTTCCTGGTTGGGCTTCTCCTTGTTACTGGCTTTGCCGTACGTGAATAGGCTGATGCCGCGCATGATCGTGTGGAACGCGCCACCCTGGCTGGCGAAATTGATGTCCTGGCCAGCCACGATGCTGCTGGTGTTGCCGGCGCTGATGATGGCGTCCAACGGCGTGGTAGCAGCGATTCCCGCGGGACTCGACAACTGCAACTGCGGTTCGCTGTACGCGGTCGCCTTGCCTTGGGCGCCGTTGTCTCCGCCGCCACTGTTCATGCTGCCGATTACTTCCGCGCCATGTCCCTGCTGTTCGATCGCGGGCAACCTGGCAGGCTCAGGCTCGTCCTTGAGTTTGGCGTTGTGCGCCTGCGCGGTGGTCGCCATGCTCACCTGCAGCTGGTGGCTGCGCTCGATCTGCGCTTGCGCTTCCTTCGAATCGAGCTGGCTGCCGCTGGCGCCGTTGCGCGCATCCGCCGACAGCAGCATTCCCTGGCCGGCGCGCAGCGCTGCGCTGAACTCGGTCTTCAATTCGGCGCCGAATCCGACCGTCTCAAGGCGCTGGTTGTCGGTCTGGTGGCGCAGGTGCCCCAGGTTCAATTCGGCCGATCCTTTATGTGCGCCGGCGTGCTGCTGCAATGCGGTGCGGCTCTGGCCAGGTTTGTCGTCGAAGACCAGCTGGTTGTACGCGCCGGCGCCGCCCTGACTTGCGCCGATGGCCTGGGACTTGAAACCCGACAGCACGGATGGATGCGCGTGCGCGCCGGCCTCGCCGGGGAACCAGGCCGGCGCATTTCCCGTCGCGGCGCCTGCTCCTTGCGAGAATTGGTTATGCTGCGCGTCGGGCCGGCCTTTTCCGTTGTAAAGCGCGCCGATCACGACCGGGCGGTCGATATCGCCCTCCATAAAATCAATCAGCACTTCCTGCCCGACTCGCGGTATCGCGTTGCTGCCCCAGTTCGCGCCCGCGATTGCGGTGGCCACCCGCACCCAGGTTCCCGCACTGTCGTCAGCCGGCGCACCGACGTGGCCTTCCGGGGCAGGGTGGCTGAGTCGGCTGTGGCTGCCATCGCCGCGCTGCCAATGAAATTGCACCTTGATCCGGTGATCGCGATCGGTGTGCACCATCGCGCCGGCGGGACCGACCACGATCGCGGTCTGCTGTCCGTGGATGGTCGGCTTGGGATGCAGCAGGCGGCCGCGCTGATCGGCGCCGCTGCTGCGATAGACGACGCAGCTGCGGATCGCGTCGATGCGGTTGCGGTAGAGCGGACGCGGCCCGAGATCCTTGCCCCCTGAATGGTCGTCGGCGGTGTCCCGCGGGTTCCGGCCCAGCGCCTGTTCGACGTTGGTCCGCATCTCCGCGCGCAGGTTGTTGTGCATGAGGTGGACAGTGCGCACGACGAGGAAGTGGTGCTCGTCGCCAAACCCGGTATGGTCGGCCAGGTCGAATGTCGTGCCGGGCGCCAGCGTGCGGACAGTGCCGGCGCCCACATATATCTCTTGCTGCGCTTCGAGCGCTTGCATCTGGCGGTTGGCGATGCGCATGCCTTGTTCGCGCGTCGCGTACGCATACGCGCCCGGCGTGTCGCGGCTGACCAGCTGGATGCAGCTCAGGTCAGCCGCGGCTGCGAGGGCGGGGCGCATGTCTCGGGTGCGATAGTCCCAGCTGGAGATCTCGATGGCATCGGTTTGCAGCCTGGCCTCGCAACGCCAGCGATCGATACTGTCTTCCTTCATTACGGCGCCCGGCTGGGTGAAGCGCACCACGCCTTGCGCATTGGTCTTGAAGCTGCCGTTGTGGTCGGCAATAACAAGCTGGTGGCTGCCCAGGCTGGGGCTGGCTGGATCGCCGCGATGTTCGAAGAAATGGAACAGACCCTCGTCCAGCATCAGCCGTTCGACGAAGGCGAGGTCGCTCTCCTGGTATTGGGCGGTGTGGCTGCGGCGCGGATAGACCGCCCGCTCGCGCAGGTCGAAACGCCAGGACGGAACCAGCTTGCCCTGGCCATGGTAGCGGGCGAACACGGCGTCCAGAATGTCGAGCACCGTCATGTCCTGGAAAATGCGGCTGTCGCGTGTGTATGCCAGGAATGCAGACCACGGCTCCGCCACCAGGTGGTAGCGGGCGAAGCCGCCGTTGGCGCCGCTTAGTTCGGCCTTGGTGACGTAGCCGTGGAACGGGCGCGGCCCGCCGCTCCCCGCGGTGAGCAGTTCGAGCAGCAGCGGCTGGCCGATCAGGGATTTGAGGGGGATCGCCGCGTCGGTCGACAGCGCGGAGATGTGCAGCGCAAATCCCTGACTCAGCCCCTCTTCGGCACGGACACTCTCGGCCAGCAGGCGGCTCGCGCCCAGCGGCGTCGTCAGCTTGAGGAAGCGATTGGCCTGGGTGAAACGGGAGATTTGCGCCTGCGCGTCGGCTTCGGACATGGACGATACTCCGTGATGAGTAGCGAACAGCTTAGAAGCAATCCCGGCGCTGGGATTTAACTTACGTCATTGTTTGTGGGAAACAGGACGGTAACAGGCTCAAACGCGTGGCAGCAGGAATTGCGTGCTGAGGAATTCAGCGATGCGCGCCTGGGTCGAGGCCAGGTAGGGGATGTTCATGTGATCCGAGTCGGGAATGATTTCATCCTTGTGCAGCTGGCCCAGTTGGGCCACCAGCAAATCGGTGTGCGAATGCGGAACGACGTCGTCGAACGCGGCGCGCAGCACATAGGTGGGCGCCTTCAGCGCGGCGGCGTATTTAACCGATTCGAAGCGGTGCTGCAGCACATATTCGATCGGCATGGTGCGAAAGCGCCGCTTGGCGATGGCCAGCACCGAATCGTAGGGGGTGATCAGGACAACCGAATGGGCGTCGCGTTCCATCGCCACCTGCACCGCGACGCCGGAGCCGAGACTGCGGCCGACGATCGCGACTCGTTTCGGATCGACGTGGGAGCGTTCAGACAGCCAATCGAACAGCATCCGGCCGTCCTCGACCATGTGCTGTTCGGCCGGGTCGCCTTGCGAGTCGCCATAGCCGCGGTAATTGACAGCCAGCACCGTCATGCCGGGAAAAAGCTTGCCGGCGTCGCGTGCGACCCAGGACACTTCTTCCGAGCGGCCGCCAAAATAGATCACGGCCGGATGCGGGCCGACAATCGACGGCTTCATCAGCCAGCCGGATAGCTTGGTGCCGTCTTTGGCGCGCAGCACGATGGAACGGGTCCGATGCCCGCTGCTGCGCGGCCGCTCGACTTCACGCTTGATAGTGGGATTAAATACGAGCCGGCGCTGGCTGGCGGCGATTGCCGCAGCCAAGCCGAGCCACAGCATACTGGCGATGCCGGCGACTCCCGCGACTTTTCGTGAATTGTTCATAGGAACTAGTCTACGCGGGTTTGTTTGAATCTGCCGAGCTACGCGCAGTCGTGCGCAGCTTTCAATTGAAGTCGTGGATTTGCGTGGCACGCAAACAACGGTGCGGCGCATGACCTCGTTTCGCTGCGTAGGAATGGTCCGACGCAGCGAGGATTGTGCCGACAAACGCCCGCTCGAGCTTCGACGCAAGTCGGATTCAGTTGGCGCGCTGCAGCGCGAATACCGAACGGATTTGGCCGACCGCGGCGCCGCGCACATTCGTGAGATCCGGCTGGCGGTAATGGTCGAGCAGGGCGCGCTGGCGGGCGTCGAGCAGGCCCAGCTGGTCGAGCACGCTGAAGGTGGCCACTTGCAGGCTGCGCACCGCGCCGTCGGCAATCTTGATCGCGATGCCGAGACCGGCGGAGCGGATGCCGAGCGTCTGCACCGCGTCCGCGCCCACCTTGCTGACCCAGTCGCCGGCGCCGGCCGACATGTAGGCCAGGTCGCAGCGCGCTTCGCCCGAGACCAGGTCGGGATGGCCGGTCATGGCGTCGAACAGGTCGCCCAGCGGCGCGCCGAGCCGCGGGTCGGCCGCGCCTTGCGCGAGGCGTGCGTACAGGTGCGCCAGGCGCGACAGCGGCAGCGCGTAGTTCGGCGCCGAGCATCCGTCCAGTCCGGTGGGCATGGCGGCCGCGTCCAGTTGCACCAGCTCGGCCAGGGTGGCGCGGATCACCTGCTGCAGCGGGTGCGCCGGGTCGACATAGCGCGCGGTCGGCTGGCCATGCAGGCGGCACCAGGCCAGGAAGCCGCTGTGCTTGCCCGAGCAGTTGTGGTGGACCTGGGTCCAGCGCCGCTCGGGCGGCACCGGCAGGTTGACGCTGTCGTAGTACAGCGGCGCGTGGCAGCCGCATTCGAGGTCGCTTTCTTCCAGACCGATCCGGGCGAGGATGCCCTCGACGGTACTCGTGTGCTTCTGTTCGCCGGAATGGCTGGCGCATAGCAGCGCGAGTTGCGCGGAACTCAGGCCGAAGCGGGCGGGACCGTCCGCAAGCAGGAAGGGCAGCGCCTGAAATGGCTTGATGGCCGAGCGCGTGAAGGTCATGAAATCCGGGTCGCCGGCCGACCAGAGCAGTTTGCCGGCCGTGTCGACCACGGCGACCGAGCCGAGATGCACGTTCTCGGTGGCGTAGCCGGTGAACGGATAGCCGCGGGTGGTTTCGACCAGGGGAACGAGCTTCATGGAAATCTCGCAGTGAATTCGAGGACCTTCACTGTAATCGAAAAATTGTCGATCGCCCAAGGCCGGGGATAGAATGTGCGATCGACAACCTGGAGTGACCATGCCGACACTGTCCCAACTCGAGGAGGCGCGGGCGCGCATCCTGCCCTTCATCAACCGCACTCCGCTGCTGCGCTCGACAACCTTGTCAGAGGAGCTGGGTTGCCAGGTGTGGATCAAGGCCGAAATGTTCCAGAAGACGGGATCGTTCAAGCCGCGCGGCATGCTGAACCACCTGATGGCGCTCGACCCCGCGGTGCGCGAGCGCGGCGTGATCACTTTTTCCGCCGGCAATGCGGCGCAAGGGCTGGCGTATGCGGCCAGGATCACCGGCGCCAGGGCGGTGGTGGCGATGCCGGAATTCGCCAGTCCGGCCAAGGTGGCGGCGACCCGCGGCTACGGCGCGGAAGTGATCCTGCACGGCACGAATGCCGCCGAGACCTTCCAGCGCTGCATGGAAGTGGCGCAAGCGCGCGGCCTGCATTACGTGCCGTCGTACGACGATCCGCTGCTGATGGAGGGACATGCATCGCTCGGACTGGAAATCCTCGAGGATGCGCCGGACGTTGCCGCGGTGTTCTGCGGCATCGGCGGCGGCGGACTGATCGGCGGAGTGGCGATGGCCCTGCGCGCGGCCGGCAGCCGGGCGCGCCTGATCGGCATCGAGCCGGGCGTCGCCAGCTGCATGACCCAGGCGCTGCAGGCCGGCCAGCCGACCCAGGTAGTCAACGGCATGAGCCTGGCCGACGGCCTGGCGCCGCCGATCGCCGGCAAGCACTGCCTGCCGCTGGTGCAGCAGGAAGTCGAGCAGGTGGTGCTGGTGTCCGAAGCCCAGATCGCCGACGCGCTGTCGACCTTGCTGTTGCGCTGCAAGCTGCTGGCCGAAGGCGCCGGCGCAGCGCCCCTGGCCGGCTTGCGCGCGCGCACAGGCTGGGGCTTCGGGCCGTCCGACCGGGTGGTGCTGGTGGCCGGCGGGGGCAACATCGATCCGGCGCGCCTGAGGGCTGCGTTGCCGGACTGAGCGGACTGAGCACTCAGAACATGATCGGAATCCGCACCGTCAGCGACAAGTCCGGCGTGTCGCGCGTGAGACCGGCGCCGACCGACACGTTGAGGGTGCGTTTCTCGCTGATGCGATACGAATAGCCGAGCAGGAAAGTGCCGAGCTGGATGCGCACCGCGCCTGGCACCGTCAGTGAAGGTCGCACAATGCGTACCTATGTCGGATCATTTTTGGCTGAACTTGGTTCGTGCAGAACCATTGATGCAGATATTGAATCGTATGCATGATCTCGCGTATCGCCTGTTCCCGCTTGGCGCGCTTCGATGGCGCCGCCGCCTTGCCTGGCCCCGCCTGTCCTTCGGAATCGCCAGTCTGTCGTGCATTTTCGCTGTTCGGTCGGAATCGCCAACCGGGCGCGCGCGGCGCCGGTAGACTTCACTCATCGCCAAACCAACTACGTTTTTGGCGAAACAAAAAACTTGACCGGCACTGATTGAACGCCGCCTCATCCTTTGAATTCCGACCATCTCAGACTGGAACCATCATGCGCACTTCCGCCACCTTGCTCGCCCTCTTCGCCGCCGCCACCCTGTCCGCCTCGGCCTTCGCCGCGCCAACGATCACGCCCGACGCCGGTAGCTCGGCGATGGTGGCGGTGCAGACCATCCAGGGTTCGAACCACAAGGTGCGGCCTGCCGAAGCCGCCGGAGTCACCGGCGTCTACGATTTGTCCGACGGCCAGACCCTGCGCGTGTGGTTCGAGCAGCGCAAACTGTTCGCCGAAGTGGGCGAGCGCAAATCAGAGATCGTGCCGGCCGGGCAGAACGCCTTCGTTTCGCGCAGCGGGGATATGAAGCTGGTGTTCGACCAGCTGCCGTTCGCCACCGGCGTGGCGCTCACCCGCAACTAGTCATTACGCCGGCGCGCCTAGATGGGCGCGCCGAATCGTCCGGCCTGGTAGTCGTTGATGGCCTCGGCGATCTGTTCGCGCGTGTTCATCACGAAAGGTCCGTGCGACACCACCGGCTCGCCGATCGGCGCGGCGTGGCCGAACAGCAGCAGTGTTTCGGTTTCCGCGTTGAGGTCGATCGCGTCGCCTTCCGCATTCAGCTCCACCAGATGGAACGCCGAGGCGCGCTGGCCGCCGATGGTGATGCTGCCCCGCACCACATACAGGAACACCGTGCGCGCCTGCAGTCCGGGCAAGCGCAGGCGTGCGCCTGGCCGCAGCTCCACCATGCTCATGAATACCCCGGTCAGCGATTCGACAGGTCCGCGCGTGCCGTTCCATTCGCCCGCCACCAGGTGCACGGTTGCCTGGCCGTCCGCGGCGGCTAGGGCGGGAATCTGTTCGCGCTGCAGGCCGGTGTAAGCCGGCGCGCTCATCTTCAGGCGGCCTGGCAGGTTGATCCACAGTTGCAGGATTTCGAGCGGGCCGCCGTCGCGCAGGAATTCGCGCGGCGATATTTCCGCGTGGACGATCCCTTTGCCGGCAGTCATCCATTGCACGCCGCCGGCGCGAATGATGCTTTCGTGGCCGGCGCTGTCCTTATGGGTCAGCATGCCTTCTACGATGAAGGTGACGGTCTCGAAGCCGCGGTGTGGATGGGGCCCGAACGGCAAGCCGTGGTTGTCGGGCGGGTAGGTCTGCGGGCCGTGGTGGTTCAGGAACAGGAATGGGTCGAGCTGCTCGAGGTGGGCGTTGGGCAGCGGGCGCTGGGTCAGCAAGTCGCCGATATCGTCGCGCATCGCCTGGTGAACCCGCCTGATGGTCTTGTCGCTCATCGTCATGCTCCGTGCCATGTGGGATAAGCATGACAATACATCAATGCGTCCTTGCGTGTCGTCATCCTGGCGGCGGCATCAATCCGCGCTGTGCCGGGTACGCGTCCGCCTCGAAACGCCCGTAAAAAATCCCATGCGTGCTGTAGGCCCGTACCTACGTCCTGTCGCAGCAATTTTCGAAAACCGGTTACTCGATTTCTGCATGTACTAGGAGGGCGTCGCGTGTTCCGTAGATCGGCGGAAAGCCCATGGTTACAAGGCTTTGTTCGACGGAAAGGCGAGCTGCTTACCACCGGAAAATATCCCAAAAAGTCCGTGCTAGGATCGTCTGCCTCGCCGCGACGCACCGACTGCCCGACTGCCTGCTGTGCGCCGTGCCCGCCACACGACATGACGACACCATGCACATCCTGGAACTGACCAAGCCGGACGGCCGGCACCTGACTTTGTACAGTTCGCATCCGATCGCGCCGGGCCTGGCGGCGCCGAGTCCGTTCGCGGAGCCGCAGGGCGCCAATCCGCACTTGCGCTGGCATCCCTTGCGCGGCGAGTGGGTGACCTACGCCGCCTACCGGCAGAACCGTACCTACCAGCCGCCGCCGCAGTACAACCCGCTGGCGGTGACGACCGATCCGGCCAACCCGACCGAACTGCCGGCCGGCGGCTACGAAATCGCGGTGTTCGACAACCGCTTCCCCGCGCTGGCGCTGGGGTCGCACGATCCGCCTTCGCTGACGGTGCCGACCGCGGCGGCCAACGGCCACTGCGAAGTGGTGGTGTTCACCCAGGATCCGCTGGCCGCGCTGGGCGGCCTGCCGCTGGCGCGCATCGAGCTGCTGCTGCAGGTATGGGCCGACCGCACCGAGCGCGTCGGCGCCCATCCGGACATCGAATACGTGCTGCCGTTCGAGAACCGCGGCGCCGAAGTCGGCGTGACCCTGCACCATCCGCACGGCCAGATCTACGCCTATCCCTTCGTGCCGCCGGTGCCGGCGCGCATGCTGGGCCAGGAGCTGGCCTATTTCCAGCAGCACGGTTCGAACCTGCTGTGCGACATGGCGCGCGACGAAGCGGCGGCCGGACAGCGCGTGCTGTACGACGGCGAGTTCGCGGTCGCTTTCGTGCCGGCCTGCGCGCGCTATCCCTACGAAGTGTGGCTGATGCCGAGCGACCCGGCCAAGGATTTCGCCGCGCTCACCTTGCCGCAGCGCGAGGACCTGGCGCGCGCGCTGAAGACGGTGCTGCTCAAGTACGAAGGCCTGTGGGCGCGCCCGTTTCCCTACCTGATGAGCTGGTACCAGGCCCCGACCGACGGCCAGCCGCATCCCGAGACCCAGCTGCACGCGCAGTTCTTCCCGCCGTACCGGACGCGCGACCGGCTCAAATACCTGGCCGGCACCGAGCTGGGCGCCGGCATGTTCGCCATGGATGTGCTGCCGGAAACCACGGCCTTCGAATTGCAGCAGGTCGCCGTCAACCTGGAGGACGCATGACGGCGGCCCAGGAAATCGACGCCAAGCTGGCCCTGGCGCGGCGCTGGCTGCTGGAGGCCGGCGGCGGCGCGCTGCGCTTGCGCGGCAGCGACTGGTTCGCCTGGATCACCGCGGGCGGCTCCAGCACGGTGCTGCTCGCGGCCGAAGTCGGCGTCGCCGAAGCGCTCGTGACGCCAAACGAGGCCTGCATCCTGACCGACGAGATCGAAGCCGACCGGCTCAGGGAGGAACAGGTGCCGCCCGGTTTCACCTTCCATGTCACGCCGTGGGCCGATCCTGAATGGCGCGAACAGTTCGTGCTGGAGAGCGCCGGCGCGGCGCCGGTGCTGAGCGACCGCCCGGCCGGCGCCGAACTGGGGCTGCCGCTGCATGCGCATCAGCAGCGGCTGGTGCTGATGGAACCGGAGCAGCAGCGCTACCGCCAGCTGGGCAAGGAGGCGGCGGCGGCGATGAGCGAGGCGATGCGTGCGGCGCGGCCGGACTGGACCGAATTCGGGCTGGCGGGCGAGGGCGCGCGCGCCTTGTGGCGGCGCGGGATCGAGCCGGCGCTGGTGCTGGCCGCGGGCAGCCGGCGGCTGCCGCTGTACCGCCATCCGACGCCGTCGGCCGACGCCCTGGGCGCGTGCGCAATGATGGTATTTTGCGCGCGCCGCCATGGCCTCTACGCGAACCTGACCCGTTTCGTCAGCTTCGGCGCCGAGGCGCCGCTGCAGGCCGAGCTGCTGACCGTCGAAGCCACCGCGCTGGCGGCCTGCGTGCCCGGCAATTCGCTGGCGGCGGTGTACCACGCGCTGGGCCACGCCTATCGCCACGCCGGCCACCATGACGCCATCCGCGAGCACCACCAGGGCGGCGTCACCGGCTACCTCGCGCGCGAGCTGCTGGCCACGGCCGGCACCGCGCTCGAACTCGAGGTGGGCATGGCGTTCGCCTTCAATCCCAGCTTCCGCGGCAACAAGATCGAGGACACTTTCCTGCTCGGGGCGCAGGGACTGGAGAACCTCACCTTCGACCCCGCATGGCCGGCCGCCATGGTGCAGGGGCGCTCGCGCCCGCTGTGGCTGGAGGCCGCGTGCTGACGCTGGCGACTTTCTTCGGCGACCTGCCGCAGGTGCATGCGGTGGCGCCGGGCCGCGTCAACCTGCTGGGCGAGCACACCGACTACAACGCCGGTTTCATGCTGCCGGTGGCGACGCCGCAGTGCACCGAAGTGGCGATGAGCGCGAGCACCGACGAGCTGTTCCACGTGTATTCGGCCACGCTGGGCGCCGGCGTCGATTATGCGCGCGACGGCCATCCGCCGCCCGGCTTCGCCAGTTACGTCGACGGCTGCGTGCGGGTGCTGCAGGCGGAGGGCGTGGATGTGCCGCCGCTGCGCGTGTACATCAGCACCGAGCTGCCGGTCGGCGCCGGCCTGTCTTCCAGCGCGGCGCTCGAGGTGGCGACCCTGCGCGCGCTGCGCGAGCTGCTGGCGATCGAACTCGACGACGTGCGCCTGGCGCGCATCGCCCAGCGCGCCGAAGTGGAATACGCCCACGTCAACTGCGGCATCATGGACCAGATGGCGGCCAGCCTGGCCGACCGCCGCCACATGCTGTTCATCGACGCGCGCAGCCTGGAGCACCGTCTACAGCCGCTGCCGGCCAACAGCGAGTTGATCGTGATCGACTCGGGCATTCCGCGCACCCTGGCCGCCAGCAAGTACAACCAGCGCCGCGCCGAATGCGAGGAGGCCGCGCGGCTGCTGGGCGTGGCGGCCCTGCGCGATGTGACGGATCCCGCAGCGGTCGAGGCATTGCCGGCGCCGTACCGGCAGCGCGCGCGCCACGTGGTGCGGGAAAACCTGCGCGTGCTCGAAGCGGCCGCCGGCGTGAGCGCGGCGCGCTTCGGCGCCCTGATGGACGCGGCCCACGCCAGCCTGCGCGACGACTATGAAGTGTCGATCCCCGAGCTCGACGAGCTCGCCGGATTCCTGCGCGACACGCCCGATGTGTACGGCGCGCGCCTGACCGGCGCCGGCTTCGGCGGCGCCTGCGTTGCCTTGTGCCGCGAAGGCCACGCGCAAGCCAGCGCGGCGGCGGCGCTGGCGCGCTACAACGCCACCGGCAAGCAGGGACGGATCCTGATCCCGGTCCAAGGAGAACACGAGCATGAGCGAGTTTGAGTACCCACGCCCGCAACTGGTACGCGACCATTGGATGAGCCTGAACGGCCCGTGGCAGTTCATGTACGACGACGAACACCGCTGCAAGATGCCGGACCTGGTCGACGGCTGGACCCACCAGATCAATGTGCCGTTCGCGCCGGAGACGGCGATCAGCGGAGTGGGCGACACCGGTTTCCACGCGGCCTGCTGGTACCAGCGCGAATTCACGCTGCTGCCCAGCGCGGGCCGCACCATCCTGCATTTCGGCGCGGTCGACTATCGGGCGCGGGTGTGGGTCAACCGGCACCTGGTTGCCGAGCACGAGGGCGGGCACACGCCGTTCGCCGCCGATATCACGGCGGTGATGAACGCGAACGGCGTGCAGGCCGTGACGGTGTTCGTCGAGGACGATCCGGCCGACCTGGCCAAGCCGCGCGGCAAGCAGGACTGGCTGCTCGAGCCGCATTCGATCTGGTACCCGCGCACCACCGGGATCTGGCAGCCGGTATGGCTCGAGCAGGTCGCGTCGACCCATATCCACCGGCTGCGCTGGACGCCGATCTTCGAGACCTACGAAATCGGCTGCGAGATTTTCGCCACCGGCGAAATCGACGAAGACCTGTTCGTCGAGGTCAAGATCTGGCACGGCGAGGAACTGCTGGCGGACGATCATTACAAGCTGCTGGGGCACGAAGCGAACCGCAAGATCGCGCTGTCCGACCCCGGCATCGACGACTCGCGCAACGAACTGCTGTGGAGTCCCGAACGGCCCACCTTGCTGGAAGCGGAAGTGACGCTGTACCACGGCAACCAGGTGCTCGACACGGTCAGTTCGTACACGGCGATGCGCGCGGTGGCGATCAACCGCGACCGCTTCATGCTCAATGGCCGCGCCTACCCGCTGCGGCTGGTGCTCGACCAGGGCTACTGGCCGGATACCCTGATGACCGCGCCGTCGGACGCGGCGCTCAAGCGCGACGTCGAGCTGGCCAAGGCGATGGGTTTCAACGGCGTGCGCAAGCACCAGAAGATCGAAGACCCGCGCTACCTGTACTGGGCCGACAAGCTGGGCCTCCTGGTGTGGGAAGAGATGCCGTCGGCCTACCGTTTCAGCCCGAAGGCGATCACGCGCATGGTGCGCGAATGGACCGAGGCGATCGACCGCGACTACAGCCATCCGTGCATCATCGTGTGGGTCGCGTTCAACGAATCGTGGGGCGTGCCGAACCTGACCCTGACCCAGGCGCACCGCAACGCGGTCGAGGCGCTGTACCACCTGACGCGCACGCTCGACGCGACCCGCCCGGTGATCGGCAACGACGGCTGGGAGGCGTCGGCCACCGACATCCTCGGCATCCACGACTACGACTGCGAACCGGAACGGCTCGGCGCGCGCTACGCCGTGACCGATCCGGTGCGCACCCTGTTCGACCAGCGCCGTCCGGGCGGACGCATCCTGACCCTGGACGGCTTTCCGCACCGCGGCCAGCCGATCGTGCTGACCGAGTTCGGCGGCATTGCGTTCGACCCCGCGGCGAATACGGCCGGCACCTGGGGCTATTCGCGCGCCCACACGGCCGAGAGTTACCTCGAGCTGTACCGCAATTTGCTCGCCGTGGTCAACAACACCTTCATGTTCAGCGGATTTTGCTACACGCAGTTCGCCGATACCTTCCAGGAGGCGAACGGACTGCTGTGCGCCGACCGCACGCCGAAGATCCCGCTCGACCAGATCTACGCGGCGACCCGCAACATCAAATATCTACACCAGGAGGCGGAAGCGGGACCCGGCGACGGATGAGTTGCCCGGCGGCGCTGGCCGCGGGTCCCCGGCAGCATACGACACCATTTTTCCATTTAACCGGCGCCCAGCCTGGGCGATAAGGAGCCAGTCATGCCGACGATTGTCGTTTTTTGTCATCTCCGCTGGGACTTCGTGTATCAGCGGCCGCAACAATTGCTGTCGCGCCTGGCGCAACATTACCGCGTACTGTTCGTCGAAGAGCCGGTGTTCGCGCATGGCGAGCCGTTCATGGAAGAGTCGAGCCCGGCGCCCAACGTGACCGTGTGCCGCGCCCACACCCCGGTGCTGGCCAGCGGCTTCCACGACGACCAGATCCCCCTGCTGCGCCCGCTGCTGGCGGGGCTGCTGCCGCCTGGCGAGCGTCCGATCGTCTGGTTCTACACGCCGATGGCGCTGCCGCTGCTGCAGGAGCTGCAACCGGACCTGGTGGTGTACGACTGCATGGACGAGCTGGCCGCGTTCAAGAATCCGCCGAAGCAGTTGCTGCAGCGCGAGAGCGCGCTGCTGAACCTGGCCGACCTGGTGTTTGCCGGCGGCCCCAGCCTGTACGAGGCGAAGCGCGAGCGCCACGCCAACGCCCACTGCTTCCCGAGCAGCGTCGATGTGCGTCATTTCGAGCAGGCGCGCGAGCGCGGCAACAGCCATCCGGCCCAGGCTGGCATCGGCCATCCGCGCCTCGGCTTCTACGGCGTCATCGACGAGCGCTTCGACATCGAGCTGACCGCAGCCGTGGCGGATGCCCATCCGGACTGGCAGATCGTGCTGGTCGGGCCGGTGCTGAAGATCGATCCGGTCAGCCTGCCGCGGCGCCCAAACATCCACTACCTGGGGCAGCAGCCATATGAAGCGCTGCCGCATTTCCTGGCCGGCTGGGACGTGTGCCTGCTGCCGTTCGCGCTGAACGAGGCGACCCGCTTCATCAGCCCGACCAAGGTGCTCGAATACATGGCGGCCGAGTTGCCCAGCGTGAGCACGCCGATCGCCGACGTTGCCCAGCCCTACGGGCACGTGGTGGCGATTGCCGCCGGCGCGCGCGAATTCATCGCTGCCTGCGAGGCGGCGCTGGCACTGACGCCGGCCAGCGCCGCCGCGCTGCGCGGCACCATGCGCGCCATCGTGGCCGGCACCTCGTGGGATGTCACCGCCGACGGCATGCGCAGGCTGCTGGCCAGCACGGCGCCGCGCCAGGCCGCGCCGCGCTTCGCGCCAGGCGGCGAAGTCGCCGCCGCTGCGGGCGCGTTTTCGATCGTGAATCCTTTGCGCCTGCAAGGCGGGGCGCAGAAGGTGCGCACCGTGATCGTCGGCGCCGGCCCAACCGGCCTGTCGGCGGCCTACCACCTCGGCCGCGATGCCGTGCTGCTCGACAAGAACGCCAGGGTGGGGGGCTGGTGCCGCTCGATCGGCGACCATGGGTTCACGTTCGACCATGCGGGACACATCATGTTTTCCAACGATCCCTATGTGCTCAAGCTGTACGACGTGCTGCTCGGCGATAACGTGCACTGGCAAGCGCGCGAGGCCTGGATCTACAGCAAGAATGTGTACACGCGCTATCCGTTCCAGGGCGCCCTGTACGGCTTGCCGCCGAAGGTGATTGCCGAGTGCATCGTCGGCGCCGTCGAGGCGCGCTTCGGCGCCATCGATGCGACCGAGGGCGCGGCGCCGGCGTCGGTCAAGCCGGTCGAAGACTGCTGCGCCGACGGCAGCGCCTGCGTGGCGAACGCAACGGCGATCGCACCGCGCAAGCGCGACAGCCAGAATTTCGAGGACTTCATTTACAAGGTGTGGGGCAAGGGCATCGCCAGGCATTTTGCGATCCCGTACAATCGCAAACTGTGGACGGTGCCGCTCGATGAGATGGAGACGTCGTGGCTGGGCGGACGGGTGCCGCTGCCCGACTTGCAGGAAATCATCGAGGGTGCGCTCGAGCCGGTGGCCAAGCCGATGGGGCCGAACGCCCGCTTCGGCTATCCGCTCCGGGGCGGCTTCCAGGCGCTGATGGAAGGCTTCCTGCCGCACATCAAAGGCAAGGTCGAGCTGGGCGCGGCGGCGGCGCAACTGCTGCCGCGCGAGCACGTGCTGGTGATGGCGGACGGCAGCCGCTACCGCTACGAACACCTGATCAGCACCATGCCGCTGCCCGAACTGGTCAGGCTGGCCGGCGCCGAGGCGCCCGAGGAAGTGCGCGCCGCCGCGCGCGGCCTGCGCCACTTGTCGGTGCGCTGCGTGAACCTCGGTGTGGCGCGCGAGAACATCACCGACAAGCACTGGATCTACTATCCGGAAGAGACGATTTTCCACCGCATCTTCGTGCAGGGCAATGCCAGCCCCCACTGCAATCCACCGGGCGGATTCGGCCTGACCTGCGAGATCTCGTACTCGCCATGGAAGCCGCTGCCGCTGGACGGGCAGGCGCTGATCGAGCGCTGCATCGCCGATTGCGTCAAGGTCACCATGCTCAGGCCGGACGACCGGATCATCACCGCGAACCTGGTCGACATGCCGTATGCGTACGTGGTGTACGACCACGCGCGCGCCGCCAACGTTGCGCTGGTCAAGGCGTGGCTGGCGCGCTACGACATCATCCTGGCGGGCCGCTACAGCGAGTGGGAATACTACAACTCCGACCACGCTTTTATCGCCGGCAAGAAAGCGGCGGAAACAGTGCTGGCGCAACGCGCGGACCGGGCCAAGACGGTCGGATCGGACTGAACGCGGCAAGGCCGCAGGCCTGGCCGGGCCAGGGTCCGGCCGCGGTGTCGCGCGCCGCTCGCACGGCAATCAGGGGCAGGAATAACTGGCGCGGGAATGGGAACGCATGCTCCGCATACGTTCCCCATTTCGCCGAACGTGCAAGGCGTACCGGCGGAACCGACCGGCGGACCGGTCGGTGGCAGACGGATGCCGCTGTTAGTGCGTGATCATTCCATCCGTCATGTTGACCCGGTCGCCGCTACGGAAGGTGGGCGCTTTGTCTTGCGTGACTACGCGCGTGGTGCCGTCGTCCATGCGAAGCGTGATACGGTAGCTTGCGTCCCCGCCCGTCGATGAGCCGGTGGCGCCGGCCGCGCCGCTGCCACCCACGGCCGCGCCCGCTGCGGTGCCGGCAGCGGAGCCTGCCTGGCGCGCCACGGGTTCGATCAGGATCACCACCGCATTCGGCATTGCGCCGGGCATGGCGGCGCTTCCCGAAGTGCTGCCGGTGGCGCCGCTCGCTTCCGCGCCGCTGCTGGTGCTGCCAGCGCTGCCGCTGGTGCCGCTGCTGCCCGAACCGCTGGTGCTGCCGCTACCGGCGCCGCTGCTGCTCGTGCCGCTGCTGTCGTAGCCGCTGCTGGTGGCGCCTGTGCCGCCCGCGTTCGGGCCACTGCTGCTCGGCGTGGAACTGCAAGCTGCCAGCGCCAGCGCCAGCAAACACGCCAGTAGCACGCTCTGTGATTTTCGATTCATGATGAGCTCCTTGTGTTGGATTTCTTACCAGTGGGTGTGTGCGTGACAATGCCGCCTGCCACGTGAGTGAGAGGGGCAAACCGCGAGTACGTTCCAGCGGGAGCGGGCGACACCTGACCCACATCAAACGAAACCGGTCTGGTTTCGCTTGTGCAAGGTGATCCGCCCGTCCGGTGGTCGACAAATCGAAGCGGCGCGGCGGGCGCCGGCCGACTCTTCCTGCGCCCAGGCGCAGCTGCTACTGTCCGCTGGGCGGCGTGCTGGTGGAGCTCTTTTCGCTGGTGCTGTTGGGGGCCACTGTGCTGCTGGCAGGCGCGGCTTCGGGGCCGTGGGCGACTGGCGGGTTGGTGGCCGGCGGCATCGCGCTGGTGAGCCTCCAGGGTATGTATTGGCAACCTGACAGTGACAGCGCCAGGGCCGCCAAGAGCACGCTCTGTTGTGTACGCTTCATGATCAACTCCTCTTTTGTTGGTGTTTTCAAACAGTGTGTGTGCGTGACGATGCCGCGTGCCACAGCAGTAAGAGGGGCGAATCGGCGTGACGTTCCGGCCGAAGCGGGTTCAGCGTGAGCCACATCAAACTGTCGAGAAATCGTTAGGAGAAGTGCGCATCGGCGCGCGGCATGCGCGGCGAAGCTATTGCGCGGGAGCAGCTTTCGGCAGCAGCGCCCAGAGCAGGGCGGCGGTGACGACGGCGGCGTTGCAGTCGACCAGCCAATCAGCGACGGCGGCGCCGCGGTAGGGGAAGAAACTTTGCAGCAGTTCGTCGCCCGCGCCCATCAGCGCGATCGTCAGCACCGCCTTCAGCGCCCGCGCGCGGTCGCTGCCGGTGCTGCCGGTGAACACCAGCGCGGTGAGGACCGCGTATGCCACCGAGTGCAGCACCACACCGGTGGCGAACTGGCCAATCTCGGCGCGCGCGCCGGGAATCGACCCCATCACCAGGATCGCGGCGTACAGCAGCAATGCGCAGCGATAGCGCAGCTTGCGCAGTTTCGGATCGAGCACGAGCAGGGAGAGCAGGGCGGGCATGGCGGACACAAGGGCGAAAGCGGCAAGGATAGCATTTCTGGCCGCGCTTGCGGACGGACCTGGCGGCGCGCTTGCCGCCAGGTCCCGGTTCAGATCGTCAGCGCGGGAGCGCCGCTGGCGTAATGGGCGTCAAAACAGCTCTGGCACTCAGCGCAGTACAAATGGGCGGTTCGCACGTTGCCTTGCCGCAGGATCAGGTGCAGGTGGGTATGCATGCACTTCGGACAAGTTTCACGGACGCTCCCGAAGGTCATCAGGTTCACCGGCATGTCGCCATCGAGGTGGTCGACGAGGACCTGGGGATCGAGTTCGGTGAGCAGGAGGCTGTCGTCGGGGGGCCGAGGGTGGCGGCGGCCGTGGCCAGGGTGGACGGATTCGGGGCTGGATGGCGTGTCAATGGCTGGTAGACTCATGCGATAGACTCCCTTTGCTTCCGGTGAATGCGATTGATGTAAATGCGACAAACCTTTCGGGGAAACTTCATCATAGTACGATGTGCGTCAGCTTCAAGCTGTTAATCCTGTTAATTGCTAGATCTGCATCAAAGCAATGACCATTGGCAAAAAAATGCCCGCCGTGAGGCGGGCAAACCCAAGATCGGGCCAAGAGAGGGACAATTCGTGGGGCGTGCCGCCGCGAATGGGAAGCACGCCTGGCTGCGATCACGCATATCGGTTGCATGTATGGCAGATGAAGGAAGTATAGGCAGACAATGTGACGCGGATATGACAAGACTCAAGCGTGCGGCGATTGCGCCAGAACGATATCGGCTGTGTCCGGTCTGCGCGGCCCGGACAAAAAAAAGCCCGCTGGTGAAAGCGGGCTGAAGACTATTTTCTTGGAGGAGAATAGTGGAGACAGGTGAGATTATGCTGCGCCGCCACATATTTGTCTAATTGTGAATTCGGATACCGGACATACAATTTACTTATATCTGGTCGGTGCTCACTTCAATCGCCACCTCGATATTGCCGCGCGTCGCATTCGAGTACGGGCAGACTTCATGCGCCTTGGCGACCACCGCTTCGGCCGCGCCCTGCCCCATGCCGGGGATGCGCACCGCCAGCTTGACCGCCAGGCCGAAGCCGCCGGCGCCGTTCGGACCGATGCCCGTTGCCGCGCTGACGGTGGCCGCTGCCGGTACCGGCGTCTTCAGGGCGCCGCCCACCAGTTTCATGGCCGACAGGAAGCAGGCCGCATAGCCGGCCGCGAACAGCTGTTCTGGATTGCTGCCTTCGCCGCCGGCCCCGCCGAGTTGTTTCGGGGTCGACAGCGCGACGTCGAGCGCCTTGTCGCTGGAAGTGGCGCGGCCGTCGCGGCCGCCGGTGGCGGTTGCGTGTGCGGTGTAAAGGATTTGCATGAGTGCTCCTGGTAGTGGTGGGTGGCATCGAGTGCCGACGGAAGAATAATAGCGTTCAATTCAATTGTGCACAATTTAATTAATCCTATCGGCCCGATAGCAGCGCCTGGCGCGCTACTGGCCGCCGTCCATCGACTTGAACAGGTCGTCGCGCACCGAGGACAGTTCGGTGCGCAGGCGCCCGAGCGCGAGCGCCTCCTGGCCGCTGGCGCACATCAGCTGTTCCGGAATCGCCATCGCCTCGGCGCGCAGCGCGCGTCCTTGCAGGCTGAGCGAAATGCGCACCTGGCGTTCGTCCTGCGGATCGCGGTTGCGCTCGACCAGGCCGTTCGCCTCGAGCCGCTTGAGCAGGGGAGTGAGCGTACCGGAATCGAGGAACAGGCGCGCGCCGATATCCTTGACCAGGATCCCGTCCTGCTCCCACAGCACCAGCATGACCAGGTATTGCGGGTAGGTCAGGCCGAGCCGGTCGAGCAGCGGCTTGTAGGTCTTGGTGACCGCGTGCGAAGCTGAATACAGCGCGAAGCAGAACTGGTTTTCCAGCGCCAGCATATTGGTCGGCGCGGGGGCCGCCTGCTCCGGGGGCGTGCTCATTCTTTCACCGGTACCGTGTAGTTGAGCGCCATCCGGCCGCCGTCGGCAAAGATGGTCTGGCCGGTCATATAGGAAGCGTCGTCGCTGGCCAGGAAGGCGGCGATCGAAGCGACTTCCTCCGGCTCGCCGCAGCGTCCCAGCGGAGTGCGCGACAGGATGGTGTGGCGCGCTTCAGGGCTGCCCAGCACGGCCTTCTTGGCCAGTTCGGTGAGGATGGTGCCCGGCCCGATGCCGTTGACCCGGATGCCGTGCGGCGCCAGGTTCAGCGCCATCACACGGGTCAGCTGGTTGACGCCGCCCTTCGACACCACGTACGGCACCTGGTTCGGGATCGCCAGTTCGGAATTGACGCTCGACATGTTGATGATGCTGCCGCTGCCTTGCTTGACCATCTCGCGCGCCGCCGCCTGGCCGCACAGGAACATCGATTTCAGGTTGATCCGCAGCACCCGGTCGAAGTCTTCTTCCGACAGGTCGAGGAAATCTGCGGCATGCGTGACGCCGGCATTGTTGATCAGGATGTCGATCCGGCCGAACTGCTTCAGGGTGTCCGCGATCATCGCGTCGACGTCGGCCTTGTTGCTGACGTCGGCGGCGAAAAAGCGCGCCGCCTCGCCCAGCTGCAGCGCCGCCTGTTCGCCTTCCGGCTTGATATCGACCAGCATCACACGGGCGCCTTCGCGGATCAGGCGCTCGGCGCAGGCCAGGCCGATGCCCTGGGTGGCGCCGGTGACAATCGCAACTTTATCGGCTAGTTTCATGGATCGCTTTCAATCTGTTCTGGAAGAGCGAATTTTACCCAGTGCGGAACAATACTGCGCCGATATTTTGCGTGGCGCGCTACAGCATGATCGGATTGTCGGGCAGTTCGTTCCTGCGCGCACCGCCGGTCGGGAAGTGCTGGCGCAGCAGTTCGTTGACCTGCGCCACTGCGGCGATGGTGCTGTCGTGGAACTGGCCGCGCGCGAAGCCGTCGGTCATCGTCCGGCACACCGACTGCCAGGTCGCCGCATCGATCTTGCGATTGACGTTGCGGTCGGCCACGATGTCGACCTTGCGCTCGGCCAGGTTCACATAGATCAGCACGCCGCAATTGTCCTCGGTGTCCCAGACCCCGTGCTCGGCGAACAGCGCGAGCGCGCGCTGGCGGTTGGTGACGCCAGCCCAGACCGCGTCGAACGGCATCGACGCCTCGACGATCAGGCGCAGTTCGCTGCGGTGGGTTTGCTCGCCCGCGGTGATCGCGGCGGCGATCGCCGCCAGCGTTTCCTGGGGGAAGGCGCGGCGACCATGTGCGGCGCTGGTTTTCCAATGGCGCAGCGCGCGGCTGAAGCGTTGACCGAAGCTGTCCATTACCAATCCCCCGAAGCGCCGCCGCCGTCGAAACCGCCGCCGCCGCCCGAGAAGCCGCCGCCGCCGGAAAAACCTCCGCCACCGCCGCCGAAGCCGCCACCGCCGCCGCCGCGGCTCAGGCTGCCGAGCGCGGTGCCGAGGATGAAGCCGGTGGCGTTGCCGCCCCAGCCGCCGCGCGACAGGCGCGAACCGCGCGGGCGGAAGATCGACGCCAGGATGAACACGCCGAACAGCAGCAAGGGCAGCAGCATGCCGGCGCCGGACGAATGCTGTTGAGCCTGGCGCTGCGCTGGCGGCGCCGCCGGGAATTTCTCCTGGTTGAGCAGGGTGGCGATCGCGCCGACCCCGGCCACCAGGCCGTCGTAATAGTGGTTCTGCACGAAATGGGGCGCGATCACGTCCTGCAGGATGCGCTTCGACTGGGCGTCGGTCAGCACGCCCTGCACGCCGCGCCCGGCCTCGATGCGCAGGCGCCGCAGCGCCGACGGGTTGTCCCTGGCGACCATCAGCAGCACGCCGTCATCGACGCCCTTGCGGCCCAGCTTCCAGGCGTCGGTCACGCGGATGCTGTACTGCTCGATCTGTTCCGGCGCGGTCGACTTGACCAGCAGGATCGCGATCTGGCTGCCGGTTTTGGCTTCGTAATCGGTGAGCACGGCCTCGAGTTTTTCGCGCTGCCCCGGCTCGAGCATGCCGGCCTGGTCGGTCACGTGGCCGGTCAGTGGCGGAATTGCCGCGAACTGCGCGTGGGCGGCGCCGGCGCACAGCAGCGCCAGCGCGAGCGCCGCGGTCCACAGGAAGCGCAGCTGCTTGCTCATCTTACTTGCCGAAATTGACGGTGGGCGCGGTCGAGATCGACTTCTCGTTTTCCACCGTGAAGTTCGGCTTGACCTTGTAGCCGAAGACCATCGCGGTCAGGTTGTTCGGGAAGCTGCGCGTGAGCACGTTGTAATCCTGCACCGCCGCGATATAGCGGTTGCGCGCCACAGTAATGCGGTTCTCGGTGCCTTCCAGTTGCGATTGCAGGTCGCGGAAGCTGGCGTCGGCCTTCAGGTTCGGATATTGCTCCGATACCGCCATCAGGCGCGACAGCGCGCTCGACAGTTCACCCTGCACCTGCTGGAATTTCTTGAATGCTTCCGGGTTGTTCAATACTTCCGGCGTGATCTGGAAGCTGGTCGCGGCGGCGCGCGCCTTGGTCACCGCTTCGAGCGTATCCTTTTCATGCGCGGCATAGCCCTTGACGGTATTGACCAGGTTCGGAATCAGGTCGGCGCGGCGCTGGTACTGGTTGACCACTTCACTCCAGGCGGCCTTGGTGGCCTCGTCCTTGGTCTGGAACTGGTTGTAGCCGCAGCCCGACAGCATCGAGGCGATGAAGGAGAGCGTGAGCAGCAGGCGCGTCCAGCGTGCGAATCCGTGGGTGGTCATGATGGTATGGTCCTGGCAAGTTGTCGAATGAATAAAAATATACCCTAAACGGAATGACCGCGCCTGTTCAAGCGTGCTAGGGGGCAGACCCCGGTTTTCCGTGAAGGGGCGTGACCGCGGTTTGCAGCCGCTAACCCAACCGGGGTCAGACCCCTAGCAGAAAAACCCCGGTCTGACCCCTTGGCCGGCGCCGACATCGGACGCGGTACAATGCCGGGTTTGCAAAAAAAGACGAGGACCGTGCCGTGAATTTCATCAACAAGCTATCCGCCGCGTGGCGCAGCAACGATTCGATGTTGTGCGTGGGACTCGATCCCGATCCGGCGCGTTTCCCCTCGCAGCTGCAGCAGCAGCCTGACGCCATCTTTACATTCTGCAAGGCGATCATCGACGCAAGTGCCGACCTGGCCTGCGCGTTCAAGCCGCAGATCGCGTATTTCCACGCATTGCGCGCGGAAGCCCAGCTCGAAGCCATCTGCGAATACCTGCGCAAGAATTATCCGCATATCCCGCTGATTCTCGACGCCAAGCGCGGCGATATCGGCGCCACCGCCCACCAGTATGCGCGCGAAGCGTACGACCGCTATGGCGCCGACGCGGTGACGCTCAGTCCCTATATGGGATTCGACTCGGTCGAGCCCTACCTGGAGTGGAGCGACCGCGGCCAGATCATCCTGTGCCGCACCTCCAACGCGGGCGGCTCCGACCTGCAGTTCCTCGATGTCGGCGGCAAGCCGCTGTACCAGCACGTGGCCGCGATGGTCGCGAGCAAGTGGAACCGGAATGGGCAATGCGCGCTGGTGGTGGGCGCCACCTTCCCGGAAGAACTGGCGCAGGTAAGGGCGATTGTCGGCGACATGCCGCTGCTGGTGCCGGGTATCGGCGCGCAGGGCGGCGATATCGAAGCGACGGTCAAGTCGGGCAAGACTGCCAACGGCGCCGGGATGATGATCAGTTCGTCGCGCGCGATCCTGTATGCCAAGCCGCAGGCGGGCGAGGACTTTGCCGCGGCCGCGCGGCGTGTCGCGCTCGAGACGCGCGACGCGATCAACCGCCACCGCTAAACGCCGGGGTCAGGTCCGGCGCCGCGAATATCAGGCCGTGGTTGCTAACGCCGGCTCGGCGCGATTGACTCCGCGTAATCGTACAGCGCTCCCAGGATATCCTCGGCGCGCTGGTCGGCGTCTTCGGACAGCGCATCGATTTCGGCGAACAGCTGCTCGATGGTACGCGCGCCGGCCGCGCCGTCGAACAGCTTGGCGGCGCGATGCTGCTCCCACTGCGCCGCTTCGGCCGGATTCAAGGTGTGCGGGAAGTTGCGGGCGCGGTAGCGGAAGAACAGTTCCATCAGGCGCTCGTCGTCGAACGACGGGCGCGCCGTGGCCAGTTTTTCCGGCGTCTCGGCGCGCAGCGATTCGAGCTTGCGGCGGTCGTTGTTGCCGACGAAGCCGCCATACAAATCCTCATCGACGTCGGCGCTCGGCGCGGCCGGCCGGCGGTACACCTCCGCCCACATCGCACCCATGTCGGGACCGCTTGCTGCGGCCTGCGCATACGCGCGGCCCTGCGCGATGTCGATGCCCCAGCGTTCGGCCATGGCCGGGCTGAGCGTCTTCAGGTTCCCCACCAGCATCGGCGACTTGTTGACGTGGATGCTCTTGATCGGCAGCCGCGTCACCCCTTCCGGCAAGTCGGCACTGCGGCTGAACATGCGCAGGCGGATGGTGTCCGCGTCCAGCCCGAACAGCTCGGCCGGGTCGTAGCTGCAGTCCCACACCAGCACTTCGTTCTTGTTCGTCGGATGGGTGGCCAGCGGCCACACCAGCGCCAAGCAGCCGCGCTCGGTGGGGAACATGCCGGACACGTGCAGGAAAGGCCGGCGCGAGTCGGCGGCCAGGTGCATGCCCATTTCGGTGGCGACCTTGTCCTTCTTGTGCAGGCCCAGGCAGAAATCAAACAGTTTTGGCTGGCGCTCGCGGATCAGGCGCGCCAGCGCGATGGTGGCGCGCACGTCCGACAGCGCGTCGTGCGCGGCCTCGTGCAGCAGGCCGTTGGCGCGCGCCAGGTCTTCCAGCCGGAAGCTCGGCTTGCCGTCTTCGCGCAGCGGCCACTCGATGCCTTCCGGGCGCAGCGCGTACGTCATGCGCACCACGTCGAGCAAGTCCCAGCGGCCGCAATTGTTCTGCCATTCGCGCGCATACGGATCGATCAGGTTGCGCCAGAACATGAAGCGGGTGATCTCGTCATCGAAGCGGATGGTGTTGTAGCCGACCCCGATGGTGCCGGGCTGGCTGAAGGCAGCTTCGATGGCGGCGGCAAATTGATGTTCCGGCACGCCCCATTCGAGGCACTGCTGCGGCGTGATTCCGGTGATCAGGCAGGACTGCGGATCGGGCAGGAAGTCGGGCGCCGGTTGGCAGTACAGCATGATCGGCTCGCCAATCTCGTTGAGGCTGGCGTCGGTGCGGATCGCAGCGAACTGGGCCGGGCGATCGCGCCGCGGTACCGCGCCGAAGGTTTCGTAGTCGTGCCAGAGAAAGGTATGGTTGCTCATAATAGATAGTCAGTGGGCGCGGCCGCGCCGGCGGGGGGTATGTTGTCACAAAAACCGGGCGGGCGGTACTACCCGCATCAGTTAGCCCGGCATTTCTTCAAATTGGGGTCAGACCCGTTTTTTCTTCGATCGATTGGCGTTATAGCCGCCAAACAAACGGGTCTGACCCCATTTTTTTCCGCGCCAGGATTTCTTCCAAAACCCGGGTCTGACGCGGGTTTTGAAACTAGCGCGAGACGCGGTTGCGGCCGGTTTGTTTGGCGCGGTACAGCGCGGCATCGGCGGCGGCCACCAGCTGCAGCTCGTCCGTCGCGGCGCCCATCGTCGCCACGCCGAACGACCCGGTCAGGTGCGGCATCGGCAGCCGCATGTCGTCGAAAATGACCACTTGCCGCAGCCGCTCGCACAGCCGCTCGGCCACCATCGTCGCCAGCTTTTCGCTGGTTTCGGGCAGGATCACCAGCATTTCTTCGCCGCCGTAACGCACCGCGAAGTCGGACGGGCGCAGCGCCGCATTGATCACGCCGGCCGCAGCGCGCAAGGCGTCGTCGCCCGCCAGGTGGCCATGGGTGTCGTTGAAGCGCTTGAAATGGTCGAGGTCGATCATCACCAGCGACAAGGGGCTGCCGGAACGATGGGCGGTGGCGACCATCTTTGGCAGCATGTCGGTCAGCCAGGCGCGATTGTAGAGCCCGGTCAGGCCGTCGTTCATCGACAACTGGCGATAGAATTCGCCCAGTTTCAGGCGCCGCCGCAGCAGCGCGTTGGCGGCCCGGATGCGGAACGACATCAGGCGCAGCAGGTTGCGCGCCACGCCGTTGAAACGGTCGATCAGCTGCCACACCAGATCGGCCTCGATCACCAGCAGCTCGCTGTCTTCGATCGCGCTGATCTCGGCCAGGTTGGTCGCTTCGTCCAGCACCGATTGCTCGCCCACGCTCTCGCCCGGGACGATCCTGCGGACCGCGCCGTCGTCGACCGACGATTCCTGCAAGGCGCCGCACAGCACGATGTACAGGCGCGCGCGGAAAGTGTCTTCCAGCCGCGCTCCCTGCGCCAGGCGCACGATCGCGCAGCCGGCCAGCGCCGCCCCGAGCTGCTCCTCATCCGCATCGCGAAACAGCTGCAACTCGCCGATGCGGTAGCCGGAGGCGCCGAAGGTGCCGATGTGTTCCAAAATAGTCCTCTACAGCTGTATCAAAAATATAATTCTCATTGGCAATAACATCATAGCGCATCGCCAACCCGCAAAGGCGCTGGCGTTCGATAAACAACAGTGTTTCAATAGCGGATTCTCGATCCGGACTGCCTCATGACCTTCACCGACGCCGTTGGCGCCACCCATACCCCGGACCCGGCGGCGCGCATCGTCTCGCTGGTGCCGTCGATTACCGAGCTGCTGTGCGACCTGGGACTGGCCTCGCAGCTGGTCGGGCGCACCGGCTTCTGCATCCATCCGGCCGGTGTCGTGGCAACCATCCCGAAAATCGGCGGCACCAAGGACGTCAACATCGAGAAGATCCGCACGCTGGCGCCGACCCACCTGGTGGTCAACATCGACGAGAACGAAAAGCCGACCATCGAAGCGCTGGCCGCATTCGTGCCGCACATCGTCGTCACGCACCCGCTGGCGCCGCGCGACAACCTCGAGCTGGCGCGCCTGCTGGGCGGTATTTTCTGCGCCGGCGAGCAGGCGCGCACCTGGTGCGAACAGTTCGAAGCGGAATATGCGGCGCTGCGCGCGACGCCGAAAGGTCCGCCCCGGACCATGCTGTACTGCATCTGGCAGGACCCGTGGATGAGCATTTCGCAGGACACCTACATCGCCCGCATGATGGCCGAGATCGGCTGGAGCGTGCCGCAACTGGCCGACCGCGCGCGCTATCCGCGCTTCGAATGGAGCGAACAGCTGGTCGCGCGGATCGACGGCGTGCTGCTGTCGACCGAGCCCTACCGCTTCACCGACGCCCACGCGGACGCGCTCGAGCGCCAGATCGGCAAGCCGGTGCAACTGGTGGATGGGGAAATGATGTCGTGGTACGGCAGCCGCTCGTTGGCGGGCTTGCGCTATCTGCGCCAGATCGCCGAGGGAAAGATTCTGTCTTGATTGAAGGCGCGGCGGCCGTGCTGGCCGCCGTCGCCGCGCAAAATGGCGCCTATTCGCTGATGTCGTCGGTCTCGTCGACCAGGTTCGGCGTCTTGTGCAATTGCTTGTCATGCAGGCGGCCCAGTGCGCTGTCGACCGCGCGCTTGAGTTTTTCGGCCGCGCCGCTGATGGCCTGGTGCAGGGTGGCCGAATGTTCGCTCACGGCGATCGGCTGGTAGCCCGTGACACGCGCTTCGAGCAGGCAGCGGTTGCCGCCGTCCGCCGATTTCTGGCTGTTGTCGTCACTGAGATGCACTTCAACGCGGGTAATCTGTTCGCCGAACCTGCCAACGGCGGCCTGGACCACTGACTCCACATGGTCGTCCAATCCTTGATGGCGTTCGATCGTCTTGTCGGTATTGATGTTGATTTGCATAAGTCACTCCTGGTTGTTCATCAAGTGTTCGCCCCAACCATGGGCTTGCCGGCGCGCGAAACTGTGCCGGGCCATGTTGGCAGTACAGTGCGCACACGGTTTTATCTTACACCTTTCGCCACTTTGACAACGTCCCGCTGGATCGGCCCGTTACTTGATCAGGCCGGCCGCGATATTGATCGACAGGCCGAGAATTACCAGGTTGAAGAAGAAGTTGAGCACCGAGTGGCCGAGCACGAGCTTGCGCATGCCGCGCGTCATGATGGTGACGTCGGAGGTCTGCACCGCGACCGAAATGGTGAATGAAAAATAGAGGAAGTCCCAGTAGTCGGGTTCCTTCTCGTCGGCCGGAAATTGCAGCGGCAGGCCTTTCGGGCCGCAGCGATAATACAAATGGGCGTAATGAAAACAGAACAGCATGCCCACCAGCAGCCAGGAGCCGAACAGCGTGAACACGGTCAGCACGTAACGCCAGGCCAGCTCGCTTCCCTTGGCGTCGGCGATCTCGCTGAGCTCGAAAAAGATCGCGCTCAGGCTGAACAGCGCCGCGACCACCAGCGCGACCAGCACCACGCCGGCGTTTTCGTCCTGCTTGTCGGCGAGCGCGCGCACCTTGCGATGGTCTGAGTGCATGATGACCCACATCATCCCGATCAGGTAGGACCAGACTGCGGCGTTCCAGGCAATCAGGGCGCGCGTCATCAGCGCCATGCTGGCGGGAAGCAGGAACGCGACGATGGCGCCGAACAGGATGGCGATCATCAAATGAGGACGGCTGGTGATAATGCTGTGCGACAGGATCTTCATGCAGTGCGTTCTATTGTTGGATTGTTAATTCGGAACATTATTCCACATCATCTGTTCGGAGTCCGCATTCGTGCCGTGCGTCTGAAATCCCAGTGCCAGGTACAGCCGCCGCGCGCGCGGATTGGTGTGCTGCACCGCCAGCGTCAGCGGCAGCCCGAGCCCGGCCGCGCGGGCCTGGAGGGCGCGCACGATACGGCTCCCCAGCCCATGCCCGCGCGCTTGCGGCAGCAGGGCGATATCCACCAGCCGCAAGGCAGTCGGGCTGGCGTCGACGACGATGCGCCCGCACGGCGCGCCGGCTCGTTCGAGCACCAGCCACGCGGCTCCGGGAAAGCGGGCGCGGTAATCGGCGACCTGCATGCGCTGGTGCATCGCGACCAGTTGCGCGACGAAGGCGGGATCGGCCGTCGCCGAATGCAGGTCCATGCGGGTCGAGGCATGCAGGCGCGTAAGGAAATCGGCATCGCTGTCGTGCGGCGCGCGGGCATGGAGCGGAAGCAACAGTTCGTGCAGGGCGGCAGGCATGGCGCGGTTCAGGCGGCGGGGACGCTCGCCTTCTCCTTGGCGTGATGCGGGAAGCGGTCCATGCGCGAAAGCACCGGAAACGCGACCGCCCAGATGCCGGTGACGGCCAGTGTCGCGGCGCCGCCCAGCAGGATCGCGCGCACCAGCCCGAACCAGCCGGCGGTCAGGCCCGATTCGAATTCGCCCAGCTCGTTGGAGGCGCCGATGAAGACCGAATTGACCGCGCTGACCCTTCCGCGGATTTCGTCGGGCGTTTCGAACTGCACCAGCAGGTGGCGGATGTAGACGCTGACCATGTCGCCCACGCCGAGCAGGAACAGGGCGCCCAGCGCGATGGCGAAGCTGCTGGTCGCGCCCAGCACCAGCGTCGCCACGCCGAACAGCGCGACGCCGCCGAACATGAAGGCGCCGACATGGCGCCGGATCGGCGTCATCGCCAGCATCACCGAACACAGCGCCGCGCCGGCGCCGGGGGCGGTGCGTAATAGTCCGAGACCGGTCGGTCCGGCGTGCAGCACGTCGCGTGCGTACGCCGGCAGCAGCGCGGTCGCGCCGCCGAACAACACCGCGAACAGGTCGAGCGAGATGGCGCCCAGCACGATCGGACGCGAGCGCACGAAACGCAGTCCTTCGAGCACGGTGTGCCAGCTGGCCGGCGCGGTGTTGACCGCCTGCGGCGCGCTCTTGGTCCGGCTCATCAGGATCACCGACAGCAGCAGCAGCGCAGCGGAGGCCATGTACACGGTGCGCGGCCCCGCGAGGTAGAGCAGGCCGCCCAGCACCGGGCCGGCGATGATTGCGACATGGCTGGCCGACGAGCTGAGTGCGACTGCCTGGCTGAAGCTGTCGATCGGCACCATGTTTTTCAGAATCGCCTGCGTGGCCGGCATCATGAAGGCGCGCGCGCTGCCGAATAGCACCAGGATCGCGAACACCGGCCACACCACGTGGCTGCCGCTCGCGGTGAAGCCGAGCAGCAGCAGCGAGCACAGCAGTTGCACGCCCATGCAGATGGCGATGATGTTGCGCCGGTTGTAGCGGTCGGCCGCGTGGCCGGCGAACAGGATCAGCGCGAGGAAAGGGGCGAACTGCGCCAGCCCGATCAGCCCCAGGTCGAACAGGTTGCCGGTGATTTCGTACACCTGCCAGCCGATCGCGACGCTTTGCATCTGGACCGCCAGCGTGCCGAGCACGCGCGCGGAAAGGTAGAAGGAGAAATTGCGGTTACGCAGGACGGCAAAGCCGCTGGAAGGAGACTGCAGGGACATGGAGGCTTTCGACGAGATGCTGCCGAGAATTATGCCTGATGTCCCGCGGGCGCGCTGAGGGCTGGGGCCAGGTCCGACATTCGGACATTTTTAAAATTCGAAAGGTTAAAAATGTCCGAATGTCGGACCTGATCCCGGCGCTTGCCGTTGGCTTACTTCTTCACGAAGCGCAGCGCGAACTTGTCGTCCGGCTTGCCTTCCATCTTGAAGAAGGCCTGGTCGCGCGGATCGGAGGCGACGTGCAGGTAGTCGCTCTTCGACTCGAGCGCGAAGCCGGCCTTGGTCACTTCGGACACCACCGCCGCCTCTTCGATCCGGTGCAAGGTGTTGGTGGCGGTGAGGCCGCTGCCTTCCTTGGCCGCGTTGTCGATGATCACCAGTGCGCCGCCCGGTTTCAGCGCGTCGTACAGGCGCTTGTTCATGGCCGCGCGGTCGGTCGGCGTATTGACGATGTCATGGTAGGACATGTTGATGGTCACCAGGTCGAGCGCGGGCGTGCCGGCCGGGACCGGATTGTCGAACGGCGCAACCAGCGGGTGCAGGTTGGCCATCGGCGCGGCGGCGAGGCGGGCCTCGAGCTTGGGCGAGGGCTTGGCGTTCTGGGCCCAGACTTCGCCGCCGGGGCCGACCGCGGCGGCCAGCAGCGTCGACGTGGCGCCGGCGCTGGCCGACACGTCGAGCACCTTCATCCCCGGCTGCACCTTGGCGAAGGCGAGGAACTCGGCCGGCTTGCGCTTGGCGTCGCCCTTGCGGTCGTCGTCGGTGCGGGCCGGATTGGCGATGGCCGCCTTGTACTGCGCGTTGACGGCGGTGTCGGGCGCGGCGGCGGCGGCGCCGGCGAGGACGGCGGACAGTACAAGCAGGGCGTGGGCGAAGTGGCGCGCGGGACGTTTTTGCTGGTGCATGGGAATTCCCTTCAGGGTAGGTTGGGAGGGCACGGACAAGCCCGCGCCGACCCATAAATTACCTCAAAAACCAGCTCAGCGGTACACCTTTATGGCTGCGCCAGGTCGGCTTCCGAGGTGAAGGAATCGGCGAAGAATTCGTCCGCCGGTAGCCGGCATTGCGCGATGTAGTCGCGCCGCGCCGACTCGACCACGATCGGCGCCCCGCAAGCGTACACCTGGTAGCCGGACAGGTCGGGCAGGTCCTGCATGACGGCGGCGTGAACGAAGCCGGTGCGCCCGCGCCAGTTGTCTTCCGGCAGCGGGTCGGACACCACCGGCACATAGCGGAAGTTCGGCACGATCGCGGCCCATTGCTCGCACAGCTCGTTCATGTACAGGTCCTGCGGGCGGCGCCCGCCCCAGTACAGCGTGACGGGACGGGGCGACTTCAGGTGCAGCAAGTGTTCCACCAGCGCCTTGACCGGCGCGAAGCCGGTGCCCGAGGCCAGCAGCACGATCGGCTTGCTTGACTCTTCGCGCAGGAAGAAGGTGCCGAGCGGGCCTTCGAAGCGCAGGATGTCGCGCTCCTTCATGGCATTGAACACGTGCTCGGTGAACAGGCCGCCGGCCATGTAGCGGATGTGCAGCGTGACGGGCGAATCGAGGCTGGATGGCGCGTTGGCGATGCTGTAGGCGCGCCGCTTGCCGTCCTTGAGCATGAATTCGATGTACTGGCCGGCGCGGTAGGCCAGCGCCTCGTTGGCCGGCAGCTGCAGGCTCATCAGGATGACGTCGGGCGCGGCGCGCTCGAGCTTGGACACGCGCGAGGGCATCTTGCGCACCGGGTATTCGCTGCTGCCCGCCACTTCGCGCGCTTCGATCACCAGGTCGGCCGTGGTGGTGGCGCAGCAGAACAGCGAAAAGCCGTCGGCCGCTTCCTGCTCCGACAGGGCGCGCTGCTGGTGCGCCTTGTGCTCGACCGAGCCTTCCAGTACCTTGCCCTTGCACGAGCCGCAGGCGCCGTTCTTGCAGCCGTACGGCAGGCCGATGCCGGCGCGGATGGCGGCGGCGAGCACGGTTTCGCCCGACTCGCAGTCGAAATGGTGGCCGCTGGGCTGGACAGTGATCTGGAAAGTCATACAATCCTCAACATGAAAAACAACAACATGATTCAAAAACTCGGCCGGCCGCGCCTGCTGATCGTCGGCTGCGGCGATGTCGGCCTACGCCTGCTGCCGCTGGTGCGCGCGCGCTTCCGGGTGTTCGCCGTGACCAGCAGTGCGGAGCGCTGCGCGCAACTGCGGGCGGCCGGCGCGATTCCGCTGGTGGCCAACCTGGACCATCCGGCCAGCCTGAAACGCCTGGCGCGGCTGGCGGGCAATGTAGTCCACCTGGCGCCGCCGCAGCCGGACGGCATGCTCGATCGGCGCACCCGCAACTTGACCGCCATTCTACCTGAGGGGGCGCGGCTGGTTTATGTCAGCACCAGCGGGGTGTACGGCGATTGCCGGGGCGCGCTGATCGATGAAACCCGCGGCGTGGCGCCGCACAATGCGCGCGCCGCGCGCCGGGTCGACGCCGAGCGCGTGCTGCGCGACTGGGCCCGGCGCGCGCGGGGGCGGCTGGCGAT
>JBKPEJ010000027.1:0-126456 GCA_046728335.1 Pseudomonadota bacterium | reverse complement strand
ATGCTGGCCGAAGCCGCGCACGCGCGCTCGTCGATACAGCGCGACCGCGGTGCGGCGCTGGCGCGCTGGGGCCGGCACCTCACCGCCGACAGCGCGTCGCGCCATCCGGCGCTGGCGGCGTGGATCCATGACTTCCTTGCGCTGACCGCCAACCAGGCCGCCGATTTCAGCGCCGCCGCCAGCCACTTCATGCGCTGCTACGAAGCAGCGCTGCAAAGCGGCCAGTTGCGCGCCGCGATCACGGCCGCCGCCAACATCGGCGATAACTTCACCATGCTGGGCGACCACCAGAGCGCGCTCGAATGGAACCAGAGCGCGCTCGAACTGGCGCGCCCGGCCGGCTGGCCGCTGACCGTGGGCGCCTGCCTGATGCAGGGCGGCGACACGCTGCGCCGCCTCGGCCAGCTGGGCGCCGCGCAGGACATGCTCGACCAGGCGCTGGCCACCCTGAAGCCGCTCGAGAACGCGCGCATCTACGCCATCGCCTTGCAATACCTGGGCGACCTGTCGCTCGACCGCGGCGAATTCGGCGCCGCGCTCGACGCGTTCCGCCGGGTCGAAGCGCGCGCCGACGCGCTCGGCCAGTCCAATTTCCACAGCGCCGCCCGGCGCGGCCAGGCCCACGCGCTGTCGCACCTGGGACGCGCCGAGGAAGCGCTGGCGGTGGCCACGACCGCGGTCGCGATGGCGGCCGACAAGGCGCATGCGCACAACCACATCGACGCCCTGCGCGTGATGGCGATCGTCCACGCGCGCCACCAGCTGCCCTCGCCCGAAGGCATGGCCGAAGCCAATCCCGCCCTGCACTACCTGCGCCAGGCCCTGTCGGTCGGCTCCGCCCTCGAAGGCTACACCGCACCGGGTGAACTGTATGACGCCATGGCGCGCGAGTACGCCGCCGTGGGCGACTTCGCGCACGCCTACGAAATGGCGGTGTCCGCCGGCGCCGCGCGGGACAAGACCCACGGCCAGGAAGCCACCAACCGCGCCATCGCGATGCAGGTGCAGTACCAGACAGCGCAGGCGCGCAGCGAGGGCCAGCACCACCGCGCGCTGGCGCAGGCCGAGGCGCGGCGCGCAGAAGTCCTGCAGCGCACCAGCGACACGCTCGAGCGCCTGTCCGCGGTCGGCCAGGAGATCACCGCGCAGCTCGATGCGGCCGCGGTGTTCCGCGCGCTCGACCGCCACATCAACGCGCTGCTGGGCGCCAGCACCTTCGCGATCTACCTGACCGACATTCCGGGCAACTGCCTGCAGCGCGCATTCGGGGTCGAGATGGGCCGGCCGATGCCCCACAATTCGATCCCCCTGAATAATTCGCACGCCTGGTCGGTGCGCTGCCTGGCCGAGCGGCGCGAGCTCTACGTCGAACACTGGCCCGATGAAGAGCAGCGCAAGGTGGCGCGCGACGGCGACGAGCACATGAGCGCCCTGTTCGCGCCGCTCGTGGTGGGCGAGCGCGCAATCGGCGTGATGACCGTGCAGGCCCTGCACTCGCACGCGTATGGCGACAACGAGCGGATGATCTTCCGCACCCTGTGCGCGTACGGCGCCATCGCGCTCGACAACGCCGAGGCCTACCGCCAGCTGCAGGACGCGCAGACCCAATTGGTATCGCAGGAAAAGCTGGCCGCGCTCGGCTCGCTGATGGCCGGCGTTGCGCACGAACTGAACACCCCGATCGGCAACAGCCTGCTGATCGCCAGCACCATGCAGGCCAAGACCGCCGATATCGAGGCGCTGATGAGCGGCCCCGGACTGCGCCGTTCGGAACTGGCGGCCTACCTGGACGACACCAAGACGGCGTCGGTGCTGGTGCTGCGCGGCTTGACCAGCGCGGCCGAACTGGTCAACAGCTTCAAGCAGGTCGCGGTCGACCGCACCACCGAGCAGCGCCGCGAGTTCGACCTGCTGCAAGTGTGCCGCGAGAGCATCGCGACGATGATGAACCGGATCCGCAGTGCGCATCACGATATCGAACTGGCGATCGGCTCCGGCATCGTGCTCGACAGCTATCCCGGCCCCTTCGGCCAGGTGGTCACCAACTTCATCAACAACGCGCTGCTGCATGCGTTCGGCGCCGGGCGGCGCGGCCGCATGGTGCTGTCGGCCGCCTGTCCTGTCCCCGGCCGGGTGCTGGTCGAATTCCGCGACGACGGCGCCGGCATCGCCCAGGAACACCTGACCCGCATCTTTGACCCCTTCTTCACCACCAAGCTGGGGCAAGGCGGCAGCGGGCTGGGACTGTCGATCAGCTACAACATCGTCACCGCGCTGCTGGGCGGGCATGTGGCGGTGGCCAGCAGCGCGCACGGCGGCACCTGCTTCACGCTCGACCTGCCGCTTGTCGCGCCGCAGCAGCCGGCCGCGCGCCCGACTTAGCATCCCTCCTCTGCGCTGTGCGCAGTGCGCCTCCTTAAATTCGAGGTGACATTTCAAGCAAGATTGACCGATAATAATTGGCACTCCCTGTTAGATTCTTCGAGAAAGCCTCCCAATGACGCATCGCCAACGTTGCACAATAGCGCTAGTGGCGCTCCTTATTTCTGTAATCAGCGGTAGGGCCGGCGCGCAGGGCTTGACGGCAATCGACAGTTGTAGCTATGTCACCGGGACGGACAGCATCATTACCGGTCATCGCATCATCATGATCGGCGAAACGCACGGTACCAAGGAAATGCCGGCCTTCTTTGCGCGCCTTGTTTGCGCCGCCTTGCAGCGCGGTGATATCGTTTCTGTCGGCCTCGAATTGCCGTCGAATCAGCGGGAACCGCTCGACGACTATCTGGCTTCCAATGGCAGCGAAAGTGCGCGCAAGTCCTTCCTGGCGTCGACGTTTTGGACGGCGACATTTCAGGATGGCAGGCGCAGCGGCGCCTACGTCGACATGGTGGAGTCGTTTCGCGCGATGCGCCGGCGGGGACTTCCATTGACCGTGTTCGTACTGGAAGAGCAGCCCGGCACAGTAGCGCACCCACTGGCCCGCGACAAAATAATGGCGGCGAATGTCAGGCGCCAGTACCAAGGAAATGCCGGTGCGCTGGTAATGACGTTTTCCGGGAATATTCACAACATGCTGAAAATCCCTCAATGGCTGCCGAATATTCCATCCCCAATGGGCGCCGAACTCCGGGACCTGAATCCTGTTTCGATCAATTTGACCGCGGCCGGGGGCACCACCTGGAACTGCCAACCTGAGTGCGGCATCCATGGCGATCCCCCTGGCACATCGGCCACTTCGGCTCGCGAACCCGCATTCATCCCCGATGCAAACGCCAGCGAATATTCCGCTCACATCGACATCGGCTACACCAGCGCATCGCCGCCGGCCGCGGCAACCAAACCGTAACAGGCATCCCTGGGGTCAGTGCCGACATTCCGACACGGGCCCATCCATAATGCTCGCTACGGATGGGCCCGTGTCCGAATGTCGGCACTGTCCCCGGGGGGAGTTTCCCGGAAAACAGGCAAACGCCTTATAATTGTTAGCTAGCCGCCCTCAAAGTTGCCTGTATGTCTACGAAAACGCCCATCAAGCACTTCCTGCAGTTCTCCGACTTCACCTTGTCCGAGTTCGAGTACGTGATCGAACGCGCCAAGATCATCAAGCGCAAATTCAAGAACTACGAGATCCACCATCCGCTGATCGACCGCACCCTGGTAATGGTGTTCGAGAAGAATTCGACCCGTACCCGCCTCTCGTTCGAAGCCGGCATGCACCAGCTGGGCGGCGCCGCGATCTACCTCAACACGCGCGACAGCCAGCTCGGACGCGGCGAACCGGTCGAAGACGCCGGCCAGGTGATGAGCCGGATGTGCGACATCATCATGGTGCGCACCTTCGGCCAGGAGATCATCGAACGCTTCGCCGCCAATTCGCGCGTGCCCGTGATCAACGGCCTGACCAACGAACACCACCCTTGCCAGGTGTTGGCCGACATCTTCACCTTCGTCGAACACCGCGGCTCGATCGTCGGCAAGACGGTGGCCTGGATCGGCGACGCCAACAACATGCTGTACTCGTGGCTGCAGGCGGCCGAAGTATTCGGCTTCCACCTGAACGTGTCGACGCCAAAAGGCTACGACATCGACATGTCGCTGGTGTCGACCAAACGCTATACCTTCTTCGACAACCCGTCCGACGCCTGCGAAGGCGCGCACCTGGTCAATACCGACGTCTGGACCAGCATGGGCTACGAAAAGGAAAACGCCGAACGCCTGAAGGCCTTCGACGGCTTCATGGTCGATGCGCCGAAGATGGCGCGCGCCAGCGCCGACGCGCTGTTCATGCACTGCCTGCCGGCGCACCGCGGCGAGGAAGTGTCGGCCGACGTCATCGACGGACCGCAATCGGTGGTCTGGGACGAAGCCGAAAACCGCCTGCACGTGCAAAAGGCGCTGATCGAATACCTGTTGCTCGGCCAGATCGAAGGCAGCTGACATGATCGACCACACCGGCATCATCGTTTCCGACTACAACCGCAGCCGCGCATTCTACGAGACTGCGCTGGCGCCAATCGGCTACACCCTGCTGATGAATTTCCCGGCCGCGATGACCGGCACCACCGACGTCGCCGGTTTCGGCGAAGCGCCCAAGCCGGACTTCTGGATCTACGGCGCGACCCCGGCGCGCCCGGTCAACCATCCGCCGCTGCACGTCGCTTTCCGCGTCGCCAGCCGCGCCATGGTCGACGCTTTCCACCAGGCGGCGCTGGCCGCCGGCGCCACCGACAACGGTGCGCCCGGCCCGCGCCCGCACTACCACGCCAACTATTACGGCGCCTTCGTGTTGGACCTCGACGGTCACAACATCGAAGCCGTTTGCCACGATCCCGCTTAACATTTAATTGGAACCAGCATGAGCGACATTAAAAAAGTAGTCCTCGCCTATTCGGGCGGTCTCGATACCTCCGTCATCCTGAAATGGCTGCAAGATAACTACGGCTGCGAAATCGTCACCTTCACGGCCGACCTGGGCCAGGGCGAAGAACTCGAGCCGGCGCGCGCCAAGGCGATCAAGTTCGGCATCAAGCCGGAGAACATTTTCATCGACGACGTGCGCGAGGAATTCGTGCGCGACTTCGTGTTCCCGATGTTCCGCGCCAATACCGTGTACGAAGGCGAATACCTGCTCGGCACCTCGATCGCGCGTCCGCTGATCGCCAAGCGCCTGATCGAGATCGCCAACGCCACCGGCGCCGACGCGATTTCGCACGGCGCCACCGGCAAGGGCAACGACCAGGTGCGCTTCGAGCTGGGCGCCTACGCGCTGAAACCGGACGTCAAGATCATCGCTCCATGGCGCGAATGGGACCTGCTGTCGCGCGAGAAGCTGCTGAAATACGCGGAAGACGCCGGCATCGCGGTCGACATGAAGCACAAGGCCGGCGGCGCACCGTACTCGATGGACGCCAACCTGCTGCACATTTCCTTCGAAGGCCGCCACCTGGAAAACCCGAGCGCGGAAGCGGAGGAATCGATGTGGCGCTGGACCGTCAGCCCGGAAGCGGCGCCGAACGAAGCCGAATACCTCGACCTCGAATACGAGCAGGGCGACATCGTCGCGCTGAACGGCGTGCGCATGTCGCCGGCCGCGGTGCTGACCGAATTGAACCGCCTCGGCGGCAAGCATGGCATCGGCCGCCTCGACCTGGTGGAAAACCGCTATGTCGGCATGAAGTCGCGCGGCTGCTACGAAACCCCGGGCGGCACCATCATGCTCAAGGGCCACCGCGCGATCGAATCGATCACGCTGGACCGCGAAGTGGCGCACCTGAAGGACGACCTGATGCCGCGCTACGCGTCGATGATCTACAACGGCTACTGGTGGGCGCCCGAGCGCGTCGCGCTGCAGACCCTGATCGACCATACCCAGCAGAGCGTCAACGGCTGGGTGCGCGTCAAGCTGTACAAGGGCAATGTGATCGTCGTGTCGCGCGACTCGAAGACCGATTCGCTGTTCGACATGAACATCGCCACCTTCGATGAAGACGGCGGCGCCTACAACCAGGCCGACGCGGGCGGTTTCATCAAGCTCAACGCCCTGCGCATGCGCATCGCCGCGGTCGCGCGCGCCAAGCGCGGCCAATAAATAAGCGGGCGTACCGCACGCCTCGCCGGGCCGCCTTCGGGCGGCCTTTTTCATGTGCGCCGAAAAACCACGCCGCCGGTGAATCGCGCCCCGTCGAGCTCGCCAAAATGTTACATTGACGGCGATCAACACCGTATCCGGAGAACCCATGGTTAAAGACCTGAGCATCAAGAACAAACTGACCTTCGGTTTCGGCGCCATCGTCGCCATCATCCTGGTCCTGCTGGTGTTCGCGTATACCAATTTCTCCCGGGTGTCCGAGGCCAGCGAGTGGGACAAGCACACGATGGAGGTCTTGCTGGCGGCCGATAAAGTGACCATCGGAATGCAGGAACTCCAGGTGCATGTGCGCGGCTACTACCTGACCGGCGACTCCACGCGCAATGCCGAGATCAAGGACGACATTGTCGACCTGCAGTCGCGCATCCAGAAGCTGGCCGGCTTGGTGTCGGACAATCCATCCCAGCGCGCGCGCCTGAAGACGCTCCAGTCCCAGGTCGCCGCCTGGCTCGCCACCGTGGTCGAGCCGCAGATGGAGCAGCGTCGCCAGCTGGGCGACGCCGCCGGCGCCGCCGATGCGATAGGCCGCCTGCCCCAGATGCGTCAGGGCAGCCCTGTGGTCAAGGCCATTTACCAGAACCTCGATGAGCTCACGGCGGAAGAAGATCGCCTGCTGGCGCTGCGCTCGCAGAACACGACGCAGCTGCAACGCAATATGGTGCTGATCCTGTCGCTCGGCGGCGTCCTGTGCATCGCGCTTGCGCTATTCATTTCCTACCTGCTGACACGCGCCCTGCTGAACCCTCTCAACAAGCTGACCCACGCCTTGAACCGCATCGCCGGCGGGGAACAAGGGGCGCGCGCCGCGGTCATCGCGAACGATGAACTGGGCGCCGTCACGGTCGAATTCAACCGGATGGCGCAGGCGATCCAGGACGGTCAGGCCAAGGAACTGGAGACCACCAATATCTTGCGCTCGAAGGTCGATTCCCTGCTCCACGTGGTGTCGAAAGCGGCGGCGGGCGACCTGACCGGCAGCGTCGCCATCAGCGGCGCCGACTCGATCGGGCGCCTGGGCGACGGCCTGAAGACCATGTTCGAGAACCTGCGCCACCTGCTCAACAACGTGCAGAAGGCCGGCATCCAGGTCACCACCTCGGCCACCGAAATCGCCGCTTCGGCCAAGCAGCAGGAAGCGACCGGCATCGAGCAGGCCCAGACCAGCGTCGAGATCCTGTCGACCACCAGGGAAATCTCGGCCAATACCACGCAGCTGCTGCGCACCATGGAAGACGCCACCGCGGTGGCCGACTTCACCACCAGCGCCACCGCCGAGGCGCAAGGCAACCTGAAACGCATGGACCTGACCATGCAGCACATGGTATCGGCGACCGATTCGATCAACGCCAAGCTCGCTGCGCTGTCGGAAAAAGCCAGCAACATCAACAGCGTGCTGATTACGATCACCAAGGTCGCCGACCAGACCAATATCCTGTCGCTGAATGCCGCTATCGAAGCCGAAAAGGCCGGCGACGCGGGCCGCGGTTTCTCGGTCGTGGCGACCGAGATCCGCCGCCTGGCCGACCAGACCTCGGTATCGACCTGGGACATCGACCAGATGCTCAAGGAGATGCAGTCGGCGGTGTCGGCCAGCGTGATGGGCATGGATAAATTCTCGGAAGAGATCCGCCGCAGCGTGGGCGAAGTGCGCCAGGTCTCCGAGCAGCTGTCGTCGGTGATGGACCAGGTGCAGAAGCTCGCGCCGCAATTCGACCTGGTGCTGCAGGGGATGCAGTCGCAGGCGGTCGGCGCCTCGCAGATCTCGGACACCATGATGCAGTTGAACGACGCGACCCAGCAAACGGTGGAATCCCTGAAGGCCACCAGCGAAGCGGTGCACCAGCTCCAGTACGCCGCAAACGACCTGCAATCGTCGGTTGCCACCTTTGCCGTGAACAGCTGAGCGTTCGATGAAAGTGCTGGTGTTCTCGATCGGGCCTGACCGCTACGGCTTGCGCCTTGGCGCGATCGCGCGCGTGCTGCCGGTGGTCGCGCTCAAGCAGCTGCCGCTGGCGCCCGAGTTCGTCGCCGGCCTGATGGACCTGCACGGCGAGCCGGTGCCGGTGATTGACCTGTCGCGCCTCGCCGGCGTGATTCCCGAGCAGGTGTGGTTCGATTCGCGCATCGTCCTGATCGACTACCCGGCCGGCGACGGCGCGACGCGTCCGCTCGGGCTGCTGGCCGAACACGTGATCGGCATCGAAACGATAGCCGACGGCGCGCTGGCCGACAGCGGCGTCGACGGCGCGCCCTTCCTCGGCCAGGTCGCCGGCGGCCCTGCGGGCATGCTGCAGCTGGTCGAACCTGGCGAGTTGCTCACGCCCGATGTGCGCGCGCTGCTGTTCCAGCCGGCCGAGGCGCAATCGTGAGCGCGCGCGAACTGCTGCGGGGCGCCACCGGTCTCGACCTGAGCGAGCAGATGGTCGAGCGCGCGCTGCGCGAGCGCATGGCGGTCCTGACGATCGCCGATAGCCAGGAATACCTGCAGCGCATCACGCCGGAGGAACTGAACGAGCTGGTCGAACTGGTGGTGGTGCCCGAATCGTGGATGTTCCGCGACGCCGACGCATTTGCCGCCGCCACCGCCTTCGTGCAGCGCCGTCTGGCGCAGCGTCCGGACCGCGTGGTACGGATCCTGTCGATCCCGTGCGCCGGCGGCGAGGAACCGTATTCGATGGCGATGGCGCTGACCGACGCTGGCGTCGCCCCGGCGTCATTCCGCATCGAAGGCGTCGACCTGTCGACCGTGGCGCTCGAACGCGCCGCTGCCGGACGCTATACCCGCAACGCTTTCCGGGGCGGCGACCAGGCATTCCGGCAGCGCCATTTCAGCCCGGCCGGCGCCGACTTCCAGATCAGCGACGCGCTGCGCGTCCAGGTCAGCTTCTCGCAAGGGAACCTGCTCGCCATCGACGCCGGCGCCGGTGTGGCACGCTACGACGTCATCTTCTGCCGCAACCTGCTGATCTATTTCGACGAACCCACCGCCACCGCCGCCATCGCTAAACTGTACGGGCTTCTGGCCGACGACGGCATGCTGCTGGCCGGCTATGCCGAGGTGCCTTCGTTCTGCCGCAACGGCTTCGCGCCGGTGCGCCTGCCGGGCGCCTTCGCGCTGCAGAAGGCGCATGCCGTTTCGGCCGTTCCTGTGCCAGCCAAAGCGGCGCCGGAGCCGCGGGCTCCGACGCCGGCGGTCAAGCCTGCGCAGCCGGCCGCCCCGGCGCGCGAAAGGCGGCTCGCACAGGCTGCGCCACCGTCCCTCGCCATCGGCGCCAAAGACCTGCTGGCACAGGCGCGGCGCCAGGCCGACCAGGGCGACTACCGTGCGGCTGCCGCAAGCTGCCATGCGATGCTTGATGCCGATCCCGATTCGGCCGATGCCTACTTCATCCTCGGCATGATCAGCGAGTGCGAAAGCAAGCCGGGCGCGGCCGACGACTACTGGCGCCGCTGCGTATACCTGCAGCCCGATCACTACGAGGCGCTATGCCATCTTGCGCTACTGGCCGAACAGGCCGGCGACACGCGCCAGGCGGCGACGTTCCGCCAGCGCGCGGGGCGGGTGTACGGCCGACGCCGGGATGACACGGCGGTGACGCGATGACCACGATTCCAATCCACGCGCTGGCGATCGACGACTGCTGGAACAAGATCGGCGTCAGCGGCGACCAGAGCTGCGCCAGGCTGGAACAGCACATCCACTGCCGCAACTGCGAGGTGTACTCCGGCGCGGCGCAGCGCAACCTGCAGCGCGCGGTCGGCGCCGGCTACCGCGAGGAATGGGCCGACCACTTCCGCCAGCCGGCCGCGCAGCGCGCCGGCAACGACAAGTCGGTGCTGGTGTTCCGCGTCGGCCGCGAGTGGCTGGCGCTGCCGCCCCGGTCGATCGCGTCGGTCGCGCCGCTGGCGCCGCCCCATCGCCTGCCGCACCGCGGCGGCCACGGCCTGCTGGGCATCGTCAACGTGGGCGGCAAGCTGACGCCGTCGATGTCGCTCGGCGTCCTGCTCGGCATCGACGAACAGGATGCGCCCGCGGCGAACGGCCGCCATACCTTTGCACGCCTGCTGGTGATGCTGTGGGAGGGCCAGCCTTTCGCGCTGCCGGTAGCCGACCTGCACGGCATCGCGCGCTATACCGAGGCCCACCTGGCTGCGCCGGCGGCCACCATCAACAAGGGCCTGCACCGCTTCCTGACCGGCGTGCTGGTGCAAGGCGAGATGAAGATCGGCGTGCTCGACGAGGCGCTGGTCGGCCACCAACTGACAAGATTATTACGATGAACCAGGACCAGGACGGCGATCTCAGTCAATTTTCCATGCTGGATCTGTTCCGCATGGAGGCGGACGGCCAGACCCGCACGCTGACCGACGGCCTGCTGGCGATGGAGCGCGGCGCCGGCGACGCCAACACGATCGAGGCCATGATGCGCGCGGCCCATTCGATCAAGGGCGCCGCCGCCATCGTGGGACTGGACGTGGTGGTGCAGCTGGCGCACGGAATGGAAGACGCGTTCGTCGCCGCTCAACACGGCCAGCTGCAACTGACGCCGGGCCGCATCGATGTGCTGCTGGGCGGGGTCGACCTGATCCTGCAGTTGTCGACGCTGAGCGAAGGCGCCGTGCCCGCCTGGCTGGAGCAGAATTCGGCGCGCATCGCGGCCGCCATGCAGTCGATCGCTCAGGTAGCGCAATTGCAGGAAGCTCCGCCCTTGCCGGCGCCGGCGTCGGCGCTGGAGCCGGTCGTTGCGCCGGCGCCGTCCGAGCCGGAAGAACTCGCGGCGCCCGCTTCGCCTGCTGCGCGTGCCGCGATCCAGAACTACGATCAGCTGCTCGCGCTGGCGAGCGAATCGCGCATCAACGCGCACCAGCTGGCGCCGGTGATCTCCTCGCTGCACCGTTTTAAGCGCAACCAGGCCAGCCTGTTCCAGGCCATCGAGCAGCTGCACGAAGCGCTGGTGCGCAGCGCCGATCCCGGCCTGATCGAAAAGGCCGCGCTGGCGCTGCAGAAGACCCATCCGCTCAAGCAGCAGCTGCACGATCACATGGCCGACATCGACAGCTACGAGCGGCGCCTGCTGATTGTCTCGAACAACCTGGTCGACGAAGTGCTGACCTTGCGCATGCGCCCTTTCCGCGACGGCGTGCACGCCTTCGGCCGCATGGTGCGCGACCTGGCGCGCAGCCTTGGCAAGGACGCGCAGCTGACCATCAGCGGCGAAGACACGCCGGTCGACCGCGACATCCTGTCCAAAATCGAAGGTCCGCTCAACCACATGCTGCGAAACGCCGTCGACCACGGTCTGGAAGCCCCGGAACAACGGCGCGCGGCAGGCAAGCCGGCGGCTGGCGCGATCCGGCTCGAGGCGATGCACCGCAACGGCATGCTCTCGATCGTCATCAGCGACGACGGCCGCGGCGTCGACCTCGATCGGATCCGCCAGGCGGTGGTCGGGCGCAAGCTGGCCAGCATGACGATGGCCGCGGCGATGTCGCCGGCCGAACTGATGGAGTTCCTGTTCCTGCCGGCGTTCAGCCTGAAGGAAACTGCCAGCGCGATTTCCGGCCGCGGAGTCGGCCTCGACATCGTGCAGCAGGCGATCCGCGCGCAGAACGGCAGCGTCCGGATCGAGTCCGAACCGGGCAAGGGGTTCCACACCTTCATCACGCTCCCGTTGACGCAGTCGATCGTGCGCGCGCTGGTGGTCGACGTACAAGGCGAGGCTTACGCGATCCCGATCGTCAAGGTCGAGCGCGTGCTGAAGCTGCCGCAGTCCGAGCTGCACACCCTGGAAAGCAAGCAGTTCTTCGATGTCGGCGGCGAGCACCTCGGCCTGGTGTCTGCTGCGCAGGTGCTCGAACTGGGCCAGATGGCCCCGCCCGCCGGCGACTTGGCGGTAGTGGTTGTCGGCTCGGGCGCGCGCCGCTACGCGCTGGTGGTCGACGCGATCCGCGGCGAGCAAAGCCTGGCGGTGCAGCCGATCGATCCGGTATTCGGCAAGATGCGCGACATCTCCTCGGCCGCCCTGCTCGACGACGGCGCGCCAGTGCTGATTCTCGACGTCGCCGACCTGCTGCTGTCGATCGACAAGCTGCTGTACGAAGGCGCGCTGCACCAGCTGGCACAGCCCGGCGAACACGAACGGCGCAAGGCCAAGCGCGTGCTGGTGGTCGACGATTCGCTCACCGTGCGCGAGATGGAACGCAAACTGCTGATGGGGCGCGGCTACCAGGTCGACATCGCGATCGACGGCATCGACGGCTGGAACGTGGTGCGCAGCGGCGACTACGACCTGGTGATCACCGACGTGGACATGCCGCGCATGGACGGCGTCGAGCTGGTCAGCCTGATCCGCAAGGACATCCACTTGCACAAGCTGCCGGTGATGATCGTGTCGTACAAGGACCGGCCGGAAGACCGCGCGCGCGGCATGACCGCCGGCGCCGACTACTACCTGACCAAAGGCAGCTTCCACGACGAGACCCTGCTCGACGCGGTGGTCGACCTGATCGGGGAGCCGGGACTGTGAAGATCGGCATCGCCAACGACGTCGCCATGGCAGCCGAGGCGCTGCGGCGGGCGATTGCGGCCAGCGAGCATGAAGTGCTGTGGGTCGCGCGCGACGGCCGCGAGGCGGTGCGCATGTGCGCCGAGCAACGGCCCGACCTGGTGCTGATGGACCTGGTCATGCCCGAATTGGACGGGGTCGAGGCGACGCGCCAGATCATGCAGGCCTCGCCATGCGCGATCCTGATCGTCACCGCGCAGCCGCAGGACAACGTGGGCCTGGTATTCCGCGCGCTCGGCGCCGGCGCGCTCGACGTCACCGCCACCCCGGTGCTGATGGGCGGGGCGGCGGCCGACGCCGAGCTGATGGCAAAGATCAAGACCATCGGCAAGTTGATCCGCGTGAGCCTGGCCGAACAGGCCGCGGCGCAGGCCCCTGCCGAGCAGGCTGCGGGCGGCGCGGTGCGGCATCTGCTGGCGATCGGCGCCTCCACCGGCGGACCTGGCGCGATCGCGAAAATCGTGGCCGGGTGGACGCCGCCGGCCGGCACCGCGATCGTGGTGGTGCAGCACATCGACGCCAACTTCGCCGGCCACTTCGCGAAATGGCTGGGCGACCAGATCGCCATCCCGGTGCGCGTGATCGACGACGGCGACCCGCTCGAAGCGGGCGTGGTGCTGGTGGCGCGCACCAACGACCACCTGGTGCTCGACGCGCATCACCGGCTGCGCTACGATGCGCATCCGGTCGATTATGCTTACCGCCCCTCGGTCGATGTTTTTTTCCACTGCGTCGCGCACCAGTGGGAGGGCGACGCCACCGGGGTCCTGCTGACCGGCATGGGACGCGACGGCGCGCGCGGCCTGCTGGCGATGCGCAATGCCGGCAAGTTCACGATCGCACAGGACCAGGCCAGCAGCGCGGTGTACGGCATGCCGCGCGCGGCCGCCGAAATAGCAGCTGCGCAACGAATTTTGTCGTTAGAGAACATCTCCAGTGCATTGCGCAGTAGAATTGGCAGCCGTTCGCAGTGACGCCATACTGTTTGTTACAATATTAGCAAAGAAATAATTCATGCAAGAAGTCACTGCAGTGGGCAGCACCAATGAACAGGCGGTCACCCAGTTCAAGGTCCGGGTACTATTGGTCGACGACCAGCTGATCATCGTCGAGGCGGTGCGCCGCATGCTCAGCGAACAGACCGACATCGAATTCCACTACGTCACCGACTCGGCTGCTGCGGTCGCGACCGCGAAACAGCTGCAACCGACCGTGATCCTGCAGGACCTGGTCATGCCGGAAGTCGACGGCTTCTCCCTGATCCGCGCCTACCGCGAAGATGAAGCCCTGCTCCACGTGCCGGTGATCGTGCTGTCGGCCAAGGAAGATCCGCAGCTGAAGGCGCACAGTTTCGCTGTCGGCGCCAACGATTACGTGGTCAAGCTGCCCGACCGGCTCGAGCTGCTGGCACGCATCCGCTACCATTCGGCCGGCTACATCTCGCGGCTGCAGCGCAACGAAGCGTTCCAGTTCCTGCGCGCCAGCCAGAAAAACCTGGCCGACGCCAACATCGAATTGCAGAAGCTCGCCGCGCTCGACAGCCTGACCGGGATCGCCAACCGGCGCCGCTTCGACGAAGTGATGCGCGCCGAGTGGCAGCGCGGCCAGCGCGACCAGAAGCCGCTGTCGCTGCTGATGTGCGACGTCGACTGCTTCAAGATCTACAACGACAGCTTCGGCCACCTGGCCGGCGACCTGTGCCTGAAGAAAGCGGCGGCGGTGCTGACCGAACACCTGAAGCGTCCGGCGGACGTGGCGGCGCGCTACGGCGGCGAGGAGTTCGCCATCGTGCTGCCCGACACCAGGCCGGAAGGCGCGCTGCTGATCGCCCATGCCTGCCGCGCCCACATCGAACAGCTGGCGATCGAAAATGCAGAGGCGCCTGCACGCATCGTCACGATGTCGTTCGGCGTAGCGACCATGGTGCCGTCGAAGGCCAGGTCGGCCGAGACCCTGATCGAACTGGCCGACAAGGCCCTGTACACTGCCAAGAACGATGGCCGCAACCGGGTTGTGGTCGCACCCACGGAGAAATCATGAGCACGCTGGAAAATGTCACTGTCATCGCCAAAGCCAATATTTATTTCGACGGCAAGTGCGTATCGCACACGCTGATGGGCGCCGATGGCAGCCGCAAGTCGGTGGGCGTGATTTTCCCCTCCACCCTCACCTTCAACACGGGCGCGCCGGAAGTCATGGAAATTATCGGCGGACGCTGCCGGGTGCGCCTGCCCGGCGCCGGAGACTGGCAGGAATACGCGGCCGGCCAGCAGTTCCAGGTCGGCGCCAACGCCTCGTTCGATATCGAAACGCTCGAAACGCTGGACTACATCTGCCATTTCGGCTGACTCCAGAGGTTTAGACGAACACCGGCTCCGGCTCCAACCCGACGCCGTAATGCTCTGCGACGTCGGCCTGGATTGCGCGCGCCAGCGCCAGCACTTCTGCCCCGGTGGCGCCGCCGTTATTGACCAGCACCAGCGCCTGCTTCGGATACACGCCGGCGGCGCCCATGGCCCGGCCTTTCCAGCCGCGTTGGTCGATCAGCCATCCCGCAGCCAGCTTCTCGGTGCCGTCCGGCTGGGCGTGGTGCACCAGCGCGGGAAACGCCGCCAGCAGCTCGGCGCAGCGTTCGCCCGACACCACGGGATTCTTGAAGAAGCTGCCGGCGTTGCCGATCACGGCCGGATCGGGCAGCTTGCGGCGGCGGATCGCCACCACCACGTCGCCGATCTCGGTGGCGCTTGGCGCGGCCAGGTGCTTGTGCTCCACCTCCTGCGCCACCGCCTGCGCCAGCTCGGCATAGCGCAGGTTCGGCCGCCACGCGGTCGGCAGCGCGAACGTCACGTCGACGATTACCAGGCCGGCCCCTTCAGCATGCTTGAACACGCTGTCGCGGTAGGCGAAGCGGCACTGCGCCGCATCCATGCTGCGCAGCTCGCCGGTGGCCAGCTCGTACACCGTCAGCGAATGGAACACGTCCTTCAGCTCGACCCCGTAGGCGCCGATGTTCTGGATCGGCGCCGCCCCCACCGTGCCGGGGATCAGCGACATGTTTTCCAGCCCCCCCAGCCCTTGCGCCAGCGTCCATTGCACGAAGCCGTGCCAGTTTTCGCCGGCCGCGGCGCGCACCAGCGTGTGGCCGCCCTGCCGGCCTAGCACTTCGCGTCCGGCGATCGCCATGTGCAGCACCACGCCGTCGAAGTCGCCGGTCAACAGGATGTTGCTGCCGCCGCCCAGCAACAGGCGCGGCAAGCCCGCCAGCCTCGGTTCGGCCAGCGCGGCGGCAAGTTCGGCCACGCTGGATATGCGCAGGTAGCAGCGCGCACGCGCGTCGATCCCGAACGTGTTGCAGGCCTTGAGGGAAAAATCGTGGGAGATGGCGAGGTCTGGAGGCATGGCGGTGTCGTTGTTTCGACGATTATAATTGGAAACGATGACAAAACCGGCAAAAAACCGGCTTGCGGGCGGGCGGCGGCCCGGATGTCCGTTAAAATATCGCCATTCACAATCCGCAACAAAAAGGAATTTACCATGCCCTCGTTTGATGTCGTCTCCGAAGCAGACATGATCGAAGTGAAGAACGCGGTCGAGCAGTCCAACAAGGAAATCACCACCCGGTTCGATTTCAAGGGCAGCTCCGCCAAGGTCGAACAGAAGGACAACGAGCTGACCGCGTTCGCCGACGCCGAATTCCAGCTCGAGCAGGTGCGCGACGTGCTGACCAACAAACTGTCCAAGCGCAAGGTCGACGTGCGCTTCCTCGATCCGGGCAAGATCGAAAAAATCGGCGGCGACAAAGTCAAGCAGGTCATCAAGGTCAAGAACGGCATCGAGACCGAGGACGCCAAGAAGATCGTGCGCGTCATCAAGGATAGCAAGATGAAGGTCCAGGCCAGCATCCAGGGCGAATCGGTGCGCGTCACCGGCGCCAAACGCGACGACCTGCAGGCGGCCATGGCCATGCTGCGCAAGGACGTGCCGGACATGCCGCTGGAATTCAATAATTTCCGCGATTGAATCCGGACGCCGGATCCGGCGTCCGCGGGCCGGGTCCGTGAATCCGACTCAAGTGTTGCTTCGTATAACACCTCGTGAACCCAAACCTGCTTAGGGTAGAATTGAGGGTGCGCAAACTCGCCTGTGTTCGGCAGTGTTAGCGCAATCAGTAAAAACTCGGTAGGTAGTCTAAGGATAGCAATGAAACGTGTTGATGATTTCCGCCTGCGCTTGGGCGCCAAGGAATATGTGCCCATCATGGTTGGTGGTATGGGCGTCGATATTTCGACTTCGGAACTGGCGCTGGAAGTCTGCCGCCTGGGTGGTATCGGCCATATCTCGGACGCGATGGTGCAGGACGTCTCTGACCGCAAGTTCGACACGAGCTTTGTGAAAGAAAAGACCAAGACCTACAAGTTCAACATCAATAACATGGACAAGGCAGTGGTCCAGTTCGACCTCGACCGCCTGGCCGAAGCGACCGCCCTGCACGTCGGCAAGACCATGGAAGCGAAGCGCGGCGATGGCCTCATCCTGGTCAATTGCATGGAAAAGCTGACCATGAATTCGCCGAAGGAAACGCTGCGCACGCGCCTGGCAGCCGCGCTCGACGCCGGCATCGACGGCATCACGCTGTCGGCCGGCCTGCACCTCGGCTCGTTCGCGCTGATCGCCGACCACCCGCGCTTCCGCGACGCCAAGCTGGGCATCATCGTCTCGTCGGTGCGCGCGCTGCAGCTGTTCCTGCGCAAGGTGTCGAAGCTCGACCGCCTGCCCGACTACATCATCGTCGAAGGCCCGCTGGCCGGCGGCCACCTCGGCTTCGGCCTCGACTGGGCCGAGTACGACCTGCACACCATCATGGACGAGGTCCATGCGTTCATGCGCGCCGAAGAGCTGAACATCCCGATCATCGCGGCCGGCGGCGTGTTCACCGGCTCGGACGCGGTCGGCTTCCTGGAAAAAGGCGCCGGCGCCGTGCAGGTGGCGACCCGCTTCACCATGACCCACGAATGCGGCCTGCCCGACAAGGTCAAGCAGGAGTACATCAAGGCCACCGAAGGCGACATCATCGTCAACGGCATCTCGCCGACCGGCTACCCGATGCGCATGCTCAAGAACACGCCGGCGATCGGCTCCGGCATCCGCCCGGGCTGCGAGTCCTACGGCTATTTGCTCGACGCCACCGGCAACTGTTCGTACATCAACTCGTACAATCGCGAAGTACTGGCCAATCCGGATTCGAAGACCATCGTGGTGATGGACAAGACCTGCCTGTGCACCCACATGCGCAACTTCAACTGCTGGACCTGCGGCCACTACACCTACCGCCTGAAGGACACCACCCACAAGCTCGACGACGGCAGCTACCAGATCCTCTCGGCCGAGCACGTATTCAAGGACTACCAGTTCAGCACCGACAATCAGATTGCGCTGCCCGAACGGGAACAGGTGGCGGCTGCCTGATCAGCGCCAGACGCAAACCAGGACCACGGCAGCGCCGTGGTTTTTTTTCGCTATGTCGCCGTAAAGGGTCGGACGGCTTACGGCGTTGACGTGCCGCCTCTTCATTCACGCGCCGCGGTCCAAGGGCTCGGGTCAGGTCCGCCGGACCTGAAAGGAGTCGAGCCTTGCAAGGCTCGACCGTTTCGCAGGAGCGAAGCTTCGCTTCACTAAACCCCTGCTTCACCCCCGGGGTTGTCGCCGCACCGGGTGCTTGCCGCCATCGCCGTGCGGTCCTAGCTTCTTTTCCGCTCTACTTTTTGTAAGTCTTTGCGGATAACCAGCGCTCTGCCCGAACCACCTGCCCCGACGGTGGTCCAATAAATTGAGGGAATACAAAAAAGCCGACTCACGACGCCGCAAGGAACCCATGCTCTCCAGCGAACCGACGACCCGCGCCGCGTTCCTGGTGGATGATGCCAGCACCATCGTTACCTGGAACCAGGGCTGTGAAGACCTGTTTGGCATCCTTGCCGCCGGCATCCTCAGCAAACCTCTTGGCACTTTGCTCACGAGCGCGAGCGCCGCAAAGTTGGCGCGGCACTGGCCGGCCCTGCGCGGCGCAGGCACGCCGACGCACCTGCAAGTGGCGTACACGCGTCCTGATGGCGCCACGATCGATGCCGAGCTGACCCTGACGCCGCAGATCGACGGCGGCGGCGCGTTTCGCGGCTGCGTCGCAGGGTTTTGCGTCGAGCCGGACAGCTCCGACACCGCGCTGCTTGGCCGCATGCACCTGCGCTCGGTCATCAATGTGCTGCCCGGCACCTTTTATGTGCTGCGCGCAGACGGCTCGTTCGCGCTGTGGAACAAGACGGTCGAAGCGGTGTCCGGCCTCAACAGCGACGAAATGCGCCACGCGAAAGCGCTCGACATGTTCGACCTGACCGAAAAGGCCAAGATCAACGAAAAGATCCACCAGGTGTTCGAGCGCGGCGACCAGGTATACGTCGAAGCGAACCTGCTCGACAAGGACGGCCATGGCACGCCCTACATGCTGACCGGTGCGCGCATCGAATGCCAGGGCACGACCTACCTGTGCGGCATGGGCATCGATATTTCGCTGCGCCACCAGCAGGAACAGCAGCTGCGGCTGCGGGAACGCGCGCTGCACGCCACCAGCAACGGCATCGTGATCACCCGCTGCAGCGGCAAGGACAATCCGATCGAATACGTCAATCCCGCCTTCGAACGGATCACCGGCTACCGCCAAGTCGAAGCGGTCGGGCGCGACTGCCGCTTCATGGCGGCGCCGGGAATGGACGCCGAGGCGCGGGCCCTGCTGCGCCGCGCGATCGACGGGAGCCACGAGGCCAACGTCACGTTTCGCAACCAGCGCAAGAATGGCGAACTGTTCTGGAACGACCTGACCATCACCCCGGTCGCCGACGAGAAAGGCCGGGTCACCCATTTCATCGGCGTCATCAACGATGTCACCGCGCTCAAGCAGCGCACCGCCCACCTCGAACACGAGGTCCACCACGATGCCCTCACCGGCCTGGCCAACCGCACGCTGATGTGGGACCGGCTCGAGCAGGCGATCCACATGGCCCAGCGCGACAAGCTGCTGGTGGCGACGGTGCTGATGGACCTGAACGGTTTCAAGAAAATCAACGATACCTACGGCCACGACGCCGGCGACGAAGTGTTGACCGTGGTCGCCAACCGGCTGCAGTCGTCGGTGCGCGACAGCGATACCGTGGCGCGATTGTCGGGCGATGAATTCGTGCTGGTGCTGGTGAACCAGCCCTCGCTGCGCTTCACCTTGCGCATGGTCGAGCGCCTGCGCCAGTGCATGACCAGGCCGGTCGCGTTCGATAGCATGGAGATCGACGTCGGCGCCAGCATCGGCGTCAGCGTCTACCCGCACGATGGCAGCACCGCGTACGAGCTGGTGCGGGCGGCCGACGTCGCCATGTACCATGCCAAGTCAACCCGCAAGAATGAAGTGAACTTCTTCTCGGCCGACATGAAAACGGCCAGCGAAGCGAAGCAAAAGCTCGAGGACGCGATGCGCGGCGCGGTCGAAAAGAATGAACTGTTCCTGTTGTACCAGCCCAAAATCTGCCTCAATACCGGGCGCATCAAGGGCTTCGAAGCCCTGCTGCGCTGGAACCACGCCGAACAGGGACTGCTGCTGCCGGCGGCCTTCCTGCCCGAAGCGGAAGAAAACGGCATGATCGTGCCGTTCGGCGCGCTGGTGATCGAGCATGCCTGCGCTTTCCTGGATCGGCTGGCGCGCGCCGGCTTTCCGCACCTGCCGGTGTCGATCAACGTATCGCAGCGCGAATATGTCCAGCCGCACTACGTCGAACACATGGCCAAGGTGCTGGCGAAATACGGGCTCGCGCCGTCCAGCCTCGAAGTCGAGGTGCGCGAGGAAGGGCTGGTACGCAATCATTTGCTGGGCGCCGAAGTGCTGGGACAACTGAGCGAACTGGGCGTGTTGCGCTCGGTCGATGCGTTCGGCAATGGCCTGTCCGACCTGAACTACCTGCAAAAGCTGCCCCTGTCGCACGTCAAGCTGGCGAAAGTGGCGGTGCACCAGATCTCGGCAGAAACGCGTAGCGGCCCGATGGTCAAAAGCCTGATCGACATCGGCCGCAACATGAACCTGACGGTGGTGGCCGAGTGCGTCGAAACGCGCGCCCAGATGGACTTCCTCAAGAACAACCACTGCGACGAGATGCAGGGGCTGTACTACCGGGAGCCCCTGAGCGCGGACGCCGCCGAGGAATTGCTGATGACGGCGGTCAGCACCTGAACAGCGTAAACCTGGGCGTCAAGCTTTGGACCTTGCAAGCGCCAGGCGCCACGCTGCATTCGCCCCTTGTGCATTCCACTCCTCCAATCTTGCAGACTGTCGCAAACGGCTGGCGATGCCCCGCCCGTTTGCTTAAAGTTGCAACATCCCAACAGTGCTTTCGCCTGCAAAATGGATTTTTGCGACGTGCGGCGGTGCTAGCAGTTACACTCGCCGATTGCATTGACAAATGACGCACACGGAACACCCCATGCAAGCTCGGCGCACGACCCCACATATCATCACCAGCATCCTCGTCTGGGCGCACCGCATTTTCGACGCGACGGCCACCTGGGTCAGCCAGCTGTCGTGGTGGAAGTTTTTCCTGTTCGCCGCGCTGGCCTTGATCGCCGGCAAGATATTGCAGGATGAGCTGTTTTCCGGCGGCGGCGAAGAAGTCGTCGTGCGCGCCGACAAGAAGCCGAGCAAGAAGGAAAGCGACATCCTGATCGACGCGAGCGGCATCCGCTTCAACTCGCGTCCGAAAAGCAAGCATGGCGCCGCGAACGTTCCCGAGCCGGCGGAACCGGCGGCGCCGGGCGAACCGCCCGAGCCGCCCGCCATCCCGGCGGCGCCGAAAGCGCCCAAGGCTGCCATCGCCGGCAATGGCGACGAAGTCCACATCCCGCTGCCGCCGCAGATCGGCGAGGAACTGTCGAACGCGATCGAGGCGGCGGTCGACGACGCCGCCGAAGCGAAAGTGACCCGCTATCACAAGCAGGCCTCGACCTGGTTCAAGAGCTTTGTGTCGCTGCTGGTGCTGGCCTTGTTCGCCACCAAGGCACTGGTCGGCGGCAAGAAGCGCGCCGAAGCGCAAACCCAGACCGCCAACGCCGCGGTCGAACGCGAATCGATGCAACGCCAGTTGTCGGAAGCGAAGATGCAGATGATGCAGGCGCAGGTCGAGCCGCACTTCCTGTTCAACACGCTGGCCTCGGTCGAGCACCTGATCGAAACCGACCCGCCGCGCGCCTCGGCCATGCAGCGCAGCCTGATCCAGTACCTGCGCGCGGTATTGCCGCAGATGCGGGACAACGTCGTCGTCACCAATCTGGGGCGCGAGGTCGACATGGTCAAGGCCTACCTGAACCTGCTCAAGATGCGCATGGAGGAACGCCTGACGGTCGACCTGCGCATCCCGGACCAGCTGCGCAGCGCGGCCTTCCCGCCGATGATGCTGCAGTCGATGGTCGAAAACGCCATCAAGCACGGCCTCGAATGCAAGCCGGAGGGCGGCACCCTGAAGATCCAGGCCGAAGTGGCCGGCAACAAGCTGCGCGTGATCGTCGCCGACGACGGCGTCGGCTTCGGCGTGGTGCCGAGCGACGGCACCGGCCTCGGCCTGCCGACCATCCGCGAGCGCCTCAAGCTGTTGCATGGCGACCAGGGCCAGCTCTACATCGCCGCCAATTCGCCAAGCGGCGTGATCGCCACCGTCGAAGTTCCCTACCAGCTGTCCAAGTAAAAAAATACAGCGATTGATTAAACCGCCGATTCATTGAATAATTGGCACTCTTGCCATTTGCCCGATCCAACTATGCCTACAGCTATCATTGCCGACGACGAAAGACTGATGCGCGACCAATTGCGCATGCGACTGAACCAGGTATGGCCCGAACTGGAGATCGTCGGCGAGGCCAAGAACGGCGACGAGGCCGTCGAGCTGGTGGCCCAGTTGAAGCCCGACCTGACCTTCCTCGATATCCGCATGCCCGGCACGACCGGCATGGAAGCGGCGCGCCAGATCGGCAACCAGAGCAGCATCGTGTTCGTCACCGCCTACGACCAGTATGCGGTCGAAGCGTTCGAACGCGGCGCGGTCGATTACGTGCTCAAGCCGCCGGAGCAGGAACGCCTGCAGGTGACGGTGGACCGGCTCAAGGAACGCCTGGGCAAGCCGAAGGAAGTGGTCAACGACAGCGTCACGCAGATGCTGTCGCAGCTGGCCGAAAAGATGGCGGCGCCGAAACCGGCCTACCTGCAATGGATCCAGGCCAGCATCGGCCAGGACCTGCGCATGATCCCGGTCGAGGACATCCTGTTTTTCCGGTCCGACGAAAAATACACCTGCGTGCAGACCGAAAAATTCGAGGCGTTGATCAGGAAGCCGGTGCGCGACCTGGCCGAAGAACTCGATCCGGCGCTGTTCTGGCAGATCCACCGCGCCACGCTGGTGAACGTCAATGCGATCGAAGGCGTCACGCGCGACATCCGCGGCCGCCACCTGGTGATGATCAAGGGCAAGCCTGACAAGCTCGAAGTGAGCCGCAGCTTCTTGCATTTGTTCAAGCAGATGTAATACCAAACCAGGGGCAGTCACACAGCCCCTGCCGAGTTCCTGCCGCCGATTGCGCGGCCTCAAGCCTGATCGCTTCGCCGCGCCGTATGGTAGTTGCCGGGCCCGCACTCGCGGGCCGTCCATGGCGCGCGCAATGAATCGAATCGTCAGATCCCTGTCGCGGGGCTGGAGTCCGCTGATGCTGGCGGCCGGCCTGCTCGCCGGCCATGCGCTCGGCCGCCGCCATCGCCGTTCCCGCATGGCGCACGAACACGGCGACGACATCATCCAGCACGCCAGCGAAGCCATCATCTCCACCGACGACACCAACACCATCGTGCTTGCCAATCCCTCGGCCGCGGCGATGTTCGCCACCACGGTGGAGGAAATGCGGGGCCGGCCGCTGGGCGCCTACCTGACGCCGGAACCGGTCACCTCCGATGGACCGGCGGCCTTTTTCGGCGACACCGGGCGGGTCGGGCGGCGCGCCACCGACTACGCCGTCAGCGGTGTGCGCGCCGGCGGCGAAAGGTTTCCGCTGGAAGGCTCGGTGTCGACGGTGCTCCAGGACGACACGCCGATCCACACCATCATCCTGCGCGACGTGACCGGGCGCCACCAGGTGCAGGAAAAGCTGAGCCGCTCGCATGCGCAGCTGCGCCAGCTGTCGGCCGCGCTGCAAACCATCCGCGAAGAGGAGCGCACCCACATCGCGCGCGAACTGCACGACGACCTGGGCCAGCTGCTGGCCTCGCTGAGGATGGACCTGGCCCTGCTGCAGCAGCACGAGACCGATGCGCCCAGCGCGCGCCTGATCCGGGGGATGGAACAGAACCTGCTCACCGCCATCACCTCGCTGCGCCGGATCGCCACCAACCTGCGTCCGCGCGCGCTCGACGAGGGCGGCCTGTTCTTCGCGCTGCAAGGCTTGCGCGAGGATTTCGTGGAACGCTACGGGATTGCCTGCATGCTGTATGCGGACGAAGGAGAACTGGTGCTCGACGACGCCGCCAGCACCGCCATTTTCCGCATCGTGCAGGAAGCGCTGACCAACATCGCGCGCCACGCGGGCGCCAGCAACGTGACCATCACGCTGTACCGCATCAACGGCGAGCTGCTGCTCACGGTGCGCGACGACGGGCGCGGGATTGCCGCCGGCGACATGGAAAAGGCCCAATCATTGGGCCTGGTGGGAATGCGCGAGCGGGTCTGGGCGATGGACGGCGAGATCACCATCAGCTCCGACGAGCCGCCCGGCACCCGCATCGACATCGTGCTGCCGCTGCCGCACCGCGATGAATCGGGCGAGCGGCGCGACAACTAGCCTGCCCCCGGGCCTCTACTTGAGCCGGCAGGTCAGCATCCAGTAATACTCGAGCCGCACGATGCGGATTTCGCGCACCGACGACGCCAGCTTCTTGCGCAGCGCGCTGTCGGACGGATAGGTCTTCGGAATCTCGTAGCGCTCGCCGTCCGGCGCAACCCGGATCTGGTAGGTATTGCCTTCGAGGTCGGTGCGCGCCACGGTCTCGCTGCTGCCTTCGACATACACGTCGTCGAGCAGCACCAGCAGGATGTCCTTGCCGACCTTGCTGCGCAGGTGCGCCAGGAATTTCTCCTGCTGCTCGCGCTTGACGTGCGACCACCAGAAGCCGATGAACACCGCGGTGTAGCTGCCGATATCGTCCGGCAGCGCGTAGGCGTCGGCCACGCGGAACTGCACCTTGTCGGCCGGCAGCGCGCGCAGCTTGGCCAGCGCGATCATTTCCGGATTGATGTCGGTGGCCAGCACCGAATCGGCGCTGTCGGCGATGATGCTGGTCCAGTAGCCGGTGCCGCAGGCCAGTTCGAGCACGACATGGCCGCGCAGGACGTCGGCTACATGCTTGTGCATGGCGGCCAGGTCGTGCTGGCGCTCCGGCTTGTCGTAGATCCGGTCGTGGTTGGAGGCGCTCTTGGCGTAAAACTGTGCGGATTGTTCGGTAATCATGAATTTTTCTGTTGATGCGTTTAGTTGCTTGATGCGTGGTTCCGATGCTGCTTACAGCTCGTAGGTTTCTTTCGCGCCGCTCATGGCCGACTCGACCATCTTGCGGTTCAGGGTCGGCGCCAGCAGCTCGATGAAGGTATACACATAACTGCGCAGGTAGGCGCCCTGCTTGACCGCCACCCGCGACACGTTCATGCCGAACAGGTGGCCGACCGGGATCGCGCGCAGGTTCTTGTCGCGTTCGGGATCGAACGCCATGCCCGCTATGATACCAATCCCCATGCCCAGTTCGACATAAGTCTTGATGACGTCGGCGTCGATCGCCTCCAGCAGCACGTCCGGCTTCAGCCCGCGCAGGCCGAAGGCATGGTCGATCTTGTTGCGCCCGGCGAAGGCGGTGTCGTAGGTAATCAGCGGGAAAGTGGCGATTTCCTCCAGCGAAATCGTCTTCGATTTGAGCAGCTGGTGGTCGGGCGGCACCACCACCACGTGTTCCCATTGGTAGCAGGGCAAGGTGATCAGGCCGTCCACGCTGGCGATCGATTCGGTCGCAATCGCCAAGTCGGCCTGGTCGCTCTTGACCATGTCGGCAATCTGGCGCGGGTTGCCTTGCAACAATGACAAGCGCACCTTTGGATATTTCAGCATGAACGCCTGCACCACCCTCGGCAAGGTGTAGCGCGCCTGGGTGTGGGTGGTGGCGATGGTGAAGCTGCCGCTGTCCTGCGCCGCGTATTCCTTGCCGATGCGCTTGAGGCTGTCGATCTCCTGCATGATCAGCTCGACTGACTCGAGCACCAGCCGGCCCGGCTCGGTCAGGCCGCGGATGCGCTTGCCATGCCTTGTGAAAATATCAACACCCAGCTCTTCTTCCAGCTCAATAATGGCCTTGGAAACGCCCGGCTGCGACGTGAACAGCGCCTTGGCGGCATCGGTCAGGTTGTAGTTCTGGCGCACGGCTTCGCGCACGAAGCGCAGTTGGTGAAGGTTCATCGGTCTTTCAGGTGGAATGGCTGCATGCGAATTGCGTGCTACAAACGCATTTTATAAGAATGCTTATGCCGCATACGAATATAAGCAAATAAATTCTCAGTAGTTTGGAATAAAGGCAGAGTTTATTACCATTGACGATAGTTTGGGGCTCCAAGCGCCTTTTAGGAACGACATATGTATCGCTATGACAAGTACGACCACCTCATCGTCCGCGAGCGCATCGCCCAGTACCGCGACCAGGTAAAGCGCCGCATCAACGACGAGCTGACCGAATCCGAATTCCTGCCGCTGCGCCTGCAAAACGGCCTCTACATGCAGCGCCACGCCTACATGCTGCGCATCGCCGTGCCGTACGGCCTGCTGTCGTCCGCGCAGATGCGCATGTTCGGCCACATCGCGCGCAAGTACGACCGCGGCTACGGCCACTTCACCACGCGCCAGAACATCCAGTTCAACTGGATCGAGCTGGAACAGACGCCGGACATCCTTACCGACCTGGCCTCGGTGGAGATGCACGCGATCCAGACCTCGGGCAACTGCATCCGCAACACCACCTCGGATCCTTTCGCCGGCGTCGCCGCGGACGAGATCATCGATCCGCGCCCGTTCGCCGAAATCCTGCGCCAGTGGAGCACTTTCCACCCCGAGTTTATCGCCCTGCCGCGCAAGTTCAAGGTCGCCATCAACGGCGCCGTGGAAGACCGCGCCGCGATCGCGGTGCACGACATCGGCCTGACGGTGGTGCGCAACGAAGCCGGCGAAGTCGGCTTCAAGTTCATGGCCGGCGGCGGCATGGGCCGCACGCCGATTCTGGGCAGCGTGATCCGCGAATTCCTGCCGTGGCAGCACCTGCTGACCTACACCGAAGCCGTGATGCGCGTGTATAACCAATACGGCCGGCGCGACAACAAGTACAAGGCGCGCATCAAGATCCTGCTCAAGGCGCTGGGCGTGGAGGAATTCGCACGCCAGGTCGAAGCCGAATGGGCCGACCTGAAAGACAATGCCGAGACCCTGACCGCCGAGGAACTGGCGCGTGTGTCGGCCTACTTCAAGGCGCCGGCCTATGCCACGCTGCCTGCGGTCGACCCGGCGGCCGGCCACGAAGACAACAAGGCATTCGCCAACTGGCTCTCGCGTAACCTCCATCCGCACAAGGTGCCGGGCTATTCGGCGGTCGTGCTGTCGCTGAAAAAGACCGGCGTGCCGCCGGGCGACGCCACCGCCGAGCAAATGGATTTCATGGCCGACCTGGCCGACCGCTACAGCTTCGGCGAACTGCGCGTGACTCACGAGCAGAACATCATCCTGGCCGACGTCGAGCAAACACGCTTGTTCGCGCTGTGGACCGAGATCAAGGCCAAGGGCCTGGCCACGCCCAACATCGGCCTGCTGACCGACATGATCTGCTGCCCGGGCGGCGATTTCTGCTCGCTGGCCAACGCCAAGTCGCTGCCGATCGCCGCCGCCATCGCCGAGCGCTTCGACAACCTCGACTTCCAGCACGACATCGGCGACATCGAACTCAATATCTCCGGCTGCATCAACGCCTGCGGCCACCACCACGTCGGTTCGATCGGCGTGCTAGGCGTCGACAAGGACGGCGCGGAGTGGTACCAGGTGTCGATCGGCGGCGCGCAGGGCAATGCCCCGGCCATCGGCAAGATCATCGGCCCGTCGTTCTCGGCGCTGCAGATGCCGGAAGTGGTCGACCGCCTGCTGCAGGTGTATGTGCGCGAACGCTTCGAAGGCGAACGCTTCGTCGACACCGCGCAGCGCCTCGGCATCGCACCTTTCAAGGAACACGTCTACGCCACGCCTATCGTGGCGGGCAACACGGTTGGGGAAGACCACTATGCTTGAATCGCACAACCAGATCATCAAGGGCCGCGAGGTCGTCGCCGACGACTGGAGCGTGCTGCGCCTTGAACCAGAGGACCCATCCGGCGGTGACGCGCCTGAAAGCGTCGTCGTCCCGGCCGGCAAAGTCATCGTGCCGCTTCCGGTATGGCTGGCCCAGCGCGACGCCCTCGCCGCGCGCGCCGAGATCGGCATATGGATAGGCGCCGACGAACGTCCCGAAACGCTCAAGGGCGAACTGGACAAATTCGCCGTCATCGCCGTCGACTTCCCGAAATTCACCGATGGCCGCGGCTACTCGATCGCTTACAACCTGCGCAAGCGGCTCGGCTACACGGGCGAACTGCGCGCGATCGGCGACGTGCTGCGCGACCAGCTGTTCTCGATGCACCGGGTCGGCTTCGATGCCTACGCCACGCGCCCGGACCGCAGCATCCACGACGCCCTCAAGGGCCTGACCGACTTCAGCGAAACCTACCAGGCTTCCGTTGACCAGGACCTGCCGCTGTATCGCCGCCACCCGCGCGACGTACGGGTCGAGAGCAGCGACGTCGGTTACGGCATCTGAGGAGCGCATATGAATGAACTCGACTCCCTCGTCGCCGCCACCCGCGCAACGCTCGAACGCATCGCGCGCGACTTCTCGCCGGCCGTCTTCGCGTCCAGCCTGGCCGCGGAAGACATGGTGCTGACCGATTTGATTCTCAAAGCCGGCCTGCCGATCGGGATTTTCTCGCTCGACACCGGGCGCCTGCATCCGGAAACGCTGGCCGTGGTCGACGCCGTCAAGGCGCGCTACGATTACGACATCGCGCTGTACCACCCGAACGCCCAGGCGGTCGACGCGTACGTGGCCGAAAACGGCCTGAACGCCTTCTACGACAGCGTCGAGATGCGGCGCGCCTGCTGCGGCATCCGCAAGGTCGAGCCGCTCGGGCGCGCGCTGGCCGGCAACAAGGCCTGGGTCACCGGCCAGCGCCGCGCCCAGTCCACCACCCGCGCCGAACTGGCGGTCGAGGAAGACGACGCGGCGCACGGCATGACCAAGTTCAATCCGCTGGCCGACTGGTCGGAGGAAGACGTCTGGAATTACATCCGCGCCAACGACGTGCCCTACAACGCGCTGCACGACCAGGGCTTCCCGTCGATCGGCTGCGCGCCCTGCACCCGCGCCATCCAACCGGGCGAAGACATCCGCGCCGGCCGCTGGTGGTGGGAAAACCCCGACTCCAAGGAATGCGGCCTGCACATGGTCGACGGAAAACTGATCCGCATCAAATCCGTGGCCGCATGAGCCACACGACAAGGCACCGCCAATGAACCTACTTCCCGACACCCTGCCCGTACTCACCGACGTGAATGCGCGCCACCTCGATGCGCTGGAATCCGAAGCGATCCACATCATGCGCGAAGTCGCGGCCGAATGCGCCAACCCTGCCCTGCTGTTCTCGGGCGGGAAAGACTCGGTGGTGTTGCTGCGCCTGGCCGAGAAGGCTTTCCGCCCGGGCAAATTCCCGTTCCCGCTGGTGCACATCGACACCGGCCACAATTTCGCCGAGGTGATCGCCTTCCGCGATGCGCGCGTGGCCGAACTTGGCGAGCGTCTGATCGTCGGCAGCGTCGAAGACTCGATCAAGCGCGGCACGGTCAGGCTGCGCAATCCCGCCACCGATTCGCGCAACGCCGCGCAGGCGGTGACCTTGCTCGAGACGATCGCCGAACACGGTTTTGATGCCTGCATCGGCGGCGCCCGCCGCGACGAAGAAAAGGCGCGCGCCAAGGAGCGCATCTTCTCCTTCCGCGACGAATTCGGCCAGTGGGATCCGAAAGCCCAGCGTCCCGAACTCTGGGACCTGTACAACACCCGCGTCCACCCGGGCGAAAACATGCGCGTGTTCCCGATCTCGAACTGGACCGAGCTCGATGTGTGGCTCTACATCCAGCGCGAAAAGCTGGCGCTGCCGCCGATCTATTTTGCGCACGAGCGCCAGGTCATCCCGCGCAACGGCCTGCTGGTGCCGCTGACCGACCTGACCCCGGCGCGCGAAGGCGAAACCGTCGAAACCCAGGTCGTGCGTTTCCGCACCGTGGGCGACATTTCCTGCACCTGCCCGGTGTCGTCGAACGCGTCGACGGTCGAAGCGATCATCGCCGAAACCGCCATCACGCAGATCACCGAACGCGGCGCCACCCGGATGGACGACCAGACCTCCGAAGCATCGATGGAAAAACGTAAGAAAGCAGGATACTTCTGATGAACGCAATGAACGAAAAACTGACAGAGCGGGGCCTGCTGCGTTTCATCACCGCCGGCTCGGTGGACGACGGCAAGAGCACGCTGATCGGCCGCCTGCTGTTCGACAGCAAAGGCATCTTCGCCGACCAGCTCGACGCGATGTCGCGTTCCAAGCACAAGCGCACCGTGGGCGACGCGGTCGACCTGTCGCTGCTGACCGACGGCCTGGAAGCGGAGCGCGAACAGGGCATCACCATCGACGTGGCCTACCGCTACTTCGCCACGCCGAAGCGCAAATTCATCATCGCCGACACGCCGGGCCACGAGCAGTACACCCGCAACATGGTGACCGGCGCCTCGACCGCGGACGCGGTGATCATCCTGATCGACGTCTCCAAGGTCAAGCTGCGCGAGGACGGCGGCGTCGACCTGCTGATCCAGACCAAGCGCCATTCGACTATCGCGCACCTGCTCAAGATCGAGCACATCGTCGTGGCGGTCAACAAGATGGACCTGGTCGATTACAACCAGGAAGTGTACGACCGCATCGTCAAAGCTTACCGCGAGTTCGCCGCGACGCTGGGCCTGAAGGACATCACCCCGATTCCGCTGTCCGCGCTGACCGGCGACAACGTCGTCGCGCCGAGCGAGAAGCTGGCCTGGTACAAGGGGCCGACCCTGATCGAGCTGCTCGAATCGCTGTCGGTGTACGACGAATCGCACCATGCGCCGTTCCGGTTCCCGGTGCAACTGGTCGCGCGCCACAACGGCCACGAAGCGGACGACTTCCGCGGCTACATGGGCCGCATCGAAGCGGGCAAGGTCAGCGTCGGCGACAAGCTGGTGGTGCAGCCTTCCGGCAAGCTCGCGACGGTAAAGGACATCCTCACCCTGGAAGGCTCGCACGCATCGGCGGTCGTCGGGCAGTCGATCACGCTGCTGCTGAACGAACACCTCGACATCTCGCGCGGCGACCTGCTGGCCGGCTTTGATCAGCCGGCGACGCTGCTCAAGAACGTGGTGGCGGACGTGTGCTGGATGTCGGACGAGCCGCTCGACCTGCGCCGCAAATACTGGATCAAGCATGGCACCCGGCAGACCGCCGCCAAGGTGACGAAGGTCGACAGCATCCTCGACATCAACACCCAGCAGCGCCATCCGGCCGAAGGGCTCAAGCTGAACGACATCGCGCGCATCGCGCTGACCGTGCAGCAGCCGCTGGCGGCCGACGCTTACGCCGACATCCGCGCGACCGGTGCGTTCATTCTGATCGACGAAGTCACGCACCAGACAGTGGCCGCCGGCATGATCCGCCTCGACGCATAACAGGAGCACCTGATGGGAAAACTCGGGAAAGTCTATCTGATCGGCGCCGGCCCCGGCGCCCAGGACCTGGTCACCCTGCGCGGCGCGCGCCTGCTGGCGCAGGCCGATGTGGTGCTGCACGACGCGCTGGTGACGCCCGAGATGCTCGAGCTGTGCCCGCAGGCTTTGAAGGTCGCGGTGGGAAAACGCTGCGGCAAGCTGTCGACCGCGCAGGCCTTCATCAACAAGCAGATGCTTGACTGCGCAAGGAAATATGCACTGGTGGTGCGCCTGAAGGGTGGCGACCCGATGATGTTCGGCCGCGCCGACGAAGAGCTGCGCGCGCTGGAAGAAGCCGGCGTCGAGGTCGAGGTCGTCCCCGGCATCACCACCGCGCTGGCGGCGGCGGCGGCGGCCAAGCAGCCCCTGACCAAGCGCGGCGTCGCGCGCAGCGTGGCCTTCTTCACTTCGAGCACCGCGCCCGAGCATGCCGGCCAAGTGGCGGTGCCCGACACCGACACGCTGGTGCAGTACATGGGCGGGCGCGAAGCGATCGTCACCGCGCAGCGCCTGCTGGACCAGGGGCGCCGCGCGGACACGCCGGTGGTGGTCATCGAAAACTGCAGCCGTCCCGACCAGCGCATCCTGCGCCTGACCCTGGCCACGCTCGCGCGCGGACTCGGCGAGGCGCACGGCCCGGTGCTGGTGATGCTGGGAGACGCGCTGAAGATGCGCGAGCATCAGGCATCCGATGCTGGCGAAGCCGAACAGCGCCTGATTGCATAGGCCGGGGCAACCCCGGGGTCAGGTCCGGCGGACCTGACCCCGGCCCTTGGACCGCGGCGCGTGCCTAAGCTGATCAACCCTTGGTGGCATTGACCAGGCAAGTGGAGAGCTTGTCGAAATGGAGCAGCGCGGCCTGGGTCAGCTCGACCTGCTTGCGGCGCGTGTCGTCGGTATCGGACAGCATCAGCCAGCCTTTTTCGCGCATCGATTTGAGGCGGCTGTGCACCGTCGCCGGCGATCCGAACTCCGTTTTGGCCATCATGTCACGTACCGAAAGTCGATCTTTTGCTTGCGCCTTTACTGCAACGAATGCAAGAATGCGCTCTTCGAGAGGATCGAGAGTTGGTAATGACGGAAGTCCCCGCAGCGCCTCCGCCAGTTGCAGAAAGCGCAGGTAGATGTCGGCAGGACGGACTGGTGACTTTGGCATCGAACTCCAATAAGAAGGAACGGTGGCGATGTGCGAACTCGTTCGTAATTTTATACCATATGAAGCGATATTTCGATGACTGAATTGCGCTTCCAGGCGGCCATGGTCATCGCCACGATGCTCGGTTTCACCGCCATGCTGCTTGCGAACGAGTGGCTGTTCACCCGCCTCGAATTCGTCCCGGGCATCAACTGGATCTACCTGCCGGCCGGCATGCGCCTGTTGTGCGTCCTGCTGTTCGGGAACGCCGGCGCACTCGGCCTGCTGCTGGTGTCCTGGCTGGTCTGCTTCTTCTATTTTTTTCCGGACGATTACGTGCGCTCGTTCATGGGCGGCATCCTGGCCACGGCCGCGCCCTGGATCGCCAACCGCATCGCGCAACAATCGTTCGGCCTGCGCGCCTCGCTGTCGAACCTGTCCCCTGCGCGCCTGCTGGCCTGCATTGTTCTGTATTCGATCGCCAGCCCGCTGCTGCACCATCTCTGGTTCGCCGTGCACGACGGGACCGAGAACCTGGTGCACGGCTTTCTCGTGATGTTCATCGGCGACCTGAATGGCACGCTGATCGTGGTGTACGCGATGAAGGGCCTGCTCGCGCTGCTGCCCCCGATGCCGCGAAAACTCTGACGCTGTCCGGCTAGCCGAGCGAGCGCACGCAGAATTCGGTCATCGCATCGAGCACCGCCGGATCTTCTCCCACGGCGCCGGTCACCTTGACGGCCACGCCCGGATGGTCGATCCTGAGTTGGTCGACCAGCAGCGGCAGGTCGCGCAACAGGTGCCCGCCCTGCCCCAGGAATACCGGGACCACGCTGATTTCCGTGACGCCCTGTGCCGCCAGCCGCGCGACCTCGGCGGGCAGGCGCGGCTCCATCAGTTCCAGGAAGGCGAGCGACACCGGCACCTCCGGCACCCGCGCCGCGGTCAGGTCGCGCAGGCGCTCGAACGGCGCGGCCCACGATGCGGCGCGTGCGCCGTGCGCGAACAGGACCAGTGCGCGCGCGCCCATCAGTGTCGCTCCACCCACCACAGCGCACCCAGCGCCAGCGCCAGGAACAACAGGCTGGGGGCGATCGCCGTGACGAACGGCGGCCAGGTGCTCAGCAAGCCGAGATGCGAGAACAGCGTGTTGATCAGGATGAAGCTCACCCCGATCATGATGCCGATGAAGATCTTCAGGCTGACGCCGCCGCTGCGCGTGTGCAGGTAGGCGAACGGCAGCGCCAGCGCCATCAGCACGAAAATCGACAGCGGGTCGATCAGCTTTTTCCAGAATGCGATCTTGAAGCGGTTGGTCTCCTGCTTGTTCTCGGACAGGTGGCGGGTGTACACCGCCAGCTCGTTGGCCGACATGCGCTCAGGGTCGGCTGCGGACACCGACAGGATCTTCGGCGTGATTTCCGAAATCAGTTCCATGCTCGCGACCTTGCGCGTCGAAACGGCGCTGGTCTCCTGGCCGAACATGCTCTGAAAGCTGGCGCCAGGAGGCGCCGCCTCACCCGGTTTGGGCAGTACGCGGCTGTTGGAGAAACGCGTTTCCGTGACGTCGGCCAGGCGCCAGGTGTTGTTGCCCTCGAAGGTGGCGCTGGCCGCGGTGATCAGCGTGCGCATGCGGAAATTGGTATCGAACTCGTACAGCTTCAGGTCCAGCAGCTGGCCGTCGGCGCGGAACTGGCGCACGTTGAAAAAGCGCGAGCCGGTCACCGTGCCCTTCATGCCCTCGCTATGGACGATATCCTTGGTCCACATCCCGGAGCGGAAATCCTGCGAGATGGCGGCGCCCTTCGCGCTCAGCTTGAGTTTTTCGGCCAGCGGCGCGGTGCGCGGCGTAATCAGTTCGCCGAACACGAAGGTGATCAGCACGAACACGATGCCGATCCTGAACAGCATCCAGGCCGCCATCTGGGTCGACATGCTCGACGCGCGCATGATGGTGAATTCGGAACTGGCGGCAAATTGCGCCATCGTGTAGATGGTGCCGATCAGCGCCGCCACCGGCATCACTTCGTACACGTGGCCCGGCAACAGGATCAGCACATACAGGAAGGCGTGCTGGATCATGTAGCCGCCCTTGCCGACCCCGGGCAGTTCGCTGGTCAGGTCCATGAAGGCGATCAGCGCCAGGAAGGCGACCAGCACGAAGGCCACCGCCTGGGCGATATTGACCGCGAAATAGCGTTGCAGGATTCTCATTTGGCGATCGCCTCCCGCAGCGCGCGCCCGCGCTTGAAGGCGTTCCACAGCACCAGCGGATGGTAGCGGTGGTTGACGTTGAGGCGCCAGGCGAACAGGCCCATCACGCATAGCGCAACGAGCAGGTGCAGCGGCCACCAGGCGGCGCCGAAGCCGAGCTTGCCCTGCTTGACGCTCGCTTCGGACAGCTTGATCAGGTTGCTGTAGGTGACGAAGATCAGCAGCGCCAAAATCAGGTTGGCCGAGCTGCCGGCGCGCGGATTGACGAAGCCGAGCGGGATCGCCAGCAGCATCAGCAACACGCACATCAGCGGCGAGGCGAGCCGCCAAAGCAGTTCGGCGTCGGTAAAGTTGTTGGGGATGGCCAGCAGCGCCGCCATCGACAAGGTATCGACCGGCATGTCGGCGCCCAGCACCGGCACCTTGGTCGAGACGCGCATGCTGTAGCGTTCAAACTCCATCGACTGGAAATCAGCCTGGCCGGGCACGCCCTGGTAGCGGCGGCCGTTCTTCAGCACCAGGAACTGGCCGCCCTTGCCGTCGCCTTCGATCACGCCCTCTTTGGCCACCACCACGGTGTTGGCGCCCTTTTCGATGGTATTGACGAACACGTTCTGGACCGCGTTCGAGCCGGCCGCGGCGCCTTCGACGAAGAACACCCGATTGCTCGAGGCCGATTCCTTGAACTGGCCGGGCGAGACCTTTTTCAGGTCCTCGCGCTTCTGGAAGCGTTCGACGAACTCGTTGCTCTTCATCTTGGCCCACGGCGTGGCGACCAGGCTTAGCGAGGCTGTGAGCACCACCAGCGGCAGGCCGAAGGTCAACACCGGCGCGATCCAGCGCACCAGCGACTGGCCCGAGGCGAACCACACCACCATCTCCGAATCGCGGTAGCTGCGCGTGACAGCCATCAAAACAGAAATAAAGCTGGTGAGGATCAGGATAGTTGGCAGATAATTCAGCACTGCGAACACAATCAGCGCGACGACGTCGCTCGATGCGACTTTGCCGCCAGCGGCTTCGCCGAGGATTTTGATCAGCGTCCAGGTGACGAAAATCGTGAACAGCACCGTGAAGGTGGCGCCGGCAGAACTGGCGAGTTCACGACGAAGGGCGCGTTGGAAGATCATTCGAAAGTTATAATCACAGGTTAAGCAGCGCGTCACACACGAAACGGAGAATCAAATGGACTTTAGCATAAAAGCATTCGACACAAAAAACACCATCGCGTCGGCCAAGACCGGCTGTGTCGCAGTTGCGGTATTCGAAAACAAAAAACTGTCGCAGGCCGCCAAGGCCCTCGATCAAGGTGGTGAAATCACGGCTGCGCTCAAGTCCGGCGACATTACCGGCAAGCCCGGCTCGACACTGCTGCTGCGCGGCGTCGGCGGCGCCAGCGCGGCGCGCGTGCTGCTGGTCGGCCTGGGCGCCGACGAGGCGGTCAGCGAGAAAAGCTTCGCTTCGGCGGTTGGCGCGACCTTCAAGGCATTTGGCCAGATGGGCGCTGCGGACGCCATTATCGCACTACCGATGACAGATGTGAAAGAGCGCGACCTGAACTGGGCCATCCGCGGCATCGTCTGCGCCGCCCACGAGAGCGAGTTCCGCACCGACGGCCAGAAGAGCAAGAAGGATCCGGTCCCGAGCGGCGTGCGCAAGGTCACCCTGGCCGTCGCCAGCGCCGACAGCCACGCGAAGAACGCGCTGGCCCAGGCCGAGGCGATTGCCAACGGCATGGACCTGACCAAGGAGCTGGGCAACCTGTCGGCCAACGTCTGCACCCCGACCTACCTGGCCAACACCGCCAGGAAGCTGGGCAAGGAATACAAGTTCGAAATCGAAGTCCTGGAGCGCAAGCAGCTCGAAGCGCTGAAGATGGGCAGCTTCCTGTCGGTCACCAACGGCAGCGAGGAGCCGCCGAAGTTCATCGTGCTCAAGCACATGGGCGGCAAGGCCAAGGACGCACCGGTGGTATTGGTCGGCAAAGGCATCACCTTCGACACCGGCGGCATCTCGATCAAGCCGGGTCCGGCAATGGACGAGATGAAGTACGACATGTGCGGCGCCGCTTCGGTGCTAGGCACCTTCCGCGCGATCGGCGAGATGGGCCTGAAGCTGAACGTGGTCGGCATCATCGCCGCCTGCGAGAACATGCCGTCGGGCCGCGCCACCAAGCCGGGCGACATCGTCACCTCGATGAACGGCCTGACCATCGAAGTGCTCAACACCGACGCCGAAGGCCGCCTGGTGCTGTGCGACGCGCTGACCTACGCCGAACGCTTCAAGCCGGCCGCCGTGGTCGATATCGCGACCCTGACCGGCGCCTGCATCGTGGCGCTGGGCCATCACAACAGCGGCCTGTTCACCCGCAGCGACGACGCGCACGAGCAACTCGCCGCCGAACTGCTTGCCGCCGGCAAGGAAGCAGGCGACACGGCATGGCGCCTGCCGATCGAGGAAGCCTACAACGAGCAGCTCAAGTCGAACTTCGCCGACCTGGGCAACATCGGTACGCCGGGCGGCGCCAGCGTCACTGCTGCCTGCTTCCTCGAGAACTTCACCCGCAAGTACACCTGGGCCCACCTGGATATCGCCGGCACCGCCTGGAAGTCGGGCGGCGCGAAAGGGGCAACCGGACGTCCGGTGCCGCTGCTGTCGACCTTCCTGATCAACCGCGTGTAAGCCGAGGCCGGCCGACACGAAAAAAGCCGCCGGCGCAATGCGCCCGGCGGCTTTTTTTTGTCACCGTTAAGGGTGGGACCGCGCGGCGATGGCGGCAAGCGCCCAGTGCGGCGACAAACCCGGGGTCAGGTCCGCCGGACCTGACCCCAGCCCTTGGGCCGCGGCGCGTACCTGAATAGATGCACGTCGACGCCGCAAGTCATCCCTTTACGTTGACATAGCTTTTTTCGTCCCGGCGCGGACTCAGAACAGAATGTTTGCCGCGCCGGCGCCCGGCTCGCCCGCATTGGCATCAGCCGGACGCTGCATCAGCACCGTGAGCGTGACGGGATAGTCGAAGCCGGCGCCGGTATGCCGGTCGACCAGGTAGCCCAAGCCACCGCTCACCACCGCATTGCCAATCAGCTTGCCCGTGCCGAAGCGCGAGGCGACCACTTCGGCCGCCGAGCCCACGCCGTCCTTGTTGCAGTCGATGACCAGGTCGCCTTTGCTTTTGCGGATCGTCACGCGGCCGGGCGCAATGACGAACCAGCGCCCCGCGTCGTTCGACAAGATGCAGCCGATGCCGCTCACTTCACGGTAGTCGAGGATGGCGCGCACCGCCACTTCCTGCTCGGTGGAGTCGGTCAGCGTTGCGCAGCCGGCGAGTGCAGCCATCGCAGTTACGGCGAGCAGCGCGGTGAAGCCTGGTTGTTTGAAGCCCATGGTATCGGTCCGTTTCAATGATCCTCCCCTGTTTACGGCATCAGGCGGGAGATCATGAGCCGGCGATCAGCGCAGTGGGATCGGCTGAGTGGACGGGACCGGCACGGCCGTCACGCTGTTTTTCGGACTGCCTTCTACCAGGCGGTCCGAGTACACCAGGTAGACCAGCGCGTTGCGCTTCGCGTCCACCATCCGCACCACCCGCACGTGCTTGAAGAAGATCGAGGCGCGCTCGTTGAACACTTCCTCCTGGCTCGGCAGCTTGCCGTTGAAGGACAGCGCACCGACCTGGCGGCAGGCCACCGAGGAATCGGCCTTGTCTTCGGCCAGGCCGAAGGCGCCCTTCAGTCCCCCGGTCCTGGCGCGCGACAGGTAGCAGCTCACGCCGCCGACCTTCGGATCGTCGAACACTTCAACCACCACCTTGTGATCGGGTCCGATCAGTTTGAAGGCGGTGTCGACCGAGCCGACGGTTTCGGCCGACGCGCACAAGACGACGCCCGACAAAGCGAGGCCTGACGCTGCTTTGAACCACTGCATAGAAATATCCCGGGGAGTGAGGATGGCCGCTGGGACCGGGGGAATCAGCAAACAGGCGCGAAGCGGGGCATCAGCTGGCCGTCCACTTCCACCAGTTGGAAGAATACATCTTTGGGCCGGGTCCAGATCGAACCGTCGGCCGCGCGATACACCACCATTTCGGACAGGTCTGCCTCGAGCGTGGCCATGCAGACCAGTTCGTACAGACCGCCCTTGTAGTGCCGGTACTGCATCAGCCTGCGGCTTTGTCTTCCGCCATCGCCTTCTGCTTTTTCTTCAGGCTCTGGATGACCCTGAGCGCGCCCTCGATGCCGGCGGTGTCGTCCAGGTCGCTGAAAGCGTCGAGCACTTCATTGAGCACGCGGTTGCGCATCGCCGCTTCGTCGGGCGAAGCTTGCAGCGACTTCTGCGCGCTCGGGCGCGCCGGCTCGGGAGCTGCCTCCTTGACCGCCGGCTTGGCCGCGCCCTTCGCTGTGGCGGCCGTCGACTTGCCATGGGCAAGTGCCGCCTGCCAGATCACCCAGCGGCGCTGTGTCTCGAACACAAGGTATTCCTCAGGCTTGTCTTCACGGCGCCGAACGATGTGGCCGTCGCGTTGTGCCCATGCCTCGAATGCATTGCGCATTTTTATCCTTTACAAATGCTGTGGTCGCATTTCACACTATTGAAACTGCAACATTTCAAAATAGTATCACCTGTTGGCCCAGTCCACACCTGCGACCGCGCCTCAAGGGCTCATTGCTCAGACAAAAAAAGCTGGAACTGCAATTATAGGCGTTCAATATACCAATGATACATCGATCGTTATAATAATGCAATTTTTCATTCCCTCGCAGTAACAATAGGCTAGTTTGATGCTTTTGTCTCCCTTTTGTTACACTTTGCTACAGTTTTAGCCCCGGTGAGTCAAATTGACAACAAGATTTATGCACAATCACTAAGTGCAAAAGAGAAAGTCTTATTTCCGCGATTAACTCGCTGGTCAATTAACTCGGTGCCGAGAAATAATAAGAACGCGCTCGCGTAAATATTCCTTCCGTCCCAGCCGGGCGATTGCCGTGAAGCGCAAACTGTGCTCCGCCTGCCGTGCGCAGGCAAACCTGGAGCGGGTGCGCAAGGCGGCGGAAAGCATCGCCGCTGCGGCGGCGAACGCATCGCGCGATGCCGCCGGAATCGCCTTCCAGCGGTTGCCGAAGCCGGCCCTTCGGCCGCCAACGCGTGCGATATCGGCGCAGACAGTATATCCTCCCACATTGTCAAATCTTTGGGCAGCCGGCGCCGCCGCCCGATCAACAACAGCGGATCGAATTCAATGAAGATAGCAACCTGGAACGTCAACTCCCTGAAAGTACGTCTGCCCCACCTGCTCCAGTGGCTGGGCGAAAATCCGGTCGACGTACTGTGCTTGCAGGAGACCAAGCTGACCGACGACAAATTCCCGGTCGCCGAAATCAACGCGGCCGGCTACCAGGTTGCGTTCAGCGGCCAGAAGACCTACAACGGCGTGGCGATCCTGTCGAAGCTGCCGATCACCGACGTGGTCAGGAATAATCCGCGCTACGAAGACGCGCAGCAGCGCATCCTGGCCGGCACCATAGCCGGCATGCGCATCATCTGCGCGTATGTGCCGAACGGGCAGTTGGTCGACTCCGAGAAATACGAATACAAGCTGGGGTGGCTGGCGTCCTTGCGCGACTGGCTGGAACAGGAGATGCGCGTGCACGAACAGCTGGCGATCCTGGGCGACTACAACATCGCGCCGGAAGACCGCGACGTGCACGATCCGGTGGAATGGGCGGGCCAGATCCATTGCTCCGACAAGGAGCGCGGCGCGCTGGTGGCGCTGAACGAACTGGGCTTGGTCGATTCGTTCAGGATGTTCGAGCAGGCCGACAAATCGTACAGCTGGTGGGATTACCGCCAGCTCGCGTTCCGCCGCAACCGCGGCCTGCGCATCGACCACATCCTGCTGTCGCCCAAGCTGGCGGCGCGCTGCACCGCATGCGCAATCGACCGCGCGCCGCGCAAGTGGGAGCAGCCTTCCGACCACGTGCCGGTGATCGCCACCCTCGACTAGTCTGCCATCAGCTGCGCTGCAGCAGCGCCGCCGCTTCGGTGCTGTCGGCCGGTTCGGAGAACAGGTAGCCTTGCGCGTACTGGCAGCCGTTCCCGAGCAACAGGGCGTACTGGCCTTCGGTCTCGACGCCTTCCGCCACCACGGAAAGCTGCAGGCTGTTCGACAGCGCGATGATGGCGCCGACGATGGCCCGGTCCTCCGCGCTGTTTTCCAGGTCCTTGATGAAGGCGCGGTCGATCTTGACCTTCTTGACCGGGAATCGCTTCAGGTAGGCCAGGCTTGAATAGCCGGTACCGAAATCATCGATCGACAGCTTGATGCCCATGCGGTTGATCTGCCCGAGGATCTCCAGCGTCTGCTCGCCGTGCTGCATCAGCGCGGTCTCGGTGATTTCGAACTCGATCATCGAGGGGTCGATCCCGGTCTCGTCCAGGATGCGCCGGATCGATTCGATCAGCCCGCGGTTCATGAACTGGCGCGGCGACAGGTTCACCGCCAGCGGCACCGGCTGCAATCCCATTCGCCCCCACTGGACGCTTTGCTCGCACGCGCGCCGCATCACCCACTCCCCTACCGGCACGATCAGTCCATTGTCTTCGATGATCGGGATGAAGTGGTCCGGCAGCACCAGGCCATGGTCCGGGCGCCGCCAGCGCAGCAGCACTTCCATCGTGTGCACCTGGCGCGTGCCGATGTCGATGATCGGCTGGTAGAACAGCTCGAACTCTTCTTTCGCGAGCGCTCCGCGCAGGCTGCTTTCCAGTTCGAAGTGCTGGGCCGCGGCCTGGTTCATGCGCTGCGTGAAGAACTGGTAGTTGTTGCGCCCGCTCGCCTTGGCGTGATACATCGCCGCGTCGGCGTGCCGCATCAGCGTTTCGACGTCGCCGCCGTCGTCCGGATACATGCAGATGCCGATTGACGGCGTGATGTGCAGCATGCGCCCCTCGAACGGGAACGGGGTGGCGAGCGCCTCGATCATTTTTTCGGCCACGTGGGTGCATTCGTCCGGGCTGCGGATGCCGGGCACCAGCACGACGAATTCGTCGCCGCCGAGGCGCGCGACGGTGTCGCTGGAGCGCACCGCGCGGCACAAGCGGCTCGCCACTTCCTTGAGCAAATGGTCGCCGGTCAGGTGGCCGAGCGAATCGTTGATGGTCTTGAAGCGGTCCAGGTCGATGAACATCACCGCCAGCTTGCGGTCCGAGCGCTGTACCGCCAGCATCGCGCGGTCGAGCCGGTCCGACAGCAGCGCGCGGTTCGGCAGGCCGGTCAGGCTGTCGTGGTAGGCCATGTGGTGCACCCTCGCCTCGGCTTGGCGGCGTTCGACGATTTCGCCTTGCAGCAGCGCGTTGGCGCCCGCCAGTTCGGCCGTGCGTTCGAGTACCCGCACTTCGAGCTCGTCGCGCGCGCGCCGCACCGCTTCGGCCGCCTCGCGGCGCGCCGTGACATCGTCGACCAGCCATACTGAGCGGCCGGTCTGGCGCGACAAGTCGAACGGCCGGCCCGAAAGGCGCGCCCAGAACAGGCTGCGGTCCTTGCGCACCAGCTGGTATTCGTACATGCTGACCCGGCCCGCGTGGAAGTCGCGCGATGTTTCGCTGCGCGCCAGGTCCCAGCTCGCCTTGTCGGGATACAGCGCCTGCACCGACATCCCGTCCATCTCGCCCGCCGCATAGCCGAACAGTTCTTCCATCTTGCTGTTGCAGCGCAGGTTGAAGCCGTTCTCCACCACCGAGATGCCGAGCACCGCGCTGTCGAGGATGGCCTGGTTTTCCAGCAGCGTGTTGCGCAGCGATTCCTCGGCGCGCTTGTGTTCGGTGCGGTCTTCGACGATCCAGATCGTCCCGGCCGCCGGATCGTCGGGGTTGACGACATAAGCGATCAGCTGGGCCCACATCACGGTCCCGTCCTTGCGCGCCATCTCGACTTCGGTCTGGAACGGTTTGCCGATCGACAGCAGCGGGAATGCGGCCTCGCCGATGCGGTCGTAGACCTCGTCGCTCGAATACAGCGCGCGCCCGGGCAAGCCCAGTCCTTCGTCGCCTTCGTAGCCGAACATTTCGGCGAAGCCGCGGTTGTAGCGCGTGATCAGGCGGTTCTTGGTAAACAGGATGCTGATCGAAGCGTTGGTCATGATCGCCTGCACTTCGACCAGGGTCTGGCGCGCTTCGGTCACGTCTTCGAGGATCCAGATCGTGCCCTCGTCGCTGTGCTCCGTGTCGACCGCCTTGGCGCGTACCCGGCACCAGAACAGCGAACCGTCGCGCCGCAGGAACTGGTATTCGTTCAGTTCGAACGGCATGCCGTTGCCCAGCAGCGGGCCGGCTGCTTCGCCGAAGCGGCGGTATACCTCGGGCGACGGGAACACGTCGATCGCGGGCCGGCCGGCCATCTCCTCGCGCGTGTAGCCGAACATCTCGGCGAAGCGCGGATTGCAGGACATCATCAGCCCGCCCTTGCTGAACAGGATGCCGACCGAGGCGTTGTCGAGAATCGCCTTCTGCTCGAGCAGGGTCTGGCGCAATTCGGCCTGGTGGCGTTCGAACAGGAGGATGTCGGTGAAGATGACGGTGCAGCCAGGGCCGCCGGCATCGAGCGGCAGCGGCTTGGCGCGCAGCTGGACCGCGACTTCCTCGCCGGAAGCGACCATCAGCGCGTCCCAGCGCTGCGGCTTGGAGCCGGCCAGGCGCAGCAGCGCGGTTCCGCGCTTGACGCTGGCGGGCGTGAAGAACTCGAGCAGCGCGCGGCCCTCGATGCCCGCGCCGAGCATCGCCGCCAGCTCCTGGTTGGCGGCCATGATGATGCCTGCGCTATCGCACGCGCACGCCGGCGCGCCGATCAGCTGCAGTGCGCCAGTGAGGGCAAGCTGCTTGGTTGGTAGTCGATCCATGTCCCCGCTACGACAAAAAAATGCGTGCGTCCTCTCGAGTGGGCCGCTACTCGAGCGATCATAAACCACAATCAATGGAAATTAACACAAACCAATAAAACAAATGTGCGTTCTGATGCACAAACACCGCGCCCCGCCAGCTTGCCGTTCAAATTACGTACAGGTCGACGTATTCGTGGACCGGCAGCGCCTCGAGCGCAGCCTGGTCGAGCGATACAGCCAGGATGGCGTCCTGCTGCCTGGCCGGGAAGCGGCGCGCCAGGTTGGTTTTGAATTTGGCGACCAGCAGCGGGATGCCCTCCGCCCGGCGGCGCGCATGCCCGATCGGGTATTCGACGACAACTTCGTCGAATCTGCCGCCATCCTTGAATTCGACCGTGATCGCGTTGGCAATCGAGCGCTTCGATGGATCGTGGTAGTCGGTGCTGAAGGCCGGGTCTTCGACGCAGGCGATCCTGGCGCGCAGCAGGTCGATGCGCGGATCGGCGGCGATGTCGTCCTCGTAGTCGGCGGCGGTGAGGCGACCATGGATCAAAGGCACCGCAACCATGTACTGGATGCAGTGGTCGCGGTCGGCCGGGTTGCCCAGCGGGCCTTGCTTGTCGATGATGCGCAGGCAGGCTTCGTGGGTGCGGATGGTGACCCTGGCAATATCGTCGGATGTCTTGCCGGCCTTGGCCATCGCGGCATGGATCGTCATCGCCGCTTCCACCGCGGTCTGCGCGTGGAACTCGGCCGGGAAGGATATCTTGAAGAGCACGTTCTCCATGACGTAGGAGCCGTACGGACGCTGGAACCGGAACGGCTGGCCTTTGAACAGGACATCGTAGAAGCCCCAGGTTTTCGCGCTCAGCACCGACGGGTAGCCCATTTCGCCGGTCCTGGCCATCAGGGCCAGGCGCACCGCGCGCGCGGTCGCATCGCCCGCCGCCCACGATTTGCGCGAGCCGGTGTTGGGCGTGTGGCGGTAGGTGCGCAGGGGCTGGCCGTCGACCCACGCCAGCGACACCGCCGCGAGGATCTCGTCGCGCGACAGGCCGAGCATGCCGGCGACGACCGCGGTCGAGGCGACCTTGACCAGCACCACGTGGTCGAGGCCGACCTTGTTGAACGAATTTTCGAGCGCGATGCAGCCCTGAATTTCGTGGGCCTTGATCATCGCGCCCAGGACGTCGCGCATGTGCAGCGGCTTTTTGCCTGCGGCGACCGCGGTGCGCGAGAGCCAGTCGGCGGTGGCCAGGATGCCGCCGAGGTTGTCCGAGGGATGGCCCCATTCGGCGGCCAGCCAGGTATCGTTGAAGTCGAGCCAGCGGATCATCGCGCCGATGTTGAATGCGGCCTGCACCGGGTCAAGCTGAAACTGGGTGCCCGGCACACGGGCGCCGTTGGGCACGATGGTGCCGTGCACCACGGGACCGAGCAACTTGGTGCACGCCGGGTAGTCGAGCGCCTCGAGACCGCAGCCAAGCGTGTCGAGCAGGCAGTTGCGCGCGGTGTCATAGGCGAGGCCGGACGCGATGGCGTAGTCCTGGATGTAGTCGACGATGTCGACCAGGACCTGGTCCCACGGAGCATGGGTGGCGGCGGGGTTCATATGAGTTAGACCTTATCCGCCGCCTTCGTTCCCTTAAAACGCGTCGCCGGGCACGCGAACCCACCCTTCCATCAGCACCCGCGCACTGCGGCTCATGATGGCTTTGCTGACGCTCCACGCGCCGTCCGCGTGGCTGGCTTCGGCGCCGACCCGCAAGGTGCCGGACGGATGGCCGAAGCGCACCGCGGTGCGCGAACCGCCGCCGGCCGCCAGGTTGACCAGGGTGCCGGGAATGGCCGCCGCGGTGCCGATGGCCACGGCTGCGGTGCCCATCATGGCGTGATGCAGCTTACCCATCGACATGGCGCGCACCAGCAGGTCGACATCGCCGGCGGCAACGCGCTTGCCGCTGGACGAAACATACTCCGCCGGCGCGGCGACGAAGGCGACCTTGGGCGTGTGCTGGCGCCTGGCGGCGTCGTCGATATGCGAGATCAGGCCCATGCGCAGCGCGCCATGGGCGCGGATGGCCTCGAACCTGGCCAGCGCCTTCGGATCGCTGTTGATCGCGTCCTGCAGCTCGGTGCCCAGGTAGCCGATATCTTCCGCATTGACGAAGATGGTCGGAATGCCGGCATTGATCATGGTGGCCTTGAAGGTGCCGACGCCCGGTACTTCGAGTTCGTCGACCAGCTGACCTGTCGGGAACATCGCGCCGCCGGCGCCCTCTTCCTCGGCGGCCGGATCGAGGAATTCGAGCTGCACTTCGGCGGCCGGGAAAGTGACGCCATCGAGTTCGAAGTCGCCGGTTTCCCGGACCGCGCCTCCGCTCATCGGCACGTGCGCGATGATGGTCTTGCCGATGTTGGCCTGCCAGATCCGCACGGTGGCCAAGCCCTCTTGCGGAATGCGGGCGGCGTCGACCAGTCCGCCGCTGATGGCGAACGAGCCCACTGCGGCAGACAGGTTGCCGCAGTTGCCGCTCCAGTCGACGAATGCGCTGTCGATGGAGACCTGGCCGAACAGGTAGTCGACGTCATGATCGGGCTTGGCGCTTTTGGACAGGATCACCGTCTTGCTGGTGCTCGAGGTGGCCGCGCCCATGCCGTCGATCTGCTTGCCGTACGGGTCCGGGCTGCCGATCACGCGCAGCAGCAGCGCATCGCGCGCCTTGCCGGCAACCTGGGCGGCCGCCGGCAAATCCTGCAGCCGGAAGAACACGCCTTTGCTGGTACCGCCGCGCATGTAGGTCGCGGGAATCCTGATTTGGGGTGCGTGCGCCATATAAAAATCTTCCTATTTCGTTAGTACCAATTCTGTCTTTCCCGCGAAGGCGGGAACGACAGGCGAAACTTCTATCAGGCGACTTTCGCCGAGGATGATTCGAGGAAGTCCTGCGCGAAGCGCTGCAGCACGCCGCCCGCTTCGTAAATCGACACTTCTTCCGCGGTATCGAGGCGGCAGGTGACGGTGATTTCTTCGCGGTCGCCGTTATGGCGGTTGATCACCAGGGTCAGGTCCGCGCGCGGCATCCGTTCGCCGATCACGTCGAAGGTCTCGGTGCCGTCAAGGCCCAGCGAGACGCGGTTGACACCGACCTTGAACTCGAGAGGCAGCACGCCCATGCCGACCAGGTTGGTGCGGTGGATCCGCTCGAAGCCTTCGGCGACGATCGCTTCCACGCCAGCCAGGCGCACGCCTTTCGCGGCCCAGTCGCGCGAGGAACCCTGGCCATAGTCCGCGCCGGCGATGATGATCAGCGGCTGCTTGCGTTCCATGTAGGTCTCGATGGCCTCCCACATGCGGGTGACTTTGCCTTCCGGCTCGACGCGGGCCAGCGAACCGGCCTTGACCTTGCCGTCCACCTTCACCATCTCGTTCTTCAGGGTTGGGTTGGCGAAGGTGGCGCGCTGCGCGGTCAGGTGGTCGCCGCGGTGGGTCGCGTAGGAGTTGAAATCTTCCTCCGGCAGGCCCATTTTAGCCAGGTACTCTCCCGCTGCGCTATTGAGCATGATGGCGTTCGACGGCGACAGGTGATCGGTTGTGATGTTGTCACCCAGGATCGCCAGCGGACGCATGCCGTGCAGCGAACGCGCGCCGGCCAGCGCGCCTTCCCAGTACGGCGGACGACGGATGTAGGTGGTCATCGGGCGCCAGTCGTACAGCGGACTGACCTTGTCGCCCTTGTCGGCCTGCACAGCGAACATCGGAGTGTAGACCTTGCGGAACTGCTCGGGCTTGACGCTGGCGGCGACGATGGCGTCGATTTCCTCGTCGGCCGGCCAGATATCGGCCAGCTTCACCGGCTTTCCGGAAGGGTCGAAGCCCAGCACATCCTTCTCGATATCGAAGCGGATGGTGCCGGCGATCGCGTAGGCAACCACCAGCGGCGGCGAAGCCAGGAAGGCCTGCTTGGCATAAGGGTGGATGCGGCCGTCGAAGTTACGGTTGCCGGACAATACGGCGGTTGCGTACAGGTCGCGTTCGACGACTTCCTGCTGGATTACCGGGTCGAGCGCGCCGCTCATACCGTTGCAGGTGGTGCAGGCGAAGGCGACGACGCCAAAGCCGAGTTGCTCGAGTTCCGGCATCAGGCCGGCTTCTTCCAGGTACAGCGCGACGGTCTTGGAGCCAGGCGCCAGCGAGCTTTTCACCCAGGGCTTACGCAGCAAGCCGAGGCGATTGGCGTTACGCGCGATCAGGCCGGCGGCGATCATGTTGCGCGGGTTGTTGGTGTTAGTGCAGCTGGTGATGGCGGCGATGATGACGGCGCCGTCGGGCATCAGGCCCGGCTCGTTTTCGACGACACCGCTGATGCCGCGTGCGGCCAGCTCGGAAGTCGGCACGCGGTTGTGCGGATTGGACGGCCCGGCGATGGTGCGCACCACGGACGACAGGTCGAAATTGAGCACGCGCTCGTATTTGGCGTTCTTCAGGCTGTCCGCCCACAAGCCGGTGTGGCGCGCGTAGGTTTCAACCAGCTTCACCAGTTCGTCGTCGCGGCCGGTGAGTTTGAGATACTTGATGGTTTGCTCGTCGATATAGAACATCGCGGCGGTGGAGCCGAACTCCGGCGCCATGTTGGCAATGGTGGCGCGGTCGCCCAGCGTCAGGTGCGAGGCGCCCTCGCCGGAGAATTCGAGATAGGACGACACGACCTTGGCGTTGCGCAGAAATTCGGTCAGCGCCAGCACGATGTCGGTCGCGGTGATGCCGGGCTGCGGTTTGCCGGTCAGCTCGACGCCGATGATATCCGGCAGGCGCATCCACGATGCACGCCCAAGCATGACGCTTTCCGCTTCGAGGCCGCCGACGCCGATGGCGATCACGCCGAGCGCATCGACCATCGGCGTGTGCGAGTCGGTGCCGACCAGGGTGTCGGGGAAAGCCACGCCATCCTTCACCTGGATCACGGGAGACATGCGTTCGAGGTTGATCTGGTGGAGGATGCCGTTACCGGGCGGGATCACGTCGACGTTCTTGAAGGCCTTCTTGGTCCACTCGATAAAGTGGAAACGGTCTTCGTTGCGGCGGTCTTCGATGGCGCGGTTCTTTGCGAACGCGTCGGGGTCGAAGCCTCCGCACTCGACCGCCAGCGAGTGGTCCACCACCAGCTGGGTCGGCACGACCGGATTGACCAGCGCCGGATCGCCGCCCTGCGCCGCAATCGCGTCGCGCAAACCGGCCAGGTCGACCAGCGCCGTCTGGCCGAGAATGTCGTGGCAGACCACGCGCGCCGGAAACCACGGGAAATCGAGGTCCTGGCGCCTTTCGATGAACTGCCTGAGCGAGGCCGTCAGGGTTGCGGGGTCGCAGCGGCGCACCAGGTTTTCAGCCAGTACGCGCGAGGTGTAAGGCAGCTGGTCGTAAGCGCCCGGCTCGATCGCGTCGACGGCGGCACGGGTGTCGAAATAATCGAGCGAGGTGCCGGGGAGCGGTTTGCGGTGTTCGATGTTCATGGTAAGCCTTACTTGCGGTCCGAGATCGGCACGAACTTCAGGTCTTCGGGACCAACGTAGTTCGCGCTCGGGCGGATGATCTTGTTGTCGATGCGCTGCTCGATCACATGCGCGGCCCAGCCGGACGTGCGCGAGATGACGAACAGCGGCGTGAACATCGAGGTCGGCACGCCCATCATGTGATACGACACGGCGGAGAACCAGTCCAGGTTGGGGAACATCTTCTTCACTTCCCACATCACCGTCTCGAGGCGCTCGGCGATGTCGAACATCTTGGTCGAGCCGGCATCCTTCGACAGCTTGCGCGCCAGTTCCTTGATCACCTTGTTGCGCGGGTCGGAGATGGTGTAGACAGGATGACCGAAGCCGATCACGACTTCCTTGTTTTCGACGCGGCGGCGGATGTCGGCTTCAGCCTCGTCCGGGTTTTCGTAACGCTCCTGGATTTCGAGCGCGGCTTCGTTGGCGCCGCCGTGCTTCGGTCCGCGCAGCGCGCCGATCGCGCCGGTAAGGGCGGAGTGGATATCCGAGCCCGTGCCGGCGATCACGCGCGCGGTAAAGGTGGACGCGTTGAACTCGTGTTCAGCGTACAGGATCAGCGAAGTGTGCATCGCCTTGACCCACGATTCCGACGGCTTCTCGCCGTGCAGCAGGTGCAGGAAGTGGCCGCCGATCGAGTCGTCGTCGGTTTCGACGTCGATGCGCTTGCCATTGTGGCTGAAGTGGTACCAGTACAGCAGCATCGAACCGAAGGACGCCATCAGGCGGTCGGCGATATCGCGCGCGCCCGGCACGTTGTGGTCGTCCTTTTCAGGCAGCGCGCAGCCCAGCGCCGAGACGCCGGTGCGCATCACGTCCATCGGGTGCGCCGCGGCCGGCAGCGCTTCGAGCGCCGCTTTCACCACTTGCGGCAGGCCGCGCATCGATTTCAGGTTGGTCTTGTAGGCTTTCAGTTCGGCCGCGTTAGGCAGCTTGCCGTGCACCAGCAGATAGGCGATTTCCTCAAACTCGCTGGTGTCGGCGATATCGAGGATGTCGTAGCCGCGGTAATGCAGGTCGTTGCCGGTCTTGCCGACCGAGCACAGGGCCGTATTACCGGCGGTGACACCGGACAGCGCCACGGATTTTTTTGGCTTGAATGCGACGGCTTCGGTTGGTACGCTTGCTTTGTCAGTCATGTTGTCTATCTCCAGTGTGGATCGATTATTTTTCTTTGCCTTGGGCGAACAGCTCGTCGAGCTTCTTCTCGTAGTCGTGGTAGCCGAGGTAGTCGTACAGCTCCATCCGGCTTTGCATGGTCGGCACCACGTTCTTCTGGGTGCCTTCGGCGCGCAGCGTCTTGTAGAAGTTGAGCGCGGCCGCGTTCATGGCGCGGTAGGCGCCGCAGCAGTACAGGGCGATGTCGACCTTGTGCGCGCGCAGTTCCTCGAGCGTAAACAGCGGCGTGGCGCCGAATTCGGTGAGGTTGGCGAGGATCGGCACGCCGACCGCTTCGCGCACCTGGCTGTACATCTCGAGCTTGGTGATCGCTTCCGGGAAGATCATGTCGGCGCCCGCTTCGACGTAGGCGCAGGCGCGGTCGATCGCGGCGTTCAACCCTTCGACCGCCAGCGCATCGGTGCGCGCCATGATGACAAAGCTTTCGTCGTGGCGCGCGTCGACGGCGGCCTTGATGCGGTCGACCATCTCTTCCTTGCTGACGACTTCCTTGCCCGGACGGTGGCCGCAGCGCTTGGCCGAGACCTGGTCTTCCATGTGCACCGCGGCGACGTCGGCGCGGATCATGTGGCGGATGGTGCGGGCGATGTTGAAGGCGCCGCCCCAGCCGGTATCGATGTCGACCATCAGCGGCAGGCCGCAGGTGTCGGTGATGCGCTGGGCGTCGGTGATGACGTCGTCCATGGTGCTGATGCCCAGGTCCGGCATGCCGAGCGAGTTGGCGGCCACGCCGCCGCCGGACAGGTAGATCGCCTTGTACCCGGTCTGCTCGGCCATGCGCGCGGTGTAGGCGGTGATGGTGCCAACCACCTGCAACGGCGATTCTTCAGCGACTGCGCGGCGGAACAGCGCTCCTCGGGATTCTCTCATTGGTATTCTCCTGTGATGTTTCATCGAACTGCTTTCCCTTTCTATTGCAAGCACCGTGCCAGTGCTGTCAGCGGCACAAGGTTTGCCCATGAAAACGGCAGCGGCAGAAAAACCCTTTTGAAATCAAGGACTCAGATAAAGTTATTAATAAAATATTGAATCGGATCATGTTTCATTTCACGTTTCATCGTGAAACGTTGAAACGCAAAAGGCGTACAATGGGCGCATGCCCTACTCCGCTCCCAGCACCGAAGATATCGACCGGCCGGTCATCTGGACCGTGTCCGTTTCACGCCTGTCCGACCTGTTCCGCGACATCACCCTCGAGTACGATCACCTCGCCACGATCGAGCCGGTCAACCTCGGCTTCGACGACGCCGCGCGCTACATCCGCGAGCGAATGGCGACCGAACGCTGCGACGTGGTCATCGCGGCCGGCTCGAACGCGGCCTACCTGAAGGGCCGGGTGTCGGCGCCGGTGGTGATCGCGAAAGCGAGCGGCTTCGACATGATGCAGGCGCTGGCGCGGGCGCGGCGGGTGTCCGAGCGCATCGGCGTGATCACTTATCAGTCGCAGCATCCGGAACTTGCCGAGTTCAGCGCCACTTTCGGCGCCGGCATCGCCCAGCGCACCTACGTCACCGAGGAGGACGCGCGGGCGCGTATCAATGAACTCAAGTCGGAAGGCATCCAGGCCATCGTCGGCGCCGGCCTGATCACCGACCTGGCCGAGGAAGCCGGCCTGACCGGAGTGTTCGTGTATTCCGCCGGCTCGATCCGCCAGGCCTTCGACGACGCGCTGGAAATGGCGCGCCTGACCCAGCTCGAATCGAACCGCAGCCGCCGCACCGTGGCGGTGGCGGACACGCTGCGCGCGCGGCACGGCCTGAACGACCTGCGCGGCGAATCGGCCGCGATGGAAAAGATGCGCCAGCAAGTGGTGCTGTATGCGAAATCGCCGGCGACGGTGCTGATCGAAGGCGAAACCGGCACCGGCAAGGAGCTGGTGGCGCAGGCGATCCACCGCGAGAGCCCGCGCAGCCTGGGCACGAACCGTCCGTTCGTCGCGGTCAACTGCGGCGCGGTGGCGGAGTCGCTGCTGGAATCGGAACTGTTCGGCCACGAAGAAGGCGCCTTCACCGGCGCGCGCCGCGGCGGCCATGCGGGCCTGTTCGAAGCCGCCAACCGCGGCACCCTGTTCCTCGACGAGATCGGCGAAATGCCGCTGGCGCTGCAAACGCGCCTGCTGCGGGTGCTGGAAGAGCGCGAGGTGGTGCGGGTCGGCGGCACGCGGCCGGTGGCCGTCAACGTGCGGGTGATCAGCGCCACCCATTGCGATCTCGAAGCGCGCGTGCGCGAGGGCCGCTTCCGCGCCGACCTGTATTACCGGCTGGCGGTGCTGCGCATCGGACTGCCGCCGCTGCGCGAACGGCGCGGCGACCTGGCCGGCCTGGCCGAATGGTCGCTGAAGAACGCGCTGGCGGCGCTCGGCGCGCGGCCGCATCCGAACTTGCATGCCGAGATCGGCGCCTGCGCGCCGCTGTTCGAGCGCTACGACTGGCCCGGCAACGTGCGCGAGCTGCGCAACCTGATGCAGCGCCTCGCGCTGTACCTTGCGGCCGAGCCGCTGCAGGCGCTGACGCCAACCTTTGTGCTGGCGGTGGCGCCTGAACTGGGCCGCAGCGCGGGGCCGGCCGCCTCCGCCGTCCTGGCGCGGCCGGAAACGGTGGAGCAGGTTCTGGCGCGTTTCGGCGGAAAACGCGACGAAGCGGCGCAATACCTGGGCATCAGCCGTACGACTTTGTGGAGAAAGCTGCGCGCGGGCGCATAATCACATCTTCAAATGGGAGCTATCCTGGATCGGGCTCCCACACCGCGAGGCAGGTCAATGCCGGCAGCCTCGATCGGTGCAAAATTCGTAGTCCAGACATGGAGGACGATATGCAGCATGCATCGGAAGCGGCACTGTTTTCACTGATCGGTAATACGCCTCTGGTAGAAGTGACCCGCATCGACACCGGCCCCTGCCGGCTGTTTCTCAAACTCGAATCGCAAAACCCTGGCGGCTCGATCAAGGACCGGATCGGGCTGGCGATGATCGCCGCGGCCGAAGCCAACGGCAGCCTCAAACCCGGCGGCGTGGTGGTCGAGGCGACTGCCGGCAATACCGGCATCGGCCTTGCGCTGGTGGCGCGCATCAAGGGCTATCGCGTGGTGCTGGTCGTGCCTGACAAGATGGCGGTCGAAAAAATCCTGCACCTGAAGGCGCTCGGCGCCGAGATCCACCTGACCCGCTCCGACGTCGGCAAGGGACATCCCGAGTACTACCAGGATTACGCGGCGCGGCTTGCGCGCGAAATCCCCGGCGCCTGGTTCGCCGACCAGTTCAATAACCCGGCCAATCCGCTCGCGCACCAGCGCACCACGGGACCCGAACTGTGGAACCAGGCCGGGCGCAAACTCGACGCGATCGTGGTCGGCGTCGGTTCGGCCGGCACGCTGACCGGCCTGTCGCACTATTTTGCCGAGGTCCATTCGGCGCTCGAATTCGTGCTGGCCGATCCGAAAGGTTCTATCCTGGCCGAGTACGTGCGCACCGGCGAAGTGTCGAAGGTGTCCGGCTCGTGGGCGGTGGAAGGCATCGGCGAAGACTTCATTCCAGCCATCGCCGACATGTCGCGCGTGCGCAAGGCCTACACCATCAGCGACGAAGAGAGCTTCCAGACCGCGCGCCTGCTGCTGCGCGAAGAAGGCATCCTCGGCGGATCGTCTTCCGGCACGCTGCTCGCAGCCGCGCTCAAATACTGCCGCGAGCAGACCACGCCGAAACGGGTCGCCACGTTCGTGTGCGATACCGGCACGCGCTACCTGACCAAGGTGTACAGCGACGGCTGGATGTTCGATCAGGGCCTGCTGGCGCGCCCTCGCCTGGGCGACCTGCGCGACCTGATCGGGCGCCGCTACGACGGCGGCGACGTGGTCACGGTAGCGCCCACCGACACCCTGCTGATCGCCTTCAACCGCATGCGCAGCGCCGACCTGGCGCAGCTGCCGGTGATCGACAACGGCCGGCTGGCCGGCATCATCGACGAATCGGACCTGCTGCTGCACGTGACCGGCAACGGCGGCGGCTTCGGCGGGCTGGTGGCCGACACCATGACCGCGCAGCTGCAAACGCTGCGGCCGACGGCCACCATGCAGCAGTTGCGCGATATACTCGACCGCGGCCTGACCGCAGTCATATCGGACGACTCGCAATTCTACGGCCTGATCACACGCTTCGACCTTCTCAACCACCTGCGCAGGAATCTATCGTGACCGACAAACGCCAGCATCTCGCCACCCGCGTGATCCACGCGGGCCAGGCGCCCGACCCCAGCACCGGTGCGGTCATGCCGCCGATTTACGCAACCTCGACCTATGTGCAGGAGAGTCCCGGCGTGCACAAGGGCCTCGACTACGGCCGCTCGCACAATCCGACCCGCTGGGCGCTGGAGCGCTGCGTGGCCGACCTCGAAGGCGGCGCGCGTGCTTTCGCGTTTGCGTCGGGCCTGGCTGCGATTTCCACCGTGCTCGAACTGCTCGACTCCGGCGCTCACATCGTGGCCGGCGACGACATGTATGGCGGCACCTACCGCCTGTTCGAGCGCGTGCGCCGGCGCAGCGCGGGGCACGATTTCAGCTACGTCGACCTGTCCGATCCGGATGCGCTGCTTGCCGCATTGCGCCCCGAGACGCGCATGGTATGGGTGGAGTCACCCACCAACCCGATGCTCAAGCTGGCCGACCTGCAAGCGATCGCGAAGCTCTGCCGCGAGCGCGGCATCATCTCGGTGTGCGACAACACCTTCGCCAGCCCAATCGTGCAGCGGCCGATCGAGCACGGGATCGACATCGTGGTGCACTCGACGACCAAGTTCATGAACGGCCACTCGGACGTCATCGGCGGCATCGCCGTGGTGGGCGGCGGGCCGCACCAGGCGGCATGGGCCGAACAACTGGGCTTCCTGCAAAACTCGGTCGGGGCGATCCAGGGACCGTTCGACAGCTTCCTGGTGCTACGCGGGATCAAGACGCTGGCGCTGCGGCTGGATCGCCATTGTTCGAACGCGCTGGCCCTGGCGCAGTGGCTGGAGCGCGAGCCGAAAGTGGCGAAGGTGTTCTATCCGGGACTGGAATCGCATCCGCAGCATGCGCTGGCGCGGCGCCAGATGAACGGTTTCGGCGGGATCATCTCGATCGAGCTCGAGACCGACCTGGCAGGGGCGCGGCGATTCCTGGAGCGCTGCGAGGTGTTCACGCTGGCCGAAAGCCTGGGCGGCGTGGAGAGCCTGATTGAGCATCCGGCGCTGATGACGCATGCGACCATTCCGCCGGCCCAGCGCAAGCAGCTGGGGATCAGCGATGCGTTGATACGGCTGTCGGTGGGGGTGGAGCATGTGGAGGATTTGCGGAGGGACCTGGAGATGGCGCTGGCTGCGATTTGACGGCGTCACAGCGTTGAGGGGGTATGGGTTCCCGCCTGCGCGGGAACGACGGTAGTGTGATTTAACTATAGCCGAATCTGAAACGACCAAAAAAAACCCGCGTCACTTGCGTGCGCGGGTTTTTGTTTGGCCTGTCGGCGCTTACTCGATTTCGACAGTCTCCGGCGGCGCCGTCGGCGGCGTCGCGTCGGACTCGGGGAACTCGAGCACGACTGCGTCCTTGTCGTCGAGGTCGACCGTGATGCGCCCGCCGGTGACCAGGCGGCCGAACAGCAGCTCGTCGGCCAGCGCCTTGCGGATCAAGTCCTGGATCAGGCGCGCCATCGGACGTGCACCCATCTGAGGATCGAATCCTTTCTTGCCGAGGAACTTGCGCAGCTTCTCGGTGAAGATGGCTTCGACCTTCTTCTCGTGCAGCTGCTCTTCGAGCTGCATCAGGAACTTGTCGACCACGCGCAGGATGATTTCCTCGTCCAGCGCACGGAAGCTGATGGTCGCGTCGATCCGGTTGCGGAACTCCGGCGTGAACATGCGCTTGATGTCGGCCATCTCGTCGCCGGCAGCCTTCGACTCGGTGAAGCCCATCGAGCGCTTGGTCAGGCTTTCGGCGCCCGCATTGGTGGTCATGATGATGATCACGTTGCGGAAGTCCGCCTTGCGGCCGTTGTTGTCGGTCAGCGTGCCATGGTCCATCACCTGCAGCAGGATGTTGAAAATGTCCGGGTGGGCTTTTTCAATTTCGTCCAGCAGCAGCACCGCGTGCGGCTTCTTGGTGATCGCTTCGGTCAGCAGGCCGCCCTGGTCGAAACCAACGTAGCCCGGCGGCGCGCCGATCAGCCGGCTCACCGCATGGCGCTCCATATATTCGGACATGTCGAATCGGATCAGCTCGATGCCGAGGATGAAGGCCAGCTGCTTGGCCACCTCGGTCTTGCCGACGCCGGTCGGACCGGAGAACAGGAAGGAGCCGATCGGCTTGTCGGTCTTGCCCAGGCCGGCGCGCGCCATCTTGATCGCCGACGACAGCGCATCGATCGCGGGATCCTGGCCGAACACCACGTTGCGCAGGTCGCGGTCGATGGTCTGCAGCTTACTGCGGTCGTCCTGATTGACTGTTTGCGGTGGGATCCGGGCGATCTTGGCGATGATGTCCTCGATCTCGGTCTTGCCGATGGTTTTCTTCTGCTTCGATTTCGGCAGGATGCGCTGAGCAGCGCCGGCTTCGTCGATGACGTCGATCGCCTTGTCGGGCAGGTGGCGGTCGTTGATGAAGCGCGCCGCCAGCTCGGCCGCGGTCGACAGCGCCGACGACGAGTACTTGACGCCGTGGTGCTCTTCGAAACGCGATTTGAGGCCACGCAGGATCTGGATCGTCTGTTCGACGCTCGGCTCGTTGACGTCGACCTTCTGGAAGCGGCGCGACAGTGCGTGGTCTTTTTCGAACACGCCGCGGAACTCGGTGTAGGTGGTCGCGCCGATGCACTTGAGCTGGCCGTTGGCGAGCGCAGGCTTGAGCAGGTTGGACGCGTCCAGCGTGCCGCCCGACGCCGAACCGGCGCCGATGATGGTGTGGATCTCGTCGATGAACAGGATGCCGTGCGGGGTTTCCTTCAATTGCTTGAGGACCGCCTTCAGGCGCTGCTCGAAATCGCCGCGGTATTTGGTGCCTGCCAGCAAGGCGCCCATGTCGAGCGAATACACCACAGCATTCTGCAGGATCTCAGGCACTTCTTCCTGGGTGATGCGCCAGGCCAGGCCTTCGGCGATCGCCGTCTTGCCCACGCCGGCTTCACCGACCAGCAGCGGATTGTTCTTGCGGCGGCGGCACAGGATCTGGATCACGCGGTCGACTTCGTCCTCGCGCCCGATCAGCGGATCGATCTTGCCTTCGGCGGCGGCCTTGTTCAGGTTCTGGGTGAACTGGTCGAGCGGGCTTTCCTTCGGCTGACCTTCGACCTGCGCTTCTTCCACGCCTTCCGAGGTCTTTTGCGACTCGGCCTGCTGGTCCTTGCGCACGCCGTGCGAAATGAAGTTGACCACGTCGAGGCGGGTCACGCCCTGCTGGTGCAGGTAGTAGACCGCGTGCGAATCCTTCTCGCCGAAGATGGCCACCAGCACGTTGGCGCCGGTCACTTCCTTCTTGCCGTTCGAGGCGGACTGGACGTGCATGATCGCACGCTGGATCACGCGCTGGAATCCAAGCGTCGGCTGGGTGTCCACTTCGCCCGTGCCAGGCACGGTCGGCGTGTTGTCGCCGATGAAGTTCGTCAAGGTTTTCCGCAAGTCGTCAATGTTGACCGCACACGCACGCAGGACTTCCGCGGCCGATGGGTTGTCCAGAAGCGCCAGCAGCAAATGCTCAACGGTAATAAATTCATGCCGTGCTTGCCGAGCTTCGACAAAGGCCATGTGTAAAGAGACTTCCAGTTCCTGCGCAATCATACTTCCTCCATCACACACTGCAGGGGATGCCCCGCCTTGCGTGCATGCGTTAATACAAACTCGACTTTGGTACACGCTATATCTTTGGAAAACACCCCGCACACTCCTTTGCCGTGGCGGTGTACGGAAAGCATAATCTGCGTCGCCGTTTCCCGATCCTTGTTGAAGTACTCCTGAATGATGGCCACCACAAACTCCATTGGCGTATAGTCGTCGTTCAACAGTGCCACCTGGTAGAGCGGCGGCGGCTTGACAGTCTGCCGCTCCAGCAGTTGTTCGGTATCTTGCTTGGTTGCCATACGCTTTATTCTAATGCTTTCAAGGGTGATGCAATGCGTAAAGATCAGGGCATTTACATTTGTTTTCCATCTTACGCGTTTTCCGGTTAGAGCGCAGATGGCGACCCGATTCGGGAATTCAAGAGTTGGTTTTCGAGGTGCTGTGGCAAAAATGACAATGGCCGCTCAAAACCGCTTGACTTCAATAGTCATTCCGCCAACAATGCAGATATCAACTTTGACTTCTGGTCGTGTTGATAAGAAGTGAGCAGGCTGAGGAGGGGGCAAGAAGCTTCTTGCTTTTATGGCTCGTGTGATTGGTTATTTTTGAAAGTTCTTTTATGGCAACAGGTACAGTTAAGTGGTTCAATGATTCCAAAGGTTTTGGCTTCATCACTCCAGATGACGGCGGCGAAGATCTGTTCGCGCACTTCTCCGCAATCAACATGAACGGTTTCAAGACCCTCAAAGAAGGTCAAAAAGTTCAATTCGAAGTAACGCAAGGCCCTAAAGGCAAGCAAGCTTCCAACATCCAGGCTGCTTAAGCAAACCCGAATGTGAAAAACCCCGCTTCGGCGGGGTTTTTTTTCGTCCGCGCACTTTCCCTTGTGCGCGATGATTAGCGAACCGGCTCAGGTGCCCGCAACTGCAAAGTAATCATTTCTCCACGGTCCGGTCGAGGGGTGGTCATGTTCAAACTCGCTTCACGCTTGGCCAGCACCGCCAGGAAGGCCTCCGCGGCGATTGGCTTGCCTTCGCCATTGAGATAACGCACCTTCTTGTAATGCGCGACGATCTGCTGGTGCCAAATTTCCAGGCTATCCGGCTTGGCCGCCGCCGGCGTCGCCGCGGCGGAAGTCGGGCGTGCGGCCGCCGGCAAGGACGCAGCCAACATGATTGCACATGCTAATACGGTGAATACGGTGAACGAGGAACGCATGCTGAACTCCTTTCGTTGAGGGAGAATCCGAAGAATTATCGCAATGCTATTTTGCAAGTATTCTCCAAGACAACAAAAGTGTCAACAAGTTAAAAGCCTATGGCGCTTTAGAGTCGAACGGCCTCGCCATCCAAGGTGATTCGGTCCTCGTTGAGGAGTGGCGTCGGCACAACGCCGCAATACCATTTATGCAAGTATTCCCCCAGAGCAGTAGAAGCGTCAAAAAAGCCCTGCCCTCGCAAGGAGGACAGGGCTTCTGTTGTTGCGGCCAGCGCAGGCGATCTTACATCTGCTCGATCATCACGTCGCCGAAGCCTGAGCACGACACCTGGGTCGCGCCTTCCATCAGGCGGGCGAAGTCGTAGGTGACTTTCTTCGAGGCGATCGATTTCTGCATGGAGGAGATGATCAGGTCGGCAGCTTCGGTCCAGCCCATGTGGCGCAGCATCATTTCCGCCGACAGGATCAGCGAACCCGGGTTCACATAGTCCTTGCCTGCGTACTTAGGCGCGGTGCCGTGGGTCGCTTCGAACATGGCCACCGAATCCGACATGTTGGCGCCCGGCGCGATGCCAATGCCGCCGACCTGGGCCGCCAGCGCGTCCGAGATGTAGTCGCCGTTCAGGTTCAGGGTAGCGATGACGCTGTATTCGATCGGGCGCAGCAGGATCTGCTGCAGGAAAGCGTCGGCGATCGAATCCTTGATGACGATGTCGCGGCCGGTCTTCGGGTTCTTCAACTTCATCCATGGGCCACCATCGATCAGCTCGGCGCCGAATTCCTTCTGTGCCAGCGCGTACGCCCAGTCACGGAAGCCGCCTTCGGTGAACTTCATGATGTTGCCCTTGTGGACGATCGTGACCGATGGCTTGTCGTTGTCGATCGCGTACTGGATCGCTTTGCGCACCAGGCGCTCGGTGCCTTCGATCGACACTGGCTTGATGCCCAGGCCCGATGTCTCAGGGAAGCGGATCTTGGTGACGCCCATTTCCTTGATCAGGAAGTCCATCAGCTTCTTGACGCCTTCGGAACCCTGCTGGTACTCGATACCGGCGTAGATGTCTTCCGAGTTTTCGCGGAAGATGACCATGTCGGTCTTCTCCGGCTCTTTCAGGGGCGAAGGCACGCCGGTGAAGTAGCGCACCGGACGCAGGCAGACGTACAGGTCGAGCTGCTGGCGCAGCGCGACGTTGAGCGAACGGATGCCGCCGCCGACTGGCGTGGTCAGCGGGCCCTTGATCGACACGACGTAGTCCTTGACGGCGTCGAGCGTCTCTTCCGGCAGCCACACGTCCGGGCCGTACACGCTGGTCGATTTCTCGCCGGCAAACACCTCCATCCAGCTGATCTTGCGCTTGCCGCCGTAGGCCTTGGCCACCGCTGCATCCACTACCTTGATCATGACCGGGGTGATGTCGATGCCGGTGCCGTCGCCTTCGATGAAGGGAATGATCGGATTATCCGGGACCGCGAGCGAAAGATCGGCGTTGACGCCGATTTTCTGGCCATCGGCCGGGACGGTGATATGTTGGTACATTGTGTTCTCCCAATTGGACGCGTGGTGCGAACTGCCCGTGGCTGGCGGCACCGCACCTCGCTAGCGCTGCCAGTCCTGCATAAGACAGAAGATTCGAGTCTTGCATTATGCACCAGTCGTCACTCAAAAGTAAAAACCTGCTTTGAGTGATTTTGTCAGCTGAAAATCCCTGGCCGAGCCAGATGACCGTTAAGTGTGGGACCGCGCGGCGATGGCGGCAAGCGCCCAGTGCGGCGACAAAATCGGGGGTGACGCAGGGGTTTAGTGAAGCGAAGCTTCGCTCCTGCGAAACGGTCGAGCCTTGCAAGGCTCGACTCCTTTCAGGTCCGCCGGACTGACCCCAGACCGTGGGCCGCGGCGCGTGCATGAAGAGGTGGCACGTCGACGCCGCAAGTCGTCCCACCCTTTACGGCGACATATCCAAAAAAAACCCGCCGCGGCCAACTTGGCCGGGCGGGTTTTTTGAGACCATCAGCGCGCCGAAGCGCGCCTTCTGGGATTACGCCAGCGTTTCGATCGCGCGGTTGAAAGTGGCGCTCGGACGCATGGCGGCGGACACTTTCGCCTCGTCCAGCTTATAGTAGCCGCCCACATCGACCGGCTTGCCCTGCACGGCCAGCAACTCCGCCACGATCTTCGCTTCGTTTTCCGTCAGCGACTTGGCCAGCGGCGCGAAATGCGCGGCCAGTTCGGCGTCGTCGGTCTGCGCGGCCAGTTCCTGCGCCCAGAACAGCGACAGGTAGAACTGGCTGCCGCGGTTGTCGAGTTCGCCGGTTTTCGGCGACGGCGACTTGCGGTTGTCCAGCAGCTTGCCGGTGGCGGCGTCGAGCGTGCTGGCCAGGATCTTGGCCTTGGCGTTGCCGGTTTTGAGGCCGAGGTCTTCGAACGACACGGCCAGCGCCAGGAACTCGCCCAGCGAATCCCAGCGCAGGTGATTTTCTTCCACCAGCTGTTGCACGTGCTTCGGCGCCGAACCGCCCGCGCCGGTTTCGTACATGCCGCCGCCCGCCATCAATGGGACGATCGACAGCATCTTGGCGCTGGTGCCCAATTCCATGATCGGGAACAGGTCGGTCAGGTAGTCGCGCAGAATGTTGCCGGTGACCGAAATGGTGTCCAGGCCGCGGATCAGGCGCTCGAGCGTGTAACGCATCGCCCGCACTTGCGACATGATCTGGATGTCCAGGCCGCTCGTGTCGTGGTCCTTCAGGTAGGTCTTGACCTTCTTGATCAGCTCGTTTTCATGCGGACGGTACGGGTCGAGCCAGAACACGGCCGGCATGCCGGAGTTGCGCGCGCGCGTGACGGCCAGCTTGACCCAGTCGCGGATCGGCGCGTCCTTGACCTGGCACATGCGCCAGATATCGCCCTGTTCGACGTTTTGCGACAGCAGCACTTCGCCGCTGGCCAGGTCGGTGATATTGGCCACGCCGTCTTCCGGGATCTCGAAGGTCTTGTCGTGCGAACCATACTCCTCCGCCTGCTGGGCCATCAGGCCCACGTTCGGCACGGTGCCCATGGTTTTCGGATCGAAGGCGCCGTGCCATTTGCAGAAGTTGAGGATTTCCTGGTAAATGCGCGCGAAGGTGCTCTCCGGGATGACCGCCTTGACTTCCTTCAGGCGGCCGTCGGCGCCGTACATCTTGCCGCCGGCGCGGATCATCGCGGGCATCGAGGCGTCGACAATGACGTCGTTGGGCGAATGGAAGTTGGTGATGCCCTTGGCCGAGTCGACCATCGCCAGCGCCGGCCGGTGTTCCTGGCAGGCGTGGATGTCGCGGATGATTTCATCGCGCTGCGACACCGGCAGATCTGCAATCTTGTTGTACAGGTCGGCCATGCCGTTGTTGACGTTGATGCCCAGGCTGTCGAACAGCGCGCCGTGCTTCTCGAACGCTTCCTTGTAGAACATGCGCACGCAGTGGCCGAACACGATCGGGTGCGACACCTTCATCATGGTCGCCTTGACGTGCAGCGAGAACATCACGCCGGTGTTCTTCGCGTCTTCGATCTGCTGTTCGTAGAACGCCAGCAGGGCCTTGCGGCTCATGAACATCGAATCGATGATCTCGCCGCCCAGCAGGGCCACCTTTTGCTTGAGCACGACGGTCTTACCGCTCTTGGTGATCAGTTCCATCTTGACGTCGCGTGCGCCACCCAGCGTCATCGATTTTTCGCCGTGGTAGAAGTCGCCTTCGGTCATGTGCGAGACGTGGGTGCGCGAGGCAGCCGACCATTCGGCCATCGAGTGCGGGTTCTTGCGGGCGTATTCCTTGACGGCGCGCGGGGCGCGGCGGTCGGAGTTGCCTTCACGCAGAACCGGGTTCACCGCCGAACCGATGCATTTGCCGTAGCGCGCCTTGATGTCCTTTTCTTCGTCCGTCTTCGGGGCGGCCGGGTAGTCGGGGATGTCGTAGCCCTTGCCCTGCAGTTCCTTGATGGCCGTTTCCAGCTGCGACACGGAGGCGCTGATGTTCGGCAGCTTGATGATGTTGGCTTCGGGCGTAAGGGTCAACTTGCCCAGCTCGACCAGGGAGTCCGGCACACGCTGCTCCGGCTTGAGGCGCTCGGGGAAGGCGGCCAGGATGCGGGCCGCCACCGAGATGTCGCTCTTCTCGACGGTAATGCCGGCGGCTTTGGCGAACGTGCTGACGACTGGCAGGAAGGCGTGGGTTGCCAGCAGCGGCGCCTCGTCGGTCAGGGTGTAGATAATGGTCTGATCACTGCTCATGCGCTTTTCCTCGGTGTCCGCGAACGGTGTCGCGATGGGTGAAACTCAAAAATGGTCGCCTGTCCACGTGCGTGCTCCGCGCAAGGACGTGCAGGCCGTCGGGCAAGGTCTGGAAGCTGAAACTGGTTACAATTATGGGTACGGGCCAGGAAGGTCTTCTATAAGACATAAGAGGCGCGTTTCACATTATGCACCAGTATTTTACTAGGCGCTACGGTTTTACGACACTAACACCTGGCTTTCGAGCCAGATCCACTACCCCGGCCCTGCCCCATGCCCCTGATTCTGTTCAATAAGCCGTTCAATGTCCTCTGCCAGTTTACACCGCAGGACGGGCGCGAGTCGCTCGCCGATTACATCGCCATTCCCAACATTTACCCTGCCGGCCGGCTCGACGCGGACAGCGAGGGGCTGATGCTGCTGACCGACGACGGCCGGCTGCAGCACAGCATCGCCCACCCGGACCACAAGGAAGCGAAGACCTACCTGGTGCAGGTCGACGGCGAGGTCGACGCCGCCGCGCTGGCCCGGCTAGAGGGGCCGCTCGACCTGGGCGACTTCACCACCAAGCCCTGCCGCGCGGTGAAAATCGCCGCGCCGGACTGGCTGTGGCCGCGCAATCCGCCGATCCGGGTGCGGGCCGACAAGCCGACCAGCTGGATCGCGATCACTTTGCAGGAAGGGAAAAATCGCCAGGTGCGGCGCATGACGGCAGCGGTCGGCTTCCCTACCCTGCGCCTGGTCCGCAGCAGCATCGGGCCGTTTTCGCTGGCCACCCATCCCCTGATGCCGGGCGAATCGCTGGAAGTCGCATCGACCGAGTTGAAGAAAATCTAGGCGGGACGCCGACTTATTGCGCTGCAACATAGGATTTTTCCGAAGAAAAGCGCGCGCTTTTAACTATTTTTTCACTTTTCTTCAAAAAAATGTCAACGGGCATCGAAATGGGCGCGTTACATGCTCAGATTCATCAGAATCGTACGTAACTAAACCTAAAAGGAAAACTGCAATGTCCAAGATCATCGCTGCCCTGGTTGCCTCCCTGTTCGCTGCTTCCGCTTTCGCTGCCGCCGCTCCTTCCGCTTCGGCTTCGGCTTCGGCGATGGCTTCGGCTCCGGTCGCTTCGGCTTCGGCCTCGGCATCGGCTCACGTGAAGAAGCACAAAGCGAAGAAAGCCGCATCGGCTTCGGCCGCAGCTTCCGCCGCCTCGGCCGCGCCAGCCGCCAAGTAATCGCTCCCCGCTTTACGCGAAAGGCAGGGCCGGTCCTGCCTTTTTTTACGCCTGTACGCAGAGCGAGCCGGCAACGAAGCCAGCGCGCAAGCGAAAAAACCCGCCGGACCGAAGTCAGGCGGGTTTTTCAACCACAGGAACTACTCTGCGCAACCGCGGTGGCGGCTGCGGAACGCGGCTTTTAAGCCAGCGCTTTCAGGGCAGCTGCCAGGCGGCTCTTGTGGCGAGCGGCCTTGTTCTTGTGGATAATTTTCTTGTCAGCGATGCTGTCAATTTTCGAAACCGATGCTTGGAAGATCGACGCGGCAGCAGCCTTGTCGCCAGCCTGGATCGCTTTACGAACAGCCTTGATTGCTGTACGCAGGGTCGAACGCTGCGACGAATTGTGAGCGTTCTGCTTAACTGCTTGACGAGCGCGTTTGCGCGCTTGTGCGGTATTTGCCATGGAATTTCCTAAAACGGGGTCAAGTTGCGTTTGCAAACACAAGCGTCTGTCAAACCGGTGAGTTCATACGTTCTGAACAACCTTGCTGTCAAACCAGTGCCTGTCAAACAGGTGTGTCTGCGTAACAGAATTCTGTACAGCCTTCGATTATAGCGAATTAATCCGTTCCCGGCAATTCAAAAATCACACTTGTTGGGCGCATGTCGTTTGCAAGCCTGTTGCCGGGCTATAATCTCGCGCCATGAACTTGCTCAGAACCCTCGCCGCCATTTCCAGCATGACCATGCTGTCCCGAGTCACCGGTTTGCTGCGCGAGAGCTTGTTCGCCCGCGCTTTCGGCGCCTCGGCCTACTCCGACGCCTTCATTGTAGCGTTCCGCATCCCGAACCTGCTGCGGCGATTGTTTGCCGAGGGCGCGTTCTCGCAAGCCTTCGTGCCGATCCTGTCCGAGTATAAAACCCAGCATGGCGACGCCGCCACCAAGTCGCTGGTCGACCATGTGGCCACTACCCTGGTGTGGGCCACCGTGCTGACCAGCATCATCGGGATCATCGGCAGCCCGCTGTTCGTCTACCTGATTGCAGGCGGCCTCGACAAGACGCCGGACGCCTTCAACGCGTCGATCTGGATGACGCGCCTGATGTTCCCTTATATAGCCTTCATGTCCTTCGTGGCGCTGAGCGGCGGCGTGCTGAACACCTGGCGCCGGTTCAAGATCCCGGCTTTCACGCCGGTGCTGCTCAATATTTCGTTCATCCTGGCCTCGCTGTTCCTGGTGCGCCACCTGAAACAGCCGATCTACGCGATGGCGATTGCCGTGTTCGTCGGCGGCCTGTTGCAGGTGGGCCTGCAGATCCCGGCGCTGGCCAAGATCGGCATGCTGCCGCGGCTGGCGTTCAATCCCCTCACCGGCCTGCGCGACCCTGGCGTGCGCCGCATGCTGAAAAAGATGGGCCCGGCCGTGTTCGCCGTGTCGGCCGCCCAGATCAGCCTGATGATCAACACCAATATCGCTTCGCACCTGGTGGCCGGCAGCGTCTCCGCGCTGTCCTACGCAGACCGCCTGATGGAATTCCCGACCGCCATGCTGGGTGTGGCGCTGGGCACCATCTTGCTGCCGAGCCTGTCGAAAGCAAATGCCGAGAGCGACGCCGAGGAATATTCGTCGCTGCTGAACTGGGGCCTGCGCCTGACTTTCCTGCTGGCGCTGCCGGCGGCGGTGGGCATGGCGACGATGGCCGAGCCGTTGATCGCCACCCTGTTCCATTACGGTAAATTCACCGCGGCGGCGATCGGCTCGTCGGCCCTGCCGCTGATGGCCTACAGCGCCGGCCTGGTCGGCATCATCCTCGTCAAGACGCTGGCGCCGGCGTTTTATGCGCGCCAGGATATCCGCACCCCGGTGCGCATCGCGCTCGGCGTGCTGGTCGCCACACAGCTGATGAACCTGGTGTTCGTGCCGCGCATGGCGGTGGCCGGACTGGCATTGTCGATCGGCCTGGGCGCCTGCCTGAACGCGCTGTTCCTGTACACGGGACTGCGGCGGCGCAAGATCTTCGTGCCGCATCCTGGCTGGCGCGGCTTCTTCGTACGGCTGGCGGTGGCGGTCTGCGTGATGGGCGCGCTGTCGTGGTACGCACAGGGTCAGATCAACTGGGCCGCGATGCAGGTCCATCCGTGGCTGCGGGCCGGCGCACTGTTCCTGATCATCGGCGCCAGCGCGGTCACTTACTTCGCGGTGCTGTTCGCGCTCGGCTTCCGGCTCGGCGACTTCAAGCGGCGCGCGCGCTAAGGCGTCAGCGCTGTTCCGTGACCGGCGGCGGTGCGACCACTTCCGGTTTCTCTTCGGTTTTTTCCTCGGTTTTTTCTTCGGTTTTGGGTTCGACCGGTTCCGCTGGCGGCGGCGGCTCGGCGGCTGGCTGTGGCTCTGGTGCGGGTGCAGGCGGCGCCGACGGCGTCAGCTGCGTCTGCGGCTGGGGATGCTGCAGAAACAGCGGCGCTACCGGCACCGCAGCGCCCGTGGGCGGCAGCGCTACCTGCGGCAGCCCGGCAGTGAATTTCCAGTCCGACAGGCGCTGCTTGTTATCGAAGCCCACGAAGCGCGCATCGAAGTTGCCGATCTTGAGCGGCCTGGCCTGGGACAGGCTGTACACGCCGATCACGCCCGCGCGGTCGCCCACGTAGACAATGCCCCAGTCCGCGGTGCCGGTCACCGGGTCGATGAAAATCTTGCGCAGGTGGCGGCGCAGCGCCGGCGAGCGCGGATCCTTCAGCAGTTCCTGCAAAGTGGGCGGTTGCGGCAGCTGGCCTTGCGGCGTGGCCGCCGCGTAGCTGGCCAGCGCCGCACTGAATTCGGCGCCGATGCTCAGCAACTCCTCCTCCGCCGCGGCGCGGCGCAGCAAGGCGTCGACCTTCAGCGTGGCCGCGCCGACCATGCCGATCACGGTGACCAGGATGATCAGTCCGAGGTAGGTGAACCCGCCCTGTCGCAAGCGGCCGAATGAACGCGGCGCCATCGGCTTACCAGTCGGAATACGGCTTGCCGCTGCGGTCGTTGCCGGGCGCGCCGCTCTTGATGGTGTAGACGCCGCCTTTGGCGCCGTCTTCCGGCGGCACCAGGATCCAGGTTGCGCTGCTCTCGGTGATCGGGTCCAGCGGCAGGCCGCGGATGTACTTCTTCTCCACCAGCTGATCGAGCGAATCGGGATAGCGCCCGGTATCGCTGTAGAACTGGTCGATGACGGCGCGCGTGCTGCGCAGGTTGTCGGCCAGGATGGTCTCTTTGGCGCGGTCGATGCTCGGGAAGAAGCGCGGCACCGCGAGGGTCAGCATCAGCGCGACGATGCCCAGCACGACCAGCAGCTCGATCAGCGTGAAGCCCGCGCGGCGCTTTTGCATAGCGCTTGCCAACTGCGTCACCATCTGCGGTACGGCAGGCCGTTCAGGCCTGTCCGCTCCGCGGTCGAATACACGTCGTACACATCGTCGCCTTCGCGCGGGTCGGTCGCCTCGCTGGCGTAGCTGCGCTTGCCCCAGGTCTGCGCATCTGCCAGCTCCGGCTCGGGATTGAACGGGTCGCGCGGCAGGCGGCGCAGGAAGAATATTTTGGCGCGCTTCGGATTGCGCAGATCGGGCACGCCGTCGACCAGCACCTCCAGCTTGGGCGGATAGCCGGTAGCGCCGGCGTTTTTCGCGATGCGGCCTTCGTCGCTGGCTTTCTTGTAGGCGTCGATGGCGCTGCGGATTTCACGCAGCGCGCCGCGCAACTCCTGCTCATGGCGGCGCTGCACCGTGACCTGGGCGGCCGGCGCGACGACCGTGCCGAGCAGCGCCAGGATCGCCAGCGTGACCAGCAGTTCGATCAGCGTGAAGCCGCGCGCTTTCATTGCGCTGGGACGGGCGTCGCGGCCGGAACCGGGATCGGAATCGGATTGACCACCACTCCGGCGGCCGGCGGGGCGCTGACAGGCGCTTGCAAGGCCGGAGCGGCAACGGCGGGTTGCGCGCCTGGGACGGGCGGTAACTGCGCCGGCAGCCGGACCGCGGCGTCGGGACGGCGGCGGAAGCTGGTCTCGGTGCCGGCGCTGAACTCGGACGCGCTCAGCGCAGGGCGCAACACATTGCGCACCAGGTGCGGCGTGATCGACAACACGATCTCGGTCTTGTCGGTCGAGTCGCGCGTGCTGCCGAATAAGCGGCCCAGGATCGGGATATTGCCGAAGCCGGGCACCTTGCTGCCGCTGGTGCGGTCTTCATTGTTGATCAGGCCCGCCAGCACCTGGTTCTCACCGTCTTTCAGCTGCAGCATGGTGGAGGCCGAACGGGTGCCGATCCGGTAAGCCACGGAACCGGACTTGGTGGTCACCGAATCGACCAGGTTCGACACTTCCAGCGAAATGCGGATCGCCACTTCATTGTTCAGGTAGATGGTCGGTTCGACGTTCAGGGTCAGGCCGACGTCGACGTAGTTGATCGACTCGGAAGCGAAGCCGCCGCTGGTCCCGGGCGTGATGATGGTGGTGATGTTCGGCACCTTGTCACCGATGACGACCTTGGCCTTTTCCTTGTTGCGCACGCGGATGCGTGGATTTGCCAGCGTGTTCGAGTCGCCGTCGGTCTTGTTGGCGTTGATGGTCGCGCTGACGCCGGTGACGCCGATGGTGCTGGCGTTCAGGTGGCGCAGCGATTCGATCGTCAGCGGGCCGCCGGTGCTCGACTGCAGCGGCGCGAAGCCGAGGCTCGCCGGCCACGCGATGCCCAGGTCCATCAGGCGGCTGCGCTTGATTTCGAGGATCTCGACGTCGAGCATGACTTCCGGCTCGGCCACGTCCTGTAGCGCCACAAGGCGCGTGGCCAGCTTGATCGCTTCCGGGCTGTCGCGCACGATCAGCAGGTTCAGCTTCTCGTCGACCACCACGTCGCGCGACTTGAGGATGGTCTTGAGCGTGTTGGCCACGTTCTTGGCTTCCGCATTGGCCAGGAAGAAGGTCTTGACCGTCATCTCCTGGTATTCCTTCAGCTTGGCCGCATTGTTCGGGTAGACCAGGATGGTATTGCCGTCCATGACCTGCTGCTCGAGCTGGTTGCTCACCAGGAGGTAGTACACGGCCGCTTCGACGGTGCTGTTTTTCAGGAAGATCGAAGTGCGCTGGTCGGTCTTGACGTCTTTGTCGAACAAGAAGTTCAGGCCCGAGCGGCGCGAGATCACTTCGAACACCTGCTTGAGCGAGGCGTCGCGGAACTCGATGTTGATCGGCAGCTTATAGGCGGCGGCCAGGCCGCTTTCGGCGGACGGCGCGGCAGTTTTTTCGGTCACCTGGGCCAGCAGCAGGCGCGCCGGCTCATGGTTCGGACGCTCGGACAGGATCGCCGCAGTTTTCTGGCGCGCCAGTTCATAATCCTTCTTGTCGAAGGCGGCGGCCGCCTCCTCCATCAGCACGGCATGGCGCGCGTCCGCTTCGACCTGGCGCAGGCCGGCGCGGGCGCGCTCGTTGGCCGAATCGATCGAGAGCGCGCGCTGGTAGCCGCGCAGCGCGGCATCGGCGCGGCCGTCGGCCAGGTCGCGTTCGGCCTGCTCGATCAGGCGCGTCGTGTTGCGGTCGCGCGCCCTCAGGTACGCGGATTTATACTGCGCATTGCCGGGATCGGCGGCGATCGCCTCCTGGTACTTCAGCATGCCCGCTTCGACCTTGTCGGCGGCCACCAGTTGCTGGCCTTCCTGGTAAGCCAGATGCGCGGTACAGCCGGCCAGGACCAGCGCAAGGGCAGAAAGAGCGGCCAGTGCCAGCATGCGTGGCAATTGCAGGCAGCGTGTGCCGGTCAGGTGACTAGGCATTAGTCGCGTACTCCAATATTAAGCTGTTGGACCTGCTTGAGGGGCAGGTAAGTAAAGGTCAGGCCGGGCGGCGCGATGGAGTCGACCCGGTACACGCCGTCGATGACCATCTTGTCGCGCACGATCAGGGTCTGGTCGCCGCGCGCCAGGAAGACTTCCCACTCGCCGTTCGAGACGGCCTTGCCAAGGTAGGTGAACGGCAGCGCCGGCGCGGTTGGCGGCGGCGGTGGCGGTGGGGCCGGCGGCGGCTGTGGCGGCGGTGTCCAGTTCTGGGTGCCGAAGGCGCCCGCGCCCTCCCCCGGCGCCTCGCTGCCGTCGGCGATCAATGTGGCGCGCGGCTCGAGGCGCAGGATCGCTACTTCGGGCGCGGCCGGTTTCGACGCGGCGGAGACGGCGCGCGCCGACACGGAAGGCTTGGCCGGAGCGGCAGCCGCGGTGCTGCGCGGCGCCGGTTCGACCACCGCGCCGCCTGGGCTCTTGTCGCCGAACACGGCGAAGCCGGCGGCCACCAGCAACGCCAGGCCAAGCGCGATGTGGCGCGGTTTCATGGCAATGCTCCCGGCGCCTGGTCGGTCAGGTACAGCGTGATGCGCACGCGCGCTTCGACCGTCGGCTCGCCGATGGTCTCGCGGCGGAAGCTGATCTCGTCGAGCGATGCGAACGGGATCGCGCGCAAGGCCAGCATGGCGAACTGCCAGATGGCGCCGTAGTTGCCTTTGACCGGCAGGTTGACCTGGTAGGTATGGAAACGGCCGTTGCGCTCGAGGGTGCTCTTGTACTCGCCCTGGCTGAGCACCAGCCCGGTTTTCGACGCCAGCGCAAACAGGGTTTTGACTTGCTGCTCGGCGTAGCGGCGTTCGCCCAGCGTGTCGTAGAACAGCGCCAGGTTGGCGTTTGCGGTGACCGGCGTCGCGACGGCGAGCGGCGGCTGAGGCAGCGCTGCCAGGCCGAGTGCGACGGCGCGGCGTTGCCCTTGCAAAGCGCGCTCAGGCAGCAGCAAGGCCAGCGCCAGCGTTCCAGCCACGCACAGCACGGCGCCGGCGCAGGCGACCGGACCACGCGCGGCAAGCCATAGCCGCAGACGCAGCACCAGAGTGGACAGGGCCGGGGCGTTCATGGTGCGCTCCATTGTGCGTCGACCTGAAAGCGGATCGGCCGGTTCGGATCGAGCTCGTTGATCTCGTGGCGCACCAGCGCCACGGCGCCGAACAGCTCCTGCTGCTTCAGCTGCTCGATATATGCAATCATTTCGTCGGCGGTCTTCGCTTCGGCGGTGATCTTCATGCTGCGCCGGTGTGGGTCCGGCTCCAGCGCCAGCAAGGCGATGTTCTTCGGCGTGGCGGCGGCGATGGCGTCGTGCAGCGCGCTCCACGGAAGGTTCAGCTGCAGCACGGCGGCGTTCACCGCGGCCGCCTGCGCGTCGCCGACCTGCGGCCCGCCGGCCTGCGCCGCCGCGGGCACGACCACAACCGGTATGCCGGACTGCGTGCGCACCAAGGCGATCTGGCTGGCGAGCACGCGCTGGCGCTCCATCATCTGCCAGCCGGTGATGGTGGCCGCCGCGCACAGCACCAGCGCCAGCACGGCCAGACTCCAGGCGAGCGGCCCGGTGCGGTGCAGGGTGCGCGCCAGGCTTGGCGGCGCAAAATCGATGCGCACGCGCTTCATGCAGCGCTCCCGCTGGTGGCCAGCCGCGCCGCCGGCGACCAGCCGGATTGCTCGGGCGCGCCGAGCTGGCTGCAGTCGATCGCGCCGGAACCGAGCCATTCGGCCGGAACGCTGCCCCACAGCTGCACGCGTTCGGGCGCGGGGAGGTTCATGCGCAGCGCTTCGCGCGCCAGGTGGCCGGCGAGCCAGCCGGCATCCGCGCCGTCGGGCAGCGCGGCCGCGCGCACGGCGGCGATCGCGTCGCCGTCGGTCGCTCCCAGGGTCAGCACATGGTCGTGGACCATGCCGAACCAGGCGCCGGGCCTCAGCGCCCCGCCCCAGCGATTGAGCACAGCCACAAATTGCGGCGTGATTTCCACCACTTTCATCGACTGTCCTGAAACCCCATGGTGCAGCGCGCCGTGCATCGCCCGCGGCAGCGCCGCCGCCAGAAAGGGCTGGACCGCATCCCAGCCGGCGCTGAGCTCCCAGTCCGCCGCAGGCTCGCCATACAGGGTCTGGAAGCGCAGCGCGGCGGCCGCCTCAAGGTCGGCCAGGCGCGTGCTGTGTTGCGGCGGTGTGACCTGCCACAACCGCACCAGTTCATCGGCCAGCACGATGGTCAGCGGCCAGCCGGCGTGGCCGGCTTCATCGAGCACGGAAGCGACAGCCTGCTGCAGCGCCGCCGGCGAATCGACCACGCCGCGCCCGAGCAGGGTCTCGGCCAGCAGCGCGGCCGGCGCACCGTCCCAGCGGCTGGTTTTCACCAGCGCCACGCCGCCGCGCGCGACGCCGAGCCGCAGCGCCTGTCCGAAGCGCCTACGCATGCAAGGTCACCCGCTTGATTTCGGTGAGCGTGGTCGCGCCGCGCCGCACCAGGTCGAGCGCGGCCAGGCGCAGGCTGCGGGTGCCGTTCTCGAAAGCCGCCGCCTTGATCTGGCGGATCGGGCGCTTGTCGACGATCAGTTCGCGGATCTCGTCGTTGAGGGTGAGGATTTCGGCAATCGAACGGCGCCCCTTGTAGCCGGTGCCGCGGCAGTCGCCGCAGCCCTTGCCTTGCATGAACAGGTAGTCGTGCACGTCGGCCCGTTCGAGGTTGACCGCAGCGAGCTCGGCGTCGTCCGGACGGTAGGCGACCGCGCAGTGCGGGCAGTTGGTGCGCACCAGGCGCTGGGCCCAGATGCCGTTCAGCGCGGAGACGAATGCGTATGGGTCGATGCCCATGTGGGTGAAGCGGCCGAACACGTCGAACACATTATTGGCGTGCACCGTGGTCAGGACCAGGTGGCCGGTGAGCGCCGACTGCACCGCGATTTCGGCGGTCTCGCGGTCGCGGATTTCGCCCACCATGATCTTGTCCGGGTCGTGGCGCAGGATCGAACGCAGGCCCTTGGCGAAGGTGAGGCCCTTCTTCTCGTTGACCGGGATCTGCAGGATGCCGGGCAGCTGGTATTCGACCGGATCCTCGATGGTGATGATCTTCTCGCGGCCGTTGTTAATTTCGGTCAGCGCCGCATACAAGGTGGTGGTCTTGCCGGAACCGGTCGGCCCGGTCACTAGCAGCATGCCGTAGGCTTCCTGCGCCAGCGAACGCAGCGACACCAGCGACGGCGCGTCGAAGCCTAGCGCCTCGAGCGTCAGCGAACCGTAGGCTTCGATCATCGCGCGCTTGTCGAGGATACGGATCACCGCGTCCTCGCCGTGGATGCTCGGCATGATCGATACCCGCAAGTCGATTTCGCGGCCGTTCGATTCGACCCGGAAGCTGCCGTCCTGCGGGATGCGGCGCTCGGAGATGTCCAGTTCGGCCAGCACCTTCAGGCGCGAGATGACCTGTTCGGCCACTTCGATGCCGTTGACCGAGGTGGCGTGATCGAGCACGCCGTCGATGCGGTACTTGACCGACAGGCCGAGCGCCGTGCTCTCGAGGTGGATGTCGGAGGCGCCCGCCTTGAGCGCATCGTACAAGGTCGAATTGACCAGCCGGACGGCAGGACTTGCCGCTTCGCTGACCGAGGCGAACGACAGCACCGCGGTGGTCTTGCCATCGCGCTTGCCGTCGGCGACGCCGGGCATCAGGCTGTCGACCGCGCGCGCCGATTCCTCGTGCTTGCCGAGGTAGGCCTGGATGTCGGAAGCGAGCGCCAGCCGGGTCTGCAGCGGCTCGCGCGGCGTGGCCTTGGCGCGCGCGCCCAGCCAGGTCTGCAGGTCAAGGTCGAACGGGTCGGCCACGATGCCAATCAGTTCCCTGGAGGGACTGCGCAGCAGCACGCAGCGGCGCGCCAGCGCCTGCGACAGCGGCAGCAGGTCGAACGCGGGGGTGAACGCGAGCATGTCGGCGGTTTCCGCCACCGCCAGCCCGAACGGCTCGGCCAGCGCGCGCACGATCAGGCGCGGGTCGGCGCCGGTGTCGGCTTCGATTTCGTCAACCAGCGTGCGCTGCGACTGCAGGCTGCGCGCGCGTGCCCGCGCCAGCAGCGCGGGATCGAGCGGCGCCATCGGCGGGACGGGGGGAACGGCCTTGAGCGGGATGGTCACGACATGTCTCCGGCAAGGTCGAAAATCGGCATGTACAGCAGCACCACGATGGCGCCCACCACGAGGCCGATGGCGGCCATCAGCAGCGGTTCGAAAGTACGGGTGAAGCGGTCGATCCAGCGGCTGATTTCGCCGTCGTAGAAGGCGGCCGACTGGGTCAGCATCGGTCCCATGTCGCCGGTGCGCTCGCCCACCCGCAGCATGCGCAGGGAAATCGGCGTGGTCAGGCCGTTGGCGGCGAAGGCGGACGACAGCGGCAGGCCCGATTCGACTGCAAGTCGCGCCTGCTGCAAGCTGCTGCGCACCGCCGGCGACACCATCGACTGCACGGTGTCGATCGCGTGCACGATCGGGATCCCGCCTTCGGTCAGCATGCCCAGGGTGAGGTACAGGCGCGACAACTCATAGATGCGCACGCGCTCGCCAAATCCCGGCAGGCGCGCCAGCACGCCGCCGATGCCGCCGCGCGCCAGCACGTGGCGCACGCCCAGCACCACCAGCGCGGCCAGCGCGCCAAGCCCGGCCAGCAGCCAGGCGGTGTGGTTGGCGGCGAACTGGCCCCAGCTGAGCAGCAGGCGCGACATGAACGGCAGGTTGCGGCCGGCGCCCTGGTAGACCTCGGCGAAGCGCGGCACCACGTAGGTGATCAGGAAGCCGCTGACGCCGCCGCCGACCAGCAGCAGAATGCTCGGATAGATGGCGGCGCTGACGATCTTCGCGCGCACCGCGTCGATCCGCTGCTGGTAGTCGATGTAGCGCGAGAGTGACCGCGGCAGGTCGCTGGTACCCTCGGCCGCCTTGACGATGCCGATGTACAGCGGCGGGAAACGGTCGCCCTGCTCGGCCAGCACGGCGGAGAAGCGCTTGCCTTCGCGCAGGCCGGCCAGCAGGCGTCCGAGCACGTTGGCCAGCGCGGGATTGCCTTCTTTTTCGAGCAGCGCCTCGAGTGCTTCGACCACGCCGAGGCCGGCCGACAGCAGCGCCAGCAGCTCCTGGCTGAACAGCACCAGCGAGATGCCGCCGCCCGAGCGGGCGCCGCCGCGGCGCTTGATGGCCGCCACGAACAGGCCGCGCGCCTCGACCTGGCGACGCGCGTCGGCCTCATCGAGCGCATCGATGCTCAACTGCGCCACCGCGGAGTCGGCCGTCAGGGCGCGCACCTCGAACTGCATTCCGATCGCCTCGGCTAGTTGGTGATGTCGGCGTCTTCGCCGGCGCCGCCGGGCTGGCCGTCGCGGCCCAGCGAGAGGATCTCGAACTCGCCCTTCGGTCCGGGCGCGCGGTACTGGTAAGGATGGCCCCACGGGTCAGGCGGCAGGGCTTTCTTCAGGTAGGGGCCGTTCCATTTGCCGGCGCCGCTGGCCGGCGCGGCCAGCAGCGAGGCCAGCCCTTCTTCGGTATTCGGGTAGCGGCCGACGTCGAGCCGGTAGGTGTCGAGCGACTTTTCGAACGCTTCGATTTGGGCTTTGGCGATCGTCACTTCCGACTTGCCAAGCTGAGAGAAATATTTCGGACCGACGTAGGCCGCAAGCAGACCGATGATGACGATCACCACCAGCAATTCGAGCAGCGTGAAGCCGGCACTGCGGCCGCGAATAGCAGAGTCCTGATTTGTTGCTGGATGCATCCGACCAACTCCTCAATTACCTTGTTTGAAAGCGCCAACCCGACACATCATTGCAGCTGCGTTACATAGTGCGAAAAGCATCAATTTGGCGTGCAAGGCTACCATGCCCCCTGTTGCCTCGACAACTTTTCTTTGCGATATCGAACACTTGGCTCAACTGTGGCTTTTTCTACAATAACAGGTTCTTGGCTGAAACTACAATTTCCTTTTGCTCTGATGCAAATTAGCCTCACTCGCGGGCGCCTGCGCGCGATGCAGTGTGAATAAAAAGGCCGCAATGCGGCCTCGATCGAGCGCGCGGCGGGACCGTTCAGCTGCCACCGGGGGCGTTGCCGCGCAAGTGACAGGTGCCGGCGCGACATTCCGCGCCCGGATCAGGAATGAAGCGGCAGTCGGACACCTGGCCCGAGGCTTCCGCGGCGGCACGCTGCTGCTCCTGATAGCGGCCGGCCAAGGCGCGCAGCGCGGCGCCATCGGTACGGGCCGACGACCACGGCAGGTAGGCCTGCGGCCCGCCACAAGCACGCGCCCCGAGCGGCAGCGTATTGCATTGAGAGGACTCGGTACACGCCGCCGTTCCGATCAGCGAACGGATTTCCGGCAGCACGTCGGCCGATGGCACGGTGGCCGGTGGCGCCGGCACTGGCGCAGGACCGGCGACGCTGCAAGCAGTGAAGGCAAACAAGAGGAGCAGGGAAATTGAACGCATGGTGCGATCATTGTGCCCGACTGGCGCCCGGTCAAGCGCGATTTATCCGCGCGCGCCTCGTCCGCCACCGCCGTGCGCGATTTCTGGACGCCGGCGCGGCCAATCCTCAACGTTCGTTGAATATTCGCTTAGTTCTAAAAAGTGATTTACCCACTTCATCACTCTTCTCCCGCCATCATGCCGATAAGATATGTTCAAGATCTTGCTATTTCTTTTTGACCACAAGAAATGGTTGGCTTTCGGAAAAATTCTTCCCTACAATAGTTTCCGTTGAAGATGAAATCGAAAATCCAATGAACCAATCCGACATTCGCCCCCTGCTCGCCGCCGCCGCGCTGGCGCTCCTGACCGCATGCGGTGGCCCCGCCGCCCCGGACGATGGCCAGACCGCCACGGCCGCTCTGATGGTACAAGGCAATGCCCCGGTCGCCGATTGCGAGGTTGAAGGCTGCAACCGGCCGCGCATCATCGACGGCAATGCCGAACAGTACCGCGCCGGCGCCGCCGTGCAGGCGCCGCAGGCTGAGCCGCTCCAGGCGGACCTGCCCGAGCCCGCAGAATCGCAGCAAAGCGGGATTGCCGGCCGGACGCCTGACGCCGCAGCGCCCGCTGTTGGCGGTCAGCCGCAGTAATGACGCCGGATGAACACGCAAAAAAGCCGTTGACGAATCAACGGCTTCTCCGATAGTCGATGACAACGCGCCCCCCTGCGTCGCGGCCTGGAATTTACTTCCGGGCAGGCTTGCGGCGCGCGACGGCGAAGCCGGCCAGGCCCAGGCCCAACAAGGCGATGCTGGCCGGTTCCGGCACGGCAGCAGTCCCGTCGAACATGACGTCGTCTAGTACCAGGCCGCCCACGTTTTGGAACACGACACGGCCAATGGCGCCGGAATCGGACTCAAAGCCGTAGAAGTCATACCAGGAAAACAGACTGCTGGTATTGACCAGCAAGTCATTCATGAGGACGTCATTCATGTCAAAAAACTGCAGATTCACGATGCCTTCGGCGCCCTCGTCGGCCGCCGCGCCGCCAGAAAAGCCGAAGCGCGTCACCCCGCCGGCGAACTTGAACTCGAACGTGGTCGGGCTATTGCCGGTCGCAAAATACCCGTCGTAATCGATTCCCCAATTGGTCCCACCAGGACCGCCCAAGGAGTAGAAGCCGTCATAGTTGATCAGGTCGGATTGGCCCGCCGAATTCGCGTAGGTCATGCCGTTGCCGAAGTCGTAGCTGCTTGCCAGCACGGAGTTGCCGGTGAAATGCTCGATGGTCGGTGCGGCGAAGTTGCCCGCATCGGTGACGGCGACGACGCCCGCATGGGCCATGGCGCCAGCACACAGCGCGATCAGCGTGAAGATCAGTTTTTTGTTCATGTCGATTCCAGTAGAAGGTTGATTGGTTCGATGCAACAATCATGCCTGCAGTAAAATATTGTTTAACAACAGCAACTTATGCAAATGGCCCGGGTGGATCGGGAGGCGAGTGTAAAGTTTTCCGACTCGCCTCCGCGCCCTAGTGCAACCAGCCGCCGATGGCCTGACCTTGCGCGTTCAGATAATTCTGACCGACCAGGGTGGCGATCGACCAACCGGCCAGCACGACGCTGTCGGCGCCGAGATTGCCGCCGGTGATGAGCACCGAGTCTGGCGTGCCATTGCCGTCAGCGTCGAAGTTGGCGAACGTCCATGGCGCGGCGGTCGCGGCCAAGGGGGCGTTGTGCATCGTCGTGGCCCAGGTCGTTGGGTTGCCCAGCGCACCCGTTTCGGCAAAGCCGGTCAGGATCGTGTCTTCGCCCGGATTGAAGTCGGCGATGGTGTCGCGTCCGGTCTGGGCGCTGAACACAAACAGATCGCTGCCGCTGCCGCCGTCGAGCACATCGTCGCCCTTGCCGCCCAACAAGGCGTCGTTGCCGATGTTGCCGAACAGACGGTCCGCCCCCGCGCCGCCTTGCAGCATGTCATCGCCGATGCCACCGTCGACGCGATCGTCGCCGTTGCCGCCGTTGAGACTGTCGTTACCGGCGCCGCCGTCGAGCGTGTCGTTGCCGTCGCCGCCGAGCAGGTTGTCGGTGCCGTTGCCGCCCGAGACGACGTCGTTGCCGGCGCCGCCATCGATCGAGTCGTTGCCTTCGCCGCCGAGAAGGTTGTCGGCGCCAATGTTGCCAAAGATCTTGTCGTTGCCTTTGCCGCCGTCGTAGGTGGTGTCCATGCCTAGGGCAACGCGGAAAGTGTCGTTGCCGTCAGTGCCGGACAAGCTCACGTTGTCGCCCGCTTCCTGCACCGTCACTTGCACCGAGATCGGCCCCGACAGGCCGCCATGGCCGTCGTCGAGGCGGTAGGTGAAGTGGTCGATCATGCTGGTGCTGGCGGCCAACAGGTCGAAGGCATCGGCATCGGCGCTGTAACGCACCTGGCCGCCTTCCAGCTTCAGCGAGGCGCCGAGGGCGGAGTTGCCGCTGACGAGGACGATGCCGAGCGCATCGCCTTCGACGTCGCCATCATTGGCCAGCACATTGACCAGCACGCTCGAATCTTCCATCGCGACGGCATGGTCGCCTTTGCCGTAGGGGCTGTCGTTGGCGCCCTGGATGTCGAAGCTGACCGGCGCACTGATCGTGGTGGCGCCATCGCTCAGGCTGACCGTGAATTGCTCATGCACCAGTGCGCCGGCGTCCAGGGCATCAGCCAGACCATTGTCGAGCTGGTAGGTGACGGACAGGGCATTGATGTCCAGCACGGCCGTGCCGTACTGACCATCCTGGCTGAACAGGCCGTCGCCCTGGGCGATCCAGCCGTCGTTGCCGATCACCAGTGCGGCGGTGTCGATGTCGCTCGTGTGCAGCTGGACCGTGGCGACGTCGATGCCGGCGCCGTTCTGGCCCTGCTCGATCAAGACCGTGTTCGGCGCATCGGCCGTCAGGGCCGGAACATCGTTCACGGCGGCCACCATCAATTGCACGGTGGCGACTGCCGAGTCGGCGCCCTGACCATCGTTTACCTGGTAGCTGAAGCTGTCGATACCGTTGTAGTCGGCCTGCGGCGTGTAGCTGAAGGAACCATCGGAATTCAACAGCAAGCTGCCGTGCGCGGCGCCGCTGACCAGGCTGACCTGGAGTGCGTCCTGATTGACGTCCTTGTCGTTGGCCAGCACGCCTTGCAGCGCGTTGAGCGTCAGCGTGGTGTCTTCCCTGGCGTCAAAGTTGTCGGCGGCGGCGACCGGTGCGCTGTTGATGTGGATCGTCGCCAGCACCGGATCGCGGTCGCTCACGCCGGTGTTGGCGGCCAGGTTGGTGTTGAAGTGGACGTTGTCGAACACCGCGCCGGCGGACAGCTCGCCTGACACGAGCAGGTGGTCGAGCTGGGCATTGCTGCCGTCACTGGCGCTGGTGTACCGGTCGGTCGGGCTCAAGGTGTCTACCAGGTTGACCAGGCCGGTGCCGGTGCTCAGCGCGGCCATGGCCGGGTCGAATTGGTAGGCGTTGAAATTGCCGCCGACGACGACGTGATTGCCCGGATGCGCGAGCTGCAGCTCGGTGACGAAGTCCTTTACCGACCCGATCTGGTCGGCGCGGCGCTCGTCGCCGATGACGGTGGCCGGCTGGTTCTTGCCGAACAGCCCGTCACCGCCGGCGCGGCTGAAATTGTCCACGCCGATGTAGGTCACGGTCTCGCCGCGGAACACGAAGTCGGCCGCCAGCGGATGCGCCGCGTTGGCAAAGCTGTCGCCGTTGGCGTCGGTGCTGTCGTCGAGCAGGCGCGCCGATTCTTCGATGTATTGCACGCGGTCCGGGTTGTACAGGACGACGTTGCGTGCATTGGTGTTGACGGAGTTTTCGTCGGCCGGGTCCACTTGGGCGTACAGGTAGTGCGGGCCGCCGGCGGCGATGATGGCGTCGATCAGTTTGCCGATCGTTACGTCGGCGCCCAGGTCGCCCGCGACCAGGCCGTTGTTGTCCAGCACGCCTTCCAGGCCCAGCAGGTCAGGCCCGGCCAGTCTGGTGACGATGTCTTTTGCCAGGTCATCGAACTTGGTCGTGTCGGTCCCGGACAGGCTCCCAAGATTGTATGCGCCGATCGACAGGTGGCTGACATCGCCCTTCAGGGCTGTAGTCTCGCGCGAAGCCGGGTGTTGCGCGGCGGCGGCCGGCAGCACGGTCGGCAGCATCTCGTAGTTGGCATTGTAGTAGCTCATCACGCCGGTGACGTCGCCCAGCTTGTCGCCGGTCGTGTAGACGCCCGTGATGCCGCCGGTGACGCCGGTGTCGGCGTAGATCTGGAAGCGCTCGGGATTGAGGTCGCCGGACGAGTTGGTCAGGCCGCCGCGGTCGTTGGTGCCGCTGGCGCCGTTCCCGTTTTCCGGCACCACGAAGGTTGCGCCACTGACGGAATTGCTGACCACCTGAACGTTCTTCACCGTGAGCAGCATGCCTTCCACCGATTCATAGAAATCGATGGCGTCGTGGCCTGGATTGAACACGGCGAAATGATCGCTGTCGACGATTTCGCCGGGTGCCATGCGTCCGTCCGTCCCGATGATGGTCGGGGCGATGGTATTGCCGTGGCTGACGATGGCCAAGTTGGTGACCGACTTGAGCTGGGTGATCGTCAGGTTGTTGGCAACGGTGCCGCCGGCGGCGGCGACTTCGTCGACCACGGCCTGCAGATCGACCTTGTCGCCGACGGCGAGGGTGGACAGCACGGCTGCGGTTGTGGACACGAACACCGCATCGGAGGTGGCGGTATTGCCGTCGCCGCTGGCATCCTGAAGATAGAAGCCGACGGTGCTGCTGGTGTCCTTGGCCGTGATGATGCCGCTCGTATGCACCGTCTGGGCAAGCAGCGGCGACGTGTGGCCGGCGCCCTGGATATCGTAGATACCGGTCAGTTTCAGGGCGGTGGCGAAGTCGACCGGGTTGCTGGCGTTGCCTGCGAATGCATTGTTGGCTAAGTCGCGCACCGCGCCGACCGGCAAGGTCAGGTGATAGGTGCTGCCCAGGTTCAAGGCAGACGTCGGGCGAATCGACATTACTGTGCCGCTCAAGCTGACCTGGGTGCTGTCGGTGATGGCGATGGTGCGCACGTCGCCGGCGCCGTCGGTCAGGGTGATGTTGCCGCTGCCAAGGGTCACCGCTTCGTTAAAGGTCAGCGTGAGTACGGCATTGGCGGCCACATTGCTGGCGCCGTCGGCAGGCGACGCCGACGAGATTGCCGGTGGGATGGAGTCGCCCGGAAGCGTCGTCGCAAAGTCGACTGGATTACTGGCGTTGCCTGCGAATCGATTGTTGGCTAGGTCGAGCACCGCGCCGTCGGGCAGTGTCAGGTGGTAGGTCGAGCTGAGGTTCAGGTTGGCCGTCGGGTTGATCGTCATGACTGAGCCGCTCAGGCTGACCTGGGTGCTGTCGGTGATGGCGATGGTGCGGACGTCGCTGGCGCCGTCGGTCAGGGTGATGTTGCCGCTGCCCAGGGTCACCGCCTCGCTGAACGTAACCGTCAGGTTGGCATCGACAGCCACATTGGTCGCATTGTCGGCTGGCAGGGACGTCGAGATGATTGGCGGCGTCGTGTCGGGGCCGACAACTGGGGGCGTGTTGGAGACGACGATGTTGTCGATGCCAACCCATTCATCGTTGCCGCCCGCATTGGTGGTGAGGATGCGGATTTCCAACGTCGCCTGGCCGATGGCGCTGGCGGGCAGGTCCACGTCCACATGGGTGATCATGGTGGCGATGCTGGGGCCGCTGGTCGCGTCGAGCACACGGGCGCTTGGGATGGCGGTCCAGATGGCGCTGGTGCTGGTCCGGTACTGTACGCCGATTTGTTGAACAGCATTGTCGGTGCTGCCGTCGATGTCGCGCAAATCCATCGACAGGTGCACGTACTGAACTCCGGTCGAATTTACGTAGAGCACCAGGTTGGGCGCATTGGCCCCAGTCGAACCTGAGCCCTGCAGTGCCACAACCGGATCGGTGATCTCGAACTCGGCCACACCGCCAGTGGCAAGCGAGTTGGGATTGGTCTGGTTTGCGATCAGGTTGACCGTCGTATTGTCAACCGTGATCGTGTCTGGGTTCACGTCAGTGACGTTGGTGATGCCGTCGCCCTTGTAACCGACGATGCTGGGCACGCCGTCCCAAATGTTGGTAACGCTGAGCAGGGTCTTATCGTTCCAATTTTGGGAAAGACTTCCGGCCGCGAGGTTGTGATAAATTTTTGACATGTCAGTTTTCCTTATTGCACATTTACGCTGACGTCGTCGATGATGAAGGACGTTGCCGCCCCGTCATTCTCGGCGCCGACGAAGGTCAGGCTCACGGTCTGGCCCTTGAAGGCGCTCAGATCGAGGGTCTTCTGCGCAAACGCATTGCCCTTGTCCAGGTTCGAATAGGTGGCCAGCGTGGCCAGTACGGCCCCGCCGGTGTTGCGGACCTGCACTTGCAAGGTATCCACTGCCGCCGCGCCCGTTTCATCGGACGTCACGCGCAGCCAGAAGCTGAGCAGTGCCGAATTGGCGCTGGCGGGGATCGTCACCTTCTGCGCCAGCGTAGTAACGTTCGCGGTCCCGACGCCGCTCAGCCAGGCTTTGTAGGTGCCGGTGCGCGCCGCTTCGCTCGGATCCTTGTTGATCACGCCGGCGTTGGCCGACCACTTGGTGGCGCCGGATTCGAATCCGCCGTTCAGGATCAGCTGGACGCTGCTGTTGTTGACAGTGAAGCTCAGCGGCGCGGACGCGCCCATATTTCCGGCAGCGTCATAGGCCTTGGTGACCAGGCTGTGCTGGCCGTTGGCGAGCTGGGTCGAGTTCAAGGCAAGCGAGTACGGCGCCGTCAGCGACGTGCCTTTCAGCGCGCCGTCGATGTAGAACTCGACCTTGGTCACGCCGATGTTGTCGACCGCCGGTGCGCTCAAGGTGATGATGCCGCTGGTGCCCGATTCGCCGGCCTGCGCCACCGGCGCGCTGACATCCGGATTTTCAATCGTGAACGCAAAGGCGCTGGAGCTGCCGATGTTGTTGGCTGCATCGTAGGCCTTGGCCATCACGCTGTGGCTGCCGTTGGTCAGCAGCGTCGAGTCGATTGCCAGCGAATATGGCGCGGCGTTGGTGGAGCCGGCCAGGCTGCCGTCGACGTAGAACTCGACCTTGGTGACGCCGATGTTGTCGGTCGCCGCGGCGCTCAGGGTAATGCTGCCCTTGCTGCCCGTTTCGCTCGCCGCCACGACCGGCGCGGCGAGGTCGATGATCGGGTTGTTCACCGGGAAGGTGACAGGGGCGGAGCTGCCGACGTTGTTGGCCGCGTCGTAAGCCTTGGCGATCAGGCGGTGATTGCCGTTCGACACGGTGGTCGAATTCAAGGTCGCCGTGTACGGCGTCAGGCCGGTGGCCTGGATCAGCGCGTTGTCGACATAGAACTCGACCATCGTCACGCCGGTGTCGTCGCTGGCATTGGCGGACAGGGTGATGTCGCCGCTGTTGCCGGTCACGCTGGCGCTGACGGTCGGCTTGATGTAATCGCCCGTGCCATTGGTCTGGGTCACCCACACCGGGGCCGACCATAGGATGTTGCCATCGTTCTGGGTCACTTTCGCGTAGTAGAAGTGCTCGCCCAGGGTCGGCACGATGTTGGCGTTGGCGGTATTGGCCAGCATCGTGACCGTGCCCTTGCGGCCCGGTACACCTTCGTAGATCGCCACTGTGGAGACCGACTTGCCGGTGGTGTTGGAGAAGTTGGCGACCAGGTCCAGCGGACCGCTGTTGTAGAAACGCTCGCCCATCACGTGGCCGTTGGCGGTGAAGATCAGTTGCGAGGCCTTGTCCATGGTGGCGAACACGCGGCGCTCTTTCAGGGCGGCGATGAAGCTGGCGTTGCTCAATGGGATGCCGCTCGGAATCAAGACGCCCGTGCGGTTGGTGTAGGACGCGCCCCAGTTGGCGCAGTGGTTATCCTGGTCGGTCGAAAACGCCACGTGGAAGCCCGCTTCCAGCGCCTTGTTGCAGGCGCCCTCGTAGCTGCTGCGGCCCGTTTCGGTTTCCGTCGTGTTGGTGGAGAAGGCCGAGGTATTGAGCACTTCGCACAGGGCCATGGCGGTGTCGCCATCGGGCGTGTAGCCGAGCGCCACGCCATTGACCAGGAACTGGCCGCTGCTCGACGGGTGGTTGAACTGGCCGACCCAGCCGCGCTGGGCCATCAAGCTGTACAGCCCGGCGTAGTCGCCTTTTGCCGTGTAGGTGTCGCCGATCAGCTGGCCGCTGCTGTTCGATTCCCAGCCCAGCAATTCGGTGGTGTTGAAAATGTTCATGTGACCGCCGTTGCTGATCACGCCCCATTCCAGGCCGTACACGCCGAGGAAGTTCGGGTGGGCCGCATTGAAATTGGTCGCCGCTGCCAGGCCGGACTGGTACAGCGCGCGTGAGTTGGCGGCATTGGCGTTGGCATTGGTACTGTCCGAACCGTCGAACATGTGGTTGTGTTCGGAGGCCATCAAGAAATCGAGGCCCTTGTTCATTGCATAGGTGTAGGCCTCGGTCGGGCCGCCGGCCGTGCCGGACTGGGGATTCTGGGCGCCGGTGCAGGTGGCCAGGTTGCCGCCGCCGTCGCTGTGGTTGGTCTGGCTGTGCAGGTTGCCGAAGTAGACGGTGTAGGCAGGCAGGGACGAGGCAGGCAGGGACGCCGCGGCCATCGACTGGCCAGCGAGGGGCGAGGGTTTCGTCTGCGCGCCCAGGCGTTGCAGCTTCGACGCGCTCGCCTTCGGCAGCGGCGCCGCCATCGTCGCGGCGCTAGGCAATTCGGCGGCAGGCAGATCGCCGACCATGATTTCCCATTTCTGCTCTTCGGTCTCCTCGGCACTGGCGAGCAAGGCGTCGACCGCTTCCTTGCTGGTGTCGCCGACCTTGGCGGCCGTGGCCGGCTTGGCGGCGGCAAGCATGCGCACCGTGTAGATGCCGTCCGCCAGGCTCGGGTCGGCGCTGCGGCCGGCCCAGTCGATATTGACTTTACGCGGGGCGCCGATCAGGCGCTCCACGCCTTGCCAACGCTGCACGGTCGAGCCGCGCGAATCGAGCAATTCGAGGCGCCAGACGATATCCTGGGCGCTTTCGACGAAGGGGTAGGAGAAATTCAGTGCAAAGCTGCGGCTGCCTTGTGGGCCCGCGGCGTACGGCGCGTACAGCGTGGCCTCGAATTCGCGGTGGTCTTCTTCCAGATGTTGCGCCAAGGCGCCGAAATTGATTGCTGCCAATGCCATCGCAAGCAGTGCGCGACGGGGCAAGCGCTGCTTGCCGAACTGATTTTTCCCGTTCATACCTGAGCCTCTTTGTTGTTTTTCATCTGGGAAAGCTGATGCTTTCGCGTTGTAATATGCATTAGCAATTGTGCTAACGCAAATTCGATTTCAGTGGTGAATTGAGATGAATTCCGAATAAATCATGTTTTTCCCTATAAAAACATAAATTCTTTTAGATAAAGTTACTTAGAAAAAACATAATAAGTGTTGCTAAATGGTCAGAATGGGAATCGTGCTTGTTTTTCAAGCGAAAGTGATATTAATTGGATGCAATGACAACTTGATGACCGTGCACCAGTCCGAATGGACGGAAGCATCCCATTTATGCAAAATTGCGCATAATCGGGCGCGGCGATGTCACCATAAAGTGCGGGACGACTTGCGGCGGCGACGTGCCAGCTCTTCATGCACGCGCCGCGGCCCACCGGCTGGGGTCAGGTCCGGCGGACCTGACCCCGGGTTTGTCGCCGCACCGGGCGCTTGCCGCCATCGCCGCGCGGTCCCACACTGAACGAAGACATAGCCAAAGAGAAAGCGATGCCACCATAAAGTGCGGGACGACTTGCGGCGGCGACGTGCCAGCTCTTCATGCACGCGCCGCGGCCCACAGGCTGCGGTCAGGTCCGGCGGACCTGAAAGGAGTCGAGCCTTGCAAGGCTCGACCGTTTCGCAGGAGCGAAGCTTCGCTTCACTAAACCCCTGCTTCACCCCCGGGTTTGTCGCCGCACTGGGCGCTTGCCGCCATCGCCGCGCGGTCCCGCACTGAACGGTGACATAGTCAAAAAAAACGGAAGCCGAAGCTTCCGTTTTTGTTGGGCCTGAAAAAATCAGGCGCGCTGGTAGATATCCTCGAAGCGGACGATGTCGTCCTCGCCCAGATAGCTGCCCGACTGCACTTCAATGATGTGCAGCGGCAGCTTGCCCGGATTTTCCAGCCGGTGGTTCATGCCGATCGGGATGTAGGTCGATTCGTTTTCCGACAGCAGCTTGATGCTGTCGCCGCAGGTCACGCGCGCCGTGCCGCTGACCACCACCCAGTGCTCGGCGCGGTGATGGTGCATCTGCAGCGACAGTTTTTCGCCCGGCTTGACCGTGATGCGCTTGACCTGGAAGCGGTCGCCCGCATCGATGCCCTCGTAATGGCCCCACGGCCGGTAGACCTTGGTGTGGTGCAGGTGTTCGGTGCGCGCTTTCGACTTCAGGTGGTCGACCACCTGCTTGACGCGCTGCACCTGGTCCTTGTGCACCACCAGCACGGCGTCTGGCGTTTCGACCACGATCAGGTCCTGCACGCCCACCACGGCGACAATGCGGCTCTCGGCGCGCACCAGCGAATTGGAAACGCCGTCGAGGTAGACGTCGCCGCGCCGGGCGTTGCCTTCGGCGTCGCGCTGCTGCACTTCCCACAGCGCCGACCAGGAGCCGACGTCGCTCCAGCCGATATCGGCCGGCACCACCACCGCGCGCTCGGTGTGCTCCATCACGGCGTAGTCGATCGAGTCGGACGGGCAGGCGTTGAACGAATCTTCGTGCAGCCGGCAGAAATCGAGGTCGGTGTAGCCGAGCCGCACCGCCGCCTCGGTCGCCGCGGCGATCTCCGGCTTGAAGCGGGTCAGCTCGCTCAGGAAACGCTCGGCGCGGAACAGGAACATGCCGCTGTTCCAGTAATAGCCGCCGTCGCGCAGGAAGCCCTCGGCGGTCGCGCGGTCCGGCTTTTCGACGAAACGGTCGACCTTGTAGCAGTTGTCCGAGCCGTCCATCGGCGTGCCGCGGTGGACATAGCCGTAGCCGGTTTCCGGCCCCTGCGGCACGATGCCGAAGGTGGCCAGCGCGCCCTCCTCGACCATCTGCGCGGCGCGCTTGACGGCTTCGGCAAACGCTTCCCCGTTCTCGATCACATGGTCGGCCGGCAGCACCAGCATCACCGCCTCGGGATCGATGCGGGACAGGTAGTGGGCGGCGGCGGCCACCGCCGGCGCCGTGTTGCGTCCGGCCGGTTCGAGCAGGATGCCGAGCGGCGCGGCGCCGATTTCGCGCATCTGCTCGGCCACCAGGAAGCGGTGCTCGTTACCGCACACCACCACCGGCGCCATCAGTTCCGGCCAGCCCGCCACGCGCAGCACGGTTTCCTGCAACATGGTCTTGTCCGACACCAGGGGCAGCAGCTGCTTGGGCATCACCGCGCGCGACAACGGCCACAGGCGGGTACCGGCACCGCCGGACAGGATGACTGGATAAATTTTCATGGACGTTCTTTCTGTTGTTGGCTTGTATTGGATTCGCCTTGTTTGCGGCGCCGGTTACGGCGGTCGCGCGCATTGATCCATTCTTCGGACGAATACTCGGACGCATGCTTCATTTCGCCCTTGCGGTCGACACTATAATCTTTAAATACGATCATTTCATGCAAGGTTACATCGGCTAACACTCGAGTGTATTCAAACAGGACGCTGCGCACCACTTCGGCGCCTTCGCAGATATGGCTGCCCAGGCCGATCCAGGTCGGTCCGACGATGTGCACGCCTGCTTCGATCTTGCTGCCCGAACCAATGTACACCGGCCCTTCGATGGTGGTGCCGGTCCAGTCAATGTTGGTGTTCAGGCCCACCCACACCCCGTCTTCGACCTGGGTGCCGGGCATATCCATGTGGGCTACTTCGCCCATCAGCACGTTTTGCAGCACCTCCCAATAATCGGACATGGTGCCGATGTCGAGCCAATTGAACGGGCGGCGCTGGGCGTAGAACGGCAGGCCACGCTCGGCCAGCAGCGGGAACAGCTCGGAGCCGATGTCGAACGGCACGCCGGCCGGAATCAGGTCGATCACTTCGGGTTCGAAAATGTAGATGCCGGTGCTGATGAAGTTCGACTTGGCGTCCGCCTCGTTCGGCTTTTCCTGGAACTGGGTGATGCGCCCTTCGGCGTCGGACACCACCACGCCATAGCTGGACACTTTGTCCCACGGCACTTCGCGCGTCACCACCGAGGCCAGCGCGCCCTTGCGCTTGTGCTCGAACAGCGCCGACTTGAGGTCGAGGTCGATCAGCGCATCGCCGCACAGCACGATCGTGGTCTGGTCGAAGAAACCGCCGAACTCCTGGATCTTCTTCATGCCGCCGGCCGAACCGATCGGCATCGGCACCACTTCGCCGTCGTCCTTGGTGTAGCCCTCGAAGGAGTAGCCGATCTGCACCCCGAACTGGTCGCCTTCGCCGAAGTAATCTTCGATCTTCTCGTGCAGGTAGCTGACGTTGACCATGATCTCGGTGACGCCGTGCTTGGCCAGGTGTTCGATCAGGTAGGCCATCACCGGCTTGCCCAGCAGCGGGATCATGGGTTTCGGTAAATCGTAGGTCAGCGGGCGCACTCGCGTGCCCTTGCCCGCCGCCAGAATCATAGCTTTCATGTGCTGTCCTTCGCTTACTTCGGCGTTGTCTGGTAGCGCCATGAATCGGCGCACATCTGTGCGATGTCGCGCGTTGCGGTCCAGCCCAGCTCGGCGCTTGCGCGGGCCGGGTCGGCGTAGCACTTTGCGATGTCGCCGGGGCGGCGCGCCACGATCTGGTAGGGAATCGGCTTGCCGCTGGCCTGCTCGAATGCGCGCACCATTTCCAGCACGCTGTTGCCGCGCCCGGTGCCAAGATTGTACGTAACTACCCCATCGGTTGTCGCCAGCTTGTCGAGCGTCTTGACGTGCCCCAGCGCCAGGTCGACCACGTGGATATAGTCGCGCATGCCGGTGCCGTCCGGGGTCGGCCAGTCGCCGCCGTAGACCGACAGCTGCTCGCGCTGGCCGGCCGCGACCTGGGCGATATAGGGCACCAGGTTGTTCGGGATGCCTTGCGGTTCTTCGCCGATCAGGCCGCTCTCGTGCGCGCCCACCGGGTTGAAATAGCGCAGCAGCGCGATGCGCCAGTCCGGCTCGGCGCGCGCCAGGTCGCGCAGCATTTCCTCGATCATCAGCTTGCTGCGGCCGTAGGCGTTGGTGGCCGACAACGGAAAGTCTTCGGTGATCGGCACCGAGGCCGGGTCGCCGTACACGGTGGCCGAGGAGCTGAACACGAGCGTCTTGACGCCGAACTTTGCCATCGTCTCGAACAGCACGATGCTGCCGGTGACGTTGTTGTCGTAGTAGCGCAGCGGCTGCTGCACCGATTCGCCGACCGCCTTCAGGCCGGCGAAATGGATCACCGCATCGACCTTGTGCGAATCGAACGCGGCTTCGACGGCGGCGCGGTCGCGAATGTCGGCCTCGACGAAGGCGACCGGCTTGCCGGTGATTTTTTCGACCCGCTGCTGCACCGAGCGGTCGCTATTGCACAGATTGTCGAGCATCATCACGTGATGCCCGGCATTGAGTAATTCGACGCAGGTATGGGAACCGATGTAGCCCATCCCGCCAGTAACCAGAATATTCATTGTGATGCTCGCTTAAAAAATTCCCAACACCTTCCGGCGCCGACCGGATCATGCGCTAGCGGCGCGCCGCTTCCTTGATCAGGAGCCAGATAAAGGCCATGTCATCGATAAAATAGCGGCGGAACATGCGCTTTGGTTCCTGCAGGAAGCGATAGAACCACTCGAGTCCCGCCTTTTGCATCCACAGCGGCGCCCGCCGGATCCGGCCGATCGCCACGTCGAAGGTGCCGCCCACGCCCATCGCGAACGGCACTTGCATGGCGCCTTGCCAGCGGCCGAGGAACTGCTCTTTTTTCGGCGAACTGATCGCCACGAACAGCAGGTCGGCGCGGCTGGCGCGCACCTGCTCGGCCACCGCCGCTTCCTCCGCTTCGCTCCAGTAGCCGTCGCGGCAGCCGGCGATGACGAGCTGCGGATATTTGCGCTGGTAAGCCGCGCGCACCGCCTGCACCACTTCGTCGCGCGCGCCCAGCAGGAACACGCGCCAGCCCTTGTCGCCCGCGCGCCGCATCAGCGCCTCGAACAGGTCGGCGCCGGCCACCCTTTCCTTGAGCGGCTTGCCGAGCAGGCGGGATGCCCACACCACCGGCATGCCGTCCACATTGATCAGCGCGCAGGCGTTGATGATGCGGCGCAGCGCCGGATCGCGGCTGGCCTTGACCAGCTTGTCCACATTGATCACCACATGCTGATGGGGCTGGCCGGAACGGATGAATTCCTCGACTTTGGCGAGCGTTTCCTCCATCGACAGATTGTCGACCTGGCAGCCCATCATGGTGATTCTCTGTGTCACGTGAGTTCCCGGGTCAGTATCTCGACGATGCGCTCGGCGGCCTTGCCGTCCCACAAGTGGGGCCGCTTGCCTTGCTTGCCCTCGCCGCGCAGCACCTTGCGCGTTTCAAACGTGATCTTCACCGGATCGGTGCCGGCCAACACGTTCGAGCCTTCATCGACGGTGACCGGGCGCTCGGTGTTTTCGCGAATCGTCACGCACGGCACGCCCAGCGCGGTGGTCTCTTCCTGCAGGCCGCCGCTGTCGGTCAGCACCACCGCCGCGTCTTTCCACAAATTGAGGAAGGCCATGTAGGCCTGCGGGCCGGCCAGGGTGATGTTCGGGCCCAGGTCGATGCCGAATTTTTCCAGGTTGGCGCGGGTGCGCGGGTGCACCGGGAAGATCAGCGGCAACTCGGCCGCGATTTCCTTGAGCGCGCCGGCGATGCGTGCGAAATTGACCGGATCGTCGACATTGCTCGGGCGGTGCAAGGTGACCACGCCGTAGCGGCCGCCGTTTTCGCCGCGCGCGGCCTTGAACGCGGCGGTCTCGAAGCCGGACGTATCGGCGCGGGTCAGCTTGTCGGCCTGGAACAGCACGTTGTCGACCATCACGTGGCCGACATAGTGGATTGCCGAATCGGGCTTGCCTTCGCGCCTCAGGTGGTCGACCGCGGACGGCTCGGTGACGAAGAACCAGTCCGAGATGCTGTCGGTGACGAGGCGGTTGATTTCTTCCGGCATCGACATGTCGCCGCTGCGCAGGCCTGCTTCGACGTGGGCGACAGGAATATTGAGCTTCTTGGCGACGATCGAGCAGGCCAGGGTCGAATTGACGTCGCCTACCACCAGCACCGCGGCCGGCGGCTCGGCGGTGCACAGGTCTTCGAAGCCGATCATGATCTTGGCGGTCTGCTGGGCATGGCTGCCGCCGCCGGCCGCCATGAACAGGTCCGGCTGGGGAATGCCGAGTTCCTCGAAAAACACTTCATTCATGTCCCGGTCGTAGTGCTGGCCGGTGTGGATGATCTTGAACGACAGCGCCTGCTGCGCCTGGAGCGCGCGCACGATCGGCGCGATTTTCATGAAATTGGGCCTGGCGCCCGCGACCAAATAGATAAGCATTCTTGAACTTTCAGGATTTCGGCGTTCGTTAAAAAAAGTTGATTGTAAACCGGCACTCTACCGGAACCGCGCTCGATAGTGTTGTTATTTTGAACACGCCGCAGGACTGCTTCGATTCGTAGCTGCGCGAATACCACCCCAATGGTGGATTCTCGCAACCCCGAACAAGTTCCTGCGACAGGCCGGCGCCGCCGACCTGGACCTGCATCTCGAAGGCGCGGCCGCGCACCCGAAGCCCTGCGCTGCCGAGCTGCAGTTCCAGTCCGGGCGCGAAATGCCAGAACTGTTCCAGGAGGTGCGCCTTATTTGCCGCCAGTTGGTCGCGGACCACCAGGGCCTTCGTTGCGGCATCGAAGCGCACGCTGCGCAGATGCCGCACCGGGTCGGCCAGCCGCAGGTAGCCGTCGTGCGAGCCGCGGAAGTCGAAGTCGCCGGGAGAGTACGGCATGCGCTCGATCCGCGCCACCGCCTTGCGCAGCCACATGAAGCGCCCGCCGCTGACCGACTGGTCCAGGCCATCGACGCGCACCGTGTTGTGCGCCGATGTGCCGCGGAAGTAGTCGCGCCATTTCTGGTCCTGCCAATAAGAATAGGTGCCGGGATCGACCAGGCATTCCTCGCCGCCGACCGAAAGGGTGAGCGCGAGCGCGTCGGCGTGGCCGTGGGCTGCGATGCCAAGATAGCCTAACGGGCCGCAGTCGAGCAGGCCCTTGATTTCGCGCCGCTGGCCGAACCCGGCGCCGAACAGCAGGTAGCCGCCTTCGGGGAAAGCCCAACCAGTGTCGGCTTCGGCGTACTGCGAGTCGGGGCGAGTTCCCGGCAAGGCGTGCAGCAGCCAGCGCGCGCCCGGCGATCCGGCTGGCCCGCCCTTGAAAACGGCGTCGCCCAAAGCGAGCAGCTGCGCCGCGCGGTCCTCGTCGTCGGGACCAAGCCGGAATACGATGCCGTCGTCGGCATCGCCCACCATCGGCACGTGTCCGCCGGCGTCGCGCACCGAGCGCACGAAGCGCAAGCCGCGCTGCAGGCTTTCCCAGTACGCGCGCGAGAACGGCTCGCCCCAGGCCTGCCCCGCCAATCCGGCGACGAACAGGAACTCGGCGCTGAACACCTGGTAGGCGAAGGCCTGCTCGCGGTTGACGCCGTCGCGCGAATACTGGCGCTGGGCCTGTTGTTCGAGCTCGCGGGCAGCCAGCGCGCGCCAGCGGCCGGACGCATGCCAGCATGGCCAGGTCGCCGCGCCGAGGTACAGGCCGGCCAATTCGCCGATCAGGTGGTTGTTGGCCGACGAGTGGCGCGACAGGTGACGCTCTATATAAGTACAGTGCGCGTGGATGCTGTGGAGCCAGTCGGCGCGCAGGAGCTGGCCATTGGCGCCGGCGAACAGCGCGCTGGCGTCGCCGTCCAGCAGTTGCCACAGCAGGCTCCAGTTGACCAGCCGGATTCCCATTTCGAGCGCGCTGGTCCAGTTTGGCCCGGTCATCGGCGGACATTGGTCGAGCCAGCCGCGCAACTGCGCCGCCAGGGTGTGGCGGTAGACCGGCTCCGCGCTTAACAGCGCCGCCTGGGCCAGCCGCACCAGGTGCAGGTGGCGGTTCAGTTCCCACAGGTGCTTGATGTCGCCGACCAGCGCGCGGTCGGTGACGTCGATATCGCCCGCGAAGATGGCGGGGCTGGCGATGCCGGTGTGCGGATCACGGTTCCAGTCGGGATGCGCGCCGACGTCGTAGCGGCGCCCCGCGAACAGAGTCAGCTGGCCGGCGCAGATTCGGTCGGCGTCGGCCAGCAGCGACGCGGCCTCGCCCGAGGCCAGCACCGGCAGGCCGTGCAGGCCGGGCGTGCGCGGGTCCACCTTCATGCTGGCGGCTTTGACGCCGGGCCAGCTGCGCTTTTCCAGCATGCCGACGCCGGCCTGGCGGATGCGGTAGGCGAGTTCGGCCGGCGCCATGCAGCGCAGCCGGTTCAGCGACCATCGCAAGCGCGCCGCGTTCACCGGTGCTCCGTCGCCAGCTCGCGATAGAGTGCCGACAGCGTGCCGATTGCCGCCTCGGTGCTGAAGCGTTGTTGCACGGTGGCGCGCGCGCGCGCTCCGAGCTTTCGGCGCAGCGCCTCGTCCAGCAGCAATCTGGCTAGCGCGGCGGCAAGCGCCGGCGGGTCGCGCGCCGGCACCAGCAAACCATTCTCGTGGTCCTGGATCGCCTCGGGAATTCCGCCGACCGTGCTGGCGACCACCGCTTTGCCGGCCGCCATCGCCTCGAGCATCGCCATCGGCAAGCCCTCGGCATGCGACGGCAAGCAGAACACCTGTGCATGCGCCAGTTCGCGCTGCTTGGCCGGCCCATCGAGCCAGCCCGGCAAGGCGACCCGGTCGCCGATGCCCAATTCGGCGGCCCGTCCCCGCAGCGCTGCGAGATCGCCGACGCCGCCGAGGACCAACTGAATTTGCGGGTACGCCGGGACCAGCGCCGCCACCGCGTCGAGCAGCTCGAACACTCCCTTGCCGGCGTCGACCCTGCCCAGGAACAGGATGCGCCCCGGCTGCTCGCCGGCGCAGTTGACGGCAAGGGGCAGCGTCACAGAATTCGGCACCACCAGGACACGCGCCGCCGGCGCGTAGCCGCGCAGGAAATCGGCCCAGCTTTCGGACAGCGCGATCACGACCGAACTTTGTTCGAGCGTGCGGCGGATCCACCAGCGCATTGGCGCGCCAGACTCGGCGCCGGCGAACAGGTCGAACTCGGCGCCGTGCAGGTGGAAAATGGTGCGACAGCCGGCCATGCGCGCAATCAGCAGGAGCAAGGACTTGCGCGCGAAACTGGCGCGCGAGGCCGAATGAACATGCACCACGGCAGGACGCGCGCGCAGGCATGCCAGGCCGGTATGCCAGAACGCCGCCAGCGCGGCGCGGACCTTGGCGAGGCGTGTGCCCTCCTCGTGCGAGCCGAGGTAGCGCACAGACTCGCGTTCGAACAGGCCGGCGCGGCGCAGCACCTCGACCACTGCGGCGACCCCGCCCCTGCCGCCGAGCGCAGTGCCGATCATCAGCACGCGCGGCGCGGCCGGCTTCATGGCAGGATCCGCCGGTAGGCGTCGGCGACGCCGCGGCCGAGGATGTCGTAGCTGCGGTGGTGCCTCACCCAGACTGGCCCGAGTGCGGCGAAGCGTGCGCGCAGGGCCGGATTGTCGAGCAGCGCGCGCACCGCGGCGCTGAACGGGGCGGCCTGCATCGGCGCCGACAGCCCTGCCCCGCTTTGTTCGATCACCAGCTGCTGGTCGGGGATGTCGTTGGCCACGCTGGGTATGCCAAGCGCCAGGTATTCGACCAGCTTGGTCGGCGAGGAGACGTCGAACAGCGCGCCGCGCGGGATCGGCGACAGCCCGACCTCGGCGCGCACCGCATAACCGAGCGCGGCGCGCTGGGGCAGCCAGCCGGTCAGCAGCACATGGCCGGCCAGGCCGCGCCCGTTGATCTGGCGCCGCATCCAGACCATCTCGTCGGGCGAAGGCGCGTCGCCGGCGATTACCAGCAAGACATCGGGGACGCCGGCGCGTAGCTGTTCCACGACGTCGAGCAGGAAGTCGGAGCGGCGCGACTGCGCGACGCGGCCAAGGTAGACGATCACGCGGCGCCCGTCGAGACGCGCATCGCGCGCCGGCTCAATCGCGGCGCGGTCGAACAGTGCGGCGTCCACGCCCATCGGCACTGCGGTCATGCGCTCGCGCGCGACCGCGCCGCGGCCGGCCAGCCAGACCGCCATCGCGTCACTCTGGACGAACACATGGCGGGCGCCGGGCAGCACCAGCCGGTAGATCACGAGGCGCGACAGGTGCGCGCGCAGCGCATGGGCTGCCCACGCCAGGCCGCGCCCCCTGCGGCCGATCTCGTCGCGCCGCACTTCGAATCCTTCGACGATCGGGAACGACATCCAGTAGATGAAGGGCACGCCGAGCATGGCGGCAGCGATCCGTCCGACCACACCGCTGGCAATCTTGTCGCGCACCTGCACGCAATCGAGCGACGCGGAACGCGCTGCGCGCCACAGGCCGAGCGCGTCCCACAGCGGGCTGGCGACGCTGGCCAGCTTGCCGCGCAGGCCGCCCACCGCATGCATGCCGCCCGCGCCCCAGCGCGCATCAACGGGATGGCCGTCGTGCTGGCCGACCAGTTCGGAACGGATGCCATGGCGCGGCATCTCGGCGCCGAACAGCGTCAGCACGTCGGCGCGGATCGGCGGCAAGGGATCGCGGATAATGAAGCCGATGCGCACGATGTCCATGGCGTCAGGCCGGTTCGCGGCTTTGCCGCAGGCGCTGCAGCAGAGGCAGCAGTTCCCCGCTGGCGGCCGGATCGAGCTTGCGGCAGAAGTGGGCGGTCGATGCGCGGATGGTGTCGAAATCGTCGGCGCCGAGCACCTTCGGATTGCGGGCGCCGGCCGTCGCCCACTGGATGTGGCGGAAGTTGTCGGACAGGACGCGCAGGCGGAACGGCGAATTCATCACCAGGGTCTGGAAGAACAGTTCGTCCGGACAGGCCACGCTGCGGAAAAAACGCACGATCGCCGGATCGTCGCGCACCAGCCTGACGATCATGTGCACGCACGCGCGGCTCAGGGTCCACCATGAGGATCCGCCCCACGCCTGCCAGCCATGCACCATGCTCCGCGTGAGGCCGCCAATGCGCATCGCGCGGTTGGCCAGCCGGCAGGCCAGGGTTGCCAGCGCGCCGCCGCTGTCACGGTAAAAATACTGGTAGCGCTGCGCACACGGCCAGCCCTGCGGCCCGATCTGCACGCAGTCGAGCAGCTCGTGCCCGGCCAGCGCCGTCAGGGCGTCCTTGAAGCGCCGGTTCGGCAGCAGCGGAAAATCCTGGGCGCTGATGAACACCAGCTTGTCGAAGGCGCTCACCTCGGCGACGATCTGGGCCATCGAGTTGAGCGTGGCCTGGACCTGGCTGAAATCGCCCCAGTGAATGTCGATCCGGCGCCGCACCAGTTGCGCAGACGAATGCAGGCCGGCGACGTCGATCGCCGACTTGGCATCGACATTGACGTAGATCAGGAACTCGTCATCCAGCAACTGGGCTACCAGCGCATTGAGCTGGTCCAGGTCCTTGTGTGCGTGGATGAGGATTACCTGTCGCATGGTCGCGCCTCTGTGCCAGTGGAAGCGGAAAAGCAAATGTCCTCCGCCACTGCCAGGTGACGAAGGACATCGTCGCGCCGAGTGTAGCACCGGGCGCGCTGAGCGACATTGATCAGTTCAAGGTAACGGACTGCCCTCCCACGGTCACGGTGCGCACGCCGCCGGAGATAGAAACATTGACCGCCGGACGCTTGCAGCCGACGTCGAGCAGGACCAGGAATTCGGCCGGCGACTTGCCATCGTTCTGCAACGCAAATGCGCCGTGGTCCTCGACCGTGCCCGGCTTGGGCGCGGCGCCGACGCGCGAGCCCCAGGCGCCCGCGCCGAGCGAACGCACGCACACCGACTGGCCATTGATCGCGATCTTGACGTTGCTGGCATTTTCCACCGCGATGGCGGTGGGCGCATGCAGGTTGAACTCGAAGGTATGCGGCACGATCGCGGATAGCTTGTCGCGGATCAGCACGGCGTTGACCGTGCGCAGATACCACAGCTGGCGCCGGGCCGAGCTCAGCTGCCCGCCGTATGACGGGGTCGCGTCGCCTTCGGCGTAGTCGTAGGTCGGCTGCGCGGAAAAGGCAGTGATCTTGCCATTATGCTGCAGCGTCTCGCGGTAGCCATCGACCAGTTGGCCCTTGCCGCCGTCGACGGTGACCGCGTTCGAAGAGCGGGTCTGACGGTACCAGTTGAGCCAGTTTGGCGAGCCATACCAGTCGTACCAGCCGGCCTTGATGATCAGTGGCTGGCCGGCAACCGACAGCAAGAAGGCATTCTGGTCGCCGTGGCTGTGGCTGAACGAGCCGTACGGGCTGGACTTGAAGAACACCGAGGTGCGGCCGGTCGAACCGACATCGCTATGCATCGCGACCCAGCCGATGCTGGGGTAGTACGCCGAATTGGATGGCGGCGACAGGTAGGTCGTGCTGGCGACCGGCATCGGATACGGCGCCTGCAGCAGGCTCAGTGTGTCTTCGGTACCGCCCAGGCTCTTCACATACCAGGCCGCGCGGGGCGACCACAGGCGCGAAGCGAAGGCGTGGAACACGCGCGTGTCGGGCTTGGTGTCGGAACCGTCGCCGAACACGTGGGTGCGCGCGCCCGGCGGGGTGAACTCGGTGGCAAAGTCGAGGAAGCCGACCGCCCATGGCTTGCCATAGAAGTTCACGCCGGTCGCCTGCGACAGCGGATCCCACAGGCTCACCAGGTAGCCGGCCGTGTATTCGGCGTAGGCGGTGCCGTTGGCATAGCCGCCTTCCGGACCGCTCCATGGGGACGGGTTGTTGGCGTAGGCGCGGAACGAGAAGTCGAACCACTTCTGCGCATCCGGGATGTCGCCCAGGGTCAGGCTCGAGATCAGCACCAAAAAGACCAGCTCGGTGGTGCCGTGCGAGTCGAACGGGAATTGGTCGAGGCGGCCATTGTTGCCGGCCAGGTTCGCGTACATCTCGTTGGTGCGCGCCGTGACCGCTGCCATCCACCTGGCCTTGCGGACCGGATCGAGGTCGCCGGCCAGCACGTCGGCGCCTTTGGCCAGCGCCACCGCGATCTCGCGCGTGGCCTGGTCCTGGTTGGCGAAGCTGGTCGGTCCCCACGGATCGAGCGCGGCCAGCTGGTCGCCCTTGCGCAGCGCTTCGGCCAGGAACATCGGGTCGCCCTTCAGCCGCCACATCACGGCGGCGGCCTGCAGTTCGCGGCTCGCCTCGTTGATGCGGTTGCGGATATCGGTCAGCTGGGTATTCACCGCCGCAGTCACCACGCCCGAGGTGGCCAGCGGCCAGAGGGCGTCGGACAGTTCCGGCAGCGCCTTGATCTGCAGCTTGACCTCGTTGGTCATGCGGCTGGTGTAGGGCTCGAGTTCGAGCATGCGCGCGGCGTTCCATTTGCTCATCGGCACAAAGGACGCCGGCAGCGAACGCGGATGGCCGCGCGCGATGATGCGCGCGCGCAGGGTCGCGTTGTCAGGCACTTCGAATACGGTGGAACGCGTGGCGATCACAAACGGACGCGACGCGGACCAGTCGGTCGAACCGACCGGACGGACGCGCCAGCTGTAGTTGCCGATCGCCAGGGCCTTGGTCGGCAGATACCAGTTGCGATCGACAATCGCGCTGACCGGCGCCGCGCCATCCATCGTGATCTGCACTTCGTATTGGGCCGGACCGGTGGGATGGCGGGCCCAGGTGAAGCCAGGGGGATTTTGCGGCTGGACCTGGCCGAGTCCGGGGCCCGGCTTGACCACCAGGACATCGGTCGACTGGGTCCAGTCTGCGCGCGCGTTCATGCACAGCAGGAGCGAAGACATGGCCACAAGACCGGCGATCTCTTTGCGATGGAATTTCATGGAATGGCTCCGAAAATATTGAACAGAACTGCTTGCGTTGCCGATCGCGGCGCAGCACCGCGGGTTCCAAATGTGGCGCTGCTCAACACGGAATGATGTTACCGCAGCTCACATTTTCCGCAGGGCAATTCAAGTTCTAAAACAGAATATTTTCGAAGGAAATGCATAAATCCAACACAAAGGAATCAAGGAAATAATGAACAATTTTCAGGGCAGAAAACGCTGGCGGACTTGTCCGATATCTATTGAAAAACAGAGTAGACAAAAACGTCAGCGATGGCGTATGCGCAAGCGCCCTTCAATGCGGCCGGCGCAATGTCCGCATGCGTTTCCAGTAACGCAGACAGTAGATGCCGAAGGCGATCGGCGCCTTGCCGAAGTGGCGTTTTCGCACGCGGAATTCTTCCTCGCGCGCCTTGATCCTGTTGGCCGAAGAAACGCTGCCGGCGTGGTCGCGAAACACCGCCAACGGACGGTCGAGCGTGGCCGGCTCGCTGAACTTTGCAAGGCGCAGCCACAGGTCGATGTCCATTGCGTACTTGAGCTGTTCGTCGAACACGCCGGCGCGCGCGAACAGCGACTTGCGCATGAATACCGCCGGATGCGGAATGAAGGCGCTGCCCGATGCCAGCGCGAAGTAATTGAAAGGCTGCATGGGAAACGGCGCGATCAGGGCGCCGTCCTTCAGCACAGTGATGGTGCCGAACATCCAGTCGCGCCCGCTGGCGGCCAGGTGCCGGGCGACCGTTGCGAGCACATCGGCACGGGCGTAATAATCGTCCGAATGCAGGTGCGCGATGAACTCGCCGCTGGCCGCTGCGATGCCCTGGTTCATCGCGCGGCTGATGCCGCCGCCGACGTCGCGCAGCAGCCGCTTGTTGCCGGAGTAGGCCGCGATGATGTCGAGCGTGCCGTCGGTGGAACCGCCGTCGACGAAGATGTGCTCGAAGTCCTGGCAGGTTTGCGCGCACACCGACGCGAGCGTGTCGGCCAAGGTGGCGGCGCTGTTCCAGGTGCAGGTGACGATCGAGAATGCAGGCTTATTCGGCATAAAATTCCAGAATGTTCGGAGCCGCTTGAAAAACGTCGAGCGCGAAGGTGGCCGGCAGCGGCACTGTGACCGGCGCCCCGGCCAGTCCTGCGCACAGCAAGGCGACCAGCTGCTCCATCGATCCGGCCAGCTGCAACTGGCCATCATAGAGCTGGTAGGCCGCCAGTTCGGGGGTGCCGCCGCGCGCCAGCGCAATGCACGGTTTGCCCAGCGCCAGCGCTTCGAGCACGGTGGTGCCGCACGGTTCTTCCCACACCGAGGGCACCACGCACACGTGGCTGCGGGCCGACAGCGCGACCACCTCCGGATACGGCTTCCAGCCCAGGAAGCGCACCCGCGCGCCGCCATATTCGCGCTCCAGGGCGGCCCGTTCGGGGCCGTCGCCGATGACGACGACTGACGCCGCGGGCGGCAGGCGCCCGCGCGCGGCGGCGAGGAATTCGCGAAAACCCTTGCCGGTGTCGATGCGCCCGACCAGCAGCACCTGGCCGGGGCACACCTGCCGCGCGGGCGCCGCATGGCTGGCCAGCAAGGGATACTCGATGAAGTTGTGGATCACCCGGCAGCGCGCCAGGTCAGCGCCGGGGACTTGGCGCAGGAACTGGCGGCGCAGGAACTCCGACACGAAGATGGTCTTGTGCCGCGCGAAGGCGCCGGCCGCATCGCGCCGGTAGCGCGCTACCGCGTATGCCGACACGCACTGGCGCAGCGCCCCGGGCGCCGGATGGATGCAGCCGGCGCAGTCGCGCGCGGACGCGGCGGTGCACACGGCGCCGTTCCGAAAGCGCAGGTGGATCACGCATTCGCTGCCTTGGTCGTGCCGGGTCTGCACGAAGTTGAGCGCCGGGTCGACATACAGGGCCGTCATCGGCAGGTGGCCGTGGTAGTGCACCACGTCGTAGCCGGCCGCATGCGCCTCGATGGCGCGGCCGATCTTGCGCGCGAACCAGGGACGCTTGAACGGGTTGAACATGCCAAGCTGCAGCTCCTTCCAGCCGGGCCGGCGATAGTCGAATGCGGGGATGAAGCGGCCGCGAAAGCCGATCTGCCCGGCGCAGTCGTCCAGTCCTGCGTCGTTGCGGCCGAGGATCGCCACTTCGTGGCCAAGCGCAAGCAAGGCGTTGGCCAGGGTGACCACGTGCTTGCCAAGGCCGCCGATACGCTCGCCCGGGAGATCTTCGGACGCCATCAGGATCTTCACGCTAGCTCCCCTGCACCGGGCCGAGGAAGGCTTTCACCCGGGTCCAGGCGCCATTGCGGTCGTCCTTATCGATGACGAACAGCATCGCGTGCACGAACAGCGCGGCCATCGTGGCCGCCAGCAGCAGGGCGAAGTCGAGCGCGGTCCGGGCGAAAAGCAGGTCGGCCAGCCGGGCGCACAGCGCGACGCCGAGCACCCCGTACAGGGTCGGCGCATAGCCGCGCAGCAGCAGGTCGCGCAAGGTGGTCGGCACGCCGCGCCCGTGCACGTAGCCGATGAACGCCGCGCTGAACAGCAGCGAAGCCAGCAGGTGGCCCCAGGCGGCGCCGTCGATTCCCCAGCCGGCCACGCCGGCGTACACGATCAGCAGGCCGGCGCCGGCGCGCGCCAGCGCGAAGATGCCCGACACGCGGGGATGGCCCATGCCGTCGTTGACCAGCGAAGGCAGGCTGGTCAGGGAATCGACGAACTGCGAGACCGCCATCACCGCCAGCACCAGCGCGCCGTTGCGGGCGTATTCCGGATTCATCCAGTACAGCAGGATCTTGTAGGCGAACACCGCCACCAGCACCAGGATCGCCGCGTTGAGGAACACCACATAACGCGTGGCCTTCAGGTACAACTGGTCGAGCCGGGCCAGCTCGCCGCTCGCCGACAGCGCGCTGGCGGCCGGAAATAACACGCCGGACAGACGGTAGGTCAGGCCCAGCACCCGGCTGGCCAGGGTCGAGGCGACGGTGAACCAGGCCAGCGCGGTGACGCCGGCCAGGGCGCCGATGATCAGCTTGTCCGCGTAGGCGTTCGACAGCGTGGCGAAGCGGCTGAGGAAGGACCAGGCAGAAAAACCGAACAGCTGGCGCCGGATCGCGCGCCCGGGACGGCGCAGCGCCAGTTCGGGCAGCAGCCGGACGATGCTGCGCCACAGGACCAGGCAATGCACCGCGCTGGCAACTACCCGCAGCAGTATCACTTCGAACAGGCCGTCGCCGCGCAGCAGCACCAGCACGGTCAGCAGCGGCACCGCGGCGCCGAACAGCATCTCGATACGGCCCGAGACGTCGAAGCGCATCAGCGACTGCGGCACGCTTTGCAGGTAGTTCTGCAGCTGCCCGATGAAAAAACCCAGCGCGGCGAGCTTGAGCGTGGCCACCGCCTCGGCAACCAGCGCCGGCGGCACGCTGAACACCCGCGTGACCAGGTAGGTGGCGCCGCAGTAAATACCGAGGGCGCCGGCCGCACCGAGCAGCGCGTAGGCCATGATCCCGAACGACACTGTCTCGCCAATGCTGGCGCCGTCCTGGCGCGCGTTGAACTGGGCGATGAACTTGACCGAGCCGGCTGTGACGTTGATGTCGATCACCGCGAAGTAGCCGACGATGGCGGTCACCAGCGAATACACGCCGTAGCCGGCATCGCCCAGGCCCTTGACCACCAACGGCACGGTGCCGAGCGCCACCAGCGCCGGAACCAGCGCTCCCAGCAGGTTGGAGAACGCATTCCTGGCCAGTTGCAGTTTCATCAGACCGGCACCAGCTGCGACCGTGCGGGCGGCCCGGCCCCGAGCGGCTGCGCCGCGCGCGCCGCGTTGCGGGCTGCCATCGCCAGGTAGGGCAACGCAAGGCAGACGGCCAGCATCTGGCTGGTGCGGACCTGGGGAAACGGCGTGCCGACCAGGATATCGGGCAGCATGAACGCGATCCCGGCGACGCCGGCCGTGCCGAGGCCGACCAGTTCTGGCGGCAGCCCGCGCAAGGCGCGCCGCGAGAAACTGACGAAGGCCCAGGCGGTGCCGGCGAACAGCGCCATGCCGATCAGGCCGGTCTTGAGGCCGATGTGCAGCACCCCGCTGTGGATGAACTGGCCGCCGTCCAGCCCGCCCTGCCAGGAAATCCGCTGGTGGCCGGTGTAGCGGCCCCACGAGCCGATCCCGGTGAGCGGATTGGACAGGAAGTCAGCCAACGCCAGCTTCAGTTCCAGCACCCGTTCGCTCTCGGCGCCGAAGCGGCGCGACTGCAGGTCGTACACGAAGCCGGTCAGGCCCGCACTCGCACCCTTGGTCTGCGACAGGCGCCTGAGTGCGACATAGCCGAGCGCCGGCGCCACCAGCGGCAGTCCCAGCGCCAGCAGCTGGAGCCGGCGCCGCACCGGGAAACGCCACAAGACCACCAGCAGCGCCAGAACGAAGCCGATCCAGGCGGTGCGCCGGTAGGACAGCACGATGCACAGCGCGGTGGCCGCCAGCGTCATCGATTCGATCGCAACCCAGAAGCGCGGGCGCGCGCTCTTCGCCTGCTGGAACAGGTGCACCGCCGCAATCGAGAATGCGAGCGCGCACAGCAGGCTGTCGTTGATGTCGAAGAAGGTCAGCTTGATCTTGATGGCGTTCATGTTGGCGTACACATTATTCGGGTCGCCGCCGGCCGCGGCCCAGCGGCCCAGCCCGAACAGCGCGCGCCCGAATCCCGCCAGCACAATGAAGCGGGCAAGCTCGATGGCCTGCTCGCGGGTGCGGAAGGCGAGCAGCAGCAGCGATACCAGCGGCGCCATCCAGACGATGTTGGAAAAGCCGCCCGGCGACAGCGCTTGGGACAGCTTCTTGCCGATGAACAGGGCGACCGCGACGTGCCCGAGCAGCAGCAGGAACCAGCCGAGGAACCAGGGCCGCAGGTTGCAGGGCGGCGCTGCGAGACCCTTGAAGTTGCTGCTGACCCTGGCGCAGCACCAGGCGCCCAGCATGCACCACAGCAGCAACCCGAAATACAGCAGGCCCGAGCCGCGGCTATAGATGCCCGCCGAGGAAAAGATCGACAGGTTGCCGTAGCTCGTCGAGTTCATCAGGAAAAAGATGCCCAGGTAGGGATAGACCAGGAAGCGCGGCTGCACCATGCCGACGCCGATGCCGAGCACCGACAGCACGGCGATCGCGAGCACCACAGCGAACGGGATCGTCGCATAGATATAGGGAAGGTACTCGTCCATCGCCAGGCTCCCTGCTTGGGTGTGATCGGGCGCGGTCGGCGGCGCCTAGCCGTTCTGGCCCTTTGATCCGAGCAGGCGCATGCGCTCTTTGCTGCCGAGTACATCGAGCATCTGGCTGACGAAGCGGTCCTGCAGACGGTAAGCGCCAGTCTCGTCGGACTGGATGGTCGACACGCGCACCAGCATGCCGTCGGGGATCTTGCCCGACAGGCCATACGCGAGTCGCTGGATCTTTCGTTCCAGGCTGGACTTGATGGCCTTGTCGCCCATCGTGATCCAGTAAGTGATCGGTTCGTTGCGGCTGTTCTGGCGCGCCACAAGCCGCTTGACCGGCACCGCGCCGTAGCGGGTCGACAGCGCGCCCTCGCCCACCTTGACCATGTCGAAGCCCTGGGCCGCGTAGCAGACCTCGGGCAGGTGCAGCTGCAGCGCGCGGCTCTGGTCGCCGCCATACGCGATCGACAGCATGACGCGCTCGCCGGCCTTGTTGACGTAGGTGCGCGAGAGAGTCTGGTCGTAGATCTTCTCGAGCACCGACTGGCGCTCCGGATCGGCTTTCAGCGGTACGATCGAGGCGTCGACCGACCAGTCGGCGAAGGCGAGCGGGATCATGCGCTCGAGGCTGAACTGGGCCTGCAGCTGCGACAGCTTCACCGTCGGCGTCAGGGCGCCGGTCAGCGCCGAGGTCAGCGCCATCGCCAGGCCCAGCACCGCGCTGGCGGCGAAGCGGCGGCTCACGGCCGCTCCCTTGCCGGCTTGCCCCGAATCCACCATTGCAGCGCCGAATCGACACCCAGGATCAGCACCAGCGCGGTGAGGAACAGCACCATGCCGGCGAAACCGTGAAGGAAACCCTGGCCGGCCGCGTCGCCGAGGTAATAGGTGACCAGGGTCAGCGTCACGACCCGGATCACGTTGGCAGAGAACGAGATCGGGATGATCAGCAGCGCCAGCGCGACGTTGCGCACGGCCGAGGTGTGGCGCACCAGGTTGAGGTAGAACAGGCCGAGCGCCTCCAGCGTGAGCAGGGTCTGCAGCCCGGCGCAGGCGTCGGCCACCAGCAGCTGGTACTGGCCGATCTGCAGCACCACGCCCGAACGGCCGATCGGGTAGCCGGCCAGGAACAGCAGCTGCTCGGTCACGTAGGACACTGCCATCTTCATCGGCAAAGTCAGGGAAGCGACCAGCTCGCTCGGCAGCGGCACCATGAACAGCATGAAGAAGAACGGGAACCACAGCATCCGCAAGGTCGCCATGCCGCGCTTGACCAGCACGATCGCCGCCATCACGACGATGATCGAGCTGATCTCGAACATCAGGATGTGTTGCGAACGCCCCAGCAGGTGCAGCGCCAGTCCCACCGCCAGCAGCGGCCAGCCGGTCCACGATGGCGCCGCCGCGCCGCGCGCCAGCGTTTCGGGCCACTTGCGCGCGATCAGCCATAGCGCCAGGCCGAAGATGATGGGGCCGTGGCCCTGTTCCTCGCCGATCCAGGCGCCGGTAAACAGATCGTAGAAGGTGGGCGCGAACAGCGCGGCAAGACCGGCCAGCACGGGCCACCACTCGGGCAGCACCGCCTTCGCCAGCGCCGCGTTGTGGTCGAATCCGCTGCGCGCGCTTGAAGCCATCAGAAATCCACCATCACCGAGCCGACCACGACGGCGCCGGCCTCGGTCAGCTGTTCCGCCATGTGGGCCACGGCGGTCATCCGCGTATGGTCCTTACGCGCCACCAGCAGCACGGCGCCGGCGCGCCCGGCGACCGCCATCGCGTCGACGCCGTTGACGAAGGGCGGCACGTCGTACAGCACCACGTCGTAGCGGCTCTCGAGCTGGGCGTTGAGATTGCGGAATGCTTCGCGGCTGAGCAGCTCCTGCGGATTCGGCGGCAAGGTGCCGGCCGGCATCACCGACAGGTCGATGAAGGACGGCACCCGCGCGATCACGTCGAGGTCGGCCCGGCCGGCCAGCACGTCCGACAGGCCCTGGCGCGGAATCAGCGCGAACACTTCCTGCTGGTGCGGGCTGCGCAGGTTGGCGTCGACCAGCACGGTCTGCTCGCCGAGCTGGGAGAACACCACCGCCAGGTTGGAGGCGAAGATGCTGGCGCCGTCGGTCGGCGCGACGCCGACGATGGCGAGCGCCTTGCGCCCGCGCGCGAACCAGCGCAGCATCAGCTGGCTGCGGATCGCGCGCAGCGATTCGACCTGGTCGCTGAACGGCTCGAACGCCGCCACCAGCTTGGGCGACAGGGCCGACTCGCCCTTGAGCAGGTAGGGATAGGCGAACTGGCGCGCCAGCACTTGCTGGATATCCTCTTCGCTGATCAGGCCGAGGCGAATGGCCGCCTCGCCGAAGCGGATGCCAAGCTCCTTCTGCATCCGCAGCACGCGCTCCGCGTTCTCGGGCGTGATCTTGCCGGCATCGAGCAGCAGCACGCCGATCGACGTTTCGGCCGCGGCGGCGTCCGGTGCGATGGCCTCGTTCAGTGCAGGAAAGTTCATCGGCGTATCCATGGCTAGTTCAACCTCAGGCGGCGCGGCGCGATCAGCGCGCGCAGGCCGCGCGCGCGGCGCGGCGGCCGGCGCCATTCGACCGTGCCCAGCACGGGCGCGCCGAGCACCTCTTTCATGTCGGCGGCGGAGCGGATCGGCCGGTTCAGCATCTCGGTCAGCAGGCCGATGCCGACGCCCAGCACGGTGCCGAGCAGCACCGCCACCAAGGTGTTGAGCAGCACGCGCGGGCTTGACGGCTCCATCGGCGGCGTTGCCGGGTTCAGGATGGAAATATCGGACTGTTCCGACGACGCTTCGATCCTGGTTTGCGACAGGCGCTGCGAGGCGGCGTCGAAGGCGCGCTGGGCGCTGTCCATGTCTTTCAGCAGCACGCCGAGTTCGTCGCGCGCGCGGTTCAGTTCGAGCACCTTGATCTTCTGCGCCGCCAGCGCGCTGCGCAATTCGCTTTCGCGCTGGCGCAGCACCGCCGCGTTATTGCCGACGCTGCGCGAGACCGATCCGAGCGCCGTATTCAGGTCGGCGCGCATCTTGTCGACTTCGGCCTTGGCGGAGATATATTGCGGGTGGTTATGCGCCAGCCGCTGCGACACCTCGGAAAACTTCGCCTCGGCGCTGGCCAATGCCGCCCGCATGTTCAGGATCAGCACATTGTTGGCCACATCCGGCGAATCGACCGCTGTGCCGCGCGCCATGCGCTCGCGCGAGTTCGCCTCAAACGACTGGCTTTGCGCGGCCACCAACTGCTGCGACAGATCGGCCAGGCGCGCCAGTTCGACGTCGACCCGGTTGAAGTCGAGGCTGACGATGCCCTTCTCCTGCTGGTACTTGGACAGCCGCGCCTGCGCCGTCTCGACGTTGTCGCGCAGCAGCTTGGTCTGTTCGTTGAAGTAGCTCGAGGCTTTCTTCATCGGCTCGGCCTTGAGCAGCACGGTGACGCGCTGGTATTCGTCGGCGAAGGCGTTGGCCACCGCCGAAACGAACTGCGGATCGGCACCCTTGAAGCTGATCTCGACCACGCTGCTCTCGCGCGACGGGACGATCTCGAGCTTCTTGAGCAGCAGGTCGGCCAGCCAGTCGCGAATGTTGCCGCGTCCGTCGGTGCTGGCGTTGAACTGCGCCAGCACCGCCTGGCTGCTGGCCAGCTTGAGCGCATCGACCACCCGCAGCGCCACGTTCTTGCTGCTGATGATGTCGATCTGGGTTGCCATGTAGCCGGGCAGCAGCTGGCCCGGCATGGTCAGTCCGGTCAGCGGATCGACGCCCTTGTAGTTCAGCAGCACCGATGCGGTCGACTTGTAGGTTTTCTGTTGCACCAGGCTGAAGCCCAGGGTCAGCAAGACCGTCACGGCCAGCGCCACCAGGATGATCTTCTTGCGCGCTAACAGAATCAGCAGGAATTGATGGACGTTCATGGGCGCTCCCGGAATATGGGTGGAGAACGGCCGGCAGCCTCAGAACCAGCTCTCGCGCACCGTGATGACGTCGTCCACCTGGACCAGGTCGCTGTGCTTGACCTCGAACGTGATGGGATTGCCCTTGGCATCCTTGCGGGTGATGGAGAGGCCATTGTTGCTGCCGCGCGGAGTCAGTCCGCCGCCGGCCGACAGCGCCTGCAGCACCGTCATCTGGCGCTCGACGCGGAACGCGCCGGGACGCTGGACCTCACCGACGATGTAGAAGCGCGGCGCACGCTCGACGTAGATCATGTCGCTGCCGGCCACGTCGAGGTTGTGGTCCAGCGCGCCGGAGCGCACCATCTGGATCACGTCGATGGTTTCGCGGGTGGTCTGGCCGTTGCGGGTGCGTACCAGGCTGACGGTGTCGCCGCCCTCGGCCGAGATGCCGCCGGCCAGCGCCAGCATGTCGAGCACGCTGCGTTTGCCATCGACCGGATAGCGGCCGGGGCGATTGACCTGGCCCAGCACCGAGACCTGCTGGCTGGCCAGCACCGAGACGATGATGTTGACCTGCGCCTTCTTGAGGTAGCCGCCGGATTCGAGCAGGCGGGCGATTTTTTTCTCCGCCGCGGCCACCGTCAACCCGCCCACAGGCACGTTGCCCAGCAAGGGGAAGGTAATGGCCCCCGTCTCGCTGAGCCGGGTCTCCAGGCTCAGGTCGGGATTGCCGTAGACCGACACGCGCACCACGTCGCCCGCGCCCAGCGGCACTTCGGCCGCGCCGGCGACCGAGGCCGACAACACCAGCACAAGCGCCGCTATCCACTGTACGAATCGAGTCATGATTGCTCCGTTTGTTATTGATGACGGTGAAGGACAATGATTCATTTCAGGCCGGCCACGCCGCGGTCGAGCGCCGCCTTGGCCGCCGGGTCGGCCGCTGCGGCCGGCGTTGCGCCGAGGGCGGGCGCCTTGCCCGGGACCGCGGCGGGCGCCGTATTGGCGTCCAGCGCCATCGACTTGTTCAGGTACTCGATCCTGGCGTTGGCCCGCAGGCGGGCCAGTTCCGTGGTCGCGCTTTCCTTGTTGCGCTTGTTGACGAGGAACTGCTCGATCTGCTGCGATGCCGTTTCCAGCGTCACCGGTGCATCCTTGACCTCGGCAATCGAGATCAGCATGCTGCGCTCGCCTTCCTTGACGAAGAACAGCTGGCCCTTGGGCAGCGACAGCAGCCTGGCCGACATGTCCGGCGTCAGGTCGGTGGTGCTGCGTGCGACCTGGGTACGGGCGAACTTGATCTTGCGCGCGTCCATCCAGGCCGCCACTTCCTCGATCGACTTGGCGGCGTCGGCGGCGGCCTTCAGTTCCGGCGTCAGGTCCTTGGTGGCAAGCACCAGTTCATTCATGTTGAACTGCTTGCGATTGGCGAAAAATTGCGGGTTCTTGTTGTAATAGTCTTCCAGCTCGGCGGCCGTGGGACGCGGCGGGTTGCCGATGCGCTTGAGCATGTAGGCCTGCGCCACGATCAGCGCCTTGGCGCGTTCGATCGACTGCATCACCTTGGGGTCACGGTCGAGCTTCTCCCTGGCCGCTTCGGTCTGCAGCAGCTGGCGGTCGATCAGCGCCTGCAGCAGCTGCTTGCTGGCCGCTTCCTGCTGGGCGGGGCCGACGCCGGCGCGCTGCAACTCTTCATTGAGCTGGAGCACGGTGATTTCCTCGCCATTGACGCTGGCAAGCGCCTGCCCGGGCTTCTTGTCGCCCGCCTTGTTGCCGCACGCCGACAAGCCGGCGGCCGCGAGGATCAGTGCCGCACACAAGCAGCGCCTGCTGTGGATTGGTGGCTTCATCATGTTCAGTAGGATGGCGTTGTTCACGATAGGTTCCTCAGGCGTTCGATGACCGGCGCGCGGCGCCGGTCTTTGGCGCCATCAATACAACTTGTTCGTATCAAGAAACGCGCGGTACGCATGCTGCAATCCAATGTCGAGCGGCATGCGGGCGGCCCAGCCGAGCGACCTCAGCTTGGTCACGTCGAGCAGCTTGCGCGGCGTGCCGTCCGGCTTGCTGGTGTCGAACACGATCTCGCCGGAGTAACCCACGGTGGCGCCGATCAGCGCGGCCAGCTCGCCGATCGTGGTGTCCTCGCCGGTGCCGACGTTGATGTGCGAGTGCATCGGATCGGTGTTGGCGCAATAGCTTTCCTGGTCGAGCTGCATCACGTAGACGCTGGCCGCGGCCATGTCGTCGACGTACAGGAACTCGCGCATCGCCTTGCCGCTGCCCCAGATCACCACCTCCTCCGCATCGATCAGCTTGGCTTCGTGGAAGCGCCGGATGAGGGCCGGGATCACATGGCTGTTTTGCGGGTGGTAGTTGTCGCCCGGACCGTACAGATTGGTCGGCATCACGCTGCGGTAGTCGGTGCCGTACTGGCGGTTGTAGCTTTCGCACAGCTTGATGCCGACGATCTTGGCCATCGCGTAAGGTTCGTTGGTCGGTTCGAGCATCCCGCTCATCAGGTATTCCTCGCGGATCGGCTGGTCGGCCAGGCGCGGGTAGATGCAGGATGAGCCGAGGAACAGCAGCTTGTGCACGCCGCTGCGCCAGGCCTCGTGCACCACGTTGGCCTGCACCATCGTATTGTCGTAAATGAATTCGGCGGGATAGGTGTTATTGGCGTGGATCCCGCCCACCTTGGCCGCGGCCAGGTAGACCTGGTCGATGTGCTCGGACGCGAAGAAGGCGCGCACCTGGGCCTGGTCGGTCAGCTCCAGTTCGGCGTGGGTGCGCGTGACGATATTGGTCAGGCCGTGCGCGTGCAGCACGCGCACGATGGCGGAACCAACCAGGCCGCGGTGTCCGGCCACGAAGATGCGGGGTTGAGCATTGTTCACGGCATCACTCCAGCGAGATTGCGACGTCGTAGCCGTGCGACCTGAGCAGCTTGAGGCGGCGCGCCGTGTCGAGGTCGTGCGCGACCATCTCCTGCACCATCGCCTCGAAGCTGGTCTGGGGGGTCCAGCCCAGGCGCTCGCGCGCCTTGCCGGCGTCGCCCAGCAAGGTCTCGACTTCGGTCGGCCGGAAGTACTGCGGATCGACCGCGACGATGGTCTGACCAACACTTGCGCCAGCGCACTTCTCACCGATCATCGAAGAGATAATTCCGTATTCATTGACGCCGCTGCCTTGCCAGGCGATTTCGATCCCCAATTCGCGCGCGGCGACTTCGACGAAATGGCGCACCGAATATTGGCGTCCGGTGGCGATCACGTAGTCTTCGGCCTGCTCCTGTTGCATCATCAGCCACTGCATCTCGACGTAGTCGCGCGCGTGGCCCCAGTCGCGCAGTGCGTCCATGTTGCCGAGGAATAGCTGGTGCTCCAGCCCTTGCGCGATATTCGCCAGCGCGCGGGTAATCTTGCGGGTGACGAAGGTCTCGCCGCGCCGGGGCGATTCGTGGTTGAACAGGATGCCGTTGCAGGCGTACATGCCGTAGGCTTCGCGGTAATTGACCGTGATCCAGTACGCATACAGCTTGGCCACCGCATACGGGCTGCGCGGGTAGAACGGCGTGGTTTCGCGCTGTGGCGTTTCCTGCACCAGCCCGAACAGCTCGGACGTGGACGCCTGGTAGAAGCGGGTCTTCTTCTCCATTCCGAGGAAACGGATCGCCTCGAGCAGGCGCAAGGTGCCGATACCGTCGACGTCGGCGGTGTATTCGGGCGACTCGAACGACACCGCGACATGGCTCATCGCGCCCAGGTTGTAGACTTCGTCGGGCTGCACCTGCTGCAGGATGCGGGTCAGGTTCGAGGTGTCGGACAGATCGCCGTAATGCAGAAAGAAATTCGGCGCCGGTGCGTGCGGGTCCTGGTAGATGTGGTCGATCCGCTCGGTATTGAACAACGAGGCGCGGCGCTTGATGCCGTGCACCTCGTAGCCCTTGGCCAGCAAGAACTCGGCAAGGTAGGAACCGTCTTGCCCGGTGATGCCGGTGATCAAAGCTTTCTTCATGATCCTGCCCTCCCCTTTCAGTGTGCGTTGTCGCGCGCCAGGACCACCTTGACGGTCTTCAAGATGATCCACAGGTCCAGCCATACCGACCAGCTGCGCAGGTAGTCGAGGTCGTACTGAATGCGTGCCTGCATCTTGTCGAGGGTGGCGGTCTCGCCGCGCATCCCGTTGACCTGGGCCCAGCCTGTGATGCCGGGCTTGACCTTGTGACGCAGCATGTAACCCTTGATCAGTTTTCGGTACAGCTCGTTATGCGCCACCGCATGCGGGCGCGGGCCGACGATGCTCATGCGTCCCTGCAGCACGTTGACGAACTGCGGCAGCTCGTCGATCGAGGTGCGGCGCAGCAAGGCCCCGATCGGCGTCAGGCGCGGATCATTCCTGGCGGCCTGGACGACGTGGCCGCCATCCTCGCCCACCTTCATCGAGCGGAACTTGTAGACGATGATCTCCTCGCCATACAGACCGTAGCGGCGCTGGCGGAAAATCACCGGCCCGGGCGAGCTCAGCCTGACGGCCAGCGCGACCGCCAGCATCAGCGGCATCACCAGCAGCAGGATGGCCAGGCCGAACACGATGTCGCTGGCGCGCTTGATGGCGCTGTTCAGGCCCATGAACGGGGTCTCGCAGATGGCGATCACCGGCATACCGCCGACGTTGTCGAAACGCGCCTGCATCAGGTCGAAGATGTAGACGTCCGGCAGGAAGTAGACTGAGGCGGTGGTGTCCTGCAATTCGTCGAGCAGCCGGCGGATGCGCGGCTGGGCCGAGATGGGCTGGCTGATGAAGATCATCTTGATGTTGTGCTCGCGCACGTAGGCGGCGATCTCGCTCATCCTGCCCAGCATCGGATGGCGCATGCCGGCCGGATGGCGGTCGTCCGTGCGGTCGTCGAAAAAACCGCGCATGTGCATGAACAGGTTGGAGTGCTTGTCGCAGATGGCGGCAAACTTGATGCCGACGGCGTTGGCGCCGATCACCACCACCGAACGCACTTCGCTGTTCTTGTCGGGCCCGCCCGAGGCGCGGCGCACGGCGATGTGGCTGACCAGCAGGGTGATCGGGGTGGCCACGAACCACGCCAGCACCACCCGCTCGTCGTAGTAATGGGCCAGGCCGCTCGAGGAGCCGAGGAACAGCAGCACCGCGATCGTGATGCACCAGCCGAACACGGTGTCGCGCGCGTACGCCAGCATGCGCCCGCTGCGCCAGGTGCGGTAGGGATCGATGTGCTGGTACACCGCCGAGGAAATGAAGAACGCCAGGATCATCAGCACCAGCGAATAGCCGGTGAAGGTTTCGTGGTACAGCAAGGACGACAGGTACAAGGTCCCCATGATGATGAGGGGGTCGAGCACCCGCTGGAAGAACGAGATCAGTGGAATATCGTCGACCGTCATTTTGGTTTTCAGAACTGCGCGTTGGCATTGAGCTGGATGCTGTTCGATTTGAAATCACCGATCCCGAGGAAGACGGAGCCGGTGCGCGCCTGGTGCACCAGTGCCGCAGTCAGCTGGACCGACTTGCGCGGCGCCCAGGTCGCACGCAGGAAGGCCGTATAGATCGAGTCGTCCAGGTCCTCGCGCGCGTTGACCAGGAAGCGCGCGTTGTACTTGCGCCGCTCGTAGACGGCGTTCGCATCGAGCCGTAACTTGTCGCTCGAGTCGTACGCGACGCCGATGCTGCCGCCATGGTTCAAGGTGTAGCTGACGACCGGGCTTTCGATCGGCGCGAAGTCGCGCCACAGCGCCGCGGTGTAGCTGAACTTCCCGCTCGGCTTGTAGGCCCCGTTGATCCGGCCATTCACGCCGCTCGTGTCCTCGCCGCGGCCGCGGTAATCGCGCCTGGCCCAGCCGACCAGCGCCTGCACCGTGGTGCTGCCGCTGGCGAGCCACAGCACCTTCGCCTTGATCTCGTCCTGGTCGTAGTCGTCGTTGACTTGTTGCTGGCCGAGCGGGCGCCGGTTCGGATACAGGCCGGTCAGGCGGCGCAGCACCAGTCCGATTTCGCTGCCGCTGGCCGGCAGGTAGTCAAAGCCCACTTCCCAGGAATTTTCGGTGCGGTCGTTGAAGCTTTGTGCGGTCAGCTCGTAGCTGAACTTTTCTTTCGCCGCCGCGCCGCGCACCCGATAGCTGGGGTGGAAACGCCATGCGCCGTCGCCGTAGATGCTGCGCTGGCGGCGCAGGTTGCGCTGGTCGCTGTGGAAGTCGGTGTAAGGGGCCAGCGTCTCGTTGTACTTGCCGCCGAGCGCGCCTTCAAGGTGATTGCCAAGCTGCCAGTTCCACTTCGCCTGGAAGTCCTCGCCGTCGTAGTCGAGCTGGTCGAAGTGGTCGAACTTATACGTCGACAGAATGGCGCGGGCCGTGATGCGCTGGCGACTGTAGGTATGGTCGAACAGCAGGCCCGCTTCGGCCAGGTACCAGGAATCGCCTAGCTTGTTGTCGAAGGCGGACTGGCCTTCGGGCACGCGCAGCAGGTTGTCGTCGTAGCCGTAGCCGAGGCCGGCGTACAGCTGCAGCGCATCGCCGGGTCCGGCCATCGCGGACGCGCTGGACAGCGCGGCGAGCAGCAGCCAGATCCGGCGCGCGCCGGCGGCATGTGGGAAAGGAGGTTTGGTCTTGCTTGGAAGGTAACTCAGCATAATCGTTCATCGCTAAAATGATCAATCTGCTGGTCACCGTCCCGTCACCAATAGGACCAGCTACCTGTATTCACGACCCACAACCCCAGCAAGCCGTTCGTTACAGCATGGGCCAGGATGGGTGACCAGATCGTGCGATGGCGCATATACAAGGCGCTATATGCAAGCCCCGCAACGATCCCCGCGAGCCAAAGGTTATGCTCGAAACCGAACAGCACGGAGGTAATCACCACGCTTTTGATGGTTACTTGAGATGGCTCAACGGTTTCGAAGTCGCCCGCGTCCATCCAGCGCAACAGAAATGAGCGCCAGAACAATTCTTCCATGACGGGGACGACCAGCGCGGCGCCGGCGATGCGCAGCGCCACCAGCGGCCAGTCGATGCCGCCGGCAGTGCTCGGGTCGAAGCCGGCGGAAGTGCCGATCGTCATCCAGCCGGCGCCGAGGCTGACCCACAGCGCCAGCACGATCACGCCCACGGCGAGCGCAAGCATCACGCCGGGCGCGGCGAGTCGGAAAGTTTTCAGTTCGGAGTAGTGGCGCCAGAAGCAGGCCAGCACCAGCACGACGGCGCCAACCTTGACGCCGTACAGCCAGCGCAACTCGGCCTGGGTCCAGCCCAACCGCGCGAGCAATTCGGCGATGGCGATAAACAGCATGTAGGTGAAGAACGGGAGGATCCGCGCCCAGGCGGCGCGGTTGAACATCGGTGCCCCGGCGCGCGATGCTTTGATGCCTGGTGCGTCATGTTCGGACATGGGGCTCCATTTCGTTCACGTGCGGAATTACTCGCCTTTCGAGCGGGCCTCGATCAGTTCCCATTTTTCCAGCGCGACCATCAGCAAGTCGTCGATTTCCGCAAAGCGCGCGTTGATGCGCTTGGCGTCGGCCGGGTTGGTCTTGTAGAAATCGGGCGCGTTGAGCTGCTGGGTGATCGCCGACTGCTCGTCTTCCAGGCTGGCGATCAGCACCGGCAACTCTTCCAGTTCGCGCTGTTCCTTGTAGCTCAGCTTGACCTTTTTGGCGGCCGGTGCTGCCGGCGCCGGCGCGGCGCTCTTGGCTGCCGGCTTGCTTGCCGCAACCGCGGTCTGCGATTTGACGCGCTCCCAGTCGGTGTAGCCGCCGACGTATTCGCGCCACAGCCCGTCGCCTTCGGCCACGATCACCTGGGTCACGACATTGTCGAGGAAGGTGCGGTCGTGGCTGACCAGGAACACAGTGCCGGTATAGTCTTCCAGCAGCTCTTCCAGCAGTTCCAGCGTATCGATGTCGAGGTCGTTGGTCGGCTCATCGAGCACCAGGCAGTTGGCCGGCTTGGCGAACAGGCGCGCTAGCAGCAGGCGGTTGCGTTCGCCGCCCGACAGCGACTTGACCGGCGAGCGCGCGCGTTCCGGCGCGAACAGGAAGTCGTTCAGGTAGCTCATCACGTGCTTCTTGGCGCCGTTGATCTCGACCCAGTCGCTGCCCGGCGCGATGGTTTCCATCAGGCTCGCTTCTTCATTGAGCTGGGCGCGCATCTGGTCGAAGTACGCGACTTGCAGCTTGGTGCCCAGTTTCGCCTTGCCGCCGTCCGGGCTCTCTTCGCCGAGGATCATCTTCAGCAAGGTGGTCTTGCCGGCGCCGTTCGAACCGATCAGGCCGACCTTGTCGCCACGCAGGATGGTGGCGGTGAAATCCTTGACGATCACCTTGTCGCCGTAGCTTTTCGAGATGTTCTCGAGATCCGCCACGATCTTGCCCGAGCGGTCGCCCGAGGTCACGGTCAGGTTGACCTGGCCTTGCTGCTCGCGGCGCGCGGCGCGCTGCACGCGCAGCGCTTCGAGGCGGCGCACGCGGCCTTCGTCGCGCACCCGGCGCGCCTTGACGCCCTTGCGGATCCACACTTCTTCCTGCGCCAGGAACTTGTCGAACTTGGCCGCTTCGACCTCTTCGATTTCCAGCTGTTCCGCCTTGCGCACCTGGTAGGCGGTGAAATTGCCCGGGTACGACAGCAGCTTGCCGCGGTCGAGTTCGATGATGCGGGTTGCCACATTGTCCAGGAAGCTGCGATCGTGGGTGATGAACAGCACCGAGCCCTTGAAGTCGCGCAGCAGGCTTTCGAGCCACATGATTGACTTGAAGTCGAGGTGGTTGGTCGGCTCGTCGAGCAGCAGCACGTCCGGCGCCGAGACCAGCGCGACGGCCAGCGCGACGCGCTTTTGCATCCCGCCCGACAGAGTGCCCATCAGCGACTCGCCGGCCAGGTTCAGCCGGTCCATCGTGGTGTCGACCTTGTTCTGCATGCTCCAGCCGTCGGTCGCGTCGAGCTTGACCTGCAGGTCGTGCATGCGGTCCATCAGCGCATCGTCGTCGCCCTGGCCGAACTGGCCGGTCAATTCCTCGTACTCGGCCAGCATGGCGGCTTGTTCGCCCATGCCGGCGGCGACTGCGTCGAATACCGACATGGCCGGGTCGAAGGTCGGTTCCTGCTCGACATAGGCGATTTTCAAGCCCTGCTGCATGACCAGCAGGCCATCATCGAGCTTGAACTTGCCGGAAATGACTTTCAGCAAGGTGGACTTGCCGGTGCCGTTGCGGCCGATGAGGCCGATGCGTTCGCCCACTTCGAGGGAAAATTCCGCGTGATCGAGCAACGCGACGTGGCCGAACGCGAGTTGCGCCGACGAAAGGGAGATGACTGCCATAATAGGTGCGGAGTGCCCGGCCTCAGCGTTTTTCGGGGAGAAAGACGTGACCGGAAAAATGAAAGAAGCGTGCATTGTACCGACTGTCGGGGCAACAGTCGCATTTCATGCCCGAACGTCAGCTATAATTGCGCTCGATTCACGACACCGGACGGCGCCACGCGCTGTCACGATCGCCGAATTGCAGGCTAGTCCTGCCACTGCCCGCCGGGTCACCCGGCGGCGCGAGCGTCCTCTCCGTAGCACAATGGATAGTGCACATGCCTCCTAAGCGTGGGATACTGGTTCGATTCCAGTCGGAGGGACCACGATGAGTATCGAACGGTCCTGAATCGTCCAGATAATGCAGGTCTCAAGGGCGTAGAACGCTTTTTCTTGTCCAGAGCAGACCTTAGCGCACCATAAAAGCTTGCAAAAATATCGTCATTTTTGACGGTATCTGACTGATGAGCAAAAACGAGTTACCGTCACGGAGGCAGTAATGCCGCTCACAGACCTCTTCGGCAAATCAAACCCAGCAGGCCCAGTGGCGACAAGCATGCTGACGGCGGCGGGATGTATTTGCTGGTCAAGCCCACTGGAAAACGTTGATAAGCGCGAGCGCAAGCTGATCCAGGTTGCTGCGGCGGCAAATACTTTCGAGGTTATAGCACGGCAATGGCTGAAGAAGACGGCTGCCGAACGCGCTGACAGTACGCAAGGAAAACTAACCACGTGGTTGGAAAAGGACGCCTTCCCTTATATTGGAAAGATGCCGATCTCGACCATTTCCCCGCGCGACGTTTCGCTGACGGTGCAAAAGATGGAAGCCCAATTCGCCGCAGGGCGACAGCATGTATTGGCTGGTCAAGCCAATCGGCATGACAAGCAATTCAGCGGCCCCGTCAACACGAAGCCGCTTTCAAAAGGCAGCGGGGGCGCGCGCAATCGGATCTCGCCAAGCGTTCCTTTCCCCCTCCATCATTTATCGACGTCCGGCGATGAGTACGCGAAGCCAGGCTGCAAACACGATACCCCGTGACGTTACGGACTAACGACCACGCGCTGTCCGCTGGTCAACAGCCGTACTCTTGTTCCGGAGCAATTTATCCACAGCAATTTGGGAAAACAATAGCAGCAACACTGAGCCAGCATCGACAAGCAGGACCATCAACTCGCCTGACACACCAAGGGCAGTTCCTCCAAAACAGCGCATAGAGGATTAACTATGGCGGTCGACGTGGAAGTATTCACAAAACATCTTCGCGCGCATGCGCTTAAGAACTGGGGTAAGGGGAAGTGCGGTCAATGGGTCCGCGAAGCACTGCAAGCCGGCGGCGCCGAAATGCTTACGCCCTACCCGGCCACAGGAAAGCAGTATGGTCCGTCCTTGCTGCGCCTTGGATTTCGCCGGCTTACGGTGGAAAATCCTGACACCTTCAATTTCCAGAAAGGCGATGTAATGGTCATGGAACCCTACACGGGCGGCAAGCCTGCGGGCCACGTCGCAGGATATGACGGTAGAAATTGGATCTCCGATTTCATCCAACACGATTTCTGGGCAGGGCCCGGCTATCGCAAAGAAAGGCCCAGTTATGCCGTCTATCGCCCTTAAGCGCTTCCTGGCAGTCCTTTTGTTTTCCCTCCCAGGAGGCGCCGCATTTGCCAAGGATGCAGTTCCACGCATCATCCAGGAGCCAGTATTTGGCTTACGGCTCGAATCTGCCAGCGTAAGACTCGACGCTTTGTCCGAGGATGTACGCTCAAAATGCTCGGAGCTTGCCGACGACGAGAAGTGGACCGGGCGACTCTGGGTGTACGCGCGCGCCGACAACGCAGGAGCCACCTTCTACGTCGTTGGCGGATACTTTGAGCGTCGCAATCCCGCGCCAGGCGAGGGGCGATTCGAACTGGACGAGCGAGGTGGAGTTATTTCCATCGACGGCGCCGAATGCACAGCGTACGGGCCGGCACGAGAAGTGTTCGATGTACGCGCCTTCCATGAAACACCACAACCGGTCCTGCAACGGCTCGCCGCAGACCTCGGAGTACGGCTGGCTCGCGCATTCGGCAGTCCGGAGCGGCTGCGGGCAGCGCTTCGGAACCAGCGCATTGACCCCGACCCGCTCCCGCCAGAACTGCGTCAAGCCTTCAGGCCATACTTCGAGCGATAAATCATCCTCAATACAAGCCGCCCGGGGCGGTGCTCTGGAGGCTTTGCGCTCCGCGTCGCGAACGCACATTCGCCTCTTGCGAAACTTTGCTGACTTCGGTGAGATGGAGCCATCGAAACCTTCGGCCATGCCGCTCCAGAACACGTCCAGTGCAACCATTGCGGGTGGCGGAGAGCGACTCTATGACGGAGACATGGAGCATCGCATGACCAGCTTGGAGACACGCTTCGATACCATCTTGCCCACATTGGCAACCAAAGCCGATGTGGAAGCGCTGCGCGCCGACAACCAGATCGCGGCGCGAAAAGCTGACGCTGCGTTTGCCGAAATGCGCGCCGACATGCAGAAAATGAACGCCGAGATCAAGTCGTGGACCTTGGCGACAATGCTCACCATCGTCGGCACCATGCTGGCAGCAATTTTCGGGATCAGCCAAATATACAAGGGCGCCACACCGGTCGCTGCAGTTGCGCCGCCGGCACCGATCATCATCACCATTCCCAGCCCCCTGGGCGCCAGTCGCACCTGCTCCGCCAGGCACCAAATAAGTCTGCCGAATGTCGAAGACCGACGTCTGGCCTTACAGGCAACCCTCGACATAGGCGACGGCAGGTTCGAGGCCCGCCCGAATTTTCGTGATGCGCTTGCCGTCCTCCTCCATGACGATGGCGGACTTCGCATCGGCGCCTCGGACGGTCAGGTAGTGGCCCGCGGGGAGGTATTTGTGAGGACCAACCTCGATGCCGGGATATTTATTCTTCGCTTGTGCCGGAGAGTCGCCCACTGCCAGCCCTAATTCGTTAGGCGTGCCGGGATCGGCGTCAGCGCGCGTAATGATCCCGTTCTCGACCATGAAACGCACCCCTGGTAGCTGGTTGAAGCGAACAGAATGGCAGGCCTGGTCGTTGGCCCCGAGATGCTCGCTTTTTGCTTCCAGCGCCCGCTCGACATCGCTCAACCTGGTGCCGAATCGTGCCGGGCCATAGCCCTGCGCGGACAATACTGGCCGGGCGATGCGTCCGGCCAGTGCGTTGACCTGGGAGCCTGCGGGCGGGCCGGGCGGCATCGTCCCCGATACGCTCGGGCTTGTTTTTTCGGGTGCAAGGGCTTGGATCGGAACATTGGAACAGGCCGCCAGCGAGGACAACAGCAGCACAATTGGGAGTCGCATCTTTGGTTTTTTCACGTCGATAAAACCGAAAGGTAACACAGACAACGCACGGACGTCAGACGGGCAATTACCGCGCGATTCGAGAGCTCAGGGACGATATGCGCGCAGTGAAATCGGATATCAACAGTATCAGGACGACCGACTCCCGACTCCTGTTTGGTGCAATTATTGCAGTCGCGTCAGGGCTCGCCGGCTTGATGTCCAAGGGCTTCCACTGGCTCTGATGCAATCCTCGCCGACAAGAATGCCGGGGCCATTTCGCCAACTCACACAGATTTATCTTCTGAACCATTCAGATGCTGCTTCATCTGCGACAGCAGCTCGATCAACGTTCCCTTGTCCTCGCTCGACACATCCTTGAGCAGTTCGGCGATCCAGCCTTCGTGCACCACCGCCATTTCGGCGAAGGCGCGGCGTCCGGCCGGGGTCAGCATCACGCTGTAGGCGCGCCGGTCTTTCGGGTCGGGAACGCGCGCCACCAGCTTCTCCTGCTCGAGCTGGTCGGTGATGCCGGTGATGTTCCCGCCCGTGACCATCATGCGCTTGGACAGCTCGCCCATGCGCAGGCCCTGCGGATGGCGTTCCAGCTGCGCCATCAGGTCGAAGCGCGGCAAGGTGATGCCGAAAGTGGTGCGCAGGCGGCTGCGGATCTCGTTCTCGATGCGCACGGTGCACGACAGCATGCGCAGCCACAGCTTGAGCGACTGGTGATGGTCCTGCGTCAGGCGGCTCGCCAGGTCCAGCACAGGGGCGCCCTCTTCCCGCGCGCCCTTGTCAATGTCGATGTCGAGATCTGGCATGGGGTCCTCAGACGGCTGCGCCGCTGCGTAATTTGAAACGCTGCAGTTTACCGGTTTCCGTGCGCGGCAGCTTGTCGAGGAATCGGATCGAGCGCGGGTATTTGTACGGCGCGATGCTTTGCTTGACGAAGTCCTGCAGCGCGCTCGCAGTGTCGGCGCCCGGCTCGACACCTGGCTTGAGCACCACGAACGCCTCCACCACCTGTCCGCGCTCCTCGTCGGGCCGCCCCACCACGCCGCACTCGGCGACTGCAGGATGACGCAGCAGCACCTCCTCCACCTCGACCCCGGCGATGTTGTAGCCGGCCGAAATGATCATGTCGTCGGTGCGCGAACGGTAGTAGAAATAGCCGTCCGCATCCATTTCGTAGGCGTCGCCGGTCAGGTTCCAGCCGTCGACGACGTACTCGCGCTGGCGTTCGTCGGCCAGGTAGCGGCAGCCGGTCGGCCCTTTGACCGCGAGGCGCCCGATCACGCCGGGCCCTGCCTGCTTGCCTTCGGCGTCGAGGATGCAGGCCTGATAGCCGGGTACCGGCTTGCCGGTCGCGCCGGGCCGCACCTGGTCGCCCGCCGCGGAGATAAATATGTGCAGCAGTTCGGTCGCGCCGATTCCGTCGATCATTTCGAGGCCGGTCGCTTCGCGCCAGGCGTCGCGCGTCGCCAAAGGCAGCGCTTCGCCCGCCGACACCGTCTGGCGCAGGCGCGACAGGTCGTACTTGTGCGCGAGCGGCGCCATCTGCCGGTAGAAGGTGGGCGCCGTGAAGCATACCGTGGCGCGGTATTTCTCGATCGCCGCGAGCAGCGCCTCGGGCGTCAGTTTCTCGAGCAGCACGCCGGCCGCGCCAACCCGCAGCGGGAACAGCAGCAGCCCGCCCAGACCGAAGGTGAACGCCAGCGGCGGCGTGCCGATGAAGATATCGTCCGCGCGTGATTGCAGGGTGTGCGGCGGGAAGCAGTCGCAAATGGCCAGCACGTCGCGCTGGAAATGCATGGTCCCTTTCGGAATGCCGGTGGTGCCCGAGGTGAAGCTGATCAGGCAGACGTCGTCCGCCGCCGTATCGCATGGCTGGAACGGATCGTCGTGGGCCGCCATCAGGGATTCGACCGAGGCCGGATCCCCGGATGCGCCGAAGCACAGCATCGGCGGGCCCTCCGGCAAAGCATCAAGTTCGGCGCGCAGGCTGGCTGCGCACAGCATCGCATTCACGCTGGCCTTGCCGATGATCTTGGCCAGTTCGCCGGCGCGCAGCAGCGGCATGGTGGGCACCGCGATGCAGCCGGCCTTGATCACGGCCAGGATGCAGGCTGCCATCATTGGATTGTTCGCGCCGCGCAGCAGCACGCGGTTGCCGCTGACGAGGCCAAGGTCGCGCCGCAACACGTGGGCGATGCGGTCGACGCACGCATGCAGCTGGGCGTAGGTCAGGGTCTCGTGCTCGCCGTAGATCGCGACGCGCTCGCCGCCGCCCCGTTCGAGCGCCCTGTCGAGCAGCTCGACGACGCAGTTCAGACGCGCCGGATACTGCAGCGCGGGCAGGTCGAAATGGAAATCGGGCCACTGCTCCGGCGGCGGCAGGTGCGCGCGCGCAAATTGGTCCTGGTGGGCCGAGGGGCTCAATGCTACGGGAATAACGCGTGTCATGGTCGCCTTGGAATAGGTATCGGACAGCTTCTGCTGACAGATACTTTAATTCTAAACAATCACAACATCAAGCATATTCTGAGCCTGGCTTGACGGAAGCGGCGATGGCCTACTTCGCCGCATGCGTCCCGCGTGTACGGCGGGGCCTGATGGCGCACAGCGGCCAACGCCAGCGCCGTAGCTGTCGACCAGGTGCATCAGTACCATGCGCGAGACGATGTCGTCATCCACCACCAGAACCTTCATCCGGCTTTTCCTTTGAGCACGCCGCACACGGCGTGCCGATTATAACGATTCACCCCGCGCCGCCTTCGAACGTGTCGAGCAGGCGGCGCAGGCGCGGCATCGCGGCCTCCACCACGCTCCACAGGCGCTGGTCACTGGCCACTTCGAGCTCGCCGCATAGCAGGTGCAATTCGGTTGCATCGAGATAGGCCGCGCTGCCCTTGATGCCGTGCAGCAGGCGCGCTGCGGTACCCTGGTCTTCATTCACGATCGCCGCCTCGAGATCGGTGCGCCGGCCCGGCAGGTCGCCGGCGAAAGCGGTCCGCATGCTTGCTTTCAGGTCGGTGTTGCGGCGCCCGGCGTTCTGCGCCACCGCCACCGCGAGCGGTGTCGGACCGGTCAGCACGCCGAACATCGCATCGAGTTCGGCCACACCTGGAACGCGCAGCGCGCCAGCCGGCGGCATCGGTGCGAGCGCGATCCCGCGTTCGAGCTGGCGCTCGATGGCGCGGCTCAGCTGGGCGTGCAGCGCCACCTCATCGATTGGTTTGGACAGGAAATCGTCCATGCCGGAAGCCAGGTAGCGCGACCGGTCTTCCTCGCTCGCGTTCGCGGTCAGCGCGATGATCATCAGGTCGCGGTCCTTCACCGGCGCCTCGGCGGGCCCGCCGCCGCGAATCATCCGGGTGGCGCTGGCCCCATCGAGTTCGGGCATGCGCCCGTCCATCAGGATCAGGTCGTAGCGCGTGCGCGCGCAGGCGGCCAGCGCCATCAGGCCATTGTCGGCAATGTCGACCTGGTGCCCCAGTTCTTCCAGCATCATGCGGATGATGATCTGGTTGGTCGGAAAATCCTCGGCGCACAGCACTTTCAGCCGATGGCTGTGCGGCGCGCGCGGAACGTGCTGGACCAATGGCGGCGCAATGCCATCGGCAAGCGGCAGCACGAAACTGAAACAGCTGCCCCTGCCCTCCGTACTCACCACGCCGATCTTCCCGCCCATCAGCTCGACCAGCTGGCGGCAGATCGCCAACCCCAGCCCGGTACCGCCATAGCGCCGCGTGGTGGTGCTGTCGGCCTGCTCGAATTTCTGGAACAGGCGCGCCAGCGCTTCGGGCGCGATGCCGATGCCAGTGTCGTGTACCGCGAACCGGATCATGTTGATCCGCGGCTGCGCCGGATCGGCCGGCAGCCGTTCGACCTGCACGCTGACCGTACCGCGATTGGTGAACTTGAAGGCGTTGCCGACCAAATTGACCAGCACCTGGCGCAGCCTGGTCGGGTCGCCCACCACGAAGCGCGGCAGGTCGGGCGCCAGGTCGATGTCGAAGCCGACGCTATGCGCGGCGGCCTGTTCCTCGAACAGGCTGACCACGTTTTCCAGCGTGGCGGCG
>JBKPEJ010000013.1:0-21655 GCA_046728335.1 Pseudomonadota bacterium | reverse complement strand
ACGGTCTTTAGGCCAACACACCTAAGACCGTCGTCCTCGCGAAGGCGGGGACCCCATTGACGCACAGAATCCAGCGGCGCACATTTCGCCGCACATCATTTAATGCTTCAGCCCGCGCCAGCCGATATCGCGGCGGAACTGCGCGCCGTTGAAGTGGATCTGGTCGACCGTTTCGTATGCCTGCTTCTGCGCCATCTTGACGCTGTCGCCCAGCCCCACCACGCACAGCACGCGGCCACCATTGGTCTGCAGCGTCGCGCCCACAATCGTGGTGCCGGCATGGAAGGTCACGCACTCCGGCGTCTCGGCCGGAATACCATCGATGACGTCGCCTTTGCGCGGGCTGTCCGGATAACCTTCCGCAGCCATCACCACGCCCACGGCCGTGCGGCGGTCCCATTCCAGTTCGACCGTGTCGAGCGTGCCGTTGACCGCATGCTCCATCACGCCCACCAGGTCGCTCTTCAGGCGCGCCATGATCGGCTGCGTCTCAGGGTCGCCCATGCGGCAGTTAAATTCCAGCGTCTTCGGATTGCCCGCGGCGTCGATCATCAGGCCTGCGTACAAGAAGCCGGTGAAGATGATGCCGTCCTTCGCCATGCCGGCGATGGTCGGGTTGATGATCTCGCGCATGACGCGCGCATGCATCGCCGGGGTCACGATCGGCGCCGGCGAATACGCGCCCATGCCGCCCGTGTTCGGACCTTCGTCGTGGTCCTTCAGGCGCTTGTGGTCCTGGCTGGTCGCCAGCGGCAGCACGTTCTTCCCGTCGCACATGACGATGAAGCTCGCTTCTTCGCCGGCCAGGAATTCTTCGACCACGATGCGCGCGCCGGCGTCGCCCATGCTGTTTTCAAGCAGCATATTATCCGCCGCCGCATGTGCTTCTTCCAGCGTCATCGCAACGACCACGCCTTTGCCGGCAGCCAGGCCGTCGGCCTTGATGACGATCGGGGCGCCTTGCGCGTCGATGTAGGCGTGCGCCTTGCTAACGTCCGAGAAGGTCTGGTAGGCCGCGGTCGGAATCCCGTGCCGCTGCATGAAGGCCTTGGCGAAGTCCTTCGAGCTCTCGAGCTGCGCTGCTTCCTTGGTTGGCCCGAAAATCTTCAGGCCGCGCGCACGGAACAGGTTGACGATGCCGGCGGCCAGCGGCACTTCCGGGCCGACCACGGTCAGCGCGATATGGTAGGCGACGGCGAAGTCGGCGAGCGCTTCGGGATCGGAAAGGTTGACGTTGGTGAGCCGAATATCGCGTGCGGTGCCGCCATTGCCAGGCGCGACATACACCATCTGGATGCGTTCGGATTGAGCCAGTTTCCAGGCCAGTGCGTGTTCACGGCCACCAGAGCCGACTACCAGGATTTTCATAGGGGCCTTAGTCTTCGATCAGGGCGTTGGTATAGACTTCCTGCACGTCGTCGAGGTTCTCGAGCGCGTCCAGGATCTTCTGCATCTTGATGCCGTCTTCGCCTGAGAACACCGTCTCGGTCGAAGGCTTCATGATGATCTCGGCGACTTCGGCCTTGAAGCCGGCTTTTTCCAGCGCCTCTTTCACGGTGGCGAACTGGAACGGGTCGCACAGCACTTCGAAGCCGCCTTCCTCGTCCTGGATCACGTCATCGGCGCCCGCTTCGAGCGCCGCTTCCATCAGCTTGTCTTCATCGACGCCGGGCGCGAACATCAGCTGGCCGCAATGCTTGAACATGAACGCGACCGAACCTTCGGTGCCCATGTTGCCGCCGTGTTTGTTGAAGGCGTGGCGAACTTCGGCCACGGTGCGCACACGGTTGTCGGTCATGCAGTCGACGATGATCGCCGCGCCGCCGATGCCGTAGCCTTCGTAGCGCACTTCCTCATAGTTGGCGCCTTCCAGGCTGCCCGAGCCGCGCTGGACCGCGCGCGTGACGTTTTCCTTCGGCATGTTGGCGTCGGCTGCCTTGTCGACTGCCAGGCGCAGGCGCGGGTTGGCGTCGACGTCGGCGCCGCCCATCCGCGCGGCCACGGTGATTTCCTTGATCAGGCGCGTCCAGACCTTGCCGCGCTTGGCATCCGTTGCCGCCTTTTTATGCTTGATATTGGCCCATTTGCTGTGTCCAGCCATGACAAATCTTCCTTGGGGGTGTGCGAGAGTGGCCAACATTTTAGCATAGGGGGCTTGTCGAAACCGTCAGCCCGGGACGTCGTCCCTGCCACTGGCAGGCCCGACTCCCCGCGCACGGGAAACGCATGCGTTCCTCCCAATTTCTGCAAAACCCGTTGACGAATGGAGAAAGCGCGCGCCTCGCGCGAATCGCAAAAATTGGATCACCGCCTTCGCGAGGACGACGAGCTGTAGGCGGCAAAAAGTGCGCCTGCCCAGCCGGAATTTTTGATTCGATCTACAATTGTGCAATGAGCAAAACCGCAGCGGCCGACCCGCATTTATCTATCGCACGCCCGGCCCTGATGGGCGGACTCGCCATCGCCATCGCCGGCGCGGTGCTGTTTTCCACCAAGGCCATCGTCGCCAAGCTGCTGTACCGCTACAACCTCGACGCGGTCACCGTGATCGCATTCCGGATGCTGTTTTCGCTGCCTGTTTTTGCGGCAGTGGCGCTGTGGAAGATGCGCACCGAGGCGCCGCTGTCGGTCGCCGACCGCTGGCGCCTGGTCGGCCTCGGACTGATAGGCTATTACGTGTCGAGCTTCCTCGACTTCCTCGGTCTGCAATATGTTAGCGTTGGGCTGGAGCGTTTGATTCTGTTCCTGACGCCAACATTCGTGCTGCTGATCACCGCCGTCTTCCTCAAGCGCCGCATCAGCCGCTGGGAGTGGATGGCGCTGGCGCTGGCCTACTGCGGCATCGTGCTGGTGTTCGTGCACGACCTGGGCGGCGGCAAAGGCGACGCGGTGACCGGTTCGCTGCTGGTGCTCGGTTCAGCCATCGCCTACGCGATCTACCTGCTCGGCTCGGGCGAATTGGTGCGCCGGATCGGATCGCTGCGGCTTGTGTCCTATGCGATGTGCGTCTCGAGCGCGGCCTGCATCGCCCAGTTTTTTATATTGCGCCCGGCGGCCTTGCTGATCCAGCCGGCCCAGGTGTACGGACTGTCGCTGGTGAACGGCGTATTCTGTACGATCCTGCCGGTGTTTATGACGATGGTGGCGGTCCAGCGCATCGGCGCGACCACCGCCTCGCAGGCAGGCATGATCGGGCCGGTGTCGACGCTGTTCCTCGGCGCGCTGGTGCTCGGCGAGCCGATCACTGCAGTCCAGCTGGGCGGTACCTGCCTGGTATTTGCCGGGATTTATCTGCTGTCGAAGAAAAAATAAGGATAGCCGTCACATGAAACCACGCATTGCACTGATTGCCCACGACAAGAAAAAAGACGAGATGGTCACGCTTGCCGCGGAATACATCGACTTCCTGCGCGGCTGCCTGCTGACCGCGACCGGCACCACCGGCGCGCGCCTGGCCAACGAGCTGGGGCTGACGGTCGAGCGCAAGCATTCCGGCCCGTTCGGCGGCGACCTGCAGATCGGCGCGGAGCTGGTCGAAGGGCGCATCGACGCGGTTATCTTCCTGCGCGACCCGATGACGCCGCAGCCGCATGAACCGGACATCAACGCGCTGGTGCGCGCCTGCGACGTGCACAACGTGGCCTGCGCGACCAACATCTCGACGGCGCACCTGGTGCTGTCGCAACTGAAGCTGGCTTCCCGCAAACCATAGGACGGAGAACGACAATGGTAAAAGCAATCCGAATCAACCGCACCGGCGGCCCTGAAGTGATGGAATTCGTCGACGTCGAAGTGGGCGAGCCGGGGCCCGGCGAAGCGCGCGTGCGCCACGGAGCAATCGGCGTCAATTTCATCGACGTCTACTTCCGCACGGGGCTGTATCCGGCCACCATGCCTGCCGGGCTGGGCATGGAAGGCGCCGGCGTGGTCGAGGCGATCGGCGAGGGCGTGACCGAAGTGAAGGTGGGCGACCGGGTGGCCTATGCCGGCCGGCCGATCGGCGCGTACGCGCAAGCGCGCGTGATGCCGGCTGCGATCCTGGTGCGTCTGCCCGACGAGATCGATTTCGAAACCGGCGCGGCGATGATGCTGCAGGGTATGACGGTGGAGTACCTGTTTAATCGCACGTACAAGGTGAAGGCGGGTGACACCATATTGTTCCATGCGGCGGCCGGCGGGGTCGGGCTGATTGCTTGCCAGTGGGCGCGGGCGATCGGGGCGAACCTGATCGGTACGGTCGGTTCGGACGAGAAGGCGGAACTGGCCAAGGCGGCCGGTGCGGCGCACGTGATCAACTACAACACTGAGAATTTCGTCGAGCGCGTCAAGGAAATCACCAATGGCGAGAAAGTGCCGGTGGTGTATGACTCGATCGGCAAGGACACCTTCATCGGCTCGCTCGACTGCCTGCAGCCGCTTGGCCTGATGGCCAGTTTTGGCAGCGCTTCCGGACCGGTGCCGGCGTTTACGCTCAATGAGCTGGCATCGCGCGGGTCGCTGTACGTCACCCGTCCGACCTTGTTCACGTATGCGGCCAAGCGTGCGACGCTGGAGGAAATGGCGGGAGAGCTGTTCCGGATGGTTTCGAGCGGCAAGGTCAAGATCGATATCCGCCAGCGCTACAAGCTGGCGGATGCGGCGCAGGCGCATATCGACCTGGAAGCGCGCAAGACGACCGGGTCGTCGATTTTGCTGCCGTGATTTTCAAAAAAGCGATGTCCCCGTAGTTGCAGCATCGACGTGTCACGCGCCGCGGTCCAAGGGCGGGGGTCAGGTCCGACGGACCTGACCCCCGTGGCTTGCCGCCAACGCCGAATCCCTCCGCGCGATCAGCCGTTTTGTTTCAGCTCGATCCGCCGCGCACCGCCATTCGGGCCAGGGAAGCCGGCGAACGCGCTTTGCACCAGTGCCGGCATCAGCGCCGGAGTCGAACGCTCGCCGCTGCTGTTATGCACAGTGACGTCGAACAGCCGCGTGTTATCCGCCGCCGATCGAATCGCCACCTGCAAATCGCGCTGGTAGTTATGCCGGGTCCTCACTTCATACATCGGCATGCCGCCCCAGAAAGGATCGTAGAACGGGCTGTACCAGCCGCCGCCCCAGTAGCCCCGCCGATGGTACGGATACATGTAGGAGAACCGCGCCGACGGATAAAAGAAGGGATCGACCACCTGCACCACCTGGACCGGCACGTCGGTGGTGGTGAAACGCATCGCCACCTTCAGCGCCGGCGCGCTGGTGGTTTCCCGGAAGCCGAGCTTGGCGAGTTCGCCGCGCACCAGATTCTGGTAACTGCGCAGTTCAAGCGTGTCGTCCTGCGGCGGCGGCGCCTCGAACACATAGCTCTTGTCCGCCAATTGCGCGGGCCACTGATGGAAGGTGGTCACGTCGCTGCGGATGGTGGTGGCACAGCCGCCGAGGAGCAGCGCGAGCGCGGCAGTGGCTGTCAATACAATGCGTTTCATTTCAGTCTCCAACAAAGGATCGGCTTTTCCCAAATTCAGTGTACGAGATGCACTGCAAATTGGCAAAAGATTTACAGAATGTTACCGCACAAGACACATTGATACATGAAATCAAGCGGGGCGCGTAGCCGGGAGCGCGTAACTGGTGGTGTTGGTAAAATAGACCTTCGCCCAATTGATCTTCACCTGTTTCCTATGCGCACAGACACTTCCCAGACGATCTACAGGAACGATTACACGCCGCCGAGCTACCTGGTGGAGACCGTCGAGCTGGGTTTCGACCTCGATCCGGCCCGCACCATCGTCGCCAACCGCATGACAATGCGGCGCAATCCCGCCAGCACCCGCCGCGGCATCGAGCTGTACGGCGAAAACCTGGAACTGGTCGCGCTGCGCATGAACGGCAAGCGGCTGGGCGCGCAGGACTACAGCATCGAGGGCAACCTGATGCGCATCCCGGACACCCCGCCCGAAGTCACGCTGGAAATCGAAACCGTCATCGCGCCGCAGAAGAACACCACGCTGAACGGCCTGTACGTTTCGAACGGCAACTTCTTCACCCAGTGCGAGGCTGAAGGCTTCCGCGCCATCACCTGGTTCCCGGACCGTCCCGACGTCATGGCGAAGTACACCGTGATGCTGCGCGCCGACAAGACAAAATATCCGGTGCTGCTGTCGAACGGTAACCTGGTCGAAGAGGGCGACCTGCCCGGCGGGCGCCATTTCGCCAAATGGGAAGACCCGTTCAAGAAACCGTCCTACCTGTTCGCGCTGGTCGCCGCCAAGCTGGTGTGCCAGGAAGAACGCTTCCGCCTCAAGGACGGGCGCGACGCGCTGCTGCAGGTGTGGGTGGAGGAGGGCAACCTCGACAAGACCGACTATGCGATGCAGTCGCTCAAGAACAGCATCCGCTGGGACGAAGAGCGCTTCGACCTCGAGCTCGACCTCGACCGCTTCATGATCGTCGCCGTGGGCGACTTCAACATGGGCGCGATGGAGAACAAGGGCCTGAACATCTTCAACACCAAGTTCGTGCTGGCCAATCCGCGCGTGGCGACCGACATCGACTACGCCGGCATCGAAGCGGTGGTCGGCCACGAATACTTCCACAACTGGACCGGCAACCGCGTGACCTGCCGCGACTGGTTCCAGCTGTCGCTGAAGGAAGGCCTGACCGTGTTCCGCGACCAGGAATTCTCGGCCGACATGATCGGCACCGACAGCGGCCGCGCCGTCACCCGCATCGACCAGGTGCGCACCCTGCGCCAGGCCCAGTTCCCCGAAGACGCGGGTCCGATGGCGCACCCGGTGCGGCCAGACTCCTTCGTCGAGATCAACAATTTTTATACCGTCACCGTGTATGAAAAGGGCGCCGAAGTGGTGCGCATGATCCAGACCCTGGTGGGCCGTGAGGGCTTCCGCAAAGGCATGGACCTGTACTTCAAGCGCCACGACGGCCAGGCCGTGACCTGCGATGACTTCCGCAACGCCATGGCCGACGCCAACAAGCGCGACCTGAACCTGTTCGAGCGCTGGTACAGCCAGGCCGGCACGCCGGTGGTATCGGCAACCACGCGCTACGATGCGGCCGCCAAGACCTACGACATCACCCTGACGCAGACCTGCCCGCCAACCCCGGGCCAGCCCAAGAAGCTGCCATTCCACATTCCGGTGGCCGTCGGCCTGCTCGGCGCGGACGGCAAGGACATGCAGCTCGGCCAGGGCCGCCTGAACGGCGCCACCGCCGTGCTGGAACTGACCGAAGCGACCCAGACCTTCAGCTTCACCGGTGTGCGCGAAGCGCCGACGCCGTCGATCCTGCGCGACTTTTCCGCGCCGGTGGTGCTGCGCTATCCGTACACGGACGACGAACTGCTGCACCTGTTCAGCCACGACAGCGATCCGGTGAACCGTTGGGAAGCGGGCCAGCGCCTGGCGATGGAACGCCTGGTCAAGCTGACCGCGGCTGCGGCGGGTGACCGCGAGCTCGAAATCGACGAGACCTTCCTCGGCGCGATGAGCAGGATCCTCACCGACGCCGCGCTCGATCCGGCGTTCCGCGAGCAGGCCTTGCTGCTGCCATCGGAAACCATGATCGCCGAGCAGATGAATGTGGTGAACCCGCGCGCGATTCACGCGGCGCGCCAGTTCGTGCGCCGCACCATCGGCGGCGCCTTGCGCGCGCCGCTGGCGCAGCAGTACCTGGCCAACCTGACGCCGGGCGAGTACAGCCCGGACGCGCTGTCGGCCGGCCGCCGCGGCCTGAAGAATCTCGCACTATCGTATCTGGCGGCGGCGCCCGACGCGGACAGCATCAAGCTGGCGCAGGCGCAGTTCGACGAAGCCGGCAACATGACCGATCGGGTCGCCGCGCTGGTGGCGCTGATCCACGCCGGCGCCAACAGCGCACCGGCTGCGCTGCGCGAATTCTACAAGGAGTTCGAACACGAAGCGCTGGTGATCGACAAGTGGTTCGCGATCCAGGCTTCGGCGCCGACTACCGACGTGAAAGCCGTGCGCGAGCTGATGAAGCATCCCGCCTTCACACTGAAGAACCCGAACCGCGCGCGCAGCCTGATTTTCAATTTCTGCGCCGGCAATCCCTCGCAATTCCATGCGCCGGACGGCAGCGGCTACGCATTCTGGGCCGAGCAGGTGATCGCGCTCGACGCGCTCAACCCGCAGGTGGCGAGCCGGCTGGCACGCTCGATGGACCGCTGGCGCCGCTATGCGCCGGTACTGCAGGCGCACATGAAGAAGCAGCTGCAAAAGGTCGCCGGCTTGAAGAAGCTATCGAACGACGTGCGCGAAGTGGTAGGCAAGGCGCTCGCGAACTAATCCCGAATAACAAACCCCGAAAATAAGGATGTCCATGAAACGCGTCAGTCTCACGCAACACCTGGTTGAAGAACAACGGCTGCACAATTCCATTCCCGCAGAACTGCGCCTGCTTATCGAAGTGGTCGCCCGCGCCTGCAAGACGATCAGCCACTCGGTCGGCAAGGGCGCCCTCGGCGACATCCTCGGCAGCGCCGACACCGAGAACATCCAGGGCGAAGTGCAGAAGAAGCTGGACGTGATTTCGAACGAGATCCTGCTCGAAGCGAACGAGTGGGGCGGCCACCTGGCCGCGATGGCGTCGGAAGAAATGGAATCGATCCACCCGATCCCGAACCGCTATCCGATGGGCGAATACATGCTGCTGTTCGACCCGCTCGACGGTTCGTCGAACATCGACGTGAACGTCTCGATCGGCACGATCTTCTCGGTGCTGAAGGCGCCGGACGGCATGGGTACGCCGACCGAAGCGGACTTCATGCAGGCCGGTTCGATGCAAGTCGCTGCCGGTTATGCAGTGTACGGCCCGCAGACGATGCTGGTGCTCACCACCGGCAATGGCGTCAACTGCTTCACGCTGGACCGTGAAATGGGCTCGTGGGTGCTGACCCAGCGCCACATGATGATCCCCGAGAACACCAAGGAGTTCGCGATCAACATGTCGAACCAGCGCCACTGGTTCCCGCCGGTGCAGCGCTACGTCAACGAGCTGCTCGATGGCGCGGAAGGCCAGCGCCAGAAGGATTTCAACATGCGCTGGATCGCCTCGATGGTCGCCGACGTGCACCGCATCCTGAACCGCGGCGGCATTTTCATGTATCCGGCCGACACGCGCGACGCTTCGATGCCGGGCAAGCTGCGCCTGATGTACGAAGCGAATCCGATGGCGATGATCGTCGAGCAGGCCGGCGGCGCCGCGACCGACGGGCGCCAGCGCATCCTCGACATCGCGCCGCACAAGCTGCACCAGCGGGTGCCGGTGTTCCTCGGTTCGAAGCACGAAGTGGAGCTGGTCACGCGATATCACGCCGAATAAATCTGGTCCTTTTTACAAATATAAAGGACTAAAGTGAATTCGTACTAGCAAGTTCGGGGCAATCCTTGCTAGAATACGCGTCGTCGCCGATGTAGCTCAGTTGGTAGAGCAGCACATTCGTAATGTGAAGGTCCCCAGTTCGATTCCGGGCATCGGCACCAGAACTTGGCAGTAGTCATGAAACCCGCACTCCTTTCAGGTGATGCGGGTTTTTTGTATCCAGCACCAGCGTTTCCTGTGTCAACAGGCTGGTGGCCAGCGCGCCATCGTTGTCGAGGCCTATTTGTCCACGTCGCTCCACCACGCCAGCGTCGGCTTCGGCTGGCGCATGTCCAGCTGCTCGCCCATCTGCGGCGTGGCGATGGCGACGCCTTTTTCCTTCGCCAGCGCGTAAATGCGGTCCAGCGGTTCCTGCCAACGGTGCAGGCCGAGATCGAAGGTGCCGTTATGCACCGGCATCAAGGTCTTGCCCTTCAGGTCGATGAATGCCTGCAAGGTCTGCTCCGGCTGCATGTGAACGTCCGGCCACATGGCGTCGTAGGCGCCGGTTTCGATCATCGCCAGGTCGAACGGACCGAAACGCATGCCGATCTTTTTGAAACCGTCGAAGTAGCCGCTGTCGCCGCTGAAAAACAGCTTGAGGTCGCCTTGCTGGATCACCCACGAGGCCCACAAGGTCGAGTCGCGATCGCTCAGGGACCGGCCGGAAAAATGCTGGGCCGGGGTTGCCACCAGCTTGACGTCCTTGACCTGTGTGCTTTGCCACCAGTCGAGCTGGCGCACCTTGGCGGCCGGCACACCCCAGCCAATCAAGCGCTCGCCCACACCGAGTGGCGTGATGAAGTGGCTTGTTTTGGCCGCCAGCGCCAGCACGGCGGCGTGGTCGAGGTGGTCGAAATGGTCGTGCGACAAGATGATCGCTTCGATCGGCGGCAGGTCTGCAATGGAAATCGGCGGCCGGTGAAAGCGCGCCGGGCCAAACCACTGCACGGGCGAAGCGCGTTCGGAAAATACCGGGTCGGTCAGGTAAAACGCCCCGCCAAGTTTGATCAGCATGGTCGAATGGCCGAGACGGAACACGGTGTCGTCCGGCGCCGCCAGCAATTGGTCGCGCGTCAGCGGCAGCACCGGGATTACCCCGGACGGCACCGCGTTCTTCGGCTTATGGAATAAGAATTTCCAGAAGATGTCGACCATTTTGCCGACGCTTTCCTTCTGAATCGGTACCGAGTTGCGGAACTTGCCGTCGCTGAACTGCGGCGAACCCAGGATGGCGGCGGAAGTAGACGCTGCGGATGTGATTGCAGTAGCTGGAGCGTCGGCGGCGGTGGTGGGATCGGTCATGGTGATAAGTCCAAGGGTCAGGGCGTACAGCGGAAGAAATTTCATTGCATTCGCACAGTACAGTTCGTTAAGCGCCATAAATTACACTACACAGTGTAGTTTCCTTTTTCGGAAAAGTATACCGTCCGGTGTAAAATAGCGCCATGACGACGCCCACCCGCCTCACCGACCGCAAGCGCCTGGCCATTTTGCAGGCTGCCGCCGCCCAGTTTCGCGCCAACGGTTTCGACGCCTCCAGCATGGACAAGATCGCGCTGGAAGCGGGGGTATCGAAGCGCACCGTCTACAACCATTTCCCCAGCAAGGAAGATTTGTTCGGGGCCACCCTGGTCGAAATATTTCATGCGGCGGCGGCGGAGATGGAAACGCCCTACGTGCCGGGGGCGCCGCTGCGCGAGCAGCTGGAAACGCTGCTGCGGCGCAAGTTGCGCATCCAGGGCACGCGCGACTTCATCGACCTGGCGCGGGTGGCGATCGCCGAGGCGGTGCACTCGCCGGAACGGGCCAAGCCGATGATCGCCCGCATCGGCGCACGCGAGGAAGGCTTGACGGTGTGGATCCGCGCGGCCCAGGCCGACGGCCGGCTGATCGACGGCGACCCTGCATTCGCCTCGACCATGTTGCAGGGACAATTGAAAGCGGTGGCCTTCTGGCCGCAAGTGACCATGGGCGCGCCGCCGCTCGACGACGCCCAGCAGGCGCAACTGATCGAGGTGGCGGTGACGATGTTTCTGGCTTACTTTGCCAAGACCACTTAACACCGTCAGCCGCTCGAGCAATTATTTACTTTCAGATTTTTTCGCCAACCGGAAAGACCGCCGGCTGCGCCCGCATGATTCGCTCCGGCGTGATCGGCATCCCGCCCACCTGTTTGCCGGCCGCGATAAACTGCAAGTGCCGAACACGCTGGCGGGTCGTCGCTTATAAAGTAATCGAGACCGTTCCGACGCCACGACGCTATTTATTGAAACCGCTTTCTGAATCTCGCACGCTGTTATTGCGCGCTGCTTGGGGGGCGCCATATTTGCAAACACCGTTCCTTCCGCAATTCACCGAATGTGGTTATTAATTCCTTTTGAATCCCGCTTTGCGCGAGCCCAACAGTAACCTGCCGACAACGTCCTAGCATGAACTTCGGCAGTTTCGCAAAGATTGGCGTTGGCGCTTAGTGCGCTTATTCGTGATAACACTCGTTCGCCAATTTTCCAGGTCACCAGCGCTGCCAGTGAAATGCAACCGGCGAGGCTTAGCACATGTGTGGAATCAGCGGAATCATTCATAAAAACGGCTCACCCGTCGCCCATGACGACATCCGATCGATGAATGATTTGATCGCCCACCGGGGGCCTGACGGGCATGGCTTGTATTTCGACGAGTGCCTGGCACTGGGACACCGGCGCTTGGCCATCCTCGACGTATCGCGCGCCGGCCACCAGCCCATGACCTACCTCGACCGGTACATCATCACGTTCAATGGCGAAATCTATAACTATCTAGAACTTCGCCAACAGCTCTGCCTGGAGGGCTACGCCTTTACATCGAAGACCGATACCGAAGTGATCCTGGCGGCCTACGACAAATGGGGCCCTGATTGCGTCGGCCGATTCAATGGCATGTGGTCATTCGCCCTGTACGACAAACTCAAAGAGGAAATCTTCTGCAGCCGCGACCGGTTTGGAGTCAAGCCCTTCTACTATTCGGACACGTCGGACAAGTTCGTCTTCGGATCGGAACTCAAGCAGATCCTGGTGGGCGGGGGCGTCGCCGCTGTCGCGAACATGATTGCGGTGAGGGATTTCTTGGTGGAGGGTTATCACAGCCACACCAGCGAGACCTTTTTCCGGGGAATACATTGCCTGCGGGCGGGCCACAACCTGGTCTTTTCGCTCAAGACGGACAGCTTCCGGGAAACGCGGTATTACACGCTCGACATCCGTCCCGAATTGCCGGAGCTGGAGGCAAAATCCGCGACCGCGCTGTTCTTCGCCAACCTGAAGCGCGCGGTCAATTATCAGCTGCGCTCCGACGTCAAGGTCGGGGTATGCCTCAGCGGGGGCCTGGATAGTTCGAGCCTGGCCGGGCTGTCGGCAATAATCTATAACGCCGGCTCGATGGGCAGGATGCAGGCGATCCATGCTAAATCGTCCGAAAAGGCCACAGATGAAAGCGGCTATGCGCTTGAGGTGGCGGAACGCTCCGATATCGAGCTGTCCATCATCGAGCCGACCGCGGAAGAATTCATCGGCGCGATCGACGAGGTGGTCTACCTGCAGGAGGAACCGTTCATAGCGCCGTCCATCTTCATGCAGTATTTCGTGTTCCAGAAAGCAAAACGGATTGGCTGCAAGGTGATGCTGGACGGGCAGGGCTGCGACGAAATCCTGCTCGGTTATGAGCGCTACTATTCCGCGCACCTGCATTCGTTGACAGCGTGGCTGGCGGCGCGCGAGATATTTTTCATCGAAAATAACTCACAGCTGTCGTTCACCCAGATCCTGGCCGGCGTTCTCTATTTTTCGATTTCCGGAATCAGGATCAGCAATCTGAAGCGAAAATTCCGTTTCCTGAAAAAGGAATATATCCAGGATTTTCCGAATATCGCGAAACTGGCCAAGGGCTTTCGGAACATACGCGAAATGCAGAAGATGGAAATCGAATCTTTCCAGCTTCCGCACCTGCTCCGATATGTCGACCGGAATTCGATGCGGCATTCGATCGAGGCACGCGTGCCGTTTCTGGATCACGAGCTCGTGGAGACGTGCTATGGGATCAGCAACAAGCTGAAGATCAAGGATGGATGGACCAAGCACATCCTGCGGGTGGCCATGCATGGCCTGGTTTCCAGGAATATCCTGTGGCGGAAAAACAAATTGGGGTTCGAAGCGCCCACGGCGTCGTGGATCAAAGAAGTGAGCGGGGTGATGGAGCTGGCAATCAGTCAGTCGAAGCTATTGGAAAAGATGTGCCAGAACCGCCTGGACTTCAAGAAAATCGATCGGGCGACATTCTGGAAACTCTACAGCATCGCAAAATGGGAAGCGGCCTACTCGGTGGAGTCGGGCGCCGAAGCCGTTCCCTGAAGCCTGCGTGTCCCGCGTCAGCTGATTTCAATGATGAAGCAAAGCTCGTCGCGAACGCTGGCGGGGGAGCAATGGTCGCGCTCTTGCGTGTGCGCGGCAATCGGCCGTGGCTCCGATGCGGCATCCTGCTTCCACTGGTCGATGAACCAGGAGCCGCCCGGATCCTTGTGCAGGATGTACGATGCCCGCGGTTTGCGCCGGATGCCGATCCCGCGACCCGAATCAGACTGCGGCCGCGCGGCGCCCGGCCTGGGCTCGCTTTCGATTCGCCGGCAGGCGGAAGCCCGGCGATGCGCCAGCAGGCATTGGAACGTACTCCGGTTCAAGCGGATGTGGCCTGGATCTATCGAAGCAGCCATCTTCTGGTACGCGAGCGTCATGGACGATTCCCTAGGAAAAGAGCCTGTGATAAGTATGCTCCTGTTGTCACAGGAATTCGCGACCCATCAGCAGAATTAACATTTCAGCCACACACCTGGTTCCGGGGAACCAGGCGCATGCTCATCGTGGTGTACGAAAACGACTTGCCGTCTAACTTGAACATCTCTTTCATTTCGCCCGCTACGACGAACCCCGCTTGCCGGTAGAGCGCCAGCGCGGCGTGGTTCTCGCTGATCACCTGCAAATCGATCCATTCGAGGCGCGCCACAGTGGTCGCCCAATGCCGCGCGTGCGCAATCAGCGCGGCGCCGAGGCCGGCCCGCCGGTGGTCGCGGTCCACGCCCATGCCGAGCAGGCAGCGGTGCTCGGCAAACGCCTCGGGATGCGCCCGCAGGTCGACGTGGCCGGCAATGCTGCCATCGGCCGCTCGGGCGACCCAGGTGCGGCGCCATCCCCGTTCGCCGATGGCCGCATCGAAGCCGCTGCGGAACGCCGCTTCACGCTCGGCGGGGAAGATCGAGCGGCTGCGCGGCAGGGGCTGGAAGTAGCCGGTGCCGGGACTGCCGTTGTCGGACAGGTGATCGTTCAGGTAGGCCATGAGCTCCGCGAAATTGGTCGCTCGCAATGACTCGATCTGATACCGCTGCGTTGTTTCGATGCCCAAGTTTTCCACGCTGAGTAAATTCCTTTCGCTTGCAGTTTATGCAATCTGAGCGTTTATGTCTACCCGGCAACACGGCATTCACTCTGCCAATCCACGCGGAATTTTTAATTTCCATTGAGAATCACCATCTTTTACACCATTTTTGCCACTGTTAGACACCGCACAGTGCGGGCGTTGTAATTCCTATATTTTTTGAGTTCGATGCCAAAAGGGTACTGCCACTTGATGCAGCGCAGGCCGGTTTCGTGGCTCCGGTTGGATCGAGGCAGGACCCGGGAAGATTGAAGTCGTGAGGAGATCGCTTCACGCCGTGCTGGTTAATAATTTTTACAAGGAACGCATCATGGATAATCAGAAATCGAATGACGGTAGCGCACGTGATATCGGCCGCGAAGGCGCCGGCAGCAGTATGGCCAAGGACTTGGGTGGCAATCGCGGCCTGGGCGGCGCGGGTAGCACCGGTAGCAGCGGCGCCACCGGCAGTGTGATCGACAAGGCCAAGGACATGGCCAGGGACCTGACGAAAGACGTGCCAACCAGCGCAACCGACATGCACAAGACGATCGACAAGGCCGCCGAAGCAGCCCAGCCTGTCGTCGACCGCCTGGCCAGCTCTGCCCATGCCGGCGTGGACAAGGTCTCCGGCGCACTGGCCGGCGCCACCAAGAGCATGGACGAGAAAACCCGCCAGCTGACCGATGCCGCCAGCCGCTTCGCCGACACCGGCCGCGAGTATGTTCGCAGCAGCCCGGCGACTTCGATCCTGGTGGCAGTCGGGGCAGGCTACATCCTGTCGAAAATCCTGGGTAGCCGTCGCTAAGCGTTTGCCGGCAGGACCAGTAACGATTCCGGTCGGCTAACGACCGACCGGGAGCGCTTGTGCGCAGAAAAATCCAACAAGAAAAGGAAGTCTACGCACTTGGCGTCGCGCTGTTCGTCCACTAAACACGGTTGCTGCAGCTTGGAGAGGCCGGCGCGAGGCCGGCGTTCTGTTGCGATTTCGCGGCACGCTCCGACGTCGTCCCGCGAAGCAGGCGGGACCCCATTTCCTACCAACATTGGTGGCGCTGATCGGACAAAAAATGGGGTTCCCTTCGCGGGAATGACAGCGACGTTTTCGGCTTTAGTGGTGCGTTCCGCTTTCTGCACCGCGCTGGTGCGCTTTACGCATGGTGCGCTGCAAAAACCACACAAAAGCTGCGTTTCGGAAATTATTCGTGCTAATTAGCAATTAAGTATTTAATTTCAATTGCTTCCTGCGTATTCTTGACAACAGCAGGTAGTTTCGCGTGGCCCACCCTCCCACCGTGATGACATCCCCGTCATCAGTGATCGTCAGCCAAGAGCTCGCTGACACTGAACGATATCTAACGCGACCCCATCCGTTCGCCAGCCTTCCAAAATTCCGGTTCCCGACCCGTCAGCCGAATCGCGTAGCCATTGCGGGTTGCCGACTGCACGGCGCCGCCCTTATTTCCTGCGATGCAGCGCACATTTGTGAGAATTTGAACATGCTTAAGAACCTGACCATCAAAACGCGGCTTGTCTTCGTCATCGGCCTGCTGTGCCTGGTATCGCTTGCGGTCGGCCTGGTTGGCCTGCGCAACCTTGGCGCCACCAATGATGCCTTGAAGACTGTCTACAACGACCGCCTGATCGCCGTTGGTCAATTAAGCGAAGTGCTGTCGCTGGTCCAGGAAAACCAGAATACCTTGTCGAAGGCGGCCAGCAGCCAGCCGGAACAGGTGCCGGCCGCCGTCGAGGAAGTCGAAAAACGCATCCAGACGATTACCGCCAAGTGGGGCGAATACATGGCGACTTACCTGACGCCGGACGAAAAAATACTGGCGCAGAAATTCGCCGACAGCCGCAAGAAATTCGTCGAACAAGGGCTGAAGCCTGTCATGGCGGCGTTCCTCGCCAAGGACATGCCGGCGGCGGTCGCCGCTGTCCATGGCCCGCTGGTCCAGAACTACGTGCCGGTGCGCGATAACATGAAAGCGCTCATCCAGCTGCAGCTCGACGTCGGCAAGACAGAATACGAGGAGGCGATCGTGCGCTTCCAGACGGCCCAGATGTTGGCCATCGCCCTGATCGGCTTCAGCCTGGTGTGCGGCATCGCGATCGGCGCCTGGCTGATCCGGGGGATATCGCGTGCGCTCGCCCAGGCGCTGCGCATCGCCAACAGCGTCGCCGCCGGGGATCTCACGGAAACGATCCGTATCGAATCGACCGATGAAATCGGCCAGCTGCTCACGGCGCTGGAAAAAATGAACGATGGCCTTGTCGGCATCGTCGCCGAAGTGCGCAGCGGCACCGATATGATCGCTACCGCTTCCGGCCAGATCGCGGCCGGCAACCAGGACCTTTCAAGCCGCACCGAAGAGCAGGCCAGTTCGCTCGAAGAAACCGCGTCGTCGATGGAAGAGCTGACCTCGACCGTCAAGCAGAATGCCGACAACGCGCGCCAGGCCAATTCGCTGGCAACGACCGCGTCTGCCGTCGCGTCGAAGGGCGGGGCGGTGATTGGCCAGGTGGTCGAGACCATGGGCCAGATCAACAACTCCGCAACCAAGATCGTCGACATCATCGGCGTCATCGACGGCATTGCGTTCCAGACCAACATCCTGGCGCTGAACGCGGCGGTCGAAGCGGCCCGTGCCGGCGAACAGGGACGCGGCTTCGCGGTCGTCGCCTCCGAGGTGCGTAACCTGGCGCAGCGCTCGGCCGCGGCCGCCAAGGAAATCAAGGGCCTGATCGGCGATTCGGTCGAACGCGTCGAGGCCGGCAGCAAGCTGGTCAACGAAGCGGGCGAGACCATGCACGAAATCGTCGAGAGCGTGCGTCGGGTCACCGACATCATGGGCGAAATCACCGCGGCGAGCCAGGAGCAGACTGCGGGCATCGACCAGATCAACCAGGCCATCACGCAAATGGACCAGGTCACGCAGCAGAATGCGGCGCTAGTGGAAGAGGCATCTGCGGCATCGGAAGCGATGCAGGACCAGGCCGCCAAGCTGGCGCTGGTGGTCAGCGTGTTCAAACTCGACAACACCCGCGCCGTTGCCGTGCACGCCGCCGCGCCTGTGGCCAGGAAAGTGGTCAGCTTCACGCCGCGCCCGAGCAAGCCGGCCCAGCCGAGCAGGATCCTGGCGGCAAAGGCGAGCGTGGCGGCAAGCGCCGGCGCGGCCAGCGATTGGGAAGAGTTCTGACCCGCCCTGAAGGCTAATTGGTTTCAGCCTTGGCGCTGTCGTTGACGAATGTCGGTGGCAGCGCCTTTTTTATGGCTGTGTCATTGCACACGCAAAAATGGGATCCGCGCCTGCGCGGGCAGTCGTTTCCGCCGATGGCGCGAACGACGGTCTTAAGGCCGACATCCTAAAAGCTGTCGTCCCCGCGCAGGCGGGGATCATTTTTTTAGGAGCCGGTTTCAGCGCACGCTCTGCAGAACGAAGGTCGACTTACGGCAGGTGTTTTCCGAGCGCCGGATTTCGCTCGCACCGCAGCTGACCGACCCGCCGCGCTTGTCGAAGCAGGCGTGGATCTCGTTGAGGAATTTGCCGCCGGCGCCGCAGAACGGCAGCACCGAATTCTCCGCCAGGCGCGGATTGGCCGTGCGGAAGGCTTGCACGAACTCGCCGTAGCTGGTGCGCACCGGCGTCACCGGACGCTGGTACGGCGCCGGAATCGCCAGCTGGTTGCGCAGCCGCGCCGACATGTCGAAGTAGGCCGCGGGATTCAAGCCCGAGCAGGTGCCGTGCTTTTTCCACTCATGGTTGATCATCCCCGGCGATGGGAACAGCGAGGCATATCTTTCCTTGTCCTGCGGCGCCAGGCGCTCGGTCGAACATTCCTGCGGATAGCCGCGCTCGTATTGCGGCCACAGCCCGTGCATGACGAAGCCGGCCCGGCGCCCGCTCGCGCATTGGTTCGGATCGTCGTGCGTGGCGCAGAACGCGGGCGACCAGCTGAGCGCGACCGCGTAGTAGTCGAAGCGCCCGGGCTCGCCGGCCTCGCGCCCGTGGCGGGACTGCCCGGCGCCGGCGCTGAGCGCGGTGAGCATCAATAGTGCTGACAACAGCTTGCGGGAAACAGACATGCGGCGCTCCTGGTGGGGACGGCGGCCTCGCTTGGCGGGCCGTAAATTGGTGTGAGGAAACGTTCCTCGCGTTACATTTTATAACGAGATGTGGTGCGCGCCGCGACCGCTTCGCACGTTAACTCATTGTTCGATGTATTCCGCATCGGTTCGCTTACGAACAGAAATTTTTCCCCAGCGGACGCATCATGGCGAATGCGCCGCAAGCCGGCCGGTTCCACCGTGCCGCACGCACCAACTTTTTCGCGAGGCTATATGAACACGCATCTTCCCCTGAAACGCATCGTTGCCGCCACCCTTGGCGCCGCGCTCCTGTCCGCCGGCGCCAACGCGCTGGCCGACCCGCCGTCGCGCATCGCCCGGCTGGCTTTCATCAGCGGTTCGGTCAGCCTGGCCCCGGCCGGCGACACCAATTGGGAATACGCGGCGCTGAATCGCCCGCTGATCGCCGGCGACCGGCTGTGGGTCGAACCCGGCGCGCGCGACGAGCTGCAAGTGGGCGGCGCCGCGCTGCGCATGGACGGCAACACGCTGGTGACCCTGCTGAACCTCGATGAGCGCATCACCCAGATGCAGCTGTCGCAGGGACGCCTGAATGTCCGGGTGCGTAAGCTGCGGCCGAACGAGGTGCTCGAGATCGACACGCCGAACCTCGCGCTGACGATTCGCCAGCCCGGCGACTACCGCATCGAAGTCGACCCGGCCGGCAACGGCACCATGGTCGCGGTGCGGCGCGGACTGGCCGAGGCCTACGGCGACGGCAATGCGTACCGGTTGGCCAGCGGCCAGGCCTACAGTTTTGGGGGCACCGACCTGCGCGACGTACGCTACGCGCGGCCGAGCCTGGACGACGATTTCGACCGCTGGTCTGCCTCGCGCGACCGCCGCATCGAGCAGGCGCGTTCGGCGCGCTACGTGTCGCCCGACCTGATCGGCTACGAGGACCTGGACGACCAGGGCACCTGGCGCGAGGTGCCCAACTACGGCAATGTCTGGATGCCGGCGCACGTCGCCCGTGACTGGGCGCCGTATCGCGACGGCCACTGGTCGTACGTGCAGCCCTGGGGCTGGACCTGGGTCGACGATGCGCCGTGGGGCTTCGCGGTGTCGCACTACGGTCGCTGGGCACGTTTTAGCGATAGCTGGGGATGGGTGCCCGGCCCGCGCGCTGCGAGTCCTGTATATGCGCCGGCGCTGGTGGCCTTCATCAGCATCGGCTCGGGCGGCTATGCGCAGCGCGAACGTCCGGTCGCGTGGTTTCCGCTGGCGCCACGTGAAGTTTACCGGCCGTCGTATCGTGCGAGCCCGACCTACATCACCAACATCAACATCACCAACACGACGATCGATCGGCGCCAGATTACGCGCGTCGACAACCGCTTCAACTACGCCAACCGGAATGTGGGCGGTGCGGTGACGGCGGTGCCTTCCACCGCATTCGTGCGCTCGCAGCCGGTGTCGCGGGCGGCGATGGCGGTGCCAATGGCGGCGCTGGCCGGAGCGGCCATCGCCCATACGGCGCCGGTCGCGCCGGAACGTGACGGCCGCGGCCGCGGCAACCAGGGCCACCAGCCGCCGCAAGCGATGATGCAGCGGCAGGTGCTGGCGCGGACGGCGCCACCGCCGGAATTCAGGCAGGCGCCGCGCCCGGTCGCCAACAACGCCGCGCCGGCGCAGCAACTGGCTGGCCCGGCGCCGCGCGTGCTGCCGCAGGACCGTCATGGCGGCGGCCGACAGCTGCGCGATGTACCGGCGCTGCAGCCAGCGGCCGCAGGCCCGAACGTGGCGCCCGATGTACGCGCTGCACAGGCGATGCAGGCAACGCGCAATGGCGCTCCGCAAGCAATGCCGCAACAGCAGCAGCAACAGCAGCAGCAGGGCCGCTTCGGCGGGCCTGGCGACCAGCGCACGACTCGCGGCCAGCACGACGTAGCGCCGATGCCCGGCCAGCCTGGAGTTCCGCCGGTAGCGAATGTGCCCGCTGCCGGAGTGCCGCAGCCGCATGGCCGCGACCGGATCCCGCAGCCACCGTTGGCAAATGCGCCGGTGCCGGCGCCCGCTGCCGCAATGCGCGATCAGCAGAATGCGCCGGACGGGCATCGCGGCAGGATGCGTCCCGACCAGGCAGCGCCACAGGCGGCGCCAGGTCAGCAGGGGATGGATCAGCAGGCCGCGGCTGTGCAACAACAGGCAGCGCAGCAGCAGCGCAATCAGCAGCAAGCCGGCGCCGAACAACAGCGCGGCCAACAGCAGGCCGAGGCGCAACAGCGCTTGAGGCAGCAGCAGGGAGCCGCCGAGCAGCAGCGCAACCAGCAGCAGGCGGAGGCACAGCAGCGCCAGAAGCAGCAGGCGGCGGAGCACCAGCGTAACCAGCAGCAGGAGGCGCAACAGCGCCAGAAGCAGCAGGCCGCTGAACAGCAGCATAATCAGCAGCAGGCGGAGGCGCAGCAGCGCCAGAAGCAACAGGCGGCCGAGCAGCAGCGTAATCAGCAGCAGGCGGAAGCGCAGCAGCGCCAGCGGCAGCAGCAGGCAGGCGAGCAGCAGCGCAACCAGCAGCAGGCCGAGGCGCAGCAGCGCCGGGTGCAGCAGCTGGCAGCGGAGCAGCAGCGCGCGCAACAACGCGATCAGCAGCAGGCAGCGGCGGCGCAACAGCGCGCGCAACAGCAGCAAGCCGCAGAGCAGCAAAAGGCGCAGCAGCAGGCAGCGGCCCAGCAGCAGCGCGCGCAGCAGCAGGCGGCAGCTGAGCAG
>JBKPEJ010000071.1:0-27275 GCA_046728335.1 Pseudomonadota bacterium | reverse complement strand
AGATTGAACGCAACGTCTCGTGGGCTCGGAGATGTGTATAAGAGACAGCTATACGGCCTCGTTCCGGAGGCGCCATGAGCCGCCGCGCGCCGGCGCCGAAGCTGCGCACCCGGATCGCCAGCTACGCGCAGCAGCTGTCGCGCGACAAGGCCGACACGCTCCTGCTGCTGGCCGGCGCACTACTGGTGCTGGCGCCGCACGCCGCCCACCTGCCGCCGTGGGTCACCGCGCTGTGCGCCACCACGCTGGCGTGGCGCGCCGCGATCACCTGGCGCGGCACCCGCCTGCCGCCGCCGTTGTTGCTGCTGCCGCTGGCGGTGGCCGCGATGGCAGGCGTCTGGCTGACGTTCCACACCGTGCTCGGACGCGATGCCGGAGTCGCGATGCTGGTGCTGCTGGTGGCCTTCAAAATGCTCGAGATGCGCGCGCGGCGCGACCTGTTCGTGGTGATCTTCCTGTGCTTCTTCCTGCTGCTCACCACCTTCTTCTATGCGCAGGGCATCGGCACCGGCTTGATGATGGCCGCGTCGATCATGGTCCTGTTCAGCGCCCAGCTGTCGTTCCAGTTCACCGGCGCGGTGCCGCCGCTGCGGCGCCGGCTGTGGCTCGGCGCGCGCATGGTGCTGCTGGCGGCGCCGTTCGCGACGCTGCTGTTTTTCGTATTCCCCCGCATCCAGGGTCCCTTGTGGGGCATGCCGAACGACGCCACCCAGGGCCGCACCGGCCTGTCGAACAGCATGGCGCCGGGTAACCTGTCGAACCTGGCGCAGTCTGACGAGCCGGCATTCCAGGTGCGCTTCCTCGACCCGGCCCCGCCGCAGTCGCAGTTGTATTGGCGCGGCGTGGTGCTGGGCGCATTCGACGGCCGCACCTGGACCCAGGTCGCGCCGGCGCCGCGCGGGCAGCTCGGACGCATCAGCGCGGCCTGGCACGTGCCCAGCGTGCGCCACCGGGTGACCCTGGAGCCGAGCGGCCAGCGCTGGCTGTTCGCGCTCGACCTGCCGGACGAACTGCCCCAGCTGCCGGGCAATCCGAGCTCGATTTCGCCCGAACTGGAGCTGATGGCGGCCTACCCGATCGAGCAGCGGGTGCGCTACGACGCCAGTTCCACCCCGGTCTACAGCCTGCAGGCGGAAGCCGAATTGGCCGATGCCGCTCGCTGGCTGGCGCTGCCCGCCGGCTTCAATCCGCGCGCGCTGGCGGCCGGCGCCGCGCTGGCGCGCCAGCCCGATCCACTGAAACGGGTCAACGCGGTGCTGCGCGGCTTTCGCGCCGACGGTTTCTCGTACACGCTCGAACCGCCGCTGCTGGGACGCGATTCGGTCGATGAATTCCTGTTCCGAACCAAGTCCGGGTTCTGCGAGCATTTCGCCGGCGCGTTCGTATTCATGATGCGCGCGGCCGGCGTGCCGGCACGGGTAGTGACCGGCTACCAGGGCGGCGAAGTCAATCCGGTGGACGGCTTCCTGACCGTGCGCCAGTCCGACGCCCATGCCTGGGCCGAGGTCTGGCTCGCCGGGCGCGGCTGGGTGCGGGTCGATCCGACCGCCGCGGTGGCGCCGGAACGGGTGCAGCGCAGCCAGCGCCATGCCAAGCCGCGCCGGAACCCGTTCGGCATCGACGGCCTCGGGCAGCTGATGAATTTCGACGCCGACCGCAACTCCGTGCTTGCCCAGCTGCGCTTCGAGCTGAGCGCCCTGAACAACGGCTGGAACCAGTGGGTGCTGAACTACACCCCGGAGCGCCAGCAGAGCGTGATCGAGTCGTTCAAGTCCGGCCTGCTGAACTGGCGCGTGCTGGCCGCAATCGGGGCGGCCTGGCTGCTGGCGGTGCTGGCGCGCACGCTAGGAAAGCGGCGCCGGACCGATCCGATTGATGCGCTATACTCGGCGCTGTGCCTGCAACTGGGCCGGCTTGGCCTGGCGCGCGGCGCCGACGAAGGCCCCAACGACTACCGCGCGCGAATCGACATCTCGCCGCTCGAGCCGCGCCACAAGAACGCGGCCGCCCAATTCCTGCGCCTCTACAGCGCCTACAAATACGGCGCCCAGCCATCCGCCGCAGGTCTGGCCGCCACCCTCAAAAGTCTGCTGACAAGTTTCCGATGACATCTCTGCTGCGCTTCCTGCCACGCCGTTCCACCCTCCTCCTGCTGGCCCTGGCCGGCGCCGCCGTCGCCGCGCATGCCGCGCCGGCCAAAGCCAAGGCCAGGCCGAAAGGCGCGCAGGCCAAGGCCGCCGCGCAGAAGCCACCGGTGCGCAAGGTCGACTACGCCGGCGAACAGGTCAACTTCCGCGAATGGAAGGCGGTCGCCGATTTCGAAGAGGAGATGGTGGCAAAGCACGGCTTCGACCGCGACGAGCTGAAGGTGCTGCTGGCACAGGTGAACTACGTCGACTCGGCGGTCCAGCTGGTCAAGCCGGCGCCGCCGGGCAAGCCGAAGAACTGGCAGGCCTACCGCGACCGCTTCATCGAGCCGGTGCGGGTCGACGCGGGCGTCGAGTTCTGGAACCAGAACGCCGCGGCGCTGGCGCGCGCCGAAACCGAGTACGGCGTGCCGGCCGAGATCATCGTCGGCATCATCGGCGTCGAAACCATGTATGGCCGCAACACCGGGCGTTTCCGCGTGATGGATGTATTGACGACGCTCGCCTTCGCCTATCCCGAAACGCCGAACCGGGACGCCCGCATGGCCTTCTTCCGCGGCGAACTGGAAAACACCCTGCTGCTGGCGCGCAAGTCGAGCATCGATCCGCTGTCGCTGCTCGGCTCCTTCGCCGGCGCCGTCGGGCTGCCGCAGTTCATGCCGGGCAGCATCCTGGAATACGGCGTCGATTTCGACAACGACGGCCACATCGACTTGCGCAATTCCCCCGTCGACGCGATCGGCAGCGTCGCCAACTTCCTGGTCCAGCATGGATGGAAGGCCGGCCAGCCAGGGCCGGTTGCCTACCCCGCCAACGTGTCGCCCAACCGCGCGTGGGAAAGCTTTATCGGGCAAGGATTGGAAGCGAAATTCACCGCCGACGAACTGGGCGCGGCAGGCGCGGTGACCAGTTTCCCGTTGCCCGCCGGAATGCTGTTCGGCCTCGTCGACCTGCAGAATGGCGCGGAAGCCACAGAGTATTGGCTTGCCACCGATAACTTTTTTGCCATAACGCATTACAATCGCAGTTATTTTTATGCCATGTCTGTTGTCGAATTGGGAAGAGCGGTCCGGCTCGCGCGGGGCCTGTAGGACTTGATGGCTGGGAATATTTGTAATGAACTGTAACGAAAATTGGCGCTTGGGAAGAAAATCGGCAGGCTAGGCGCCTCATACTCCCCGGTGTATGCGAATATCGCGACCAAGCTGTCTCAGGGAAACAAGAACCGCCCAGGCTTATACCCCTAGGGAAATTATCAATCCGGCATGCATCTCGGAATTGTGCGGCCAAACCCGGTCAATTACCCTACACTTAACTTTATTCAGAAAACAATTTCAAGAGTGTGATTTTGTGAGAGAATTGCATTGTAGCTATGTTGCATAGCGACAACACCGACACCTGTTAGCGTTCTAATCTTTATTGCTTTCAGGTATTACATTGGAAAAGGTTGTACAATTGTGTATATATTTTCCAAAGTGTCCCTTGAACACCCTTGCAGTATTTGAAATCGAGATGGTTGTAGGCACAGCGAACGCCGAGTGTATGACCCAGCAAGACAACCCAAAATAGGAATGATAGAAATCATGACAAACCAAGTCGGCATTGATATGAACAGCGATTCGGATTCGGATGATCTGTTGCAATACAACCCTAACCGGTTGCTGGATACGCTCATCGAAAACCTGCGCCTCAAGAACGATGCAGCGCTGTCGCGCGCACTCGAAGTAGCGCCGCCGGTGATCTCGAAGATCCGCCACCACCGCCTGCCGGTCGGCGCATCGCTGCTGATCCGCATGCACGAAGTGAGCGACCTGTCGATCCGCGACCTGCGTTACCTGATGGGCGATCGCCGCAACAAGTTCCGCATCAGCGACAAGCAGTTCAAGCCAAAAGAAGGCGAGCCACAGGCGTAAGCCCGGTTGGTGTTAGGCCGCGGTCCTTTCGCGTGAAGGGACTGGGCAGCTGTTGCATCTCAGGCGGGAAAGACTCCCGTCGACAAGTAGCGATCGCCGCGGTCGCAGACGATGAACACGATGGTTGCGTTCTCCACGGTCTGCGACACGCGCAAGGCGATTTCACAGGCGCCCGCCGCCGAAATCCCGCAAAAAATCCCCTCTTCCGCAGCAAGCCGGCGCGCCATGTGTTCGGCCGCAGCCTGGCTGACGCTTTCGACCTGGTCGACCCGCGCCTTGTCGAAAATTTTCGGCATGTAGGCTTCCGGCCATTTGCGGATGCCGGGAATCGACGAGCCTTCTTCCGGCTGCGCGCCAACGATGCGGATCGCCTCGTTCTTTTCCTTCAGGTAGTGCGACACGCCCATGATGGTGCCGGTGGTGCCCATCGCGCTGACGAAGTGGGTGATGCGCCCGCCGGTGTCGCGCCAGATTTCCGGGCCGGTCGCCTCGTAGTGGGCGCGCGGATTGTCGGGATTGGCGAACTGGTCAAGGATGGTGCCCTTGCCGTCGCGCTGCATCTGCTCGGCCATGTCGCGCGCATATTCCATGCCGCCGGTCTTCGGAGTCAGGATGATTTCGGCGCCGTACGCGGCCATGCTCTGGCGCCGCTCGACCGACAGATTGTCCGGCATCAGCAGCACCATCTTGTAGCCGCGAATCGCCGCGACCATCGCCAGCGCGATGCCGGTGTTGCCGCTGGTCGCTTCGATCAAGGTGTCGCCAGGCTTGATCTCGCCGCGCTCCTCGGCGCGCATCAGCATCGACATCGCGGCGCGGTCCTTGACCGAGCCGGCAGGGTTGTCGCCTTCCATCTTGCCGAGGATGATGTTGTTGCGCGCGGCGGCGTCGGCGCCAGGCAGGCGCACCAATTGCACCAGCGGCGTATTGCCGATCGTGTCTTGAATGGTCTTGTAGGGCATGGTTCTCTCTTGCAGTTCGCTCAACCCTCATTGTATGCCGGGATGCATTTGTGCGTATGAGAGGGGTCAGGAGGCTGGCAGATCAGCGTCGCCACAAACAGATCGTCCTCGCCGGCGCGGATCCATGCTGAGCATCTTCAGCCAATTCGGCTGACTCCGCATGGATCCGCGCTATCGCGAGGACGCCGTTTTTACTTTAACTAACTAGCTGATTACATCGAGGCTTTCGGTGCTGCGGCAGCGGCTGGCTTGGCGGCTGGTGCTGGCTTAGCGGCAGGCATCGGCTTGGCAGCTGGGGCAGGCTTGGCCTCAGGCATGGCCTTCGCCGGCTTGGCCACGTTGGCATCGGCCTTCATCTCGGCGCCTTCCATCGACTTGCCGCCGACCTGCAGGCCGGCCATCGACAGCTTCTTGGCGTTCTTGGCGCCAATGCCCTTGACGCGCTTCTCGAAATCGGGCCAGTCCTTGAAGTCGCCGCCTTTGGTGCGCTCTTCGATGATCAGCTTGGACGTTTTCGGCCCGATGCCCTTGATACTATCCAGGGCGGCGGCATCGGCCTTGTTCACGTCGACTTGCGCAAAAGCAAAACCCATCGTGGCAATCATCATGGCGACTGCAAGCATCAGTTTCTTGATCATGTCGGTAATCTCCGTTATTGGATGGAACGCAGGGCGGCGGGCGCCTCCCTTCGCTACTTAACGGATGACCGCTAGCGCGGTTGACACTGTCCCATGATCCGCCGCAAACACCCTACTGCCCGGCGCCGAACAGTTCTTCGCGGGTAACAGTAGCGGTGCCGAGCTTGCCGACGACGATGCCGCCGGCGCGGTTGGCGGTGATCAGCGCGTCCGCCATCGGCATGCCGGCGCCAAGCATCGCGGCCATGGTGGCGATCACGGTGTCGCCCGCGCCGGACACGTCGAACACCTCGCGCGCGGCGGCATGCATGTGCAGCACTTCGGTCGCACTGTACAGGCTCATGCCCTCTTCCGAGCGGGTCAGCAGCAAGGCGTCGAGGCCGAGCTGCTGGCGCAGCGCCTGGGCCTTGTCGGTGAGCTGCTGCTCGCTGTTCCAGCTGCCGACGATGCGCTTCAGTTCGGACTTGTTCGGGGTCAGGATGGTGGCGCCCGCATACGGCGAGAAATCGTCGCCCTTCGGATCGACCATCACCACCTTGCCGGCGGCGCGCGCGGACCGGATCATGTCGGCGACGTTGACCAGGCTGCCCTTGTTGTAGTCGGACAGGATGATCACGTCGTAGCCGGCCAGCACGCTGTTGAACTGGGTGAGCTTGTCGCGCAGCACGGTGTCGCTCGGCGCGTCCTCGAAATCGATGCGCAGCAGCTGCTGCTGGCGGCCGATCACGCGCAGCTTGATGATGGTGGAAATCGCCCCGTCGCGCTTGAGGTAGCTGTGGATGCTCGACTCGCCCAGCAGCTGCTCGACCTGTGCGCCCGCCTCGTCGGCGCCGACCACGCCGAGCAGGCCGCAGTGGGCGCCCAGCGAGGCGACGTTGCGCGCCACGTTGGCGGCGCCGCCCAGACGCTCTTCGCGCCGCTCGATGCGCACCACCGGCACCGGCGCTTCCGGCGAAATGCGGCTGACGTCGCCGAACCAGTAGCGGTCCAGCATGACGTCGCCGACCACCAGGATGCGCACCGCGCCAAGCTGCGGCGCGACGATGTTCGGATTGCTGTCCGGGGTCAGCAGGCGGCTAGGTACGGCGTCGTTCATCAGGTCACCTGCGGGTCAGGACGGAACGGCCGATGCCGTGGTATTCGATGCCGTTTTCGGCCATCTGCTCGGGCTCGAACAGGTTGCGGCCGTCGAACACGATCGGGTTCTTCAGGCGCGCCTTGACCTGCTCGAAGTCGGGGCTGCGGAAGGCTTTCCATTCGGTGACGATGACCAGCGCGTCGCCCCGGTCCAGCGCATCCATCGGGCTGGCGGCGAAACGCACCTTGGCCAGCTGCTCAGCCGACAGGTCCAGCGCCAGCACGCGCTGCGCCTCCGGCATTGCGACCGGATCATAGACGGCGACGGTGGCGCCGCGCTCGATCAGTTCCTTGAGCAGGACCCGGGCCGGCGCTTCGCGCATGTCGTCGGTGTTCGGCTTGAACGCCAGGCCCCAGACGGCGAAGTGGCGGCCGGCCAGGTCCTCGCCGAAACTGGCGACGACCTTCTTGCCCAGCACCTGCTTCTGGTTGTCGTTGACCGCTTCGACCGCACGCAGGATCAGCAGGTCCTGGTCGTACTGGCGCGCGGTGCGCTCGAGCGCCTGCACGTCCTTCGGGAAGCAGGAGCCGCCGTAGCCGGCGCCGGCGTACAGGAAGCTGTGGCCGATGCGCGGATCGGAACCGATCCCGTGGCGCACCGCTTCGATGTCGACGCCGACCTGGTCGGCCAGATTGGCCAGCTCGTTCATGAAGGAGATGCGGGTCGCCAGCATCGCGTTGGCCGCGTACTTGGTGAATTCGGCCGAGCGCACGTCCATCCAGTAGGTGCGCTCGTGATTGCGGTTGAACGGCGCGTACAGGTTCTTCATCAGCTCGCGCGCGCGCAGGCCGAGGGCGTCGCCGTCGTGGCCGAGCACGATGCGGTCGGGACGCATGAAGTCTTCGACCGCGGCGCCCTCTTTCAGGAATTCGGGATTGGACACCACCGAGAAGGACGCGGTGGCGCCGCTGGCGGCGATCTCTTCGCGGATCGCGGCGGCGACCCGGTCGGCGGTCCCCACCGGCACCGTCGACTTGTCGATGATGACCTTGAAGCCGCTCATGTGGCGGCCGATGTTGCGCGCCGCGGCCAGCACGTACTGCAGGTCGGCCGAGCCGTCTTCGTCGGGCGGGGTGCCGACCGCGATGAACTGCAGCGCGCCGTGCGCGACGCTGGCGGCGACGTCGGTGGAGAACTTCAGCCGGCCACCGGCGCGGTTGCGCGCTACGACTTCTTCCAGGCCCGGTTCGTGGATCGGGATGCCGCCGCTATTGAGCAGCGCGATCTTCTTTGCGTCGACGTCGAGGCAGAAGACGTCGTTGCCCAGCTCGGCCAGGCAGGCGCCGGTCACCAGGCCCACATAGCCGGTTCCGATAATGGTAATTTTCATTGGTTCAGCTCAGTTCTGTATTAATTCATGACATTGAGTTCTTCGGTGCGGCGCGGCGGGTAGGTTTCCCACCGGCTGCATCCAGGGCACTGCCAATAGAACTGGCGCGCCTTGAAACCGCATTGGCTGCATTGGTAGCGCGCCAGCTTTTGGGTATAGCCGTGCACCAGGTTCTTCACCATCGACAGCTCTTCCCAGATATTCGCCGGCGCATCCATCATGCGCGCCTCGAGCAGCTTGTCGAGGCCGAGCAGGGTCGGGTTGCGGCGCAACTCTTCCACCACCAGCTGTTTGGCAGCTTCCACGCCATCGAGTTCGATCACGGCCTTGAACACGACCTCGATCAGGTCAATCGATGACGCTTCGGACAGATACGAGCGCAGCAGGTTGACGCCTTCCTGGGCGCGGCCGACTTTCTTGTAGCCATCCATCAGGCGCGCGGCGACCAGCGCCACGTGCGGCACGCTTTGCTGCTCGACCCGGCGCCAGATCATCAGGGCGCCTTCGACGTCGCCCTGGGCCAGCTGGGCGTCGCCCAGCAGCATGGTGGCGCGCACGTTCTTGCGGTCCGCGTGGAGCGCCTTGTCGAGCAGGTCGAGCGCTTCGGTGGTCTGCATGTGCACCAGCGCGTCCTGCGCCAACTCGCAATAGAACTGGGCGATTTCCTTCTGGCGCGCGCCGGCGCCGGACTCCTGCAGCCCGCGCGCGGCGTCGATTGCCCGGCGCCATTCCTTTTCGCGTTGGAAGATTTCGAGCAGCGCGCGGCGCGCCTGCACCGCGTAGCTGCTGTCGAGCAGCAGGTTGAAGGTTTCCTCGGAACGGTCCAGCAGGCCCGCCTTCAGATAATCCATCCCCAGCTCGTACTGGGCGTGCTGCTGCTGCTCGAGCGGCAGGTCGGGCCGCGACAGCAGGTTCTGGTGGACCCGGATCGCGCGCTCGATCTCGCCGCGGCGGCGGAACAGGTTGCCGAGTGCGAAGTGCATGTCGGCCGTCTCCGGATCGAGCTTGACGATCTCGATGAAGGCGTCGATCGCCTTGTCCGGCTGCTCGTTGAGTAGGAAGTTCAGGCCCTTGAAGTAGCCTCGCGGCAAGCTGCGCGACTCGTCCAGCAATTGCTTGATGTCGACCCGGGCGGCAATCCAGCCGAGGGCGAAAAATACGGGGATGCCGAGCAGCCACCAGAGTTCAAATTCCATGCGATTCTTTTTGTTCGTTGGACGGAAGCGCGATCAGCGCGGGGTGCCGACGCTGTCCGGCTGCGGCGGGGCGCCGGCGCCCTTGGCCACGCTTTCCAGCGCCTGGATCTTGTCCTCGGCGCGGGTACGTTCGCGCCGCTGGCGGAATACGGTCGGGGTCACGGCGAGGATGCCGAGGGCGGCGCCGGCGATGAAAAACGCCAGCAGCATCAGCACCAGCGGGCCGCGCAATTCGTAATTCAGGAAAAAGTGCAGGTCGACTTCCTGCGTGTTCTTCAGCGCGAAGCCGAAAAACAGGATAAACAGAATCAATCCAACGATGGTGGATACGAATTTCATCAGCCAGGTCCTTCTGTTGAGTCGAAGTGCGAAGTGTCGCACAACATGGCAATTATTCAAAGAAAGTGCGATGTCACCGTTAAGTGCGGACCGGGTGGCGATGGCGGCAAGCGCCCGGTGCGGCAACAAGCCCGGGGTCAGGTCCGCCGGACCTGACCCCGGCCCTTGGACGGCGGCGCGTGCATACAGAGGCGGCACGCCGACGCCCCCATCCCAAAGTTAACGGCGGCAAAACGAAAAAAAACGGCATCCAGGGACGCCGTTTTTTGCATGCTTTGCCGCCAGACGACTTAGTCTTCGATGATCGGCTGCCCGACCGTCGCGTCTACCCGCTCGCGCAACTGTTTGCCAGGCTTGAAGTGCGGCACCCGTTTTTCGGGAACCATCACCTTGTCGCCGGACTTGGGATTGCGTCCAATGCGTGGTGGCCGGCTGTTCAGGGCAAAACTGCCGAAACCACGGATCTCGATGCGCTGGCCAGTCGATAAAGCATTGGTCATTGCATCGAGAATGGTTTTGACAGCGTACTCCGCATCTTTGGCCACCAGCTGAGAATAACGCTCAGCCAGGCGGTTGATCAGTTCGGACTTTGTCATCTGCGATAGTCGAAAACTTAGTTCTTGTTGTCGAACTTGGCTTTCAACAGCGCGCCCAGGCTGGTGGTGCCCGAAGCTGCGTTGTTGTCGGAGGAGGTCGCCATCTTCTGCATCGCTTCCTGGGTCTCGACATTGTCTTTCGCTTTGATCGACAGCTGGATGCTGCGAGCTTTGCGGTCAATGTTGATCACCAGCGCTTCAACCGAATCGCCAACCTTCAGGTGGGTACCGGCATCTTCAACGCGGTCGCGCGAGATTTCGGAAGCACGCAGGTAGCCTTCGACTTCTTCGGAGAGCTGGATCACAGCGCCCTTAGGCTCGACCGACTTGACCGTACCCGTCACCAGGGAGCCTTTGTCGTTCATTGCCGCGAAGTTGTTGAACGGGTCGCCTTCGAGCTGCTTGACGCCCAGCGAAACACGCTCGCGCTCAACGTCGATTGCCAGCACGATGGCTTCGAGTTCGTCACCCTTCTTGAAGCGGCGGACGGCTTCTTCGCCAGTCTCGGTCCACGACAGGTCGGACAGGTGCACCAGGCCGTCGATGTTGCCGGCCAGGCCGATGAACACGCCGAAGTCGGTGATCGACTTGATTGCGCCACGGACTTTGTCGCCCTTCTTGTGGGTCACGCCGAAGTCATCCCATGGATTTGCTTTGCACTGCTTCATGCCCAGCGAAATACGGCGACGCTCTTCATCGATCTCCAGGACCATCACTTCTACTTCGTCGCCCAGCTGGACAACTTTGTTAGGAGCGACATTCTTGTTGGTCCAGTCCATTTCGGAAACGTGGACCAGGCCTTCGATGCCCTGCTCGACTTCAACGAACGCGCCGTAGTCGGTGAGGTTCGTGACTTTACCGAACAGGCGGGTGCCTTGCGGGTAACGACGGGACAGACCGGTCCAAGGATCGTCGCCCAGCTGCTTCACGCCCAGCGAAACACGGTTCTTTTCCTGATCGTATTTCAGGACTTTCGCGGTGATTTCCTGGCCGACGGTCAGCACTTCCGATGGGTGACGCACACGACGCCATGCCAGGTCGGTGATGTGCAGCAGGCCGTCGATACCGCCGAGGTCAACGAACGCGCCGTAGTCGGTGATGTTCTTGACGATACCGGTAACCACGGTGCCTTCTTTCAGCGTTTCCATCAGCTTCTGGCGCTCTTCGCCCATTGAAGCTTCGATGACGGCGCGGCGCGACAGCACCACGTTGTTACGCTTGCGGTCGAGCTTGATAACTTTGAATTCGAGGGTCTTGCCTTCGAACGGGGTGGTGTCTTTGACTGGACGGGTGTCAACCAGCGAACCCGGCAGGAATGCGCGGATGCCGTTGGTCAGAACGGTCAGGCCGCCCTTGACTTTACCGTTGACGGTACCGACGACGATTTCGCCGGATTCCATTGCTTTTTCCAGTGCCAGCCACGACGCCAGGCGCTTGGCCTTGTCGCGCGACAGGATGGTATCGCCGAAACCGTTTTCGAGCGATTCGATGGCCACGGAAACGAAGTCGCCTACTTGGACTTCCAGTTCGCCCTGGTCATTTTTGAATTCTTCAATAGGAATGAACGCTTCGGATTTGAGGCCGGCGTTGACGATCACGAAATTGTGATCGAGGCGCACGACTTCAGCGGAAATAACTTCGCCGGAGCGCATATCTTGACGCGACAACGATTCCTCGAAGAGTGCTGCAAAACTTTCCATACCGGTTGCTTCAGTTGTTGCTGTAGACATAGGATTTACACGAGTGAGCCAGCAGAGTTCGCACGATGCGACTTAAACTGGGTTAGGTTGAACCACACCTGAAAACGGCACCATTGCCGCGCCAGGCACCAAAAACACTTACTTTGCGTTGCGATGCGCGTACCACGACAGGACTTCTTCGATGGCCTGGTCGGCCGTCATGTTCGACGTATCGAGGATTTGCGCCCCTTCTGCCGGAACCAGCGGTGCGATTGCCCGGTGAGTATCACGGTCGTCGCGCGCTTTCAAATCTGACAGGAGGTCTTCCATATTAGCAGAAATTCCCTTCTCAATCAATTGCTTATATCGGCGTTGCGCGCGGGCCTCGGTGCTTGCGGTCAGGAACACCTTTAGTTTGGCATGCGGAAAAATCACCGTGCCCATATCGCGCCCGTCGGCGACCAGGCCGGGCGCCTTGCGGAAGCCCAGTTGCAGGGCGAACAGTGCCTGCCGCACGGCCGGCAGCGCGGCGATTTTCGAGGCCAGGTTGCCAACTTCCTCGGCGCGGATCGCGTGGCTGACGTCTTCGTGGGCGAGCAGGATTTCCGGGCCGTTGAAGTGCACCGGCAGGTGTTCGGCCAGCTTGGCGATCGCGTGCTCGTCGGCCGGGTCGGCGCCGCGGCGGATGGCCGACAGCGCCGTCAAGCGGTACAGCGCGCCCGAGTCGAGGTAATGGAAGCCGAGGCGGTCGGCCACCTTGTGGGCGACCGTGCCCTTGCCGGAAGCGGTCGGGCCGTCGATGGCAATGACTGGGATGGGGTTATTTGGCATTGTTTCTTATTGATTAATTAAATTCAAACCGGGTCAGACCCGTTTTTTAGCGCGCCAAAATCGGTCCGCGGCGTTCGATTAAACGCATGAATCGGGTCATACCCATATTTTTGAGATCAAAAACTGCCATCGTCTCTCGATTAAACGGGTCTGACCCCATTTTTTTGCGTCCTGGCGTTAGGTCCGGCACCAGAGTTAATTCAGATCAGCTTTTCCTCGACCGCGATGCTGGCGAACGCTTCGAAATAGTCGGGGAAGGTCTTGGCGACACACTTCGGGTCGTTGATGCGCATCGCCGCGCCGCGCCGCGCCTTGCCGTCCAGCGAGGCGAGCGAGAAGCACATCGCCATGCGGTGGTCGTCGTAGGTGTCGATCGTGGCGGGCTGGATTTCGGCCGGCGGCGTGATCGTGATGTAGTCGGCGCCCTCTTCCACGGTGGCGCCCAGTTTGCGCAGCTCGGTCGCCATCGCGGCGAGCCGGTCGGTCTCTTTCACGCGCCAGCTGGCGATGTTGCGCAGGGTGCTGGTGCCGTCGGCGTACAGCGCGGCGACCGCAATCGTCATCGCGGCGTCCGGGATGTGGTTGAAGTCGGCGTCGATCGCTTTGAGCACACCGTTCGATGTCGCTTCGATCCAGTTATCGCCTTTGGTGATGGTCACGCCCATCTGTTCGAGCGCATCGGAGAAGCGGACATCGCCCTGGATGCTGTTGCGCCCCACGCCGACGACCCGTACCGGGCCGCCCGCGATCGCGCCCGCGGCCAGGAAGTAGGAGGCCGAGGAGGCGTCGCCTTCGACGTGGACGGTGCCAGGGCTGGCGTAGCGCTGGCCCGGCTGCACCGTGAACGACTGCCAGCCATCCTGCTCGACCGTCACGCCGAAGCGGCGCATCAGGTTCAGGGTGATCTCGATGTAGGGCTTGGAAATGAGCTCGCCCTCGACGTCGATGCTGACCGGGTGCTCGCGCGCCATCAGCGGCGCAGCCATCAGCAGCGCGGTCAGGAACTGGCTCGAGACGTTGCCGCGCACCGACATGCGCGCGGCGTGGATGTGGCCGGTCCGGATCCGCAGCGGCGGAAAACCTGCTTCGCCGGTGTATTCGATCTGCGCGCCGACCGCATTGAGGGCGTCGACCAGGTCGCCGATCGGCCGCTCGTGCATGCGCGAGACGCCGTGCAAGGTGTAGTCGCCGCCGATCACGGCCAGCGCCGCGGTCAGCGGCCGGATCGCGGTGCCGGCGTTACCCATGAAGAGGTCGGCCTCGTGCACCGGCAGCACCCCGTCGGCGCCGTGCACGATGTGGGTGAATTCGTCGACCTGCTCCCACTTGATGCCGAGCGACTGCAGCGCTCCCAGCATGACCATGGTGTCGTCGGAGGCCAGCAGGTCGACGATGGTGGTGCTGCCGCCGGCCAGCGCAGCCAGCAGCAAGGTGCGGTTCGAGATGCTTTTCGAGCCGGGCAGGCGTACCGTGCCTTCGACGTGCATGACCGGTTTCAGGTCGAGGTGATGCGGGTAGTGTTTTTGCTGCGTCATGCGAGAAGTCCTTGAATTCTATTCTGCGGTGTCGGGCGGGCGGGGCGCCTCGGCGGCCTCGATCGCGCCGGTCCACTGGCGGCGGGCGCGCTGGGCGTTGGCGTAGACGGCTTCGATGGCGGCGCCGTCCGAGCCGGCGAGCATCGCGCGCAATCCGGTCAATTGTGCCAGATATGCGTCGAGCTCACCGAGCAGCGCGTCGCGGTTGGCCAGGCTGATGTCGCGCCACATCTCGGGCGACGAGGCGGCAATGCGGGTGAAGTCGCGAAAGCCGCTGGCGGCGTATTGGAACAGCAAATCGGCATGCGGCTTGCGGGCGATGTCGTCGACCAGCGCGAATGCCAGCAGGTGCGGCAAATGACTGACCGCGGCGAACACTTTGTCGTGCTCCGCCGGCGTCAGCCGATGCACGATGGCGCCGCATGCGGTCCAGGCGGCGGCCACGCGCTCGACGTCGGCGGCGCTGTTTTCCGGCAGCGCCGTCAGCACGGTTTTTTTGCCGCGGTACAGGGCGGGAATCGCCGCGTCCGGCCCGTTCGATTCGCGTCCGGCGATCGGATGGCCCGGAACGAACTGGCCGACACGCCCGCCCAGCGCCTTGCGGGCGGCCGCCACCACGTCCGCCTTGGTGCTGCCGGCGTCGGTGACGACGGTGCCCTCTTCCAGGTACGGCAGCAGCGAAGCGAGGATCGCCTCGGTCTGCGCGACCGGCGCCGCCACCAGCACCAGGCTGGCGCCGCGCATGGCGTCGGCCACCGAGGCGCCGGCGCGGTCGATGATGCCAAGTTCGAGCGCCCGCGCCAGCGCCTGCTGCGACCTGCCCATGCCGACGATTTCGCCGGCCGCGCCGGCCTGCCTGAGCGCCAGCGCGAACGAACCGCCGATCAGTCCGACGCCGAAGATGACGACCTTGCCAAACATCAGGCCAGCGCTTTTTTCAGGGCCGAGATGAAGATCGCATTCTCCTGCGGCAGGCCGATGGAGATGCGCAGCCATTGCGGCAGGCCGTAATTGCCGACCGGGCGCACGATCACGCCTTGCTTGAGCAGCGCCAGGTTGACGCGCGCGCCGGCGTCGTTATCGTCGCCGACCCGCACCAGCACGAAGTTGCCGTACGACGGAACGTACTCCAGGCCGAGTTCCTCGAACGCCTCGACGAACTGCAGGTAGCCGGCGGCGTTGTTTCTGGCGCCCTGCTCCAGGAACTCCTTGTCGTTGAGGGCGGCGATCGCGGCGGCCTGCGCCAGCGAGTTGACGTTGAAGGGCTGACGGATGCGGTTCATCAGGTCGGTCAGCGCCGGCTGCGCGATGGCGAAACCGACGCGCAGGCCCGCCAGGCCGTAGGCTTTCGAGAAGGTGCGCGACACCATCAGGTTCGGATATTTGCGCACCCACAGAACGGACTCGAACTGCTGCTCGGGCGCGAGGAATTCGTTGTACGCCTCATCGAGCACCACGACGACATGGGCCGGCACGCGGTCCAGGAAGGCCTCGATCGCCGCCGGCGCGATGAAGGTGCCGGTCGGGTTGTTCGGGTTGGCGATGAAGACCAGCCGGGTATCGGCGTCAATCGCAGCGGCCATCGCATCGAGGTCGTGGCCATAGGACCTGGCCGGCACGACAATCGCGCGCGCGCCGACGCCTTGCGTGGCCAGCGCGTACACCGCGAACGAATACTGCGAATACACCACGGACTGCCCGGCCTGCACGAAGGCGTGGGCGGCGATTTCGAGGATGTCGTTGCTGCCGTTGCCGAGCGTGATCCAGTCGGCCGGCACGTCGTAGCGCTTCGACAGCGCCGCCTTCAGGTCGAAACCGTTGGCGTCCGGGTAGCGGCCGAGGTCCGCAACCGCCGCGGCCATCGCCCGCTGGCTCGACTCGGGCACCCCGAACGGGTTCTCGTTGGACGCCAGCTTGACGATGCTCGCCTCGTCGAGGCCGAACTCGCGTGCCACTTCGGCGATGGGTTTGCCGGCCTGGTAAGGGGCGATGGCGCGGACGTATTCTGGACCGTATTGCTTGGACATGGCTATTCTCGACGTGATAAGTTGGAAGATGCGGGTTAAAGGCTGAGCGGGTAGGAACCGAGCACCTTGAAGAAGGCGGCATTGTGTTTCAGTTCTTCCAGCGCCTTGGCGACAGCGGCATCAAATACATGGCCTTCGATGTCGACGTAAAAATAGTATTCCCAGGTGCCGATGCGCGCCGGGCGCGATTCGAAGCGCGTCATCGACACGCCGTGCCTGGCCAATGGCGCCAGCAGGCTATAGACCGCGCCGGCCTTGTTGGGCACCGCCAGCACCAGCGAAGTCTGGTCGGCGCCGGACGGATTGGTCTGCAGATGGCCGATCACGGCGAAGCGGGTGCGGTTGTGCGGGTCGTCCTGGATATGGGCCTGGACCACGCCGAGTTTGTACTGCTCGCCCGCCATTTCGCTGGCGATCGCGGCGATCGACGGATCCTGGCTGGCCATCACGGCCGCTTCCGCGTTCGACGCCACCGCGCGCCGTTCGATGTTCGGGTAGTGCTGGTTGAGCCACACCTGGCACTGGGCCAGCGCCTGCGAATGCGCGCAGACGACGGTGACGCCGTCCATCGAACCGGTCTTGGTCATCAGGCTGTGGTGCACCGGGATCGACACTTCGCCGCTGATGATGGTGGTGGTGGCGAGCATCAGGTCGAGCGTGCGGTTGATGGCGCCCTCGGACGAATTTTCGACGGGGACCACGCCGAAATCGGCGGTGCCCGCTTCGGTCGCGCGGAACACCTCGTCGATCGACACGCACGGCAGGCTGTCCACAGCGCCGCCAAACTGCTGGTACACGGCCTGCTCGCTGAAGGTGCCGGCAGGGCCCAGGTAGGCCACCGTGACGCGCTTTTCGAGCGCGCGGCAGGCCGACATGATTTCGCGGAAGATGGTCTGGACGTCGGCGTCCTTGAGCGGGCCGGGATTGCGCTCGGCCACGCCGCGCAGCACCTGCGCTTCGCGCTCGGGACGGAACACCGGCGCCAGCGTTTCGGCCTTGACGTGGCCGACCTGCTGCGCAAGGCGCGCGCGCTGGCTGAGCAGTTCGAGGAGCTGCGCGTCGATCGCGTCGATCTGTTCGCGTAATGGTTTTAGTTTGTCTGTCATCTTCTGCTTAAATGTCTGACGGCGCTTGCGCGCCTCTCGCCGAGGGAGGCCTGGCTTGCGAGCCAGGGCCCGTTACGCAGGGGCACGGAAGGAAGCCTGCCTTCCAAGGCAGGCTCGTTTCGCAGGGGCGCGGCACGCCGCACCAATTCCCTGCTCCACCATGCCGCGCCTATTCCCTGCTACACCGGAACTCGTTCAAATAATCAACCAGGGCTTGCACGCCCTCGATCGGCATCGCGTTGTAGAGCGATGCGCGCATACCGCCGACGGACTTGTGGCCCTTCAGTTGCAGCAGCCGGCGCGCTTTCGCGCCAGCCAGGAATTTTTCGTTCAGCGATTCGTCGCGCAGGTAGAACGGCACATTCATGCGCGAGCGGTTTTCGTGCGCCACCCGGTTCTGGTAGAAGTCGTCGGCGTCGAGGGCGGCGTACAGCAGCCGCGCCTTCTCAATATTACGCTGTTCCATGGCCGCTACCCCGCCCTGCCGCTTCAGGTGCGCGAACACCAGGCCGGCGATGTAGATCGCGTAGGTCGGCGGCGTGTTGAACATCGAGTCGTGTTCGGCAACGGTGCGCCACTCGAAGGCCGAAGGGCAGATCGGCAGCGCGTGTCCGAGTAGGTCGTCGCGCACAATCACCAGCGTCAGGCCGGCCGGGCCGATGTTCTTCTGGGCGCCGGCGAAGATCACACCGTACTTCGACACGTCGATGACGCGCGACAGGATGTGCGAGGACATGTCGGCCACGATCGGTGTGTCGCCCTGTACCGTCGGCATGAAGTTGTACTCGACGCCGTCGATGGTTTCGTTGGTGCAGAGGTGCAGGTAGGCGGCGTCGCGGGTCAGCTTCCACGATTCCTGCGGCGGCACGCTGGTGAAGCTGCCGCCTTCCGGCGCGGCGGCCACGTTGACATTGGCGTAGCGCGCGGCTTCCCTGATCGACTTGCCGGACCAGGAACCGGTGTGGACGAAATCGATGGTGGCCGGCTGCGGCGTCCTGCCCACCAGGTTCATCGGCACGATGGCGTTTTCGCCAAGGCCGCCGCCCTGCAGGAACAGTATCTTGTAGTTGGCCGGGATCGCGAGCAGCTCGCGCAGGTCGGCGACCGCCTGTTGATAGATCGAGATGAATTCAGGACCGCGATGGCTCATTTCCATCACCGACATGCCGCTGCCGTGCCAGTCGAGCATTTCGTCGGCGGCCTGCTGCAGCACTTCTTTCGGAAGGACGGCGGGGCCGGCGGAGAAGTTGTAAATCTGAGTCACGGACGATCCTTCATATTACTTGGCAACGGCTTGCATCGACTGCTCCATCATCTTGCCGACGCGCGGCCCGATGATACGCTGGCTGATGGCCATGCTGTCGGCCATCAGCTTCGGCATATTGGCCAGCATCTTCTGCCCCAGCGGCGACTGGTAAAACGCGCCCAGCTGGCGAATTTCGGCGACGGTGTAGGCATTCGCATACAGCGGCACCATTTCGGCGATCATTTCGTCGATCAGCGCGGGATCGGACATCATCGTGTTGAACGACGCCACCGCGCCTGGAATCGCCTTCTCGACCTGCGCCGACATCTTTTCCTTGTCGCCGGCGCTCAGTTTCGGATTGTTCGCGGCCATGTTCGCCGTCATCGAACGCTTCGAAGCAGGCAGGGTTTGCGAAACCTGCCCGATCGCGGCCAGCATCATCTGGCGATAGTTCATCGCATCGAGCATTTCCTTGACCGCCGCAGTAGCTGCCGGATCGGCCGCCGGCGCGGTCTGGGCGAACGCCGGGGCGCCGGTCAGCGCCAGGATGGTGGCAAAGGCAAGGAAGTATTTTTTCATATTAGATCCGGTTGGGTCGCCAGGGCGATGAACAAAGCGGGGCAAAAACTAGCGTTAAAAAAAGGGGACCGGGTGATTTTCGCATATGCCCGCGAAAAAAACCCGGCCCCCCTCTGTTTTGACTGCTAGACCATGTGCCGCTTACTCGGGAGTTTGCTCGAGGTCGGGCTCTTCCAGGTCGGTTTCGACGATGCGCTGCAGGCCGGACAGCTTGGTGCCGTCTTCAACCGCGATCAGGGTCACGCCTTGCGTTGCGCGGCCCATTTCGCGGATTTCGGACACGCGGGTGCGAATCAGCACGCCGCCGGTCGTGATCAGCATGATCTCGTCGCTCGGCTCGACCAGGGTCGCGGCCACCACTTTGCCATTGCGCTCGCTGGTCTGGATCGCGATCATGCCCTTGGTGCCGCGGCCGTGGCGGGTGTACTCGGTGATCGGAGTACGCTTGCCGAAGCCGTTCTCGGTTGCCGTGAGCACCGACTGCTGCTCGTTCTCGGCCACCAGCAGGGCGATCACGTTCTGGCCTTCTTCCAGGTTCATGCCGCGCACACCGCGCGCGGTACGGCCCATCGGACGCACGTCGTTCTCGTCGAAGCGCACCGCCTTGCCGGAATCGGAGAACAGCATCACGTCGTGCTCGCCGTCGGTCAGCGCCGCGCCGATCAGGAAGTCGCCTTCGTCGAGGTCGACCGCGATGATGCCGGCCTTGCGCGGATTGCTGAAGTCCTTCAGCGGGGTCTTCTTGACGGTGCCCAGGCTGGTGCCCATGAAGACGTAATGGTCTTCAGGGAAGGTGCGGTTCTCGCCCGACAGCGGCAGGATGACCGTGATCTTCTCGTTGTCCTGCAGCGGGAACATGTTGACGATCGGCTTGCCGCGCGAATTGCGCGAGCCTTGCGGCACTTCCCATACTTTCAGCCAGTACATCCGGCCGCGGTTCGAGAAGCACAGCATGTAGTCGTGCGTATTGGCGATGAACAGCTGGTCGATCCAGTCCTCTTCCTTGGTCGCCATCGCCTGCTTGCCGCGCCCGCCGCGTTTCTGCGCGCGGTACTCGGCAATCGGCTGCGACTTCATGTAGCCGGTGTGCGACAAGGTCACCACCATGTCCTGCGGCGTGATCAGGTCTTCGGTCTCGAGGTCGGTCGCGTTCAGTTCGATGGTCGAGCGGCGCACGTCCTTGTTGGCGGCGCCGTACTCGTTCATCACCGCCGTCATTTCGTCGGTGATGATGACGGTCACGCGTTCCGGCTTGGACAGGATGTCCAGCAGGTCGGCGATGTGGGTCATGATGTCTTTGTACTCGTTGACGATCTTGTCCTGCTCGAGGCCGGTCAAGCGCTGCAGGCGCATCTGCAGAATTTCCTGGGCCTGCTCGTCGGACAGCTTGTACAGGCCGTCCGGCTGCATGCCGTAATGCTTCGGCAGGTGTTCAGGACGGAACGCCTCGATGCCGCCAACGGTGGTGCCTTCGGCGGTACGGGTCAGCATTTCGCGCACCAGGGACGAATCCCAGCCGCGCGCCATCAGCTCGGTCTTGGCGATCGGCGGCGTCGGCGCGCCCTTGATGATGGCGATGAAATCGTCGATGTTGGCCAGCGCGACTGCCAGGCCTTCGAGCATGTGGCCGCGTTCGCGCGCCTTGCGCAGTTCGAACACGGTGCGGCGCGTGACCACTTCGCGGCGGTGCGACAGGAAGTAGAACAGCATCTGCTTCAGGTTCAGCAGCTTCGGCTGGCCGTTGACCAGCGCCACCATGTTCATGCCGAAGGTGTCTTGCAGCTGGGTCTGCTTGTACAGATTATTCAGCACCACTTCCGGCACTTCGCCGCGCTTCAGTTCGATGACCACGCGCATGCCCGACTTGTCGGACTCGTCGCGGATGTCGGAGATGCCTTCGAGCTTCTTGTCGCGCACGTTTTCGGCGATGCGCTCGAGCAGCGACTTCTTGTTGACCTGGTAAGGCAGCTCGTCGACGATGATCGCGATGCGGCCGCCGTCCTTGCCATACTCTTCGAAGTGGGTCTTGGCGCGCATCACCACGCGGCCGCGGCCGGTGCGGTAACCGTCGCGCACGCCCGAGACGCCGTAGATGATGCCGGCGGTCGGGAAATCCGGCGCCGGGATGATCTCGATCAATTCGTCGATCGTGCAGTCAGGGTTGCGCAGCACGTGCAGCGCACCATTGATGATTTCGGTCAGGTTGTGCGGCGGAATGTTCGTCGCCATACCAACCGCGATACCGGACGAGCCATTGATCAGCAGGTTCGGGATGCGGGTAGGCAACACTGTCGGCTCTTTTTCCTTGCCATCGTAGTTAGGCTGGAAGTCGACCGTGTCCTTGTCGATGTCGGCCAGGATTTCACTGGCAATCTTGTCGAGGCGACACTCGGTATACCGCATCGCGGCGGCGCTATCGCCGTCTACGGAACCAAAGTTACCCTGTCCATCCACTAAGGTATACCGGAGCGAGAAGTCCTGGGCCATGCGGACCAGCGTGTCGTAGATCGAAGCGTCGCCGTGCGGGTGGTACTTACCCATGGTTTCGCCGACCACGCGCGCGCACTTGACGTACGGGCGGTTGTACACGTTGTTCATTTCATGCATGGCGAACAACACGCGACGGTGCACGGGCTTGAGGCCGTCGCGCACATCCGGCAATGCGCGGCCCACGATCACGCTCATCGCGTAATCGAGATAGCTCTTGCGCATCTCTTCTTCGAGGGAAATAGGGATTGTTTCTTTTGCGAATTGATCCATTGCGGGCGAGTGGTCTCAGGCTGTGGTTATGTTACAAGCGGGCGATTTTACCACGTGCTCTATAGCAGTAGCGCAATTCCGCCGCCGTGATTTGACGGGCCGGGGGCGGCCGGAATAGTTGTTGTCAAGTCCAGCCCGTGCCGATGTGAACATGTTGCACAAAAACAACGTGAGTTTCGGATTGCGCGCGTTTGATTTGCGGACCGTCGTGCTTATTTGGTCTGCTGTGGCAAAATGGCCAAGTGAACTTGCTTGTTTCGCAATCCGGACTCAAGCGAAGCTGGGCAAATGTGAAATAATTTGTCCGTGCATGCCAAGTTGCGCAGTTGTTGCTGCGGATACCACCCCCGAAAGGAAGAAAAAATATGAAAAAATTAGCAACCCTGATCTTCGCCGCCTCCGCAGCGATTGCAGGTAGCGCGTTTGCGCAAAGCTCGGCGCCGACTGCCCCTCCATTTGCACCACTGACTACCGACATCAAGGCCAACTCGCCTTACAGCGCATACGTTCAGGATCAGCGCGGCGTCATCGCCCGCAATCCTTTCGGCCTGTGCTGGCGCACTGGTTACTGGACGCCAGCCGATGCGGTGCCAGGTTGCGATCTGCCGCTGTGCGTAGAGCCTGAGAAGCTGGTCGACGGCAAGTGCGTCGCACCGCCTCCGCCGCCTGTTGTTGCTGAAGCGCCAGCACCGGCTCCAGCGCCGGCGCCGGCACCAGTTCCGACTTCGGAAAAAGTGAGCTACTCGGCTGACGCATTCTTCGACTTCGACAAAGCAGTGCTCAAGCCTGAAGGCAAAGCAGCTCTGGACGACCTAAGCTCGAAACTGGCCGGCATGAACTTGGAAGTCATCATCGCCGTCGGTCACACCGACTCGATCGGTACCGATGCGTACAACCAGAAGCTGTCGATCCGCCGCGCGGAATCGGTCAAGGCTTACCTGCAGTCCAAAGGCGTGGAAGCGAACCGCATCTACACCGAAGGCAAGGGCGAGAAGCAGCCAGTCGCCGACAACAAGTCGACCGCCGGCCGCGCCAAGAACCGTCGCGTGGAAATCGAAGTAGTCGGTACCCGCAACAAGTAATACCGGGCGGCTCGCCGCTCCACGAGAACCCCGCTTCGGCGGGGTTTTTTCATGTCTGTGCGGGCCGAACGCATGCCGAAACGCTATGCCGGGGTGGAATTGACTCCCGCCTCCGCGGGAAGTCGGGTCCGCCGATGGCGCAGACAATGGAGTTTCGGGCCGTGGTCCTGGTTTTTAGCTCACGCTTCCCCGGCGAGAAATTTTATGCTCGCGTCCGCCCCCTGCCCCAATTTCCCGCTATTATTCCGCCTATGAACGCCGACCCGCATGAAATCCAGAAATTCAGTGACCTCGCCCACCGCTGGTGGGATCCCACATCCGAGTTCCGCCCGCTGCACGACATCAACCCGCTGCGCCTTGAATGGATCAACGCGCGTGCACTGCTGACCGGCCGCAAGGTGATCGACATCGGCTGCGGCGGCGGCATCCTGGCCGAATCGATGGCCCGGAAAGGCGCCGACGTGACCGGCATCGACCTGTCCGAAAAAGCGCTCAAGGTGGCCGACATGCACAGCCTGGAATCGGGCGTGCAGGTGCGCTACCAGCTGATCGCCGCCGAAGCGATGGCGGAGCAGGAAGCGGGCCAGTACGACGTCGTCACCTGCATGGAAATGCTGGAGCACGTGCCGGATCCGGCGTCGATCGTGCGCGCCGCGGCGAAGCTGGTCAAACCGGGCGGACACGTGTTCTTTTCCACCCTGAACCGCAATCCGAAGGCGTATCTGTATGCCGTGGTCGGCGCCGAGTACCTGCTGCGCATGCTGCCCAAGGGCACCCACGACTACGGCAAGTTCATCACGCCGGCCGAGCTGTCGCAATTCGTCCGCCAGGCCGGGCTGCAGCTCGACGCGATGAAGGGACTGGGCTACAACCCGCTCACCAAGATGTACTCGCTCAACGACGACACCAGTGTGAACTACATGGTGGCCTGCAGCCGTCCGTTGTAAGACGCGCCTTTACTTTCTCCAAGACTTCCATGACCCGCCCTATTCCGACGCAGGCACCGCGTGCCATTCTGTTCGACCTTGACGGCACGCTGGCGGATACCGCACCCGACCTGGCCGCCGCGGTCAATTTCCTGCGCACCGAGCGCGGACTCGAGCCGACGCCGTATTCGCTGCTGCGCCCGACCGCCTCGGCCGGCGCGCGCGGCATGATCGGCGCCGCGTTCGGCCTGACGCCGGCCGACGACGGCTACGAAGAGCTGCGCCTGCAATGGTTCGACCGCTACCAGTCGGCGATGTCGGTGTATAGCACGCTGTTCGGCGGCGTGACGGAGCTGCTCGATGGGATAGCCGCGGCCGGACTGGCGTGGGGCATCGTCACCAACAAACCGGCGCGTTTCACTGATCCGCTGATTCCGCAGATCGGGCTCGAACACGCCGGATGCATCATCTCGGGCGACACCACCGGCCACGCCAAGCCGCATCCGGCGCCGCTGCTGGAAGGCGCACGCCGGCTCGGCATCGCGCCGGAGCATTGCTGGTACGTGGGCGACGACCTGCGCGACGTCGAAGCGGGCCGCGCCGCCGGCATGGTCACCGTGGCCTGCGCCTGGGGTTATTGCGGCGCGATCGAGCCTGGCACGTGGGGCGCCGACTTCCTGCTCGACACGCCGATCGACTTGCTCGAGACGCTGCGCAGCCTGGCGTCTGCCACGGCGGGATCGCAACTGGTGGCCTGAAGCGCCATCTTGTAATTACACCTTGTAACGACTGAAACACCCTGCCCGCTATCCACACGCGGGCAGCGCCATTAATCTACTCCTGCAGCACAACTCAATGTCTCAGGAGCAGAAAAATGGAATCGATCCGCACCGTATCCCGCATTCACCCACTGATGGCAGCCGCGGCTGTTTCCGTCGTCATCGTGAGCCTGGCCGGCACCGCTGCGATCACCGGGCTGTTGCCTTCATCGATAGGCGCCACCGCGCCGGCGGCGCCGCAGCTGTCCGCCATCCCGCCTGCACCGATGACCCTGGTCGGCGCGCCGCAATATGCGGCCGAGCCGGCGCCGGCGCCGGTGGTGCAGCAAGCGCCTGTCGCCAAGCATGCCGCGCCGCGGCCGCGCGTGGTCCATCACACCCAGGTGGCGCGCAATGATTACCAGCCGAATTACAGCGCGCCGGTGGCGCAGCAGGCGCCGCAGCCGGCCAAGCCTAACTACGTCGGCATCGGCGTCGGCGCGGTGGTTGGCGGCCTGCTCGGCAACCAGGTCGGCAGCGGCAATGGGCGCAAGCTGGCGACGGTGGCTGGCCTGGTCGGCGGCGGCTTTCTCGGCAACGAGATCGCCAATCGCAATCGCTGATTGCGCTGCTGCAGGCGGGGCGCGGGGCGAACCGCACTGCAGGGGGAGTTTGCGTTACAATGGAGTTCTGTGGGGGCGACCTGGTTTCGACGTGGGTTGCGAAGCAGCGCAGGGCATACCGAGGGCTGGCTACCTCGTAAATACAACCAGAAAAAACTTAACTGCAAACGATAACTCGTACGCACTGGCAGCTTAATTGCTGCTAGCTCTAGAACACCTCGTCCCTGGGGTGGGCCGTTAAAAGCTCTAGAGTCATTTACAGGGACTCGTCTGATGCTGGGCTACTTAGTACCAGACTAAATAATAGGTAACTCGCTTGTACACAGCGTGCACGTCCGCGTTGTACCGGTTAAATTAAATGGCAGTGCTAAGTATGTAGAACTGTCTGTAGAGTGCTTGCGGACGCGGGTTCGATTCCCGCCGCCTCCACCACTGAATACGCTAAGCCGTTGATTCGTCAACGGCTTTGTCGTTTTCAGCACGCCCGATCTGGCTTGGTGTCCCAACCGAGTGCAGGTCTGAAATTGGCTATCCGCATCGCATCATCGTTACATCGCAACAGGTACGGCATTCTATACTTCCGCATGGCAGTACCGGCAGACATCCGCGAGACGATGTGCGCTGAGTTCATCCGGGCACACAATCACAAAAGGAACTGGTTGTTGTGAAGCAGCGTGCCAAGCAAGCCAACTGCGGTCGTGCCCATGTCAACGGAAACCGAACCGATTGCTTGACCGGAATCATGGCCGCCTGTATCGACGTAGAGGGTAGCGGTGGTTCCCGAAACAGAAAAATAGATGAAATGGCTCACAGTGGCAGAGTCGTCTGCTGCTACCGCTTTGCCTAAAGCTTTGTTGGAACCAAGTAAATCAGAAAGGTCAATAATATCTGCATTCGCGGTCAACGCTCCGCCCTTATTATCAAAGGCGCCGATGGTAAAATCAGTTATCGAATCCTTCCCGTCTGTCGTGCTGACAAATTTGAAAACATCGTTGCCGAGGCCGCCGGTCAGGACGTCATTGCCTGCCCCCCCAAGAAGAACGTCATCGCCTCCACCACCATTCAAAATGTCATTGCCGGCACCACCGACTAGATTGTCATTCCCGCCTTGTCCGTACAAAATATCATTACCGTCTCCGCCAACCAAACTGTCATTTCCGACAAGTCCGAAAATGCGGTCGTTCCCACCCAACCCTAGCAGGATATTGTCACCGCTCGTGCCGACGATTACGTTATTATCATTTGTACCGGAATAATTGGCTGCAACAGTTATTGTCAGCGCTGATGATGCCAGGCTCATGTTACCTGCAACATCTGTTTCTACTGCCTTCAGGTCAAACAATCCAGCTCCAAGTGCAACATCCACGTTAAACATTCCAGAGCCTGAGACTGTAGTGGTACCGAGGAGTTCGCCAGAGTCAATCGCGCCGTTGTGGTTACCATCGTTGAATAGGCTAACCTTTGCCCCACCCTCGCCGAAACCAGTAATCGCAATGCCTGAATCGCTGGTGATCGAGACGTCCAGATTGCTCGGCTGGGCGATGGTCGTGTCCAAAGTGAAGGACACGCTGGCGGTCTTGAGATTGCCAGCAGTATCGGTATCGGTGACCAGCACGGTATGGCTGCCATCAACTGTCGGCGCAGTATAAGTGGACGAAACGGCGCCGCCGTCGATCTTATAGCTGCGGCTGACGTCTGTCGCTGCCGCGCTCACTGTCAGCGTTGCGTCATTGGTGATTTTGTCGCTGCCACTTGTGCCAGTGTCATGCGCAAGCGCAACTGTCGGCTGAACGATGGTCGTGTCCAAAGTGAAGGAAAGGCTGGCGGTTTTGACATTGCCAGCAATATCGGTATCGGTGACCAG
>JBKPEJ010000047.1:0-61481 GCA_046728335.1 Pseudomonadota bacterium | reverse complement strand
GCTGTTGGAACGTCCGAGCGGAGTGACATTGATCGGACAAAGTGCCTCTGAGCTCGTGGGTCAGATAGGTGCCTCCGCTCGTTTCTCATTTTTCAAAGTCCGAACGGTATCTTGTGCCATCGCTCCGGCGTAAGCTCGCATACGAGAAAGGTTAGAAAATGAATGCGGTACGAGCAGTTGTAGGAATCGATGTCAGCAAGGCGAAGCTCGATATTGCGTTGTTGAATAAAGGGAAGGTTAAGAACAAGGTATTTCCAAACACCCCGGCCGGGCATGCTGATCTCCTCACCTGGCTGGTGAAAGCGGAAGTGGTCTTGGGCCAAACGGATGCTTGCATGGAAGCGACAGGGGTCTATTTCGAACCGGTCGCCTTGGCGCTGCACAGCGCCGGGATGAAGGTCAGCGTGGTCAACCCAAGCTGTATCAAGGGCTTTGGCAAGAGTGAAAATATCCGCAATAAAAATGACGCGGTCGACGCTGCGCTCATTGCTCGCTTCTGCCTGAAGATGGAGCCATCGGCGTGGACGCCACCTCCGCTCGAACAGCGCCAGTTAAAGGGCTGGACGCAGCGGCTGCAAGCCTTAAAGGACATGCAGCAGCAGGAGGCCAATCGACTCGAGGCGCAATCGTTCAGTGGCCTTGAAGAGCATGCCGCTCATATCAAGGAACACATTACATGGCTAAAAACAGAGATCGCCAAACTTGAAAAGGAAATCGACGATCATATCGATCGGAATCCGGCCCTCAAGCAGGACGCCGAGCTGATTACCAGCATCACTGGCGTCGGCAAGACGACTGCAGCCCGTGTGCTCGGTCATCTGGGCGACATCCGGCGCTTCAGCAGTGCCAAAGCCTTGGCGGCGTTCCTGGGCGTGACGCCGCAGCAGCGTACCTCCGGCAGCTCAGTGCGGGGACAGACGGTGATCTCCAGGGCGGGCGACACCGCTTTGCGTGCCGCGCTCTTCATGCCAAGCATGGCGGCGCGCAAGCACAATCCGATTCTCAGAGCCTTCGCTGAACGATTACTGGCGAACGGAATGGCGAAACGTGCGGTCATCTCGGCAGTGACGCACAAACTCGTCCATCTTATTTATGGGGTCGTCACCAACAATCAGAAATTCGATCCCAATTACCAGCCGAAAGGGCTTGCAATCCAATACGGTATCTGACCCCAGGGCTTAGCGTTTGCGCACGCACTCGACGTAAGCGTCGGCATCCGGCGGCACGCCGTCGCGCTGCGAATTCCAGATCATCTCGCCGAGGCATTCCATGATCTGGTGATGCGCCTCGTGCTGCCCGACGCGCGCGGTGAGCGCATTGATGGCGTCGCGGATGCCGCGCGGCTGGTCGACCGACACCTGCTCGGAGATCGACAGGTGCATCGACAGGTGCAGGAAGGGGTTGGTCTTGCCGCCTTCGACCGAGTAGTCGCGCGCCAGCGCCGCGTCGACGTCGGACAGCTCGTCGGCGTATTCGGGATGCAGGGCGATCCAGTCGGCGGCGATCCCGTCCATCGGACTGAGGATTTCGCCGGCGCGCTGCTTGCGGTAGGCTTCGCAGAAGAAGCGGCGGACGTCGTCGGAGGACGGATTGAACATGGCGGGCTGGCGGTCTCGGAAAGAAGCCGCCATTGTAGCGCGGGCGCAGCCTGGTTACTGCGCGCGCCGGGGGAATACCTCGCCGCCCTCGTAAGTGACGTACAGGCGGCGCTGGCTCATCGCGATCAGCACGCGGTGGGCGCGCAGGAAGTCGGCGCCAAGCAGCATGTCGGGAATGCCACGGCTGCCTTGCGGCGCGTTGTCGCGCACGCCGATATGGGCATGCTTGATGGTTTCGCTGCCCAGCGTGAAGGAGTCCACCTCGGCCACCCAGACGTCGGGATGGACGTCGCCGATGCCCGACGAGGTGCCGGCCTTGACCACGTTCGGGCCGTCGAGCCGGATCCCGGCCCGCTCGGCCGCCTGGCGCGTCAGGCTCGAGTTGGTGGCGCCGGTTTCGATCATCGCTTCCAGTGCGACGCCGTTGACCTCGACCATAAAGCGCGGATTCAGGTGCCCGGTGTCGGTGCCGCCGAACGGTATTTCCATCGCCTCCTGGTTCCAGTAGGCGAGGTAGGTGTCGCTGCAATCCCTGGCCCGGAACAGGCGGAGCTGTTTTTTTGCGAGGGAGATTTCCAGGTCCGCCTGCAGCAGGAAATCGGCGCCGGCGATCGCGTCGAAGCCGGGCCTGGCGCCCAGCGTGCCGAGCACGGGCATCGCGGCCTTGCCGCTGTGCGCGCCGCCCACCGAGAAGTCGGCGACCCGCACCTGGTACATGACCGAAGCGCCGCCGACGCCGGAGACGTACTTGCCGGTGGTATCGAGCGTGAGGCCGAATTTTTCGGCCGCGTCCTTGACCAGCATGCTGGCCCAGGCGCCGGTATCGACCAGCATCACGGCCGGCTTGCCGTTGATCGCACCGTCCACGGTCGGTTGGCGGATGTCGCCGCTGCCGCGCAGCTGCAGGGTTGCCACTGGCACATAGCGGCAGGCATCGGCCGCCTTCGCGGCGCCGGCGAAAGTGAACATCGACAACGCCACCACGCGCAGCGGAAAAGCGATCATCGGACAGCCTTAAAAGGTTGAGTAGTCAAGTATCTCGGGAGCATGCCAGGGAATTCTAGCGCATCTTCTTGATGAAGTGGCAATCTTGCTGAAATAAAAACGGCGCCCGCAGGCGCCGTTGTTGGCCATCGCCGACCCGCTCAGTCCTTGTGCGGCGCCAGCACCAGTTGCGGCTCCGGTCCGGCCGGCGCCGGCTCGGATGCCTGGCGCGGTGCGTGCGGCTGGCGCAGGTAGCGCGCGGTGTGGCGCCGCTCGTGCGTGTGCGCGCCGCTGGGCGGCCAGGTCAGGAAGCGCGACAGTTCCTGCAGGGCGCGCTGGTACACGTCCCGCTTGAACTCGATCACCACGTCCAGCGGCACCCAGTATTCATGCCAGCGCCAGGCGTCGAACTCGGGATGGTCGGTCAGGCGCAGGTTGACGTCGTTGTCGCGCGCGACCATGCGCAGCAGGAACCAGATCTGCTTTTGCCCACGGTAATGCCCGCGAATCTCGCGCTTGATGAAATGGTCCGGCACCTCATAGCGCAGCCAGTCGCGGGTACGCCCCACGATCTTGACGTGCTCCTGGCGCAAGCCGATTTCTTCCTCGAGCTCGCGGTACATGGCCTGCTCCGGCGTTTCGCCGTATTTGATCCCCCCTTGCGGGAACTGCCACGAGTGCTCGCGCACCCGCTTGCCCCACCACACCTCGTTCTGGGCGTTGAGCAGGATGATGCCGACGTTGGGCCGGAACCCTTCACGGTCGAGCATAGTGCACCTCGAAACTTTCTGCCAGCGCGTGCTTCTTATATTTTTACCTACAAATCCGGGCTCCCACCAGGTTTTCGACACGCGAAAACGGCAGGAACCGGTGAATCGGACCCATTTGTATAAAGATTGGACGCATCGGCCAGCTAATCCTTTAAAATTAGGTTGATTATAACTCTCTCTTTTTAAAAAGAATTCATCGATATGCGCGCCTCCCGATTTTTTATTTCAACTCAAAAAGAAGCGCCGTCCGATGCCGAGATCGTCAGCCACCAGCTGATGATGCGCGCCGGGATGATCAAGCGCCTCGGTTCGGGCATCTATACCTATATGCCGACCGGCCTGCGGGTGATCCGCAAGGTCGAAGCGATCATTCGCGACGAGATGAACAAGGCGGGCGCGATCGAGCTGCTGATGCCGCTGGTCCAGCCGGCCGAGCTGTGGCAGGAGACGGGCCGCTGGGACAAGATGGGCCCTGAACTGATGCGCGTGAAAGACCGCCACGGCCGCGAGTACGCGATCCAGCCGACGTCCGAAGAAGTGATCACCGACGTGGTCCGCACCGAAATCAAGTCCTACCGCCAGCTGCCGCTGAACTTCTACCATATCCAGACCAAGTTCCGCGACGAGCGCCGGCCGCGCTTCGGCCTGATGCGCGGCCGCGAATTCACCATGAAGGACGCCTACTCGTTCGACCGCGACCTGGCCGGCATGCAGGCGTCCTACAAGGTCATGTTCGACGCCTACACCGCGATCTTCAACCGCTTCGGCCTGAAGTTCCGCGCGGTGGCGGCCGACAACGGCGCCATCGGCGGCACCGGCTCGCATGAATTCCACGTCATCGCCAGCACCGGCGAGGACGCGCTGGTGTATTGCCCGACCTCCGACTTCGCCGCCAACATGGAAGCGGCCGAAGCGATGCCGCTGGCAAGCGCGCGTCCGGCCCCGGCGCAGGCGCTGACCAAGGCCTCGACGCCCGGCACCACCAAGTGCGAGCAGGTTGCCGCGCTGCTCAGGCTGGACCTGGCGCAGACGGTCAAGACGATCGCGCTGACGGTCGAGAAGGAAGTCGACGGCAGGCAGGTCAAGGAAAACTGGATGCTGCTGCTGCGCGGCGACCATGAGCTCAACGAAATCAAGGTCGCCAAGGTCCCTGGCCTGGCGACGCACCGTTTCGCGACCGAGGCCGAAATCCTCGAGTGCTACGGCGCCATCCCCGGCTACCTCGGTCCGATCAACACCAAACAGCCGGTCAAGGTCGTGGCCGACCGCACCGTCGCCAACATGGCCGACTTCGTCTGCGGCGCCAACGAACAGGACTTCCACTACACGGGCGCCAACTGGGGCCGCGACATCGCCGAGCCGCTGGTGGCCGACCTGCGCAACGTGGTCGAAGGCGACGCTTCGCCGGACGGCAAGGGCGTGCTGGCAATCGAGCGCGGCATCGAAGTGGGCCACGTGTTCCAGCTCGGCACCGCCTACTCGGAAAGCATGAAAGCCACCTTCCTCGACGAGAACGGCAAACCGGCTCCGCTGCAGATGGGCTGCTACGGTATCGGCGTGACCCGTATCCTGGGCGCGGCGATCGAGCAGAACTTCGACGACAAGGGCATCATCTGGCCGACCTCGATCGCGCCGTTCGAAGTGGTGCTGTGCCCGATGGGCATGGACCGCAGCGAGATGGTCAAGGAAGAAGTCGAAAAACTCTACACCGCGCTGCAGGCGGCCGGCGTGGACGTGATCGTCGACGACCGCGGCCTGCGCCCGGGTGCGATGTTCGCCGACTGGGAACTGATCGGCGTGCCGCACCGCGTGGTGATCGGCGAGCGCGGCCTCAAAGAGGGCAACCTCGAGTACCAGGGCCGCCGCGATGCCGAGGCAACCGCCGTGCCGGTTGCCGGCATGGTCGACTTCATCAAGGGCAAACTGAGCCAGTGAGCCGAGCGGAACCAGCGGTGAAATGGCTGGCCCGGGCCTTGCTCGCGGCCAGCCTGGCTTGTTGCGCCCTTGCGCAGGCCGGCAACCAGAAAGAAGAGGCGCTGGCCGACTCGGTGCGGCTGGCGCTGGCCAATGCGATCAAGGATGCGCGCCCGCCGCAGCCGGTGTTTCGCGACGAGGCCGCGCGCCTGCGCTACCGGCAATGGCTGGCGGAGATGTCCGAGCGGCTCAAGCGCAAGCTGCCGGACCTGCAATCGCGCACCGAATTCCTCGAGACCGCCTGGTACGAGGCAACCCGCGCCGGGCTCGATCCGGGACTGGTGCTGGGGCTGATCCAGGTCGAGTCGGCCTATCGCAAGTACGCGGTGTCGATGGTCGGCGCGCGCGGCTACATGCAGGTGATGCCGTTCTGGGCCAAGGTGATCGGCGACAGCGACCGCAGCCGGCTGTTCCACATGCAGACCAACCTGCGCTACGGCTGCGCGATCCTGCGCATGTACATCGACATGGAGGCGGGCAGCCTGTACCTTGCGCTGGGCCGCTACAACGGCAGCCGCGGCCGGCCGGAGTACCCGAATGCGGTGCTGGCGGCATGGAAGAAGTGGGAGATGGCGCCGGTTTCTGTGCGCTGACCGTCTTAAAGCCACCCAAATTAGCACGTCGTCCCCGCGAAGGCGGGGATCCCATTCAGTGGCACCTCGGCGAAATGGGATCCCCCGCCTTCGCGGGGACGACGGCTTTGAGGCCAACAACGGTCTTGAGGTCATCAAAATTAGAAACGAAATACGCCTGACTCAATATTGCCGCTTTATTAATTAATTCCAATGCAAGCATAAACAAAAAGGCCCCGGTTTCTCAACCGGGGCCTTTTCCAATTCGGCCGATCAGCCTAGTTGTTTTTATTTCAGATGATCGGAAATGAGTTTGGTCATTTCGAACATGGATACCTGGGCTTTGCCGCCAAAGACAGCTTTGAGCTTGTCGTCTGCATTGATCATGCGACGGTTTGCAGCGTCTTGCAGGTCCAGCTTTTTAATATAGTCCCACACTTTTTTGGTGACTTCGGTGCGTGGCAGCGGCGTTGCGCCAACCACTGCGGCCAGGGTGCTGGACGGAGTCATCGCCTTCATGAAGGCGGCGTTAGGCTTGCGTGGTGCTGCTGCTGGTTTCTTCGCTGCGGCTGCTTTTGGCGCCGCGGCCTTTGCTGGAGCTGCTTTTTTCGCTGCTGGCTTTGCCGCTGCTGCTGGCTTGGCTGCTGCTTTTTTTGCTGGAGCTGCTGCTGGGGTTTTTTTGGCTGTTGCCATCTTCGAGCCTCCTTAACGAACACATGGGAAATTGCGCAATTGATCGCACGGCTTATATTGGTGGGGTTTTACTGTTGTTGCAAGTCTTTTTCGAAATTTTTCACCCTAATTCCAGCGAAAAATACAGTTAAGTGCCCGCCCGCGCGCCCCAGAGGAGAAATCCGATAAAAAAACCGGCCGCGGAGCTGTTCCGCAGGCCGGCTTCTTATCGTGCCGATAACGCGCCAGGGCGATTAACGCAGGCCCGGCATCATGCCTTTCATCCCGCGCATCATCTTCATCATGCCGCCGCCCTTGAGCTTTTTCATCATGCTCTGCATCTGGTCGAACTGCGCCAGCATGCGGTTCACTTCCTGGACCTGGACCCCGGCGCCGGCCGCGATGCGGCGTTTGCGGGTGGCCTTGATCAGTTCCGGCTTGGCGCGTTCCTGCGGGGTCATCGAGTCGATGATGCCGACCATGCGCCGCACCTGCTTGTCGGCCTGGTCCATGTTGGCGCCGCCGGCAGCCTGCTGGAACTGGGCCGGCAGCTTGTCGACCAGGCTGGCCATGCCGCCCATTTTCTTCATCTGGCCCAACTGCGACTTGAAGTCGTTCAGGTCGAAGCGCCCGCCAACCTTGATCTTGTTGGCCAGGTCCGCCGCCGCCTTGACGTCGACGCCCTTGCGCGCTTCTTCGACCAGCGCCAGGATGTCGCCCATGCCGAGGATGCGGTTGGCCATGCGCTGCGCGTCGAACGCCTCGAGGCCGTCGAGTTTCTCGGAGACGCCGGCGAACTTGATCGGCTTGCCCGTGATGTGGCGCACCGACAGCGCGGCGCCGCCGCGCGAATCGCCGTCGAGCTTGGTGAGCACGATGCCGGTCAGCGGCAGCGCGTCGTTGAACGCCTTGGCGGTGTTGATCGCATCCTGGCCGAGCATGGCGTCGACCACGAACAGCGTCTCGATCGGCTTGACCGCCGCGTGCACCGCGGAGATCTCCTGCATCATCGCTTCGTCGATGCCGAGGCGGCCGGCGGTGTCGATGATGAGCACGTCGTGGTAATGCTTCTTGGCCCAGTCCAGCGCGGCGAGGGCGATGTCGACCGGCTTGTCGCTGCTGGTGGACGGGAAGAAGTCGGCGCCGACCTGCCTGGTCACCGCTTCGAGCTGGGCGATCGCGGCGGGACGGTAGATGTCGGCCGAGACGGTCAGCACCTTCTTCTTTTTCTCTTCGCGCAGGTACTTGGCGAGTTTGCCGACGGTGGTGGTCTTGCCGACGCCTTGCAGGCCGGCCATCAGGATGATCGCGGGCGGCTGCTGCGCGAAACTGAGCTGCGACGCCTCCGGGCCGAGGTCGGCGCCCATCAGGGCGGCCAGTTCGCGCTGCACCACGCCGACCAGCGCCTGGCCGGGCGAGAGCGAACCGATGACTTCCTCGCCCAGGGCCTTTTCCTTGACGCGGCTGATAAATTCGCGCACCGCGGGCAGCGCCACGTCGGCCTCGAGCAGTGCCAGGCGCACTTCGCGCAGCATCTCGGCGGTATTTGATTCGGTCAGACGCGCCTCACCGCGCATGGTCTTGACGACCTTGGCAAGGCGTTGGGTTAAGTTATCTAGCATGGCGAACCTGGTGGAGACTTGGACAAGCCCGGCGTGGCGCCAGGCGGTGACCAGCATTTTACCTCATCGAGCCGTGCGGACACGCCGGTTCCTGTTACCATCATCCCCACGCATTGTTGCTCTCACGCATAGTGTGCGCCCTTCAGCCGGCCATCGGGATCGGATCGCCATGGTGCTTCTATTATTACTGCTGCTGTCGATTGCGGTGCCGGCCGGCGCCGCGACGGTGCGCATGGCGTTCGGCGACAACCTGCCGCCTTATATATTAGTAGCGAGCAGTTCCGGCATCGAAGTCGACATCGTCAAGGAGGCGCTGGCCTACCGTGGCCACGTGCTGCAGCCGCTGTTCATGCCGATGGGACGGATTCCGGTGGTGTTCTTGTCCGGTAAGGCCGACGCGATCATGATGGACGTGGGCCAGGACATGCGCGCGGCAGGCGGATCCTATGCCGAGGCGCCGGTGGTCTACGACAATGTCATGTATACGCTCGCACGGCGGCGCCTGTCGCTGAAGAAGCCGGCCGACCTGCACAAGCTGTGGATCATGTCCTTTATCGGCGCCGCCACCCGCTACCCGGAGTGGCTGGGCAAGCTGGAACATACCAAGTTCTACGTCGAACGGAACAACCAGTCGGTCCAGCCGCAGCTGCTGGCGCTGGGGCGCTACGACATGGTCGTCAGCGACCGCACCATTTTCTCGTATTATTCCAAGCTGCAGGAGCGGCGCGATCCCGGCTTCCACATGCCGCCGGTGGACGCGCACCTCCTGCCGGCGCCCAATGCGCGCGACTACCGCCCGGTGTTTCGTGACGCCAGGCTGCGCGATGACTTCAACGCCGGCCTGGCCTGGTTGCGCAAGAGCGGCCGCTACGGCGCCATCTACCAGATGTACCTCGATGGCGGGTGAGGGCGGGGCGCGAGCGTTTTGCCATCCTGCCAAAATTTCTGTCTAAGAACTTCCAACGCTTGGTACACTCTGTTTTAACAATTCCTTGGTGATTAACAATTCCTTGATGACCCAACAATTTTCGGAGACAGCATGACAGCAAAGTTGATCTGCAAGACCATCGCCATCGCAGCGATGCTGGTAGCGAGCGGCGCCCAGGCGCAGGAAGTCGTCCGGCTCGGCAATCTGAAATTCGCGCATTACGGCGCGGTGTCGTACATCAAGGAAATCGCGCCAAAATGTGGCATCAAGGTCGATGAAAAGATCTTCGCCAAAGGCCTCGACGTGATGCAGGCGATCATCGCCGGCGAACTCGACGTCGGCACCACCGCTTCCGAAGCTGCCATTTCCGGCCGTGCCAGCGGCGCGCCGATCTTCGTGGTGGCCGGTTTCGCCAAGGGCGGCGCCCGGCTGGTGGCGCGCCCGGAGCTGAACATCAAGACGGTCAAGGACCTGAAGGGCCACAAAGTCGGCGTCACCCGCGGCGCGATCCAGGAAGTGCTCCTGATGGCCGAGCTGCAGAAGCACGGCCTGTCGGCCGACAGCGCGCCGGGCAAGGATGTGCAGCTGATCTACCTGTCGTATCCCGACCTGAACGCCGCGCTGCTGGGCAAGAACATCGACGCCATGATGCAGTCGGAGCCGCAGTCCTCGCAGGCGATCAACAAAAATTTCGGCGCGGAAGTGATCAAGCCCTATGACACCCCGATCGGCGAGCCGGTGCGGACCATGGTCATGACCGAGAAGTTCTATAAGGAGAAGCGCAACCTGGCCGAAAAGTTCATGCGCTGCTTCGTCCAATCGACCAAAGCCTTCATCGACGACAAGACGCTGGCTGAAAAGTATGTGCGCGAAGTCGTGTTCAAGGGCCAGATCACGACCGACGACTTCAACGACGCGATCGGCAATTCGTCCTACACCTACGACATCACGCCCGAGCATATCCAGGTCACCACCGACATCATGGTCAAGACCGGCGTCGGCAAGATGGCCAAGCCGCCGGTGGCGAAAGACTGGGTCAAGACCGACCTGCTCGATGCCGCCAAGAAAAGCCTGAACGTCAAATAAGAAGGGATCGCGATGAGGGCAAGGCATTTGCGGGAAATAGGAATCGGGATCGTGGTGCCGGCGGTCGTCATCGCCGTCTGGCAGCTGGTGGCGCACATGGGCTGGGTCAATCCCCAGGTGCTGCCGTCGCCGCTGGCGGTGGTGGAACGGTGGGTCGCCTACCTGCTGCCGATCCAGCCCTACGTCGACGGCAGCAAGCTGGCCTGGTTTTTCTCGGGCGAGCTGATCATCGATTCGATCGGCAGCATGTACCGCGTGCTGGTCGGCTTCGCGGTCGGCGCCGGGCTGGCCTTGCCGATGGGCCTGGCGATGGGCGCCAGCCAGCGCGTGTACACCTGGTTCAATCCGCTGTTCCAGCTGCTGCGCCCGATTCCGCCGATCGCCTATATTCCGCTGTCGATCCTGTGGTTCGGGCTGGGCAATCCGCCGGCCGTGTTCCTGATCGCGCTGGGCGCCTTCTTCCCGGTGCTGATGAACACCATCGCCGGCGTGCGCCAGGTCGACGGCATCTACCTGCGCGCCGCGCGCAACCTGGGCGCCGGCCAGCGCACCATGTTCCTGCGGGTGATCCTGCCGGCCGCGGTGCCTTACATCTTGGCCGGGGTACGGATCGGCATCGGCACCGCCTTCATCGTGGTGATCGTGTCCGAGATGATCGCGGTGAACAACGGGCTGGGCTTTCGCATCCTCGAAGCGCGCGAATATTTCTGGTCCGACAAGATCATCGCCGGCATGATCACCATCGGGCTGTGGGGGCTGGCGATCGACGTCGGCATGAACCGCCTGAACAACCACCTGCTGCGCTGGCACCGCGGCCTGGAAAACTAAGATGAACGACACCCACATCGTCATATCCGGCGTCAGCAAGGTATTCAAGACCGAGGACCGCGAGCTGGTCGCTTTGCAGGACATCAACCTCGAGATCCCGCGCGGGCAGTTCACCTGCCTGCTGGGGCCCTCGGGCTGCGGCAAGTCGACCCTGCTCAACGCGGTGGCCGGCTTCTCGCTGCCGACCAGCGGCACCATCACGGCCGACGGCAAACTGATCACCGAACCGGGGCCGGACCGCGGCATGGTGTTCCAGGAGTACGCGCTGTTTCCCTGGATGACGGTGGAAGACAACATCGGCTTCGGGCTGCAGATCAAGGGCGTCGGCAAGGCCGAGATCCGGCAGCGCGTCGACGCCTTGCTGGCGATGCTGTCGCTGTCGGACTTCCGCCAGCGCTTCCCGAAAGACCTGTCGGGCGGCATGCGCCAGCGGGTGGCGATCGCCCGCGTGCTGGCGCTGGACTCCCCGATCATGCTGATGGACGAGCCGTTCGGCGCGCTCGACGCGCTGACCCGCCGCAACCTGCAGGACGAGTTGCTGCGCATCTGGGCCGAGCTGAAAAAGACCATCCTGTTCGTCACGCACAGCATCGAGGAAGCGATTTACCTGGCTGACCGGATCGTCGTGATGACCTACCGGCCCGGCACGGTCAAGCGCGACATCATGGTGGAGCTGCCGCGCGGGCGCGACCCGGCCTCGCCGGAGTTCAACGCCCTCAAGCGCGAACTGGGCCAGCTGGTGATGGAAGAGCAGCAGCGCCACCACCACGACGAACTGCGCATGGCCGCCGTCGACTAAGCTCCCCTGGGCCCCAGCTGCCCCAATGGTGTAAACTTCCTTTAATGCAGACCTATCTCTTTATTGCCGCCGCGCTGATATACGCCGTGTGCGCCTTGCTCCCGATCCGGAAGGGCGGACTGATTTCGGCCGTCACCGCCGTCGCCTGGCTGCTGCACGGCGCCGCGCTGTGGTTCGACATGCGCGTTCCCGGCGGCCTGCGGGTCGGTTTCGCGATCATGCTGTCGGCCGCGCTGTGGGTGTCGGTCGCCGCCTATTGGTTCGAAAACCGCAACTTCGCACTCGACGGCCTGCGCCGGCTGGTCATGCCGTGCGCCGCCGCGGCAGCGGCCTTGCCGGCACTGTTCGCCGGCAGCGTGTTCCAGCTGCAGGGCCAGTCGCCGTTCTTCGCCTGGCACATTGCCGTCGCGATCCTCGCCTACAGCACCCTGACCATCGCCGCTTTCCATGCGGTGCTGATGGCGCTGCAGGAGTCGCGCCTGCACACGCGCAGTCCGGCCGCCGGCTGGCTGGGCGGCGCGCTGGACCAGCTGCCCGCGCTGCTGACCATGGAAAAGCTGCTGTTCCGCCTGATCGGCATCGGCTTCGTGCTGCTCAGCCTCACCGTGCTGTCGGGGATCGTGTTCTCCGAACAACTGTTCGGCGCCGCGATCAAATGGGACCACAAGACCATCTTCGCGCTGCTGTCGTGGATCCTGTTCGCGGCCCTGCTGACCGGGCGCAAGTGGCGCGGCTGGCGCGGCAAGACCGCGCTGCGCTTCACGCTGGCCGGCTTCGCCACGCTGGTGCTGGCCTACGTTGGCAGCCGCTTCGTGCTCGAAGTCGTGCTGCACCGGGCGGTCGCATGAGCCGCCTGCTGTTCTGGCTGGCCCTGGCGGTGCTGGTGGTGATGGCCATCCGCAGCAAGCTGCGCTCCTCCGGCTTCCAGCCACCGAAAACGGGCCGGCCCGATCCGCAGCAGCCGCCGGCGGTCGAGTCGATGACGCGCTGCGCCCACTGCGGCGTGTACTTCCCGTCCTCCGAGGCGGTCCGCGCCGATGGGCTGGATTACTGCAGCCCGGCCCACGTCCGACTGCCGGCGAAGTAAGCGCCGATGTCACTCTGGCAGGGGCTCTCAGTCGAATCGCGCGAGACATTCTGGCGCTCGCTGCAAACGCTGAACGCCACCCGCATCGTCATCGCGGTGGTGCTGCTGCTGTACCTGAGCTTTGACAACAAGGGGCCGCGCGCCAGCGGCCATTACCTGTATGCGCAAACCTGCATAGCCTACCTGCTCGCCGCGATCCTGTTCGGCATGCTCACCGTGTACTGGCGGCGCCGCTTCCTTTACCAGCTGGGCGTCCAGATTGCGTTCGACCTGGCCGTCATTTCGCTGCTGTACATCGGCGGCGGCGGACTACGCAGCGGGCTGGCCATCCTGTACCTGTTCCCGCTGGCGGGCGCGGCGATCCTGGCGCCGCTGACGATGGCGCTGTTTTCGGCGTCGCTGGTGACGCTGTTCCTGATCGGCGAGAGCGTCTGGCAGGCATTCGTTCTCGACGCCGACACGCCGATGGTGCAGTCCGGCGTCTACGGCGCCGCATTTTTCGCGGTGGTGCTGCTGGTCAGCCGCCTGGCCGCCAAGCTGATCGGCCAGGAGGAGCTGGCCGCGCGGCGTGGCGCCGACCTCAATATCCAGCAGGCGATCAACCGCATCGTGATGGCCGACGTCGGCGACGGCATCCTCGTGGTCGGGCGCGACGGCCAGGTATTCACCAGCAACCCGGCGGCGCAGCGCATGCTGAACCTGGCCGCCGAGGGCGCCGACTTCCGGCTCGGTGACGTCGCTTCGCTCGCGCCGATCGCCCAGGCGTTCGAAGCCTGGCTGGCGCTGCCCTTCGACCTCGCCGGCGGCGACGGGGGCGGCGCCTTCGTCATGATCAAACCCGGCCAGGAGGGCGGCGCCGAGCTGGGACCGGTGCTGCGCAGCGTGCGCCCCGACCTGGCCGCGCACCTGAAACTGCGCTTCGCGCGGGTCGACACGCCGGGCCAGGCGGCCGGGCGCTGCGTGATCTTCCTGCAGGACGTGACGGCGATCGAGAACCAGGCGCAGCAACTCAAGCTCGCTTCGATGGGCCGGCTCACCGCCAGCATCGCACATGAGGTGCGTAATCCGCTGTCGGCGATCGGCCACGCGACCTCGCTGCTGGCCGAAGACCTGAACGAGGCGCCGCACGCGCGGCTGCTCAAGATCGTCAGCGACAACGTGGCGCGGGTGAACCGGATGGTCGAGGACATCCTGCAGCTGTCGCGCAAGGTGCAGCCGCATTCCGAGCCGCTGCGGCTGTCCGCTTTCCTCGGCGAGATCCGCACCGAATTCCAGGAAACCCACGCGCTGCCCGATGATATGATCCGGGTTGGCGGCACCGGCAATTCGCCGGTGCGCTTCGATGCGCTGCATTTGCGCGAAGTGGTGGTGAACCTGCTGACCAACGCGATCCGCTACGCCAGCGGCACGCCCGGCTCGATCCGGCTGTTCGTCGTCAGCGACAATCCCGGCCGGATGGAGCTGCACGTTCAGGACGACGGGCCGGGCATTACGCCCGAAGTGCGGGCCCACCTGTTCGAGCCGTTCTACACCACGTCGAGCAAGGGCACCGGCCTGGGCCTGTACCTGGCGCGCGAACTGTGCCTCAATAACGACGCGATGCTCGATTACGAATACCGCATCGACCCCGGTGCGTTCGGCCTGCGCAAGGCCAGCGGCCGGTTTGTGATTACCTTCGCGCAGCCATTGGCCCTCTGATGCACACTCCTAGCAACCGAAAGGCTACCCCATGAGTTCACCCCGCATCCTCGTCGTCGACGACGAAGCCGACCTGCGCGAGCTGCTCGACATCACGCTGGTGAAAATGGGCCTCGACGTCGACTGCGCCGAGACGCTGCGCGAAGCGCGCGCGCTGGTGGCGGCGAACGACTATGCTCTGGTGCTGACCGACATGCGCCTGCCCGACGGCCTTGGCCTGGAACTGGTGCGCGAAGTTTCAGCGAGCGGCAAGGGCACGCCGATCGCGGTGGTCACCGCGTACGGCAGCGCCGACAATGCGGTGATCGCCCTGAAAGCGGGCGCCTTCGATTACGTCTCCAAGCCGGTGGTGCTGGACGACCTGCGCGTGATGGTGCGCTCGGCGCTGCGGCTGACCGCGCCCGGCCCGGACCAGCCGGTCGCCAGCGCGGCCGCGCCGTCGCGCCTGATCGGCCACTCGGCGGCGATGCAGGGCCTGCGCGCCCAGATCGACCGGCTCGCGCGTTCGATGGCGCCGATCGCCATCACCGGCGAATCGGGCAGCGGCAAGGAGCTGGCGGCGCGTGAAATCCACGCCCAAAGCTCGCGCGCGGCGCGCCCGTTCATCGCCGTCAACTGCGGCGCGATCCCCGAGGCCTTGATGGAGGCGGAGTTCTTCGGCTACCGCAAGGGCGCCTTCACCGGCGCGGTCGATGAGCGAGACGGCTTCTTCCAGGCCGCCAACGGCGGCACCCTGATGCTCGACGAGGTGGCCGACCTGCCGCTGGCGATGCAGGTCAAGCTGCTGCGCGCGATCCAGGAGCGGCGCGTGCGCAAGATCGGCGCCACCGCCGAGGAGCCGGTCGACGTGCGCATCATCAGTGCGACGCACCAGGACCTGGCGCAGTGCGTCGAAACCGGCAAGTTCCGGCAGGACCTGTTTTACCGGCTCAACGTGATCGAGCTGGCGCTGCCGCCGTTGCGCGAGCGGCTGGTCGATCTCGGCGTGCTGACCGAGGCGATCCTGACCCGGCTGGCGGGACCGGGGCAGAAGGCCGAACTGGGGCCGCAGGTGCTCGAGACCTTGTGCGCGTACTCCTTCCCCGGCAATGTGCGCGAACTCGAAAACGTGCTGGAACGCGCGCTGGCGTTTGCCAACGATGGCGTGATCGAGGTCGGCGACCTGTCGCTCAAGAGCGCTCGGGTGGCGGAAGCGGCGCCCGCGCCGGAGTCCGCACCCGCGCCGGCTGCGCCGGCGCCATTGCCGGCCGCATCCGTTGCGCCGGGTCCGGCGCCGGCGCTCGGTCCCGACAGCCTGCCCGACAGCCTGCCCGACTATCTGATCCAGGTCGAGCGCGACATCATCCTGCGCGCGCTGGCCCAGACCCAGTTCAACCGCACCCAGGCGGCCCAGCTGCTCGGCATCAGCTTCCGCCAGCTGCGCTACCAGATGCAGAAACTCGACATCCAGGAGCCGGAGCAGTAATGGCCGCGCTGACCTTTGCTGCGATCGGCGCCGATGGCTGGTGCCAGGGCGCGCTGCGCTACGATTCGCCCAATTTCGACGCGCGCCCCGCGGGGATGGCGGTCGAGCTGCTGGTGATCCACAACATCAGCCTGCCGGCGGGGCGCTTCGGCGGCCCGCACATCGCCGACTTGTTTACCAACCGCGTCGATTTCGCCGCGGACCCCTCGTTCGCCGACTTGCGCGGCCTGACCGTGTCGGCCCATTTCCTGGTGCGGCGCGACGGGCGGGTGCTGCAGTTCGTGTCCTGCAACGAGCGCGCCTGGCATGCCGGCGTGTCCAGTTTCGGCGGGCGGGAACAATGCAATGATTTTTCGGTCGGAATCGAAATGGAAGGCTCGGACTATGTTGCTTTTTCGCCAGCGCAATACGAATCCCTCGCCGCACTGACCTTGGCGCTGGCCGCGCGTTACCCGCTGGCCGCCGTGCAGGGGCACGAACACGTCGCGCCGGGGCGCAAGACCGACCCGGGCCCATTTTTCGACTGGGAAATGCTCGCGCAAAGCGTCGCTGCGGCAGCGGAAAAACTGCCTCAAAATAGTGCAGTGTTAGTGCCCGCTCACCGGCTGGTCGGCGTCGTTTCCGCACTGAAAAATGTCAAGACTCTGCACCAAAAAAAATAGCAAATATTTAGTCTTCAATGCTGTCCGAAATGTATTGCAAGCCACTCGGTCAGGTACTACAATTAGTCTCACATTAACGCTTATGACTAGATGTAGTGGTGCCGAGGGATCCTCCCCGACACGGTTTTACACCCTCCGGCTGCATGGGAAGGGTCTCGAAACAGCGTATTCAACCCATGTTTAACGTCGTTTGCCAGCTGGCTACAACGGTTGGCAGGGTATTTTTTTGCTTTTTTTATTTGTAGACGGATCTGCCCAACAGGCAGGCCACTTGATAACAAGGCTGCAGCACGACTGCATGCCGTCCCCGGGAGCCTCAATGCAAACATCACAAGATATTTCCACCAATCCGCTGCACGTCACCACTGGTCCGACGGCTCCCGCAGCGGCGAGCAGTGCGTCCGACATCGCGGCGCGCGGCGACTACCGCATCATCCGCCGCAACGGCGCAGTCGTCGCGTTCGAACCATCGAAGATCGCCATCGCGGTCACCAAGGCTTTCCTCGCCGTCAATGGCGGGCAGGGCGCCGCTTCGGCGCGCGTGCGCGAACTGGTCGAACAGCTGACCAGCAACGTGGTCGCCGCGCTGGTGCGCCGCCAGCCGGGCGGCGGCACCTTCCATATCGAAGACGTGCAGGACCAGGTGGAACTGTCGCTGATGCGCTCGGGCGAGCACGATGTGGCGCGCGCCTACGTGCTGTACCGCGCCAAGCACATGGAAGAGCGCCGGCTGGCCAAGGAAGCGCAAGGCGGCGCGGCCGACGTGTCCGCCCCGCAGATCCACGTGACTGAAAACGGCGAGCGCCGCGCGCTCGACATGAACCAGGTCCGCGACCTGATCAACGCCGCCTGCGTCGGCCTGGAAAAGCACGTCGACGCCGACGCCATCCTGGCCGAGACGGTCAAGAACCTGTACGACGGCGTGCCGGTCGAAGAGCTGCACAAGTCCGCCATCCTGGCTGCCCGCGCGCTGATGGAAAAGGACCCGGCCTATTCGCAAGTGACGGCCCGCATCCTGCTGCACACGATCCGCAAGGAAGTGTTCGGCCAGGAAGTGCCGCAGGCGAAAGCGGCTGCACACTATATAGAGTACTTCCCGCAGTACATCGCCAAGGGCATCGCCAACGAGCTGCTCGATCCGGTGCTGGCCACCTATGACCTGGCCAAGCTGGCCAAGGCGCTGGTCGCCGACCGCGACCTGCAGTTCGGCTACATCGGCCTGCAGACCCTGTACGACCGCTACTTCCTGCACGTGCGCGACATCCGCATCGAAATGCCGCAGGCGTTCTACATGCGCGTTGCGATGGGCCTGTCGCTGCGCGAAGAGAACCGCGAAGCGCGCGCCATCGAGTTCTACCACCTGCTGTCGTCGTTCGACTTCATGAGTTCGACGCCGACCCTGTTCAACGCCGGCACCCTGCGCTCGCAGCTTTCGTCGTGCTACCTGACCACCGTCTCGGACGACCTGGAAGGCATCTACGACGCGATCAAGGAAAATGCACTGCTGGCCAAGTTCGCCGGCGGCCTGGGTAACGACTGGACCCCGGTGCGCGCGCTCGGCGCCCATATCAAGGGCACCAACGGCAAATCGCAAGGCGTGGTGCCGTTCCTGAAGGTGGTCAACGACACCGCCGTCGCGGTCAACCAGGGCGGCAAGCGCAAGGGCGCGGTCTGCGCCTACCTGGAAACCTGGCACATGGACGTCGAGGAATTCCTCGACCTGCGCAAGAACACCGGCGACGACCGCCGCCGCACCCACGACATGAACACGGCCAACTGGATTCCCGACCTGTTCATGAAGCGCGTGATGGAAAAGGGCGACTGGACCCTGTTCTCGCCGTCCGAAACCCCGGACCTGCACGACAAGGTCGGCAAGGCGTTCGAGCAGGCTTACACCGGCTACGAGGCGAAAGCTGCCGCCGGCGAAATCCGCGTATTCAAGAAGATCGCCGCGCTCGACCTGTGGCGCAAGATGCTGTCGATGCTGTTCGAAACCGGCCACCCATGGATCACCTTCAAGGATCCGTGCAACATCCGCTCGCCGCAGCAGCACGTCGGCGTGGTCCACAGCTCGAACCTGTGCACCGAGATCACCCTGAACACCAACGAGTCGGAAATCGCCGTCTGCAACCTGGGCTCGGTGAACATGCCTGCCCACATGAAAGAGGGCAAGCTGGACCACGTCAAGCTGCAGAAGACCGTGCGCACCGCAATGCGCATGCTCGACAACGTCATCGACATCAACTACTACGCGGTCGAAAAAGCGCGCAATTCGAACATGCGCCATCGTCCGGTCGGCATGGGCATCATGGGTTTCCAGGATTGCCTGCACATGATGCGCGTGCCGTTCGCTTCGAACGACGCCGTGGCGTTTGCCGACACCTCGATGGAAGCGGTGTGCTACTACGCCTACCTGGCCTCGACCGAGCTGGCCGAAGAGCGCGGCCGCTACGAGTCGTACGAAGGTTCGCTGTGGTCGCGCGGCATCCTGCCGCAGGATTCGGTCGCGTTGCTGGCCGAAGAGCGCGGCGGCTACCTGGAAGTCGATTCGTCGTCGGCGATGGACTGGACTCCGGTGCGCGAGCGCATCAAGCAGTTCGGCATGCGCAATTCGAACTGCGTGGCGATCGCTCCGACCGCGACCATCTCGAACATCATCGGCGTGTCGGCCTGTATCGAGCCGACCTTCCAGAACCTGTATGTGAAATCGAACCTGTCGGGTGAGTTCACCGAGATCAACGCCTACCTGGTGCGTGACCTCAAGGCGCGCGACCTGTGGGATGAAGTCATGATCGCCGACCTGAAGTACTTCGACGGCTCGCTGGCCAAGATCGACCGCATTCCGCAAGACCTGCGCGACATCTACGCCACCGCGTTCGAAGTGTCGGCAAGCTGGCTGGTGGAAGCCGCATCGCGCCGCCAGAAGTGGATCGACCAGGCCCAGTCGCTGAACATCTACATGGCCGGCGCTTCGGGCAAGAAGCTCGACGAGACCTACAAGCTGGCCTGGCTGCGCGGCCTGAAGACCACTTACTACCTGCGCACCATCGCGGCGACGCACATGGAGAAGTCGACTTCCAAGACCGGCGCGCTGAACGCGGTGTCGGTGGACGGCGGCATGTCGGCCAGTGCCCAGGGTGCGGTTGCCGACAAGGCGGCTGCGGCTGCCAGCGCGGCCGCGGCCGCGGCGGAAGCCGATGGCGCTGCCTGCTACCTGCGTCCGGGCGACGACGGTTTCGAAGAGTGCGAAGCCTGCCAGTAATATTTTTATAATGACCTGACGACCGTCGGCGCCGCTTTTGGCGGACTGACGGTTTTCAGCTTAGCGAATAAAATTGAACCAAGCGCCTTTCCGGCGCACGAACAACCAATCAAGAAGGAACTCATCATGTTGTCATGGGACGAAGACACCTCCGGCGCACCAGCCGCCCGCACGCCGCACGCCGCGGGTGCGGAAGCGCCGGCGGAAGCGGTCGCGAAGCGTGTGAACGCGGACGACAAGCGCATCATCAACGGCAAGACCGACGTCAACCAGCTGGTCCCATTCAAGTACAAATGGGCGTGGGATAAATACCTGGCCGGTTGCGCGAATCACTGGATGCCGCAAGAGGTCAATATGCAGCGCGACATCGAATTGTGGAAAAATCCCAACGGTTTGACCGACGACGAGCGTCGTCTCGTAAAAAGAAATTTGGGCTTCTTCGTGACCGCCGATTCGCTCGCCGCGAACAACATCGTGCTCGGCACTTATCGCCACATTACCGCTCCGGAATGCCGCCAATATCTGCTGCGCCAGGCCTTCGAAGAGGCGATCCACACCCACGCTTATCAGTACATCGTGGAGTCGCTCGGGCTCGATGAGTCGGAGATTTTCAACGCCTACAACGAGGTCAAATCGATCCGCGACAAGGACGAATTCCTGATCCCGTTCATCAATACTTTGACCGATCCGGCGTTCACGACCGGCACCGTCGAGAACGATCAGACCTTGCTGAAGTCGCTGATTGTGTTCGCTTGCCTGATGGAAGGACTGTTCTTTTACGTCGGGTTTACGCAGATCCTGGCGCTCGGCCGGCAGAACAAAATGATGGGCGCCGCGGAGCAGTATCAGTACATTTTGCGTGACGAATCAATGCATTGCAATTTCGGGATCGATCTGATCAACACGATCAAGATGGAAAATCCGCTGTTGTGGACGCCTGCTTTCCGCGAGGAGATCAAGGTGCTTTTCCTGAAAGCGGTGGACCTCGAATACGCGTATGCGGAAGACACCATGCCGCGCGGCGTGCTCGGTTTGAACGCGACCATGTTCAAGGGTTACCTGCGCTTCATCGCGAATCGCCGCGCGGTCCAGATCGGACTCGAGCCGCTGTTCCCGAGCGAAGAAAATCCGTTCCCGTGGATGAGCGAAATGATCGACTTGAAAAAGGAACGCAACTTCTTCGAGACGCGCGTGACCGAGTACCAAACTGGTGGCGCACTGAACTGGGAATAGTCCATTTTCAAAACGCGCGAAGTGCATGTCGTGCGTCCCCGTCGTAAAAAGGATGCGAAAAAAGTAGTGTGGCAGTTGCGCACTGACAAGGTTTTCGTGTACTTTACGTGATTGAATTTGTCAAAACGTGAACGCGCCGATTTTTCGCGCGACCGCAGGCAAAAAAACCGATCAAAATGGGACGCTGATTCAACCGGATATGCACTTAACCTCACCGCAAAAACTAAGCCGCTCTGCCTGATTTCGTTCAGGCATGGCGGCTTTTTCTTTTCGTGTTGGCGTGGTCTGGGATGTGAGCAGCGCACTGGGAATACCGATTTCGTCGTCGGGAAGTAAGCGACGACTATGGCTGAAGTGCTGCAAACGTGAGGAGTTGCAGCAGTTCAGCTGGTGCCGAATTCATTAGCATAAACAAGCAGCGCGTTTGTGCCGATGAATAATTCGCCTGACCAAACATACGGGTCGGACGGGTTTTAACCTTGTAGCGTATTTTTCCCATCGCAGATGAAGGAGAACTCAAATGGCAACAGCCGCAAAGAAACCAGCAGCAAAGAAACCGGTCGCGAAAGCAGCCGCCAAGCCAGCAGCGAAAGCCGCAGCTAAACCGGCAGTCAAAAAGGCCGCCGCCAAGCCAGCAGCAAAGCCAGCAGTGAAAAAAGCTGCAGCCAAGCCAGCAGCGAAAAAAGCCGCAGCCAAGCCAGTAGCGAAGAAGGCCGCAGCCAAGCCAGCAGCAAAGAAAGCCGCTCCAAAAGCAGCAGCGAAGCCAGTAGCGAAGAAAGCCGCAGCCAAGCCAGCAGCAAAGAAAGCAGCTCCAAAAGCAGCAGCGAAGCCAGTAGCGAAGAAAGCCGCAGCCAAGAAAGCCGCTCCAAAAGCAGCCGCCAAGAAAGCCGCTCCAAAAGCAGCCGCCAAGAAAGCAGCGCCGAAAAAAGCAGCAGCCAAGCCAGTAGCGAAAAAAGCCGCAGCGAAGCCAGCAGCCAAGAAAGCCGCTCCAAAGGCCGCCGCCAAGAAAGCAGCTCCAAAAGCAGCCGCTAAAAAAGCAGCTCCTAAAAAAGCCGCAGCCAAGCCAGCAGCAAAAAAGGCCGCTAAGCCAGCAGCCAAGAAAGCCGCAGCAAAGCCAGCAGCAAAGAAGGCAGCAGCCAAGCCAGTCGCAAAAAAAGCAGTAACTAAAGCAGCAGCAAAGCCAGCAGCGAAAGCAGCAGCAAAGCCAGCAGCAAAAAAGGTGGCGGCTAAGCCAGCAGCAAAAAAGCCCGTTAAGGCTGCGGCAAAGCCAGCAGCCAAGCCAGCGGCAGCGCCGGCCGCAGCAAAGCCAGCGGTGAAGAAGGCCGCAGCGCCTAAAAAGCCTGCAGCACCAAAGGCGGCGGCAACGCCAAAGCCGGCAGCAGCTCCTGCTCCAGCTCCAGCAGCAGCAGCAGCAACTCCAGCTCCTGCGCCGGCCGCGAAGACCGTACTGGCTCCGCCAGCAGCATGGCCTTTCCCGACCAGCAGCCGTCCGTAATAGCCAGCTGCGCCTGGATCAGGCAAAATACCGCTGTGTGACATGTTTCACACAGCGGTTTTTTTTTAAGGAGTCGATGTGCTCAGTATTCTCCAGTTGATCGTGGACGCCATCGCCACCGTGCTTGGTGGAGTCTTGTTGCTGCGTTTCTGGATGCAGGCGATTCGTGTTCGCCCACCGGCCTCGGTGGCGCAATTTACCTTTACCCTATCCGACTGGCTGGTGCGCCCCTTGCGCCGGCTGGTGCCCGGCGTGGGCGGCTATGACTGGGCCAGCCTGATCGGCGCCTTCCTGGTCGTCATGCTGGCCACCTCGGTGCTGTTCCTGTCCGGGATGCCCGGAGCGACCGTGTTCCTGATGGCGCTGTACCGCTTCCTGAACTGGATCCTGTACGGCTTCATGGCCTTGCTGGTGATCGAAGCGATCTTCAGCTGGGTCAACCCGCATGCGCCGCTGGCGCCGCTGGTGCGGGCCCTGAACGACCCGCTGCTGCGTCCCCTGCGCCGGGTAGTGCCGCTGCTCGGCGGCCTCGACCTGTCGCTGCTGGTGGCGCTGATCCTGCTGCAGATCGCCCAGCTGCTCCTGAGCATGGCATTCGGCTTCCGATGAGCCGTGCCTGGTGTTCCGCACTGCCAGGCGGCGTGCGGATCGCCGTCCAGATTACCCCCAACGCAAAAAAGACCGAAGTGATCGGCGTGCTCGACGACGCCCTCAAGCTCAAGCTGCAGGCGCAGCCGATCGAAGGCAAGGCGAATGAGGCGCTGGTCAGATACCTGGCCGGTGCGCTGTCGGTGCCCAGGAGCGCCGTGACGATCACGCACGGGCAGACGAACAAGCGCAAGTTGATTGAAGTGGTGTCGGCGTCGCTGACGCCGGACGCGGTCGAGCGGCTGTTGATGCCGCGGTCGTGAGCGGGTCGCGGGCGTTCCCGCGAATTAGGCCCCCGCCTTCGCGAGGGCGACGGTTTTCGGGCTAGCGGCTTCAAAAAAACGTCGTCCTAGCGCCAGCGGGGATCCATGATGAGCATGCCGGATTGGCGAAGCTCGCTCAGTATGGATCCCCGCTAGCGCGAGGACGACGTATTTTTTTCTTGCAGCTAGGCGGCTATCAGAACCGGTACCCGAATTCCTGCTCGAAGCGTTCTGCGATTTCCGCAGCCGTAAAGACGTGGTTCTGGCCGCCCTGGTGGGCGATCTTGATCGCGCCCATCAGGCTGGCCAGGCGGCCGGTGGTCGGCCAGTCGAAACCGTTGGCAATCCCGTACAGCAGGCCGGCGCGATAGGCGTCGCCGCAGCCGGTCGGGTCGACCACCGCGGCCGCCTTCACGCACGGGATGTCGAAGCGCTCGCCGCCGGCGTAAATCTCGGACCCTTTTTCGCCGCGCGTGACGATCAGCGCGTCCAGCCTGGAAGCGATGTCGGCCAGCGTCAGTCCGGTGCGGTCCATCAGCATCTCGAATTCGTAGTCGTTGGCGGCGACGTAGCTTGCCTTGCCGATGAAGTCGATCAGCTCTTCGCCGCTGAACATCGGCAGCTGCTGGCCCGGATCGAACATGAACGGCAGGTTCTGGGCGGCGCAGTCGGTGGCGTGCTTGAGCATGCCGTCGCGGCCGTCCGGGGCGATGATCGCCACGGCCAGCTGCCCGTAATCGGCCACGTTGTTCTCGTGCGAGAACTGCATCGCGCCCGGGTGGAAGGCGTTGATCTGGTTGTTGTCCAGGTCAGCGGTGACGAAGCACTGGGCGGTGTAGGCGTTGGCGATCTTGCGGATCGCGCGGGTTTCGATGCCGAGCGAGGCGAAGCGCTCGAGGTATTCGCCGCCATCCTGGCCGATGGTAGCCATGATCAGCGGGTCGCCGCCCAGCATCTTCAGGTTGTAGGCGATGTTCGCCGAGCAGCCGCCGTACTCGGTGCGCAAGGTCGGCACCAGGAAGGACACGTTGACCCGGTGCAGCTGGTCGGCCAGCAGGGTTTCGCCGAAGCGGCCGTGATATTGCATGATCTTGTCGAAGGCGAGCGATCCGCAGATCAGGGTTGTCTTGTTCATTGTGCAGCCTTATGGGTAGAAGATGGCGACGTGATAGCCGGATGCCTTGATCTGGTTCAGCTCGAAGAACAGTTTGACCGGCTGCTCGGAGCGCGCGCCGAAACCCTTGGCCGCGGCGACGCTTTTCGGCAGGTAGTCGGCCGGCGCGAATACGCGCCGCACCAGCGCCTTGTCGTCGGCATCGGTCAGCGTCAGTTCGAGCTGCGGCCAGGCCTGCACCAGCGTGCCCGGGTTGCGCAGCAGCGTGGAGTAAGTGAAGGTGTTGGCGCTTAGCGATTGCAGCTCGCCGGTTTCGACACTCAGCGCTTCGATCTGGGCCGGCAATTCGACGCGGCAGCCGAACAGCGAACAGGTTGCAGACAGCACGGGCTTCAGTTCGGGGTAGTGCGCCGCCAGCACATTGCGGAAAGTCGCCATGCCCTGCGCGGCCAGCGCCAGCACCAGCAGCGCCGAACCGGCGCCCATCACCAGGCGGCGTGTACGGCCGGTCCGCTCCTGCAAGCGGCTGCGCCTGACGAATTCGGGCTCGTCGTGCTCCGGCTCGGGCTCGAGTTCGGACGCGAACTCGAGCGGTTCGAGCTCGGGCGGCTCGGCCGGCGCGGCGGACTTCTGCGCGGCCTTCTTGCGTTTGGCGGCATTGCGGCGCACCGATTTGGAGGCGGCATGGGTGTCCGATTCCGATTCGGCGGCGGCCGATTCGCGCATCAGCAGCGACGAAAACAGGTCGGCCCCTTCATCGCGCACGCGCGCATCCGGCACCTCGGGCGTCTCGCCCTGCAGTTCGTGTTCCGCTTCGGGCGCCTCGTCTTCCTCGGGCAGCGGCATGGCGACGATTTCTTCGTCGACCAGCGGTTCTGGTTCTGCTTCGAGCGCCGCTTCGGCTTCAGGCTCCGGCGCCAATCCCGCTTCGGGTTCAGGCTCAGGCTCAGGCTCAGGCTTGGGCAGCACGCCGAACGGATCGAAGGTGGTGTCGAAGTCGAGCGTGTAAATAGCCTCTTCGGCCGCCTCTGCCCGCTCCGCGTCGATCACGGCGATTTCGGCGTCGAATGCGGCGCTGGCCGATTGCTCGGGCGGCGTGATTGGTGCCGCGGCGGTCGGTTCAGGGGAAAGGGGAGGGGCGGTCTCGCTCGCAGGGGGGGAAGCGCCCGCGTCGAGATCGATCAGCGCGGCATTGCCGTCGAAGACTTCATTGCAGGCGCCGCAGCGCACTATGCCCCCACGTAACTTCAACTGGTCCGAGGCGACCCGGAACGTCGTGTTGCAATGGGGGCAAATAGTGGCGAGCGCCATGCCTTTACTGCGCGCTGTCGGCGCGGGAGGGCGGTACGGTGTCGCTGCCGAGGCGGCCATGCAGCGCGACCCAGCCATCCTGCTCGGCCCAGACGCCCAGCTTGATGAACGGCGCGTAGGCTTCGGCCACTTCCTCGGCCTGGCGCGCGAGCACGCCCGACAGGATCAAGGCGCCGCCGGGCGCAACGCGTCCGGACAGCATCGGCGCCATCAGCTTCAATGGGCTCGACAGGATGTTGGCGACGACGGTGTCGAACTTGCCGGTCGCATGCTGCCGCTTGGCCGATTGCGCGAAGCTGTCCGGCAGGTAGTAGTCGATCTCGCAGTTGTTGCGTGCGGCATTGTCGCGCGCGGACTCGATCGCCTGCGGATCGATATCGACGCCGGCCACGTCGCCCGCGCCCATCTTCTTGGCCACCATCGCCAGGATGCCGGAACCGCAGCCGTAATCGAGCACCGTCTTGCCCGGCGCCGGATGGGCTTCGAGCCACTCCATGCACAGGCGGGTGGTCGGGTGGCTGCCGGTGCCGAACGCCAGGCCCGGGTCGAGTTCGAGGATCAGCGCGTCCGGATCGGGCGCTTCGTGCCAGCTCGGCACGACCCAGATGTTCTTGCCGATATGGATAGGCGCAAACTGCGACTGGGTCAGGCGGACCCAGTCTTCATCGGCCACCGCGCGGGTGGTAAATACCGGCGCCGTGGCCAGCCCGATGCTGGCCGCCGCTTCGGCCACGATGGCGGCCTGGTCGGCGTCGACATCGGTCAGTGCGACCACGCGGCTGTGTTCCCACGCCGCCTGCTTCGGCTCCATGCCAGGTTCGCCGAACAGCGGCTGCTCCTGGTCGGTGCCTTCGTCCGCATCTTCCACCGACACCGACAGCGCGCCCGCTTCCATCAAGGCGTCCGACAGTGCCTCGGCGTTATCGCGCGCGATTTCGATGACTACTTCGGTCCAGCTCATTGCTCAGCCTTGGCTTCCGATTTGCTGCCCAGCGCCGCCGTCTTCGGCAGGTCCGGCTTGTCGGCCAGTTTCTGCTCCAGGTAATGGATGTTGGTGCCGCCTTCGATGAAACGGGCGTCGACCATCAGCTCGCGGTGCAGCGGAATATTGGTCAGGATACCCTCAACCACCATTTCCGACAGCGCGATCTGCATGCGGCGGATAGCCTGGTCGCGCGTCGCGCCATAGGTGATGACCTTGCCGATCATCGAGTCGTAATGCGGCGGCACGTAATAGCCGGCATAGGCGTGCGAATCGACGCGCACGCCAGGGCCGCCCGGCGCGTGCCAGCTGGTGATGCGCCCCGGCGACGGGGTGAACTTGAACGGATCCTCGGCATTGATGCGGCACTCGATCGAATGGCCCGACAGCATGATGTCGCGCTGGCGGAAACGCAGCTTTTCGCCGGCGGCGATGCGGATCTGCTCCTGCACGATGTCGATGCCGGTGATCATCTCGGTGACCGGATGCTCGACCTGGACGCGGGTGTTCATCTCGATGAAGTAGAACTCGCCGTTCTCATACAGGAACTCGAAGGTGCCGGCGCCGCGGTAGCCGATCTTGCGGCAGGCCTCGGCGCAGCGGTCGCCGATCTTTTCGATGAGCTTACGCGGAATGCCGGGCGCCGGCGCTTCCTCGATCACTTTCTGGTGGCGGCGCTGCATCGAGCAGTCGCGCTCGCCCAGCCAGACTGCATTCTTGTGCTCGTCGGCGAGGATCTGGATCTCCACGTGGCGCGGATTTTCCAGGTACTTCTCCATATACACTTCCGGATTGCCGAACGCGGTGCCCGCTTCCGTCTTGGTCATCGCGACCGCGTTGAGCAGCGCCGCTTCGGTGTGCACCACGCGCATGCCGCGTCCGCCGCCGCCGCCGGCCGCCTTGATGATGACCGGGTAGCCGACCTTGCGGGCGGTCTGGATGATCTCTTTCGGGTCTTCCGGCAGCGCGCCTTCCGAGCCCGGCACGCACGGCACGCCGGCGCGGATCATGGCCTGCTTGGCCGAGACCTTGTCGCCCATCAGGCGGATCGAGTCGGAGCGCGGGCCGATGAAGACGAAGCCGGATTTTTCCACGCGCTCGGCGAAGTCGGCGTTTTCCGACAGGAAGCCATAGCCAGGGTGGATCGCTTCGGCGTCGGTCACTTCCGCCGCGCTGATAATCGCCGGCATGTTCAGGTAGCTGAGCGAGGATGACGCCGGGCCGATGCAGACCGATTCGTCGGCCAGCTTGACGTACTTGGCGTCCTTGTCCGCTTCGGAGTGCACGACGACCGTCTTGATGCCCATTTCGCGGCAAGCGCGCTGGATCCGCAGCGCGATTTCACCACGATTGGCGATGAGAATTTTTTCAAACATGATGGGTTCGGTATTTCTGTGAGGTCCGGCGCGAGCCGGGGACAGCCTATAAGAGTAAGGATCGCCGCGCTTGGCGCCGCCGCACGGGCGGCGCGGGCCGCGAGGGTGCTTAGCCGATCACGAACAATGGTTGACCGAATTCGACCGGCTGGCCGTTTTCAACCAGGATCTTGGTCACGACGCCGGACACTTCCGAGTCGATTTCATTGAGCAGCTTCATCGCCTCGATGATGCAGAGGGTGTCGCCTTCCTTGATGTTGGAGCCAACTTCGACGAACGCCGGCGAACCTGGCGCGGACGAACGGTAGAAGGTGCCGACCATCGGCGACTTGACGATGTGGCCGGTGGGCTCGGCGGCGACGGCGGCAGCCGGCGCGGCGGCTGGCGCCGGCGCATGGCTAGGGGCGGCGTACTGCTGCATGCCCTGCGGCTGCATCATCATCATCTGGCCTTGCGGGATCGCGGAGGATTTGACGATACGGACCTTGCTTTCGCCTTCGGTCACTTCGAGTTCAGCGATGTCGGATTCGGCGACCAGGTCGATCAAAGTCTTGAGTTTTCGTAGATCCATGTGAAACCCCTTGGAATTATTGTGTATTTAAAGGTAAGCGGCGCGACCGGATAAGGACGAACCGCGCAAAATGCATGAAGTTGACGAAGATTAACGCTTTTTGAGCGCAAAGTCGATGGCAAGGCGATATCCGTCCGTACCCAGCCCGCAGATCGTCCCAAGGGCGATTTCGGACAGGAACGAATGGTGGCGAAACGCTTCACGTTGATGGATATTCGAGATATGCACTTCCACGAACGGTATCGCAACTCCCGCCAACGCGTCGCGCAAGGCAACGCTGGTGTGGGTCAATCCCCCAGGATTGATCACGATGGCGTCCACTCCGTCGGTCCTGGCGGCGTGGATGCGGTCGATCAGTGCGCCTTCATGGTTGCTCTGGAAACAGGACAGCGTCGCCCCCGCTGCGGCAGCCTGGGCTGTCGCAGCGTGTTCGATGTCGGCCAGTGTCTCAGTGCCGTACACCGCAGGCTCCCGGGTTCCCAGCAAATTCAGGTTGGGACCGTTGAGCAGCAGAAGCTTTTTAACCATGGTTGTCGGTACAGATTGACGCGAAAGTCAGGCATTTTGCCGCCAACATCGGGTATTGGCAAGCGGAAAAATTGCTTATAGGTGAAATCGCGGACCGTTCGCAAGCCTACAGCGCCGCCAGATCGGCCTTCAATTCGGCGAATTTGAGGCGGCCCAGATAAGTTTTCCTGACCTGGCCGTCGGCGCCGATCAGCACCGTGTAGGGCAGGCCGCCGGCGCTGTTGCCAAACTTGCGCGACAGGTCGGTGCCGCTCATGCCGGCCACATACAGGGGATAGGAAATCTTGAATTTGTCGGCAAACTGGGCGATGTTGGCCGGCGAATCGATGCCGATTCCGATCACCTGGATATTCTTGCCGGCGTGGTCCGCCGCCAGCTGGGCCAGTTCCGGCATCTCCTGCACGCAGGGCGCGCACCACGGCGCCCAGAAGTTCACCACCAGCGCCTTGCCTTTCCATTGCGACAAGGCTTGCGGCGCGCCCTTGGCATCGTTCATCGACTGCGCGTACAGCTCGCTGACCGCACCGACCGGCGCGACCAGCGGAATCGGCGCCGGTTCCGGCGTCTTGCGGTTCAGCCCGACTGCGGCGCCGACCACGGCGGCGGCGACCGCGACGGCGGCAATGATCATGACATTATTGTTTTTCATGCGTTTCAGTTTCCTTCGGAATCGGTGTCGGCCAACATGGCGCGCACCGCGTTGATATCGGCGCGCTGGGGGCGGCCATCGGCGCGCGGCTTGAGTGCGCCGCGCAGGTCGTTCATTTCGTACAACTCGGCATGCACTTGTTGCTTGCGCCAATGGAAGCTCACCGTCTCCACTGGGTCGTGGCGGCCGCCCTTGAAATGCGGCGTTTCGGAGATGTCTATATGAACGTCGCGGTCGAGCATGAACATGATCACGTCCTTGGCGCTGTCGGCGAACAGCTGCAGGTGCACGTCGTTGTGTTCGCCGGCGGTGCCGTTCAGCGCCGCGCCGGTCAGGTAGGGACGGAATTGTTCGAGCTGCTGCATGACTTCGAGCGCGATCACGCGCAGCGCCCGCAACCGGGCCGGCTGGCTATCGCCGAGGAACAGGGCCTGGTATTTGCGCACTTCTTCTTCGATTTCGGCGTTATCCGGCAGCAGCTTGGGCGGCGCCTGGTCTTCGCCCAGCACCTGCCGCATGGCCTTGCGCTTGGCGGTCGCGTAGTCCGCGCCATCCTCGGCAATCAGGCGCGCAGCCCGGGCGGCGACTTCCGCGCGCAGCAGGGCGAGATCGTTATTGGGGGTGGCCGTCATGAGCGAGATCATACTCTGAACCGGAAAATGCCGGCAGGTCGGGTAAAATCGCGTATTCGACTTTTAAGGAGTGCGCTGAAGCACTTGCCGCGGCGCCACCGACACCACCATGCATATTCATATACTCGGCATTTGCGGCACCTTCATGGGCGGCCTCGCGGTCCTGGCCAAGGAGGCCGGCCACCGCGTGACCGGCTGCGACGCCAACGTCTATCCGCCGATGAGCACCCAGCTCGAAGCCCAGGGCATCGAACTGATCCAGGGCTTCGGTCCCGACCAGGTGTCGCTCAAGCCCGACCTGTACGTGATCGGCAACGTGGTGTCGCGCGGCAATCCGCTGGTCGAGGAAATCCTCAACCGCAGCCTGCCCTACATGTCGGGTCCCCAGTGGATCGGCGAGCACATCCTGCACAACAAGTGGGTGCTGGCGGTGGCCGGCACGCACGGCAAGACCACCACCTCGGCGATGCTGGCCTGGATCCTGGAAGACGCCGGCTACTCGCCCGGCTTCCTGATCGGCGGCGTGCCGATGAACTTCGGCATTTCGGCGCGCCTGTCCGGCGCCGCCGAGTCGGACTTCTTCGTGATCGAGGCGGACGAGTACGACACCGCCTTCTTCGACAAGCGCAGCAAGTTCGTCCATTACCACGCGAAGACCGCGGTGATGAACAACCTCGAATACGACCATGCCGACATCTTCCCCGACATCGGCGCAATCGAAACCCAGTTCCACCACCTGGTGCGCACCGTGCCGGGCGTGGGCCGGCTGGTGGTCAACGGCGACGAAGCGTCGCTGGCGCGCGTGATGAAGCGCGGCTGCTGGAGCGAGCATGAAACCTTCGGCGCCGGCGAGCACGTGAACTGGAGCATGGTCGAGCACCAGGGCGGCGATTTCGACGTCGTGTTCAATGGCGAGCACGTCGGCACAGTGAGCTGGGGCCTGACCGGCCGCCACAACCGCTCGAACGCGCTGGCCGCGATCGCCGCGGCACGCCACGTCGGCGTGCCGGTGGCGCAGGCGGCCGAATCGCTGGCGCGCTTCGAAAGCGTCAAGCGCCGCATGGAAGTGCGCGGCGTGGTGGGCGGCATCACCGTGTACGACGACTTCGCCCACCACCCGACGGCGATCGCCACCACCGTCGGCGGGCTGCGCCAGAAGATCGGCGGCGAGGGGCGCATCCTGGCCGTGCTCGAGCCGCGCTCGAATACCATGAAGCTGGGCGCCATGAAGGATGCGCTGCCGGGCAGCCTGAAGGATGCCGACCTGGTGTTCGGTTTCGGCAGCCAGCAGGCGCTGGGCTGGAGCCTGGCCGACGCGCTCAAGCCGCTCGGCGCCATCGCCCACAGCTTCGACCAGCTCGATTTCCTGGTGGGCGCGATCGTCCAGGCGGCCCAGCCGGGCGACCATATCCTGGTGATGAGCAACGGCGGCTTCGGCGGCATCCACCAGCAGCTGCTCGAGGCGCTGGCGCGATGATCCTGTACTTGCACGGCTTCCGTTCGTCGCCGGCGTCGTTCAAGGCGCGCGTGGTCGGCCGCCGAATGGCCGAGCTCGACCGCGCGGACGAACTGCTGTGCCCGCAGCTGCCGGCTTCGCCGACAGCGGCGATGGAACTGGCGCTGGCCCTGGTCGGCGCCACGCCGGCGCGCGAGCTGGCGATCGTCGGCTCCTCGCTGGGCGGCTATTACGCGACCTGGCTGGCCGAGCGGCTGGGCTGCCGCGCGGTGCTGCTCAACCCGGCGGTCACGCCGCTGACCAGTCTCGAGCAGCATGTCGGCGTGAGCACCGCCTTCCATTCCGACGAGCCCTTCGAATTCAAGCGCGAATACATCGCCGAACTGGGCGCCCTTGCAGTGGACAAGATAACCAGGCCGGAACGCTATTTCCTGATCGCGGCGACCGGCGACGAAGTGCTCGACTACCGTACGATGGTGGCGCACTACGCCGGAGCGCGCCAGGTGGTCATCGACGGCAGCGACCATGCCATCCCCGAATTTGCCGACTACGTCGACGACGTGCTCGCCTTCTGCCTGCCGGAAGCGGCGCGGTGAGGGCAGCCTCGCTGCGCCAGGCGCGGTGGCACCGCCACGTCAACGCGCTCGCCCCGGGCGCCGGCATGCGGGCCTGGCTCACCGCGGGCGGCTCGCTGACGGCGCGGCTGGTGGCGCACAGCGCCGCGTTCCGGGTGCAGAAGCTGCACCAGCGCACCGCACTGTGCCTGTCGGACGAGGCGCAGGCGATCGGCATGCGCCGGCCGGGCCGGGTGTGGGAGCGCGAAGTGCTGCTGCGCTGCGACGGCCGGCCGGTGGTGTTCGCGCACACCGTGGTGCCGCTGTCGGACAGCGCGACCGACTGGCCGCTGTTCGGCGGCCTGGGCGAGCGCTCGCTGGGCAGCACCCTGTTTTACGATCCGCTGGTGCGGCGCGGCGAACTCGAATTCGCGCGCCTGCGGCCCGGCCATCCGCTGGTGCAGCGTGCGCGCGCCGCGCTGGGCGACGAATTGGTCCAACCCTTGGGCGAGGGCCATCATGAACCTGTTTACTATGCGCGCCGCTGTGTCTACCGGCGCCATCAAGGCACGCTGCTGGTCACCGAGGTATTCTTGCCTGCGGTACTCAAGCTTGCTGCCTCATCAATAACGAACCAGAAATAACAATGAATCTATTTTTCGAAGAATCCGGCGACTTCAAGGTCGGCGCGGTGCTGTCGCAGGCGGGCGAAGCCTACCAGGTTGAAATGCCGAGCGGGAAACGCACCAAGGTCAAGGTCAAGGACGTGCTGCTGCAGTACGAGAAGCCGGATCCGGCCGAGCTGCTGGAAGCGGCCAAGGCGATCGCCGCCGACGTCGATTTCGAATTCCTGTGGGAAGTCGCGGGCCAGGAAGAATTCGGCTTCGCCGAGCTGGGCGCCGAATATTTCGGCCACGCGCCGCTGGCGGCCGAGGCGGCCGGCCTGGTGCTGGCGCTGCATGGCGCGCCTATCTATTTTTACAAGAAAGGGCGCGGGCGCTACAAGGCCGCACCCGAGCAGTCCTTGCGCGCGGCGCAGGCCGGCATCGAAAAGAAAAAGCAGCAGGCCGTGATCCAGGCCGGCTACGTGGAAGACCTGAAGGCCGGGCGCCTGCCGCCGGCCTTGGCGCCCCTGATGCAGCAGCTGCTGTTCAAGCCCGACAAGAACACCATCGAGTACAAGGCGCTGGAAGCGGCCTGCGACGAAATGCACAGCACGCCGCAGCGGCTGATGCTGGCGGCCGGCGGCCTCAGTTCGCCGAAAGAGCTGCACATGGCGCGCTTCCTGTTCGAGAACTTCCCGCGCGGCGCCGGCTTCCCCAGCGTGCCGGTGCCGGCCACGCCTGGCGGCTTGCCGCTCGCCGATGTCGCCGCGTTCTCGATCGACGACGTCACCACCACCGAAATCGACGACGCTTTCTCGGTGACCATGCAGGATGACGGCATGGTGCGGGTCGGCATCCACATCGCCGCGCCGGGGCTGGGCATTCGGCCCGACGATGCGGTCGACAAGTTGGCGCGCGGGCGCATGTCCACCGTGTATATGCCGGGCGACAAAATCACCATGCTGCCGGACGAAGTGGTCGCCGCCTTCACGCTGGCCGAGGGAAAGACCTGCCCGGCGCTGTCGCTGTACGCCACGCTCGACCCGGCCGACTGGAGCGTGAAGTCGACCGTGACGCGCGCCGAGATGGTGCCGATCAAGAGCAACCTGCGCCACAACCACCTCGACGACCTGGTCAACGAGGAAACGCTGGCCAGCGGCGAGGGCGAGTATCCGCACAAGGCCGAGATGGCGCTGCTGTGGAAGTGGGCGCTGCAGCTCGAAGCGGGGCGCATGAAAAAGCGCGAAGAGTTCGGCCTCAAGCCGGAGCAGAACAACCGGGTCGATTTCAACTTCTACGTCGACGACGACGTGGTGTCGGTGGTGCGCCGCAAGCGCGGGGCCCCGCTCGACAAGATCGTCGCCGAGCTGATGATTTTTGCGAACAGCACCTGGGGCAAATTCCTGCACGACAGTGGCGTGCCCGGCATCTACCGTTCGCAAGGCACCGGCGGCGGCGCCGGCTGGGCGGCCAAGCTGCAGGTGCGGATGGTGACGCACGCGGCGCCGCACCAGGGCCTGGGCGTCGACCAGTATGCGTGGAGCACCTCGCCGCTGCGGCGCTATACCGACCTGGTCAACCAGTGGCAGATCCTGGCCTGCGCCGAGCACGGCGTGACCGCGCCGCTGGTGGCGCCGTTCAAGCCGCGCGACGCCAACCTGTTCGCGATCGTCTCCGCGTTCGACGCCGCGTATGCCGCCTACAACGACCACCAGCAGAACATGGAACGCTACTGGTGCCTGCGCTGGCTGGGGCAGGAAAATGCGCGCCAGGTCGACGCCGTGGTGCTCAAGGACGAAGTGTTGCGCCTGGTCGACATCCCGCTGATCGTCCGGCTGCCTGGCATGCCGCAGGTCGCGCGTGGCGCCCAGGTCAAGCTCGACATCCTGCGCTGGGACGAAGTCGACCTGTCGATCGAAGCGCGCCTGCTCGAAGTGCAGGCCGCCGCCGAGATCCCCGCTGACGCCGAGCTCGACTACGGCGAGGAAGAAGACAGCGGCCAGGCCGCGGCCAGCGAAGCGGTCGAAGCCGAAGGCGCGGTCGCCGTCGTCACCCCCGAACCGGCAGCGAACTGACGACCTACCCCAGTGTTTCGTGTTGCCCGCGAGACATAATTTCGGAATGTCGGTCCAGATCCCGAAGTCACGGGTTAGAATTCAGCATTCTGCAATTCAATAGTTTCGAAGCCCGGTATCGCGTGAAGTCTTTTTTACAAAACCGTTCCATGATGGTGGCCATCGCCTTTTCGGTGGTGGCGCATGCAGCTTTGCTCGCGGTGCGGTTCGTCGCGCCCGATGCGTTCAAGTTCGAGCCGGCCGACCCCGGCCTCGAAGTCATCCTCGTCAACGCCAAGCACGACAAGCGCCCGATCAAGGCCGACGCGCTGGCGCAGGCCAATCTCGACGGCGGCGGCCAGGCGGAGGCCGGCCGCTCGAAGTCGCCGCTGCCGGATATGCGCAAGTCGGAAGACGGCGACAGCGTCAAGGCTGCCCAGCGCCGCATCGCCGAACTCGAAGAGCAGACGCAGAACCTGCTCACCCGCATGCGCGCGTCGAAATTCAATGCGGCGCCCGCCACCGAAAAAGACAAGCCGGACCCGACCCGCACCGGCAACGACCTGCTCGAATCGAGCAAGGCGATCGCGCGCGCCGCGGCCGAAATCGATACCCGCATCGAAGACCAGAACAAGCGTCCGAAGAAAACCTACATCACGCCGAGCACCCAGGAAGTCGGCTACGCCATGTATTACAAGGCGATGCAGAAGCGCGTGGAGGAGGTCGGCACCTTGAATTTCCCGCAGGTCGACGGGCGCAAGCTGTACGGCGAGCTGGTGCTGTATATCCCGATCTTCCAGGACGGCACGATCTACCTGAAGGACGGCGGCGTGCGCATCGAGAAGAGCTCGGGCAACGCCGCGCTCGACAAGGCGGCACTGGCCATCGTGCGCCGCGCCGCGCCGTTCGGCCGCTTCCCGCCGAACATGCTGTCCGCCGGCAAAGATGACCTGTGGGTGATCATCACCCGCTTCAAGTTCACCCGCGAGGAGACCCTGAAAGCGAACCTGACCGGGGGTGTGCAGTGAGCGACCGCTATTGTGTGATCGGTAACCCGGTTGCGCACAGCAAGTCGCCCGCCATCCACGCCGCGTTCGCCGCCCAGACCGGCCAGCAGCTCGACTACGAACGCTGCCTGGCGCCGCTCGACCGCTTCGCCGCCACCGTGCGCCAGCTCGCCGCGGCCGGCTACCGCGGCGCCAACGTGACGGTGCCGTTCAAGCTGGAAGCGGCGCAGCTGGCCGATACCCTGAGCGCGCGCGCGCGCGCCGCCGGCGCCGTGAATACCCTCAGTTTTACCGATGCCGGCATCGCCGGCGACAACACCGACGGCGCCGGCCTGGTCGCCGACATCGTGCGCAATGCCGGCGTGCCGATCGCCGGCAAGCGCGTGCTGCTGCTGGGCGCCGGCGGCGCCGCGCGCGGGGCGCTGCTGCCGCTGCTGGAGCAAGGCCCGTGCGAACTGGTCATCGCGAACCGCACCGCGGCCACCGCCGAGGCCCTGGCCGCCGCTTTTGCCGCCATGCCCGGCCACGCCGTACCGGTGTCGGCCTGCGAATTCGCCGCCCTCGACCGCAGCTTCGATATCGTCGTCAACGCCACCTCCGCCAGCCTGGCCGGCGCACTGCCGCCGATTCCGCCGGCCGTGTTCGGCCCCGGCACGCTGGCGCTGGACATGATGTATGCGGCCGATCCGACTCCGTTCATGCAGTTCGCGGCAAAGCAGGGAGCGGACGTGCGCGACGGCCTCGGCATGCTGGTCGAGCAGGCCGCCGAAGCCTTCTTCGTCTGGCGCGGTATCCGCCCGCTCACTGCCGCGCTGCTGGCGCAGATGCGGGTGCAGCCATGAGCCGCACACGCAAGGGCGGCCGCGGCTGGATCAAGTGGATCTTCCTCGGCCCGATCCTCGTGGTGCTGCTGGTGCAGCTGTATTTCTTCGCGCAGATTTGCTGGTGGACCAGGTTCAATCCGTCGATGACCAGTTTCATGAGCGCCCAACTGAGCGCGCTGCGCGAGCAAAATCCGAAGGCGGCGCTGGAGCAGAAGTGGATGCCGTACCGCGCCATCTCGGCCAACCTGAAGCGGGCGGTGATCGCATCGGAAGACGCCAACTTCGCCGAACACGACGGCGTCGACTGGGTCGCGCTGGAAAAGGCCTACGCCAAGAACAACACCAAACACAAGGTGGTCGGCGGCGGTTCCACCATCACCCAGCAGCTGGCCAAGAACCTGTTCCTGTCCGGCTCGCGCAGCTACCTGCGCAAGGGCCAGGAGATGGTGATCGCCTACATGCTCGAGACCATGATGAGCAAGGAGCGCATCCTCGAAATCTACCTCAACGTGGTCGAATTCGGGCGCGGCGTGTTCGGCGCCGAAGCGGCGGCGCGCCATTACTACGGCGTGACGGCGGCGACCTTGAGCGCGGCCCAATCCGCGCGGTTGGCGGTGATGCTGCCCAACCCGCGCTTTTACGACCGCCATCGCGACACCAGTTACCTGGCGCGCCGCACCACCCTGATCATGACGCGCATGAATTCGGCAGAACTGCCATAACCTGAACGAAGGAAGCACCAAGATGCTGGAACGCCAAGGCGGTGAATTGAAGCTGGTCTGGGTCGGGGTTTTTTCAGCTCTGCTGGCCCTCGCGGCCATGGCGGCGCTGTATTCGATGCGCTACGAGCGCAACCTGTTTGCCGAAGCGGTGGGGGCCGTGACCGGTTCCGCTCACGCGCGCCAGGCGGTCGATGCAGCGAAGCAGGCGGTGGCTGCCGCCAAGCCGGACGATGGCGCCGGCAACGGCGCGCTGCGCAAGTGCGTCATCGGCGGCAAGACCGTGATCTCGAACGCGGAATGCCTCGATTCGAACAAGACCAGCAAAACCATCAATATCGTCGACACGCGCGGCGTCGAGGCGCCGAAAGTGCCGGTGCCCGCGGCATCGGCGCCGACCTCGGAGCCGGCCACCGACAAAATCATCGAAAAACAGCTGCGCTGAGGCGAAATTGCTGTTTCGGGGTGACTTGAGCCTGCCCTTGCGGGTACACTTGCGCTGTTTTATATCCGGCCGAGAAATTCCATGATCAACGTATTTGTCCTGCAAAATGGCCGGCTTAACCAGGTTCCGATCGACAGCCGCGAGGACCTGGAGAACGTCGAGCCGGTATGGGTCGACCTGACCGATCCGACCGACGATGAACGGTCCTGGGTCAAGGCGATCTATGGCGTGATCCTGCCGGGCGAGGACGAAGTCAAGGACATCGAGGCGTCGGCCCGCTACTACGAAGCGGAAAATGGCGACCTGCACCTGCGCACCGACTTTCTGCTGGAAGAAGACGACGGCCCTTCGCGCATCGTCACGGTGGCGTTCATCCTGGCGCGCAAGATGCTGTTCTCGGTGCACACCGACGACTTGCCGGTGTTCCGCCTGGTGCGCATGCGCGCGCGTTCGCGCCCCGGCTCGATCGCCGACTACATGGACGTGCTGCTCGACCTGTACGCCACCGACGCCGAGTATTCGGCCGATGCGCTCGAAGGCATCTACCAGAACCTCGAGGAAGTTTCGGGCCGCGTGCTGCAGGAAGAGTTCACCGACCAGGACGCGGCCGCCGCGCTGAATGCGATCGCCCACGAGGAAGACTTGAACGGCCGGATCCGCCGCAACATGATGGATACCCGGCGCGCGGTCAGCTTCCTGATGCGCGGGCGCTTGCTCAACGCCGAGCAGTTCGAGGAAGCGCGCCAGATTTTGCGCGACATCGAATCGCTGGACGGGCACACCTCCTTCTTGTTCGACAAGATCAACTTCCTGATGGATGCGACCGTCGGTTTCATCAACATCAACCAGAACAAGATCATCAAGATCTTCTCGGTCGCATCGGTCGCCTTCCTGCCGCCGACCCTGATCGCCAGCATCTACGGCATGAACTTCAAGGTCTGGTTCCCGGAACTGGACTGGGCGCTCGGCTACCCGTTCGCGCTGGCGCTGATGGTCACCAGCGCGGTCGCGCCGTTCTGGTATTTCCGCCGCCGCGGCTGGCTCAAGTAAGGCGCGCCGCGGCGGTCGGCACGGATCCTGGCGGCGACTGCATGCCCGCGGGAGTCGTGCGGACGCCGAGATTGAGGAACACATTGAGCGCGAACGCGGCGATCGCCGCCGCCGCCGCGATTTCCGATGCGGCCAGCAGCGGCACCACCGCCGTTTTCCCGCTCAGCAGCAACGCCAGCGCACCCATCATCACCGGCAACGCCAGGTTCATCAGCCAGAAATGCGCCTTGGCCAGCTTGCTGTTGCCCGCTTCCGGAAACACGCTGTAGATCAGTCCGGCCAGCGCCAGCGTGGCCCAGCCGAGCAGGTTGACATGGGCGTGCACCGGGCGCAGCGTGAAGTTCTGGCTGGTGCCCATGAAGATGCCCAGCGCAACGCCGAGCAGCAGGTAGACGACGGCGATCTTGATCCAGATGATGCCGGCGCGCGATGGGGAGTAATTTGTATGCATGGTTGGCCTCTGCCTGTGATTGAAAAGAGCCGTCATTCTGGCGCCGGCCGGCGCCGCCAATTCTCTCCAATTCTCAACTTAAGATTCTTTTAGGGTTTGTTGAAGGAAGTCTTAAGAAAGTCGCGCGGCGCGCACGGGTAAGCTTTACTCACGTTGCCGGCCAGGGCATTCCAGGCCGGGCGCACTTGAGGAATTGCCATGAACCACGCCATTCACGCGAATTTCCCGCACGCCGCCACGGTCGCCCGCGCCGATATCTATCTTCGTATTCACAAGGCGCTGCGCGCCTGCATGGCCGATACCCTGCTGCGGATCGGGCGCCTCGATTGCGCCGACCCGCGCGAAGTGGCGGATGCGATGGCGCAAGTGCGCAGCATCGCCGGCTTTTGCGCCGGCCACCTCCGGCATGAGGACGAGTTCGTGCATCCGGCGCTGGAGGCGGTCCGTCCCGGCGCGGCGCGCGGCATCGAGGACGAGCATGTGCACCACAACGCCACCTGCGCGCACCTGGCGCAGCTGGCCGACGCGATCGGCGCGGCCCGGGCGGCCGAGCGCCAGCCGCTGGCCAACCAGCTGTACCGTGCGCTCGCACTGTTCCTTGCGGAAAGCCTGGTGCATATGGACAAGGAAGAGACCGACAACAACGCCATCTTGTGGGCCGGCTACGACGACCAGCAGCTGATGGCGATCGAGCATGCGATCGTCGCTTCGCTGTCGGACCAGGAGCGCGCCGTCTCCATGCGCTGGATGCTGCCGGCGCTGACGCCTGCCGAGCGGCTGGCGATGTTCGAGGGCGTGCGCCGCGGCGCCCCGCCGCCCGTATTCGACGCCATGCTGGCGGGCCTGCGGCCATTGCTGGCGGCGGCCGACTGGAACAAGCTGTGCGCCGGCTTGTCGCGCCCGGAACTGCTGGCCGCCTGAGCGGGCCCGGTCAGGCGTGCGCGAGCAGGATGGGACGGTCGAGCCGCAGGCGGAAGCGGCCGCGCCCGGTCTTTTCGATGTGCACGCCGGCCTTGCGCTCGTCCAGCCGCCTGCTCAGCAGCAACAGCCGGCCTTCGAGATTGTCGCCGATGTCGGGCAGGCGGATGCGCGGGTCGAGCCGCAGTTCGCGGTTGGTGAAATCGGTGCGCCCCTTGTCGGTGAAGTCGCGCACCAGCGCCAGGAAGATCGAGCCGGCCACTCCCTTGATCAGGTAGTCGTCGCCCAGGAAGATGCTGTCGTTCTCGGGGAAGTGGCGCACCAGCACCGGTTCGCCGCCGGCTTGCCGTGGCGCCTCGGGGGCGCCGGCCGGCGCCAGCTCTTCTTCGCAGGCGCGCAGCATGTCGATCGACAGCGCCAGCTGGACGCCGAGCGCCACCAGCAGGTCTTCATCGTCGCCGTTGAAGCGCATCGGCCGCGCACTTTCGACGTACAGCACGCCGGCCAGGCGCGGGCCCGCCAGCAGCGGCACCGCCAGCTGGCTGCACGCGTCGGCCAGGCCGGGGAAGGGAATCTCGATGTCGGTGCCGCTGCCCGGCGAGTTGGCGCGGATCGCCGCGCTGTAGCTGTATTCGGCCGACATGTGGCTGATCCGGATCGGCGTGCGCTCGCGCGCGGCGACGCCGATGACGCCGTCGCCGACGCGGATTTCCGAGCCGATGCCCGATGCCGCGTAGCCGATGCTGGCCACGGTGTACAGGCGCTCGCCGGGCGCGTCGTGCAGCAGCACCATCGCATGGCCGATGCCGAGTTCGTCCCTCAGGGCGGCGAGCATGGCGCCGAGCAGCAGCTCGAGGTCGTACTGGTGGCGGCTGCGTTCGCAGATGGCGCGCAGCGCGGCCATCAGGTTACGCGCCGGCGGCGCGACCTGCATCACCTCGCCGGGCACCTGGTCGATGCGCAGCACCTGGAACACGTCGGCCCCGAGCAGCTTGAACACGCTGGCCATGCCGACGTGCGAGGCGATGCCGGCCAGGCGCGCCTTCATGCTCTCGAACAGCGGCCCGGCCGTTTCGGTGCGCAGGTAGCGCATCGTCAGGCGGTAATGGGCGCCGCTGTGCGGATCGATCACCGCCAGCATGGACTGCGGGTTCTCCTGCAGGTTGCGGTGGGTCTTGTTGAAGAACTGGTAGCTCAGCGCGACGTGGCCGGCGTCGACCAGCTGCACCTGCGACAGGTAGGAGACGTTGGGAGTGCCGTCGGCGTCGGCGGTGGCCATGGTGCTGGGGACCACCCCTTCGAAGCAGCCGCGCAGGGCGTCGAGCGTGAGCGTCATGGCGTCATCCTCAGGGCCTGGCCGGCGCCGGCGCCGGGTGTTTGCGAGTATGCCTCGGTGGGGGTGAAGCGGATCGCGCACAGGTCGCTGTCCGGGCAGGCCAGCAGGGCGCGGATCGCCGCCGGCGGAAAGCCGAGCGGTTCGAGGTGGGCGATGAACGCGTCGCGGTAGCGCGCCACCGCCGCGATGTCGTCGGCGCCGGCCGCCTCGACGACGGCATCGACCGCCTTCAGCTGCACGGTGCGGTGGGTGGCCGGTTCGCTGAACACGGCAGCGAGCTTGCCGTTGGCGCGCACGTGGCCGAGCACGCAGGCGGCCTGCGCTTGCGACACCAGCAGCCGCACGCTGGTACGCCCCGGATCGATGCGGCAGCCGAAGGCGCGCGCCACGCTGGGCGCCAGGTCCGCGCCGCAGCCGCCGAAGTTGAGCGATATCCCGCCTTGCATGAACGCTGCAAGTTCCGCATCGAACAAAGGGGTGGCGTCGGCGTCCATGCGCTTCTCCGGGTTGTCTACATGGTGGCGAACATTGCGATCACCGCCACCAGCATCACGGCCACGCCCAGCCATCCAATGATGGTGTGGCGGCGCGACAAAGTGAATTCTCCCATAAGTTTCCGGTTATGGGCCAGCATCATCATCACGGTCATGATCGGCACCGCGATCACGCCGTTGATCTGGGCCGACAGCACCAGCGCCTTGATCGGGTCGATCGGGGCGAAGTTGAGCAGCATGCCGCCGATGGTCGCCAGCGCGATGATGCCGTAGAACTCCTGCGCTTCGACCGCCTTCAGGTCCAGTCCATTCTTCCACTTGAAGCTTTCCGTCACCGCGTAGGCGGCCGACCCGGCCAGCACCGGCACCGCCAGCATGCCGGTGCCGATGATCCCGAGCGCGAACAGCAGGAAGGCGAATTCGCCGGCCACCGGGCGCAGCGCTTCGGCCGCCTGGGCCGAGGTCTGGATCGTGGTGATGCCGTGCTCGCCCAGGGTGACGGCCGTGGTCAGGATGATGAAATAGGCGACCAGGTTCGAAAAACCCATGCCGACAAAGGTGTCGGTCTTGATTCGTCCGAGCTGGCTCGGGGCGTCCATCGGCCGTTTGCGCAGCGATTCCGCATTGGTGTCGGCGCGGATCTCTTCCACTTCCTGCGAGGCCTGCCAGAAAAAAAGGTAGGGGCTGATGGTGGTGCCGAAGATGGCGACGATCAGCGCCACCGAATCCTTGGTGAAGGTGAAGTGAGGCCAGACGGTGCGCTTCAACACTTCGAGCCACGGCAGCTTGACGGCGAACACCGTCCCGACATAGGCCAGCAGTCCCAGGGTCAGCCACTTCAGGAAGCGCACGTAGGCGGCATAGGGCAGGAATACCTGCAGCGACAGGCACAGCACCCCGAAGCCGAGCGAATACAGGTGGGCCGAGCCGACACCGGTTACCAGGCGCGCCGCTTCGCCCATCGCGGCGATGTCGGCGGCGATGTTGATCACGTTCGCCACCAGCAGCAGGATCACGATCGCGTACAGCAGCCATGGCGAATAGGCGCGCCGGATGTTGGCGGCCAGGCCGCGCCCGGTGACCCGGCCGATGCGCGCCGACACCAGCTGGATGCCGACCATGAACGGGTAGGTCAGGACCAGGGTCCACAGGGTGTTGAAGCCGAATTGGGCGCCGGCCTGCGAATAGGTCGCAATGCCGGATGGGTCGTCGTCCGCAGCGCCCGTGATCAGGCCCGGGCCGAGTGCTTTGAGGGTGGCGTTGTCGGTGAGACGGCGGATAATCTTCATGGGTGGCTCGCGCGCAGATGCGGCGCGGCCAGCCCGAAGGATGGCTTAGTGCGCCGGCAGCAGTGTTATTTGTATGGGAATGTTCATTTCGGGGCGGAGTGTATCACGGAGCCCGCCTGCAAAGGTGGCCGCCGTGGCACGGTTTAAGTTTCGCTTCAGGCCAGCTTGGCGAACACGCGGCGTGCTGCGGCCACGGTTTCCTCGATCACGGCATCGTCGTGCTGGGCCGAGACGAAACCCGCTTCGAACGCGGCCGGGGCGAAGTACACGCCTTCATCGAGCATGCCGTGGAAAAAGGCGTTGAAGCGCGACTTATCGCCCGCCATCATCTGGCCGTAGCTGGCCGGGACGTTGGCGCTGAAGTACATGCCGAACATGCCGCCCACCGAATCGGCGCAGAAGGTGATGCCGGCGGCCTTCGCCGCGGCGGAGAGGCCCGCCACCAGCTTCGCGGTCTGGGCCGACAGCTTCTCGTAGAAGCCCGGCTGCTGCACCAGCGCCAGCGTGGCCATGCCGGCCGCCACCGCGACCGGGTTGCCCGACAGGGTTCCGGCCTGGTAGACCGCGCCCAGCGGCGCCATGTTGTGCATCAGCTGTGCGCTGCCGCCGAACGCGGCCACCGGCATGCCGCCGCCAATCACCTTGCCCAGCGCGGTCAGGTCCGGCGTGATGCCGTACAGTTCCTGGGCGCCGCCCAGGCCGACGCGGAAGCCGCACATCACTTCGTCGAAGATCAGGACCGCGCCGTGCTTGGTGCACAGGGCGCGCATCGCGCCGAGGAATTCTGGCGTGGCGCGGATCAGGTTCATGTTGCCGGCCACCGGCTCGACGATCACGCAGGCGATGGTCTCGCCCATCGATTCGAACGCGTCTTCCAGCTGGGCCACGTTGTTATAGTCGAGCACCAGGGTGTGCTTGACGAAGTCTTCCGGCACGCCGGCCGAAGTCGGGTTGCCGAAGGTGAGCAGGCCGCTGCCGGCCTTGACCAGCAGCGAATCGGCGTGGCCGTGGTAGCAGCCTTCGAACTTGACGATCTTGTCGCGCCCGGTGGCGCCGCGCGCCAGGCGCAGCGCGCTCATGGTCGCTTCGGTACCGGACGACACCAGCCGCAGCTGTTCGATCGACGGCACCAGCTTGCAGATTTCTTCGGCCATTTCGATCTCGCCCAGGGTCGGCGCGCCGAACGACAGGCCGCGCGCGGCCGCATCCTGCACCGCCTTGACCACTTGCGGGTGGGCGTGGCCGACGATCGCCGGGCCCCACGAGCCGATGTAGTCGATGTAGCGCTTGCCGTCCGCATCCCAGAAGTACGGGCCCTCGGCGCGCGTGATGAAGCGCGGGGTGCCGCCCACCGAGCGGAATGCGCGCACCGGCGAATTGACGCCGCCCGGAGTGGTGAGCTGGGCGCGCGCGAACAGGGTGTCGTTTTGGGAGTTGGATGCAGTAGTCATGATTGAACGGTCTTGGTCTTGGGTGAGGGAGCTAAGGCGTCAGGCCGCGCTGAAAGGCGCGGCCCGGTAGAATTTGTCGGGCACCAGCTTGCCCATGCCGATGCGCTGGGCCTTCGCCAGCGCGCCATTGGTATACACCTGGGCCGCGCGCACCGCGGCGCCCGGCTCGAGTCCATGCGCCATCAGCGCCGCCAGCGCCGCCGACATGGTGCTGCCGGCGCCCACAAAAGGACCCGCCAGGTGCGGCCAGCTGTAGGTTTCGACCGCGCCGTCGGCGTCGAACAGGGTGTTCGAGATGGTCGCGCACTCGCCCTTGCCGCCGGAGCCGGTGCAGGTGGCCAGCACCATCGCGCAGCCCATGCCGGTCAGCTCGGCCACGTCGAGCGCCAGCATGTCGCCGCTGCCGCCTTCGCGCCAGGTTTCGGCCATGCGCGCCAGCTCCACCTGCGACACCAGCAGCACGCTTGCCTGCGGCACCAGGATCTGGCGGATCGCCATCAGCATGTCGTCGTCGGCCAGCCCCGAATCGGGAAGGCTGGACAGGAAAGGGTCGAGGATCAGCGGCACGTCGGGATAGTCGGAGACGATTTCGGCGATCGCCGAGGCCTGTTCGATGCTGGTCAGGGCGCCGACTTTGAAGGCCGACACCGGCATGTCCTCGAGCAGCACGCGGGCCTGGTCGACCACCCAGTCGGCGTCGACTTCGTCGATGTCTTCGACTCGTGCGGTATCGCAGATCAGCAGGCCGGTGATGACCGACAGGCCGTGGCAGCCGAGCGCGGCGAATACGGCCAGGTCGGCCTGGATGCCGGTGGCGCCCACCGGGTCGGAGACGCCGAACGTCAATATGAGGGGGGATGTTTGGTTTTGCACGGCGGGTGGATTAAGATACCTGATTCGGCATTTTACTAGATAGAAGGATTCATAACGTGAGTAGCAATGAAACAACGCAGGCGGCCGCAGTCCCCTTTCAAACCTGGATGTGCCTGATCTGCGGATGGGTGTACGACGAAGCGGCCGGCATGCCGGACGAAGGCATCGCTGCCGGAACCCGCTGGGCCGATGTGCCGATGAACTGGACCTGTCCGGAATGCGGCGCCCGCAAGGACGACTTCGAAATGACCGCGATCTGAGTCGCCGCAAATAAGAGTTGACGCCGTAGTTGATTCACTGCAACATTTAGCGCACAGAAGTCTTGCCCTATGGTATCGTGCTGATTCATGCTGAAGTGAACTAACTATGACGAACTCGCAGCAATCTACTGGTTTGAAGATCATGGTGATCGACGATAGCAGCACTATTCGCCGCTCCGCCGAGATCTTCCTGACCCAGGCCGGCTACCAGGTAGTGCTGGCCGACGACGGCTTCGACGCCCTCGCAAAGATCAACGACCACCACCCGGCGTTGGTATTTTGCGACATTCTGATGCCGCGCCTCGACGGCTACCAGACCTGCGCCCTGATCAAGAAGAGCGCGCGGTTCCACGCCACCCCGGTCTTGATGCTGTCCTCCAAGGACGGCCTGTTCGACCGCGCGCGTGGCGCGATGGTCGGATCCTCAGCGTACCTCACCAAACCGTTCAGCAAAGACAGCCTGCTGGCGGCCGTGCGCGAACATACGGCCAACCTGGCCTAACCACACTACAGCAGGAGCGCCCAGTGGCCATTCAAAACATCCTCATCGTCGACGACTCCCCGACTGAACGCTATTACCTGACCGATATCCTGGTCAAGAACGGCTTTAACGTAACCACCGCCGAAAACGGCGAGGAAGCGCTGGCCAAGATCAAGGAGCAGAAGCCGCAGCTGATCCTGATGGACGTGGTGATGCCCGGCGCGAACGGCTTCCAGGTGACGCGCGCGATTGCCCGCGACCCGGAGCTGACCGACGTACCGATCATCATCTGCAGCAGCAAGAACCAGGAGACCGACCGCATCTGGGGCCTGCGCCAGGGCGCGCGCGACTACCTGGTCAAGCCGGTCGACCCGCAAGCGCTGCTCGACAAGATCGCCTCCCTCGGCGCGGCCTGAAATGGAACCGGGCCAATCCGCAGTGGGCGCGCCGGACCGGATCGACTCGGCCGGCCGCCGCACCCGCCTGCGCCAGTACCAGGTGCAGCTGCTGGAACGGATGCAGGCCGCGCGCGCGAATAACAACGCCAGGATCAACCAGCTCGGAGTGCTGATCGGGAGCGATCGCTACCTGCTCGACCTGACCCAGGCCGGCGAAATCGTGCCGGTGGCGGCGCTGACGGCGGTGCCGCTGACGCAGCCCTGGTACCTCGGGCTGTCCAACATCCGGGGCAACCTGGTCGGCGTGATCGACCTGGCACGCTACCTCGGGCTGGGCGACACCCCGATCGGACCGGAAAGCCGGGTCGTCACCTTCGCCGGCGGGCTCGGATTCAACTGCGGCCTGCTGGTCGGCCGGGTCTACGGCCTGCGCCACGCGGGCGGGATGGAAGTGGCGGGCGCCTACCTGCGCGACGCCGAAGGAAAGGACTGGACCGCGCTCGATTTGGGCGCCCTGGTCCGCGACGAACGGTTTTTACACGTCGGCTATTAAAAAAATAAGCAATCAATCAAGTGGTCACACCTTAGGGACTGGGAGCTGGAATGGGATTCGCGTCGAAACTATCACTGGGTTTTTTGCCAAAGGGCAAACCTGAGCACGAAGTCGCACTGACTTCGCCGGATACCGAATTCGGCCCGAATACGCTCGCGCCCCAGCCCCCGCGGCTGGAAGCGGTGCCGTCGGCCAGCACCGGCGCCGCGCCGGCGGACGATACAGCCAGCCCGCTCAGCCTGGGCGGCTTCATGCGCCGCAAGGGCGCGGCGTCGGCCTCGGACGACACGGGCCAGGAATTCCAGCTGCCGCTGATCGGCCACCTGTCGCTGGCGCGCCAGCTGCGTATCCTGCTGATCACCTTCGTCATCGGCATCTTGCTGACCATTGTGGCGCTGTGGCAGAACTCGGCCTCGAACGTGATCGCCTCGGCCCAGACCCAGATTGCAAGTGACGCGCTGATGCACTCGCAGCGGGTCGGCAAGGCGGCGCCGAACGCGATCCAGGGCAGCCCGGAAGCGTTCACCCAGCTCGACGAAAGCCGGATCGCACTGACGGGCGACCTGAACCTGCTGGCGCGCGGCGGCGACTTCGCCGGCCATAGCATCCCGAGCCCGTCGGCCGGCATGGCCAAGGCGCTCGCGGTGTCGCGCGCCAAGTGGGTCAGCTCGGACAACGCCGCGGGCACCATCCTGAAGATGAAGACCGAACTGACCGGCTTCAAGGACACCCTCAAGCAGCTCGACGCCTTGTCGCCGCAGCTGCTCAGCATGACCGACGAACTGCTGACGGCTAAAGTGCAGCGCGGCGGCACTCCGCGCGAACTGGCCGCGATCGGCCGCATGATGATGCTGACCCAGCGCCTGTCGCGCAGCGCCAGCGAATTCCTCACCTCCGGCGGCATCCGCGCCGACACCGCGTTCCAGCTGGGCCGCGATACCGGCACCGTGCGCTCCACCATCGACGGCTTCCTGAACGGCAGCGAAGCAATGGGCCTGGCCGCAGTCCGCGATCCGGAAATGCGCGAGAAGCTGGTCGCCATCAAGTCGCGCTTCGACGTCTACCAGAAACACGTCGCTTCGATCCTCGACAACCTGCCGCGCTTTACCGCGGCGAAGGGCGCCGAGCAGTCGATCTTCTTCGAGAACGAGGAAATGAAGAAGCTCTTGTCCGGCATCCAGGCAAGCTACCGCAGCAACCAGGATTCGACCGACTCGTGGTTCTGGCTGATGGTGGTGGCCTCGGTCTTCACGCTCGCCGTGGCGGCCAGTATCAGCCGCGTGATGCTGCAGGATTCTCGCAACCGCACCCGCGGCGCCGACAGCCGGCGCGCCGAGGCGGAGGCGCTGCGCCTGCTGTCGCAGGCCAAGGAAGAGGAAGCGAAAGCGACCAACGACCAGAACCAGGCCGCTATTTTGCGCCTGATGAACGAATTGCAGGAAGTGGCGGACGGCGACTTGACCGTGCACGCAACGGTGTCGGAAGACATCACCGGCGCGATCGCCGACTCGGTTAACTACACGGTGGAAGAGCTGCGCGGGCTGGTGGAACGCGTCACTACGACGGCCGAGCAGGTGACCTCGGCGTCGACCAACGCGCAGAATATTTCGACCGACCTGCTCACCGCGACCCAGCAGCAGTCGCGCGAGATCGAGGACGCGTCGGCCACGGTTCTGAAGATGGCAAGCGAGATTACCGACGTATCGAAGTCAGCCAACGAGTCGGCCGAAGTGGCGCGCCAGTCGGTGGCGGCGGCGCACCAGGGTTCGACCGCGGTGGAAAACGCGATCAAGGGCATGCACGAGATCCGCGAGCAGATCCAGGAAACCTCGAAGCGAATCAAGCGCCTGGGCGAATCGTCGCAGGAGATTGGCGAGATCACCGAGCTCATTTCCGACATTACCGAACAGACCAACGTGCTGGCGCTGAATGCGGCGATCCAGGCCGCGTCGGCCGGCGAAGCGGGACGCGGCTTCTCGGTGGTTGCGGAAGAGGTGCAGCGGCTGGCGGAACGTTCGGCCGAAGCGGCCAAGCAGATCGGCGCGCTGGTCCGCACCATTCAGACCGACACCCACGACGCCGTGGCCGCAATGGAAAAATCGACCCAGGGTGTGGTCGAAGGTGCCCGATTGTCGGATGCCGCCGGCGCCGCACTGACCGACATCTCGGGCGTGTCGAACCGCCTCGCCGAGCTGATCCAGGGGATTTCGTTCGCCACCGAATTGCAGGCGACGTCGGCGAACGGCGTTGCGCACAACATCCAGCACATCCTGTCGGTGACCGAGCATACCCAGGAAGGCACCATGCAGACCGCTAATTCGATTCGCCAGCTGACGATGCTGGCGCAGGAACTGAAAAACTCGGTGTCGCGCTTCCGCGTAGTCGCCTGAAAGACCGCCTGACATGACTGATTTTTCGCACGCTCCGCAATTCGATACCGGGCCGCTGTCTTGGGTGATCGGTGAAATCCGCGAGGCGCTGGGCCGCTCCAGGACCGCGCTGGATGAAGCGGCGGGGCGCGACGCTGACGCCCGCGCCACTTCCCTGCAGCATGCGAAAACCCATTTGCACCAGGCCCACGGCGCCTTGCAGATGGTCGACGTCGAAGGCGTCGGCCTGATGACCCAGGCCGCCGAGCAGGTGCTCGAGCGGATGCGCGAAGGCAGTCTCGAATTCACGGGTCCCGCCAGCGCCGCCGTGGCCGAGGGCTACCAGGCCGTGATCGAATACTTGGACGAACTGCTGGCCGGCGCGGCGCCGCAGCCGGCCCGGCTGTTCCCGTATTACCGCGCGCTGCAGGAAACGCTGGGCGCCGAGCGCATCCACCCGTCCGACCTGCTGTTCGCCGACCTGTCGGTGCGCGTCGCCCTGCCGGCGCAAGCCGCGCCGGCCGTCCCGGATTACCCGGCTTACCGCGCGCGTTTCGAAAAATCGCTGCTGCCGTTCCTGAAAAGCGCCGAACCCGAAGCGCAGCGCAGCCATGCGCTGGCGCTGCAGCAAGCGATCGCCCTGGTCGAACAGGCGCAGCAGGAAGCGCCGGCCCGCACCTTCTGGCTGGCGATGCGCTGTTTTGCCGAACTGGTGGCGAGCGGACAGCTGGCCAGCGACTTGTATGTCAAGCAGTTGTTCGGCTTGATCAACACCCAGATTCGCCGCCTGTCGCAAGGGCAGGGCGGGCTGCCCGAAGCGATGCTGCGCGATGCGCTGTTCTTCATCGCCGCCGCCCCCGAGCCGAGCGTCGCCGCGCAGCTGCTGCGCAGCGCCTACGGACTGGCCGGCATGGTGCCGGCCGATTACGACAGCCGCCGCTACGGCCGGATCGACGCCCAGGCCCTGAAGACGGCGAAAGACGCGCTGGCCCAGACCAAGACGGGCTGGGACCGGATGTCGTCCGAAATCGACGTCAACCTCGAAGCCAATTTCAACCAGGCGCTGGCCACCCTTGCCGGCGCCAGCGACCAGCTGGGCGCGCCCGCGCTGGCGCAACTGCTGCGCGAACTGGGACGCGCCGCCAGCGATTCGATCGCTTCCGGCCGCAGCGACCAGTTCAGCATGGAGATGGCGACGGCGATGCTGTTCGTCGAGCATGGCCTCGACCAGGTACGCCAGCTGCCCGCGGATTTCGAGGAGCATGCGGAAGTCGTCGGCGCGCGCCTGCTGGCGCTGGCCGCCGGCGAAACGCCGCCCGATGCACCGCAATGGCAGGGCGACCTGTCGCGCCAGATCCAGCAGGGCCAGACCGTGGCCGTGCTGGCGGGCGAGATGAAGGCAGGCCTGCGCCAGGTCGAAAAGGTACTCGACGATTATTACGCGGACGCCGCCAAGCGCCCGACGCTGGTCCAGATCGATCCGGTGCTGCACCAGCTGCAAGGCGCGCTGGCGATCCTCGACCAGGAACAGGCGATGCGCGCGGCGCTGCACGTGAAGGACGCGGTGCGTGCGCTGGCCGCTACCGAAGGCGCGCCTGAAACGGATGCCGCATCGCTGCAGAACATCGCGCAGAACGTCGGCGCGCTGGGCTTCTTCATCGACATGCTGGCGCAGAACTTCGACGCCGCCAAGAACCGCTTTACCTTCGACCAGTCCGAGGGCATGTTCCGCGAGGTGCCGTTCGAAAAGGCGGTCGCCGGCGACACGCCTTTCGACGTCGAACCTGCCCCGGCGCCGGCCGAGCCGGAAGTGCCTGCGCCGGTCGCAGCGCCGGTGGCCGCCGCCCCGTCCGCACCGCCTGCGCCGCCGATGGCCGAAGGCGAAGACGCGATCGAAGCGGAACTGCTCGAGATCTTCATCATGGAAGCGCAGGAAGTGCTGGCCTTCGTGACCTCCACGCTGCCTGCCGCGCACGCCGAACCGTCGAACCAGGAAACGCTGACGATGCTGCGGCGCTCCTTCCACACCCTCAAGGGCAGCGGCCGGATGGTCGGCCTGAACGAATTCGCCGAAGGCGGCGCCGCGGTCGAGCGCGTGATGAACGCCTGGCTGGCGGAAGCACGCGCCGCGAGTCCGGATTTGCTGGCGCTGCTGAACCGCGCCGCCATCGACATGGCGGCCTGGGTCGACGAGCTGGCCGCAAGCGGCGCGTCGAACCGCCGCAGCGACGCGCTGGTCGCGGCCGCAGCCGCGGTGCAGGCGGGCGACGCGTTTGCGATGCCGGCCGCCGCCGAAGCCGAACCGGTGCAGGAACAGCAGGCGCAGCACGCGCCCGAACAGGAAGGCGAGCCGGAGGTCATCGACATGACCTTGCCGGACGAAGCCTTCGAAATTTCCGAGCCGGAGGCGCCAGCCGAATTCGAACTCGAATCCGAACTGGAGCTCGAGCCAGAACTCATTCCCGAACTCGAACCGGAACCGCAAGCAGCCGGCGCCCAGGTATTCGACTTCCCCACCGCCACGCGCAGCGCGCCGGTCGAAGACAACGTCAGGCGCTTCGGTGACCTCGATATCCCACTGCCGCTGTATAACATCTATCTCGCCGAGACCGATGAACTGATGCGCGTGCTGACGCAGGACTTCGGCGAGTGGCGCCACGAGCCGCTGCGCGCGGTCACGCCGGCCGCACTGAAGGCGGCGCACACGCTGGCCGGTACGTCGGCCACGGTGGGCTTCAAGGCCCTGCGCGAAGTTGCGTACGCGCTGGAGATGGCGCTGCTGGAACTGGTTGCGCCTGCGCCGGTGCTGTCGGAATCGCAGCGCGAGCTGCTCGATGCGTCGCTCGAAAGCGCGCGCCAGATGCTGCAACGGTTTGCCTTGGGCGACCTGGCGCCTGCCGAACCCGAATTGGTGGCGCGGCTGGTCGATCTGCGCGAGCAGCTTTGCGTTCGCGGCGAGCCCGCAAGCGGGCCGGTCGACGCCGCGAACGAGGCGATTGCCTTCGACGAAGCGAAACACGCCGATCCGGCGATCGAAGCGGTGGACTCCATGTTCGATCCAGGTTTCGACGACGGCTTCGACGAGCCGATGCTGCTGCAGGCCGCGCCCGCACCGGAGGAAACGACTGCATTGCCGGACGACGGCCTTGGTTTGGAGCCGGAGCTGGTGCCGGAACTGATTTACGAGCCGGTGCCGGCGCCCGCACCAACATTCGACGTCGAACCGGACCAGGCCCCGGCAGGCGCGCTGGAATTCGAGCGCACGCTCGACCACGTCGCCGCGCCGCTGGAGACCGTGTTCAGTGACGACCTCGATCCCGACCTGCTGCCGGTATTCCTGGAAGAGGCGGCCGATCTTCTGCCCGCCATCGGCACCGGCCTGCGCAAGTGGCAGCAGAATCCGGCCGACAGCGCTCCGGCCCAGAATTTGCTGCGCACGCTGCACACGGTCAAGGGCAGCGCACGCATGGCCGGCGCGATGCGTCTTGGCCAGCACACCCACGAAATCGAAACCCAGATCGAGAACATGGTGCACGCCGGGACGTCGACCCCGGCCGCATTCGACGAGCTGCTGGCCAACTACGACCACGCCCTGCTGCTGTTCGAACAGCTGCAGCAGCCGGCGCCGAGTGCCCCCGCTGCCGGAGCCGCCGCGGGGGCGCCTGCTGCAGTTGCGGGCATGCCGGCGCCAGCGTCCGAGGCGGCGCCTGCCGCTGTGGCGCGCACGGCGCTGGTGCGTGTGCGCGCCGACATCCTCGACCGCCTGGTCAACCAGGCCGGTGAAGTTTCGATCACCCGCTCCAAGCTGGAAAACCAGGTCGGCACGCTGAAGTCCTCGCTGTTCGACTTCTCGGACAACCTGGCGCGCCTGTCGCGCCAGCTGCGCGAAGTCGAGATGCAGGCCGAGTCGCAAATCGCTTCGCGCATGTCGATTTCCAGCGAGCGCGAATTCGACCCGCTCGAGTTCGACCGCTTCACGCGGCTGCAGGAACTGACCCGGATGATGGCCGAGAGCGTCAACGACGTCGCCTCCTTCCATGAAAGCCTGAGCCGCACGGTGGACTCGGCCAGCGCCGACCTGGTGCAGCAGTCGCGCCTGACGCGCGACTTGCAGCGCGACCTGATGCGGGTGCGGATGGTGCCGTTTTCCAGCCTGTCCGAGCGCCTGTTCAAGGTCGCCCGCCAAAGCGCGAAAGAGCTCGACAAGCGCGTCAACCTCGACATCCGCGGCAGTTCGGTCGAGATCGACCGCAGCGTTCTGGAGCAGATGGCGGCGCCGTTCGAACACCTGCTGCGCAACGCGATCGTGCACGGCATCGAGTCGCGCGAGCGGCGCGGCGCCTCGGGCAAGCCCGAAACCGGCGAACTGCTGGTGCAGGTCAGCCAGCAGGGTAACGAAGTGGTCATCCAGTTCACCGACGATGGCACCGGCCTCGACCTGGCCAAGATTCGCGCCAAGGCGCGCACTGTCGGCCTGCTCGCCGCGGGCGCCGAGATTTCCGATCACGACGCGTCCAACCTGATTTTCGAACCGGGCTTCTCGACCGCCGATGCGCTGACCGAGCTGGCCGGCCGCGGCGTCGGCATGGACATCGTGCGCTCCGAAGCGCAGGCCCTGGGCGGCAGGGTGGCAATCGCCTCCGAGCCCGGCAAGGGCGCGCGCTTCACGATCCACCTGCCGCTGACGCTGGCGGTCACCCAGGTGGTGCTGACCTCGAGCGCCGGCAAGACCTACGCTTTGCCGTCGATCCTGGTCGAGCAGGTGCTGCAGATGAAGGAAGCCGCGCTGGCCGAGGCGCAAGCAGTGGGCTCGGTGCTGTTCCAGGGCCAGAAGGTGGCGCTGCATTATCTGCCTGCCTTGCTGGGAGACCGCGATGCGCGCTCGATGGTGCAGCGCTCCTCGCCGGTGATGATCCTCAAGAGCGGCGTCGACCGGCTGGCCATCCAGGTCGACGAGGTGCAAGGCAACCGCGAGGTCGTCATCAAGAATATCGGGCCGCAGCTGTCGCGCATGATCGGCATCTCCGGCGCGACCGTGCTCGGTTCCGGCGAAATTGTCCTGATCCTCAATCCGGTGGAGCTGTCGCTGCACGCGGCGCACCACCCGGAGTCGCACTCTTCGGCGGCGAAAGCGGTTGCCGACGCAATACAGCCGGTCGTACGCGACGCGGTCATCATGGTGGTCGACGATTCGCTGACGGTGCGCCGCGTGACGCAGCGCCTGCTCGAGCGCGAAGGCTACCAGGTGATCCTCGCCAAGGACGGCGTCGACGCGCTGGAACACCTGCAGGAAACCATCCCCGACCTGATGCTGGTCGATATCGAAATGCCGCGCATGGACGGCTTCGACCTGACCCGCAACATCCGCGGCAACGACAGCACGGAGGCGGTGCCGATCATCATGATCACTTCGCGCACCGCCGACAAGCACCGCAACTACGCGCTCGACCTGGGTGTGAATGCCTACTTCGGCAAGCCCTTCCAGGAAGACATGCTGCTGGCGGCAATCGCCGGCTTGCTCAACCGAGAGATGCCGGCCTGAGTACGGCGCCTGGCTGCGCTCATGCGGTCAGGCGCCCGGCGATTTCACTATCGCGTAGCGTTCCAGCGTGCGGGCGCGCGCTTGCGCATGATCGACAATCGGCTCCGGGTAGTTCTTCCCGAGCCGAATTCCTTTTTGCTCCAGCAGCACGGGTGGCATCAGCCACGGTGCGTGAATCTCCTTGTCGTCCAATGCAGCCAGCTGCGGCAGGTAGCGCCGGATGAAGCGTCCCTGCGCATCGAATTTTTCCGATTGCGTGATCGGGTTGAAGATCCGGAAGTAAGGCTGCGCGTCGCAGCCGGTCGACGCCGCCCATTGCCAGCCGCCGTTGTTGGAAGCGAGGTCGAAGTCGTTCAGGTGCAGCGCGAAATAGCGTTCGCCCCGGCGCCAGTCGATGCCGAGATCCTTGACCAGGAAGCAGGCGGCTACCATGCGCAGGCGGTTATGCATGTAGCCGGTCTGGTTCAGCTGCGCCATCGCGGCGTCCACCAGGGGGTAGCCGGTGCGGCCCGCGCACCATGCGGCGAAGGCTTCGTCGGCGGCGGGCCCTGATTCCCACGCGATCGCATCGTAGGCCGGCTTGAAGGCCTGTTCCACCACGCGCGGATGGTGGAACAGGATCATCGCGTAGAACTCGCGCCAGATCAGCTCCGACAGCCATACCGGCGCGCCGGCCCCGCCCGCGCCGCTGGCGGCCAGCTGGTTCACGGTGTGCACCAGGTGGCGCACCGACACCGTGCCGAAGCGCAGGTGCATCGACAAATACGAGGCGCCTTTCACGGACGGGAAATTGCGCGCTTCGTCGTAGGCGCCGATGCGCGCAATGAAGTTCTCGAACAGCGCGGAGGCGCCCGACATCCCGGTCGGAATCCCCAGCGCCCGCAGCCTGGCGGGCGTAAAGCCGATGTCTTCGAGGCTGGGCAAGGCGTGGCCGGCCGGCGCAGGCGCCAGCCTTGCCGCATGCGGCTCGACCTGCCATGGCGCGAGGCAATGCGGTTCGGCCGCCATCCGCTTGAGCCAGGCGTTCTTGTACGGCGTGAACACCGAGAAGGTCTGTCCGGCCAGGGTCAGCACCTCGCTTTTCTCGAAGATGACCTGGTCCTTGAAGCTGCAGAACCGGCGGCCGGCCTGCTGCAGGTGCGCGGCGACGGCATTGTCGCGCGCGATCGCCTGCGGTTCGTAGTCGCCGTTGACGAACACCGCGTCCACTTCGAGCTCGGCAGCGAGGCGCGGAACCTCCTCCGCGGCGGTGGCGTGGCGTACGATCAGGTGGCCGCCGAGCCGGCGCAGTTCGGCGTCCAGTTCGACCAGGCTGGCGTGGATGAACTCGACGCGGCGGTCGGCGCGGGGCAGCGGCGCCAGGATCTCCTCATCGAAAATAAACGCGCAATACACCACGTTCGACGACGTTAGCGCATGATGCAGCGCGGCGTGGTCGAACGTGCGCAGGTCGCGCCGGAACCAGACCAGGGATTTTTTCACTGTGATTCTCGTGTGCAAGGTCAAAAGAGACGGGAATTTTACTGTCTACCATCGGGTTGGCTGCGCGCGGAACGGCGCTTCCAATGGTGGCGACCTCAAATCAGTGTAAACTATCGAAAAGTCCGATTTGTTCCGGATACTAGCAGTAAACACAAGCGAGCGAGCCGGGAGAGAGTGACGGGTATGAAGAAAAGCAAAGTCGACAAAACTCTAGCCATGCCAGGTTTGCCCCAGGACGACCACAACGGTGAACCAGGCAGCAGCATCGCGCCTACATCCTCCTCGTTCAACCTGGCCAATCACTTCCTGATTGCCATGCCTTCCATGCAGGATCCCGTGTTCGGCGGCACGGTGGTCTACGTCTGCGAGCACAACGACAACGGCGTGCTTGGCGTCGTCATCAACAAGCCGACCGACATGACGATGGAAATCCTGTTCGAGCGGATCGACCTGAAGCTGTCCGAAGGCTTGCGCACCACCGTCGTCAACGAGCCGATCATGTTCGGCGGCCCGGTGCAAGATGACCGCGGCTTCGTGCTGCACACGCCCGGCGCGCGCTATTCGTCGTCGCTGACGGTCACCGACGAAGTCGCGTTCACCACCTCGATCGACGTGCTCGAGGCGGTCGCCGCCGGCGACGGGCCGCAGCGCATGCTGGTATCGATCGGCTACTCGGGCTGGAGCCCGGGTCAGCTGGAAGACGAGATCGGCCGCAACGGCTGGCTCACGGTGGGCGCCGATGCCCGCGTGCTGTTCGACCTGCCGATCGAGGAACGCTACAACGCGGCCATCAAACTGCTGGGCATCGATCCGATGATGCTCGCGCTCGAGGCCGGCCACGCCTGATGGTGGAGATTGTTTTCGGTTTCGACTTCGGCATCAAGCGTATTGGCATTGCAATGGGAAACACCCTGACCGGACAGGCGCAGCCGCTGGCGGTGGTCAAGGCGATCGACAACGCCGCCCGCTTCGCCCAGGTCGGCGCGCTGATCGCCGAATGGCGCCCGGCCCGGCTGGTGGTCGGCGAGCCGCTGCACCCGGACGGCGCCGAGCACGAGATGACCTTGCGCTGCCGGCGCTTCGCCAACCAGCTGCATGGCCGCTTCAACCTGCCGGTCGAGCTGGTGGACGAGCGCTACTCGTCGGCCGTGATCCCGGCCAAGCGCGGCGAGATCATCGACGCGAAAGCGGCCGCAATCATTTTGCAACAATACTTTGACGACCATGCCAACACCAACTAAACAGTTCGACGCCGAGGCCCTGTACCAGGACCTGCTGCAGCAGGTGCGCAGCGGCCTGCATGACGCGGCCGACCTAGCCATCGTCGGCATCCACTCGGGCGGCGCCTGGCTGGCCGAGCGGCTGGCGGCCGACCTCGGCCTCGCCGGCCGGCTCGGCTTCATCGACGTCTCGTTCTACCGCGACGACTACGCGAAGAAGGGCCTGCACCCGGACGTCAAGCCGACCCAGATCGGCTTCGACGTCGACCGCGCCACCATCCTGCTGGTCGACGACGTGCTCTATACCGGGCGCACCACGCGCGCCGCGATCAACGTGCTGTTCGACTTCGGCCGGCCGGCGCGCATCATGCTCGCCGCGCTGGCCGACCGTGGCGGCCGCGAACTGCCGGTGGCGGCCGATTTCGTCGCCGCCCACGTCCCGCTCGAACCAACACAGGCACTCGCGCTGCAGCGCGGCGCCGACGGCAAACTCTCGCTTACCATAGAAGACGACAATGCTTAATCCGCAACTGAACAAGAACGGCGAACTGCAGCACCTGTTGACCATCGAAGGCCTGCCGAAATCGATCGTCAACCACATCCTCGACACCGCATCCTCGTTCGTCGGCATCTCCGACCGCGAAGTGAAGAAGGTCCCGCTGATGCGCGGGAAGAGCGTGTTCAACCTGTTCTTCGAAAACTCGACGCGTACCCGCACCACGTTCGAAATCGCCTCGAAGCGCTTGTCGGCCGACGTGATCAACCTGAACATCCAGGCTTCTTCCGCCAGCAAGGGCGAGTCGCTGCTCGACACCATCGACAACCTGGCGGCCATGCACGCCGACATGTTCGTGGTGCGCCATGCGCAGTCCGGCGCGCCCTACCTGATCGCCAAGCACCTGATCGACACGAAGCAGAGCCATGTCCACGTGGTCAACGCCGGCGACGGCCGCCACGCGCACCCGACCCAGGGCCTGCTCGACATGTACACCATCCGCCACTACAAGAAGGACTTCACCAATCTGACGGTGGCGATCGTCGGCGACATCCTGCACAGCCGGGTCGCGCGTTCGGATATCCACGCCCTGACCACGCTGGGCGTGCCGGAAGTGCGGGCGATCGGGCCGCACACGCTGCTACCGGGCGGTCTCGAACAGATGGGCGTGCGGGTGTTTACCAACATGGACGAGGGCCTCAAGGGCGTCGACGTGATCATCATGCTGCGCCTGCAGAGCGAGCGGATGAGCGGCGCCTTGCTGCCGTCGGCGCAGGAATACTTCAAGAGCTACGGCCTGACCCCGGAGCGCCTCGCGCTGGCCAAGCCGGACGCGATCGTGATGCACCCGGGCCCGATGAACCGCGGCGTCGAAATCGATTCGGCGGTAGCCGACGGCGCGCAGGCGGTGATCCTGCCGCAGGTGACCTTCGGGATCGCGGTACGGATGGCGGTGATGAGCATTTTGGCGGGAACCCACGGATGAAACTACATATCAAGAATGGCCGGCTGGTCGATCCGGCAAATAATATCGACGCGCTGCAGGACCTGTTCGTCGACGGCGGCAAGGTGGCGGCGGTCGGCACGGCGCCGGCCGGCTTCGTGGCCGACAGCACCCTCGACGCATCGGGCCTGGTGGTCGCACCCGGGCTGGTCGACCTGTCGGCGCGCCTGCGCGAGCCGGGTTACGAATACAAGGCCACGCTGGAATCGGAAATGCAGGCGGCGATGCAGGGCGGGGTGACCAGCCTGGTGTGCCCGCCCGACACCGATCCGGTGCTGGACGAGCCGGGCCTGGTCGAAATGCTCAAGCACCGCGCGCGCGGCCTGAACCAGGCCAACGTGCATCCGCTCGGCGCGCTGACCATGGGCCTGAAGGGCAAGGCGCTGACCGAGATGGCGGAACTGACCGAAGCGGGCTGCATCGGCTTTTCGCAGGCCGAGGAAGCGGTCGAGGACACCACCGTGCTGATGCGCGCGATGCAGTACGCGAAAACCTTCGGCTTCACCGTCTGGCTGCGGCCGCAGGACGCCCACATCGGGCGCGGCGGCATCGCCCACGCCGGCGCGCTGGCCTCGCGGCTCGGCCTGTCCGGCGTGCCGGTGATGTCCGAAACCATTGCGCTGCACACGATTTTCGAACTGGTGCGCGCCACCGGCGCGCGGGTCCACCTGTGCCGCATGTCGTCGGCGGCAGGGCTTGAGCTGGTGCGCGCGGCCAAGAAGGAGGGCCTGCCGGTCACCTGCGACGTCGGCGCGCATCACATCCACATGACCGACGCCGACATCGGCTTTTTCGACCCCAACGCGCGCGTTACACCGCCGTTCCGCAGCCAGCGCGACCGCGAAGCGATCCGCGCCGGCCTGTACGACGGCGTCGTCGATGCGATCTGCTCGGACCACACGCCGGTCGACGACGACGAAAAGCTGCTGCCGTTCGGCGAAGCCTCGCCCGGCGCCACCGGGCTCGAGCTGCTGCTGTCGCTGGCGCTGAAATGGGCCGACGACTACGCGGCGGGCCAGCACGGCGCGCGAGGCGCGGCCAGTCCGCTGTCGCGCGCGCTGGCGAAAGTGACCTCGGACGCGGCGCGCGTGGCAGGCCTTGCGGCCGGCCAGCTGGCGCCGGGCGCCGTCGCCGACATCGTGCTGTTCGATCCGGCCGCGCGCTGGAAGGTGAACGCCGCGGCGCTGGCCAGCCAGGGCAAGCACACGCCATTCATCGGCTACGAGCTGGGCGGACAGGTGATGGCCACCATCGTCGGCGGGCGCATCGCCTACCAGCGCAAGGGCGCGGTACGCTAGTGTAGTGTTGGGGGGGGGTTTGCCCCAGCCGCCCACCCCAAAAC